>CALCKK010000046.1:0-92144 GCA_937966215.1 uncultured Collinsella sp. | reverse complement strand
GAGGGTCTGACTACGAATCAGAACGTCATAGGTTCGAATCCTATACGCCGCACCATTTGAGATTAAAGCTCCCGGCAACGGGGGCTTTTCTTTTACGTAAACACCGCATTGATTCGAACCTCGGTCGAGGCGCGGGCGTAAAGAAAACGCGGAGCGTTTTTAGCCCGCGGGCGAGCACGCCGGCAGGCGGGCGAAGCCGGTGCGGATCCGCGCAGCGGATGCGCGGAATCCTATACGCCGCACCATTTGAGATTAAAGCTCCCGGCAACGGGGGCTTTTCTTTTACGTAAACACCGCATTGATTCGAACCTCGGTCGAGGCGCGGGCGTAAAGCGGACGATTTCCTGTCGACTCGTGTAAGATTCCGAGTAGATGTCGCGACTAATTCGCGACCACTCCTTCTTCAAGCGACCGATCAGGGTGATACTTCGTGGCAGAGCGTCCGACATACAAGCTCAGGTTTCTCGATCCCAAAAAGCGCTTTCCGGCGATGCCCGAGCAGCCTGCGGGACGTTCATATGGCGTGGTCTGGAAACTCTTTGGCGAGGATCAGCATGAATCTTGCTATGTCGTCGAATTCGTTGGCAAAAGTTATGTGTCGCTTTTGGGCTACGTAAGCGTTTCGGGCGAGGTGTACAAGGTGGACCGCCCCGTTAGCGAGACTCCGCTGCCCAACGATCCCGACATGGAACTGGTCCTTGACGAGTCGGACTCCGGTATTGGTGAGATTGTGGTTCGGGGAGCCAACGGCACAATGCGCGCGTGCGCGCGAACCGTCGGCTCTCCCGAAGGCCCCATGCGCGAACAGTCCGATCACGAGACATGGAATTCGACCCGCTCCCTTCCTTACGGTGAGTTCATGGCATCGATGTTCCTGCGCTACGTGATATTCGCTGACTCCGAAAATACCATTGCGAGCACGGCGGACGCCGACGGACTCGACGAGGGTATGCAAAACGTTGTCGACAAGATCAAGCTCGTAAAGTTGCCCGAGCCGGTCGAGGTGTTTTTGGGCTTTAACACGACACCGCTACCTGACGCTATCGAGACGCTGCTCTACCGCGTTGACCATGCCGAGAATCCGAGCGGTATCGAGCGCTATGCCGCCGCCCTTATGAGTGAAATTGACTTGCCTCGCTTGCGCACCATCGCCGCTAAGTCCGAGATGAGCCTGGCTCGCATCGATCGCTCAAAGCTTTTCTATCTCAATTTTGATCGCAGCCTGCTGGACCGGGACGAGATTGACATGCTGCTTGCCATCGAGTGCCGTCTTAACCGTCTCTCCGGCATCCTTGAGCACATCGGGGCCGGATTGGTCCCTGCGGCATCCTCGCCGAGCCTTGAGGGCTGCGCGCTCTTTGATGCGTGGCATATCGCCAAGACGACCAACGATGTTCCCCGACTGCTTGATACGGCCTCGAGCGATAACCCGTGGGGCAAACCGGGTACGGTGGCTTGCCAGCCGGGCGGTGAGTGGGATGTGCGTACCCGCTTCGCGCGTATTGTCGAGGCACTTAACGTGGTCACGCGGCTCGACTATACCTATCGGGCCAACGTTGCCGAAGGGATCATGCTCGTTCGGTTTGGGCAGTCTGTCGTTGATGCCATGCCGCAACGTGAATACGACGCTCAAGATGACGCCTGGCGCGAGTTGGACGAGGACGCGCGTGCGATCTGGGCCGCGGAGCACGATGCGCGCGTGGCACTCACGCTTGCGGCAGCGTGTTTTGCCGCGGGCACCTGCATCACGCGCTGCTATGTGCAGATTGCTGCTCCCGACAGTGAGCAGGGCGAGCGCGTTGTTGCAACGTATTTCTTTGGGCGCGCGGCCTATCTGGCCGATTGCGTGCCTGTCGCCAAGGATCTTGAGAGCATGGACATGGACGATATGCCGTGCAAGCGTGTGCTTGAGGCATATGAGTCAACCGCTCCGGAGACGATTGAACCTGCGGAGGTTCATGCTCGTCCGCGTGATGACCATCGCATGCTGCCGCCGGCGCTGCGCGATCTGCTGCTTGCCGATACGGCTGACGAGCTGGAGGTCATGGAAGAGGACGACGACCCATACGTGGCCCGTGTTGTTGAATTGCGCGAGCAGGCAAAAGTCGACCGTACAGGTGCTTTTGAAGGCTTTTCCCGTCTTGTTGAGGAGTTGGAGGCTAAGTGCGCCGTCGCCGAGCTTTTGGCGACAGGTCCGGTTCAAACGCAGTTTTGCGATAACCAGCTGGTGCGCATGGTGCTACCGGTGTTGGAAGAAGACCGCTCTGTGCGAATCCTTCGTGCGCCCGATGCGCTGTACTTTGCCCAGCACGAGATCTGCAGCTTTTACGCCGAGCAAGAGGACTTTGAACGAGCACTGCCCGAGGTGCGCCATCTTTACGATCTGGCGCGCTCGTCCATGCAGTCTCACTTCGCGCTCATCAACGTGTTGGCACGTCTGGAGCGCTTTGACGAGATTATCGAGGTAGCGCGCCATGGCCTGCGCATTGCAAGCGACCGTACTTCAATCGGTTACCTGTTTTATCGCCTGGCGTTTGCCTATTGGAACTGCGACCAGCTCGAGCTCGCGTTGGCGTGCTACCGCCTGGTGCCGCGCGGCGAGGAGTCGGGCAGCAGCGCGCTGGAAGAAATGCAGGGCCTTATGAACGAGATGGGCGTCAGCGAGCCTCCGACGTTCGAGGAAGCGGTCGAGACCATCCGCAAGGCTGGACTCGAGCTGCCGCCAGTGTCCGCCGTGACGAATCAGCTTGCAGATGCCGCTGTGCAACTGGTCGACAACGGTTTCTTTTTCCTGGCACGCGGTTGTATCTTCCAAATGTGGCGCACCATGGGCAACGACGAGCTCGGCTCCCTCAACCGCTCGCTGGGGTAGGCGAAGCTTTCAAGGAGGAAAGGCTGCTAGGCAATTAGAAAATTTCCTCTTGCCCAACTTCGGCTGTTTGGTTACTATAGAACGGCTGTTACGGAGAGCTGACCGAGAGGCCGAAGGTGCTCGCCTGCTAAGCGAGTATGCCCCAAAAGGGCATCTGGGGTTCGAATCCCCAGCTCTCCGCCAGTATGACTTGAAAGAAGGGTCCCATTTGGGGCCCTTTTTTGTGCGGAGAAAGGAGGCTGGGGATTCGAACCCGAGAGGGCACGGGCGTTAAGCAAACGCGAAAGCGTTTGTAGCCCGTGGGCGAAAAGCCGCCAGGCTTTGAAGCCGGAGGGCATGCGCAGCATGCCCGGACATCCCCAGCTCTCCGCCAGTATGAATTGAAAGAAGGGTCCCATTTGGGGCCCTTTTTTATTATCAAGAATGGCGGCTGGGGATTCGAACCCTCAAAAAAGGAGGCATCCTTTCGGATGCCTCCTTTTAATGAGCTTATTATTATTGCGTCCTACACCTCGGGCGCCTTGGCGACGGTCTCGCTTTCTGCCGTGAGTGGGCGGTTGTCGATGCGACGGCCCAGGCGGTCGAGCTTCACGAGTAGCCACTCAATGGGATTCGGCCCCGAGCCTTCCTCGTCGGCAACCAAATCCATGACGGCGATCTTGGTACCGTCCTGCTTGAGCGTAATGCTGCCCACCTTGTCGCCCACATGCACCGTGCCCGAAAGATCGTCGTAGCTAACCTTTTCGGTCACCTCGCCGGCAAGGGAAAACACGGTCGCTTGCGCCGTAGGATCGGCGAGTGTGGCGTCGATCGTCTTATCAGTCCAGTCGGTTTGACCAATGCGCGCCATAAGCGGGTTGCCGTTGGCGGTCTTTTCCTGCGTGTTGGCGATCGCGACCGTCACCTTGTGACCGTAGTACCAATTGGCAAGGGTTGCGGTATCGGTAAAGCGCTGGTCGGTGGTGGTGGAGTTCAAAACGACGGTGTAGATCTCGTCGCCATCGCGGTTGTAGGCACCCGTAAAGCAATAGCCTGCATCGTCGGTAGTGCCGGTCTTGCCACCGATGTTGCCATCTTGGCCCAGCAAATAGTTATGCGTGTCCATGGAATGCGAATGGTCGGTGCCGTCGGCGCCCGTGACCTCGATCCAGGAATCCTCGCTCGCTACGACCTCGCGGATCGTGTCGTTTTTCATGGCCTCCTGCATCATCAGCGCTACGTCGTGTGCGGTTGAGTGCATATCGCCAGCCCACTCATCAAAGTCCAGACCATGCGGGTTTTCAAAAAGCGTACCGGTGCAGCCGAGCTTCTTAGCGCGCTCGTTCATGGCCTTCACAAATGTGGCCTCGGCGTCTTTGGTCTTAGGGTCGATCTTCTTGCCCACATATTCGGCGAGCACGATGGCGGCGTCGTTGCCCGAGGGAATCATCAGGCCGCGCAGCGCCTGCTCCACGGTAAGCTCGTCGCCTTCGAGCAGGCCGGCAGTCGAGTTGCCTACGGTGGCGGCAGCGTTGCTCACCGTGACCTTCTCGTCCATCTTGCAGTTTTCGACGGTCAGGATTGCGGTCATGACCTTGGTGATCGAGGCAATCTTGACCTGCTCATCGGCGCCGCGGGCATAGTAGACGGTGCCGTCCTTGCCCATAACAAGGGCATTAGTTGCCTCGATATCGGGCAGGTTTTCTGTCGTGATGCCGCGGACGTCGGCGGTCTTGCCGCAGACGTCGTCGGTCGTGAGCACTTGGGCGCCGGCGACGGTGGGCACGCCAGCGGTAAGGGCGATGGCGCAGGCAAAGCCGGCGGCAAGCTGGGCGGAGCGTTTTGCAAAAGAGGTGAGGGACTTCACAGATTTCGCTTTCGACGGGATGGTCTCTTCTGGCACTAGAGTATATCGTTTGCCGGCGACGACGATCGTTGCGTGCGTGCGTGGCCCACATCCGCGCCCGAACGGGCACAAGGGTGCTTAAGGCCGACTTAATCACCCACGCTTGTTGTGTGTGACGGGCGCCCCCTCGGGCATAATGGAGCGCGAGAGGAGCACGCATGAACGAGCGCATTTTGGTAGTTGATGACGAGAAGGCCATCGCCGACCTAGTTGGCATCTACCTTACAAAAGAAGGCTTTGATGTCCAGATTGCCTACAGCGGGGCCGGTGCGGCCAAGGCGATTCTGGAGCAGGAGTTTGATTTGGCGCTGCTGGATGTCATGCTGCCCGATATCGATGGCTTTGAGCTGTTGCGTACGATTCGTTCCAGCCATACCTATCCCGTGATTATGCTGACGGCGCGCGATGCCCAGCAAGACAAGATCGAGGGGCTCTCGCTTGGCGCAGACGATTATGTGGTCAAGCCGTTCCGTCCGCTGGAGCTCATTGCACGCGTTCATGCTCAGCTTCGTCGTTATACCAGCTACGGCAGCCGCGCACAGGTGGCCGAGTCGCCGATCATCCAGCTCGACGGCCTCGAGATCAACCGCGACGCCCGCTCTGTGACGGTGGACGGTGCGTCGGTGCGCCTTACGCCCATCGAGTATTCCATCTTGCTGTATCTGGTCGAGCATCGTGGTAGCGTGGTGCCCGTTGAGGACCTGTTCCGCGCGGTGTGGAACGAGGACTTTATGCCCGGCTCCAACAATACGGTTATGGTGCACATTCGCCATCTGCGCGAAAAGATTGGCGACGATGCCCAGAAGCCGCGCTTTATAAAAAACGTCTGGGGCGTCGGCTACATAATCGAATAACGCCTTTGATGGTGGGGGAGTAGATATGACAAAAGACGATAGGCGGGCATTCGAGGTGCCCGATCGACTCTTTGAATACGTAAGGGCGGTCGTTGACAACCGTGCGTTAGCGACGGTGCTGCTCTTTTTGCTGAGTCTGCTGCTCATCGGCATTGACAATATCGTTGGCATCCTGGCAGTTCTACTCATTGGCATTTTGCTGATTGATCGATTCGAAATCGTTCGTCGCTGTGTGGTGATCGGCGGCGCCGCGTGGACAATTACGTTGGCGATCGGGTCCATGGCGCTTGGCGGTATTGGCGACCCCGTATTCTTTGACGCCGGCTTTGTGTTCAACATGCTTGGATTTGTGCTGGCGCTTGCCGTGTGCGTCCTGTTCTTCTGCGGACGCGCCCTGTACTACCAGGGTTACGAGCAGGGCGAGCTGCACGCAGACCGCGTGATTGCCGCCCGCATTCAGGACCGTCTGATCGATAACCCCGACACATGGGACAACATTGACGGCGACTTCCTCGAGGCCGAGGGTGCGCTCAACCGGGCGCGCGATTGCGAGCGCAGGGTTCAACAAGCCCTGCGTGACGAATCCCACCGCAAAGATGACCTGGTGACGTACCTGGCGCACGACCTGCGCACGCCGCTCGCCAGCGTGGTGGGCTACCTTTCGCTCTTGCAGGAGGCCCCCGATTTGCCGCTTGAGCAGCGCGCGCGTTTTACGGGCGTGGCAATCGACAAGGCCCACCGGCTCGATGCGCTCATCGAGGAGTTCTTCGACATCACGCGCTTTGATTTCCACGATATCGTGCTCACCCGCAGCTACGTCGATTTGGGGCTCTTGCTGGCGCAGGTGGCCGACGAGTTCTATCCCATTCTCAGCGAACAGCATAAAGAAGCCCAGGTTGATATCTGCGAGGATCTGACGGTGCTCGTGGACGGCGACAAGATGGCTCGCGTATTCAACAACATCATGAAAAACGCTGTTGCCTATAGCTATGAAGGCTCGATGATCACGATTGAGGCCAGACGTTTGGGTAACGGCGGCGTGCGCGTACGATTTATAAACCAGGGCGATCCGATCCCTGAGCCAAAGCTCAAGGTGATCTTTGAGAAGTTCTATCGCCTGGATGCGGCGCGTGCGACCAATCGCGGCGGCGCTGGGCTGGGTCTCGCCATCGCCAAGGAGATTGTATGCGCGCATGGCGGTACCATCGCGTGCGAATCGACGCCCGAGCATACCGTTTTTACCATCGAGCTGCCCGCCGCGTAGCGTAGGCGCCCTTACAAACACTTGACAATGCGCTCACGTGCGTATGAGCCGCGATTCCTACTATCGATACTGCTGGATTGATATCGATATGGAGGTATGCGGTATGACGGCTGCTGCGGCTGTGGAGCCCACGGAGCTTGAAGAACTCATGGAAGCGCGAGCCGAGGCTGCGCACGAGCGCGAAGTCGGAGACGCGACGCGCCCCACGGCGCAGGACCTTGCCGCCTCGCCGACGCGCATCGACGTCGAGGGCCTCGATTTGTTCTATGGCGACCACCGCGCACTCAAGGACGTGTCCATCAAGATCCGCGACAAGCAGATCACCTCGTTTATCGGTCCTTCGGGCTGCGGCAAGTCGACGCTGCTACGTTGCTTTAACCGCATGAACGACGGCATCAAGGACTGTCGCATCGAGGGCAAGATCGCGCTCGATGGCCAGGATATCCTGGGCGACTACGACATCTGCCGCCTGCGCCAGCGCGTGGGCATGGTGTTCCAGCGCCCTAACCCGTTTCCCATGAGTATTTACGACAACGTCGCGTACGGCCCCCGTGGCATGGGCGTGCGCGATCGCGCCGTGCTGGATGAGCTGGTCGAGGATTCTCTTCGTCGAGCCGCTCTGTGGGATGAGGTCAAGGACAAACTGAAGGAGTCGGGCCTGGGTCTTTCGGGCGGCCAGCAGCAGCGTTTGTGCATCGCCCGTGCACTGGCCGTGCAGCCCGACATTCTGCTGATGGACGAGCCGACCTCGGCGCTCGACCCCGTATCGACGCTGGTGGTGGAGCAGCTTGCCTGCGAGCTCAAGGAGACCTGCACGTTGGTGGTCGTTACGCACAATATGCAGCAGGCGGCGCGCATCTCCGACTCGGTCGCGTTTTTCTTGCTGGGCGAGCTGGTGGAGCACGCGCCCACCGCGCAACTCTTCAAGAATCCGTCCGATCCGCGCACCGCGGATTATTTGACGGGGCGTTTTGGCTGACGCTGTCTTTTACAGGTGCCTTTAGGGTTAAGATGCGGTCATATCGGCCGCAAAGGGGTTCAACATGATCTATTACGTCGAGGACGATGACAACATCAGGGATTTGACAGTCTACGCGCTGCGCAAGCAGGGAATCGAGGCCGAGGGCTTTTCGTGTGATGGCGAGTTTAAAGCTGCCGTGGCGCGACGGGTGCCCGATGCTGTGCTGCTCGATATCATGCTGCCCGACACCGATGGCTTGGCGATTATGCGTCGTCTGCGTGCCGATCGCCTGACGGCGACGGTGCCCATCATGATGCTTACCGCCAAGGACACCGAGCTCGACAAGGTGATGGCGCTCGATGGCGGTGCCGACGATTACCTGACTAAGCCGTTTTCGCTCATGGAGCTTGCGAGCCGCTGCCGCGCACTGCTGCGTCGCGGCGGCATGGTCAAGCAGGCGAGCGATGTGCTCAGCGTGGGCGACATCGTGCTCTCGCCCAGCCATCGCGAGGTGACCGTTGCCGGCGAGCCGCTTAAGCTCACCCTGCGCGAGTTCGACCTGCTCGAGTACCTCATGCGCAAGCCCGGCGTGGTCTTTACCCGCGAGTCGTTGCTGCAGAGCGTGTGGGGCTGGGACTTCGACGGCGGTTCGCGCACCGTTGACGTGCACGTGCAGACGCTTCGCCAAAAACTGGGCGAGCATGCCAGCGCCATCGAGACCGTGCGCGGCGTGGGTTATCGCCTGGCCGAGCCTTCTGCCGGTGATGGTGCCGAAGGCGACGACACCGCGGCCACCGCATCGGAGGAGTAACCCGTGGTCTTCGCCCCCCAGGGAAAACATACGCTGTCGCACCGCGTTTTTGTGACGATCTTTGTCTGCGCCATGGCGGTTATCGTGGCGTTTACGGTGCTGGGTGCGTTCTTTGTGCAAAACACTTTGGCGGATGCCACGAGTGCCAATCTGGCGCAGGAAACCGAGCTCATTGCTGCCGCTCTCGACGAGCAGCAGGAGCCCATTCCGTTCTTGCGAAGCTTCGATCGCGAGGATCTTCGTATCACGCTGATCAATAAGGACGGATCTGTTGCCTACGACAACGAGGCGTCGCCTTCCACACTGCCCAACCATGGCGATCGCCCCGAGGTCATCGAGGCCTTTGAGAGTGGTTCGGGTTCCGCGGAGCGCGCAAGCTCTACACTCGACGAGATTATGCTGTATCGCGCCGTCACCCTTGATAACGGCCAGGTCGTTCGCTTGGCGCAGGCCCAGCCTGGCGTTGCGGCGATTTTGCTGTCGATGCTGGCGCCGATGCTGCTTATCGCAGCAGCGGGTGCAGTACTCTCGTTTTTTATGGCGCGCCGTGAGTCCCGTGCCATCATCGCGCCGTTGCAAGAGGTGGATTTGGATCACCCACGCCGTAGCTATGAGCACGCCTATGCCGAGATGGTCCCCATGCTTGAGCGCATCGAGTCGCAGCGCCAGGAACTCAAGCGCCAAATGGCGGTGCTAGCGGACAACGACCGTATGCGCCGCGAGTTCACGGCGAATATCACCCATGAGCTCAAGACGCCGCTTACGGCGATTTCGGGCTATGCCGAGCTCATCGCAAATGGCATGGTCGAGGGCGAGGACGACCTGCGCAACTTTGGCGGTCGCATCTATCGTGAGGCGGGCCGCTTGGCAGCGCTTGTCAACGACATCCTTACGCTGTCTAACTTGGACGAGGCCGAACGTGCAACTGAAGGCGAGGCAGTGCCCATTGGGTCCACGGAGCCTATTGAGCTCTCGCGTGCGATCTACGCGGTTGAGCAGCGTCTTGAACAGGTCGCCCGTCAAGTGAATGTGACGATAAGTCATGAGACCAAGCCTGTGGTCATCGAAGGCGTGTCGCGCTTGGTCGACGAGCTCATCTATAATCTGGCAAGCAACGCCATCCGCTACAATCGGCCCGGCGGTACGGTTACGCTGCAGTGCGGCACCAACGACGAAGGCCATCCGTTCCTCGCTGTCGCCGACACGGGAATCGGTATCGCGCCTGAAGAACAGGGCAAGGTATTTGAGCGGTTCTATCGCGTGGACAAGAGTAGGTCCAAGGCACGCGGCGGAACCGGCCTGGGGCTTGCCATTGTCAAGCATGCGGCCCTGTATCATCACGCCACGCTCGATCTGTCGAGTGAGTTGGGCGTGGGAACCACCATTACGGTGACGTTTCCCATACAGCAGGACGAGCCATTCGCATAGCGATACAACACAGATATTGATGTAGACGCCGCATTTGACTTTCGGGTGCGGCGTTGTTGTGCAATTTTATGATTGCTTCCGACATTTTTACAGGAGAGCCTGTTTCTTATGTATAGAGTTTGGTCTCGGTAAAAAGATGCGATAACATACGGACAGTTTTGTCAATCCGAACTGGGGAAATGAAAGGCAAGCTGCATGACCCTTCTCGAACTGTTCCAGCTGCTGAAGAAGCACCTCAAGCTGGTCATCACCCTTCCGGTGGTCTGCGCGATCGCCATGGGCATCGTGTCCTTCGTTGCGATGGACAACACCTATACCGCGACGACGAGCATGTACATTCTCGCCAAGACCGACGATAGCGGTCAGATGAGCTACAACGATCTCTCGGCGAGCCAGATGCTTTCCAACGATATCGCCACGCTGCTGGATAGCGATAGCGTTAAGAGCGGCGCCGCCAAAGAACTGGGCCTCACCGATTTGGATGACTACAAGGTGTCTGTTTCCTCCGAGACCACCACGCGTGTCATTACGCTTTCGGTTACCGGCACCGATGCCAAGGAGACGGCTGAGGTCGCAAAGGCCATTGCCAGCTCGGTGAGTACGGTCGCTCAGAACGTCGGCGCTGCCCAGAGCATCAACGTTATCGACGAGGCTAAGACCCCCGAAGCCCCCAGCGGCCCCAAGCGCACGCTGTATATTGCCGTCGCGTTCCTCGCCGGTATCTTTATCGCAGTTGCCTATGTCGTTTTGGCAGACATGCTCAATACCCGCATCCGCGGT
Source organism: uncultured Collinsella sp. (assembly GCA_937966215.1). Taxonomy (GTDB): domain Bacteria; phylum Actinomycetota; class Coriobacteriia; order Coriobacteriales; family Coriobacteriaceae; genus Collinsella. Next base: position 81,289 of record CALCKK010000046.1, on the reverse strand, counting down.
GCCGAAGAGGCAGAAGAGCTCCTGGGTATTCCCGTTGTTGGCCGAATTCCGGCTATGAAAGGTGGTAAATAGGCATGGCTAAGGCAAAGAACACCGATAAGCTCGTTGTGCAGAATGCCGCCAAGACCCTTCTGGCCAACATCCGCTTTGCGAGCGTGGACGACCCCATTCGCACCATCACCGTTACCTCCTCGATTCCCAACGAGGGCAAGTCTACGGTTTCCATTAATCTTGCTCAGGCAATCGCCACGAGCGGCAAGAGTGTCCTGCTGGTCGAGGCTGATATGCGTCGCAGGTCCCTTGCCGATATGCTCGGCGTCCGCTCCCGCGGCGGACTCTATGCAGTCCTGTCCGAGCAGGTTTCTATCGACCAGGCGATTGTCGAGACAGGTCAGAAGAATTTCTACTTCCTCGATGCCGAGCCGCATATTCCCAATCCTGCCGACATCATCGTCTCCCATCGCTTTGCCAAGCTGGTCAAGGCACTGTCTGCTAAGTTCCAGTACGTCATCTTCGATGCTCCTCCGGTCGGCACCTTCATCGATGCTGCCGAGATTGCCAGCCTGACCGACGGCGCGCTGTTCGTGGTGCGCGAGGACTTTACCAAGCGCGAAGAGGCGCTCAACGCTATCGCCCAGCTTAAGAAGTCCGAGAAGGTCAAGCTCATCGGTACCGTCATGAATTACTGTGAGACCGAGACCAGCGAGTACTATTATTCTTACTACACCAAGGACGGTAAGAAGGTTAAGAAGGGCTCCGACGATCAGGGCACTTCCAAAAAGGGCATCTTCACCAACCGAGCAAACGTTTAGTTGATTAAGGCTGACCTATGCGTGACATTCATTGCCATATCTTGCCGGGTGTAGACGACGGCGCCGCCGATCTCGAAGAGAGCTTGGCGATGCTCGAGGCTGCCAAGCGGGCCGGTGTAACCAGAATCGTTTGCACTCCTCACTGCCGTGATCCCTATTTTGATTACGACAAGATGTGGGATGCCTTTGAGCTGCTGCGCGATAACGCTGACGGTTTTCCGCTCCAGATGGGCTTCGAGGTCAACCATCGAAAGCTCGTTGAGCTTGGTATCGATGCCGCGGATCACTTGCATTTCGATGGGACCAACGAGTTTCTGCTCGAGCTTTCGACGCATGCCGATGCGTATGCGTTTAGAGAGTACGAGAACACGATTTACGATTTGCAGTGCCGTGGCTATCAGGTGATCATCGCTCATCCTGAGCGCTATCGTGCGGTTCAAAAGGATGTAAGCGTGGCGGAGCGCCTGGTCGATATGGGCTGCAAGCTGCAGGCTTCGGCGGACTTTATTGCCGGCGGTCGCTTTGGTCGCGAGAAAAAGCCGGCACAGCGCCTGTTCGATCAGAACCTGTACAGCTTCATCGCGAGCGATGCCCATAACGTGGGTCATTACGACTGTCTGGCGAAGGCTCGCGCGAAGTTTAGCGTGCGCGGAGCTCATTTTCGCTAAAATCTGTCCCTAACGTTCGCGTTGAATGAAAGGGCAGCTATGGATATCCAACTTAAGACGGGATGCTTTGACGACGCGGCGTTGGTGCGCCGCGTCGTTTTTATGGACGAGCAGGGCTACGAGAATGAGTTCGACGCTATCGACGAGGATCCGAACTGCATTCATGTGACACTCTATGTAGACGGCGAGCTTGCCGGCTGCTCGCGCGTGTTTCCCGAGGAACTGGAGTACGCGGCAGATGCCGAAGCCCCAGTTTTGCCGGCGTGCGACTTGGACGAAGGCGTCGCGGCGGGGGAGACCTACATTATGGGGCGCGTGGCCGTGCTGCCGAGCATGCGCCGTCGCGGTTTGGCGAGCAAGATTGTCGAGGCCAGTGATACGTGCGCGCGTGATGCCGGCTCCAAGCTCATTAAGCTGCACGCGCAGGAATACGTGCTACCACTCTATGCCAAGGCGGGTTACACGCAGATTGCCCCGGTGGACTACGAAGACGAGGGCCAGCCCCATGTTTGGATGGCCAAGCGCGTAGATGGCAGATAGGGACGTTCCTTTCCTGCCGGCAGTCGGGGACACTCCTTGGCAATTGGTGCATCAGAGCGTTTGGACATACAGTTTTTCGATTCCGTATGTATATATGCGCGCTAATGGGTTATAAAATCTAAGTCTGAACATAGCAGGTCTGCAATGCGGCTCGGGCAACCGGGCCGTTTTTGCGGACGGGGGTAGCGCGAAAGGACTGCACATGCGTCAATTTAAGACCGAGAGCAAAAAACTGCTCGACCTCATGATCAACTCCATCTACACCAATAAGGAAATCTTCCTGCGCGAGCTTATCTCTAACGCGAGCGACGCCGTCGACAAGCTCAACTTTAAGAGCCTGCAGGACCCGAGCGTCAAGATCGACCAGGGCGACCTGGCCATTCGCGTCTCCTTTGATAAAGACGCCCGCACCATTACCATCTCGGATAACGGCATTGGCATGACCGCCGAGGAGCTGGAGCGCAATCTGGGCACCATCGCCCATTCCGGCTCCGAGGAGTTTAAGACCGAGAACGCCGAGCAGCAGGGCTCCGATGTCGACATCATCGGTCAGTTTGGCGTGGGCTTCTACTCGGCTTTTATGGTCGCCAGCCATGTGAAGGTCGTCAGCCGCGCCTACGGCGAGGATGTCGCCCATGTGTGGGAATCCGACGGTCTTGAGGGCTACACCATCGAGGACGGCGAGCGCGCCGAGCACGGTACCGATGTCATCCTGACGCTGCGCGAGAACGAGAAGCTCGATGCCGACGGCGAGGCCGAGACCTACGATCGCTTCCTGACCGAGTGGGGTCTCAAGAGCCTGATTCAGCAGTACAGTAACTATGTGCGTTACCCGATCCAGATGATGGTGTCCAAGAGCCGCCAGAAACCCAAGCCCGAGGACGCCGGCGACGATTACAAGCCCGAGTACGAGGACTACCAGGAGCTCGAGACCGTCAATTCCATGACACCGATCTGGAAGAAGCACAGCTCCGACGTTGAGCAGAAGGACTACGACGAGTTCTACAAGTCCACGTTCCACGACTTTGACGATCCTGCGCGCACCATCAGCTTCCACGCCGAGGGCACGCTCGAGTACGATGCCCTGCTGTTTGTGCCGGGACGCGCGCCGTTCGATCTGTACAGCAAGGACTACGAGAAGGGTCTGGCGCTCTACAGCTCCAACGTCCTGATCATGGAGAAGTGCGACGACCTGCTGCCCGACTACTACAACTTTGTCCGCGGCGTCGTGGATTCCGCCGACGTGTCGCTCAACATCTCGCGCGAGACGCTGCAGCAGAACCGTCAGCTCAAGGCCATCGCCAAGCGTGTGGAAAAGAAGATTACCGCCGACCTTGAGGATATGCGTGACAACGACCGCGAGGCCTACGAGAAGTTCTTTGAGAACTTTGGCCGCGGTCTTAAGTACGGCATCTACTCGAGCTATGGCATGAAGGCCGATGAGCTCGCCGACCTGTTGCTGTTCTGGTCTGCCAAGGAACAGAAGATGATTACCCTGGCCGAGTATGCCAAGGGCATGCCTGAGGATCAGAAGGCCATCTACTACGCCGCCGGCGACTCGCGTGAGCGCTTGGCCAAGATGCCCGTGGTAAAGGGCGTGCTCGACCGCGGCTATGACGTGCTGCTGCTGACGCAGGATGTGGATGAGTTCACGTTCCAGGCTATGCGTGAGTACGTTGCCGCCGATATGCCCAAGATCTACGAGGACGATGCTGCCCGCGAGGCTGCCGAGAAGGCTGTGGCCGACGGTGCCGAGCCCGAGGTCGAGGATCGTCATCTAGAGCTCAAGAACGTTGCGACCGGTGATCTTGACCTGGCGACCGAGGACGAGAAGAAGGAGGCCGAGGACGCCACCAAGGAGAACGAGGACCTCTTTAGCGCTATGAAGGAGGCGCTCGGTGACAAGGTCGAGAAAGTCGCCGTCTCCGCGCGCCTGACCGATGCCCCCGCTTGTATCACCACCGAGGGCCCACTTTCGCTCGAGATGGAGAAGGTGCTCCAGAAGGGACCCGAGGGCGCGCCCGACGGCATGCCCAAGAGCCAGCGCGTGCTCGAGCTCAACGCCAAGCACCCGGTCTTTTCCAAGCTCGTCGCCGCTCAGAAGGCGGGCGACGCCGACAAGATCAAGCAGTACTCCGGTTTGCTCTATGACCAGGCCCTGCTGGTCGAGGGCATTCTGCCCGAGGACCCCGTTGCCTTCGCAGCAGCTGTTTGCAACTTGATGTAGTTAGGTATTTACGCGGTTTTACCAAACCGCGTAACGGCTCGACGCTGCCCTCAGTTCCGCCGTTCTAACGAACGGCGGACCAGTCGACGCTGCGCGGGCGCCAGAGCGACAACTTGTCATTCAAAGAGGACGGCATGACCAGAAGGTCTATGCCGTCCTCTTTTCATGCCAATTTGTTCGCTCTGGCGCCCGCTCGCTGGCATTGCCAAAACATCGACGTTGCCGTGGTCCTAAGTAGTCATTGGGTGTTCCTATAGTTTTGTCAACCTTCGACGCTACTCCCGGTAGGGCACCCGGTCGCGCATCACGGCGTATATCGCCCTGAGCCGCTTCCTCGCGACGGCCTTGAGCGCCCGCCCGTGCCCCATGCCCCGCGCCCTGCAGGCCCGGTAGTACTCGCCGTAGCGCCCCGACGACCTCACCAGGCTGTTGCACGAGAAGATCAGAAGAGACTTGAGCCTCGCGTCGCCCCGCCTGGACGCCCTGACCGACCTCACCGACGTGCCGGAGCTCCTCACCCTCGGGGCTATGCCGCAGTACGAGGCCAGGTGGTCGTGGTCCGGGAACCTAGCGATGTCGACCGATACCGCGAGCTGCGCCGCCGTCCTCGGCCCGATGCCGGGCACGGTGAGCAGGCACGCGTAGGACATCGTCGCCCTCGAGCAGCCCCGCCGTCTCGGCCTCGAGGGCCCCGGCCTCGTCGAGGGCCTCCGATATCCGGGCGGCCAGGAACCTGACCTGCCTGTTCTCGGCCTCGACGAGCGCCGGCGGCGGCGCGGTCGAGGTGGCCGCGGCCTCCCCGGCGGCCTCGGCCTGCGGGCCCCCGGCCCCGGAGCGGGCGATCCCCCACGCCCCGCCGAACCCGGCGAGCAGCTCCAGCCACCGGCGGTCCGACAGGTCGACCGCGGCCTCGAGGGCCGGGCAGGACTCGAGCAGCACCGCGCGCAGGCGGTTCTTGTCCCTGGTCGCGCAGGCCACGACGTGGTCGCGCTGGGAGGAGAGGGCGCGGGCGGCCTCGAGGGCCTCGCCGCGGCCCGGGACCCCCGACAGGGAGTCCGGCACGCCCAGGGCGGTCCGCGCGATCACCTCGGCGTCGCGCTCGTCGGTCTTGGCCTCGCCGGCGAACAGCCCGGCGGCGCGGCTGGCGGCGAGCCCGGGCAGGTGGGCGACCGCCAGCCCCGCGGCGCGGGCGCGCCGCACGGCGAGGGACCCTATGTTGCGGAACTGGTCGACGACGACGAGCGTGCCGGCGGGCGCGGAGGAGAACAGCGCGTCGAGAGCGCCCTCCCGGTTGCGGACGGGGGCGCTGGCCAGCACCTCCCCGCCGCGGTCGATCAGGCAGGCCCAGTGGGAGGACTTGCCGACGTCCAGGCCGAGCACGGCCGCGGGTCTGGTCGATGGCGCTTTCACGGTGGTATCCTTCCGGTAGTCGTTCGACCGGATGGCCTCCCCCTCGGCACTCACATTACCAGCCGCGGCGCCTGCCCGGCACTTTCCTATCAGCCGTCGGGGGCGGCGCGTCCCGCGCCGGCAGCACCCAACGGGCCCTCTCGGGGGCAGGGACGTTCGGCCGTGCGCGGGCGCCCGGTCGGCGGCCCGTTCTGGGCGCGCCTCAATCGTAGCCCGAGACGGGCCCGGGCTGACAATTTCGACTGTAATGGACGTTTTTGTTTGACTAGTCGTTTAAGAACGTCCCCGATGACTATTTGAATTGCTAATTTGTGCGGGTTGTGGTTTTGTGACCTGCTGAAATTTAGGATACTGTACATCTGTACGTTAACTCATCTTCGTAGTATATTGCTACCCGCAAAACTCAACACCATTGTGCTTTGAGACGTTAAAGCGCCTACTACAATGGTTGTCGATAGTACGATTCGATTTAACGACAGGATGGATGGTCCAAGCGTGAGTCTCGGCAGCAAACTATCCAATGCAAAGGTGTCCTTTGCGATATTTAAGCGCGACATTAAGCGACTGCTTGTGAACCCCGTCGCCCTGGTGGTTACCCTAGGCGTGTGCGTTATTCCCTCGCTGTATGCCTGGTATAACATCGTGGCAAACTGGGATCCGTACGGAAACACCCAAGGTATCAAGATTGCCATCGCCAACAACGATCAGGGCACTCAGAATGACTTGGTGGGCGAGCTCAACGCGGGCGACCAGGTCGTCGATCAGCTCAAGGAGAACGATCAGCTGGGCTGGACCTTCGTCGATTCGGCCGCCGATGCCAAAGAGGGCGTCGAGAGTGGTGAGTACTATGCGGCCATCGTAATCCCCAAGAACTTCTCCGACAATCTTGTTTCGATGCTCGATGGCAATTACCATCAGCCGAAGCTCACCTATTACGTCAACGAGAAGAAGAGCGCTATTGCGCCCAAGGTCACCGACACTGGTGCCAATACCATCGAGGAGCAGATCAACTCGGAGTTTGTCTCCACGGTGGGCGAGACCGTCGCGGGCATTGCCAAAGATGCTGGCATCGACCTTAAAGACAAGGCGACCCAGACCCGGGATTCGCTGGCGGGCTCGGTGTCCGAGGCGTCTGATACCCTGGGCGAAGTACGCGATTCCATCGGCGACATGAACACCGCCATCGACAAGACGAGCAGCTCGATTGCTTCGGCCGATGCTGCGCTGGCGGGCCTGCAGGGGCAGGCGCCCTCTCTAACGCAGGCGATCTCCCAGGGCAACGACCTGCTGAGCGAAGCTCGCACCACGGCGGGCAACTCCATCACCTCGCTCTCCAAGGCGCTCTCGGAAGGCAGCCTTGCGCTCACCAAGACGTCGGCCTCTGCGAACGCTGCCATCGGCAAGCTGACGGGCGCGGTCACATCTACGACCACCCGTATCGACAACTCGCTCGAGTCTCTTCAAGCGACGATCGACCACAATAAGGCCGTTATCGGGCACTTGGAGATTCTCGCCAATGACACGTCGACAGGTTCCGAGGAAATTGACGCGCGCATTGTATCGACCATCGATTTGCTTCGAGAGCAGAATGAAAAGCTTCAGAGCATCAAGGACGGTCTGTCCGCGCAGTCGAGCGCCATGGCGAATGACGCAGCGGCTGTTTCGGGTGCCAGTGACGCTATCAATAACGCAATTCATACCGGTGCGACCAACCTTGGCCAAGCCCAGACGGACTTGGGCCAAAACGCGCTGCCGAAGGCCTCGAGCGCGCTCGACTCTTTTGCTGCCGTTTCGGGCGACCTGACCGGTATCGTCTCGGGTATGACACCTACACTTGCAAATGCGCGCGGCACGTTGGCGCAGCTTAGCGCTACGCTCGGCCAGGCCAAGACCACGCTGTCCCAGACCGATTCCTCGCTTGCCAAGGTCCAGGACAAGCTTGCAACCGCCGCCAATGACATCGCGGCGCTGCAGACCTCCGAGTCCATGGGCGAGCTGGCCGATCTGATGGGCGTCGATGTCAATGACGTGGCAGATTTCATGGCGTCTCCGGTTGAGTTGACGTCCAAGTCAATCTATCCGGTCAAGAGCTTTGGCTCGGGCATCGCTCCCTTCTACACCAATCTGGCGCTTTGGGTGGGCGGCTATGTGCTCATCGCCATTTACAAGCTCGAGGTCGACCGTGAAGGTGTTGGCAGCTTTACGGCGCGCCAAGGCTACTTTGGCCGCTGGTTGCTCATGGTGATCCTGGGCGCGTTGCAGGCCATCATCGTTACGGTAGGCGATCTGGTGATTGGCGTGCAGTGCGTCAGCCCGCTGCTGTTCGTGCTGGGCGGCATCGCCATTTCGTTCACCTACGTCAATATCATCTATGCGCTGTCCACCACGTTTAAGCATATCGGCAAGGCTATCGGCGTCATTCTCGTCATCGTGCAGATCCCGGGTTCGTCGGGCATGTACCCCATCGAGATGATGCCCGGCTTCTTCCAGTGGCTGCACCCGCTGCTGCCCTTTACCTACGGCATCAATCTGCTGCGCGAGACGGTCGGCGGCATGTATTCGTTCAACTACCTGTTTAACCTGTGCATTCTGGGCGTGTTCTTGATCGTGGCGCTCTTTATCGGCCTGCAGCTGCGTCCGCTGCTGCTCAACCTTAACCTGCTCTTTGATAAACAGCTCTCCACGACCGGTATGATGATTTGCGAGTCCAACGACCTGCCGCGCCAGCGCTACTCGCTGCGCACGGCCATGCGCGTCATGCTCGATTCCGATTCGTACCGTCGCGAACTGCTCGATCATGCGGTCGCCTTTGAACATCGCTACCCGTACTACATCAAGGGCGGTTTTGCCGCCGTGGTGGGCGTTCAGGTCCTGCTCTTTGTCCTGTCGACGGTTCTCGATATCGACAATAACGGCAAGATCATCCTGCTTGTCATTTGGATCATCTCGGTTATTGCCATCTGCGGCTGGCTTATCAATATCGAATATATCCGAGCGAGCCTCAATACCCAGATGCGCATCTCGGCGCTTTCGGATGAGGACCTGCGTCGCGAGATGCGCGAACACACGGCCGCCATTCCTGCCGCCCGCCACATGTTTGGCCTCAACGCCAGCGAGCGTGGTGCCAAGGGCGGCGATCAGTCCACGGGCCGCTTGCCGCATATTGGCTCGCACCATAAATCTCAGGGCAGCGACAGCACAGCCACAAATGATGGAGATACCACCGCGCTTGGCAAGCACTCCAAAGGAGGTGAGGCATAAATGAAGAACATCCTGCATCTGTTTAAGCGCGATGTCCAAAACGTGTCTCGCTCCGTGATCGGCTTGGTTGTCGTGATGGGCCTCATTATCGTACCGTGTCTGTACGCGTGGTTTAACATCGCCGGCAGCTGGGATCCGTACGGCAACACCGGCAATCTTAAGATCGCCGTGGTCAACACCGATGAGGGTTACGAGAGCGATTTGATCCCCGTCGAGGTTAACGTGGGCGAAAACGTGACCGCCACCCTACGCGGCAACGAGAGCTTCGATTGGGTTGTGCTCAACAATCGCGAAAAGGCTATCGAGGGCGTTAAGTCGGGCGCGTACTATGCTGCCGTCGTTATCCCCAAAACGTTTAGCGCTGACATGATGACGCTTTTCTCGACCGACGTGAAGCATGCCGATATCGAGTTCTACGAGAATCAGAAGGCCAACGCCATTGCGCAGATCGTGACCGAGAAGGGTTCGAGCGCCGTCCAGAGCCAGGTTAACAAAACTTTTACCGAGACCATTACGACGATCGGTCTTAAGACGGTGTCCAGCCTGCTCGATTACATGAGCACCGACCAGGTGGGTAACTTTATCGCCAACCTGTCCTCGACGCTCGGCGATTCGATTGAGGACCTGCGAGACGTTCGGGCAAATGCTTCGTCGCTGGCGGGCATTTTGAGCTCCACGTCCGATTCGCTGACGTCGGCGAGCGGCATGCTCAAGCAGACGGGCACGGTCGATGAGTCAACGAAGCAGCTGATGGAGCATGTCAAGAGCGGTATTAGCGATTCCAAGGAAGCGCTGAAGGACGCCAACGACGCCATCAATGCCGCGATTGACGGAAGCGCGGGCTCGTTTGACAACGTGTCCGCCGAGCTTGCGAAGGCATTTGATGCCGCGAATCAACATGTCGACCTTACAGTGTCCCAGCTCAACGATGCCGCGGCGGCGCTCAACACGCGTGCCGACGATATCGACGCCACGGCCGACCAGCTCCGCAGCTTTGCCGATCAGGTGACTGACGAAAAACTCCAGGACAGCCTCAAGTCTGTGGCAACATCGCTGAGCAGGATTGCTGTGGAGTATCGCAACAACGCCAAGGACTTGACGGCCACCGCGAAGTCTCTCTCTGACAGCATGGCAGAGGTTAATAAGTCGCGTGCCGAGGTCGATCAGGCAATCGCGGATGCCAAGGCTGGTATCTCGGGCGCCAAGACTGACTACGACTCTACGTTTTCGGCCAAGGCAAAGGAGCTCAAGAAGACCATCTCGGGCGTTTTGGATTCGCTGAACGGTATTTCGAACGATCTGGATAGTGCTGTTGCTGGCCTGACCGACGCATCCGGTTCGCTGGCAAAGGGCCTCTCCAAGGCTGCAAAGCTGGTCAACAAGGCTTCTGATCAGCTGGGCGAGGCGTCGGACAAGATCAGTGCGTTTAAGGACGAGCTCGACGGCGCCTTGATGTCGGATGACCTCGCTACGATCAAGACGATGATCGGCAATGATCCCGAGGGTCTGGCCGTGTCGCTTTCCGGCCCCGTCGCGCTCGATCGCAAGCCGGTCTATCCGATCCGCAACTACGGTTCGGCCATGGCACCGTTCTACACGATTCTGTCGCTCTGGGTGGGCTCGATTGTGCTGGCGGCCATGATGAAGGTCTCGGTCGACGACGAGCTCATCAACGAGCTCATCCCCGTGCGCCTGCACGAGATCTACCTGGGCCGCTACCTGTTCTTTGGCGGTCTGGCCCTGCTGCAGGCAACGCTCGTGTGTGCGGGCGACATCCTGTTCTTTGGCATCCAGTGCGACGACCCGCTGCAGTTTGTGCTGGCGGGCTGGGTCGCGAGTCTCGTGTTCTCCAATATCGTCTACACGCTTACGGTTTCGTTTGGCGATATCGGCAAGGCGCTCGCCGTCGTGCTGCTGGTCATGCAGGTCGGCGGTTCGGGCGGCACGTTCCCCATCGAGATGACCGGCCCCGTGTTCCAGGCGATCTATCCGTTCCTGCCGTTCACCCACGGCATCAACGCCATGCATGCCGCCATGGCCGGTGCGTACCACATGGAGTACTGGATTGAGCTAGGCATTCTGGCGAGCTATCTGATTCCGTCGCTGGCACTGGGCGTCGTCTTCCGCCGCCCGGTCATCAAAGCCAACGACTGGATCATCGAAAAACTGGAGTCAACCAAATTGATTTAGTTCAGCAACGTAAACGCCGTCGGAACATCGAGATCTTCCAACCCGATGCTTTAGCGTAGTGAATTGCACGGGCTGCTTGGTTGTTGCTACAGTAGCGGGGCGTGCCGGGGGTCCGGTGCGCCCTGCTTTTATTTGACCATGAGGCGGCACGCAGCCATGCGCGTGCGGACACCACGCCCAGATTGAGCGCGAGGATGCCCTATGGCCCAGCATGCCACTGACAATATCGAAATGATGCCCGATAGCCCTGTTGCTCGCGAGGACCTGGGCGCGGGCGGCACCTCCCGCGGCGCCGGCGCTCGCTCGCCGCTGTTCTGGAAAGTCCTGCTGCTTTCGGTGGCAGTCGTCTGGGGCTACTCCTTTACGACCATGAAGGACGCGCTCGACACCATTCCGGTGTTCGAACTGCTCTACGTGCGCTTTCTGCCTGCGGCGTTGGTCATGTTTTTCATCTTCCACAAGCGCATCATCGCGCACCTCAACGCCCGCAACCTTATCGTCGGACTTGGCATGGGCGCACTTATGTGGGCCGCCTACGCCCTGCAGACAGTCGGTCTGGCGCACACCACGGCGGGCAAGAATGCTTTTTTGACGGGCACGTATTGCATCGTTGTGCCGTTCGCGAGCTATTTTCTGAGCGGCGAAAAACTCACCCGCTATAACCTGGGCGCGGCGCTGCTGTGCTTGGCGGGCATTGGCTTGGTGGCGCTCGATAGCGTTGAATTCAACATCGGTGATGTCATTACGCTGGCGGGTGCGGTCTTTTTCGCCATCCAGATGGCGGTGACTGCCAAGTACGGTCGCAAAATGGACATCAACGTCATCACGTTTTGGATGTTTGTGGGCAACGGCGTGCTGAGCCTGGCAACGTCGCTGCTATTCGAGACCCAAGCGCCTCTGTCCGTGTGGACGCCGAGCTTTATCAGCGCGATGGTGTTTCTCTCGGTTGGTTGCACATGCGCGGCTCTGCTCATCCAAAACGTCGGCTTGGCGCATGTCTCGGCCTCGACGGGCTCACTGCTCCTTTCGATGGAGTCGCCTTCGGGCGTGCTGTTCTCGGTGCTGCTGATGGGGGAGGCGCTCACCTCGCGCCTGCTCGCCGGCTTCGCGCTCATCTTTCTTTCGATTATCTTGAGCGAGACGCATTTCGATTTCTTGCGCCGAAAATCACACCCGCAATTGTAAACAACTTGTTGCGCCGCCCTCCCAGGGCGGCATTTTTATGTCATGCCCTTACAGTTGTACCTTGCACTTTACGCTATCAAAGTGCGTGCTGCAAAAACGTTACTGGAGGGCTTCTATGGCATCAGCTCTGTCCGATTTTCAACCGCAACCAGCGCCCCAGGCCACCGCGGCGGCACAGGCCGCTATCGGTGACGGTCTTGTCGCAGAAGCTCAGGCTTTTGCAGACGAGCTCGCTGCATGGCGACACGATCTACACCAGATGCCCGAGCTGGGTAACAATCTTCCGCAGACGTCTGCCTATATCCAGGCACGTCTGGACGAGATGGACATCCCCCATACCACGCTAGTCGACGGTTCCTGCGTCGTTGGCCTGATCGGTGCCGGTGCGGCCGCTCAGGGCAATGGCACGTGCAAGGACGAGCAGGCCGGAACGGTCGTCATGCTCCGAGGCGATATGGATGCCCTTCCCGTTGTCGAGGAATCCGGCGAGCCCTTTGCATCCACCAATGGCTGCATGCATGCTTGCGGTCACGATATGCACGCGACGGCCCTGCTTGGTGCGGCGCGCCTGCTCAAGGCCCGCGAGGCCGAGCTTGTGGAGGCCAACGCTACCGTCAAGTTGCTGTTCCAGCCGGGCGAGGAGACCTTTGAGGGAGCACGCGCTGCCATCGCCGACGGCTTGCTCGAGAACCCGCGCCCTCAGGCGGCCTTTGCCATGCATGTCAACAGCCAGTCGCCGCTTGGCCTGGTGCTCTACGGCAGCCCGGCGCTCTCGGGTGTGTACGGTTTCCGCATCACGCTCCAGGGCAAGGGCGGCCACGGTTCCAGCCCCGAGATCTGCATCGACCCCATCACGGCCGGCGTCCACGTGCACCTGGCGCTCCAGGAGCTTATCTCCCGCGAGGTGCCGGCGGCCAAGGAAGTCGCACTTACCGTTGGTAAGTTCGCCGGCGGCTTGGCGGCCAACGTCATCCCCGACACCTGCGTGCTCGAGGGAACGCTGCGCGGCTTTGATGTTGAGCTCATGGCTCACCTAAAGACCCGCATCGCGGAGGTCGTTAACGGCGTTGCTACGACCTATCGTACGCCGGCGACCATCGAGACGCTTTCGGATGTTCCGCCGCTTGTACTCGACAGCGATATGACTCAGGCGTCGCTTGGCTACGTGGGCGCAGTGCTGCCCAAGACGGCTTTCTTGCCGCTTTTCCATGCCATGGCGAGTGAGGACTTCGCGCTTATCTCGAGCAAGATCCCAAGTGCGTACTTTACCGTGGGCGCGGCCGTAACCGACACGGACGAACACTTTGCCCAGCACCATCCCAAGGCACGTTTTAACGATGCCGAGCTGCCGCTCGGTGCCGCGGCCTATACCGCCGTCGCTTTGGGCTATATCGCCGACCACCGGTAGCACCCAACCTTGCCTTTCAAGCCTGCGGGCATGGCCGACCTGGGTAAGGTCACGGGCACCATCACCTCGCTTGAGATGGTCGGCGGCACCGTAGGCGCCATTGTCTCGGGTGTGTTGTTCGATGTCACGGGCTCCTTTGCGAGCACCTGGATCGTGTGCCTGATGTGCTCCGTGGTTATGCTTGTGTTCCTGTTGGCGTCCGAGCCCATCGCGGCTAAGCTGCGCGCGAGCGTGGCGGGGGAGTAGACGTCCGTCGCTCTTTTCTGTTCGCCCCGTTCTGTCCGTGGTTGCCCTGGAAGCCGAATGGATGCTCGTACCATCATTCGGTTTTCAAGGCGGCCACGGGCCTACGAATGATCCGTTTTCCTCCGTCCCTAACAGATCATGTGACCCGAAGGGGTCGGAGGAAAGCGGATCGGCTGTCGCGGCGGCGCGTCTGGCCGAACGAGCCCCCATACCCTCGTTCGGTCAGACGCGCTGCCGCGTTTTGTTTTTGTGCCGTATAATGACCACTACCTATGACGCGATACAAAAGAAAGGTGTTTGCCCATGCAGGCACAGAAGGCGGAGGGAACCCGCGACCTTATCGGCGCCGAGATGCGCGCTTGGCAAAAGATGCAGCAGATTGCGGCCGGCGTATTCGAGCCGTTTGGCTTTAAGCCCATCGAGACGCCCGCGATCGAGCAAGTGGACGTGTTTGTCCACGGTATCGGCCAGTCGACCGACGTCGTTCGCAAGGAGATGTTCCGCGTGTTTAGCGGCGCCAACCTTGAGCGCGTCTTTACCGAGGGTACCGATACCAAGCTCAAGCCCAAGCAGCGCCTGGCGCTTCGCCCCGAGGGCACGGCCGGTGTGGTGCGCGCCGTTGTGGAGAACAACCTGGTGCCCCAGGGCTCCACGCCGTTTAAGGCTTACTACGCCGAGGCTATGTTCCGCGGCGAGCGTCCCCAGAAGGGTCGCCTGCGTCAGTTCCACCAGGTAGGCATCGAGTGGCTCGGCGCTCCCGATCCGGCGGCAGACGCCGAGTGCATCATTATGCTCATGGAGTTTTACAAGCGCCTGGGCTTCGATCTTTCCAAGCTTCGTCTACTCATTAACTCGATGGGCGATGCCCAATGCCGTCCGGCCTATCGCGAGCAGGTCAAGCAGTTTATCCTCGATCACGCAGACGAGATGTGCGATGAGTGCCGCGAGCGCGCCGAGCTCAACCCGCTGCGTGCCTTTGACTGCAAGAACGACCACTGCCGCGAGATCATGGCCGACGCCCCGCTGATGGGCGACAACCTGTGCGATGAGTGCCGCGAGCACTACGAGCAAGTCAAGCGCTATCTGGATGCCGCCGGTATCGAGTATGTCGAGGATCCCACCTTGGTGCGCGGCCTGGACTACTACACCCGTACCGTCTTTGAGGTCGAGGCTCCCGGTGCCGGTGTCGGCTCCATCGGCGGCGGCGGCCGCTACGATGGCCTCGTCGAGCTCGAGGGCGGCAAGCCCACGGCAGGCGTCGGCTTCGCCGTCGGTTTTGAGCGCGCCCTGCTGGCCCTGCAGGCCTTTGGCAGCGACCTGGGTGCCGAGGAGGTCCCGTGCGTCTACGTCGCCAATGCCGGCAAGGAGCTGCGTCAGAACGTCTTTACCATTACGCAGCAGCTTCGCGCCGCAGGGATTGTGACCGAGGCCGACTATCAGGGCCGTTCGCTCAAGGCCCAGTTTAAGCAGGCCGATAAGGTAGGCGCCAAGCTCATCCTGGTCCTGGGCGGCGACGAGCTTGCCGCCGGCAAGGTCAAGGTGCGCGACATGCAGAGCCATGACGAGGTTCTCGTCGATCTGGCCAACGTCGTCGAGGCGGTTCGCGAGCGTCTGTAGCGTATGATTTTTGAGCTGCGGACCCGCTAACATGTCCCGCTCGCGACGAGCTATTGTTACGGGGGTGTTTCGCATTTATGCGGAATGCCCTCGCTTGCATATGCCGCCCACCGAGAAATACGACCATTTGGGGCAAAAACCCTTGCAATGCAGAAAATACTTTTGTGTGGTAAAGCGCAATCAGTGTCGAAAGTATTTCTCAAACGCCTATAATGAATACCGCATGTTACGTGCATAGAAGGAGGAATGGGAGGAAACGTGGCTGAGAACCTAAGCAACCAGTCTGTACCCGAAGCCGCGGCGCGCGTCGCTGCCGTGGTCAACCGCCTCGTTAACCGAATCGGCTCGAATGCCGAGTCCAGGGAGCGTCTCGCCGAGATCGAGATCCCCGAGGAGCTGCGCGACAATCTGGCGCTGTTCTTGCGCCTGGAGCGCCGTGTGCTTAGCGAGTATGATCCCGAGATCGCGGACCTGTTCGACAAGATTTTGACAGCCGAGATTGTGGTCAATGCCGGCAACCCCGGTACCTGCGCTGCCGACGAAGCCGTCGACGAGCAGGGCGTGCCCACCGCCGACGAGCCAACTGCCGTGGCATTTCGTGAGGTCGTCGATTTGATCGACAGCCTGCCGCTCGATAAGCAGCAGGTCATCGTTCGCGCCTTTACGAGCTTTTTCCATCTGGCAAACCTGTCGGAGGAGAACTACCGTGTGGCGCAGCTGCGCGAGCGCGAGGCCGGTGCGTCGACCGATACCGAGGTCGATCCTGCCAACGAGCTTACCGTTGCCTATCACCAGCTGGTGAATGAGCTGGGTGTCGAGGGTGCCAACGAGCTGCTCGACAAGCTCGAGTTCCACCCTGTCTTTACCGCACATCCCACCGAGGCCCGTCGTAAGGCCGTCGAGGGCAAGATCCGCCGTATCTCCAACCTGCTGGAGGAGCGTCCGCGTCTGGGCGGCTCCGACCTGGTGGAGAACGAGCGCCATATGCTGCAGGAGATCGACGCCCTGGTGCGTACGAGTCCCATCGCGCTCAAGAAGCCCACGCCGGTCGAGGAAGCCGATACCATCATCGACATCTTCGATAACACGCTGTTCGACGTTATCCCCGTTATCTATCGTCGTTTTGACGATTGGGTGCTGGGCGACAAGGCCGGTACTGTGCCGCCGCTGTGCCCGGCGTTCTTCCATCCCGGCAGCTGGATCGGTTCCGACCGCGACGGTAACCCCAACGTCACCGCCAAGGTGAGCCGTGAGGTCGCCGCCAAGTACTTTACGCACATGGTGCTCAAGCTCGAGGACAAGTGCCGCCACATCGGCCGCAACCTCACGCTCGAGGCTACCTACAGCAAGCCGTCGGCCGAGCTCATTAACCTGTGGAACCATCAGGTCGAGATGAGCCCTCGTTACACGGCCCGCGCCGAGCTGATCTCCGAGCACGAGCCGCATCGCGCCGTCATGCTCGTCATGGCCGACCGCCTGAACGCCACCGTCCGTCGTATCACCGATACCATGTACCACAGCGCCGATGAGTTCCTGGAGGACCTGCGTGTCGTCCAGCGCTCGCTGGCCGCTTGCGGTGCCGTCCGTGCCGCCTACGGCCCGGTCCAGACCATCATCTGGCAGGTCGAGTCCTTCGGCTTCCATATGGTCGAGATGGAGTTCCGTCAGCACTCCGTGGTGCACGCCCGCGCCCTCAAGGATATCCACGAGAATGGTATCCATGGCGACCTGCAGCCCATGACGCGCGAGGTCATCGATACCTTCCGTGCTATCGGCTCCATCCAAAAGCGCTACGGCAAGAAGATGGCGCACCGCTACATCATCTCGTTCACCAAGAGCGCTCAGCATGTGGCCGACGTCTTTGAGCTTGCCCACCTGTCCTTTGCACACGAGGAGGATGTCCCCGAGCTCGACGTGATTCCGCTGTTCGAGCAGCTCGAGGACCTCGAGGGCTGCGTCGACGTGCTCGACCAGATGCTTACACTGCCCGTGGTGCAAAAGCGCCTTGCCCAGACCAACCGCCGCATGGAGGTCATGCTGGGCTACTCCGACTCCTCCAAGGATGCCGGTCCTACCACGGCTATGCTCGCGCTGCACTCCGCGCAGGAGCGCATTGCCAAGTGGGCCGAGAAGAACGATATCGACCTGGTGCTCATGCACGGTCGCGGCGGTGCCGTGGGCCGTGGTGGCGGCCCGGCCAATAAGGCCGTGCTGGCGCAGCCCAAGGGTTCGGTCAACTGCTTCTTTAAGCTCACCGAGCAGGGCGAGGTCATCTTTGCCCGTTACGGCAACCGCACGCTGGCTCAGCGCCATGTTGAGTCCGTTGCTGCCGCAACGCTTTTGCAGTCGGCCCCGAGTGTCGAGAAGACCAACACCGAGACCACGCAGAAGTTCTGGGATATGGCCGAGAAGCTCAACACCGCAAGCCACGAGCGTTATCTGGACCTGCTGAACACCGAGGACTTTACACCGTGGTTCTCGACCGTGACGCCGCTGACCGAGGTCGGTCTGCTGCCGATCGGCTCGCGTCCCGCCAAGCGCGGCCTGGGTGCCAAGTCGCTCGACGACCTGCGTACCATTCCGTGGATCTTCAGCTGGAGCCAGGCACGCATTAACCTGGCCGCTTGGTACGGCCTGGGCACCGCCTGCGAGCAGTTTGGCGATCTGGACCAGCTTAAGGCTGCCTACCAGGAGTGGCCGTTCTTCCGCACCTTTATCGACAACATCGAGATGTCGATCGCCAAGACTGACCAGCGCATCGCCAAGATGTATCTGCACCTGGGCGATCGCCAGGATCTATCCGAGAAGGTCTTCACCGAGATGCAGCTCACTCGTAAGTGGGTCCTTGCCATCGTCGGTGACGAGTGGCCGCTGCAGCGCCGCCGTGTGCTTGGCTGTGCCGTTCGCGTGCGCAACCCCTACGTCGACGCCCTGTCCATCGCCCAGGTCCGCGCCCTTCGCGAGGTGCGTATGAACCAGGACGAGATGACCGAGGAGAAGAAGGCCGAGTACATGAGCCTGATTCTTTCGACTGTGACCGGCGTCTCGGCAGGATTGCAGAACACGGGGTAATCGATAGCCCTGTGGCTCTCACCGGGACCCGATGGGTTTCCCTCTGAATGCGTCCTCGCACTTGAAGCCCCCTTATCCTGCTCCTTCGGAGCTGTGGATAGGGGGGGCTTCGTGCTGCGGAATGCATTCAGAGGGAAACCCATCGGGCCCCTTCGTCCTCGGTCTTCTGGGATTAAAGCTGAAGGGAATAAGGCGCGCTTCGCGCATAGCGTGGAGTGCGGCGAGGGCTTCTTGCGTCCTGCGGAGTGTGCCTAAAAGTAAACTAATGGCGGGCCCTGCGATGTCCGGTCTTCGGCGGATCAGCCGCTGGGTGAGGGTGGTGCTTGGGGCGACGTGCAAAAAACGGAGTTTTCAGCAGCCAAAGATTGGTGCATAAGGCTATGGGTGACGTTCGCGGCTCCTGTTGATGCTTTTGCATGACGATTGGGCTTTGTCGATGTTCATATATGGCTGGTTTCTCGCCGCATGCCATCCAGATGGGACGAGCCATGAGGACTATCTACCTTTTGAAAGACTTTTGGCACCAAAATCTTATCCCGCGATGCTGAATACTCGCAAAAATGCACGCTCCGGAGGGCACTACCCTGTTACGGCTAGAAATCCATGCGCCATTTTATGCAATTAATTAACGCATTTATGCAAAATGGCTTACGTGCGCACGTCTCGGGCTAGATGTTTGCCTCGGCGCTGTGTAAATCATCCTGTCTATAGTGTCTTTGACAGGCGGCCGCGGTCCCGTTTGGGGTCGCGGCCGTTTTGTTGTGGGTCAAATATGAACGTTGTGTTAATGAGTCGGTGGACGGTGGTGTTTTTCGGTGAGCGGCGTATCCTTCCAACGGTTTATCTAGTGTGTCAGTTGAAAAGGAAGAGGGCGCTCGTCATTGTTTGAATGTGAACTGCCGTTTGACCACAAGACGTTGCATCTGGAGCTCGAGGATAAGAACTTCGCGGGTGTGATGGAAGGTCATCAAAACGAGTTTAAGACCACGAAATCGCAGGAAGAGCTGGTAGAGGAGTCACTTGCCAACCCTTATGGCTCGCCTTCGCTCGAGGAGCTTTGTGCTGGCAAGAGAGATATCGTCATTATTAGCTCCGATCATACGCGCCCCGTTCCCTCGCGTGTGACGATGCCTATTCTGCTGCATCACATCCATTCCGCTGCACCCGAGGCTCGCGTGCGTATTTTGGTTGCTACGGGTATGCACCGTCCGTCGACGCACGAGGAACTCGTCAACAAGTATGGCGAGGAGATTGTTGCCAACGAGGAAATCGTTATGCACGTCGCGACTGACGACAGCATGATGAAAAAGATTGGCACCCTGCCTTCCGGTGGCGAGTGCATCATCAACAAGATTGCCGCCGATTGCGATCTGCTGCTTGCCGAGGGCTTTATTGAGCCGCACTTCTTTGCCGGTTTCTCTGGTAGCCGCAAGTCCGTCCTGCCTGGCATCGCCAGCTACAAGACCATCATGTACAACCACAACGGCCAGTTTGTGAATGATTCCCACTCGCGTGCCGGCAACCTGTGCCACAACCACGTGAGCGAGGACATGTTTGCTGCCGCCGAGATGGCTCACCTTGCCTTTGTGCTTAACGTGGTGCTCAACGGCAAGCACGAGGTCATCGGCTCCTTTGCCGGCGATATCCACAAGGCGCACGAGGCCGGCTGCGAGTTCGTGAAGAGCCTTGCCGGCGTTGAGCCCGTCGAGTGCGAGATTGCCATCACCACCAACGGCGGCTACCCGCTCGACCAGAACATCTACCAGGCTGTGAAGGGCATGTGCTCTGCCGAGGCCACGCTTCCCGAGGGCGGCGTGATTATCGATGTCGCCGGTTGTGCCGACGGTCACGGTGGCGAGGGCTTCTATCACAACATCGCCGACAACGATCCTGCGGAGTTTGAGCGCGCCTGCATCGACCGTCCTAAGGACGAGACCCTGCCCGACCAGTGGACGAGCCAGATCTTTGCCCGCATCCTGGCGCATCACCCTGTGATCATGGTTACCGACCTGTGCGATCACCGGATGATCAAGGATATGCACATGACGCCGGTCAACACCCTCGATGAGGCGCTCAAGCTCGCCTTTGAGATGAAGGGTGCCGATGCCAAGGTTGCCGTTATTCCCGATGGCCTGGGCGTTGTCGTCGCGCAGCACTAGCACGCGGCCTAAACGAATCGTTTTTAACCGACAAGAAAGATAAGGTTTTATGCTTACCAAACTCCTCTGCGAATTCGGCGCAACTGCACTCATGATCATCTTTGGCGTGGGCGTGCACTGCGATACGGTGCTCAAGGGCACCAAGTATCAGGGCTCCGGCCACATGTTTGCCATCACCACTTGGTCTTTTGGCATCTCGGTCTGCCTGTTTGTCTTTGGCGGTGCCGTGTGCATGAACCCCGCCATGGTGCTTGCCCAGTGCATCGTCGGCCTGGTGCCGTGGAGCAGCTGCATCCCCTTCATGATTGCCGATATGCTCGGCGGCTTTGTGGGCGCCGTAATCGCTTGGCTTATGTATGCCGATGAGTTCAAGGCTTCCGATGGTGTCGTCGACCCCATTGCCCAGCGCAACATCTTCTCGACCAACCCCACCACCGAGGGCACGAACTATGCTCGTAACTTCTTCTGCGAGGCTATCTGCACCTTTGTGTTCATCAGCGCCATCCTTGCTGCCGCTAACCGCGCCGGCGAGAACGTTCTGATGCTCGCTATCTGCGTCGGCTTGATCGTTTGGGCTGTTGGCATGGGCATGGGCGGCATCACCGGCTTCGCCATGAACCAGGCACGTGACCTTGGTCCTCGCATGGCCTATCAGGTGCTGCCGATCAAGAACAAGGCTGACAACAACTGGAAGTACGGCCTGCTTGTTCCTGGCATCGCTCCGTTTGTCGGTGCCGCTCTGGCCGCACTGTTTGTGCATGGTTTCTTGGGCATGTTCTAGTCTGAGGCTACATAGTTGTCCGCTGGTCGCATGGGGTAACTTCCCAGCGCGTCCTCGGACATGCAAAAAGGCTCGCTGCGCACTTCGTGCGGCGAGCCTTTTTGCGTCCTGCGGAATGCGCTGGGAAGTTACCCCATGCGACCAGCTGCGGGAATTTAGTCGCGTTGGAACAAGCAACCCAACATATTAATCTGAATTTGGATGGGAGGGGCTTGTTGCTGATAGGGGCGCTGGGCTGTTGTTGACACTTTGGGATGCGTGGCGCCTTGGGGTGGGGCGGTGCCTTGAGATGGGGGTTGCGCTTTGGGGCTGAGCGGGTACTTAGTTGAAGAGGGGCGCTATGGCTGAGAGGTAGTTTTTGGCTACGTCGGCTTTGTTGGCTTCGAAGTTGTGCCAGGCCCACCATTGGACCATTCCTACGAAGCTTGAGGCTATGTGGTGGAGGAGGAAGCTGCGGTCCATGGTGCCGGCGGGCCCTTGGGGGCCGTTGGGGACGGTTTCGGCTGCTCGTGACATGATGGTCTTGCGTAAGCAGTCGGCGAAGACGCGTGAGCCGGCGCCGGCTACGAGGGCGCGTACACCCTGACGGCGCTCCCAGAGGTTGTTGAGGATATGTTCGACCTGTACGAGTGGGTCATCGAGGGGCGTACCGTCATCATCGAGAGCGTGGGTGCAGATGTCGCTCACGAGTTCGGACAGTAGGTCATCTTTGCTCTTGAAGAGGCCATAGAACGTGGCCCGACCCACATGGGCGCGAGCGATGATGTCGCCGACGGTGATCTTGCCGTAGTCTTCCTCGCGAAGGAGCTCGGAGAATGCTGCAACGATGGCGGCGCGGCTTTTTGCCTTGCGGGCATCCATGGCTATGCGTCCGCGTGAACGAGCAGGCAGCGGAGCGTACCGGAGCAACCCTCGTAGGGGCGCTTACCGGCGCCGTAGCCGACGGCCTCGATGCGGTAGCGGGCCGGCAGGTGCTCGGACGTGCGCAGTGCGGCAACGATGGCGGCGCCCGTGGGCGTCACGAGCTCGCCGGCGACCGGTGCGGGCGTGAGGGCGATATTGCCCGCCTGGCACAGGTTGACGACAGCGGGGACGGGAATGGGCATAAGGCCGTGGGCACAGCGGATGGTGCCGTGGCCCTCGGAAAGCGACTCAACCACGATGTCCTCGATGCCCAGGTCATCGAGGCAGATGGCGACAGAGCAGACGTCGACGATGGAGTCGACGGCGCCCACCTCGTGGAACATGACGGTCTCGGGCGTTTTGCCGTGAGCCTTGGCCTCGGCGGCGGCGAGCGCGGTAAAGATGGCGAGCGCGCGACGCTTGGCGCCATCGCTTAGCTGCGAGCCATCGATGATGGCGGTGACATCCGCCAAAGAACGGTGGTGATGGTGGTGGGCGTGATGGTGACCCTCGTGGCCATGACCGTGGGCCTCATGGTCATGCTCGTGGCAGTGCTCGTGTTCATGCTCGCCATGATCATGATGGTGGTGCTCATGCTCGTGCATGTGCTCGGCAGGCGCTTCGTTGCCGTAGAGCCAGGCCATGTCGTGGTCGTGGTTCTCGAGCTCCTCTGCCAGCTGAACGTCAAAGTCGCAGGCGTCGATGCCATGCTTGTTTGCGCGTGTAACGGCAATCTCAAAGCCGTCGACCGGCAGCGTGGCGAGCTGCTCGCGCAGATGCTTCTCGCTGGCGCCCAGGTCGAGCAGGGCCGCGACGGTCATATCGCCGCTGATGCCCGAGGTGCCGTCGATGATAAGCGTGTGGTGATGGTTGGACATGAAATGCTCCTTAGCGGGCGCAGGACGTGCCGGCGCTCAGATGATTGATAAGACTTGCCTGGTAGGCGGCACCAAAGCCGTTATCGATATTGACGACCGAAACGCCGCTGGCACAGGAGTTGAGCATGGCGAGCAGCGCGGCAACGCCGCCAAAGTTCGCGCCATAGCCCACGCTGGTGGGGACGGCGATGACCGGACAGCTCACAAGGCCTCCGATGACGCTCGCCAGGGCGCCTTCCATGCCGGCGATGGCGATGACCACCTGCGCCTGGGCAAGTTCCTCAGCATGAGCGAGCAGGCGGTGCAGGCCGGCGACACCCACGTCGTAGAGGCGATCGACCTCGTTGCCGTAGAATTCGGCCGTCAACGCGGCTTCCTCGGCAACGGGCAGGTCGCTCGTGCCGGCGCAGGCGACGACGATGCGTCCGTTGCCGTTGGGGGAGGGCTTGCCACCCACCAGGGCGAGCTGGGCGTCCGGGACATATCCCAGGTCGATGCCGTTGCCGAGGAGCTCCGAGGTGCAGGCTGCCTTTTCGTCGTCCAGGCGCGTGACCAGGATGCGCTCCTGGCCGGCATCGAGTAATGCTTTGATAATGGCGGCAATTTGCTCGGCGGTTTTACCGGCACCGTAGACAACTTCGCCGGCTCCCTGGCGCACCCCGCGCGAAAGGTCGAGCTGCGCAAAGCCCAAATCGGCGGTCGGAGCCGTCTGGATGCGCGTGAGGGCGTCGGCAGGGGTGACTGCTCCGCCGGCAACATCGCTCAGCAATTGCTCAAGATCTCGCTTATCCATATATGTTCCCTTCGACGGCGCAAAGTCTAGCACTCAAAGGGTATGTTTCCGAACACTAGGACAAAATTGTTCGGAAACTATAGGACAGACTGAATCAATTGTTAGACGGATTGGCTAGTCGCGCAGGATGATGTCCATGGCGAGCATCAGATTGCGCTCGTCGATGGCAAACGGGGCGGCCTCGCGCGTCTTGGGCTTGGCACAAAACGCGATGCCCGTGCCCGCGGCCTGAATCATGGGGATGTCGTTGGCACCGTCGCCAATCGCGACGGTGTGGGCCATATCGACGCCGCACTCAACTGCCCAGTCCAGCAGCTGGATGAGCTTGGACTCCTTGGTCACAATGTCGGCAGCCAACTTACCGGTGAGCTTGCCGTCCACGACCTCCAGACGATTGGCCAGGCAGAAGTCGATACCCGCGGCAGCCACGATCTTGTCAGCGACCTCGTGGAAACCGCCGCTCACCACGCCGACCTTCCAGCCCTTGCTGTGCGCCGAGCGCACAAGCTCCAACGCGCCGGGGGTAAATGTCACGCGCTCAAAGGTGCGCTCGAACACGCTCTCGTCCAGGCCGGCGAGCAGCCCCACGCGCTCCTCGAGCGCCTGCTTAAAGTCGAGCTCGCCGCGCATGGCGCGTTCGGTGATCTGTGCCACCTGCTCGCCCACGCCGGCCTCTTCGCCCAACAGGTCGATGACCTCCTGGTTGATGAGCGTGGAGTCGATATCCATAACGATGAGGCGTGCAGTCATGGCGGGCCTTTCCGAGTGCTGCTTTATTGGGGCATATTGTCGCACGTGACGAGCGCGGGCGGGTGCCGCGGCGCGTCAATTGTTTCGTCTCCGTCAAGTCTTTGGGCAGGAGCCACTTTTTCGCGGCACATCGACGCGAGTGCGATAAGATAGAACGCCATGTCTGGCTGCGCGGTTTACGCAGGCTGGGCAAATCTGTACGACGCCGCCCGGAACGACACGGGGCGGCACAGATCCATAAAGGAGGATCACTGGTATGAGCCAGACCCGTCCCATCGATGAGCATTCCATGCACACCCGTACCTGCGGCGAGCTTCGCTTCGAGAACGTGGGCGAAGAGGTCACCCTCACCGGTTGGGTGAGCCGTCGCCGCGACCACGGCGGCCTTATCTTCTGCGACCTTCGCGACCGCGAGGGCATCACGCAGCTCACCTTCGACCCCGAGCACTCCGACGGCGATGCCTTTAAGATCGCCGAGACCATGCGTCCCGAGTGGCCCATCAAGATTCACGGCGTCGTGCGCGCCCGTGGCGAGGAGACCACCAACACCAAGCTCGCGACCGGCGAGATCGAGGTCCTGACCGACCACGCCGAGGTGCTCAACACGTCCGTCACCCCGCCGTTCCAAATCGAGGACGGCATCGAGACCAGCGAGGACACCCGCCTGCGCTATCGCTATCTGGACCTTCGTCGTCCCGAGATGATGGCCAACCTCAAGCTGCGCTCCGACTTTACCTTTGCCATTCGCGAGGCGCTGCACAACCGTGAGTTCATGGAGGTCGAGACGCCCTCCCTGTTCAAGTCTACGCCCGAGGGCGCCCGCGACTTCATCGTCCCCAGCCGCATCCAGCCGGGCAACTTCTACGCCCTGCCGCAGTCCCCGCAGCTCCTGAAGCAGCTGCTTATGGTCGGTGGCGTCGAGCGCTACTATCAGGTTGCCAAGTGCTTCCGCGACGAGGACTTGCGTGCCGACCGTCAGCCCGAGTTCACCCAGGTCGATATCGAGATGTCCTTCGTGGACCAGAACGACGTTATGAGCGCGCTCGAAGAGGTTCTTGCCGATGCCTTCGGCCGCATGGGTGTCGAGATGCCCACACCGCTGCGTCGCATGGACTATTGGGAGGCCATGGACACCTATGGCTCCGACAAGCCCGATACTCGCTACGGCATGCACCTGGTCGACCTGACCGACATCTTTGCCAACTCCAAGTTCAAGGTCTTTGCGACTGCTGCAAACGAGGAGGGCTCCGTCGTCAAGGCCATCAACGCCAAGGGCGCCGGTGCCTGGGCTCGCGCCAAGATCGACAAGCTCGCCGGCGTGGCCTCCACGTTTGGCGCCAAGGGCCTTGCCTGGATCGCCTTCCGCGAGGACGGCTCCATCAACAGCCCCATCGTCAAGTTCTTCTCGGACGAGGAGATGGCCGCTCTGCGCGAGCGCATGGACGTCGAGCCCGGCGACCTTGTGATGTTCGCCGCCGGTCCGCGCCTGCTCTCCGACGAGATCCTGGGCGGCATGCGTTCCCACATGGCCAATGCGCTCGAGATCAAGCGCGAGGGCCACGACTTCCTGTGGGTCGTCAACTTCCCGCTGTTCCACTGGGACGAGGATCGCAAGGCCTATGCTGCCGAGCACCAGCCCTTCACCCTGCCGACCGAGACCGACATCGCCAAGATCGAGGCCGATCCACTGGCAGCCGGTTCGTGCACCTACGACTTTGTCATGGACGGCTTTGAGGCCGGCGGCGGCGGTATGCGTATCCACAACGCCGAGATGCAGATGTCCATGCTCAAGCTCCTGGGCTTTACCGAGGAGCGCGCCGAGTCGCAGTTCGGCTTCCTCATGGAGGCGCTCAAGTTTGGTGCACCTCCGATGGGCGGTTTTGCTCTGGGCCTGGACCGCGTGTGCATGCTGCTTACCGGTTCCGACTCCATCCGCGACGTCATGGCGTTCCCCAAGACGGCCAGCGGCTCCGACCTTATGTCGGGCGCTCCGAGTGCCGTTTCCGGCGCCCAGCTCAAGGACGTCAGCCTGCGCCTGATGTAGGCGAGCGGCTACATATTGCCCGCAACGAGGGAAGGACGCGTGCCTTCCCTCGTTTTTTATACGCCGAGATTGTGAGGGCATGGGATGACCGGGCGTTGCGGAAAGTGCGTCCCGGAATCTGCGTCCAGAACGGGTCGCGCTTTCCCAAAGGGGGTCCTCTGGGAAAGCGCGACCCAGAATTCGGCAAAATAATGGGACACAGTTTCCGCTTGAGCGGTCTAACGGAAACTGTGCCCCAGAATGAGCGCTCAAAACGGGGCAGGCTTTCCGCAACAACTGTCTGGCGAAAAGCCCGGCCCAGTTTCCTACAGCGAGTCTCTCTGAACGAGCTGCATGTGCATCACGGAGGTGGTGGGCTCGGCGCCCTTGATCATGTCGAGCGCAATGTTGGCGGCCATGTGGCCTTCTTCGCGCAGGGGCTGGCGGACGGTCGTGAGCGCGGGGACGCAGCGCGCCGCAATCTCGTGATCGTCGAAGCCGACGACGGAAACGTCCGCCGGAACAGATAGGCCTGCCTCGTTGAGTGCGGTGATGACGCCAGCCGCGATACGGTCCGATCCGCAGAGCACGCCATCGAAAGCAATCTCGCGCGCGAGGATCTGGTGCATGGCCTGATAGCCGTCTCCGCTGTTCCAGCCGGTATAGATAACGTTTGCGCCTGGGAGGTCTTCGCCCAGGACGGTGCGGTAGCCGCGCAGGCGGTCGACAACAGCGGGGTTGTCTTGCGGTCCCAACACGGCGACGATATCTTTGCGCCCGCGCTCTTTCATAGCGAGTGCCGCAAAGCGTCCACCCTCTTCGTCGTCAGAGTAGACTGTCGAGAACACATCGCGATAGGGGTGGCCCTCGAGCTGGCCGCACAACACGGTGGGTACGCCCAGCTCGCGCAGCACCTCGAGCAGCTCGCTGCCCTTGTAAGGGGAGACGTCGATCACGGCGTCGAACGAGCGGCGCTCAAAGTGCTCGCGTGCGCGGTTGCGCTCATGCGTAGAAGACGCCTGCAAGATAACGGGCAGATAGGACGACTCCGACAGTTCCTCGGTAATGCCGCTCAAAAATTCGCTATAGGTGGGGTCGCTGAAGAGCTCACTCAGGGGCTCGGTCACGAGCACGGCGATGATTTCCGTGCGCCCGACAGCGAGCGCTCGGCCGCGAGCGTTGGGGACAAAATTGACTTTCTTGGCCGCCGCACGGACGCGCTTTTTGGTTTCCTCGCTAATGCGGGGCGAATCGTTGAGGGCGCGCGATGCCGTGGAGCGCGACACGCCGGCAGCTGCGGCAACCTCGGCAAGCGTAGGTGCGGTGCGAACTGGTTGGGTCATGGCGTCTCCTGGAAAATGCGGTCGATGTTGTCACTGATACGGGCTGGTGCGGATACAGCTTACTATAGTGCACCTGAACAGCGTTCATGATATCCGGTGACAGGTGTCGTTTTGCAACCAAGCCGCAATCGAATACGTCTCGTGTGGGTGAGATATCAGCGGGCGTGGCGGTTGCCTACGAGCTTAAGAACGATGTTTTGCGTTGGGTTTCGATATTCAGGGTGACATAAGTGTCGCGGTTGTACAACCGGTTGCACCGTTAATCCGGCCAAATCGACCGTTCAGCGGACAACCGGTTGCACAGTTTTTTGCATCGCCCGTAAGATAAGGACAACCGGTTGCACAAGAATCACTACGATGACGAAGGAGCATCACCATGGACGCCATTAACGATTGGGAAAACCAAGCGCTCACCCACAGGAACCGCCTGGCACCCCATGCGTACTTTATGGGTTATGAGACCGCCGATCTCGCCGCTACGTACAGCCGCGAGCTGTCGCGCGGGTTTGTCCAGCTGTCTGGCTCGTGGCAGTTCCGCCTCTTTGAGGGCCCCGCGGCCGTTTCCGACGAGGAGCTCTCCACGTATAAGCCCGAGTGGGATCACGTTGAGGTTCCGCACCTGTGGCAGGTAGACGGCTATGGCAATCTTGCCTATACCGACGAGGGCTTCCCGTTCCCGGTGGACCAGCCGTTTGTTCCCTCCGATGACCCCACGGGCGTTTACCAGCGCATCGTCAACCTTCCCGCCATCCCCGCCGGCGCTCGCGAGATCATTCGCTTCGACGGCATCGAGAGCTATGGCGAGCTGTACGTCAACGGCCAGTTTATCGGCATGACCAAGGGTTCGCGCCTGTCTGCCGAGTTCGACGTGACCAACGCGCTCGTCGAGGGCGACAACCTGTTTGCGGTCAAGGTCCTGCAGTACAGCGATGGCAGCTATATCGAGGACCAGGATATGTGGTGGGCCTCGGGCATCTTCCGCGATGTGTACCTTATGCAGCGTCCCGCCGCGCACCTGGTCGACTTTAGGTTCCGCACGCACCGCGAGGGCGATGCCGCTCTGATCACGCTCGAGACGGTGGCCGAGGGCGCTACCCGCGTCGTGTTTACGCTCAGCGATGGCGAGAACGTGGTCACTACGGGCGAGTGCGTCGACGGCCATGCCGAGTGCAGCGTTGCCGATGCCCACTTCTGGAACCCCGAGGACCCCTTCCTCTATGACCTTACGTTTGAGGTCTACGACGGTGACGAGGTCAGCGAGTACGTTCCGCATCGCCAGGGCCTTGCCGAGGTGACGGTCGAGGGCAATCATATCTACCTCAACGGCACCTACTTTAAGATGCATGGCGTCAACCGCCACGATCACGACGATCACAAGGGCCGCGCCGTGGGCCTCGATCGCATGCGCCGCGACCTGGAGCTCATGAAGCGGCACAACATCAACGCGGTGCGCACCTCTCACTATGCCAATGACCCGCGCTTCTACGAGCTGTGTGATGAGTATGGCATCATGCTGGTCGCCGAGACCGATATGGAGAGCCACGGCTTCGAGAATATCGGCAACATCGCCCTGGTCACCGACGATCCGGCATGGGAGCCGGCCTACGTCGACCGCATTGAGCGCCTGGTGATGCAGGAGCGCAACCACGCCTGCATCATTATGTGGTCGATGGGCAACGAGAGCGGCTATGGCTGCAACATCCGCGCGATGTACGCCAAGGCTCACGAGCTCGATGATCGTCCGGTCCATTATGAGGAGGACCGCAACGCCGATACCGTCGACGTTATCTCCACGATGTACTCCCGTGTTTCGCAGATGAACGACTTTGGCGAGCACCCATTCCCCAAGCCGCGCATCAACTGTGAGTACGGTCACTCCATGGGCAATGGTCCCGGAGGCCTGTCCGAGTACCAGGAGGTCTTCGATCGTTGGGATTGCATCCAGGGCCAGTTCATTTGGGAATGGTGCGACCACGGTTTGGCTGCTGTGACCGAGGACGGCGTTGCCTACGATATGTATGGTGGCGACAACGGCGATTACCCCAACAACAGCAACTTCTGCATCGATGGCATGGTGTTCCCCTGGCAGCAGCCGAGTCCGGGCCTTACCGAGTACGGCCAGGTTATCTGCCCGGTCCGCATGGCTTATGACGCCGAGGCAGGCGAGCTGACCGTCACCAACAAGCGTTGGTTCACCACCCTCGAGGATGTCTGCCTGTCGGCCGAGACCCTGGTGGACGGCGACGTGGTCTGCCGCAAGACGCTCATGCCCGGCGCGGTTGCCCCCGGCGAGTCCGTCCAGCTGCCACTGGTGATTCGCGAGGCCGCAGTGGGCGAGACCCTGCTGACCGTGCGCGCCTACACCATGGCCGCTCACGTCTGGTGCGAGCCGATGTTCCAGCTGGGCGCTAGCCAGTTTGCCATCGCAAACCATCCGGCGCCGACCATCGTGGCCCCCGCTCGTCCTGAGCTTACGGTTGAGGAGACCGAGCAGGAGATCCGCATCCACTCCCTCAACGGCGAGCTGACCTTCAGCAAAGTCAACGGTACCGTGAGCGAGTGGAAGGCATCCGGCCGCGACGTCATGGCCTCTGGTCCCCAGGTTGGTTTTTGGCATCCGCTCGTCGATAACCATGCCCAGGAGTATGACTCACTGTGGAAGGACAACTTCATCGATGTGATGCAGACGTCTACCCGCAAGGTTTCTTGGAAGCAGGATGGCAATGCGGTCGTCGTTACCGTGAGCCAGCGTATCGCTCCTCCCGTCCGCGCGTTCGGCATGCGCGTCGAGCTCGTCTACACCGTGCTTCCGAGCGGTCGCGTCGACCTCAAGGTTTCCGGCGAGCCCTACGGCGATTACTCGGATATCATCCCGCGCATCGGCATCTCCTTCGAGGTCCCCGGTTGCGATCGTGCCGTCGAGTGGTATGGCCACGGCCCGGGCGAGAACTATCCGGACTCGCTGCGCGCCAACCCGGTCGGTCATTACCGCACTACGGTCGACGACATGTTCACGCCCTACGTTATGCCTCAGGATTGTGCTAACCGCGAGGGCACCCGTTGGGTCGCCCTGCGCTCTAGCCACGGTGACGGTCTGGTCGTGACGCGTCCGAGCGACGCCGCTTCCAACCCGTTCTCGTTCTCGGCATGGCCCTATAGCTGCGAGGCCATCGATAACGCCAAGCACGTCTACGACCTTGTCAAGGGCGACACGGTTACGGTCAATATCAACGACCAGCTGCTCGGCCTTGGTTCGAACTCTTGGGGTTCCGAGGTGCTCGATTCCTACCGCACCCGTTTTGAGAGCTTCAGCTTTGAGGTGTCCCTGCGACCGCTGACGTCTGCCGATCTGGCTCAGGCGCTGGCACCCATTAAGGAGGCATAAGTCATGCATGTCTTTAACTCGCGCGCCGATTTCGACGCTCAGATGAAGTCCGTCAAGAAGTGGATGCGCACCGGTCAGGCGCTCGATGGCGTTGCCGACCTGCAGCACGACGTGGCTTACTCCATCGGCGACTCGTTGGTGTACTGGTGGGT
The DNA here is from genome assembly GCA_937966215.1 of uncultured Collinsella sp. Taxonomy (GTDB): domain Bacteria; phylum Actinomycetota; class Coriobacteriia; order Coriobacteriales; family Coriobacteriaceae; genus Collinsella. The sequence goes on along the minus strand of CALCKK010000046.1, from coordinate 49,486 downwards.
CTATGCCCGCGAGGCCGCTACCGCCGATCTGGTCGGTCACCGTCGCTACCATGCCGTGCTCGCTCCGCTCGACGGCGACCTGACCGTCGAGGTGGCTTCCAAGGCGGATCTTACCTGCACGCGCACTTACAGCGATATCGACGATCGCGAGCGCTTTGAGGGTATGGGGGAGACCGTGACGATTCCCGCCGGCGGCGTTGCCGTCGTCGAAATTGACGAGGCCTACCGTGTCGTGGCCGATGTCGCGGATTCCCGCGTCGTGGTACTGCACGTGACGGTTGAAGGTTATTCCTTCCCCAACAAGTAGTATTCGTCCGTTTGGGCGTTTGCTTAGCGCCGTTAAGGGGGATGGCTTTGTTGACTCCCTTTTCCCCATTCCCCTTAGCAGGTGCGCCGTCCACGATTGCGCTTGCAGTCCGGACGGTTTTAGATGAGATATAACGGATGATTGGGAGGGCTTATGAGCTCTGAAAAACGAGGAACGATTGGTTCGTTCGCTCTGCTGGGCATGACGGTCGCCGCCGTGTTCGGTATCAAGAACATCATCAACAACAACGCGGCCATCGGCTTGGCAGCTGCGCCGTCGTTCTTCTTCGCCACGCTTTTGTACTTTGTCCCCTATACCCTGGTTACCGCCGAGTTCGTCGGCCTTAACAAGGACTCCGAGTCGGGCGTGTACGCCTGGGTCAAGACCTCGATGGGCGGCCGCTGGGCATTCCTGACGGCGTTTAGCTACTGGTTCGTTAACCTGTTCTACTTTGCGTCCGTCCTGCCTAACGTCATCATTTACGCGAGCTACGTGTTCTTTGGTGCCAATGCCGAGCTCTCGCAGCTGTGGATCACCATTATCGAGATCGTCGTCTTTGCTATCGCCACGTGGGTTTCGACCAAGGGCGCTAAGTGGATCGGCTCCATTTCCTCCTTCGGCTCGACCGCGGCTCTCGGCCTGACTGCCGTGTTCATCTTGCTGTCCCTGGCTGCTGCCTTTGGCGGCGTCGAGTTCGCTACGGCTCCTACCCCCGCTAACATGGCTCCCGACACGACCAACTTCGCAACTATGTGGGGCTTCTTCGGTACGCTTGCCTGGATCATCCAGGGCGTTGGCGGCGCTGAGTCTGTCGGCGTGTTCCTTAACGACCTTAAGGGTGGCGTCAAGGCCTTCGTGCGCACCGTCGTTATCGCCGGCCTGACCATCGGCCTTCTGTATGCAGGCGCTTCGCTGCTGGTCAACCTGTTCATTCCCGAGGGCGGCGTTGCCATCTCCACCGGTATCTTCGACGTATTCGGCGCTGTCTTTGCCCACTTTGGCATTCCCATGGAAGTGTCCACGCGCGTCATTGGCCTGATCCTTCTCGCTGCCACGCTGGGCTCCCTCATGATGTGGACCTCTGCTCCCATCAAGGTCTTCTTCACCGAGATCCCCAAGGGCGTCTTTGGTAGCAAGATCGTCGAGCTCAACGAGCACGGCATTCCTGCCCGCGCTGCCTGGCTGCAGTTTGCCATCGTCGTCCCCATCCTGATCATCCCGGCCCTGGGCTCCGGCAACCTAGACGACCTGCTCATGATCGTCACCAACATGACGGCTGCCACCGCTCTGCTCCCGCCGCTGCTGATCCTGCTTGCCTACTTTATGCTGCGCAAGAACTTCGACGCTGCTCCCCGTGGCTTCCGCATGGGTTCGCGTACCTTTGGCCTGGCCATTGCTGCATTCCTGCTTGTGGTCTTCTGCTTCGTGCTTATCTGCGGCACCATCCCGCTCGATCAGCCTCTGTGGCTGACACTGGTCTACAACGTTGGCGGTGTAGTTATCTTCCTGGGCCTTGCCGTGATGTGGTACAACCGCTACATCAACCGCCTGCGCGAGACCGATCCCGAGGCTGCCGAGAGCGAGCTTCGCCCCTCCGTCCTCGACATGATGGAGTAGCGGCTAGGATTAATCTGCGGCTGTGGAATAAATCGATTCCCTTTCCTAAGGAGGGGCCTTACGAGGTCCCTCCTTTTGTGTTTTGGGACATGGTTTTGGATCCCGTGGTCAAAAAATGCCAAATATGAGTACTGTTGCAAAAGAGGTGTCATATTTTTCGGCCCGTTCTGAGCGAAAATGTGCTCAAAATCAATTTATCTAACCCCCTTTAAAGGGCGTTTGACGGCTTTCAACCTCTTCGAATCGCTCAAAGTAGGCACTTTGCTCTCGATTTTGCTGCTACTAAATTGGTGACAGTACTCATATTTGCCACTTTTTGCCCACGAGGTGTTCAGAGGAGCTCTCGACAAGCATCTAACGCTACAATAACTACCACGTGGCTGGGTTTGCCGGCCGAATGCGCGATGCCGCGGGAGGGGACATGGTCGAGTTTACAAAGACGATTAAAGATCCGTTGGGGCTGCATGCCCGCCCGGTTGCGCTGCTTTACGACATCATTGCCAAGCATCGTAGCAACGTATCGGTCAGTATCGGCGATCGCCATACCGACGGCCGCGATGTAATGGGGCTCATGGCTCTCTACGGCGAGTGCGGCGAGGACATCATCTTCCGCGTTTCGGGCGTAGACGAGGCTTCCTGCGTCACGTCGATCAGAAACCTCTCGCTCTAAGCATGACAGGGCGCGGCAAAGGACAGCTCTTTGCCGCGCCTTTTTGTTTCGTATAGGAAACTTTTTCGGAATCTAAATGGGGACCCTTTCCAAAAAGTTAACCACGTGCTAGTTTACTGTAGCGAACATAGACGTGGTTAACTTTTGCTGCGTCGATGTTGAGGACGAACTGACGTTAGGAGCACACTCATGTCTTGCGGACCGCAGATGCCGGCCATGCCGCTTTCGATGGTGAAAGCGGGCGAAACCGTGCGCGTGTCTCGTGTAAAGGGCAATGAGGACATGAAGCACCACCTCAAGGACCTCGGCTTTGTCGAGGGCAGTGAGGTTCACGTGGTGAGTTCGAGTGGCGCCAATATCATCGTCACGGTGCTGGGCGCACGCTTTGGTATCGATTTCAAGGTTGCCATGCACATCATGACCGTCAGTTAGTCCGCAGCATTTAAAAAACCGAAAGGGGGACAAGTAAATGAAGACGTTGGGTGACGTTAAGGTGGGCGAGAGCTCCACCATCGTCAAGCTTCACGGTGAGGGTGCGCTTCGCCGCCACCTTATGGACCTGGGGCTCATCAAGGGCACTTCGTTCAAGGTCGTAAAGGTTGCACCGCTCGGAGATCCGGTCGAGATCAACGTGCGTGGCTACGAGCTCTCCATCCGCAAGGAGGAGGCTGCCGTCGTCGAGGTCCAGTAAGGGCCGGCGGCACATATTTCTGCAGATAAAGTTAGGTTTTTCTAACTTAAACTTGCAACGTTGAAGCACATTATCCAGCCCGCGCGGAGAAAGCAGCGCAGGCACACAAGGAAGAAGGATTGAATGGCGGATTCTCAGATCCATGTCGCGCTGGCGGGTAACCCCAACTGCGGCAAGACCACGCTTTTCAACCTGATCACCGGCGCCAACGGCTACGTTGGCAACTGGCCCGGTGTCACGGTTGAGAAAAAGGAAGCCAAGCTCCTGAGCGACAAGAACGTTACCATCACGGACCTCCCCGGCATCTACTCGCTTTCCCCCTATAGCCCCGAGGAGCAGTGCTCGCGCGATTACCTCATGAGCGGCGAGCCCGATGTCGTCGTCCAGGTGGTCGACGCCACCAACCTCGAGCGCAACCTGTACCTAGCGCTTCAGGTTATCGAGACCGGCCTGCCCGTGGTCGTCGCCCTTAACATGGCCGACTTGGTCGAGAAGAACGGCGACAAGATCGACACGGACAAGCTCTCCAAGAAGCTCGGCTGCCCGGTCATGATGATCTCGGCCCTTAAGAACAAGGGCATCAACGAGCTGTTCGAGCAGGTCAAGAAGTCCGCTGCTTCCAAGGGCCAGGTGCCGGAGCACAAGTTCGATTCCTCCATCGAGGACGTTCTGGACCACATCGAGAACAACCTGCCGGCGAGCGTTCCCGCCAACAAGCGTCGCTACTACGCTGTCAAGCTGTTTGAGCGCGACGCGGACGCCTGCAAGCTCATCAACCTCACCAAGGAGAAGGCCGCTCGCGTCGAGCAGCTGGTCGCCCAGTGCGAGCAGGATTGCGACGACGACGCCGAGTCCATCATCACCGGCGAGCGCTATGGCGTGATTGCCCACATTATCGACGAGTGCATGACCAAGGCTCCTGCCAAGATGAGCACCTCCGAGAAGATCGACCGCGTGGTTACCAACCGTATCCTGGGCCTGCCGATCTTTGTGGTCATCATGTTCTGCGTGTACTACATCGCCGTTTCCACCCTGGGCGGCACGGTGACCGACTTCACCAACGACCAGCTCTTCGGCACCGACGGCTGGTACGTGCTCGGTCAGGGTCGTGACGCCTATGACGCAGCTGTTGAGGCTGCGGGCGACAACGCCGACTCGGTCGACCCAGCACAGTACGGCCCCTATGTCCCCGGCATCACCACCGTGGTGCACGACGCCCTTGTGGCGGGTGGTACCGAGGACGGCGGCCTGGTCGATTCGCTGGTCTGTGACGGTATCGTCGGCGGCCTGGGCGCCATCTTCGGTTTCGTCCCGCAGATGTTCCTGCTCTTTGTGATGCTGTCTTTCCTGGAGGACTGCGGCTATATGGCCCGCGTCGCCTTCATCATGGACCGCGTGTTCCGCCGCTTTGGCCTGTCCGGTAAGTCCTTTATCCCCATGCTCGTGTCCTCGGGCTGCGGCGTCCCCGGCGTCATGGCCACCAAGACCATCGAGAACGAGAAGGACCGCCGCATGACGGTCATGACCACCACGTTCATTCCCTGTGGCGCTAAGCTGCCGATCATCGCCCTGCTCATGGGCTCCATCATCGGCGATTCTTCCACCACCGCTGCGTGGATCAGCCCGCTGTTCTACTTCTTGGGCGTCTTTGCCGTCATCGCCTCGGGCCTCATGCTCAAGAAGACCAAGCTCTTCGCCGGTCGCCCGACGCCGTTCGTTATGGAGCTTCCCGCCTATCACTTCCCGGCAATCCGCTCTTGGGCGCTGCATGTATGGGAGCGCTGCTGGGCCTTTATCAAGAAGGCCGGCACGGTCATCTTCGCCTCTACCGTCGTGGTTTGGTTCCTCTCCAACTTTGGTAGCTACAACGGTTCCTTTGGCTTCCTGCCTGCTATGGACGGCATCCCCGAGGAGTTTATGGACTACTCCGTGCTCGCCATGCTGGGCAACCTGGTCGCTTGGATCTTCGCCCCGCTCGGCTTTAGCACCTGGCAGGCCACCGCGCTGACTGTCTCTGGACTTGTCGCCAAGGAGAACGTCGTCGCCACCGCCGGCTCGCTGCTGTCCGTTGCCGACGCCGCCGAGACCGACCCGAGCCTGTGGACCGCGTTCGCCGGCATGTTCCCGACCATGGGTGCTTGCGTTGCCTTTGGTGCATTCAACCTGCTGTGCGCTCCGTGCTTTGCCGCCATGGGCACCATTCGCAATCAGATGGACTCCGGCAAGTGGACCGCGATTGCCATCGGCTACGAGTGCGCCTTCGCATGGGTGATCGGCCTGTTCATCAACCAGTTCTACAACCTGCTTGTCCTTGGCCAGTTTGGTATTTGGACGGTTGTAGCCATCGTTCTGCTGGTTGCGATGCTCTTCCAGATCTTCCGTCCCATGCCTAAGCACGCCTGGACCGACGAGGACGAGACCAACACCGCCTCTGCCGCAGTTTCCGCCTAAGTCCGAATAAGGACCAGCCCTTTTTCACGAGCCCGGGTGTCCCAGCGACCCCCGGGCTTTTTGGTGCAAGGGGACAGATTGGTGCAAGGGGGACAGGTTACTTTGCACCAGGTTGGTGCAAAAGTGTCAGGTTAATCTGCGCCAGGTTGGTGCAAAGTAACCTGACCCCCTTGCACCAAAAGTTGAGATGTGGCGTTTCCGCAGATAAAACCGACCAAAATAAACCTGTCCCTTTTTGGCAGGTAGAAGATGGGGTAAAGTAAGTGGTGGTTAACTAGAGGAGGCTTGCTATGGCACCTATCGATATTGTTGTGTTGGCTGTTATCGGCATTGCGTTTGTCGCCGTGTGCGTGCGTATCTACCGAAAGGGCACCTGCGCCGACTGTGCTCAGGGCGGCGCTTGCACGGGACATTGCGCCAACAAAAAGACCTGCGCCGCGCTTAAGGGCGTGGATAAAATCGCCGAAGACCTGGGCCGCGGTATCAAATAGGACTCAGGCATCAAAGCGCCCCGCGAGCATCCGTTCACGAGGCGCTTTACACATTTGGGGACGAGCGCGGCGAGTTGAAGAGCCATTTTGGGGTATCGTTAACTATATTGTTAACGGCCCGCTCACGGTCGTCCATGCCGTGGCCGGCGCCAAGCTCGCCGTCGAAGGCATGACCACCTACCTGGGCCTCTAACCCATTCCGCCCATCAGTTGCGGTGAAATACGGACTGTTTTGGCTGTCAAAGGCCTCATCTACTCCGTATTCCACCGCAACTTTTTTGTGGGGTGGGCTAGAGACGCTGCATGCGGTACCCGACACCCATGTGCGTCTGAATCATCTTGGGGTGAGAGGGGTCTGCCTCGATCTTCTTGCGCAGGGTGCGCATGAACACGCGCAGGCTCGCCAGATCGCTGTCCCAGCTCGTGCCCCATATCTCGCGGGTGATGAAGGTGTGGGTGAGCACCTTGTCGACGTTTTTCGCCAGAAGGACGAGCAATTTGTACTCGGTTGGGGTGAGCGAGAGCTCGCGTCCGTCTTTCGTCGCGTATCCCGCGGCGTAGTCGATATGCAGCGGACCGTTGTCGAACGTGCTCGCTTCTGTCGACTCGCTCGACGCCATCGAGGAGCGCCTCAAATTCGCACGGACGCGCGCGAGCAACTCATCCACAGAAAAGGGCTTGGTGAGGTAGTCGTCTGCCCCTGCGTCAAGTGCTGCAATCTTGTCGGAATCTTCGGTGCGCGCCGAAATGACGATAATGGGGACTGCCGACCAGCTTCGGATCTTCGTGATGACCTCGATACCGTCAATGTCGGGAAGGCCGAGGTCGAGCATGATGAGGCTGGGGCCGTGCGACACCGCATCCATGATGGCGGCCTGGCCGTTGCAGACCTTGCTCACGACATAGCCGTGGAGGTCAAGCGCGGTCGAAACGAGGTTTTGAACGGTCAGGTCATCTTCGACCAGGAGGATGCGTGGCTTAGCGGCATTATTCATGAATCTCGATCTCCTCGGCGGGCAGGGTAAAACGGAAGACGGCCCCATGGGGGTGGTTGTCACGAACTTCGATGACGCCGCCATGCGCCTCCACGATGGAGCGGCAGAGCGACAGCCCAAGGCCGATGCTTCGACGCGAATCCACGGGCTGCGTATTGCTTGAGGTGAAGAAGCGCTCAAAGATATGAGGCTTGTCGCATTCTGCCACACCCGGCCCATCGTCTGCGACGTCCACCACGACGAACGCACCCTCGCGACGTGCGCTGATGGTGACAGTCGAGTCCTCGGGCGTGTATTTGAAGGCGTTCATGATGAGATTCGTAAGCACCTGCATGATGAGATGGACGTCGATGCGTACCAGCAGGATGTCGTCAGTGTGCTCGATGGCGACGGAGCGTCCATGCGATGCTTGGGCGACATGGCTGAGGGCGGCCTCGATGACCTCGTCGATGAGCTCGGATGTGAAGTTGAGGCGAATGGTGCCGTCCTCGACGCGCGTGATGGCGAGGAGGTTCTCCACGGTATCGATAAGCCAGAGGGAGTCGTCGTAGATGGCATCGGCAAGATCGCAGCGTTGTTCGAGGCTGAGCTTCTCGTCGCTCTTCCGAAGGATTGCTGCAGATCCGGATATAGCCGTGAGGGGTGTCCTCAAATCGTGGCCGATGGAGCGCAAAAGGTTGGCGCGCAGCTGCTCGTTTTTCGCCAAGACTGCAGCCTCTTCGCGCTCTTGCGCCGCCCGGTCACTTTCGAGCGCCAAGGCGCATTCGCCTACGATAGATAGGACAATCGAATGCTCGAAGGCTTCGATCTCGCGCCCCTCCAGGGCGATGCCGATGACACCGAATACCTTGTCGCCGGTGCGAACCGCGAGGTAGAGACAGCGCGCCTCAGGCAGGGTCCGCGTGCTTGCGCCCGCGCGCTTGTTGTTGGTGTATGTCCAGGTTGCAACAGCGCGCTCGTAGTCTGTGAGCAGCGACGCGGATCGGTTTTCGGTGCCAGCGGACTCATAGAGCGTCTTGCCGAGCGTGCCGTGTTCGGCGGTGTAGAAGACCACGTCGAGTTTAAGCAGTTTGATGAGTTGGTTCATGGCGACGCGGGCGCACTCCTCCGCGCTATGGGCTTGCTGCAAGAGCTGGTTCGTTTCGAGGAGTACGCGCGTTTTGAATGCGTTCTCGGCGGAGGTACGGGCGTTGTCGGCGATGCGCGCAGTTAACTCGCCGGCGACCATAGCGGTAGCGAACATGATGCCGAACGTGACCAGATAGCTTCGGTCGTAGCTGGCGAGCGAAAACAGAGGCGTGACGAAGCAGAAGTTGTAAAGCACTACAGAGAGCACGCTCGATACGATCGTGCAGATACGCCCCGTCGTGGTGACGGCGGTCAGCAGGGCCGTGAGGATATAGAGGGATATGATGCTGGAATCGGCAAATCCCAGATGGCGGAAAGCCGTGCCAACAGCCGTGGCGACAAGAGAGAGGGCCAGCGTGCGAAGCGCGTCTCGGCTGCTGGGCGGCTGCAGGGCGAGCGCACGGCGGCGTCCTTTGGGTCGGGAAGGCGGAGTCGACTGGTCTGGAATGATGTAAATGTCGAGGTTCGGGGCGAATGTTATGAGCTGTTCTACGAGAGATTTGCGGCCGAAGAGGGCCTGACGGACGCTGCTGCGCTCGCCCGTGCGCCCCATGACGATCTTCGAAATACCCGACAGGCGCGCGAACTCGGAGATCTGAAACGCGATGTCGTCGCCATAGACGGTTTCCATATGTGCTCCGAGCTGCTCGGCTAGGGCGATATTGGCTGCAAGCTTGGCGCGCTCATCATCGCTCATGGCTTGCGTGCGCGGGCTCTCTACGAACAGGGCGACGAGCTCGCTGCGAAACGCTTTCGCCATGCGTGCGGCGGCACGGACGATGCGGGGATTGGTCGGCGCCGGGGAGACACAGACTAAGATACGCTCCCTGGTGTAGTAGTCACGGTTTCCCAGCACGCGTGCGGCGTCTGTGAGGTGGCCGGTGCGATCGGCGCAGCGGCGCAGCGCGATTTCTCGGAGTGCGGTGAGGTTCTCGACGGTAAAAAAATGCTGTTGCGCTCGGTCGGCTTGTGCGGGACGGTAGACGAGGCCGGCGCGAAGGCGCTCAAGTAGGTCTTCGGGCTCTATGTCGACGAGCTCGACCTGGTCGGCATCATCGAAGATACGGTCGGGGATTCGTTCGCTCACGACAACGCCGGTGATGGATGCAACCATGTCGTTTAGGCTCTCGATATGCTGAACGTTCACGGTCGTATAGACGTCGATGCCCGCATGTAGAAGTTCCTCGACGTCTTGATAGCGTTTGTTGTGGCGAGACCCCGGCGCATTCGTATGGGCGAGCTCGTCGACAAGGATGAGCTGAGGGGCGCGCTCGATAGCCGCATCTAGGTCGAACTCGCTGAGCGCAATGCCGTTGTGCTCGATGAGTTTACAGGGCACGTTCTCAAGCCCTTGTGCAAGATGGGCAGTTGCCGGACGTTCGTGCGGCTCGATGTATCCCGCGACGACGTCGACACCTCGCCGCTTGGCGGCGTGGGCGGCTTGAAGCATCGCATAGGTTTTGCCTGCGCCAGCAGCGTAGCCAAAGAAAATCTTGAGGTGTCCCCGGCTGGTTCGAGCGTCATCGGCGACCTCGTCTTTCTCAATTGCTTTGAGGATGAGGTCTGGATTGACGCGAGTGTCCGATGCGTCGCGCTGCATAGCGTAGCCTTTCTGAAGCGTTGTCCATGCGTGCATACGCGGTGAGGACACCACTGTATGCACGCGAGGTCGAGTATAGGCGCACTGCAGCTGCAATAGTGCTTTCTACCTGCATATTTACGGCATCTTAAGGTCGTGAGCCCCAGCCCTCACGCCTCTTTAATCCCTAGAAGCGTTTACTGTCCCCAGACGCTTGCGAGAGCAGGCGTCCGAGACATCGGACCGCGCATGAAAGGGGCGGTAATGGACATCCTCATTCCCATTATCGGAGTCGCCTGCATTGGACTCTTTATCTATTACATCTACATTCTGATGAGGAGTGATTCGTAAACTATGGACGCTGCGATTCAGTACATCTTGTACTTTGCCGTGCTCGTCGTCCTGGCCGTTCCGCTCGGTCGATTCATGGCCCATATCATGGATGGTGAGCATACGTTCCTGTCGCCTGTGATTGCTCCTGTGGAGCGTGGCGTCTATCGTCTGCTTCGCATCGACGCGGCAGAGCAGATGGGGTGTAGGCGCTATCTGGCGAGCGTGCTGGTTTTTTCGGGGATCGGCCTCGTGGCTCTTGTGGCACTCCAGGCGCTTCAGTCCTTCTTGCCAGGCAATCCCCAGCACCTGCCGGGTGTGTCGTGGGACCTGTCGTTCAATACGGCTGCCTCCTTCATAACCAACACCAATTGGCAATCCTATTCCGGTGAGACCACCCTGTCCTACTTTGTGCAGTTCATGGGCCTCACCGTGCAGAACTTCGTTTCCGCTGGCACCGGTATCGCGGTCATGTTCGCGCTGATCCGCGGCTTCCGTCAGGTCAAGGAGCAGGGTCTGGGTTCCTTCTGGGTCGACCTCACCCGCACCGTCCTGTATGTGCTCATCCCGCTGAACCTCGTGTTCGGCATCTGCCTGGCTGCCGGTGGCGTCATCTCCAACTTCCAGCCGGCTCAGAAGGCTGAGCTCGTAGAGCCCGTCGCTGTCCAGCCTAATGCAGACGGCGGCTGGAGCGTCATCGACGGCGCCCAGATCGAGGGCGACACGGTCAAGGTCGACGGCAAGGTTGTCGAGGGCGCGCGCGTGGTCACCGAGCAGTTCCTGCCCCAGGGTCCCGCGGCTCCTCAGGTTGCCGTCAAGCAGTCCGGCACCAACGGCGGCGGCTTCTTCGGCGTGAACTCCGCCCATCCGTATGAGAACCCCAGTGCCTTCACCAACATCATCGAGATGACCAGCCTGCTGCTGATCCCGGCCGCCTGCTGCTTCACCTTCGGTATCGGCGTCAAGAACACCAAGCAGGGCAAGGCTATCTTTGCCGCCATGTTCATCCTGCTGGTGATCTTCACCGGCATCATCGCCGTTAACGAGCATATGGGTACCCCGCAGCTGGCCGATGGCGGAGCGGTCAATATCGAGATGACCGACGGCCAGGCCGGCGGCAACATGGAGGGCAAGGAGAGCCGTTTCGGTATCGCCTCCTCTTCCACCTGGTCCGCTTTCACGACGGCTGCTTCCAACGGCTCGGTCAACTCCATGCACGACTCCTACACCCCGCTCGGCGGGTTTGTCCAGATGCTCCAGATAGCGCTGGGCGAGGTCGTCTTCGGCGGCGTGGGCTGCGGCCTGTACGGCATGATCGGCTTCGCCATCCTCACGGTGTTTATCGCCGGCCTTATGGTCGGCCGCACACCCGAGTTCCTGGGCAAGAAGATTGAGCCGACCGAGATGCGCTGGGCGGTGGTTCTGTGTCTCGCCACTCCGTTCGCCATTCTGGTGAGCTCCGCTATCGCCTGCATGGTGCCCGGTCTTGTCGACCAACTCACCAACGGCGGGGCGCATGGCTTCTCCGAGGTCCTGTACGCCCTTACTTCGGCTGGTGGCAACAACGGCTCCTCATTCGCCGGCATGAACTGCAATATCCCGTGGATCAACGTGCTGCTGGGTATCGAGATGCTGTTCGCGCGGTTCCTGCCGATTGTGGGCACGCTCGCCATTGCGGGCTCGCTGGCCGGGAAGGGCAAGGTCGCCGAGAGCGCCGGCACGCTTTCCACCACCAATGCCATGTTCGTGTTCCTACTGGTATTCGTCGTTCTGCTGATTGGCGCCCTGAGCTTCTTCCCGGCGTTGGCGCTTGGTCCCGTTGCCGAATTCTTCCAGATGGTTGCGTAAAGGAGTCGCAGATTTATGGCTATGCAAAAAGACATGATGAGCCGCGCGGTGCGCGATTCATTTGCCAAGCTTGACCCCCGTGTCCAGGTCCAAAACCCGGTCATGTTCCTGGTGTGGCTGTCGGCCGCCATGACCTCCATTCTGGCCATCGCCTCTATTTTTGGGGTACAGGACGCCGGCGTCCCCACGTACTATGTGATCGCCATTGCCGTCATTCTCTGGCTGACCGACCTCTTTTCAAATTTTGCCGAGGCACTTGCCGAGGGCCGCGGTAAGGCGCAGGCAGACTCCCTGCGCGCGGCGAAAAAGGACGTCGAGGCCCATCGCATCGAGTCCGTCGAGGATAAGGACCGCTTCACGGTCGTTCCCGGTACCGAGCTCTCACGCGGGGATCTGGTGGTCGTGCGCGCCGGCGAGCAGATTCCGGGAGACGGCGATGTCATCGAGGGTGCCGCCTCGGTTGATGAGTCGGCCATTACCGGCGAGTCTGCACCCGTGGTTCGCGAGGCTGGCGGCGACCGTTCTGCCGTCACTGGTGGCACCACCGTGCTTTCCGATTGGATTGTGGTGAAAATCACCAGTGAGCCTGGCCAGAGCTTCCTGGATAAGATGATCGCCATGGTCGAGGGCGCCGCCCGCAAGAAGACCCCCAACGAGGTCGCGCTCGAGATCTTTCTGGTTGCTCTGTCCGTCATCTTCATCCTCGTGACGCTCGCACTGTACTGCTACTCGAGTTTCTCTGCAGGGCTCAACGGTATGGCGAACCCCACCGCTGTGACCACGCTCGTTGCCTTGCTCGTCTGTCTGGCGCCCACCACCATTGGTGCGCTGCTGTCCGCCATTGGCATCGCCGGCATGAGCCGACTGAACGAGGCCAACGTGCTGGCCATGTCCGGCCGCGCCATCGAGGCCGCCGGCGACGTCGACATTCTCATGCTCGATAAGACCGGTACCATCACCTTGGGCAACCGCCAGGCCGCTGAGTTCATTCCGGTCGACGGTGTCGATCCGGCAGAACTCGCCGATGCCGCGCAGCTGTCCTCTCTGGCGGATGAGACCCCCGAGGGCCGCTCCATCGTCGTGCTCGCCAAGGAGCAGTTTGGGCTGCGCGGCCGCACACTCGAGGATAAGGGCATGGAGTTCATCCCCTTCACTGCGGCGACCCGCATGTCCGGTGTGAACTACGCCGACAGCGAGATTCGCAAAGGTGCGGCCGATTCCGTTCGCGCTTATGTGGAGGCTGCCGGAGGAGTGTTCTCGAAGGAGTGCGACGAGGCCGTCGAACGCATTGCGAAGGTGGGCGGCACCCCGTTGGTCGTGGCAAAGGACCGACGTGTGCTGGGTGTCGTCTACCTTAAGGACATCATCAAGTCCGGCGTGAAGGAGAAGTTCGCCGACCTGCGCCGCATGGGTATCAAGACCATCATGGTGACGGGCGATAACCCGCTCACGGCAGCCGCCATCGCCGCCGAGGCGGGCGTGGACGACTTCCTGGCCGAGGCCACCCCCGAGGGCAAGCTCGAGAAGATTCGCTCGTTCCAGCGCGAGGGTCACCTGGTCGCCATGACCGGCGACGGCACCAACGACGCACCGGCGCTGGCGCAGGCGGATGTTGCCGTGGCCATGAACACGGGAACCCAGGCTGCCAAGGAGGCCGGCAACATGGTCGACCTCGACTCCAGCCCCACCAAGCTCATCGAGGTCGTGCGCATCGGCAAGCAACTGCTCATGACCCGCGGCTCGCTCACGACCTTTTCTGTTGCCAACGACGTGGCGAAGTATTTCGCCATCATCCCGGCGCTGTTCTCTCCGATCTATCCGGGACTGGGCGCCCTCAACATCCTGGGCCTCACCAACCCGTTGACGGCCGTGCTGTCCGCCATTATCTACAACGCGCTGGTCATCGTCGCGCTGATTCCTGCCGCCCTGAAAGGCGTGAAGTACCGCGAGCTTTCGTCCGGCCAGCTGCTGACCCACAACCTGCTGGTGTGGGGTCTGGGCGGTATCGTGGCACCGTTCGTATTCATCAAGATTATCGACATGCTGCTGGCCTTGTTCGGCATTGGCATGATGTAGACGGAGGTTTGTATGTTCAAAGGTATCGCATCGCGCGCACTTGGCGTGTTCGCGCTGTTTACCATCGTCTGCGGCCTGGGATACACGCTCGTGGTGACCGGCGTCGCGCAGCTTGCGTTTCCGTACCAGGCGAACGGATCGCTCATTACGGTCGACGGCAAGGTTGTGGGTTCCGAGCTCATCGGCCAGAACTTCGATGACGAAGCCCACATGTGGGGTCGTATCCAGAACGTATCAATTGTCGAAGGCGAAGACGGCGAGCTCATGGCGTATGGTGCCCCGTCCAACCTGTCCCCGGCGAGTGAGGAGTATCGGCAGCTGATAGATGCGCGCGTGAAGAAGATCCGCGCCGCCAACCCCGATGCCGATATGGACGCTGTGCCCGTCGACCTGGTGACGTGTTCGGGGTCCGGTCTCGACCCGGAGATCTCTCCGGATGCCGCCGAGTACCAGGTTCCGCGCCTTGCCAAGGCCACGGGCAAAAGTGAGGACGAGGTGCGCGACATCATCGCCGCGTGCACCAAGGGCCGTTTCCTCGGCGTGTTCGGCGAGCCCACGGTCAACGTGCTCAAGGTGAATCTTATGCTGGACGGCGCGCTGTAGGTGAGGGAGTGGCGGGTGAGGGCATGACTGCCTACCTGGGCCTCTAACTCCACCCCGCCCATCAGTTGTGGTGAAATACGGACTGTTTTGGCTGTCAAAGGCCTTATCTACTCCGTATTCCACCGCAACTTTTTGTGGGCTGAGTAAAAGCCGGGGGAGCGTGTACAGTCGGGTACAGCGCGGTTACTGATACGATAAGTACGTTAGCAACTGCCGCCGAGCGGCTCAAACGAAAGGAACCCTGTATGGAGTCTTCCGCCTACCCGATGCTCTTTAGCCCGATCAAGGTCGGTACGACCGAGGTCAAGAACCGCGTCTTTATGCCGCCGGTGTCCACGAACCTGGCCGACCACGGCTATGTGACCGACGACTTGGTCGATCATTACCGTGCCCGTGCCAAGGGCGGCGTGGGCCTCATCATTACCGAGGTCGTGACGGTCGAGCCCACCTATACCTATCTGCCGGGTGACATGTGCTGCTACGACGACACGTTTATCCCCGGCTGGGAAAAGCTCGCCGCAGCCGTCCACGAGTATGGCTGCAAGATCATGCCGCAGCTCTTCCATCCCGCCTACATGGCCTTTAACATTCCGGGCACGCCGCGCCTGATCGCTCCGTCCTTTGTGGGCCCGTCCTATGCCCGCGAGGCGCCGCGCCCCATCACGGTCGATGAGATCCACGAGCTCACGCATCAGTTTGGTGACGCTGCTGTGCGCATGCAGAAGGCCGGTGTTGACGGCGTCGAGGTCCATGCGGCACACGCCCACGGCATGCTCGGTGGCTTTTTGACCCCGCTCTATAACAAGCGTACCGATGAGTACGGTGGCTCGCTCGACGCCCGCATGCGCTTTTTGCTTGAGGTCATCGCCGAGATCCGCGAGCGCTGCGGCAAGGACTTTATCATCGACGTCCGCATTTCGGGCGACGAGTACACCGATGGCGGCCTGACCCTCAACGACATGATCTACGTCTCGCGTCGACTGGAGAAGGCTGGCGTCGACATGATCCACGTGTCGGGCGGCACTACCATCAAGCGCGGCTCCGCCATTCCCGCCGCCGGCACGCAGCAGGCTTCGCACGCTGCCTGTTCGCGCGAGATCAAGAAACACGTGAACATTCCCGTCGCCACGGTCGGACGCATCAATGAGGCCTGGATTGCCGAGGAACTGATCGAGGACGGCGCCGCCGACATCTGCATGATGGGTCGCGCCAACCTGTGCGATGCCGAGTTCTGCAACAAGGCGGCCGCCGGCAACGCCGACGAGATCCGTCCTTGCATCGGTTGCCTGCGCTGCCTGAACGGCATTATGTTTGGCAAGCGCATCTCCTGCACCGTCAACCCGGACGTGGAGCGCGACGAGGCCGGCTACGAGCCTGCCGCCGAGGCAAAGAACGTGCTCGTTGTGGGTGCCGGTCCCGCAGGCATGGAGGCAGCCTACATTGCTGCCAAGCGCGGCCATAACGTGGTGCTCGTGGATAAACAGGACGAACCGGGCGGCGAGATGCGCATCGCGGCCGTGCCGCCGGCAAAGCAGGAGCTCACCCGCGTGATCAAGTATCAGTACCGTCGCTTGGCCGAGGCAGGCGTCACGTGCGTCTTTGGTACCGAGCTTACTGCCGAGGACATTCAGCGTGACTACGCCGGCTACGAGGTCGTCCTGGCCTATGGCGCCGAGCCCATCGCTCCGGCCTTCATGCAGGGTTTTAAGCAGGTCATGACGGCTGATGACCTGCTGGGTGGCAAGGCTTTCCCGGGCAAAAAGATCGTCATCGTGGGCGGCGGCACCGTCGGTTGCGAGACGGCAGATTACCTGGCCCCGCTGGTCAACGACCTGTCGCCGGCCAATCGCGATGTCACCGTCATCGAGATGACCAAGACGCTCGCCGCCAACGAGGGCGGTGCCGGCCGCGCGGTGCTCATCACGCGCATGCTCTCCAAGGGTGTCCACGTGCTGACTGAGGCCAGGGTGACCGAGATTACCGAGGACACCATCAGCTACGAGAAGGACGGCGAGGTCCACACCATCACCGGTGCCGATACGCTGGTGCTTGCCATGGGCTATCGTCCCAATACCAAGCTGGCCGACGACCTGGCTGCAGCCGGTGTTGCCACCCACGTGCTGGGCGATGCCAACAAGTGCGGCAACATCCGCGACGCCATCGGCGATGGCTACAAGGTCGCCTGCGAGCTCTAGTCGTTCCCTTGGCGCATGGGGGCCAGGTTACTTTGCGCTAAGTTGATGCATGCAAACCTGACCCCATTGGCGAGGTTGCCGCCATCCCAGGGCGGCTTCATGGAATAGCGCCCGTACGCATCGAATTTCTCCTCTCATAGATGTGCGGCACAAAGAGCCCCGAGTTCATACGAGCTCGGGGCTCTTTTCGTTTGGATTGCAGGCGTATTGACAGACGAAAACAGTCTGTGTCCGGTATTGAGCCATACGAAAGCGAAATTATCCGTCTTAATTCCGTACGCAAATAAAGACGAAAACCATTTGCGTCTTCTATAAATCAGTACGCAAACGGTTTTCGTCTTATAATACGGTTATGAATGGTACGAAACGAGAGGGTTGTGCATATGGTTGTTAGAGAGAGCCCTACAGTCGAATACAAGGAAAGCGTTACGCCGACGTTTCTTAAAACGGTGAGCGCCTATGCAAACTACGGGACGGGCAAGATTGAGTTTGGCGTTGATGACGAGGGCGTGGCTGTCGGCCTTGCAGATCCGGTCGCAGAGTGTCTCCGCATCGAGAACATGATTAATGACAGCTTGGATCCCGCTCCCCGTTACACGCTCGAGCGCGATGAGAAACACGGGACCGTAATCCTTACGGTTTATGAGGGCCAGGACAAACCCTATCGAAGCAAGGGAAAGGCCTACAGGCGAAACGATTCGGCAACGGTGGAGGTCGACCGGTTTGAGTATGGCAGGCTGACGCTCGAAGGCAGCAACGTAACGTTCGACGCGCTCACGTCGGCTCGCCAGGACTTGAGTTTTCACACGCTCGAGCATAAGTGTGTTGAACATCTCGGCATTTCCGAGCTAACGCCGGATATTATGCGCACGCTTCGCTTGCTCGGCAAGGATGGCTATACCAATGCCGCGGCGATTTTAGCGGATAAGAATGATTTTCCAGGCATTGACTGCGTCCGTTTTGGCGATACCGAGGATGTGATCTTGGATCGCGAGGCGGCGACAAATGTATCCGCAATTGAGCAGGCGGACAGCGCGGTGGCTATGTTTGCACGCTACTACCGTTATGAGCGTATCGAAGGGATGGAGCGCGTCCAAACCGATCGAATTCCTCTTGAGGCATTCCGCGAAGCTGTTGCAAACGCTTTGGTGCATCGGACGTGGGACGTTCGAGCGAACGTTCAAATTGCCCTGTACGATGATCGTGTCGTTGTGACCTCCCCCGGATCGCTGCCCGCCGGTTTGACGACAGAACAATACCTGTATGGGCAGATATCCGTGCTCAGAAACCCCATCGTTGCAGAGGCCTTCTTAAAGCTGGATTATATCGAGAAATTTGGTACGGGAATTGCGCGCATTAGACGTGCCTATCGCGATTCGATCAATCAACCAATTTTTGATGTTCGCGGCGGCATGGTGGCCGTCACATTGCCCGTTACCGATGCCTTTGAAGGGTCCGAGGAAGAGGCCCAGGTTCTCAAGGCCTTGTCGGGCGGGCGAATTATGTCGCGAAGCGAGATTGAAAAACAGACGGGGCTGAGCCGCATGCGGACGTTGGCGGCACTCGAATCTCTGCTTGAACGGAATGCAATCGTAAGGCAGGGAACCGGGCGGGCCACGAAATACGAGCGCTCATAGTCCAAAAGAGCTATGGTACAAGACGGACCCCAAGCCAGCGTTGGCTTGGGGTCCGTTATATCCCGGATGGTAACGGGCCGATTATTGTCAAGTTATAGCAAAGTATAGCGACGTACAGCAAAGTATAGTGAGATATAGCAAGCCGTATAGTGCGCCTTGATTTTCAACCCTTGATTATCAACCGTCCGTATTTCACAGCAACTTATAACAGGCTCGGGGTGCCAATTTGGGGTGCAGTAGTGCTGCGCCACGAAAAGGGCCTATCTACTACGTTTAAGCCGCAGGGGTCAACCATAGCCGGCTTTTTCGAAAATCGACAAGCTGTCTACCTGCGGTTTTGTTTTCACGGTTTTCGGTATGGCCGAGGCTATCCGTGTTAACGTAGTAGATGGGCCACTTTTGTGGCAAGGGGGCCGATCTGCGGGCCAGGGTAGCTAAAAGAGCCCCGTCCCAAAAAGACTGATTGGGAGCTGGGGCGTGTCGATGCGATAGTATTACGTGGTGAAATTCGACAAACCGTGGGCTTCATCCGAGGGCTTTATGGAACAACACCAGCATTATCAGAGCCTGCAAGATCAGGCATACAACGCACTGCGCTCCAAGATCATCTATGCCGAGCTCAAGCCCGGCACGCGCCTTTCGGCGATTGGTCTGGAAAAGGAGACGGGAATCGGGCGTACGCCCATTCGCGAGTCCTTTGTGCGCCTGCGCGAGCAGGAGCTGGTGGAAACGCGTCCCAAGAGCGGCACCTACGTCTCTAAGATCAGCATGGAACACGCCGAGAATGCCTGTTTCTTGCGCGAGAAACTCGAGAGAAGCGTGCTTATTAAATGCTGTTCGGCCGCTTCGCCCGAGCAAAAGTATCGGCTCGAGCAGATTCTTGCCGAGTCCGAGTCGCTCGACCATAGCGAAACGCGTCGTTTCTTTGACCTGGACAACCTGTTCCATGAGACGTGTTTCGTGATTGCCGGTCGTCACATGCTGTGGGATTGGATGAAGAGCGTCAACACGCATTTTGAGCGATACAACTGGTTGCGTATGGTGTCGCAGGACCTGGATTGGGAGCCGATTCGTCGACAACATCGTCGGATTCTCGAGGCCATTAAGAGGGGCGATACCGACACGGCGAGCTACCTGGCAGAGACGCACTTGCATCTGATGCCCGAGGAGCAGGGCCCGGTTATCGCCTTGCATCCTGACTATTTCGAGCTGTCCAAAGATTCGTCTATCTAGCCCATCATCGCATCTGCTCGAGGCGCAAAAACGATGCCGCTCACCTACAACGTTTTGCAAGCGAGATTTTTAAAAAAATGCCTAAAATGGCTCAGACTGCTGACAATTGGGAAACGGGGTGCGCTATGGCGCAGATGAGGATTAAGGACATTGCTGCCGAGGCGGGCGTGAGCCCGGCCACGGTCTCGCGCTATCTCAACAACCGCCCCGGGCAGATGACCGAGGAAACCCGTGCTCGCATCGCGGCAGTTATCGAGCGCACCGGCTATCGTCCACGTGCCGCCGCGCGCAATCTGCGCAGCTCGCGTACCAACCTCATCGGCGTGATCTTGGCCGACATTGCTAACCCGTTCTCCAGCGCCATGCTCGAAGGGCTTTCCGCCAGCGCCGCCGCGCGCGGCTGCTCGCTCATGACGGCCATTAGCGGCAACGACCCCGCCAAGGAGGCAGAGTCGCTCACCAGACTTATCGATGCCGGCGTGGACGGCCTGGTCGTCAATACCTGCGGAGGCAACGACAAGGCGATCGCCGAGGCTGCGGGACGCCTGCCCGTCGTGCTGCTCGACCGCGATGTTGCCGACGGCGGTGTCGATCTGGTGACCTCCAACAACCGTGAGCTGGTCGCCGGCCTGGTAGACGCCTTGGCCTCTGCTGGCAGCGAGCGCCTGTGCCTGCTCACCGAGGCAAGCGATGACAGCCCCGTGCGTCGCGAGCGCGCCGAGGCGTTTGCCGACGAGCTCTCGCGCCGCGGCCTGGCCGGCGAGGTCGTCACCTTGGCGGACGGTGGTGTCGAGGGTGTCAGTCGCCTGGACGAGACCATCCGCGGCTATGCGGGTAAAAAGCTCGGCCTCATTGCCGTCAACGGCTTGGTTTTCCTGCGCCTGACCGAGGCTCTGGCCCAGCTGGGGCCCTCGTTGCCCGCGGGTCTCAAGATTGCAACGTTTGACGACTATCCCTGGAACCACGTCCTCTTTGGCGGTGTGACCACGGCCGCGCAGGACACTCTTACCATTGCCGAGCGCGTAGTCGAGCGCCTGTCCGAGCGTATCGACATCGTTACCACTACGGTGGGCGATGCCGCAAAGCTCGCCCCCAAGCGCATCGAGATACCCGGCCGCATCGAACACCGCGCTTCGACCTCGCGCTAGCCGCTCGTTCGCAACGGCCTGCTCAAGCACGTTTTTTGAGCGCTTGATACGCTTTAACCCTGCGGAAACATTTTTCTGCGATAGTATCTGCGATATAGACCAGTCGAAACCCGCCCGAAAGAAAGGGGAGCGACATGAACCAGCAGAACATCGATTACGTACTCCGCTCCGTAGAACAGCGTGACATCCGCTTTGTGCGTCTGTGGTTTGTCGACATTCTCGGCCGCCTCAAGAACTTTGCCATTAGCCCCGAGGACCTCGAGGTCGCATTTGAGGAGGGCATTGGCTTTGACGGCTCGGCCATCGAGGGCTTTGCTACGCCCGAGGAAGCCGACATGCTGGCGTTTCCCGATGCTTCGACCTTCCAGATTCTGCCGTGGCGCCCGAGCCACAACGGCGTCGCCCGCGTGTTCTGCGACGTGTGCACTCCCGATCGCAAGCCGTTTGCCGGCGACCCGCGCGATGCCCTGCGCCGCATGTTCCGCAAGGCCGAGAAGGCTGGCTACCTGCTCAACGTTGGTGCCGAGCTGGAGTATTACTACTTCCCCGACGAGCACACGCCCGAGCCGCTCGACAACGTTGGCTACTTCGATCTTTCGGTGAGCGATGCCGCCCGCGACCTGCGCCGCAACACGGTCCTCACGCTCGAGAAGATGTCCGTGCCCGTGGAGTACACCTTCCACGCCGCCGGCCGCTCGCAGCACGGCATGAGCCTGCGTCACGCCGAGGCCCTGAGCATGTCCGACGCCATCACCACGGCCAAACTCATCATTAAGCAGCAGGCCTACGAGAGCGGTTGCCACGCCTCCTTTATGCCCAAGCCGTTGGCGGGCGAGGACGGCAGCGCTATGTTCCTGTGCCAGTCGCTGTTCGACCACGACGGCAACAACGTCTTTTGGGGCGAGGACGACGAGAGGTACCATCTCTCCGACGTCGCCAAGCACTACATGGCCGGTATCTTGGCGCACGCGCGCGAGATCAGCGCCATCACCAATCCCACGGTCAACTCGTACAAGCGCATCACCACGGGTGGCGACTCCGTGCCGCAGTACGCTACGTGGGGCCTGCGCAACCGCGCGAGCATGGTCCGCATCCCGGTCTACAAGCCCGGCAAGCAGCTGTCCACGCGCATCGAGCTTCGCAGCCCCGACCCCATGGCCAACCCGTACCTGGTCAACGCCGTCACGCTGGCGGCTGGTCTGGACGGCATCGAGCGCAAGCTGGAGCTCCCGCCCGAGGCAACGGCCGAGACGCTCAAGCTTACCGACCGTCAGATGGTCGAGGCCGGCTACACGCCGCTGCCGCGCTCGCTCAAAGAGGCGCTCGACGTGTTTGAGGACTCGCAGTTTATGAAGAATGCCCTCGGCGAGCACATCCACAGCTTCTTCCTCAAAAAGAAGCGCGACGAGTGGCATAAGTTTGAGTCTACAATCACCGAGTGGGAGATCAAGCACTACCTGGCGAACTCCTAATCGCGCTGGCTTGTTCCAGTACGATTGAGCTCATTTCTTTGGAGGCCGATATGTCCGAAAAGAGTGCCCTGTTCATGGCGCGCACGACGCGCTTCCACGAGTTTGCCCGCAGCTTGACGACCACCCTGGGTGTCGAGGTGAGCCTGGCAACTCCCGATTCACCGACTGCGGCGCACGACTTTGACCTGCTGATTCTCGATTCCGATGGCATCCGCAGCGACCGCATCGATCAGATTGCCAAGTGGCTCGACGATCGCGGCGGCGTTCCCATGCTGGTGATCGTCGACGACGAGGCGCTCGGCACCCTGCGCCTGCCCAATCACGCGCATGCCGACTTTGTATGCCCCACGGCGACGCCCAACGAGCTCAAGGCGCGCGCGCAGCGCCTGATGGGCGAGGAGGAGACCGTCACCGCCGACGATGTGCTCAACATCGATAACCTCGAGATTAACCTGGCTACCTACCAGGTGACGCTCGATAACGAGCCCATCGACCTGACGCTGATGGAGTACTCGCTGCTGAGCTTTTTGGCGACGCATCCCAACCGTGCCTACAGCCGCGAGGTGCTGCTGCACCGCGTGTGGGGCTTTGAGTACTGCGGCGGTACGCGCACCGTCGACGTGCACATCCGACGCATCCGCTCCAAGGTGGGCCCGCAGATCGCGGCACACATCACCACCGTCCGCGGCGTGGGCTATCTGTTTAAGGACTAGATTTCCACCACAAAGGGGACAGGCACCTTCGTGGTTGTTTTGACGCAGGTGCGGGTTCCCCTCGAATCTGCAACAGAACTTAAGCCTTCCTAAAAGATTGCGTTCTCATACACTTGCGCCCGCATATTGGGGTACAACTCAACGTGAACAATGATGGCCCGCCACATGTTTGGCGGGCCTTTGGTTATTTGACGAAAGGATCGCAGCCATGAGCGAGTACGATTCCCAGCGTCCCCAGGATGCGGGCAACGCCGGCGAGACCCAGCAACAGCCGCGCGTGCAGGTGGAGTCGACGCCTGCCGACGGCAACATTCCCTACGTGCAGGCCTACGACACGCAGACCGGAAAGCCGCTGGGCAGCCAGCAGGTTGTAAACAAGCACACGGTGGTCAAGACCAAGACCAAAAAGCTGCCGATCTTTATTACGGCGCTCGCCGGTTGTGCCTGCGGCGCCCTGCTAGTCATTGCGCTCATCATGAGTGGCACGCTCAACATCGGCGGCGGAAAGAATGCCGTGACGGCGGGCGCTTCGGGTTCGTCGACGCAAAAGATCACCATCGATTCCGAGGACACCACGCTGGCTGAGGCCGTCTCTGCCAAGGCCCTGCCCTCCGTGGTTTCCATTACCGCCACTTCGAGCGGCAGCCAGAATGGCTCGCTTTCGCAGTCTGCCGACGAGTCGGACAGCTCGGGCAGCGTCGGATCGGGTGTTGTGCTCGATACCGAGGGCCACATCCTCACCAACAACCATGTGGTCGATGGCTATGACCAGTACGTGGTTACCATGGACGACGGCACCACCTACGAGGCCGAGTTCGTGGGCAACGATGCCTCGAGCGACCTCGCCGTCATTAAGCTCAAGGATGCCGATGCCTCCAAGCTCACCCCGATTGAGATCGGCGACTCCTCCAAGCTCAACGTGGGCGAGTGGGTCATGGCGATCGGTTCGCCGTTTGGCAACGAGCAGTCTGTCTCCACCGGTATCGTCTCGGCGCTCTACCGCTCCACGGCCATGAGCTCTACCAGCGGTAATACCATCTATGCCAACATGATCCAGACCGATGCCGCCATCAACCCGGGCAACTCCGGTGGCGCGCTCGTCAACGACAACGGTGAGCTCGTGGGCATCAACTCGCTCATCGAGAGCTACTCGGGCTCCAGCTCGGGCGTGGGCTTTGCCATTCCCGTTAACTACGCCAAGAACATTGCCGACCAGATCATCGACGGCAAGACGCCGGTGCATCCGTACATGGGCGCCACGCTTTCGAGCGTCAATGCGCTCAACGCCCGCACCAACAAGCTGAGCACCGATAGCGGCGCGTACGTGGCGAGCGTCGTCGAGGACGGTCCTGCCGCCAAGGCCGGCATTCAGGAGGGCGACGTCATCACCAAGCTGGGCGACGATGAGATTTCGAGCGCCGATGGCCTGATCATCGCACTGCGCAGCCACGAGGTGGGTGAGAAGGTCGAGATCACGCTCATGCGCGGCAAGGAAGAGAAGAAGGTCACGGTTGAGCTGGGCTCCGACGAGGAGCTGCAGAACCAGCAGCAGAACGACAGCGCGACCGATACCGGCAACGGCGGTATTACCGACGAGCAGCTGCGCCAGTATCTGGAGGAGCTGCTTGGCCAGCAGGGCCAGGGTCAGGGCAACGGTCAGGGTTTCTAACGAGCCGTTTCGCACATATCGAGCCAGAGGGGGGCTGTTCCGCCAACGCGGGACAGCCCCCTCTTTTCTTATTGATCCGTTGGGGACGGGGAAACGGATCATTTAAGAAATGGCAAGGGCATGGTTTGATCGCGCGATCAACCCCGGTTCGGCCGCTGCCGATTCGGTGCGGTTTGAGACCGCTATTCGGCCCCATCGTGACCGGTGGTACTCTTGTATCCGTTTGAAATCGAGCGAAGGAGTGCCGCTATGGAGCAATCGAGCCTGTTTGGTGACGGTGTGGACATCGATACCGAAACGCCCGCGATCGCGGATGCCGCCGCACCGATCAACGTCCGTGCCCAGGCGGCAGCGCGCGCGGCCGAGTTGCGCCACGAGCTCGATTACCACGCCTATCGCTACTACATGCTCGATGCGCCCGAGATCACGGACGCTGCCTTCGATAAAATGCTCGTTGAGCTGCGGGAAATCGAGGCGACCTACCCCGACCTGGTGACGCCCGACAGCTACACCCAACGCGTGGGCGGGTACGTGAGCGAGCAGTTTACGCCGGTCACGCATATGGCGCGCATGTATTCCATGGACGATGCCATGGATCTGGACGAACTTGACGCGTGGCTCCAACGAACCGAGGATGCGCTCGGCGCAGGTAGCGTCACCTATACGTGCGAGCTTAAGATTGACGGTCTGGGCGTGGCGCTTACCTACCAAAACGGCACCTTCGTGCGCGCCGCCACGCGCGGTGACGGCACAACGGGCGAGGACGTATCGCTTAACGTCCGTACCATCAAGGATGTGCCCATGCATCTGTCCGAGCCGGCGCTCGCCCACATGGGCGCCGACCGCGAGCGTACCATCGAAGTACGCGGCGAGGTCTATATGCCCAAGGGCAGCTTTGTACGCCTGAACGACGAGGCCGATGCCGAGGGCCGCGACCCCTTCGCCAACCCGCGCAACGCCGCCGCCGGATCCTTGCGTCAGAAGGACCCCAAGGTCACGGCGCGCCGCGACTTGGCTACCTTTATCTACGCCATCGCCGATACCGACCCGCTGCACGTCCACAGCCAGCGCGAGTTTCTGGACTGGCTGCGCAGCGCCGGCTTTAGCGTCAACCCTAACGTGGCTCGCTGTGCCACACCCGCCGAGGTCCACGAGTTCTGTGCCCAGGCGCTCGAACACCGCGGCGACCTGGACTACGACATCGACGGCGTGGTCGTAAAGGTGGACAGTTTTCAGCAGCAGCTCGACCTGGGCTTTACCGCCCGCGCGCCGCGCTGGGCCATTGCCTTTAAGTTCCCGCCCGAGGAAAAGCAGACCGTCCTGCGCGAAATTCGCATCCAGGTGGGCCGCACCGGTGTGCTCACGCCGGTCGCCGAGTTCGACCCGGTGACGGTTGCCGGCTCCACCATCGCGCGCGCCACGCTGCACAACATCGACGAGATCCGTCGCAAAAATGTGCGCGAGGGCGACACCATCATCGTGCACAAGGCAGGCGACGTAATCCCGGAGGTCGTGGGCCCGGTGCTCGACAAGCGCCCGGCCGATTCGGTTGACTGGCATATGCCCGAGGTCTGCCCCGTGTGCGGCAGCCCCGTGGTCCACGAGGACGGTGAGGTTGCCTACCGCTGCGTCTCCATCGATTGCCCCGCGCAGCTCAAGGAGCGCCTGCTCCACTGGGTGAGCCGCGGCTGCATGGACGTCGACGGCCTGGGCGACGAGATCGTCGACAAGATGATCGCCGCCGGCCTGATCCACGATGTCGCGGACTTCTACCAGCTCACGGTGGACGACATCGCCGGACTGGATACGGGCCGCGTGTACGCCAGTTCCAACAGCAAAAAGGGCGTCAAGAAGGGCGATCCCATTCCGGTGGGCCTCAAGACGGCCGAGAAAATCATCGCCGAGCTCAACAAGTCCAAGAGCCAGCCGCTCGGTCGCGTGCTGTTTGCTCTGGGCATCCGCCACGTGGGCAAGAGTGTGGGCGAGGTCATTGCCGAGCGATTCCTGTCGATTGACAAGCTCATCTTGGCGAGCGAAGAGGACATCGCCGAGTGCGAGGGCATCGGTCCCAAGATTGCGGCGAGCGTCAAGCAGTTCCTGGCCGTGCCCGAGAACCTTGCCGTGCTGGAGCGCCTGCGCCAGGCGGGCCTGTCGCTCGAGGTCGACCTGGGCGCCGCGCACGCGCAAGCCGCAGCCGACGCTGGCGTGGCAGGCGAGCTCGCCGACGCGCAGCCGCTCGCGGGTCTGACCTTCGTGCTCACTGGCACGCTCGTCAACCGCACCCGCGACGAGGCGGGCGCGGCGCTCAAGGTGCTCGGCGCCAAGGTTTCGGGCAGTGTTTCAAAGAAGACGAGCTATCTGGTCGCCGGCCCCAAAGCGGGCTCCAAGCTCACCAAGGCCGAGCAGCTGGGCGTGCCTGTATTGGATGAGGACGCACTCGAGCAGATCTTGGCTACTGGCGAGGTGCCGGAGGCGTAATGGATATCGAGAATCGCAATTGCTCGCAGGTGGAAGGGCGCGCGAGGCATTCCCAAGTGCAGGCAAAAGAGCGCTTAATGATGCGAATTTGCGTTGCCGAGCGCGAGTGCGCGGCGGGTGCATCTCGCGATGCCTTTGAGGCGTTGACCGAGTTAGAGGCGAGGCTCGGTCTAGCCTAGAGAGACCGGCACCGTGATCTGCGTTACGTAGGTTGCTGGGTCGTCGCTGATGATGTCATCGATGAGGGCGATCTCGCGCGAGGGGCCGGCGGGCGTCAGGTTGTGTTCGTGCATGTAGCCGAGCAGCCGCCCGTAGCGCGGGGCTGCTTGTCCGTGCGTGCCACGGAAACTTATGGTCAGGCAGTGCGCGGCAGGCCGCGTCTCGATTTCACCCAGGTAGTCGTCGGTGTCATCGAGCAGCAGAAAGACCTCGTCGTAGCCATCAAAGTCGCCGCCGGCCAGGCGTTCGGGCGCGATGCCCACACCTAGATTGCCAAGATAGGCAAAGGTTTCGTGCTGCCCCTGCTGAAGCTGGCGGATATGCCATCCCAGCGAATAGGCGTCGGTGGGATTGACGCGCTCGTGCAGCGTGGCGCAGCGAAGTTCGGGTTCCTCGATTTCGCTAATGGTGTCGAGATCAGCATTCAAAGCGCCATGAAGCAAGGCAAGCCGCTGGTCAATCTTGCGCGACATGCGCTCCAACTCATGCCGCCTGTGCTCAATTAACTCCTGTTGCTTGGTCAGTTGCCGTTGCATCAAATCCATATCGCGCGTAGTGACAAACTCGCGAATCTGCGTCAACGGCAAGTCGAGAACGCGCAGGTTGCCGATGGTGTTGAGGGTGGAGAGCTGCCGCGATCCGTAGTAGCGGTACCCACTTGCCGGATCGACATATGCCGGCTCCAACAGCCCCATCTGCTCGTAATGGCGCAGTGTGCCCACGCTCAAATTGAGCAAGCGCGCCACCTCGCCAATGCGGAGCAGGCCCTCGGTGTGTTCGCTTGGCATGTCGGTCACAGGACCGCTCCTTTCGGTAAAACAGGGGAGAGGCGCTAGGCCCGCGTCGCCTCGCTACGCCACCAGTTTGTCAAAAGCCCCGCGCCGGTTGAGCACGGTAAACGCGACAACGCAAATGACCGCCGACAGAATCGATCCGCATGGCGAAGCGATGCCCATGGGAAACAGCGTGTCGGAATAGGCGTTCGACAGCAGCCACGCGCCCGGTACGCGAATGAGCGCCACGGCCAGCACGTTGTGTGCAAAGCCGATGTAGCTCTTGCCGTATGCAGCGAAAAAGCCGCTAAAGCAAATGTGGATGCCGGCAAAAATCGCGTCGAAAATATAGCTGCGCATATAGCCGGTACCGGCCGCGACCACCGCGGCGTCCTTGGCAAAAAAGCCAATAAACGCCGGCGCCACCAGCCACATCAGCACCGTGATCAGGCAGCCGTACACGACCGAGATGGTCATGGCATCCTTGAGTACCTGACGCGCGCGGTCGCCCTTGCCCGCGCCGGCATTTTGCGCCGTGAGTGCGCTGACGGTGGCACCCATGGAACTCGGCACGATGAACAAGAAGCTGATCATCTTCTCGACCAGGCCCACGGCGGCGGCGTCGACCAGGCCGCGGTGGTTGGCGATGACGGTGATAAACATAAACGCCACCTGGATGCAGCCGTCCTGCACGGCCACGGGCACGCCGATCTTAAGAATGCTGCCGAGCACCTCGGGCTGGGGGCGCAGGTCGCTGCGCTTAACGTGGATGTTTGTGCGACGGCTCTTGAGCCACACGAGCGCGAGGGCAACGCTGGCTGTCTGCGCGGTCACCGTGCCGAGTGCCGCGCCCACGGGGCCGAGCCCCATGTGGCCGATAAACAGAAAATCAAGCGCGATATTAATGATGCACGCCACGCCGATCACGTACATGGGCGAGCGCGAATCGCCCAGGCCGCGAAAGATGGCCGAGAGGATGTTGTATGCGGCGATAAAGGGAATGCCTACAAAGCAAATGCGCAGGTAGGCGGCAGTGCCTTCGACCGCCTCGGCCGGCGTGCCAATGAGTGCCACGATCTGCGGGCACAGTGCGAGCAAGACAGCGGCCAGCACCACCGAGACGCCCATAAAGAGCGTAATGGTGTTGCCGATGGCGGTCTCGGCGCGGTCAAACCGGCGCGAGCCCACAGCGTGGCCGACGATGACCGTCGTTCCCATGGCCAGGCCCACGAGCGTCACGGTAATGATATAGAGCGTCTGCGCGCCATTGCCCACGGCGGTGATGCCGGCGGCGCCGCTAAACTGTCCCATCATGTACAGGTCGGCCATGCCGTAGAGCATCTGCAAAAAGTACGAGAGCATATAGGGCAGCGCAAAGACCGCGATGGTCTTGAGGATATTGCCGCGTGTGAGGTCGTGTTCCATGGGCGGGGCACTTTCTGGCTTGGGTCGTTTACGTACCAGTGTAGTGAAAACCCTACAACGATTGTAGAGTCAAGGTTTGTGTTGGCGGCGGGGCGAAAAAGCCGCGCTCGCGTTTATTTCTAATTGAATACGGACGTGCGCCCTGCGAGCATAAAGCCTGCGCCAACCTTGCAGAAATCGATTTCGCATCACTTGACACCGCCGCACGGCGCGCCATAATACGTGGGTTTGCGAACAACGTTTGATGGGGGATGAACCTGCGTGCGCAATCTCAAGATTTTGTTTTCCTATCTGGGGGCATACCGCCGCGATGCCATGCTCGGCGTGCTCTTTGTGACGGCCGAGACGGCGCTCGAGCTGTTTATCCCGGTCATCATGGCAAATATCATCGACGTGGGCGTGCCCGCGGGCGACATCAACTATATGCTGTTGCAGGGCACGTATATGTTGATATGCGCCGCATGTTCGCTGGTACTTGGCTTGGGCTATGCGCGCACGTCTGCCCGCGTTGCCTCGGGGCTGGGCGCTAACCTGCGCGAGGCCGAGTATCGCAAGATCCAGACGCTCGCTTTTGGCAATCTGGACAACTACGACGCCAGCTCGCTTGTCACACGCATGACCACCGACATCACCGTGATTCAAAACGCCATCGGCAACGGTTTTCGTCCCATGGTGCGCGGTCCCGTGACGCTTATCGTCGGCTTGGTCTATGCGCTGGTGCTGTCGCGCCCGCTCGCCACCGTTTTCGCGATCATCCTGCCGGTGCTGGCGATCGTACTGGGCGTTATCACCTATCGCGTCAGTCCGCTCTACCGCCAACTCCAGACCTCGATGGACCACCTTAACGGCGTGGTGCAAGAGGACCTTACCGCCGTGCGCGCCGTGAAGGCTTACGTGCGCGCCGAGCACGAGTGCGACAAGTTCGACACCGTCAATACCGAGCTCGCCGGCACGGCGACCAAGACCTTCGGCACCGCTGTGCTCAACCTGCCGGTGTTCCAACTCTCGATGTACGTGGCTGCGCTCTCGATTCTGTGGATTGGCGGCCGCATGATCATCGAAGGTCGCTTGGGCGTGGGCTCGCTCACGGGCTTTATGAGTTATGTGCTGTTGATCATGAACTCGCTCATGATGATTTCCAACGTGTTTTTGCTGCTCACGCGCGCTCTCACGAGTGTGGGCCGTATCGCAGAGGTGCTCGATGAGGAGCCCTTTATCGCCAACCCTGCGGGAGACCTCGCGACTGCGGCGCCAGCGGACGGCAGTATCGAGTTTCGCGACGTTTCCTTTAAATACCGCGCGGACGCAGCCGAGGATGTGCTCGAGCATATCGACCTTCGCATCGAGAGCGGCTCGACGGTGGGCATCCTCGGCGGCACGGGCTCGGGCAAGAGCTCGCTTGTGCAGCTGATTGCGCGCCTGTACGACGCCACCGAGGGCGCCGTGCTTGTGGGCGGACACGACGTGCGCGACTACGACCTGGCTACCTTGCGCGACGCCGTTGGCATTGTGCTGCAAAAGAATGTGCTGTTCACGGGTACCGTGCGTGAGAACCTGCAGTGGGGCAATCCACAGGCGTCGGACGATGAACTCCTCGCGGCTTGCCGCGCGGCGTGCGTGGACGAGTTCCTTGATCGCATCGGCGGGCTGGACGGAGAGCTGGGCCAAGGCGGCGCCGGTGTTTCGGGTGGCCAGAAGCAACGCCTGTGCATCGCGCGCACGCTGCTCAAGCATCCGCGCGTGCTCATTTTTGATGACTCCACCAGCGCGGTCGATATGGCGACCGACGCTAAGATTCGCGAGCACATCGCTCGGATTCCCGATACGACCGTGCTCATCATCGCCCAGCGCATCGCGAGCGTCATGGATGCCGATCGCATTGTGGTGTTGGACGACGGTCGTGTCCACGGCGTGGGTACGCACGAGGAACTGCTGGCGGGCGACAACATCTACCAGGAGATTTACGCCTCGCAGATGGAGTTTGCGGGGAACGCGGACGCCGCCGGAGGCAGTGACGATGGCTGCGCGAATGATCCGTTTTCCTCCGTCCCCAGCGGATCGACCTTGGAAGGGGGTGAGCGCCATGCCTAAGACCGCAGCCCAAGCACGCCCGGCCGACCTCAAGCGCACTGTGCTCCGCCTGCTCTCCTACATGGGGCATGCCAAGTTCTCGTTGCTCGCGGTGGGCGTGCTCGCCTCCGTCGCCGCCATCGCGAGCCTCGCCGGCACCTACATGGTGCGCCCCATCGTTAACGGTTTGGCCACGGGCGGGGAGGAACTGCTTGCCAAGCAGGTCATCCTGACGGCGATCATCTACGCCGCGGGCGTGCTCTCGGCCCTGGGCTACTCACAAATCATGGTGCGCGCGGCCCAACGCGTGGTGTCCGATATTCGCCGCGACCTGTTCGCGCACATCCAGACGCTGCCGCTCAGCTATTTTGACGGCACACGCTCGGGCGACATCATGAGCTTTTTCACCAACGACGTCGACACCGTCTCCGAGGCGCTCAACAACAGCTTTGCCAACGTGATTCAGGCCGCCATTCAGGTTGTGGGCACCACGGCCATGCTCATCATCCTCAACTGGCAGCTCACGATTATCACGCTCGTGTGCGATGCGGCCATTGTGCTGTATGCGCGCTACTCGGGCGCGCGCTCTAAGCGCTTCTTTGCCGCCCAGCAGGCATCGCTTGGCGACTTGGACGGATATATCGAAGAGATGGTCTCGGGCCAAAAGGTCATCAAGGTCTTTAACCGCGAGGCAGCGAATGTTGCCGGCTTCGCCTGCCGCAACGACGAGCTTCGCCGTACCGGCACCGCCGCCGTGAGCTATGCCAACTCCATGGTGCCCATGACCGTCGTGATTGGCTACGTCAACTATGCCATCGTCGCCGTGGCGGGCGGCATGCTCTGCATCAAGGGACTCGCCGACGTGGGCGCGCTTGCAAGTTACCTGGTCTTTGTACGCCAGGCGGCCATGCCCATCAACCAGTTTACGCAGCTGGGCAACTTTTTGCTCAACGCGCTGGCCGGTGCCGAGCGCCTGTTTGCCGCCATGGACCTTAAGCCCGAGGTGGACGAGGGCTACGTGGAGCTGGTGCAGACGGGCGGCGCCGCGTGGGCATGGAAGATTCCCGAGGGCCAGGGCGTGGGCGCGTACGGGCACCTGCATGATGTGGCTGCCGTTGATGAGTCGGGCCGTGCGGTGGCTGCCGACGGCACCGAGCTCACGTGCGGCTTGGTCCCACTTGCCGGCGACGTGCGCTTCCATGCCGTGGACTTTTCCTACGTGCCAGGCACCCGTGTGCTCACGGATCTCAACCTGTTTGCCAAGCCGGGGCAAAAGATCGCGTTTGTGGGCTCCACAGGCGCCGGTAAGACGACCATCGCCAACCTCATCAACCGCTTCTACGAGGTCGATGACGGCGAGATCACGTACGACGGCATCGACGTCAAGCACATTGCCAAGGCCAGCCTGCGCGGGTCGCTCGGCATTGTGCTGCAGGACACGCACCTGTTTAGCGGCACCATCGCACAGAACATCCGCTTTGGCAAGCTCGACGCGACCGACGAGGAAGTGCGCGCCGCTGCCGAGGCTGCCTGCGCGGATTCGTTTATCCGCCGCCTACCTAGAGGCTACGACACACCGGTCACGGCCGACGGCGCCAACCTGTCGCAGGGCCAGCGCCAGCTGCTGGCCATCGCGCGCGTGGCCGTTGCCGACCCGCCGGTGCTCATCTTGGACGAGGCCACGAGCTCTATCGACACGCGCACCGAAAAGCTCATCGAGCGCGGCATGGACCGCATCATGCGCGGACGCACCACGTTTATGATCGCGCACCGCCTGTCCACCGTCCGCGACGCCGACGCCATCATGGTCCTCGAACACGGCCGCATTATCGAACGCGGCACCCACGAGGAGCTGCTCGCTCAGCACGGCGAATACTGGCAGCTCGCGCATGGCTTAAAAGAGTTGGATTAACCTGTTCGAGCACGATGCTTTGACCCCTCCATGCCCCTCACCTCGCCTCAAACCATCACAACATTCGGCGTTTTTTGCCAAAATCGGGAAAAGCATCGAATGTTGTGATGGTTTTTCTGCCACTCGATCGGGTGGAATCGCTTTCTTGTGCACGAAGGTGTGCGGACCCGTGGGCAGGGGAATAAGGTTGGTTATCCGACTCCATTGGAGGGCTCATGGACCTGCCGATCGTCCTGTCCCATAAGACTGCCTGGCTGTACCACAACGTGGCGCGCCCGTCCGAGCCGCTCTCGCGAGCAAGCAGTCTATACGATGAGGACTCGCTTGCTAACGAGGCGGAGCCGACCGCGAGCCTGCCCAAATTGGGGCTCGATGCCAAGGGGCTGAGGGCTTCAACGGCAGTTGGGATCGTTGCCGACTATCTGGTTTCGCTTGGTGTTCCACGAGAAGAGCTCGACCATATCGATACGCTCGTCAACTTCGATTTTGAGCGCTCGACGCCGGCTGGATTTAGGTGCCGCGTATTTGGAGCGCCGGTACCTCCAGGCCATCTTATCGAGGTGGCAGAGGGCCTTCTGGTGGTTGATGAGGCCATGTGCTTTGTCCAAGCGGGTTCGTGGATGAGTGAGCCCGAGCAGTTGGAATATGGCTACGAAATCTGCGCCCGATACCATTTGAATCATCTGTCGACAGACGATTATGTCGAGATGAGGCAGAGATATACCGTTGCCGACATGATTGCCTATTGCAATGAGAACCGATCTCGTCAGGGGGCTATACGCGCGGCCGCCGTGCTCAAGCGCGTGCACGATGGCGCGCGGTCGCCCATGGAGACGGCCACCGCAATCATGGTCGTTGCAAAACGTTCCCAGGGAGGGCTGGGATACGCCAAGATCGAGCTCAACCATCGGGTCGATGTTCCCAGCGAGTTCAAATATCTCGCAAAGGCCGGGTATTTCGAGATCGACGTATATGCGCCCGCGAGCGGTACGGGAATTGAATACAACGGCTCGGACCATCTTGATAAACAACGCAGTGCGTCGGATGCGGAGCGCATGACCGTGCTGAGCGCGCTGGGCTTTAGGATGATCGTCCTCACCGGGACTCAGTTTGCCCACCAGCTGCAATTGCACCGGGCGATGAACGCCATCGCACTCGCTATGGGCCTTAAGTGCGACCGAAGCGAAGCGTTCCAAAAGCGGCAGAACGACCTGCGAGAATTCGTGATTCGGCACTGGGACGGCGGCCTTTAGGGGCGCTTTGGCCCTTCTGCGGGGTGCCGTGGGCAGGCAAACCATCACAACATTCGACGTTTTTTGCCAAAAACGGGAAAAGCATCGAATGTTGTGATGGTCTGTGTGTTGAGGATGGGCTTGGGAAGTTCGTTTTGCTCGAAGCGACCTGTCCTGTCGTACGGGTGTCGGCGTGATTCTCCCGTGGGGTATTATGTTTTCCGAAGAATAAAACGCCGCGTGAGGAGAGAGCTGCGTGGACGGGCGCGTGCAACATGACGGTTTTGGCCGCGATATCAACTACCTGCGTATTGCCGTTACCGACAAGTGCAATTTCCGCTGCATTTACTGCATGCCGGCCGATGGCGTGGCGCCCCGCGCGCACGACGAGCTGCTCAGCGCCGAGGAAATCGCCCACTTTGTGCGCCTGGTGGCGGGGGAGGGCATTCGCCGCGTGCGCCTGACGGGTGGCGAGCCGCTGGTCAGCCGCCGTATCATTCCGCTCATTCGCGACATCCGCGCGATTCCGCAGATCGAGGACATCTCGCTTACCACCAATGGCGCCCTGCTGCCCAAGCTGGCACCGCAGCTCAAAGATGCCGGCCTTAACCGCGTCAACATCTCGCTCGACACACTCGACCCTACGCTGTTTGGAAAGATCACGCGCCTGGGTCGGCTCGAGCAGACCATGGCTGGCATCGACGCGGCGCTGGCTTGGGGCTTTGAGCCCGTTAAGGTCAACTGCGTTGTGGTGCGCCGGCTCAACCAAGATGTGGCGGCCCTCGCGCGGCTCACGCTCGACCGTCCCATCCACCTGCGCTTTATCGAATACATGCCCATCGGCGACGAGCGCACGAGTTCGCATTGTGCCGTGGATCCGCATGCGCCCGCGCTCAATCCCGAGTTGTGGGACGCGAGCGATACCGTGCCGAGTGACGAGCTGCGGGCGCGCATCAATGCCGGGGCCGCCGCGGCGGGACTGGGCGAGCTCGAGCCACTCGACATCACCGACGCTCCTGCCGGCGCGGGCCCTGCGCGCTACTGGCACTTTCCGGGTGCGGCGGGAACGGTCGGCTTCATCAGCGCCATGTCCAACCATTTTTGCGCGAATTGCAACCGTCTGCGCCTGACGGCCGATGGCAACGTGCGTCCGTGCCTGTTCAGCGATGCCGAGTATTCGGTGCGTGAGGCGCTTCGCCGTGGTGATGATATGCAGGTACTTTCGATTTGGCGCGATGCCGTGGCCCACAAACCGCAGGAACACGCGATAATTGAGGGCACGCAACGATTTATGTCCCAAATCGGAGGATGATCATATGGCCAAGAGCAGGTACGCCGATGCCACCAAGGCCGCTCGCAGGGCCGCGATGTCTGCCCACAAAGTCACGGCTGCGACGAATGCTGGCAGCGCCGACGCGTCCGTGCAGCCGACTGCCAGTGCTGCCACCGAGCTCGTCCGTGACGCCCGTCGCGACGAGCTGACGCACGTGGACGCCAAGGGCGAGGTGCGCATGGTCGACGTGTCCGACAAGGCCGAGACCCATCGCATCGCCATCGCCGAGGGCACCATCCTCATGCACCCCGAGACGCAGGCCATGGTGCTGCAGGACCGCGCCAAAAAGGGCGACGTGCTTGCCTGCGCACGTGTGGCGGGCATTATGGCCATCAAACGCACGAGCGACATCATCCCCATGTGCCATCCGTTGCTCATTACCAAGAGCAAGTGCGACATTGCGCCCATCGCTCCGGCGGGGACGCCGGCCGAGGACGTGCCCGAGGGCTGGGCGCCGGCGCGCGCAGACGGGCAAGTTGGCTTTCACGTACTGGTTACGGCTGGCGTGACGGGCAAGACGGGTATCGAGATGGAGGCTCTGACCGGCGCGAGTGCCGCGTGCTTAACGATCTATGACATGTGCAAGGCCGTCGATCGTGGCATGGAGATCGTCGACGTTCGCCTGCTGCACAAGGAAGGCGGCCGCTCGGGTGTGTGGGACCGCGCCGAGCGCCAGGCCGCTGCTGTTGAGGCTGTGGGGGCCGCGGGCGACGCACCCGCGAGCGCACCCGTCGCCGTCGCACCCGCAGCTCCCACTCCAGCCGTCCCTGCGATCGCGTTTATCGGCTACCAAAACTCGGGCAAGACCACGCTCGTCGAGAAGGTTATCGCCGAGCTCACCCGCCGCGGCCTGCGCGTGGGCTCGCTCAAGCATCATGGGCATCACGGCTTTGATATCGATGTGCCCGCTAAGGACACCTGGCGCCATCACCAGGCCGGATCCAAGCACGTGGGCCTCATCTGCGCCACGCGCTGGGCGGAGTACGCCGACACGCGCGAGGAGGACGAGATGCCCGCGCGCGAGCTGCTGTCGCGCTACAACGATGTCGACGTGGTGATCATCGAGGGCTACAAGACCGAGGGCTTCGACAACATCGTGGTCGCGCGATCGGGTGTCGACCGTCTGCGTGGCAAGAGCTCGCTCGACCTGGTCGACGGTCACACGCTGGCCCTTGCCTGCAACGAAGCCCTGGCGCGTCAGGCCTTCGACGCCGGCTTCGCGACCCGAGCCATCAACATCAACGACGCCCGAGCCATCTGCGATCTTATCCAAGATCACCTTTAAGGGCCGGCTCGCTGCGCTGCCATAACCTGCCAAAAAGGGACAGGTTTGTTTTGGCAGGTTTTATCTGGGCAAACGTCATTTCCACCACAAAGGGGCCAGGCACCTTTGTGGTGGATTTTGCTTTAGTAGATGTGTGGGACATGCCTTACAATCTACCAAGTAGTTCATGACGGGCGAAAAACGGAGAAAAGGGGCTCGATGCGTCCTTAATGTTTCATGTGGATAGATTGATTTGACAGACGGTGGCGAATGCCCGCCGTCCGCATTCGTACGAAACAAGGAGTCTCCATGCTCGCCTCTCTTTTCTCAAAGTCTCAATCATCGCTGTCCGTGCAGGCCAAGCGCCTGGTGGCAATGCGCTTTCTCATCTACACCGGCTTTCAGACCAGCTACTTTATCGGCGTCATCGGAACGCTCACCTATGCGGATGACGCTTCGGTCGTCGCGACATCGCTGGCCGTCCTGTTCATGAACGTTTTCGTGATCCTGGGATCCTTTGCGGGCGGCGCGGCGCTCGACGCCTGGGGCCCGCGCCGTCATTTCTTGCTGAGCATCATCGGCGCTCTCGCAACTGGCACGGCAATCATCGCCTTTGGTAGCGCGACCGGCGTCGTCCTGCTCGGCGCGGTGTTTCTGGGCTTTGTGATGGGATTCGCCCAGCCCATCGCCACGTCCTATCCGGCCTACCTCACCGACGATCCTGTCGAGCTCAAAGACATCAACTCCGCCATCGCCATGTTTTCAAACGTGAGTATCATCGTTGGCCCCACGCTGGGCGGCTTTGTCGCGGCGGCTGCGTCGTCGCGCGCGGTGTTCGTGCTCATGATGCTCTTTACCGTGCTGGCGCTCGTCGCCGGTTGGGGCTTTAGGCCGCAGACCAGCCATGTCGCCGGGGATACGGATGCCGATTCGGCAGAGGAAGGGGAGCGTGCGGGACAAAGCTCCAACCCCAGCACGTCCTCCCGCGTCACCTTCGCAGCCAGCGTCAAGACGGTCTTCACCAACAGCGTCCTCGCGCTACTTTTCTGCATCATTTTTCTTTCGAACTTTGGCTACGGAGCCTTCGATCCGCTGGAGTCGTTCTTCTACCGCGATGTCCTGCATGTCGGTGTTGAGTGGATGGGCTGGCTCTCGTCGGCCAGCGGTGTGGGCGCGGTGCTGGGCGCCGTCCTCGCGCTCCGTTTGCCGCCGCACCTGGTCAACCTTAAAACGCTGCTCGCGGCGCTTATGTCCGTGGGCCTGGGAAGTTTGCTCTATGTGGGGACGCCGTACGTGGGCGTAGCCCTTGTCGGCCAGATTGCCCTAGGCGTGGCCTGGGGCGTCGTCAACCCGCTCCACAACACGATCGTGCAAACGACGGCCCCGCTCGAGCAGCTCGGTCGCGTCAACTCGGTCATGGGCTTTGGCAACATGTTTGCCGGCGTAGCCCCGCTGGCGATTGCCCCCTGGCTGGCGGCGACGTTTGGCGTGCAGCAGACGCTCGTTGGTGCGGGCATGGTCGTGACGACGGTTCCCGCGGCGCTGCTGCTGTTTGGACGCAATCACTTGGATCGTGCCGCAAAGCAGTAAAAACCATCACAACATTCGATGAAAATCGCGATTTTGCCGAAAAACGTCGAATGTTGTGATGGTTTGCGCTCCGGGCTAGGCCATCCTGCATCCTGCCACCACAAAGGGGCCAGGCACCTTTGTGGTGGTTTTTGCTTTAACGGGCCGCGCCTGCGCCTTGGTATACCATGTACGCCGTTCGCGAATGCACCCCACACCGCCGCACAACCCAGAAAGGCCCCCATGGACACCACCTTCAGCCACATCAAAGCCGTGTTCTGCGATATCGACGGTACGCTGCTCACGAGCCAGCACACGGTGTCCCCGCACACCGTGGCGGCGATCCGCGCCCTGCGCGAGCGTGGCGTGCTCTTTGGCCTGTGCACCGGGCGCGACGCCCACGCGACCGAGGCCATGTACGAGCTCTGGGGCATCGAAGGCCTGGTGGACGTGCTCGTGGGCTGCGGTGGCGCCGAGGTCATCGACCGCGCGCACGACATCAACGAGCTGAGCTATCCGCTGCCGGGCGAGACTATCGCGCGCATCTGCAAGCACATGGCGGACCTTCCGGCAACACCCGTCTGCCCCCGAGACGGCGTGTTCTACGTGCCCGAGAGCAATGCGTGCGTCGAGCACCTGTCGCGCGTCGACGGCGTACCCTACCAGGTGGTCGATTTTGCCGAGTTCTTGCGCGAGCCGCAGCCCAAGGTGATGTTTACCATGGCGCCCGAGGTGATGCCGCAGGTCATCGAGCGAGCATCGACGTTTGCCGATAACACTGTTAAGGCGGCGGCTCTGCAAACCACGCAGCGGCTCTACGAGTTTATGGATCCGCGCGTGTCCAAGACACGCGGCCTTGTGCGTGTGGCGGAGCTCAACGGCATGGAGCTCCAGAACATCTGCGTGTTTGGCGATGCCGATAACGACACCTGCATGGTTGCCGACGCCGGCGTGGGCGTGGCCATGGCAAACGGCAGCGATGCCACCCGCTCCGCCGCCGATTTTGTAACCGCCAGCAACGACGAAGACGGCATCGCGATCTTTATCGAGGAACATCTGCTGTAGCGCCGGGGGAGAGCCACCGCAAAGGGGACAGGCGCCTTTGCGGTGGCCTCAGGCGATTTGGGCGAATTGATGCCTAAAATCTGCGCGAAAATTCAAATTTAGTTGTCTGAACATTACGCTTCTAACCACCGATGGGTTAAAGATATTCTCATCAGTTTGGTAGGGTATTCCTCCCGGTTGATGACCTACCGCTCACTGTCGTTATTCGACCGTTCACAGGATGTTTGCTCTTGAGCAAAAGGTTGTGCAAATAAATAAAATGCTATTAAAAAACTGATAACTAACTTAATTACCAGTAGAAACAGATGTTTTATAGCGAATAAACGAAGGCAAATCTAAACAATTGTCAAGAGAATTAAGAACTTGCACAAAAATGTCGGTTTTGCTGCTCAGATGTTTAAACAATCGTTATAATTGCATCACTTAGCGAGCGCAATTACAGATTGCGCAGATACGTTTGATAGGGAAAGAGCAAGATCGCGGTCTCTTGGGGAGGAGACATCGATGAAAGCGAATTCGGACAAATCTAAGCAGAGTAATAAAGCGACGCGCCGTGTACTGGCAGGCGTTTTGTGCGGAGCCTCCGTGTTGAGCCTGGTACTGTCGCTCGTCATGCCTCCGATCTCGCAGGCCATCGCCAACGATGCCGAGGCGGTTTCTACCGAGGAAACTGTGATGGGGGGGGGTTCCTCAAGTGAGTCTACTGGTATAGACAACAGTACTAACGGGGATGCCGGCACAGACGCCGATAACCAGAACAGCGACGATGCTGCGAGCGACGACGATGCTCGGCCGGAGGAGCAGTCCAAGTACGAGTCGCAGGCGGAAGATAATGATGCGATGGATGTTAACGCTGTCGCGTCAGCCGAGGAGGCTGCAGAGAGCGAAGAGACAACCACAGCTATTACTAACATTACTAACGCCGATGATTTGTCAGCTAAGCTTCAAGGCGTTGGGGAAAACCAAACTGCCTGCTTCGAGCTTACAGCTGATATTGACTATGCTGGTGAAATCAAACTTGAGAAGAGCGGCAGCAATATAACGCTGAACTTAAACGGTTATAAGATCAAGTGCTTGAACACCGAAATGCCGTTATTTGATGTTGCTAACGGCGCAACACTTACAATTAAGGACGAAATTAAGGACTCCGCGCCGGTGACTGAGACGGTCAACGATGTCCAACAGCTGACTAATCAGGGGCAGAACCCGAATCCCAATAATTATGGCAAGAAAGTCGAGCTAAATTACGTTGGTGGCATTCCGTCTAATCTTACCTACTACGTGACCAAATCGACTCCGAGTGGTACAGGGACAATCGAGACGCTTGTCAGACATAACGTCGATATTAAGGGCGCCATCGTGGCGTGCGACGGCAACGCAAATCTAAAGCTCATCAATCTGTATAACAACAACGGCAAGGGTGGCACGTTTAACCTTGTGAGCGGCGTGATCACGCAAAAACAAGGCAGCAGCGTTAGCAGCTTGGTCTATGCCGAGAACGGCTCTACCGTCAACATGCGCGGCGGCTATGTGTGTGGAGCTTCTGGCTCGGGTGCGGGCGGCGGAATTGAAATACACGGTAATTCGACCCTCGAGGTTTCCGGTGGCGTAATTGCCGGCAACAGTGCTCCTAGTGGCGGTGGTGTGTATGCTAAAGACTCCACGGTCAACATAACTAATGGCGTAATCTCCGGCAACAGCACGCTTGCTACTGGTGTTGGTTTCGGCGGCGGCATCATGGCCGAAGGCGGCAGCGTTACTGTTTCTGGTGGCTACATTACTAACAATAAATATGCCAATTACTGTGGTAACGATGGTAATGGCGATCATGGCGGTGCTGGACTTGCCGCTAAAAACGGTACTCATGTCACCATTTCTGGTGGCCAGATTACGGGCAACTATTCTGAGGAAGCTGGCGGTGGCGTCTATGTGACCGACATCGGACACCAAGGGGGGAGAACGGCATGGCTCAACATTACGGGGGGAACTATTGCCTCTAACGTGAGTTTTCGCTCTGAGGGTGCCGGCATTCGCGTGGGCCAGATGGTTGACGCGATGATAAAAGGAGCGTCAAATTCAAATCCAGTCTATATCACTAATAACCACTGCATGTCTCGCTTTGACTGGGGTGGAGGCGGCATCTTCGTCCAGGGCGATTCTAAGGTCGCGTCTAATGCTGGTAGGCTATTTGTCTATAACTCCTATATAAGCAGCAATGAGGCCGGTGGCTACGGTGGCGGCGTTGCGGTTTGCCCGACGGGTAAGACTTTGGTGACAGGCACCGACGGCACGGCGATTTTCGGTAATACTTCTGCCGGAAATGAGCAAAACGCGAACGATTACGAATCCGTGAGTAATACAGGCAATAACGGCACCCCCCATCTTTCCGGCGGTGGTCACGGTAAGGACCAGGACTCCGACGCCTACAATGCCGAAGTGTTTCGCGAAAACGGCCACGCGGACTTCTTCCTTGCGGCGGAGGGTCATACGACTCCGATCGCGGCGGTGATTGGCAAAATGCTTGGCGGCGGCGATGCTAAGTATCGGGGAAGCTTAGAGCTTCAGAAAGCCATTACTGTCCCCGCTAACGGTGGCGTGCAGGTATATAACAGCATCGGCCTGAGTTCGAATGTTAAGGCTCAAGACCCCGAGGCGATCAATGCGCGAAAGGCTGCGCTAGAGGCGGGCGCGACGTTTATCACGGGCAATTATTCCTGGAACCATGGCGGCGGCATCATGTCGAACGGCGACCTGTACATGGGCGCGCCTGAGGACACGTATGTCTATCCGAGCCTCAAGCTCAAGGCGACCAAGAAGCTGGAAGGCCGCAAGCTCAATGATGGGGAGTTCTCCTTTACGGTGTATCGCAAGGATTCAGACGACCCTTTGGCTGGCACGACAGCTGGCACGACATTCAATCGCGACGTTTGCACCGAGGTTGGAACAGCAGCAAATGATGCAGAAGGCAGCATTACGTTTGACCTTGGTGAACAATTCGCATCGAGTGGCGCGGGTAACGAAATCACATACTACTTGGTCGAAGATCCCGGTGGTGATTCTGACATCACGTACGACTCCAGCGTGTATAAGATTGTGGTGACGGCCGAAGATACCAAGACCTTGCTCATGTCTGTTCCGAGTAAAGAAAACTCAAGCCAACTGAAGGATCTTTACATCCATAACTACACGATTAAAAACGTCGGTGTAACCAAGTACGAATTCCGCGAGTCGTCTGGGAAGTGGGAGAACGTAAAAGCGAGGAGCAAGGTGCAGAAGAGTGGAGACTATTATCCAATTATCTGTGAGGGTGACTCCACGACTTTCACTAACAAGTTCACTCCGTACGACTCGAAGGGCTCCTGGACGCCTATGGCGACTAAGGTCGTTGAGGGTGGCGAGATGAAGGGGTTCACGCTCCAGCTTGCGACCGACACAGATTTTACGGATATCGTTAGCAGCAAGTCCACCACTGCCGACGGCGACAAGTCCCAGACCCTGAGCTTCGACAAGATTGATTACAAACTCGATCAACTCGACCAGCTCGCGTCTGGCCCCACTGGCCGTGGTGCTTCCAAGACCTTCACGTACTACGTGCGCGAGAAAGACGACGGTTCGCTGTTCTCGCACTATACGTACGACAAGTCGGTCTATCAGATTACGGTTAACGCGACTGACGACTCTAACCACCATATCGACGTCACTGCGACCTACAAGCAGATTCAGGATCGTGATGGCAGTGAAGTGACCACTGACACGCCCCACGACCTCACCGGCAAGTCCACTCCCACCTTCACCAACACCTACTCCACCTCTTTGCCCCTTTCTGGTATGTCGGGCGTCACTCTGACGTACCTTGCCGGCGCGGCGGTGCTTTGCGCTGCTGCGGCCTGGATGCACATTCGTCGCAAGGCGAATGCGAAGGGAGGTGAGCGTCGTGAATAAGAAAGTTTGCTCCTTCCCGATCTTGTTTGCGCTGCTTGCCCTCCTGATCGGCATCTGCGCGGTTGTGTTCCCCGCATCCGCGCAGGCCGCGCCGACCTCGACCGGTTCCATCACGGTGAGCGGCGCCGTGGCGAGCAACTACGACGCCTACCAGGTCTTTAGCGCCAACGTCGTCGACGGCGACGGCGACGCCAAGACCTTTACCGACCTCGCTTGGGCAAGCGACGCCGCGCGCGACGCTGTCCTGCCTGTGCTGCACAGCGCCGGCATGCCCGATTCCCAGACCACCGC
Organism: uncultured Collinsella sp.; assembly: GCA_937966215.1. Taxonomy (GTDB): domain Bacteria; phylum Actinomycetota; class Coriobacteriia; order Coriobacteriales; family Coriobacteriaceae; genus Collinsella. The sequence continues at coordinate 5,060 of CALCKK010000046.1, read as the reverse complement.
GCAGGAAGCTGCCGAGTGGCTCAACACCGATTCCCACCTTACGAGCGCGCTGAGCGCACAGCTCGCTCGTTCCCTCCAGAGCTCTGGCGCCGTGCCCGTGGCCCTTAACGCGGGCACGGCGGCCGAGCTGCCCTGCGGCTACTGGCTCATCGTCGCCAGAGACGACGCCATCGCCCAGGGCGAGGCCGGCACCGCGCCGATCATGGCCCTGGTGGGCGGCAGCGCCGTCACCGTCAAGCCCAAGGCGGCGACGCCCAAGGTCGCCAAGCACGTGCTGGAGGACAGCACCGCCGCATGGCAGAAGGCCGCCGACGCCACGGTCGCCGACGACCTGTACTGGCGCCTCTCTGCCACGGTCCCGGCGGGCCTTGCTGCCTACGACACCTATACGGTGCGGTTCGTCGACACCATGAGCGCGGGGCTCGACCCCTCCAAGGTGGCCGCGAGCATGCGCGTGTACGTGGCGACGGGCGCGGACGGCGGCTTTGACGCCGTCTCGGCCGACAAGGACGGCCGCGTCGGCACCGAGCCCGCGAAGGGCTGGACCGACATCACGGCCCAGTGCGCCACCAAGGTAGCGGCCGACGGCAAGACCTTCACCGTGCGCACCGGCGACCTGATCGCCGCGCTCGGCGGGGCCGACGCCTTCACCGCGGGCGTCCGCGTGGTCGCCGTGTACAACGCACCGCTCAACAGCGCATGCAACCACGGCATCGCGAAGGGCAACCCCAACGAGGCCTACCTGCGCTACCCGCGCTCTCCCTTTGCCGACCAGTCCGGCGACGCCGGCTTCACCCGCACGCCGAGCGACGACGCGTGCGCCTACACCTGGGATCTCGCGCTCACCAAGCGCGGCAGCGACGGTGACAAGCCGCTTGCCGGGGCGGTCCTGAGCATCGCCGACGACCGCGGCCGCACGCTGGCGGCCGACGGCACGTGGGATGCGGAGGGCAAGGCCACCGTCACCACGGGCGAGGACGGCCGCGTGACCGTCTCGGGCGTGGACTCGGGCAAGCTGGAGGTCCGCGAGCTCAAGGCGCCCAAGGGCTACACCGCCTTCGAGGGCACGCGCTCCGTGACGGTCAAGGCCGAGGGCCTGGACGTCGACCAGGTGGCCGCCGCCAAGCCCAAACTCACCATCACGGCCGAGTCGCCCCTGCGCGCCGACAGCGCGGACGGGTCGACGGGCAGCCTGGAGGCGTCGCTCATCAACACGCCCACCGGCACACCCCCTAGCATTATCACCGGAGGCTTTATGCCCTCGACTGGCGATATGGCAATGTACGCCGCGGCCGCCGCAGCGGTCGCCGGAGCCGCGCTCATCGTGGCCGCGCTCCTGGTCAAGCGGGGAGGTGGCAGCCATAAAGAGTAGCTGGCAGCCCCACAGAGAGCGGGGCGAGACGTAGCGAAGCAGATGCTAAGACACAGACAGATGATGACCGATCGAATGAGAATCAAACGGAAAACGGAGGAAAAGAAGATGAGCATGAACAAGAACATTGCACGCCTGGCAGTAACCGCCGGCCTCACAGCAGCGCTGAGCTTCGGCGGCGTGATGGCCCCGGTGACCATGGCGTTTGCAGCGGGCAACACGACCGTTACGTTCGATTACGGTGACTACGCTGGATCAACGACTTATAAGGGCATTCAAATCTTCGCTGCTGACGTAAATGGCTCCACTGTAAAGAACATTCAGTGGGCGGGCACAAACGTGACAGAGCAACAGGCAATTCAGGACGCAGTTGTTCGTGCAATTCAGAAAAAAGAGCCTGCCTACAACAAAACGACTGCCCAGGATGCCGCTGATTGGCTGAACGAGAAGTCAGGCGTGACTGGGAGCACTTCTCAGGTCGCAAGCGATAATGTTCTGAGCATGATCGCCGACAATTTGAAGAACAATGCAACGTGGCAGAGGACGTCTGCCGCACAGCCGTCTCTTTCCAATCTTGACGCCGGCTACTGGCTGTTCCTCACTGATACGACGGTAAAGCCCAGGGACAAGTCGACCGATGCTTATTCAGCTCCGGTGTACGCTCTTATTGACGGTGCGGACACAACTGTGAATATTACCCCTAAGAAGAGCGTCCCCACGGTTGAAAAGAAGATTCTTGATGATAACAAGGCGGAGGATGACCTCACGACCGTGCCTGTGAAAGATTGGGATGACGTCGCCGATTCGCAGATCGGCCAGGAGGTCAATTACAAGCTCACCGGCACGATCGCCAGCAACTACGCTACTTACGATAGCTATACCTATAAGTTCACTGACACCCTTTCCAAGGGCCTCAGCTATGTTGATGGCCAAACTCAAGTTTTTGCTGTAAACAAAGATCAGAACAACATTGATCAATATGCCGACATTACAGAGAACTTTACTGTGACGCCAACCACCAATGCTGATGGAACTACCACCTTGGCTATTAACGCTAATGCGGGAGAGCACGGTAAGTATCTCAAGGAGATTTCAAAGGTAGACGCCAGCACTCAGATAGTCGTCTTCTACAAGGCGGTGCTCAACGGCAATGCCGTGATTGGTAACACTACTGACAATACTCAGAAGGGTGGCAACCCCAACACCGTTAAGCTTGAGTACTCCAACAACCCGTATGGCGTTGGCACGGGCACGACGATCGAGGACACCGTCGCCGACTTTGCGTTCAAGCTCAACCTCAAGAAGGTCGACCAGGGCACCGAGCAGGGCCTTGAGAATGCCGTCTTCACCATCCAGTCCGCGGACAAGAATACCGAAAACCAGTATATTGCCTCGACGGAGGGTACTGTTGATGGCGTCAGTGTCGTCGCGGGTCAGCTCGTGACCGTCACCAATACTGAAAACCTTCCCGAGTGTGTGAAGTTCACGTCCGACAAAGAAGGCAAGATCTCCGTTTCCGACCTCGACGCCGGCTCCTACAAGGTGACTGAGGTCCAGACCCCCGACCCTGCCAAGTACCCCACCAAGGCCGACCCCTTCACCTTCATCATCACCGCGACGTATAACAAAGACACGATGAAGGTGAAGACCCTTGAGGCAAAGGTGTCTGAGGCAGACGAGAAGCGCACCGACATCGCCTTCGGCAAGCTTGACGGTAATGTCGGCGACAATGCTCTTCATGGTCAAGAAAACACCGGCACCAACGCTGATGCCGGCGAGGTCACCATCAATGTCGGCAACACCAAGTCCGTGGGCCTCCCGCTGACCGGCCTTAACGGCGTGACTTTCACTTGGATCGCCGGTGGCGCGGTGCTGTGCATCGGCGTGGCGCACCTCATCCGCAGCCGTAAGCAGGCTGAGGAGTCCGAGCAGGAGTAACGCTCGCTCATCCATCCCTTTGGCAGGTGGGATGTGTTGGCCATGAGACTTGCGGACACTTTTCTCGTCCATCCACGTTCTTGCTTTGCCATTCTCTTTTCGGGGCAGACTCCGCACTGGAGTTTGCCCCGTTTTTTTTGGGATAACGCAGCCAGCCTCCATTGCCCGTTGGATCAAGCGTATGAATATCGAACAGATGTTTGTCAAAATCGCGTTTACCAGGCGTGGGTGCATACACTCGCAGTAAAATACCCTTGCGACGCATTCCGTGCGCGGGCGGCCGACGACTCGATCGGAGGTCACCATATGCTGAAATTCCTTAACGCGCTCGCCGCCCTCGCGGCGGTGGGCACGTTCGTCATCGCGTTTCTTGACTCGTATGAGGTTCGGTTTAAGGTCCGTAGGCGCACGCGCGGTGCGGACGGTGGACGGCATTTGCGCCGAAAGCGCAAATAAGAATGCCCGGGGGTCGGATCCCGGGCATTTAACAAAAACTGAAAACTAGGCCGCCCGCGCTCTCGTACACTTACGCGGGGTGCGTCGTTTTCTATTGACATTGTATCCCGAATCGCCCCGCCGATTCGGGACATTTTGAAAACTCAAATGCTGGCTTATCCTCGACTGGACGGTGCGGTCTAGCTGTGTTGTCGGGCGGGGGAGCCTGCTAATCGGCTATTATTTGTTTAGACAACTTGAGTTGTAGAGGAGTGACTGGCGATGGTGCAGGGCGCCAAACATATGAAGAGCAATAACGCCGCGGACAACGGCGGCTCAAGCCCTCAGCCCAAACCTCAACCAAAGCCCAAGCGCCGCCGCAAGCGGCTGCCGCGCTGGGCCGATCGGCTCATCACTATCGTCATCATCCTTATTGGCGTGGGCCTTATGACCTGGCCGTGGATTTTGGACCGGCTCGAGGCCTCGGGCGTGTTCAACCAGATCAGCACCGTGTCCAGCACCGTGGACGCGCTATCTGCCGAGGAGCGCGAGCGCATCCTGCTCCAGGCGCGCTCCTTTAACGAGCAGCTGGCGGGCGAGGCCACCGAGCTTCCCGCCGACCAGATCGAGCCCTACGCCCAGCAGCTCATCTTTGACCGCGACCCCATGATGAGCTGGGTCGAGATCCCCTCCATCGACGTGAGCATGCCCATCTACCACGGCACGAGCGAAGAAGTCCTTATGGCGGGCGTCGGGCACTTGGAAGGCACGAGCCTGCCGGTGGGCGGCACCTCGACGCATTGCGTGCTCACCGCGCACTCGGGCATGCGCAACCTGAGCATGTTCGACGACATCCACTCGCTGGAGCCCGGCGACCTGGTGCTGCTGCACACCATGAACAAGACGCTCGCCTACAAGATGGTGGACTCCGAGGTGGTGCTGCCCGAGGAGATGGAGTCGCTGACCATCGAGCCCGGCGCCGACAAGGTGACGCTCGTCACCTGCACGCCCTACGGCGTGAACGACCATCGCCTGCTGGTGCATTGCGTGCGCACCAAGTACAACAAGAAGGACGTCGACAAGCAAAAGTCGCTGGCTGGCCGCCACTGGGGCAAGCGCGAGTTTGCCGTGCTCATCGTGGTCGTAGCCATTGTGCTGTTGCTGCTGGATATCGTGATCCACGCGGTCCGCAAGCGCCGCAAGGTCAAGGCCTCGGCATAAGACATTCTCCAGAACCACCGCAATGGGGACAGGTACCTTTTGAACTGCGTCCCGAATCTTGGCCTTCTTTTATTAGAAGCGAACACTAGGACGC
>CALCKK010000045.1:0-9550 GCA_937966215.1 uncultured Collinsella sp. | reverse complement strand
ACAAGCATCACGAAATCTGACGCTCAAATCAGTGGTGGCGAAACCCGACAGGACTTAAAGATACCAGGCGTTTCCCCCTGGTGGCTCCCTCGTGCGCTCTCCTGTTCCTGCCTTTCGGTTTACCGATGTCATTCCGCTGTTATGGCCGCGTTTATCTCATTCCACGCCTGACACTCAGTTCCGGGTAGGCAGTTCGCTCCAAGCTGGACTGTATGCACGAACCCCCCGTTCAGTCCGACCGCTGCGCCTTATCCGGTAACTATCGACTTGAGTCCAACCCGGAAAGACACGACAAAACGCCACTGGCAGCAGCCACTGGTAACTGATTTAGAGGAGTTAGTCTTGAAGTTATGCGCCGGTTAAGGCTAAACTGAAAGGACAAGTTTTGGTGACTGTGCTCCTCCAAGCCAGTTACCTCGGTTCAAAGAGTTGCTGCTCTGAGAACCTTCGAAAAAACCGCCTTGCTGGGCGGTTTTTTCGTTTACAGTGCTAAGAGATTACGATTCTCCATGAATGATCTCAAGAAGATCCGTTTAAAAAAGCGGGTTTTATGGGGGGATAAAGTTCGTCTAGCCCAGTCACTTTGGATTACAGCTAGGTTTCGTAAGCCATGCAAGAATGCCTGTAACTAACAAAATAGGCCCTGCAACGTACGTAACATAGACTCCAACATACGACACTGTGAAACATATGAGTACGTATATAGACAGTGTTGTCCAAAAAATGACTGTTGTTTTACAGTGAATCCACTCTTTCATTTTTCAATAAACCCCACACCGTCTGGAGATCTTATTATCGTTTTGCCAGGATTAGCTTTCGCCCAAACCAAAGCATCTTGAAAAGAAGAGAATTTTTTTTTTGAATTTTTAGTTTTTCGGCGATCTTCTCGAAAATATTCGCTGTTATTCTCATCAATTATCCGATCAAAATCAGCACCAGCTCCAAAGGTACGCTCAAAATCCCCCATTTTCTGCCCCCATTAAATTTAATAAAAAAACAGATTTAAAATATCCAAAAGACACTCTTATTTACCATAACATCCCTTGTTCGCACCGCCGCAGACAGCCTCAGCACCGTTCTGCGCCATGAACCGCAAAAGAGCACCTCTTACCACGTAAAAACGCCGATAAATGCCCCCCGTAAGTTCTTACGGTATGCATAGTTATGCACGGAAATGAACTGACACTCTGTTCAATGGATTTTCATGCTGTAAGCAGTATTTTAGTCTTCTATGCCCCCTCGAAACACACCTGTTCTTGTGTAGATCTTTTCGACCCAAGATGGTCTTTTATCCGAGTTCATGCAGCCGTACAGGAACACACCTGTTTTGGGTTTATAGCTCCCCCCCTCCTGTGGCTGGTTATCTACAAATGAATAATCAATCTTTTCACCTTTGACTGAAGCACGCCCCCCAACATGAACTAAAGACCAGTGCTCATGCATCACATGGCTTTCAATCAATCCAAATGAAGAAAAACCCCATGAATCAAAAAAGACCTTGAGTCCGTCAGACGCACCAACAGGAGTAATGATTGCAAATTCAACCTGCTCACCAGTACCTTCAAGGTAAGAAGGTTTCTCGACGTTAATTACAGATGCCCCCTTCACCTGATAACCTTTACAGGTAAGATATAAGTCCCTCCCGGCTGACGGTTTTGTATATGTAACGTTGTCGTTATTCTCCGCAGCAGCGACTGTAAATGACATAGCCAAAACCACCGAGACTGAGCAAGCCCAGAAACATTTCATAACGCATCCCTTTTCATTGATTAACTACATTCCAAGCTCAAAACCTTTCTGCCGCTGCGATCGTTCCAGCTCCAGCGCTTTCTGGTGCTGCGCCGCGCGCTCCTGCTCCCGGTGCGCCTCGATGCCATTCAGCCTTGCGACAATCGGCGCAGCTGATCGCTCAAACTCTGCACCTGCCTGCTCAAGCCCGTGACGCGCTCGCTCAGCGCCGCGTTCTCCCGTTGCATAAGCCCAGACATCGTCCGCCATTCCGCGAAGGCGTTCTCCCACTCGTCCAGCCTTTTCGAGTAGTCCTGCTGTAGCTGCTCTAATGCGCTCAGCAACTGTTTTTCCAGCTCCGTCATGTGCTATTTCCCCGCCAGTATCATCCAGCTCGAATCCTCTCCGAACCGTCCCGCTTCCGGGTTCACCTTCACGCAGCGGCGTCTCTGCTCGCCGCAGGTCGAGAGCTGCACGCCGCTGTTCCTCTCTGACAGCATGGCCTGCGTGCTCTTCTGCTCCCGGATGGTCGTGTAGTTGTCGAGTATCTGCTGCCCCTGCCACCACAGAATGCCCGCGCTCGAGGCGATCAGCAGCGCGGAGACCAGGACGATGGTCAGCCACGTCTGGCTGACCATGCGCACCATGCCTTTCGTGCGCTGGCTCATGGCTGAGGACAGTTTCCGGTCGTGGTCGAGGATGGCGGCGCTGATTCTCTTCGCGCTTTCGTTCAGTTCCGCTTTTACAGATTTCTCGTGCTCGCTGAATGCGGCTTTCAGCATCTCGCCGGTATTCTGCTGCTGCGCTTTCGATTTCTGCTCTAAGTCCTTCGCCAGCGTTAAAAGACTGTTCATAAATGGCTCCCTTCAGTCGGATGTTTCGCCCCCCGTCCGGGTCGGCAATGCTGATACTGCTTTTTGTGGTGCGGACCACCTCAAAACCTGCGCTTTCCAGCGCCTCAGTGACATCCTGACGGGTTTTCAGCTCCCCGGATGAGGCAAGAGCAAGCAGACCGCATGTAATCGCTTCTGCAGCCTCCTGCTTCGCTTTAGGCAGTGCAGACGGTGTGACCAGTGCCCGCCGGTTCTCCGGTGCGTTCGGGTCGTGCAGCCCCAGTCTGCCGTTCACGATGGTCTGCCAGGCATCGATGCGTGGACGGTCGGCGCGATCGTAATACGGCTGGAGCCGTCTGCCGGTCAGCAGCTCCGTGTTCGGGATCAGAAAATTCAGCTCAAGCCGCCCCTTGTCACGATGCTCCACCCACAGGATGCTGTACTGGTCTTTATCAAGTCCGGGCATCAGAACCCGCTCAAAGCTTGCCATCAGCTTTTCCCGCTGGCCGGAAGGTAAATCCGCTTCCGCAAACGACAGTACCCCGGAGGTGTATTTCTTAACGTAAGGCGACGCGTCAATCAGCTCCCGGACTTCTTCCGGCTTCCCCTGCAGGACGGTGGCGCCTTCACGCTGCCGGTCTTTACCCAGCAGATAGTCCACCGGCCCGGCGCCACCGCCGCGACCGCGTGGATGAAATTTAACGATCATCGTCCGTTCCTTTCTCAAGAACGGCGTGCCGCAGCCGCTCAAGTCCGGCATCGATGGCCATCAGCGCCGCAACAATCTGCATCCTGTCATGGCCGGTACCGCCGCCGGCGTTAACACGGCGGGCTATCTGGTTCAGGTTATTGCCCATGCCGGCAAGCTGGCGCAGCAGCGCCGGCGAGATTGAGGGAAGCTTTCCGGAACGTGCCGGCTTTTCGTCCAGGCAGGTCTGCCGCATCCACGCTGCCAGCTGCCTGCCGTCGCAGCGCTCAAGCAGCCGCCGGTGCTCGTCCTCCGTCACCCACATGGTGAGCATCTTGTTCCGTTTCTCTGACAAACCGGCCTCCTGATAACGCCGGGACGGGCGGGAAAGCCTTTCCCGGTCGGCGCGGGGTTGGACAAGCCGCAGGCGCGTCAGGCTTTTGGCGGGTTTCGGGGCGCAGCCCTGAACCAGTCACGTAGCGCTAGCGGAGTGTATACTGGCTTAATATGGTAAAGCGAAGTGGGAATTCAGGGAAGTGCTTCATGTGGCAGGGGAAAAATGTAGCTGCGGGGCGTAAGTGCAACATGCAGGTAAGGATGAAATGTCGCCTCCTCGCTCACTCGGTCGCTGCGCTCCTGCCGTGAGACTGCGGCGGGCGTTACATAAGTTCTAAAGGGATGTTTTTGATTCTCGGGCGCTAAATGTACAAAAGCCCCGTGACAGAATCACAGGGCTTCGGTACTCTAATTCTTCGCAGATGCCTGCCAGGAATAGACGTCAGAAATCAAATCCTAGCAGGGCTGGCTAGCCTTGTCACTACCAGCTTAATACCATTCAACGACATTAAATCCACATCTGCACCTAAGACGCTCAGGTCTACGCCCCGGACTCCGGCAGGATAAACAGGCAATTGGTGGAAACGTAACTTAACCGCGAAAGAGTTAAGCTCTACCCCGTCTCGCAGTACGATAACTGGCACCTGATAAAATGAGCGAAAAAGGCAGCAGTACGCGGTGATGTGAGAGACGTCGGACACAACACCCACACAATCAAGCCGGTTGCGCGGCAAGAAAAACAAAACAAGAGCTAGACGAAGGTCGCTCCGCTCCCCGTATTTTTATATACCCACCACGGGGGCATTAGGCTTTCTTTGATTTTTTTATGGGATACCTCAAATAATCAGAGGATTACAGAGGGTGTTGCCTTGTGTAAACTTCCCGTTAAGATAATTCCGAACAATCATCCGGGAAATAAAAAATGAAAAAACTAGTAGCGATCGGTTTAGGCGTTTTAATTCTTTCAGGCTGCGCAACGCAAAAACAAATGACCCCGATGGGGGGGAGTAAAGCTGATGGTACAGTGAAAATGGGTTACACCTTTGGGATGTTTGAAAAACCCGTTGTTGATCTGAACTCAGCTAAAGATCTGGCTGGACAAAAATGTAAAACATGGGGATACACTGGGGCTGAGGCATTTGGCGGCCAAACATCCACCTGCGCACAGGTCGGGGCTTATGGTTGTGAGATGACCAACGTTTCAATCGAGTACCAATGCACCGGTGGGAAAGCTTCAGAAAACTAAGTTCAACATTTACCATAACATCCGTTGCCCGCACCGCTCCGGACGGGTTCGCCACAAACGGGGCGGCAGTCAGGTAAAACCGGCAACAAACCACCCGATACACCGCCCCGTTCGTGACAGATAAATTTTACCCGACTGCATAGCCATGCAACCAGATGCATGGCGTGTAAAGTCACACTAAAATCAGCGCGAACGCCTTAAAAACAGGTAAATGCTTCTCCAGCCAGTCCCACAGCCCGGCCGCCAGATACAGGCAGTTAAGTACAGCTTCAATGACGTTAAACAATTTCATAATTTCCCCCCCCAGGTATAGGTCGTGATCTTTTTGATCACGAACCTATTTAGCGGGAGAAGTAAGAGCCCCTCTTCGTGCGGGTTGTCAGCTGCCTGGATGGTTTAAAGTGTCGGCCCGCGGTAGGTTTTCTGCGGCTGGCGCTCCAGCTCCAGTGTTTTCTGATACTCATTCTCCCTCTGCCGGAGCTCGATGGCATTCAGTTCCCGGACAAGCGGCGCAGCTGCTCGCTTAAACTCAGCACCTGCGTGCTCAAGTCCGACACGCGCTCGTTCAGCACCGCGTTCTCCCGTTGCATAAGCCCACACATGCTCCGCCATTCCGCGAAGGCGCTCTCCCATTCGTCCAGCCTTTGCGAGTAGTCCTGCTGTAGCTGCTCTAATGCGCTCAGCAACTGCTTTTCCAGCTCTGTCATCTTCCGCTACTCCTGTTTCAGGCGGATCCATGTCGTCCCGTCGTAAGGGATGGCTTCGGTTTTCATCCCCGGCGGCAGGATAAGAAACCTCCGGCCGTCGCTGCTCTCCTGATAGCGCACTCCCCACGTCCGGGCGGTCATTTTCGCCAGGGTATCTTCCTGCTGACGAAGATGCGTGTAATTGTCGGTTATCTGCTGCCCCTGCCACCACAGTATGCTCCCGCTCGTGCCGATCAGCAGCGCTGACACCATCAGGATGGTGAGCCATGTCCGCCCGGCAGTCCGCAGTACGCTCCGCCGGTTTTTCTCCATCGCCTCGCTCATACTCTGCTCGTGGGCGAGGATGGCGTCGCTGATTCTCCTCGCGCTTGCGCTCAGTTCCGCTCTGACAGACTGCTCGTGCTCGCAGAATGCGGCTTTCAGCATCTCGCCGGTACTCTTCTGCTGCGCTTTCGATTGCTGCTCTAAGTCCTTCGCTAGCGTTAAAAGATTGCTCATAGATAGCTCCCTTCAGTCGGATGTTTCGCCCCCCGTCCGGGTCGGCAATGCTGATACTGCTTTTCGTGGTGCGCACCACCTCAAAACCTGCACCTTCAAGAGTGTCAGTGACATCCTGACGGCTTTTCAGCTCCCCGGACGAGGCTAAGCTCAGTAGTCCCCGGGTAATGGCTTCGGCGGCCTCCTGCGTCGTTTTCGGCAGCCCGGACGGCGTGACCAGCGCCCGGCGGTTTTCCGGCGCGTTCGGGTCGTGCAGCCCCAGTCTGCCGTTCACGATAGTCTGCCAGGCATCGATGCGCGGCCGGTCGGCGCGGTCGTAGTAAGGCTGGAGCCGCCTGCCGGTCAGCAGCTCGGTATTGGGGATCAGAAAGTTCAGCTCCAGACGCCCCTTGTCCGCGTGCTCCACCCACAGAATGCTGTACTGATCTTTATCGAGTCCGGGCATCAGAACCCGCTCGAAGCTGGCCATCAGTTTTTCCCGCTGGCCGGGAGGGAGATCGGCCTCCGCAAACGACAGGACGCCGGAGGTGTATTTCTTAACGTAAGGCGACGCGTCAATCAGCTCCCGGACTTCTTCCGGCTTCCCCTGCAGGACGGTGGCGCCTTCACGCTGCCGGTCTTTACCCAGCAGATAGTCCACCGGCCCGGCGCCACCGCCGCGACCGCGTGGATGAAATTTAACGATCATCGTCCGTTCCTTTCTCAAGAACGGCGTGCCGCAGCCGCTCAAGTCCGGCATCGATGGCCATCAGCGCCGCAACAATCTGCATCCTGTCATGGCCGGTACCGCCGCCGGCGTTAACACGGCGGGCTATCTGGTTCAGGTTATTGCCCATGCCGGCAAGCTGGCGCAGCAGCGCCGGCGAGATTGAGGGAAGCTTTCCGGAACGTGCCGGCTTTTCGTCCAGGCAGGTCTGCCGCATCCACGCTGCCAGCTGCCTGCCGTCGCAGCGCTCAAGCAGCCGCCGGTGCTCGTCCTCCGTCACCCACATGGTGAGCATCTTGTTCCGTTTCTCTGACAAACCGGCCTCCTGATAACGCCGGGACGGGCGGGAAAGCCTTTCCCGGTCGGCGCGGGGTTGGACAAGCCGCAGGCGCGTCAGGCTTTTGGCGGGTTTCGGGGCGCAGCCCTGAACCAGTCACGTAGCGCTAGCGGAGTGTATACTGGCTTAATATGGTAAAGCGAAGTGGGAATTCAGGGAAGTGCTTCATGTGGCAGGGGAAAAATGTAGCTGCGGGGCGTAAGTGCAACATGCAGGTAAGGATGAAATGTCGCCTCCTCGCTCACTCGGTCGCTGCGCTCCTGCCGTGAGACTGCGGCGGGCGTTACATAAGTTCTAAAGGGATGTTTTTGATTCTCGGGCGCTAAATGTACAAAAGCCCCGTGACAGAATCACAGGGCTTCGGTACTCTAATTCTTCGCAGATGCCTGCCAGGAATAGACGTCAGAAATCAAATCCTAGCAGGGCTGGCTAGCCTTGTCACTACCAGCTTAATACCATTCAACGACATTAAATCCACATCTGCACCTAAGACGCTCAGGTCTACGCCCCGGACTCCGGCAGGATAAACAGGCAATTGGTGGAAACGTAACTTAACCGCGAAAGAGTTAAGCTCTACCCCGTCTCGCAGTACGATAACTGGCACCTGATAAAATGAGCGAAAAAGGCAGCAGTACGCGGTGATGTGAGAGACGTCGGACACAACACCCACACAATCAAGCCGGTTGCGCGGCAAGAAAAACAAAACAAGAGCTAGACGAAGGTCGCTCCGCTCCCCGTATTTTTATATACCCACCACGGGGGCATTAGGCTTTCTTTGATTTTTTTATGGGATACCTCAAATAATCAGAGGATTACAGAGGGTGTTGCCTTGTGTAAACTTCCCGTTAAGATAATTCCGAACAATCATCCGGGAAATAAAAAATGAAAAAACTAGTAGCGATCGGTTTAGGCGTTTTAATTCTTTCAGGCTGCGCAACGCAAAAACAAATGACCCCGATGGGGGGGAGTAAAGCTGATGGTACAGTGAAAATGGGTTACACCTTTGGGATGTTTGAAAAACCCGTTGTTGATCTGAACTCAGCTAAAGATCTGGCTGGACAAAAATGTAAAACATGGGGATACACTGGGGCTGAGGCATTTGGCGGCCAAACATCCACCTGCGCACAGGTCGGGGCTTATGGTTGTGAGATGACCAACGTTTCAATCGAGTACCAATGCACCGGTGGGAAAGCTTCAGAAAACTAAGTTCAACATTTACCATAACATCCGTTGCCCGCACCGCTCCGGACGGGTTCGCCACAAACGGGGCGGCAGTCAGGTAAAACCGGCAACAAACCACCCGATACACCGCCCCGTTCGTGACAGATAAATTTTACCCGACTGCATAGCCATGCAACCAGATGCATGGCGTGTAAAGTCACACTAAAATCAGCGCGAACGCCTTAAAAACAGGTAAATGCTTCTCCAGCCAGTCCCACAGCCCGGCCGCCAGATACAGGCAGTTAAGTACAGCTTCAATGACGTTAAACAATTTCATAATTTCCCCCCCCAGGTATAGGTCGTGATCTTTTTGATCACGAACCTATTTAGCGGGAGAAGTAAGAGCCCCTCTTCGTGCGGGTTGTCAGCTGCCTGGATGGTTTAAAGTGTCGGCCCGCGGTAGGTTTTCTGCGGCTGGCGCTCCAGCTCCAGTGTTTTCTGATACTCATTCTCCCTCTGCCGGAGCTCGATGGCATTCAGTTCCCGGACAAGCGGCGCAGCTGCTCGCTTAAACTCAGCACCTGCGTGCTCAAGTCCGACACGCGCTCGTTCAGCACCGCGTTCTCCCGTTGCATAAGCCCACACATGCTCCGCCATTCCGCGAAGGCGCTCTCCCATTCGTCCAGCCTTTGCGAGTAGTCCTGCTGTAGCTGCTCTAATGCGCTCAGCAACTGCTTTTCCAGCTCTGTCATCTTCCGCTACTCCTGTTTCAGGCGGATCCATGTCGTCCCGTCGTAAGGGATGGCTTCGGTTTTCATCCCCGGCGGCAGGATAAGAAACCTCCGGCCGTCGCTGCTCTCCTGATAGCGCACTCCCCACGTCCGGGCGGTCATTTTCGCCAGGGTATCTTCCTGCTGACGAAGATGCGTGTAATTGTCGGTTATCTGCTGCCCCTGCCACCACAGTATGCTCCCGCTCGTGCCGATCAGCAGCGCTGACACCATCAGGATGGTGAGCCATGTCCGCCCGGCAGTCCGCAGTACGCTCCGCCGGTTTTTCTCCATCGCCTCGCTCATACTCTGCTCGTGGGCGAGGATGGCGTCGCTGATTCTCCTCGCGCTTGCGCTCAGTTCCGCTCTGACAGACTGCTCGTGCTCGCAGAATGCGGCTTTCAGCATCTCGCCGGTACTCTTCTGCTGCGCTTTCGATTGCTGCTCTAAGTCCTTCGCTAGCGTTAAAAGATTGCTCATAGATAGCTCCCTTCAGTCGGATGTTTCGCCCCCCGTCCGGGTCGGCAATGCTGATACTGC
>CALCKK010000044.1:0-6765 GCA_937966215.1 uncultured Collinsella sp. | reverse complement strand
GATGACTTGAAGAAGGGGGAGGCCTCGCGGCCTCCCCCTTCTTTGCGTTTACGGGGTGTAAATGACTCAATTACACCAGACGATCTTGTTGTTTTTGGTATTGAGCCTTTATTTAAAGAAAATAAATCGTATAACAAGGGCAACTGCTATGGCCGCAATGATCAAAAGCAGAATTGTCAGCTGATGCTGCTTGCGTCGTTTACTTGACGAAACGAAGATTGATTTTCCCTGTTTTGGCGTTTCGAGATAGCGAGCCGAATGCGTCAAGGTTTGCTTGGGTCGAGGCCCTCTTTGTTGATGAGCGGCGGATGCTTTCATCGGCTCATCGCTAGCTGCGCTGTTTTTAGATAATGGTGCGTCTTTCAGATATACAGGGTCTCCCGAGGCAACGCCCATATGTTTACGTCCCGTTTGGGCATCCTCGAGCGTTTGATATCGATTTCTCGTCACATAATCGGGCTCAGGATCATTAATGGGCTCTTGCGAGATGTGGGGGCGATGGAACCGTGGCGGCTGCGTAGAAGTATCTTCGCCCTGCGTCGGCATAAACATATTGTTCTGGTTTTGGTCGTCCATGATGCCCTTTAGCTCGTTACCAACAACGTGTACGCGCTCATTGTAAGCCCCTTGTTATTTGTAGCTGCGAACATACTTCTTATTTAAGCTCTGGTTCAAAGAACCTTAACCTTACTAAGACCTGAGTCATACACACTTAGATATGCTTATAGTACTGGACTCAAAAAACTTTATAGTCGATGTATATATGAGCACTGGGTGGGCATATATAAGAGCGTCAAAAGAAGTCCCAGTCACCTAGAAGATGGCTCGGCAGTCCTTAAAAGGAGTGGTAAACATGGCAAGCATGGTTCCTTATCGTTCGGTTTTTGGCGTTCGTCCTTCTGCTAGCTCGCTGTTCGATCTGTTTGATGATATGACCGACCTTGCAAACAATTCGATTGCCTCCAAGGCGTTCCCCGTTGACGTTGAGGACAAGGGCGATGGCTACGAGGTCAAGGCGTATCTGACCGGTGTCGCCAAGGATGACATCGACGTTGAGCTCAATGAGGGTCGCCTGTCCATCAGCGTGAACGTCGAGGAGAGCGCCGAAAACGAGGGTAAGAACTTCCTCCAGAAGGAGTTCGGCTCGTACAGTGCGACGCGCGGCGTGTATCTGAAGGACGCTTCGAGCGAGGGCCTTTCGGCTAAGTATGCTGACGGCATCCTGACCGTTACGGTTCCCAAGATTGTCGAGAAGAAGAACGTCACGAAGATCTCTATCGACTAACGATGGCTCTGCTTCAATCGAGAGTATGAGTTAAGGGGGCTGGGAAGTGATTCCCAGCCCCCTTTTGTTGTCTTGAGGGGCTATTGAATGGTTGTCGGTTGATACTGGCTTGCAGGGCGTATCGAGAGCTTCCGTGGCCCTTGAAGACGGGTGGCAGAACTGCCGAGTTCATCATCGAGACTTGCATCAAGCGCGTTGGCATAGCTTTTGACGGTAAGGCTTGGACGATTATTGTCCTGGCTGATATGCATGGCGATGAGCTGTTCGGTGCGATCGGTAACAAGTTCGCGCGCGGCTTCGGCGGCCTGGTTGTTGGAGAGGTGCCCCTTTGTGGACAGGATGCGCTCCTGAAGAAAGCGGGGGTACGCTCCTTCGCGCAACATAGTTACATCGTGGTTACTTTCGAGCGCGAGAACTCGACAGTCTTTGAGGATGCCTATGGCCTTGCTCGATAACTCTCCGGTGTCGGTGGCAAACCCAATGGAATCATCGAGAGCATTAAATCGATAGCCGACAGGATTGATGACATCGTGCGATGTTGAGTAGGTTTGCACGTGGATGCCGGCAATGGGGAGCGTGTCGCCGGGGTCAAATTCCTCTACGGGCAGGCGCGCGAGGTTTTCTTTGCATGAAAGGGTGTCCCTGCTGGCGAAGAGGGGACCATGCCAGTGCTTGCACCATACATCGAGCCCCTTGATATGGTCACCATGCTCATGGGTGATTACAAGAGCGGCGACGTCGTCTGCCGAGAGGCCAAGCTCCGCCATGCGTTTAAGTGTCTCGCGGCGGGACAGGCCGTTGTCGATCATGATGAGCCCCTGAGGCCCCTCGACGAGTGCACAGTTGCCTTTTGAGCCGCTGCCGAGGATATGAAGGTGCAGGCGAGACATAAGATTCCAAAGGATACAATGGGTGCGGACGAATAGAGGAGGAAGCGAATGCCAACGGTATCTCAGCACTATGGACATCATGCCGCGCCGAGGACGGATAAGAGCGCCCTGGCAACGCGGCAGGCCGCTGCCCCCGTAGTGCTCATGGTATCAGGCGGTGCGGACTCGACGGCGCTGCTCCTTATGGCTTGCACATCAAAGCTGGATATCCAGGACGGGCGCGGCGTCGCTCCTATTGCGCGCGAGCGATTGCACGTGCTGCATGTAAACCATCATCTGCGCGGGGAGGCATCCGATGGCGACGAGGCCTTTGTACGTGACCTGTGCGCGCAATACGGCTTGCCGCTGTATGTTGAGCATGCCTATTTTGATGACGAATCGGGCAATATCGAGGCTGCGGCTCGCGAGGTGCGCTATGCCGCGGCACGGAGATATGTTCGCGAACTTTGTGCCGAATCGGGCGCACCGCGGACGGCGGCTCGTATCTGTACCGCGCATACTTCGTCGGACCGCGCGGAAACATTTTTGATGAATGCCATTAAAGGGTCGGGTCCCGCGGGTCTATCGAGCATTCCGCGCCGTCGGAACATTGTGGTTCGCCCCTTGCTCGACCTCACGCACGATGAGCTCGTGAGCTATCTGCAGGTGCACGGTCAGCCATGGCGGGAAGATGAAAGCAACGAGGACGTTTCGTACCTGCGCAACTATGTACGCCATCGGGTGATGCCGGTGGTGGCACAGCGCAACGCGAGCGTCTGTAAGACGATTGGCGCCGCTTGCGAAATTCTGGGCGACGAAGACGCCTTTCTTTCCCAGCTTTCGGCACAGGCGTTTCGAAGCTGTCTGCGCAAGGAAGCGGCGGGCGCACTGGTGCTCGATGCGCGCCGTCTTGCCGCCGCTGAGGTTGTGATTGCACGGCGTATCGTGCGGTTGGCGATTAAGCGCATCGATCCCGACGCGCGACCGGAGATGCGGCACGTGGAGCGCGTGCTCGCCTGCGTCGCTGCGGGCTCGGGCTCGGTTACGCTTCCTGCGGGAATTGATGCCCGTGTGGAGTTTGGCATGCTGGCGTTCAAGGCCCCGGCGGCGCGCGAGGGTTTAGTGGCCGATTGGATCTCCGTTCCCGGTCGTCTGCCGCTGGGGGCGGGGCATATGCTGACAGCGGAGCCGATGGCTGTGGAGCCGGGGTGCGATATCGTGCACCGTGCCCGCGAGCTTGCTGCTGCCGGAAAGGTTGCGGCCTTGGTGGATGCGGCGGCCCTGGGGTTTGCCGACTGCGATGGCGAGCGGATGTTAGCCGGCTCGCGCGGGGAGATTCCCACCGAGGCACGATCGGCGCGCCTGTGGGTGGATAGCCCTGTGCCGGGAGACGTGATGTGCCCGTTGGGGATGAACGGCCGAAGCAAGAAAGTGTCAGACCTGTTGAACGAGGCGCGCATTCCTGTTTCAGACCGCTCTGGCGTACCCGTGGTAAGAACGGCTCCGGGGGGTGCCGTAGTATGGGTCGCGGGCGTTCGCGCGGACGAACGTTTTAAGTGCACGGCGGCGACGCGCGTGGCCTATCTGCTTCGCGTGGTTGACGCGGATTAGCTCCTCGCACCAGCTTTTCTGTGCGGCGTTGACGGTATTCCCGCGCTGATGGTGCGCGGGCTGGAAAATATACCCCGTGCGCTGCTAGAATGTGTAGTTCGCGTCCATACGGCGGTGTGTGGGCGATTAAGCACAAGAAAGGGTTGTCATGGCTTCTCAACATCCGGATATCGAGAAGGTTCTGTTTACGCAGGAGGATATCGACGGTATCGTCTCTCGCCTAGGCGAGCAGATTACTCGCGACTACGCGGGTAAGGATCTGGTACTGATTGCGGTCCTGCGCGGCGCCGTGGTCTTTATGGGCGACCTGATGCGCAAGATCGAGCTGCCGACCAACATCGATTTCATGGCTGTTTCGAGCTATGGCGACGGTGTGAAGTCTTCGGGTATCGTGCGTATCATTAAGGACCTGGATATCGACATCCGTGGTCGCGACGTGCTGATCGTCGAGGACATTCTGGACTCGGGCCTGACCCTCAAGTACCTGATGAAGAACCTCGAGAGCCGCAAGCCCGCTTCTCTGGAGGTCGCCGCCTTCCTATGGAAGGACGTTGAGGACCGTACCTCGGCCGTCACGCCCAAGTATGTTGGAACCCATTGCCCCGATGCCTTTGTGGTGGGCTACGGCCTCGACTATGCCGAGCGCTATCGCAACCTTCCGTATCTGGGCATTTTGAAACCGGAGGTTTATTCGTAAGATGCCCGACGACCGTAACGATAACAATTCCCAGACTCCCCGGGAGCCTAAGATCCCGGGGATGCCCGGAGGCAAGAAGCCCACGCGTACGGGCTGGCTGTATTTTATTTTGGCTTGCGCGCTTCTGGGCTACGCCTTCTTTAATATGGGCTCCGGCTTTGCCAGCTCCAGCAATACCGTTAAGCTCGCGACGAGCGAGATGGTCAGCGCCATCAAGCAGGATCGCGTCGAAGATCTGACCTATACGGTTCAAGACGGAAGCGTGACGGGTCATTACTGGAAGACGAAGAAGGACAAGGGCGATACGAGCGAGCTCAAGAGCTTCTCCTCGACCTATGTCGGCTCCGATTCGCTTGCCGAGCTCATGGCGGAGCACCCCGATACCAAGTACATCGTCAACACCAACGATCCCGATTTTTGGGGCGACTTGGCGATGAGTGTGCTTCCGACGATCGCCCTTATCGCCATCATGTTCTACTTTATGCGCCAGATGATGGGCGCCAACAACAGGAACATGCAGTTTGGCAAGACCAACGCCAAGACCAACGAGGCCACACGCCCCAAGGTCAAGTTTGAAGACGTTGCCGGCGTGGACGAGGCAGTCGAGGAGCTCGAGGAGATCCGTGACTATTTGAGCGATCCGGATCGCTATCGCAAGCTGGGCGCCAAGATCCCGCGTGGCGTGTTGCTGGTTGGCCCTCCGGGCACCGGTAAAACGCTGCTGGCCAAGGCCGTTGCCGGCGAGGCGGGCGTGCCGTTCTTTAGCATCTCGGGTTCCGACTTTGTCGAGATGTTCGTAGGTGTCGGCGCCAGCCGTGTGCGTGACCTCTTTAAGGAGGCCAAGTCCCAGGCCCCGTCGATCATCTTCATCGATGAGATCGATGCCGTGGGACGTCAGCGCGGAGCTGGCTTGGGCGGCGGTCACGACGAGCGCGAGCAGACGCTCAACCAGCTGCTGGTCGAGATGGACGGCTTTGAGGAAAGCGAGTCGGTCATCCTGATCGCTGCGACCAACCGTCCTGACATCTTGGATCCGGCATTGCTGCGTCCCGGCCGTTTTGACCGTCAGGTTACGGTCGACCGTCCGGATGTGAAGGGCCGCGAGCAGATCTTGCGCGTGCATGCCGAGAACAAGCCGATGGACGAGGACGTTAAGTTTGAGAAGCTCGCCCAGATGACCGTTGGCTTTACTGGTGCCGATTTGGCGAACCTGCTCAACGAGTCTGCGCTGCTGGCCGCTCGCCGTCATCGTTCCGTGATCTCGATGGACGAGGTCGAGGAATCGATGGAGCGCGTGATTGCCGGACCGCAGCGCAAGGGTCGCGTGATGACCGAGGCCGAGCGCACCACGATTGCCTACCACGAGAGCGGTCACGCCCTGGTGGGCCACATCCTGGAGCACTCCGATCCGGTCCACAAGATCTCGTTCGTCAGCCGCGGTCAGGCTCTGGGCTACACGCTGCAGCTTCCGCAGGAGGACCACTTCCTCAAGACTAAGAACGAGATGCTCGACGAGCTCGCCGTGTTCTTGGGCGGTCGCGTTGCCGAGGAGCTCATGTGCGACGACATCACGTCGGGCGCGAGCAACGATCTGGAGCGCGCGACTAAGATGGCGCGCGAGATGGTCACGCGCTTGGGCATGAGCGAGGAGCTGGGCACGCAGGTCTTTGGCGAGGCGCAACATCAGGTGTTCCTGGGTCGCGACTACGCCGATCACCAGGATTACTCCGAGGAGACGGCGCGCCGCATCGATATCGAGGTTCAGCGCATCATGCGCGAAGCCCATCGCCGTGCGGTCGAGATTTTGGATGCCCGTCGCGATCAGCTCGATCTGATGGCGAAGGTGCTGCTTGAGCGCGAGACCGTCGAAGGCGACGCCGTGAACGCCCTGCTCGACAACGAGTGGGATGCTTACCTTGAGCGCGAGGGCGATATCCTGGCGGCCAAGGAGGAGCGCAACGCCAAGGCGGCCGGCATGCCGACCAAGAAGCGCTCGCCTCGCATGAGCGAGGAGGAGCTGGCGGCTGATGCTGCGGCCTTTGCGCAGGCGGCCATGCAGGAGGATGCCGAAGCCGCATCCGATGATGCTGGCGATGACCATGCCGTCGTCGATGTCGATGCCGATGCCGACACCGACAAATAGTCTTTGTGGCGAAAGCCTCCGCGGGGAAACCTGCGGAGGCTTTTTCTTTTGAGCGATATGGGGCCGTCTGTTGATTGGGGACAGACTTAAATGAGCGTTTTCACGCATTTGAACTGCATCCCATTTCTTGGACTTTGAAATTAAGGTTCGAGAAAAGGGA
>CALCKK010000043.1:0-4901 GCA_937966215.1 uncultured Collinsella sp. | reverse complement strand
CCCAGGCGTCGAGCGCAGCGCCACCCGCAAAGGATCCCAGGATCACGAAAACGTTCATAAACAGAACGGCCAGCGATGTCGCCACGACTGAGGCATCGTCTGCATAGGTGAGCGTTCCGATGACGCCGATAAAATAACTGGTCTGAAACCCGGTGTAGATGAGAAAGCGCATCGCCACCAGCCGCTTGGCCTGCACGGACAGCGATGATTGAGGCTTTGAGAAAAGAGATGCGAGCATGGAGACTCCTTGTTTCATACGAATACGGGCGGTGGGCATTCGCCACCGTCTATCGAATCAATCTATCCGCTTGAAACATTAAGGACGCATCAGGACCCTTCTCTCCGTTTTTCGCCCGTCATGAACTACTCGGTAGATTGTAAGGCATGTCCCAAACATCTACCAAAGCAAAAACCACCACAAAGGTGCCTGGCCCCTTTGTGGTGGAAGTGACGTTTACGCTGGTTGAGACTTGGCTAGGCCAGGTCGGCGCCGTTGGACTCGATGACCTTCTTGTACCAGAAGAAGCTGTCCTTGCGGCTGCGGGCGAGCGTGCCGTTGCCGTCGTTGTCCTTGTCGACGTAGATAAAGCCGTAGCGTTTCTTCATCTCGCCGGTCGAGGCGCTCACCAAATCGATGCAGCCCCACATGGTGTAGCCCATCAGGTCCACGCCGTCCTCGATGGCAATCTCCATCTGCTTGATATGCTCGCGCAGGTAATCGATGCGGTAGCTGTCGTGAATCGAACCGTCCGCCTCGACCTCGTCCACCGCGCCCAGGCCGTTCTCGACAATCATCAGCGGCACCTGGTAGCGGTCGTAGACCTCCTCCAGGTAGTAGCGCAGGCCCTCGGGGTCGATCGCCCAACCCCAATCGCTCTTCTTGAGATACTCGTTGCCGGCGCCACCAAAAATGTTGCCTTGCTCCAGCAGCACCGGGTCGGCCGTGGCGGTGGCGCTCATGTAGTAGCTAAAGGTGTAGAAGTCGACCTTGCCGGCGGCCAGCGTGGCGGCGTCCTCGGGCGAAACCTCCACGTGCACGCCTTCGCGGCGCCACACGCTGGGCGCCCACGAGGGATACGCACCGCGCACCTGCACGTCGCCGCAGTAGAAGTTCATCTCGCGCTGCTGCTTTTGTGCGGCCAGAACGTCTGCCGGGTTGCACGTGTGCGGATAGCAAGCGTTGCCGGCGATCATGCAGCCGATCTTGTTCTGTGGGTCGATCTGATGGCCCATGGAGACGCACTTGGCGCTCGCCAGGAACTGATGGTGCAGGGCATCGAAGCGCGCCTGCGGATCATCCCATTCGCAATTGCCAAAGGTCATGGGCGTGTCAGTTGCCTCGGGCACCATGCCGCCGCCCATCACGCCGCCAAAGCCGCCCATGAGCAGGCAATTGATTTCGTTAAAGGTGAGCCAGTAGCGCACCAGCCCCTTGTACTCGGTCATGACGGTACGGGCGTAGTTGAGATAGAAATCGATGAGCTTGGGGTTCTTCCAGCCGCCGTAGTTTTTGGACAGGCCATAGGGCAGCTCGTAGTGGCTGAGGGTGACCATGGGTTCGATGCCCTGCTCCTGACAGGCCTGGAACACGCGGCGGTAGAACTCGATGCCGGCCTGGTTGGGCTCGGCCTCATCGCCGTTGGGGAAGATGCGGCTCCAGTTGATGGACATGCGGTAGCACTTAAAGCCCATCTCGCCAAAGAGCTTGATGTCGTCAAGATAATGATGGTACATATCCACGGCCTCGTGGCTGGGATAGTGGTACTGGGGCAGAATGCCGTCGGTGATGTGGCGCGGCTCGGAGACCGTGCCGCCCGTCATGATGTCGGGAACGCCGAGGCCCTTGCCATCCTCGTTGTATCCACCTTCGCACTGATTGGCGGCAGTGGCGCCGCCCCACAGAAATCCATCGGGAAAAGCCATGTTGGCTCCTTTCGTACGTGTTGGGGGTGGTTGCGCGGACGTCGAAGCGGCGTCCGCAGGGAAATTTGCGTCCGGAGCGAGGCCCGCGCAGGAACCGCCGCCACGAAACCGGCCTATCTACTACTTTTTACCGCAAACCCCTGACCACACCGCAATTGCCAAAAATAAAACCGCA
Organism: uncultured Collinsella sp.; assembly: GCA_937966215.1. GTDB lineage: Bacteria > Actinomycetota > Coriobacteriia > Coriobacteriales > Coriobacteriaceae > Collinsella. The sequence continues at coordinate 2,803 of CALCKK010000043.1, read as the reverse complement.
GGTAGACGGCTTGGCGATTTTTGGTAAACCGCCGTATGGTTGGCCCCTACCGTTAAAAGGTAGTAGATAGGCCAGTTTCGTGGCGAGGCCTCTATCGACGCCTGTGCGGGACCCCTCGTCCATTTGGAAAAAGCCGGCGGGGCGCTCCCCCGCCGGCTTGGTACCGAGTCTTTGTCGTTTGGGCTACTTGGCAGCCTCGGGCTTGTAGGTGGCAAACTCGATCGCAAAGCCCACGGCGGCACCCACGAGCGAGGCAACGATAGCCCAGATCATGTGGTTGATGCCGTTAACACCGGAGGGATCGATGAAGGACAGCCAGTTGAAGACGCCCAGACCACCGGACATGTACACCACGGCGCCGGAGATACCGATGATGAGGCCGCCCACGGCAGAACCGATGCTGGCGTTGATGAAGGCCTTCTTATCGGGCAGGGCGACACCGTAGATAGCGGGCTCGGTGACGCCAAAGAAGAAAGCGGAGATCATGGCCGGCAGCGCGATGCCGCGGAACTTCTCGTCCTTGTTCTTGAGATACATGGCAAAGAGCACGGCGCCCAGCGAGAAGGAGTGGGCGATAACGGAGCCCAGGATGTAGTCGTGGCCCAGAGTGGACAGGTTGACCAGCGCGATGGGCACGAGCGACCAGTGGAAGCCAAAGATGACCAGGCACATCCAGAAGGCACCGACGAGGGTGCAGCCCAAGAGGGAGCCGATCATGGGCAGGCCAAACAGCAGTGCGAAGAACTCACCGAGCAGGTTGGTGATGAGCGTGGCGATGGGGCCAATGACCAGGTAGCCAAGGGTGACGGTGACAGTGACGACGATCAGCGGGGTGAAGAACATCTTCATAGAAGCGGGCATCCACTTCTTAACCCAGTGCTCGAGGGTCGAGCCAAACCAGACCATGAGAAGGATGGGGATAACGGAGCTGGTGTAACCCGAGGCAGGCATGATGAGCGGCAGGCCCAGGAACGTGGTGTACCAAGAGAAGGTACCGGCAAAGCCGAGCTCGACGGAGCCGACAACCTCGCCCGAGGTCAGGGCAACCATGGTGGGGTACACCAGAGCAAAGGCGATGGCCATGCCGTTGAACTCGCTCATCTTGAACTTCTTGGCGGCGGTGTAGCCGAGCACCACGGGCAGGAAGTAGAACATGCCGTCAGCGACGGTGTAGAGCAGCGTGTAGGCGCCGTCGTTGGCAAAGCTCGGGACCAGGAAGGTAGCGAGCGCCAGCAGGCCCTTCATGATACCGGCGGCGGCGAAGGTGCCGAGCATGGGGGCGAAGATGCCCGAGATGAGGTCGATGATCACATCGGTAACGCCCTTGGGAGCGGCATCGTCGTCATCGGCGTCGACGGCGCCGCCGTCCCTAAAACCGCCGGCCTTGAGAACGGCGTCGTAGACGTCCTCGACAATGTTGCCCACAACAACCTGGTACTGGCCGTTGGCGTGCATGACCTTGATGACGTTGGGCAGCTGAGAGATTGCCTCGTCATTGGCCTTCGACTCGTCCTTGAGCTTAAAACGAACACGGGTAATGCAGTGTGCGACGCATTTGACGTTGGACTTGCCGCCAACTAGCTCTACGATCTGGGTAGCAAGATCGTCGTATTTACCTGCCATGATCTGTCCTCTCTTTTCCAAATTTCGGCAAAAATATCCCCTACCGCGAGCCGGTACCTTGCCCGCAGTTAGAAACCAAAAAGAATTGTTGCGATTGCCGCCGGGCTGGCGGCTTTACTCACTCGGTCTGCGAAGCCGATCGCAGACGGTTGATATGCATCATCAGATACAAGAGTTCCTCGTCCGAGCAGCTCTGCTTGAACTCTTTCTCGAACACGCGGTTGATGGCGTATGCGCACTGGTAGGCCTCGGGAAAATCGCGGGCGGCCTGCATAAACAGTGAGGAGTTCTCGGTCTGCGTGCACTTGCCCTTGCAGAGGCGGCGAACCAAAAAGCGCAGGTGCGCAAGAAAGCGAATGTAGCAGTACGACGCCGTGTCGAGCGAGCAGCCAAGCTGCTTTTCCACGGAATGGGTCACCTCGTCGAGCACGCGGGTGCTCTTCATGATGAAGTCCATGTCCTTGGCGCGGCCCATGCCATCGACCTCGGCGTTAACGATGTGGAGCGCGATGCTCGTGGCCTCGTTCTGGCCCAACTTGGCGCCAGTGTGCTTTTGCACGATGGCAAGCGCCGCCTGGCCGATCTGGAGCTCGCGCGGGTAGATGAAGGCCACCTCGTGCTCGAGCGGATTGGGAGCGCTGAGCTGGTCGTCGTCGCGCTGGACGGCAAACCGCAGGTGATCTGCCAGGATAAAGGGCAGGCCACCGGATAGCTTGCAGCCAAGCTGCTGGGATGCGAAGCAGGCGATGTCGCTCGCGGCGAGCAAAACGTCGTCGGGAAGGGTGCCGACCATATCCTGCAAGCTCTCGGGAACGTTATAGAATTTGCACTGGATAAGGGACTCATCGGCAAGCTCGTAGGGCATCTCGTGAAAACCGATGCCCTTGCCAAAGACAACAACCTCTCGGCCGTCATCGCTGGCGGCAAGAGCAACGTTATTGTTGATCTTCTTTAAAATGAGCATGAAAAAACTCCTCGGACATCGGCGCTAGACGACGGGGCGATATTCCTCGTCTTCTATTATGCGCAAGTGATGCCTCCCGAGGAGTAACAAACTTGTGAGCACGTGGGCGATTGTAGGATGAAACTTGTATGCAGCGTAAGCCCCATTGGCGCGAAAGTCCGCCGAACGGTAGGAAATAGCCTGTAAACGGCAAAACCACCACAAAGGTGCCTGGCC
>CALCKK010000042.1:0-5229 GCA_937966215.1 uncultured Collinsella sp. | reverse complement strand
ATACGGGGAGTAAATGGCGAAATCGCAGGTGAAAGGGAGTAAAACGGCAAAGAAAAAGCCTCCGTCCCAACGCGGGAACGGAGGCCAGATTATCGTTTTTACTCACCGCCGTCGCTGGCGGCTTTGCCGTAACTCTCGTACGAAACGAAACTCAGGAGCACAGTGCAATACTCAAAAGAGCAGGTCAAAACCCTGTCAGCCTACTCCCACTCGGTGGTTATAGTTTTGCCGTCTCGTCACTCCAGTTGCACCCAGTTTTCGGCGGCATCTCGAAGTGAGTGCCGCTGAATGACGCGACGTCGCGTTTCATCGGCTTCGGGGACAAAAGCTGGGACAACTTCAAAAACCATTTTCAAACTCAGAGTATTGAGTTTTTATTTTTGTCCCAAGGGGCACGGAGAGCCGCCTTTGGAGGCTCGATATCGCCGAAAAACGCCCGTTTTGAAACTTAACCGCCTTTGAGCCTGCAAACCACCAGCTTCAACAGTAAGTGAGTCGACGCGGGTGGCTTACGAGCCGTTCACAAAACCGCAGGCCACAGGTCTTTGTCAACGATAAGCAAAGTGAATAGTCTCAGGTGGCTTGCCCATGAGTTGGCGTAAGCCTGTTTAGCAAAAGGCTAATCGGACACGACAGGCCGCCCGCATGGCGACGGCGTTTCCCGTGCGGGCACAAACAGCCCTGCGTGCCCTGTCGCGCGATATCCCAATGCGACGTTCAGAACCCTACCCGCCAAGCAGCCACCTCGCGAAATTCAGCACGAGCACGCCCTCCCGGGTATGGGGCTCATGCCTCGTGCGAGTGATGAGAATCTTCGGGAATGCATCCCCGATGGATAGAATCGGCGCAATCTCCCTCTCGAGCGTCGAATCGGCGCCGATATCGTCGCTCACATACACTTTCCTTCCCGGTTTCGAAACTTGGAAGGCAGTATGCGCAAGGATGCGTCGAGGTGCGATCCCAGTCGTACCATGCCAGCAGAGATGTCGAGGCACATTCGTTCATGCTGCAATGCGGGCATCGGAGATGAAAAACAGCCCGTCGGGTAGTCATGGGCGTGCGGGAGCCCGCATCAGTAACCTGCCTCCTCGGTTGTCCCTTCTTTGCATGGTCGTCTACATAAAGGAGGAACCAGCCATGCAGATCAGCATGCTTGCCCTTCTTGGGTCACGGACCGGGGAGGCGAGGGCCTCCGTCGGGACCGCCCCGAGCAACCGGCATATCCAAGGAATGACAAGGCTCGATCGCTGTGCTGGTCAGGATGCCGAAGCGGGCCGTCCGCCAATCGGAATGCGGGTCAGGATGCTGCAACGTGATTCCAGCTGCAGGATACGGCTCCTTTGCGGTTGCCGCAAAACCTGCTGGCAACATTCTTACTATCCGAATGATGTACGCATCCCTTGGGATCGTTTCGCCTGACCAGGGCCATCTTCAGCGCCTCATCGGCCAGCTCGGCAGGCGCCTCTTCCACGCGTAATAGCCCTGGCGGGTCACCTATGCAACCAAAGATACAAAAGGAATCGAATGGCCAGAGAGGATTGCCCTTTCCGATGGTCGATTCTTGACAGGCAAACTCAAGCCTCGTTAATATTACATGGTTTGCCAGACCGAATTAACAAAGGAGGGGTGTCGTGGTTGGTCTTTTCCGCACGTGGATGAGCGCCTAGAAAGCGGCGCTGTTGTGGCGTCGCGCTGTTTTTCTGCACGCCATTTCACGATTGGACATAACCATGATATTTGAAACCTCTCGGCGCAGGTCTGTTTCGCTGTGCCATTCATGGCAATTTAAGATTTGTTTCGTATGGGGCGGGGAGCTCGTGTCGACATTGACGAGCTTGATTCTCCAAATGGGTCTCATTTGGCATATCGCCCTCACGACAGAATCATCTTCCCTCCTCTCCCTGGCATCGTTAGCAGGCTTTCTGCCGATTGCTTTGTTCGGAGTCCTTGCGGGCGCCGTTGTCGACAGGCTGCCTTTGAAACGTGTTCTCATCGGCGCCGACCTCTTCGTTGCCGCGGTGGGCGCCGCCTTGGCGATTGCCTCGTTGGCCGGCAGCTTACCTGCGTGGTCAATACTCATCGCCCTGTTTCTCCGCGCAGCTGGCACTTCGTTCTACACGCCGGCCTCCCAATCCCTCACGCCCCATCTCGCCCCGCCAGAGCATCTCGTTCGCCTATCGGGAGTGATGCAGGCGATTCAGTCCGCCGGATACATTCTTGGCGCCGCGCTCGCGGCAGTGATTTATCCTGTGGCGGGCATTACCGCCATGATTGCCCTCGACGTGCTGGGGGCGCTTTTCGCTTCTCTAGCTGTCCTCGCCGCTCAGATAGACGCAGGAGGACTCGACGAAGCCGACCGCAGCTCGTCCTTTTCCAATAAAGTTCGAGAACTTTTCTCTGAGATTTCGGACGGCTACAAGCTGATCAGGGGATACAGGGGGCTGTTCGCCCTTCTTTGGTGCGGGTTCGTCTTCGCTTTCGCGTTCTCCCCACTCGCGGCATTGTTCCCAATAATGACCTTGGGACATTTTGGCGGTAGCACGGGGGATGCTGCTTTGGTGGAGGTCCTTTTCTCCGCAGGCATGCTGGCTGGGTCCGGCATTTTGGCGGCCACGGGAGGGTTCCGCAATAAGTCGCTCACCATGGTCGCCGCGATCGCCGGCTTCGGCGTCGTCGCAATCGCATCCGGATTGCTCGGCCCGTCGCTGTTCGCCGTTTTCCTACCGGCGAGCTTTCTTATGGGCGCATGCTCCCCGTTGTACGCGGGAACCCAGACTGCCCTTATGCAGGAGCAGATACCTCCTGAGTACCTAGGCCGCGTTTTCGGCCTCTACGGAACCATCATGGCGTGGGCCATGCCCATGGGCCTCGCGGCCCCCTCCGTTTTTGCGGATCTGCTTGGAGCTCCGTTATGGTTCGTCGGCTCTGGAGCGACCATGGTACTGCTTGCGATGGCTATGCTGCTTGCTCCGAGCGTCCGAAACGTGGGGAAAAGAGATACCGGGCGGATTCAATAGCCCAAGTATTCGAAAAAAAGAGGCGGCAGCCATCGGTTCACGCGTCAGCCTTCAAGCCCTTGCGACGACGAGGTATTGCGCCGACATCCCACATCGCGCTCCTTATTCGTCGCCAACTATCATTTTCGGATTTGCCGGCTTGCGCAAGGTCAAAACGCTCGCGCCGGCAATTGGGCAAAGGCGAAAAATCGACGTGAGCAATCTTTTTTGGCATAGCTGCGCTTCCAGTAAAAGGCTAATACACAAAAGGCGGTTCAACCTATGGAACTCATAGTCAAAGCTAAAGACATCTTTTTGGAATATGCCGGCCGCGATATCCTGGATATCGAAGAGTTGGAAATCTACTCCTACGATCGCATCGGCTTGGTGGGAGACAATGGCGCAGGCAAAACCAGCCTGCTTAAAATTCTGAGCGGCAATCTTACCATTGCGGACGCCGACGTCAGGCGCTTCGGCAGCATTGCCCTCATCGGCCAACTCGATGAACTCGACCTTGATGCGGCTCAGGACAGTGGTGAGATGCTCTCCCGTCTCAACGTCGCCGGAGTGGCGCAGGAGACGATGAGCGGCGGGGAGGAAACACGCGCCAAGATTGCCTCTGCACTCTCCCAGCATGCAAGCGCGATCTTCGCCGACGAGCCTACGAGCCACCTCGACCAAGACGGCATCCGCCTTCTCGTCGGACAACTCAAGGCATTTGATGGGGCTCTGCTCATCGTGAGCCATGACCGTCATTTTCTCGACCAGGTGGTAGACAAGATCTGGGAGCTCAAAGACGGCGGTATTTCCGAATTCTGGGGTGACTACTCCGACTATCTGCGACAGAAAGAAGAAGAGCGCAAAGCTCAGGCGACTCGATACGAAGAGACGATGCGCGAGCGCGATCGCCTCGAAGCCGCCATCGAAAAACAACGGAAAAAAGCACGGCAGGTCGACGCCAAGCGGAAGGCTGCGAAAAAAAGCAACGAGTATGCAGGTCGATTGGGGCATCAGAAAGCAACCGGCACCAAACAGAAGAGGATGTACCAGGCGGCTAAGGACATGGAGAAGCGCCTCGAAGCGCTCGAAGGGATTGAGGCCCCAGATAGCATTCGCGCCGTGCGGTTCCGCCAGAGCAAGGCCCTGGAACTGCATAGTAAATTTCCCATCTCGGCAGACGATTTCAGCTTGAGCTTCGGCAACTGCATGCTCTATGACCACGCGAAATTCGAGATACCGCTCGGTGCCAAAGTGGCCATCACCGGTGGCAACGGTACAGGAAAGACCAGCCTGCTGAAGGCAATCGCTCGACGCGCCGACGGTATCAACATCTCTCCCAAGGCAGAGATCGGTTACTTCGAGCAAACAGGCTACAAGTTCGACGCCCGTCAGTCTGCGATCTCGTTCATGCAGGATGGTTGCGAGTACAGCATGACCGAAATTCGAGGCATCCTCGCCTCTATGGGAATCGGACCGCGCGACCTGACAAAGGACGTTGGCGTTCTCTCGGGAGGCGAAGTCATCAAGCTGCTACTCGCGAAGATGCTGCTGGGCAGATACAACATCTTGCTCATGGACGAGCCTGGAAATTACCTGGACATCAAGAGCGCCGAAGCCCTCGAGCAGATGATGAGCGCCTATGCCGGAACGATAGTGTTCGTCTCCCACGATAAGAGGCTGGTCGAGAACGTCGCAGACATTGTCTACGAAATAAAGGACACCAAGCTAGTCAAAATCTTTCAGCGCGAATAGCCCTAAATGAGCAAGAAATAATCCCCGAACGGAGACAAGGGAGTAAAACGGCAAAGAAAGAGCCTCCGTCCCAACGCAGGGAACGGAGGCTCTTTAATCGCTTTTACTCATCTCCGTCGCTGGTGGCTTTGTCATGACTCTCGTACGAAACGAAACTCAGCGGCATAGTGCGGCACTCAAAATCGCAGGTCAGAACCCTGTCGTCCTACTCCCACTCGACAAATTCAAGTATATGAGGAAGTATTTCTCTTGAATTTACAGGTAAAATATTCGCAAATTTGCTAATATTTTACCTGCTATTTTCGGCTGTCAATTTTCTTAGTATCAAAATAGCATCACAAGAGGCTGGAAAATGCAACAGAATTATGTGGAGCTCTACATAATTCTGTAACCTTCTTTGCTGTGGTGTATCAAGTAATCTTACTGAACATATGGCGCACCTTGTCCAGGCGGCTGTTTGGACGGCGGGGCTGGATGACCG
>CALCKK010000041.1:0-7699 GCA_937966215.1 uncultured Collinsella sp. | reverse complement strand
GGCAGGTTTTATCTGGGGAAACGCAGACAGGGCCGCGACGCCTATAGCGTCGCGGCCCTTTTCCTTGGAGAAGGATCGATTAATGGAACGGAGAGCCCGTTCTAGCCCTCGAGCCCGGCGTTGATGAGCTCGGCAATCTCAACGGGATCGGTGCTCGCGCGCACCTTGTCACGGAAGCCGGCATCCATCAGCATCACGGCAGCCTTGGAGAGCAGACGCAGGTGCGTGGTTCCCGCTTCGCCGGCGGGCACGTACAGCGCGAGCGCCACATCGACGGGCACGCCATCAAAGCTCGGCCACTCAACAGGCTCGGACAGCTTGAGCACGGCCACGCCCGGCGTATGGATCGCATCGCTCTTGGCATGCGGAACGGCAAAACCGGCGACGAGGCCAGTCTCGGCCTCGTTTTCGCGAGCAATAAAAGCCGCCTCTACAGCAGATGCGTCATCGGCAAAACCAAGCTCAACAGCCTGCTCGGACAGATAATGCAGCGCGTCCTCGCGCGAGGCGGCGGCGTAGCCAATCGTCACTTGGTTGGCAGATACAAACCCCATGGAAAACCTTCCTTACAACACGGACCTGACCGCGGCTTCGATGCCGTCGGCGTCCAAACCGTACTTGTGCAGCAAATCGACCGCAGGGCCGGACTCGCCATATACATCGCGCACGCCGACGCGTCGCATCGGCACCGGATGCTGTTCCGCGAGCACCGAGGCCACGGCCTCGCCAAGACCGCCGATAATCGAATGCTCCTCGGCGGTGACCACGCGACCAGTCTTCTTGGCGCTGGCAACCACCAGGCGCTCATCAAGCGGCTTGATCGTGTGCATGTTGATGACCTCGGCATCGATACCATCGGCAGCGAGCGCCTCGGCAGCCTCAAGCGCCTCGGCGACCATGAGGCCACAAGCGACGATGGTCACATCGGACCCCTCGCGCACGACCACGCCGCGACCAATCTTGAACTCATAGTCCTCGCGGTCGTTGATGACCGGTGTTGCCAGGCGGCCGAAGCGCATGTAGACCGGTCCCTCAAACTCATAGGCGGCGCGCACGCAAGCGCGAGCCTCGATGTCATCGGCGGGAACGATCACCGTCATACCCGGGATCGTGCGCATGAGCGCGATGTCCTCGCAGCACTGATGCGTTGCGCCGTCTTCACCGACCGATATACCCGCATGCGTGGCGCCGATTTTGACGTTGAGGTGCGGATAGCCGATGGAATTACGCACTTGTTCGTACGCGCGGCCGGCGGCGAACATGGCAAATGTGCTCGCAAAGGCGACGTGACCCGTGGTCGCAATGCCGGCGGCGAGCCCCATCAAGTTGCTCTCGGCAATGCCGGCATCGTAGAAGCGCTCAGGATGCGCAGCCTTAAACTTACCGGTCTGCGTGGCGGCGGCCAGGTCGGCATCGAGAACCACAAAGTCATCGCGCTCATTGCCCAGCTCGACAAGTGCCTCGCCATAGCTAACGCGCGTGGCGACTTTCTTGACGTCTGCCATTAGAGCTCCTCCCCTGCTGCTGCGAGCTCGGCCATGGCCTGCTCAAACTGTTCATCGTTGGGCGCCTTGCCGTGCCAGCCCACCTGGTTTTCCATAAAGGAGACGCCCTTGCCCTTCACCGTCTCGGCGATAATGGCCACGGGCGAGTCGCTCACTTTGCGGGCCTCGGCAAAGGCGGCTGCAATCTGCGCCATGTCGTTACCGTCGGCAAGCTCGATCACATGCCACTTAAAGGCGCGGAACTTGTCGGCAAGCGGCATAGCCGAGTTGACTTCATCGATACTGCCGTCAATTTGCAGGCCATTGTGATCGACGATAGCGACAAGGTTATCCAGGTCGTGGTTGCCGGCGAACATTGCCGCCTCCCACACCTGGCCCTCCTCGCACTCACCGTCGCCCAACAGCGTGTAGACGCGGTAGCTGTCGCCCCAGTGCTTTGCGGCGAGTGCCATTCCAACCGCGGTGGAGATACCCTGACCGAGCGATCCGGTAGACATGTCGACGCCCGGCGTGTCATTCATATTGGGATGGCCCTGCAGGCGGCTGCCGATATGACGGAGCGTCTCGAGCTCCTCCCTGGGAAAGAACCCGCGCTCGGCGAGCACGGCATAGAGTGCCGGAGCGCAATGTCCCTTGGAGAGCACAAAGCGATCGCGCTCGGCCCGGCTCGGATTCGCCGGGTCGACATCCATTTCCTCAAAGTAGAGGTAGGTCATAATGTCGGCGGCGCCAAGCGATCCGCCCGGATGCCCCGACTTGGCGGCGTGGACACCCGTGACAATACCGCGGCGAACCTCATTGGCAATCTTGGCCAGTTCCTGATCGGTCATGGAGTTTCCTCTCTTGAGCACGCCGGCCCGGCATAACAAATGCTGGGCCGGCAGAACCATCGTTACTGTGCCTCGACGACCTTTTTCCAGTCGACCTCGAACGAGGCAAGGCCCTGGTCGGTCAGCGGGTGATGCAGGCACTTCTTGAGAGCGGCCATGGGCACGGTCGCGATGTCGGCGCCAAGAAGAGCCGCCTGGGTCACGTGGTTGGGCGTGCGGACCGAAGCGGTGATGATCTCGACGGTGTCGTCGACGTTCTTGCCAGTCCAGTCATAGTTCTTGATGCAGGTCACAACGTTGTCGAGCTGCGAGATACCGTCCTCGGCGATGTCGTCGAAGCGTCCCACAAACGGGCTGATGTAGCGGGCACCGGCGTTGGCGGCCATGAGGGCCTGCGTCGGCGAGAAGACAAGCGTCATGTTGACGCGCACGCCTGCATCGGCCAACGCGCGGCAGGCGGCGAGGCCGGCCTCGCACACGGGAAGCTTAACCACGATGTTGGGAGCCAGAGCGGCAAGGCGCTTGCCCTCCTCGATCATGCCCTCGGCCGTGGTGGCGGTAGACTCGGCAGACACGGGCAGACCCTCGCAGAGCTCGGCAATCTTGAGCATATGGGGCTCAAAGTCGGCGAGCTTACCGCCGGTCTTGGCGTACAGGGACGGGTTGGTGGTGACGCCGGCAAGGCAGCCCCAGCTCTTGGCCTCGGCGATCTCGTCAAGGTTGGCGGTATCGATAAAGAACTTCATGGTGCAAACTCCTTCTAAGGAATCCAAAACTCAAAAAATAGGACAAAGGGGATGTCCCTTTGTCCTATGTGCCGGGCCTGCAGCTGGGACATGCCCCAGGCCCGGCGTCGTGTAGGAAAAGCTACTTAGAGAGCCTTCTCGATGCGGCTCGTGACGCCCTTGAGGTTAAGACCGACGACGTACTGCTTGATCGGGCGCTTGATGTGCTCGATCACAAAGCGCTTGCCGTCAATGTCCTGGGCAGCGAGGTTGCGATAGAGCTTCTCGACCTGCTCCTTGACCTCGGGATCGTTGAACGCGTAGTGGCCGGAGACATCCAGAATCTTCAGGCTGAGCTCGTCGTCGGCCAGAATGTCGTCAACCTGCAGGTTGACATCGTCGCCGGTCATCCACTTGCGCCAGCGCTCGGTCTTGATGGCCTTGACCAGCAGCGTGTGATACAGATCGGAGGGATCGTCGCACAGGCCGTTGTCGACCAGAATCTGCTCGGTAGCGCAGAGCTTGAGGTAAGCGCGGGTCTCCTCGGTGCCGTACTGAGGGGCGACATTGGAAGCGGTCACGTGTGCCGGGATGTGCTCGAGCAGCGTCGCGTCGTCCAGGTAGTCGGCGTTGTGCTCCTTCAGGCCCACGCCGTAGCGCTTGGCCATGTCGGCGAGCTCGCGGGCATTCTTAAAGTTGTAATGACCGACCTGCTCGGTCCAACGGGTGAGCGTACCGGTCTGGCCGACGATAAAGGTGGGCATGGGGCAGCCGCGCTTCTCGAGCTCGGGCTGCAGCTGAGAAATGAACTCCTCGTACTTGTCGGTGGAGGTCAGGCCGCCATTGGTCTCCTCGGTACCGACCTCATAGGCAACCTCGGGCAGGTTATGCTCGCGACGGTACTGCTCAAGATAGTCGATAAGATCGATCGTGCGGCGAAGCACCACGTCGAGCGGAATAACCTTGCCGATCTGATAGGGGTCCTTGGTGGGGTCGACCATCAGCAGGTCAAAGCCTGCCTCCATGTCGGCGACAAAGGACTTGCGGGCGAGCTCCATGGCCTCGTCCTCGGGCAGGTGGGCGTTACGCTCCTCGTCGCGCTGCCACGGACCGCCGTGATCGCGGCACAGGTAGTACGGACCGGTATAACCCACCTCGTCGGCAACCTTCTTGATGTCGGCGGCAAAGCGCGTCTGGTCCCAACCGTTGACGTAGCCGGCGCCCATCTCGTCCATATCGACCTGGTTGCGGCTAGCGATAAACATGGGCGGGAAATCCTCGTCCTTGGCAAGCTCGAACACGGCCTGAATCAGGTTGGGGCTCATGGGGCCAATGCCGACCATGGTTGCGTGATCGCCGCTGTCCTGCAGCTTGAGCATGCCCTGAACGGCCTGGCGGATGGTGAGGTTGGACATTTTGTTCTCCTTCTCCAGAGGATTTTTGACAAAAGTTCCCTGGGACCCAGATGTGGGCCCTATCAGTGCGGATGGATTTTGTTGTGTAGGGGCGGTTGTGCGGAGTCAAATCCATCCCTCCGCACAACCGGAGTCCTTAAAGGTTTACTTGGCCTGCTTATCGAGCGTGGGCTTCATGGCAATCAGGATTGCAGCGGCGACCAAGGAGCCAATCACGATGTCCAGGCAGAACAGCGCGACGTTGTTGGTGGCCAGGGCGACAATAAAGCCACCATGCGGAACATAGCAGTCGATGCCCTGGAAGGCGGCAAGCGCCGCGCCCACGGCAGAGCCGATGCAAATGCCGGGCAGGGTGTGGCCAAGATCCTTGACCGCGAAGGGAATAGCGCCCTCGGTAATACCGATGCAGCCCATGAACAGCGCAGAGATGCCCATCTGACGGTCAGCGTCATCGAACTTGTTCTTGGCGATGAGCGCAGCGAGGCCGCAAGCAATCGGGGGAATGGCGACGGCGACGCGGAACATACCGTTGGGGCCGTAGATGCCGGAGGCCATGATGGCCATGGTAAAGGTCGAAGCGGTCTTGTTGATGGGGCCACCCATATCGAAAGCGGTCATAACGCCAATGACCAGGCCCAGGACGACGGCGGAGCCGCCCTGCAGGCTGCCGAGCACGCTGGTGAGCCAATCCATCACAAAGCCAAGCGGCGTGGCCAGGATGTAGATGTAAGCCATGCCCAGGACGAGCGAGGTCAGAATCGGGATGATCAGAATGGGCATGATGGTCTGGATGGTGTTGTTGACCTTCCAGGTCTTCATCCAGCGGACAAAGTAACCGCAGATGACAGCCATGATCATGGCGCCCAAGAAGCCGGTCGAAACGCTGTTGCCGCTCGGGGTGACGACGGCGTTGTTAACCAAGTAGCCCAGGACGAAGCCGGGGGCAAGTGCGGGCTTACCGGCCATCGAGTAGGCGATGTATGCCGCAAGCACCGGAATCATCATAGAGATGCCGGCCATGCCGATAGTGTTAAGGCTCACCATCAACGGGTTGGTGACCTCCATGCCGCTAGCACCGGCAGTACCGGATGCCAACGAGAAGGCGAGGAACACGCCACCGATAACGACGATGGGGATAAAATAGGAAACGCCGGTATTGAATGCATTGAGCAGCGTCTTGCCAGGGTCGGCAAAGATGGACTGCTTGGACGCCGGTGTCGGGGCCTGCGGGGCAGCGGAGACGGCCTTCTTCTCTGCCTTGGCCTCGGCCTTGGACGCGTCAACGGCACCGCCCGTCGCCTTGATGATCTCGACAGCCTGGTCGATAATCTTTACCGGATCGGCGATTACATCCGAGGTGCCGACCTTGAGGAACTTGCCCTCGGCCATCTTCTGCTCAAAACGGTCCTCGTTCTCGACACCCACGTCGACGGACTCGAGCACCAGGTCGGCGCAATCAACGTCTTCCTGCGTGAGCTCATTCTCGATACCCAGACCACCCTGAGCCTCGACTTTGCACTCGATGCCACGAGCGGCGCATTCATCCTGAATCGCCTTCTGGGCCATATACGTGTGGGCGATACCCACGGTACAGGCGGCAACGCCTACGATCTTCATTGCTTCCCTCTTTTCATAGAGTTGCGTGCGCAAGACACCGTTTGCGGAGGCCTCCGGAGCATCCCCTGCCGTTTGGACTTGCTGTCTTTTCGACAAGACCAATATAGGTGCTCGTTTTTCTTAATGCCAGTTTATTTCGGTAAACGCGCAGGTCAGAGCGTTGGTTACGTTATTTAGTTATGCGTTTAACCAAAAATGAATCCTGCGATTTTACCATCGATTTCAAAAGTCAAGAAGTATTTGATTTTCTCGGTAGACGGCAGATGCGCATGCCGGTCACAAATTTCGACCCCACCCATATACCGCATTTGTTGCATACTCATATGAAAGGAAAAAGTCGCTCACCAAAGTGCATCCCTCACCAAGACTCAAAGTCATCATGTTGGAAAATGCTCATCTGTCGGAAGGAGTCGCTGTGGCAAAACAGCGCGTTACGATCGCAGACGTCGCTCGAGAGGCGGGAACCTCGACGGCAAGCGTCTCGTATTACCTCAACGACAAACGAGAAAAGCTTAGCGAGAAGACGCAGGCAAAGATTGCGCGCGTCATCAAGGAACTCGGATACGTTCCCAACGCCCAAGCGCAAACGCTCACCGGCAAGCAGACCCACGTCATCGCCATCATCATCTTGGATAACACCAACAAATGGGCGGGCCTCGTCCTCAACGGCATGGAGCAGGTCATGCTCCCCGCGGGCTACCAGACGGTCGTTTGCACGAGCAACTTTAACCCCGAGACCGAGCTCATGTATGTCGACAAAATGCTCTCACTGGGCGTCGATGGTTTTATCATCCAGCCCACGGCAAATTTCAAGGCAGTCCACGACCGCATCAAGCGCGCCGGCAAGCCCGTCGTCTTTTTTGACGCGGCCATCTACAGCCCAGGCACCAGCTGGATCAAAACCAACCTCTACGACGGCGTGTACAATGCCACGCAGGCGCTTCTCGACGCCGGCTACGAAGACTTCTTTTCCATCGCCGCCAACATGACCGAAATGCGCACTCGCATGGAACGTTTTCAGGGATATGCCGAGGCATTGGCCGCGAATGGGCAGCTCTACAAAGCCATCCCCATCGATCACAACAAGCCGTCAATCAACGAGCTTACCGAATACTTTAAATACAAGTTCAACCCCGCCAAGCGCACGCTCATCTTCGTACAAAACCAATGGGCGCTTCCCCGTGTCTACAAGGCCCTCCAACCCATGGCCCATCTACTTCCGCAGCAAATAGGTCTTTTGGGACTCAACTGCGAAGACTGGACCAACCTCACCACGCCGACCGTCTCCACGATCATCGAGCCCGTCGACCAGGAAGGCAGGGAGGCGGCCGAGATGCTGCTCGCCTTGCTTGATGGCAGCAGCCAACCCGGCGAGCAGCGCATTCTCGAGTGCAAGCTCAACTGGCTCGACTCCACCTCGATCTAGCCATACGTCAAATATGAAGCA
Organism: uncultured Collinsella sp.; assembly: GCA_937966215.1. Taxonomy (GTDB): domain Bacteria; phylum Actinomycetota; class Coriobacteriia; order Coriobacteriales; family Coriobacteriaceae; genus Collinsella. The sequence goes on along the minus strand of CALCKK010000041.1, from coordinate 160 downwards.
AATGAACCAGTAGCGTTTGTCCCAAATCTTAAGTATTTGTTCGACAGAACGGCCTCTGCCGGCTCCTGCTAGACTGGTAGATTCCCAACCGTCCATCCAGGAGCCTCAATGTCGCGCAAGTCCGCCTACAAGCAAGTACTTTCCATCGGCACCGCCGTGG
>CALCKK010000040.1:0-3263 GCA_937966215.1 uncultured Collinsella sp. | reverse complement strand
AGCAGGGCGAGGAGATTCCGTTTGAGCCCAACGAGCACGGGGACTATCCCGACACCAAGGCCGGGGGTTCTGACATCAGCCGCATTGTGCGCGTGGAGAACGTCGGCACGCAGCCTGAGTACGTTCGCGCGCGTCTGCACATGACGTCGGTGGCGCCCGACGGTTCGAGCGCGGATGCTTCGGGCAGCGTTGCGTTTCATGTGAACGCGGACGAGGGGTCCCCGTGGATCGACGGCGGCGATGGGTGGTACTACTACCGTGGATTGGCCGGGCGTGGCGGCATGCTCGACCCCGGCGCCATGACGGAAAGCCTTATGGACTCGCTGCGATTTGTGGGCGACTACCACGATGCCGCGCGCGGCGGCTCATTCAGGCTCGATATCGATGTTCAGGCCGTGCAGGCCAAAAACCAGCAGACAAGCGATACTGCCCTCGACGTACTTGACGTTGTGGGTTGGCCGGAGGCGAACTAGCCTATGAAGATCAAGAATATGAACCGGGGTATGCTTAGCAGGCTGGTTGCCGTCGCAGCGATTGCCCTTTGCTGCGTTATGGCGCTGCCGACGGCGGTGCATGCCGAGGATGTGCCCGAGGCCAAAACCGAATTCCACATCAAAAGCGAGGCTGACTTTTTGTCGTGTGTGGCGCTGTCGCGCGAGCGCGATACGTCCGGCTGGCACGTTTATCTCGATAACGACATTGAGCTCGACAGCGACGACATGAAAGCCATCGTTGCAAACACCGTTAAGCATCTGTCGTTTGGCAACAAGGAGCATCCGTTTAAGGGCGTGTTCGATGGTCAAAACCACACCGTTGAGGGCCTGAACTACGATAAAGACGCTTTTGACCCCGAGCGCGATACGGGATTTTTTGCCGAGACCAACGGTGCCACCATCAAAAACTTCCTGGTCAAGGACGCCAACGTGTGGGCGGACTTCCGCGGTGGCATTATCGTGGGCAAGGCCGTCAATACGCGCTTCGAAAACGTTATGGTCATGGAGAGCACGCTGCACGTGACCTGCGCCAACAATGCTCTCAACCTCATTACCAACGCAGGCTTTGAGGGCGGTCTCATCGCCGGCGAGCTCGACGGCTGCACCCTCTACAACTGCGAGGTCCGTGGCGGCCGTGCCGTCAACAATACGACCTCGGGCGTGCAGGCGCTCGGCGGTGAGGGTCTGTATATGGCGGCGTTTGCCGGCTACGTTAAAAACTCGACTATCGAGTACTGCCGCGTGACGCCGACGCGTAAGGACGACGGCTCGATTGCCGAGAAGGGCATGACCGACGTCACCAATAAGTACGACGTGGCCATTGGCGCCCTGGGCGGCAACAACGTGTACGCCTCGGGTTTTGTGGGCTGCATGGCGGGCGAGGCCAAGATTATCGACTGCTTCTCGACGGCGCAGTGCTACAGCTATGCCGCGTCGTATGTGGGCGTCGTCGCCGTGACGCGCGCATGGACGGGTGGCCTGGCTGGTCGTATTCTGACGGCCGAGGGCAACGAGCTCGTCCGCAGCCATTTTGCGGGCGACTTGAGCTCGCGTCAGTACAATCCCATCGCCGTGATCCCCATCATTCAAAACGATGTGAACCTTGGCGGTATTGCCGCGCGTGCCAACAAGGATGATGCCACGGTCACCGAGTGCTACTTTAAGCCGAGCGTGAGCCTTTCTGGCAACAGCCAGGGTACCGCGGCTAAGAAAAAGATCCCCTCTTTTGGCGGCGACGGTACCACCAAGGGCGACGGCTACGGCCCGTGGGACGACGGGCGCTACGCCACACGCGAGCTGTGGGAGGAGCACGACTACGACTTCTGTGCCGGCACCATGCGCTCGACCGCTAACGATGAGGCCCTGGGCGGTTCGCATGCCAACGAGTGGGCGATGGACTACAGACTGAAGATCCCCGTGCATGGCCAGAGCGTTAAGGCGACGATCGATTTTCCCGGCGCGGGCACCGCGACGATCGAGGCAACCAAACTTGGCGTCGATCAAACGACCTCGGATCCGTACGCCTTTGCCGTGAGCGCCGTGCTGGCGGGAACGGCTCAGGGCTTGGCCCAGGGCGATACATCGGTAACGTTTAAGCAGGATACCTCCGCAAAGCCTGAAGGCCTGACCGAGGCAAACGAGGGATACCGCTTTATGGGCTGGTTCCGCGAGCCCGGGGTCAACGTGAACCACATCGAGGCCGATAACACCTGGTTTGACGGCAAGACCGATGCCGATGCCGTGACTGCCGGCAAACAGGTCAAGAAGAGTGAGGCGCACGAGCATACGTCGACCTATACCGCCGATAATGCCAAGGGGGTCGACGGTTTTAAGGGCAATGACCTGTTTATCGCTTCGTACGAGGCGCAGGTGCTGTTCTATAACGTCCAGGGCGAAACGCTCGATTGCCAGAGCGGCACTGCACACGACAAATCGGGCGATTGGTATCGCTACGGCGCGAAGCTCAACCCCGCCGCTCCTACCGATCGTGGCACGCTGTCTTCCAGCGCCACCTTTATCGGTTGGACAACGAAGCCGAGCGAAGAGGCTCAGATGAACGGTGGCTATGCAGCCATTACCTCGACCCAGCTCGCCGAGCTAAAAAATGCCGGCGCGTTCTATCCTGCCGGTACCGAGATTACCGTGCTTGGCCCGACCGACTTCTATCCGGTGTACAGCGACTACGTCTCGAACATCATGACAGTGTTCGAGGGCAATGAACAGGATGAGCTTGAAGATGCGACCCAGCGTGTCGACGTGGGCAACACTCATGTCGATGTCCAGACTGCCGAGGATGGGGCCAGCGTTTACACGGTGCAGGTGCGCGGCGTGGACAACAAGCCCTTGTCCGAAGGCGGCTCGCTGCCCGATGGCTACCGCTTCCTGGGTTGGTATGAAAACAAGCAGGCCGCCGACGGGCCCGAGGTCGAGGTGCGCGTAAGCCGCGATCCCAGCTACAAGCTTCCCGCCAGCGTCGATCTGGCCGTTCCGCATACCTATACCGCACGCTTTGAGTATCGCGTGGATTATTACGTCAAGTCGATGACGAACGAAGCCTATAAGGAATCCAGACTCCTCTGCTCTGTGTGGAGCGGGTACCAAACCTCGTTTAACGAGCAGGTCGGATCGAGCTACGTGCGAGAGAATATCGTGCACTGGGGTCCCGAGCACGTCTATCACGGACTGAAGGAAAACTATGAGGACGAATGCAAGTAGGGGCGCTTTGGGGCAGCGACACTCATCGTGGCGCCTGTGAAGGCGTATTCGCAT
>CALCKK010000039.1:0-143422 GCA_937966215.1 uncultured Collinsella sp. | reverse complement strand
GAAAGCACTTAATGTGCTTTCCGTCTTGCGCAGGACTGTAGAGCAGCAAACTTAACCGCCCCGCCCGGCAGGCGAGCGGACAGCGAACGACATCTGTCCAACAATTCGTGCGAAACACAATGAAAAACCGTTTGATGTGAGTTAATATAAACAACGTCGTGAATCTGACTCCTGCCACATGCATGACAGGGGTTAAACACAAAAAAGGAGTCAACTATGGTTTCTGAGAAGGCTACCCTCGTTAATCCTCAGGGTCTGCACATGCGTCCGGCTGGTCTGTTCGCCTCCACCATGGGCAAGTACGCCTGTGACGTGACGGTCGTCACCCCCGAGAAGGAGGTCAACGGCAAGTCCCCGATGGCCCTCATGGCTGCTGGTATCCCCTGCGGCACCGAGGTCGAGGTCAAGTGCGACGGCGCCGACGAGGCCGAGGCTCTGGCTGCTGCCATCGAGCTCATCAAGAGCGGTCTTGGCGAGTAGAACTCAAACGGGTCGCATGTTGAACAATTAAGTTCATACTTGGGGGCGCAGTGACCTGTATCAAGGTAGCTGCGCTCTTTTGTCATGGATATGGCAAAACGCTTTATCACATGGCACGGAGAGAGGAATGGGAATGTATCAGGGAGTCAACGCATCCGAGGGCATCGGAATCGGCACCGTTATGGTCGCCGTCGATCCCGACTTGACGTTTGAGCCGCACGAGGTTGCTGATTCGGCAGCAGAGAAGGAGCGCTATCAGACCGCTCTTTCGGTCTTCTGCGAGAAGACCCAGGCTCAGGCCGACCACATGAAGGAGACGGTGGGCGAGGCCGAGGCCGAGATCATGAGCGGACACATTGTCCTGGCTCAGGATCCGGGCATGACCGACGCCATCAACGCCGCCATTGACGGCGGCACCTGCGCCGAGCAGGCGCTCATGGACACCTCGACCATGTTCGAGAACATGTTCCTGTCCATGGACGATGAGATGTTCCGTCTGCGCGCGGCCGACATCGCCGACATCCGCACCGGTATTCTGGCCGAGCTGCTGGGCAAGGAGGTCGTCGACCTTTCCGTCCTGCCTGAGAACACCGTCGTTGTCGTGCACGACCTCACGCCGTCCATGACCGCCACGATCGATAAGGCGCACGTTGCCGGTATCGTCACCGAGACTGGTGGCCGCACGTCGCACTCCGCAATCATTGCGCGCGCCCTCGAGATCCCTGCTGTCCTTTCGGTTTCCAACAGCTGCACCGCACTGCGCAACGGCATGACCGTTGTCGTCGACGGTGGCAAGGGTATCGTCGAGGCCGATCCCGATGAGGAGACGCTCGCCGCTTACACTGCCAAGGCCGAGGCTTTCGCTGCCGAGAAGGCGGCTCTCGAGGCCTTCCGCGGCAAGCCGTCCGTGACTGCCGACGGCATCAAGAAGATCATTGCCTGCAACATCGGCAACCCCGATGACGTGCCCAACGCGCTCGATCACGACGCCGAGGCTATCGGCCTGTTCCGTTCCGAGTTCCTGTTCATGGACTCTGCTGAGCTTCCTTCCGAGGAGGAGCAGTTCAACGCCTACCGTAAGGTCGCCAGCGCGCTCAAGGGCGCTCCGGTCATCATCCGCACGCTCGATGTGGGTGGCGACAAGGAGATTCCGTACCTGCACATGGTCAAGGAAGAGAACCCCTTCATGGGCTTCCGCGCCGTGCGTTACTGCCTGGCCAATCCCGACCAGTACAAGGTCCAGCTCCGCGCTCTGCTGCGCGCTAGCGCCTTCGGTGACGTCAAGATCATGATCCCGCTCGTCACCTGCGTCGAGGAAGTCTTGGCTGTCAAGGAGCTCGTCGAGCAGTGCAAGGCCGAGCTGACCGAAGAGGGTCGCAAGTTCAACGAGAACATCGAGGTCGGCATCATGGTCGAGACGCCCGCCGCTTCGCTGCTCGCAGACCGTCTTGCCGAGGTCGCCGACTTCTTCTCCATCGGCACCAACGACCTGATCGGCTACACCATGTGCGCCGACCGTGGTAACGACACCATCTCCAACCTGTACCAGGTGTACTATCCCGCCGTGCTCCGCTCGCTCAAGAACATCATCGAGAGCGGCGTTAAGGCCGGCATCATGGTCGGTATGTGCGGCGAGGCCGCTGCCGATCCGCTGCTCGAGCCGCTGCTGATCAGCTGGGGCCTGGAGGAGTTCTCGATGAGCGCTCCGTCCATCCTGCGCGCCCGCAAGACCATCAGCCAGTGGACCAAGGCCGAGTGCGATGAGCTCGCCGGGAAGGCGCTCGCCTGCAACACCGCCGCCGAGGTCAAGGCGCTGCTCGAGTCCGCAGCTCGCTAATTTGGTATCAGAGGTAACCGCGTGGTTGGAATGGGCCGGCCACGCGGCCCTCACATATACAGGGGGTACTGTAAATGTTCTACACGCTAACCGCTAACCCGGCTGTCGACATGACGGTTTCGAGCTCTCCGCTCGAGCCCGACGAGAACGTCCGCACCGGCTCGGCCAGCTACACGGCTAACGGCAAGGGCCTCGACGTGTCCTTCGCCTTTAAGAAGATGGGTGTCGACACTGTCGCGCTCGGCTTCTTCGCTGGCTTCACGGGCAAGTTCATCGTCGAGGAGGTCATGAACCTGGGTTGCCTCTGCCGCCCGGTCTGGACCGACGGTATCACGCGCATTAACACCTACGTCAACGATGGCCAGCACGAGTACGGCATCCTGAACCCTGGTGCTCCGATCACGCCGCAGCACCAGGAGGAGCTCTACAACATCCTGGACACCGCGGGCGATCTTGAGTGCCTGATCGTCTCTGGCTCCGTGCCTCCCAAAGCTACGCCTGACTTCCTGGCAAAGGTCATGGAGCACGCTCAGGCCCGTGGCGCTGACGTCGTCCTGGACCTGTCCTCCGACAAGCTCAAGGAGCTCGCTCACAAGAAGCCGCTGCTCATTAAGCCGAACCATCACGAGATGAAGGCTATCTTCGGCGTGCCGGTCGACACCGACGACGAGGTCCGCGTTGCCATGAAGCTGGCTCACGAGGCCGGCGTCCAGAACGTGCTGCTCACCCGTGGTAGCCGCGGTGACGCTTACTTCTCCAACGGCGAGGACATCTGGTATGCCAAGCGTGAGTTCAACATCAAGCTTGTCTCTTCCGTCTGCGCCGGCGACTGCACCCTCGCTGCGTTCCTGCACAAGTGGTACAGGGATCGCGACAACGTCGAGGAGGCCATGAAGCTCGCTATGGCCACCGGCGCCAACGTTGCTGAGTCCGTCGGCATCGGCGACTTTGGTCACGTCGACGAGTACAGCAAGCGCGTTGCTGTCCGCAAGCTCGATCGCAAGTAAGCGAAACGCGACATATTCGTGCGCATGCGGCGCCCCGGTTTCGGCTGGGGCGCCTTTTTGTTCCGCCACGGGGGAGAGGAGTCCTTCCGTACTTCATCGCTTCCACACCGTTCACCGAGTTGTCCTAGCCTTTTACCGATGCGTGGAATATACTTTCATTAACACGTTGCCTTGTGAAAGGAACATTCATGATTTACACGCTTACTGCAAATCCCGCTATTGACTACAACATCTCCTGCGATGGCTTGTCCGCCAACACCGTTACCCGCACCCGTAACGCTGTCTACACCCCCAACGGCAAGGGCCTCAACGTCTCGTTTACGCTCGACCACTACGGCGTCGACACCACGATCCTGGGCTTTTTCGCCGGTTTCTCGGGCGAGTTTATCGTTAAGGGCGCCGAGGCCCTGGGCGTGCCCGTCAAGCCCGTGTGGACCGACGGCATCACGCGCGTCAATGTGTTCCTCAACGCCGGCCCCGACACCGAGTACAACATGGTCAACGCCGGTGCCGCCATCAACGAGGCCAACGAGCGGGAGATGTTTGAGCTCATCGATTCGCTCGATGACATGACCTGCCTGGTCATCAGCGGCTCGCTGCCTCCCAACACTTCCGAGGGCTTCCTGGCCGAGGTCCTGCGCCGCGTCAAGGCCAAGGGGGCCGAGTTCGTGCTCGATATCTCGAGCCATCAGCTGGCAGACCTCATTGCCATGGAGCCGCTGCTGATTAAGCCCAATGACGACGAGCTGCTCGATATCTTTGGCATTAAGGTAAGCGGCGGCGACGATGAGTCCGTCAAGGGTGCCATGGCCGAGCTGCACGCCAAGGGCGCTAAGAACGTGCTGCTGACGCTCGGTGGCGCCGGTGCGTACTTCTCCAACGGCGAGCACATCTGGTTTGCCAACCGTACTTTTGAGGTTAAGCTGCTGTCGACGGTGTGCGCCGGCGATTCTTCGCTGGCCGCCTTCCTGTCCGTGTGGCACGACGCCCCGGAGCGCGTCGAGGACGCCCTGCGTCTCTCGATGGCCACCGGCGCTAACGTGGTCGAGTGCCCCGGTCTGGGCGACTTCGCCAAGGTCGATGAGTATCAGAAGGGTATTGCAATCCGTCAGGTTTGCTAGTTCCGGCACCTTGCCTGAATAGTTCAATTATTTCGCATCCGTCTTAGACCAGGACGGATGCGTTTTTGTTTATCGGACTTGCGTGTGCAGTGGAGGCTGTTTCTTGCTAGACTTCTTGCAGACGCAATCGATAGCCAATTTGATAGTCGCAGGAGGCCATAGGCATGTGCAATGTTTCGCTCAACGGTACGCAGCCGACCGATGCCTCTATCCGTGTCCTGCGTGCGCTTGAGGCAGCAGGTCTTGAGGCTTGGTACGTGGGTGGTTGGGTACGTGATGCGCTGATGGGATGCCCCAGCCACGATGTCGACATGTGCTGCAGCGGCCTGTGGCTGGAGTCCAAGGCGGCACTCGAGGCCGCCGGCATTGCGGTAGTTGAGTCGGGCATTAAATTTGGCGGCATTACGGCTATTTGCGATGGCGAGCGCATTGAGGTCACCACCTATCGCCTGGACGGCTTCTATACCGACGGTCGTCATCCTCAGAGTGTGGAGCGCGCCGCTTCGCTTGAGGACGATCTGGCGCGCCGCGACTTTACCGTCAATGCCATGGCGTGGCATCCCGAGCGCGGCCTTGTCGACCGCTACGATGGCCAGGGCGACCTAGACCGCAAGCTGATTCGTGCCGTCGGAGATCCCAAGCGCCGCTTTAACGAGGATGCCCTGCGCATGTTGCGTGCGGTGCGTTTTGCCTGCCGCCTGGACTTTGTGATTGAGCCCGAGACCAAGTGTGCCCTTGCCGAGTGCGCGCCGCTGCTCGATGCCGTGGCGCGCGAGCGCGTGGGTATTGAGCTCGAGGGCATTCTATCGACCGGCCACGGGGGAGACGCGATGCTGCGCTACCCCGAGCTCATCTGCGCCGCCGTGCCCGAGCTTGCGCCGGCTCGTGGGTTTGACCAGCGCAGTGTCTATCATGCGTTTAACGTCTACGAACATATCGCCCGCGTGCTGACGGTGGCAGGGGAGCTGGCGCTGTGCGATGGCGTGGCGCCTTCGCCGAGCTTAATGTGGGCAGCGTTTTTGCATGACGTCTCCAAGCCCGATTGCTTTACGGTCGATCACGCCGGCAGCGGGCACTTCTACGGTCATCCCGAGCTCGGCGCCAAGAAGGCGCGCGCCATCATGGATCGCCTGGCGCTCTCGCACGATTTGGTGCGCGATGTGTGCCTGCTGATTAAATACCACGACAAGCCGTTACGCCCCGAGCGATCCTGCCTGCTCAATATGATGCGCGCGCTTTCGGGCGAGGGCGTCGACACGCCGCGTTTGATGGACGAGCTCATGGATCTTAAGCGTGCTGACACACTTGGCAAGGCCCCGTCGTGCTTCTATTACGTCGAGACGATTGAGGAGATGCGCGCGATGGCGCACGAGCTGCTGAAGGCGGGGGAGCCCTATACGCTCAAGATGCTTGCCATCAATGGTGGCGACCTGATCCGCGCCGGCGTCAAGCCGGGGCCGGAGCTGGGACAGCTTCTCAACGCCGCCCTCGACGCCGTGATCGAGGACAACATCCCCAACAACCGCGAAGCCCTCCTGGCTCATCTCAACTTGAATTAGCTAATTAGTTGACCTGCGCGTTCCATAACCTGTCGACAATTTTTCGGCAATTTGGAATTTCTTCTTGCGCTGATGTTTTTTGTCCCGTAATATATTTCCTCGCAGCACGGCAGTGCAGATGTCATGTGGCCCGTTCGTCTAGCGGTTTAGGACGCCGCCCTCTCAAGGCGGAGATCACCAGTTCGAATCTGGTACGGGCTACCACTTCTTTTCTGCCGAGGCCTATGGCCCGTTCGTCTAGCGGTTTAGGACGCCGCCCTCTCAAGGCGGAGATCACCAGTTCGAATCTGGTACGGGCTACCACGCATCTGATACCCGGTCTTTCCACGGAAGGCCGGGTTTTTTATTATCAAACAACTGTCTGTCATTCCCGTTTGAACAAGAGCTTTGCGTTCTGCTTATGGCCCTTACGGGTACAATAACCAAGATATTTTGACTGTTAGAAGGAGTCTCATGACGGAGTCCTCTCAGCATACGTCCAAGCCCCAGGTCGAGGTTGAGGCCTCGGGCGGCGATGACAATAAGAGCGCACGCCGCGGCGCAATCTTTATCGGCGTTGTGCTGGTGGGTTATATCGTCTATCTGGTGGTAACCGGGCAGATGGGGCAGTTCTGGGCTGCTATGTCGAGCGTCCAGGCGCCCTGGCTCGTTGTCGCGTGTCTTTGCATGTTCATGTATCTGTTCTTTGGCATTGTGGCCTATGCGATCGCCGTCTGGCTCGACCCCAATTCACCCGTCGGCATTCGCGATCTGATCTCGGTCGAGGCGAGTGGCATTTTCTTTGGCAACCTGACGCCCATGATGATGGGCTCTACGCCTGCCCAGATCTACCGCTTGACCAAAGCGGGCCAAAATGTCGGCGAGGCCGGAGCCACGCAATTCACGCGCTTTATCGTGTATCAGTTTGGCCTCGTTGCCTGGGGCGCTATCCTACTGCTTGCTCGCATGCCGTTTTTTGCCGAGCGCTATGGCGACATGACGCTGCTGTGTGTCTTTAGCTTTGGTGGGCACTGCTGCATCTTGCTTGGCATCTTCGCCGTCGCGCTCATGCCTAAGACCGTCACGCGCGTCGCCCATTGCATCATCAATTGGCTTGAGCGCATTGGTGTCTCGGCCACTAAGATCGAGGGATGGCGCACGTTTGTCGATGGCGAGATCTACTCCTTCTCCGAGAAGTTCAAGCTTTCGGCCGGACATTTTTCTTCCATGCTGCTCACCGTGTTTATCACCATGCTGCAGCTCGCGTTTTTCTATCTGGTTCCATATTTCCTGATGCTTGCTTTTGGCCACCACGAGGTCGACTTTTTTTCGGTCATGGCCGCGAGCGCCTTTGTCCAGCTGCTGAGCTCTGCTGTTCCCCTGCCCGGTGGCACCGGCGGTGCCGAGGGTGGCTTCGCGCTGTTCCTGGGTCATTTCTTTGGGTCGGCGTCGACCGCCGGTTATCTGCTGTGGCGCCTCATTACGTTTATCGCGCCGACGATTTTGGCCGCGCCCCTGCTGGGTCTTAAGAGCGCTCACAACGAGAGTATCCACTCACGCTGGGATCGCGCGATGCGCAAGCTCGGACGATCGCCTCAGACGTCCTCTAAGCCTGCAAAGCCCCATCCTGTGAATGCGGTTACCGTGGATCCCAATCAGCATGCTCAGAAGGCTTCTGGGGCCGCCAAACCCTCGCATAAGGCCTATGTGCGCCAGACAGGTGACGGCATTCGTGTGTCCCCGGCTGCTTTGAACAAAAAGAAGCTCCCTAAGGCGTAACAGTTGGTCGTGCGTTCTTCATGTTGCCGGGCTTTTTTGTGCCGGATGGGGGATAATCCTCTTACGTAGATTAACTCTCATCTGTTGATGAATGCTCACATTCCGAAGGGACACGTCCATGGACACCAGCAAACCGCGCCTCGACCGCCGCATCGTTCGCAGCCGCAATGCCATCCTTTCTGCGTTTGAGCGCCTGCTGATGGATAAACCGCTTGCCGATATTACCGTGAGTGCCATCGCGCGTGAGGCAAATGTCGATCGCAAGACCTTCTACGTGCACTTTGGCACGGTCGACGGCCTGCTCGATGCCATCGCCGCCGATGTGGTGGAGATGATTGTCGACTCGGTCGAAAAGACGCTTTCCACTATGGGCAGTGACCCCAACGAGCGCGCCCTTGGAGCGGCGGCTACCTTCTTTAAGACCATCAACGAGGCACTTTGCAATAACCTCGTGCTCAATCGCCAGCTGATTGAAAACATCCCGCTCGACGATTTTATGACGCGTTTGCGCGTGCCGCTCGAGCATGAGATTGCCGAGCGCGACTTGCTGCCCCACGCCCTCAAGGACGAGATGTTCGATTACTATCTGGCGTTTTTGCTGTCCGGTATTATCGGTATCTATCGCACGTGGGCGCTGTCTGACGGTTCGGTTCCTATCGAGCGTGTCTCGGAGGTCGCCAACGACCTGACTCTCAATGGCCTGTCGAGTCTGGAATCTCGCTTGGATTAGGCGCAGGCTCGAGTTCGTGACGCGCTTGTCGGGGTGCAGCCCGATCGACCAGACGACGGGCATCCCGCCGAAGCAGTCGATGACCGGGCTCAGGTAGACCTTCTCGCCGCCCGGGAGTCTGAACTCGGTGATGTCGGTGAGCCACAGCAGGTTGGGCTCGTCGGCGTGGAAATTCCTGTTCACGAGGTTCTCCGGCGCCTTGTAGACCTCGCCGGCGTAGGAGCTGTAGCCTGAGGATCATTAAAAGAAAGTCCAGTTTATCCTTCCCACTCCAATTGGGAATCCTCCGATGCGCCTTCGCACGCTCACATGACCTCGATACCATGCGAGCGTGCGAACTCGACGAGCTCTGCGTTGCGGGCGTTTATGGTGCCGAAGGCGGCGGGGCACACAATAAGGCGCGCGCAGTGGACGAGGAGCTCTTTGGCGCGGGCTATGGTTTTATCCCCGATCGGCTCGAAGGCGCGCTCGGCCACGCATTCCGCTGCCAGGTCGCGCGCGAGCTCGCAGTCGATGTCCCCTTCGTGCAGAACGCCCGCGTAGAACGCCTTGCCCTGCCGGACGAGCTGGCGAAACACAGCCGACCCCGTACCTGCGCCGGCGATGACGAACGTGTGCGCATCGCCGTGCGGGCGCCCAATTTCCACGCTGCCGAAGCGCTCGTTGAAGGTGCCATGCTGAAGGCCGTAGAGCTCGCCAATCGTCTCGCGCGTGAATATGTCCTCGGGTGCGCCGGCGCGGAAGACCCGGCCGTCCTTCACGCAAATCACCTTGTCGGCGCTTTTCTGCGCGAGCTCGAGTTCGTGGATGGACATGATGACAGCCACATTCCGCGATTTCGCAAGGTGGCGAAGTATTCGCAGCAGGTCGATCTGGTAGCGGATATCGAGATACGACGTGGGCTCGTCGAGCACGAGCACACGCGGATCCTGCGCGATGGCGCGTGCGAGCATGACGCGCTGGCGTTGCCCGTCGCTTATCTGCATGAAGTCGCGCTCGGCGAGCTCTTCCACATGTGCGGTTTTCATGGCCTCGTCGACCCGACTATGGTCGTCGGGCGAGAGTGTGCCCATTCGCCCGGTGTAGGGATGCCTTCCCGCCTCTACGATATCGCGGCAGGTGAGGAGCTCGGTCCGGGGGCGATCTGTCAGCATAACGGCAAGGTTCCTTGCGAACTCCGCCGTCTTCCATCGGGAAATCTCCCGCCCGTCGAGCTCGACCGCGCCGGCAAGCGGTGCCAGATGGCGTGTGATGGTTTTCAAGATGGTCGACTTGCCCGAGCCGTTCGGCCCGATGAGCGCCACGACGTCGCCCGCGCGAACCTCCAGATCGACGCCTTCGACTACGACCTTCTTGTCGTAGCCCGCCGACAGGTCGCTTATGTGGAAAAGCGGCGCTCCGTCAGCCTGCGTTTCGACCGTAGTTTCGAGGTTCGGCTCCGCTCGGAGGAGGCGTTCCGCGCGCAGTTCCGCACGAGCCGAAAGTGCCTTCTGGCGCTTTCGTGCGAGCTCAGGACTGTCTAAGCATGGAATGTCCCCTCCGAGCGTTTTGGGCCGCGGCACGAATTCCCCCATCTACCTCACCCGCTTCTTCAACATGAGCGCGATAACCACCGGAGCGCCGAAGATGGCGGTGACGGCGCTGATGGAAAGCTCGACGGGAGAGAACAGCGTGCGCGCGATCAAATCGCAGCCCGCGCAGAAGATGGCGCCTCCCAAGAAGCACGCAGGAATCACTCGGATGGGCTTCGACGACTTTAGCGCCGACTTCACGAGATGCGGAACCGCGATGCCTACGAACGACACCGGACCAGCGAACGCGGTCACGCAGGCGGAGAGCATACTCGCTAGAAGGACGAGCACCACGCGGAAGCGTTCGACGTTCACGCCGACGCTTTTCGCGTAGGCTTCTCCCAGCTGGAAGGCGGAAAGGGGCTTCGATATCGCGAATACGCATGCGCTCACGGTGATCACCACGACCGCGATGATCGCGATGTCGTCCCAGCTCGAACCCGAGAAGCTACCCAAAGACCAGTTGTGCAGGTTCACGATGGACTGGTCGTCGGCGAAGGCGATGAGGAAGTTCGTCGCCGCCGAGCAGATGTATCCCACCATGACGCCCGCCACGATGAGCATGGCCATGGAACTTATGCGCCGTGCGATGAGGAGCACGAAGCCGATGGTGATAAGCGAGCCCAGAAACGCTGCGGCCACCATGGCCGGCGAGGACATGGCCTGGTTCGCGCCCAGAAGTACGATCATCGTAAGCGCGACGACGAACTTTGCGCCCGAGGAGACGCCCAAGATGAACGGGTCGGCGATGGGGTTGTTGAAAAACGTCTGCAGCAGGAACCCGGAAAGCGAAAGTGCGCCGCCGAGAAGCACGGCTGAAAGCACGCGCGGCAGGCGAATCTCCCAGATGACCTGGCTTTCCATGGAATTGGCCGCGCCGCCCGAAAGGATGCCGGGGATGTGGTCTGCGGGCACGAGCACGCTCCCGATGCACAGGTTGGCCCCGACGAGCACGATGAGGGCAACAGCGAGCAGCGCCGTCACGACGCGACACCGCGCGGCGCGCCCCGATTCGTCGTATGCCATGGAAAGCCGGCTTCTCATGGCGCTAACCGAGCTTCCTTAGATAATGGAAGTCGCTCGCGTCAGCGCCGGTGAACGCCCCGTGCAGCTCGTCGATAATGTCGGCGGTAGAAGTCATCTGCTGGTACATGTCGGCGCTTGTGACCCAGACGTTGCCGTTCTTCACGGCTTTGAACTGCGACAATAGCGCGTTTTTGCCTACGAAGTCGTTCAAGGTGGCAACCGATTCGTCGATGGTGCCGTTGTAGACGATGATGTCGGCATCCTTCGCCGTCGCGTAGAAGCGCTCCATTTCGAGCGTTACTGACGAACCTGACGTCGACGCCGCCTGCGCGTCATCGAGCGCATAGCTGCCGCCTGCAAGCTCGATCATCTGCGCCACGTAGTCGCCCGCCCGCCGCGTGACGGCGGCCCCGTTCGAGTTAATGTAGAAATACGCCACGGTTTTACCTGACGACGCGAGCCCCGACGTTTGCTCGACGCGGGCCTTCTGCTCGTTGAACAGGTGCGCGGCCTCGTCTTCCTTGTCGAACAGGACGCCGAAAAGCTTAATCCACTCGACGCGCCCGAGTGCTTCGGGCTCGCTCGACGACTGTTCGGTGAGCACGACGAGCCCGAGCTTCTGCAGCTTTTCCTTCACATCGGGCGTGTGGTTGATCATGGTGTTCTCGATGGCGAGCGTGCAGCCCGAGGCCGATATTCGCTCGTAGTCGGGCGCGCTGTACTTGCCGCCGTAGGCGATCGCCCCACTTTCGAGCGCGCTTTTGAAGCCTGCGACCGAGCAATCGTCGGCCTTCGTGCCCGACATGATGATATTGGAGTTCGCATCGAGCGCGTCGACCAGGCACATCGTCGCCGACGACACGAGGTACACCTTGTCGGCGGGGCGCCTTATGACCGCGATGTCGGAGCTCAACCCATCAGGTACCTTCGCATCTTGCGGCACCACGAGGAAACGCTCCCCATTCGAAACGCAGATAAGCCGCAGACCGCCTTCGAACTCGTCGACAGTGAAGTGCTCGGCGTATTCAAGCTGAAGCGCCCCTGTTGGCTTCCAGCCACAGCCCAAATCGGCGTTGTGGAAGTCGGCCGCGGCGCTTGAAGCCGTTCCCGCAGGGGAGACGCCGCTTGCTTCGTCGCCCGATTTCTCCTTCATGGTGGATGAGTCGAAGTGGATCGTGTAGTCGATGGTGTGCGGCGTCGACATGGCGACGGTCTCGGCCGACACGGCGATGTCCTCGTCGAGCGTGACGGGTATCTCGAACGTGGAGTTGCCGCCGTCGTTTACGGGCGCGTAGTCCACGCCGTCGACGGTCATCTTGTCGTAGTTCGAACTCGACCAGGTGATGGTCGCGGTGTAGGTGTCGCCATCCTTCACAATTGTGGTGGGTGAGGCGATGCTTGCGCGCCCTGACCCGCCGGAAAGCGAGACACTCACAGTGTATTCCTGAGAGCCCGCCGTGCCACCGGTCGCGTTTGGGCTCGCACTGCACCCCGCGAAGGGAAGCGCGAGCAGGGCGATGAGAACGCAGGCGATCGCGCGCGCCGCGATGCTGCGGCGCTTCCTGTTTTCCCCCTTGGGAAGAATCGACCGCATGGCGTTACTTCAGTGCGTCGGCGCGCAGATCGACGCCGGCGGATTCGAACACAAGCGTGCGGTCGTACCACTGCTCTTTTCTAATACTCCACGCGGCACAGGCGGTGTCCTCGTCGAGCGCATCAACGGGCACGTCGTAGGTGTACTTGCCTTCCGCGTTTTCCACATAGGGGATGAAGTCGGCCTCGCTCGCGGCGGCAGCCTCGTCGCCCGTGCCCATGAAGAGCTTGCCGTAGCCCGTGCCGGAAAGCGTCATCACGCAGTGCATGGAGCCGTTTTCCACGATGAGCTGGGCGTCCACAATCCTGAACATGTTCGAGCTGGAATCTACGGTGATCGGATAGGTGCCGTCGGCCACCTTGTCGGCGGTGATGGGGGCAGCGCTTGCGCCCTCGGTCGCATCGGCCGCCTGCTCGGTCTTTTCCTGGGAATCGGTATTGCTTGCCTTTGCGCCGTCGCTTGAATTTCCGGCGCAGCCGGCGAGCGAGAACGCGAGAAGCGCCGCCGACAGGGCGAAGACGAGGGTTTTCTTCAACATGGAGGGATTCCTTTCAATCGCTTCTACCGCCCGCGCCGTTCGGTGGGCGGGCGGGATGCGAATGCAACGGGCATGCGCCGTCGGTCGGGGAAGGCGCATGCCCGTTGCACGGGGACGCGACCGGCGCCCCCGTGCGCGGCGAGTTTACAGCTTGGCGATGGCGTCGTCCACGTGCGAGACGTAGATGTCGTCGACCGCGGCGTTCTGTCCCAGACCCTGGAGCAGGCACGTCACTTCGAAGCCGGCGGCCACGAACTTCGCAGCCCAGCTGTCGGGGTCGGTCTCGTCTGCCATGTCGTTGTTCGCGTGGTCGCCCGCGACCACCATGAACGGCGCGAGCACGGCCTTCTTGTACCCTGCGGCGCTCGCAGCGGCGATAACATCCTCGCAGGTCGGTTCAGCCTCGACGGTGCCGACGAAGAACTGCGTCAAGCCCTCGTTCTTGAACACTTCCTGCATCTTGGCATAGTCGGCGTTGGAATCGGCTTCGGTGCCGTGGCCCATGAGGCACAGCGCCGTCTTGCCGTCGTCGAAGGACGCCATGTTCTCCTTAATGGCTGCGGCCACCTTCTTGTAGTCGTCGTCGGAGGTGAGCAGCGGGTCGCCGAGCGAGATCTTGTCGAACTTGTCGGCGTACTTGTCGAGCTCGTCTTTCACGTCGGCGTATTCCAGGCCAGCCATGAGATGCGTCGGCTGCACGACGATTTCCTTCACGCCGTCTTCCACGCAGCGGTCGAGCGCCTCGGTCATGTTGTCGATCGTGATGCCGTCGCGCTTCTTCAGCTTGTCGATGATGATCTGCGCGGTGAAGGCGCGGCGGATGTCGTAGTCCTGCCAGTACTTCTCGCGGATAGCGTCTTCGATGGCGCCGATGGTGATGTGGCGCGAGTCGTTGTAGCTCGTGCCGAAGCTCGTGACGAGAATGACCGGCTTCACGGCCATCTCCTTTTCGCTCGATTTCTCGGAACTCGCGGAGGTGCTGGAGCAGCCCGCGAGCGCGACTCCGGCGAGCGCGACGGCTCCGGTTGCTGCGGCGCCCATGAAGCCGCGGCGTGACATCTGGTCGGACATGGTTTTCCCTTTCCTCGGTTTGCCGGTCCCCCGGCGACAGTTGCTTATCGGCACAAGCGAAAGAAAAGCGCGCTCGTCCGCAAAGGGATAGCGCGCCTGTTTCTTGCATTCGAAAGGGAAGCGCACTCCTCGGGGTTCACAAGGAGCTAACGCCACGGCGATGCCGTGAGGAAAAGGCGAAGCAGTCTGGCTTGGGGCGCGAGGCGATTCGCCCGCGCGTCCTACACAGTAATGTCCCTTGCCCAGGATTCCCACCTGGTTCCCTCCGCAAGCCAGCGCGGACTGTGTGGGCGCCGCGCCGGTCGTTTCCTTTTATTCGATTGTCATATGCTCGTTGCCGAAACTACCACTATGATAGTGGGCGTTTGTGGGCGTGTCAAAGCCAGGGCGGGCGGCATTGCGCCTCCTGCCTACGTATTTGCGCCGATTGCCGCTGCGGGCGCCGTGTCTTGCCCGCTGTGCGAAGGGCGGCGTAAACGGTTGCGTTGAGAAACGGGAAGGGAAGGCTCGGATGATTCATATCGTTGGCGCAGGTTCGGGCGCCGCCGACCTTATCACGCTGCGCGGGGCGCGTCTTCTGCGCGCGGCCGACGTGGTCGTTTGGGCGGGGAGCCTTGTGAACCCCGAGCTGCTCGCCGAGTGCAAGG
Organism: uncultured Collinsella sp.; assembly: GCA_937966215.1. GTDB lineage: Bacteria > Actinomycetota > Coriobacteriia > Coriobacteriales > Coriobacteriaceae > Collinsella. The sequence continues at coordinate 128,483 of CALCKK010000039.1, read as the reverse complement.
AATCCTGCGTCGTCTACGACAGCGCGCACATGACCTTGGAGGAAGTGCTCGACGTGATGTGCGCGGCGGATGCGCGGGGCGAGGAAGTGGTGCGCCTGCATACGGGCGACCCGTGCCTGTACGGCGCCATCCAGGAGCAGATGGACGCGCTCGACGCGCGCGGCGTGGACTACGAGGTGGTGCCCGGCGTGTCGAGCTTTTGCGGTGCCGCGGCGGCGCTTCGCCAGGAATACACGCTGCCGGGAATCAGCCAGTCGGTCGTGATCACGCGGCTTTCCGGGCGCACCCCCATGCCCGCGGGCGAGGGCATGCGCACCATGGCGGAAAGCGGCTCGACTATGGTCATCTTCCTGAGCTCGGGTATGCTCGCCGAGCTTTCCGCCGAGCTTTTGGCCGCGGGCCGCAGCTCCGACGAGCCGGCGGCGCTCGTGTACAAGGCGACCTGGCCTGAGGAGCGCGTGGTGCGATGCACAGTGGGCACGCTCGCCGATGCGGGCGCGCGAGAGGGCATCGACCGCACGGCGCTCGTGGTGGTGGGCCGCGTGCTCGGAGCTCGCGGCGGGCTTGCGCACAACGGCGGGCAAGCGGAGTCGTACGAGCGCAGCAAGCTTTACGACCCTTCGTTTGCCACAGGGTATCGGAAGGCGAGCAGCTAGCGTGGCCTTCGAGCACTACATATATACCGGGACGACCCGCCTGCGCTGCGGCTACACCACGGGGAGCTGCGCCGCGCTCGCGGCGAAGGCGGCCTGCGAGATGCTCTTGTCACGAAAGCCCGTCGGCCGCGTGTCGATCGTCACCCCCGGCGGGCTGCCCGTCGAGGCGAACGTGGTCGACGCATGCATCGGCGAGGGGTGCGCCCAGTGCGCCGTGCGAAAGGACGCAGGCGACGATGCCGATGTGACCGACGGCGTGCTCGTGTACGCGCGCGTGGAACATGCGGGGTCGGGCACGGGCGCTGCGGGCAGCAAGGGCGTGCCTGCGCGCGAATCGGAAGTTTCCGTCGATGGCGGCGTGGGCGTGGGGCGCGTGACGTTGCCCGGGCTCGAGCAGCCGGTGGGGGCGGCCGCCATCAACGCGACGCCGCGCGCGATGATCACTTCGGCGGTGCGCGAGGTGTGCGACGCGCACGGCTTTTCTGGAAATATCGCTGTGACGATTTCGGTACCCGAGGGTGTTGCCCTTGCCGAAAAGACCTTCAACCCGCACCTGGGGATAGAGGACGGCATTTCCATCCTGGGCACGACGGGCATCGTCGAGCCGCGCAGCCTTGCTGCCTTGCGCGACAGCATCGAGCTCGAGATCCGGCAGCATGCGGCTATGGGGCGGCGCGGAGTCGTGCTCACGCCCGGCAACTACGGCGGGCAGTTCATCTCGGGGCATTTCCACCTAAATGGTGCACCGGTGGTCTTCATCTCCAACTTCGTGGGCGATGCGATTGATTGCTGCGTTCGCGAGGGATTTACCAATGTTCTTCTTGTGGGACACATCGGCAAGCTAGTGAAGGTCGCGGGCGGCATCATGGACACCCATTCGCGTACCGCCGACTGCCGCGCGGAGATTCTGGCCGCCCACGCGGCCTTGGCCGGCGCGGGCGCGAAGACCGTGCACGAGATCATGTCGTCGGTCACGACCGCGACGGCGCTTGAGGTAATCGAGGCCGCCTGCGTGGGGGACGCTGTGCGCGCCTCGCTCGCTGCGGCAATCGAGGACAGGTTGCGCCGCCGCGCGGCGGGCGCATGCGACATCGCCGCGGTCGTGTTCGACGCCGGGCGCCGCGAGCTTTTCCGCACGTCGGGCGCCGATGCTGTTATCGGGGAATTGGGGGCGACGTATGAGTAAAGGCGTGCTGTACGGGGTGGGCACGGGGCCTGGCGACCCCGAGCTGCTCACGATCAAGGCCGTCCGCACAATCGAATCGTGTCCGGTCATCGCCGCACCGCAAACGGCGGACGGGGTCATGGTCGCGCTTGACATTGTGCGCGGCGCCGTCGACCTTACAGGCAAGACGGTGATCCCCGTGCGATTCTCGATGACGCGCGACGCCGAGCGCCGCGCGGCCGAGCATGCCTCGCTTGTTCGCGAGCTTGTCGCGCACCTGGATGCGGCCCGCGACGTCGCGCTGCTGAACCTGGGGGACCCAAGCATCTACGCCACCTTCCAGCGCATAGCGCCCGACGTGCGCGCCCGCGGGTTCGAGGCGCGCGCCATTCCCGGCGTGCCGAGCTTCTGCGCGGTCGCCGCGGCGCTCGAGCGCGACCTCACGCCCGAGATGTCGTCGCCTCTGCACATCGTGCCCGGCGGCTACGATGACGTTCGCCGCGCAATCGGCTGGCCGGGGACGAAGGTGGTCATGAAGGCGCGCCGCTCGCTTGCGGACACGAAGCGCATCCTTCGCGAGGAGGGCGCCTTCGACGGTGCCGAGCTCGTAGAGGACTGTGGGCTTCCGGGCGAGCGCGTGTACCGCTCGCTCGACGATGTGCCCGATCGGGGCAGCTACTTCTCGACGATGGTGGTGCGCTAGATGAGGGTTTCCTGCATAGCGTTCACTGAGAGGGGGTATGCGTTGGCGGAGCGCACCGCACGCGCGCTTTCCGATTGCGCGCAGACAGGTGAAGATGACTCTGGCTGGAACGTTTCCGTTTCGCGCGGGTTCGGCGAGGGGAAGGCCGACCTGCGCGCATGGACGGCGCTCGCGTGGGAAGCGTCGGACGCGCTTCTGTTCGTGGGCGCGGCGGGCATCGCCGTGCGGGCGATCGCGCCGCATGTCGCCTCGAAGGCAAACGATTCCGCGGTTGTGGTGATCGACGAGGCGGGGCGCTTTGCCGTCTCGCTTTTGTCGGGGCATTTGGGCGGTGCGAACGAGCTTGCGCAAACTGTGGCACGCGCGGCAGGGGCCATCCCCGTCATCACCACGGCGACCGACGTCCGCGGCGTGTGGGCGGTGGATACGTGGGCGCGCTGTGCTGGGCTCGCCGTTTCGAATCCCGAGGCTATCAAGCGAGTGTCGGCGCGGCTGCTTTCGGGCGGGCGCGTGGCGCTCTATTCCGACATGCCGATTTCGGGACAGCCGCCTGAGGGGGTTGACATTGCGTCCGACCGCGCTCGGGCCGATATCGTCGTGTCGCCGTTCGCTGGCGCGAATGCAGGTGCGTCCGTTCGCGCGGCGGAGACAACGGGCGAGGTCGTGCCCGCCGGTGTGACGGGGAAGCCGGCGGGCGTGCGGGCGCAGGCGCCTGCGCCCGAGCCGCTTCACCTTGTCTTACCCTGCATCGTTGCGGGCATAGGGTGCCGTCGCGGTGCGTGCACCGAAGCGATCGGGGAGGCGTTTCTTCTCGCGTGCGGGCAGGCGGGCATCTCGCCTTCGGCCGTGCGCGAGGCGGCGACGATCGACGTTAAGGCGCGCGAGGAGGGTCTGCTCGCCTTCTGCCACGCGCGCAGTATCCCGCTCGCGACGTATTCCGCAGAGGAGTTGTCGCAGGTCGAAGGCAGCGTTTCGCCATCTGATTTCGTGCGCGCGACGGTGGGGGTCGACAACGTGTGCGAGCGCGCGGCGCTCGCGGGCGGGGGCAAACTTTTCTTCCCGAAGCTCGCTCACGGCGGCGTGACCGTCGCGTTTTCCAAGGTAACTATCGAACTTTCGTTTAAGGAGCGGTGATGGGAAAGCTCTTCGTGGTGGGGATTGGCCCGGGCGGCCCCGACGGCATGACGATTGCGGCTCGGCGCGCGCTCGAGGCGGCCGACATCGTTGTGGGGTACACGAAATACGTGGAGCTCGCGCTCGCCGCCGTGCCCGACGCGGCGCATCTCGCGACGCCGATGATGCACGAGGTCGAACGGTGCCGCCTGGCGCTTTCGCGCGCGCAGAGCGGAGAAGCCGTGGCGCTCGTGTGCAGCGGTGACGCGGGCGTGTACGGCATGGCGAGCCCCGTGCTGGAGCTTGCTGAGGACTACCCCGATGTAGACGTGGAAGTTATCGCCGGGGCCACCGCGGCTCAGAGCGGGTCGGCGGTGCTCGGCGCCCCGCTTGCCCACGATTTCGCGGTCGTGTCGCTCTCTGACCTGCTCACGCCGTGGGAGGTCATCGAGCGCAGGCTCGCCGCCGTGGCGAGCGCCGACTTCTGCATCTGTTTGTACAACCCGCGCAGCAGAAAGCGCGCCGACAGGCTCTCGCGCGCGGCGAAGATTATGCTCGAATGGAAGGCCCCCGACACGCTCTGCGGCTGGGTGCGCAACATCGGGCGCGAGGGGCAGCAGTCGGGTATGTGCAGGCTCTCCGAGCTGGGGGAGTTCGATGCAGACATGTTCACCACCGTGTTCGTCGGCAACGCGGACACGAAGCGCGTAGGCGGCCGTATGGTCACGCCGCGCGGGTATCGGGAGATTCCATGCGAAAGGTAACGATCATCGGGGCGGGGCCCGGAAACCCCGACTTGCTCTCGCGCGCGGCGCTCGACGCGATCGACATCGCCGACGTGGTCATCGGCGCTCATCGCGCACTTGTCGGCATCGACGTGCCGCCCGACGTGGTGAGATGCGAGCTCGTTAAGACGGCGGACATCGTCGCCGCGCTCACCGATGCGGCGTCGTGGCAGCGCGCCGTGGTCGTGATGACGGGCGATGTGGGGCTGTTCAGCGGCGCGCGCCGCCTGGTGGAGGCGCTCTCCGGCGACGCGCAGGTGGACGTGCGCGTCATTCCCGGCATAAGCTCAGCGTCGTATCTCGCCGCGCGCCTCGCGCGTCCATGGCAGGATTGGCGCTTCGTGAGCGCTCACGGCGTGGCGTGCGACATCGTGGCCGAGGCCGAGCGCGCAGGTGAGCTCTTCCTCGCCACGTCGGGCGGGGAAGACCCCTCGCGGCTTTCGGGCGAGCTTGTGCAGGCGGGCTTCGGGGACGCGCGCGTGACGGTGGCCGAGCGCCTGTCGTACCCCGACGAGCGCATCACCTGCGCGACCGCAAGTGAAATCGCAGGTCAGACGTTCGACGACTTGAACGTGATGCTTATCGAGTTCGCAGGCTGCGCCGGGTCGCCTGCGAACTCTAGTGCAGCCTCCGAGGCGCCGGCTGGCGCATCTGCGCCCGCGGCGGCTTCTTTCGTGGCGGACTCTGCGGGCGCATTCCACGCCGCGAGCCCCCGCTGGCCGTACGCTTCCTCGGGCATTCCCGACGAGCTCTTCATCCGCGGCGACGTTCCCATGACCAAGCAGGAGGTGCGCGCCGTCGCGCTCGCGAAGCTGCGCCTTACCGCGACCGACACCGTGTGGGATGTCGGCGCCGGCACGGGGAGCGTGTCGATCGAGGCGGCGCTCGTCGCGCGAGCGGGGTCGGTATGGGCGGTCGAGCGCAACGCGGCCGGCGTGCGGCTCATCCGAGAGAACGCGGATGCATTCGGGTGCGGCAACGTGCATGCGGTCCCCGGTGTCGCCCCCGAAGCGCTCGCGAAACTGCCCGACCCCGACGCCGTGTTCGTCGGCGGGAGCGCGGGCGAGCTTCCCTCCATCGTGGAGGCGGCGCTCGAGAAGAACTCGCAGGTTCGCCTGTGCGTGCCATGCGTCACCGTTGAGACGCTCACCGAGGCGTGCGCGCTCCTCTCGGGTTCGCGCTTTAAGGAGTTCGAGGCGTGCCAGGTGTCGGCCGCCCGCGCCGAGGCTGTAGGCTCGCACCATCTTATGAAGGCGCAAAACCCCGTGTTCCTCGTCAGCGCGCGTGGTGCGGGCGCGGATGCCGAGGAGCTTGCCGATGTCGGGGCGCTTGTTGAGTCACCTGTCGGGGAGGACCCCTCTGCCGAGGGGAAACCATCCGTTGAGGTGGTCTCGCTTGCTAACTGCAACGCCGCAGGTGGGGAAGGCGGCGCCCGGTGAGCACGTCCATCCCGCGCTTCATGGTCGCTGCGCCCTCGAGCGGGAGCGGCAAGACGGTCGTCACGTGCGCGCTCCTGCGCGCGCTCGCGCGTCGCGGCCTTGCATGCGCGGCCTTCAAATGCGGACCCGACTACATTGACCCGCTCTTTCATCGCCGCGTCGTGGGTGCGCGCTCGGGCAATTTAGACGGCTTCTTCACCGACGCCCCGACGCTGCGCGCCCTGCTCGCACGCGGCGCCGCGGGCGCGGATGTCGCGGTGCTCGAGGGGGTTATGGGCTTCTACGACGGCATGGCGCCCGGCGTGGCCGACGCGAGCAGCTACCAGGTTGCGCGCGACACGGAAACGCCGGTCGTTTTAGTGGTGAACGGGCGCGGGGCGTCTTTATCGCTCGCCGCCGTAATCCGCGGCATTGCCGAGTTCCTGCCTTGTGCGAACGTGCGCGGCGTCGTGCTGAACAAGACGAGCGCCGCTGCCTGCGCCTACGCGGCGCCTGCGATCGAGAAGCACACGGGCGTCGCGGTTTTGGGGAATATCCCCGCCGACGAGGCGTTCTCGCTCGAAAGCCGGCATCTGGGGCTTGTGACCGCCGACGAGGTCGAGCAGCTCTCCGCGCGCATCGACAAGATGGCCGAGCTAGTGGAAAAGAGCGTCGACGTCGACCGCTTGCTCGAAATAGCGGTGACGGCACCCGATATCCGCGAGGAACCTTACCGGTTGGAGCCGATCGCGGGAGCGCGGCCCATCGTCGCCGTCGCGCGTGACGAGGCGTTCTCGTTCTACTACGAGGAGAACCTGCGCGCGCTCGAGGACCTGGGTTGCGAGCTGGCCTTTTTCAGCCCCTTGTGTGATAGCGAGTTGCCCCGGGGGACAAGCGCCCTCTATCTGGGGGGCGGCTACCCGGAACTCCATGCGCGGCAGCTCTCCGAGAACGCGCCGATGCGCGAGGCGGTGCGGCGCGCGGTGGAATCCGGCATGCCGACGGTCGCCGAATGCGGTGGGTTTCTGTACCTGCAGCGCGAAATCGCCGATAGCGAGGGGCGGCGCTGGCCTGTTGCGGGCGCCCTTGAGGGCGCAAGCGAGAATGGGGGAAGGCTGTCCCATTTCGGGTACGTGGAGCTCACTTCCCAACGCGACGGGCTCTACGGGCCGCGCGGCACACGCATCCGCGCGCACGAGTTCCACTACTGGCAGTCCACCTGCCCGGGCGGCGACTTTTGGGCGCAGAAGCCCCGGCGCGACAAGGGCTGGCCGTGCATGACGACCACCCCGTCCCTGGTGGCGGGCTTCCCGCATGTGTACTATCCTGCGAACCCCGACGTTGCGCGCGCGTTCGCGTCTGCCGCAGCGTCGTTCGCAGAGAGGAGGCGGCATGGCTGAAGCAACCGAAACCGCGCTTGCCTGCATCCGCGAGGAAGTCGAGCGCGCGTTCTCGTCGGCGCCGGGCGCCGTGCTCGAAGCCGCGCTTTCCCGGATCGCGCCCGCAGACGAGTGCGCCCGTGCCGCCGCGTACGCCGCGTGGGACTCCATCGCGCACCCCTTGGGGGGATTGGGCGACTTTGAAGACGCCGTCGCGTGTATCGCCGCAGCTCAGGGGAGCGCCGAGGTGGCCGAGTTTCCCCGTGCGCTCGCTGTATTCTTCTCCGACAACGGGGTCGTTGCCGAAGGCGTGTCGCAAAGCGGACAAGACGTGACGCGAGCCGTCGCGCGCAACATGTGCGAGGGGGCCGCGAGCGCCTGCCGCATGGCGGCGTTCGCGGGTGCCGAGGTCGTGCCCGTCGACGTGGGTATGGCCCGGGGCATAGAAGACGCGCGCATGGTGCGCGCGAACGTGCGGCGGGGGAGCGGCAACATCGCTCTCGGCTCCGCTATGTCTCGCGATGGGGCCGTGCGCGCGATCGAGGTCGGAATCGCCGTCGCGTGCGGGCTTGCCCGCGCCGGCGTGCGCCTTCTCGCCGCGGGCGAGATGGGCATCGGCAACACGACCACCTCGGCGGCGGTGGCCGCAGTGCTCATCCGGGCGGACGCGCGGAGCCTTGTCGGGCGCGGCGCGGGGCTCTCGGACGCCTCGCTCGCGCGCAAGCGCGACGTGGTCGAGCGCGCTATCGACGCGAACTCGCCCGATCCCGCCGACCCGATCGACGTGCTCTCGAAGGTGGGCGGCTTCGACATCGCTGCGTTGTGCGGCTTCTACCTGGGGGCCGCGGTCTCGAAGGCGCCGGCGCTCCTCGACGGGGTCATATCCTGCACGGCGGCCCTGTGCGCGGCGCGCCTGTGCCCCAACGCCTTGGGCTACCTCGTGGGCACCCACGCATCAAGCGAACCCGCAAGCCGGGAGCTCCTTCGCGAGCTCGGCATAAAGGCGCCCCTCGACGCAGGCATGCACTTGGGCGAGGGCGCGGGCGCCATGGCGTATCTCCCCCTTCTGGATTCGGCGCTGCGCGTGTACCGGGATGGGAAGACGTTCACGGCGACTGGCATGGCTGCTTACGAGCATTTCGAGGCCGGGAAATGACGGTGACGCTCGTCATCGGCGCCGCCGCGAGCGGCAAGAGCGCCTACGCCGAGTCCCTGTGCCTCGGGCACGACGGCCCTCGCGTGTACCTGGCAACGATGGAGCCCTTCGGGGAAGAGGGCGCCCGCCGCATCGCGCGCCATCGGGCGCTGCGCGAGGGCAAGGGGTTTTCCACCCTCGAGCGAACGCGTGACGTGGGCGCCGCAGTGTCCGGGCTTCCGCGCGGCTGCACGCTTCTTTTGGAGGACGTGGGCAACCTGGTTGCGAACGAGCTTTTCGCGGAAGGCGGCTTGTCCCCACGTGACCCCGACGCTGCGGCGCGCGAGGTGCTCGGAGGCATCGAACGGCTCGCTCAGGCCGCTGCGTATACGGTGGTGGTCACCGTCGACGTGTTCGCCGATGAGATGCGCTACGATGAGGGGACCGAGGCATGGAGGCGCGCGCTCGCGCGCGTGAACGCGGGCGTGGCGGCGCTGGCCGACCGCGCAGTCGAAGTGGTATGCGGGATTCCCGTGTGGATGAAAGGTGAAGGACCTACAAGGTGAAGATAGCAGAGGCAATCGGCGCGGCGTTCGGAACGTTCTCGCGCATCCCCGTCCCGAAATCGGCCTGGACCGATTTCGGGTCAACCCATGCGCTTGCCGCTTTTCCCCTGGTGGGCCTTGCGGAAGGGTTCCTCATGACGGCGTGGGGACACGTTGCGAACCTGCTCGGCGTGCCCGCGACCATCGTCGCGGCCGTGCTCGTGGCGCTGCCTGTGGCGGTGACGGGAGGCATCCACCTAGACGGGCTCTGCGACACCTCCGATGCGCTTGCAAGTTGGGCCCCGCGCGAGCGAAAGCTCGAGATCATGCACGATCCGCGGGCGGGCGCTTTCGGGGTTATCGGTGTTGTTGTGTACCTTATTCTGCAGTTTTCCCTGTTCACCGCGCTGCCGCTTACGGCGGGGGCGTTCCTCGCGCTTCTGTGCTCGCTCGTGTTCTCCCGCGCGCTTTCGGGACTCGCCGTTGAATGCTGGCCTGCCGCGCGGGCGGACGGCATGGCCGCGGGGCTCTCGCCTGCGAAGAAGCGCGCGGCGATCGTCGTGCCGCTTTGCGCTTTCGCTGCGGCTTCGGCTGCAGGGATGGTCGCGTGCGCTCAGGCCGTCGGCGCCTTTATGGCGGTGGCGGGGCTTTTGGTGCTCGCGTGGTACCGCCATGTTGCCCTGTCCCGCTTCGGCGGGGTGACGGGGGATTTGGCCGGATGGTTTCTGCAATGGGCCGAGCTCGCGATGCTTGCCATGCTGGTGGTGGGGGGCATGCTCCTATGATGCTCGTGGTAGGTGGCGCGCATTCGGGGAAGAGGACCTTCGTGCGCGAAAAACTCGGGTTCGCGGCGGACGATTTCGTCGACGCGGCGCAGCTTGCGGAGGGCGGCGTGCCCGCGGCTTTTGCCGGCCGCGTCGCATACCGTGCTGAGGAACTCGTACGCGCGCTCGACGCTGACCGGGCGCTCGAGCGGCTGATCGGCTTCGACGCAGTGATTCTGCCCTTGGTCGGCTCGGGGGTCGTCCCCATGAGTGCGGAAGACGCCCAATGGCGCGAGCGCGCGGGGCGCCTGGGATGCGCGCTCGCTGCGCGCGCCGACGTCGTCGTGCGCATGACGTGCGGGATTCCCCAGGTCATCAAAGGAAACCTTGCCGATGCACCTCGAGGGACGCAGGGCGCGGGTGCGCTTTTGGAAGTCGTCTTCGTGCGCCATGGTGCCACGGCGGGCACGGAAGACCATCGCTACAGCGGGGCGGGCACCGACGAGCCCCTGTCGAGTGCGGGCGAGCGCGCTTTGCGCGACCTCGCGTGCGATCGTGACGTGTTCCGTGTTATCACGAGCGGCATGGCCCGCACCGACCAGACGGCGCGCATCCTCTTCCCGAACGCGGAGCTTATGGCCTGCCCCGGTCTGCGCGAGATGGATTTCGGCGACTTCGAGGGGCGAAGCGCCGCCGAGCTTAAAGAGGATGCGCGCTATCGCGCCTGGGTAGACTCCTGGTGCGAGACGCGCTGCCCGCATGGCGAGGGCAAGAGCGATTTCACCCGCCGCGTCATCGCGGCGTTTCGGGAGGCGTGCGAATCGGAGCGCGCCCAGGGGAGTGGGCGCGCCGTCTTCGTCGTTCACGCGGGTACCGTGAAAGCGCTGCTCTCCGAGCTAGCTGTCCCGAAAATGGGATACTTCGACGTGCATACCGAGCCGGGCGGCGCATGGGCCGCCACTTGGGATGGGCGCTGCCTTCGCGACGTTCGCCCCGCTTGGGGGGGCGATGCCCGGTGATGACGATTCTTGCCGTCGCCGCCGGGTTCGCGGCCGACCTTGCCTTCGGCGACCCGCGCTGGCTTCCCCATCCCGTCGTCGCCATGGGGCGCGCGATCACGTGGGCCGAAGGCCGCCTGCGGGGCGCATTCCCGCAAACGTCCGCGGGCACGCGCGCCGCAGGGCTTGTGCTCGCCGTGGCGCTTCCGCTTGCGTGTGGGCTTTTGACCTGGGGAATCCTGCATCTTTGCGGCATGGTTCACTCCGGCTTGCGCTTCGTGGCCGAGGCATGGGCGAGCTATCAGATTCTCGCGGCATGCGAGCTGCGCCGCCAGAGCCTGGCCGTTGCCCGCGCGTTCTCGAAGGGCGGACTTGTCGCGGCGCGCGAAGTCGTCGGGCTCATCGTGGGACGTGACACGTCTGTTCTCGACGAGCAGGGCGTCGCGCGCGCCGCCGTGGAAACGGTGGCGGAGAACGCGAGCGACGGTGTCATCGCGCCGCTTTTCTACCTTATGATCGGGGGTGCGCCTTTGGGCATGGCGTACAAGGCGGTGAACACGCTCGACAGCATGGTGGGCTACAAAAACGAGCGCTACATCGACTTCGGCTGCGCCTCGGCGCGCCTCGACGATGCGGTGAACTGGATTCCCTCGCGGTTATCGGCTCTGTTCATGATCGCCGTGTGCCCGATCGTCGGGCTCGACGCGCGCGGGGCGGCGCGCATCTGGCGCCGCGACAGGCGTCGCCATGCGAGCCCGAACGCGGCGCAGACCGAGTCAGCGTGCGCGGGCGCGCTCGGGCTGCGCCTGGCGGGACCCGCGGTGTATTTCGGCAAGCTCGTTGAGAAACCGACGATAGGAGACGCGTCCCGCGAAATCGAGTGGGGCGACATCGCCCGGGCGACAAGGCTCATGCTCGCTGCGTCTGTATGCGCGCTCGTCGTCTTCGGCGCCGCGCGCGCGGCGGTCGTGCTCGCCGTGGGGGCGATGGCATGAGGGAAGACCACGCCGCGCCCCGGGCTGCCGGGGGAATCCTGCGCGCCCGTACGCATGGGGGCAGCGCGCAATCGCTCGGCATCGCTTGCGAAGGGGGCGCCTCCGACCTCATCGACTTCTCGGTGAACGTGAATCCGGCAGGCCCCTCGCCGCGCGCCGTCTCCGCAGCTTGTAAGGCGCTTTCTCGAATCGACGCCTACCCCGATAGGGAAAGCCGCGCCCTCGTTCGCGCCCTAGCGCGTGCCCAGGGCATTCCCGAAGATACTATCGTCTGCGGCGCGGGCGCGTCCGACATCATCTGGCGGCTCGCCGCGGCGGTGCGCCCGAAACGCATCGTCGTGTGCGCGCCGACGTTCTCTGAATATTCGGAGGCGGCATCGTACTACGGCGCATGCGTGCAGGAGTTCCCGCTCTCCGAAGCGGACGACTTCGACGTGCCCGCCTCCTTCGCCCGCGCGATCGAGGGGCCGGGAGACGTGGCGTACCTCTGCAATCCGAACAACCCGACGGGGCGCCTCGTCGACCCCAGCGTGATCGAGGCCGCGGCTTGCCGCTGCGAGCAGGTGGGCGCGCTGCTCGTCGTGGACGAGTGCTTCCTCGGATTTGCGCCCGACGCCCGCGAAAGGAGCGTGGCCGCACGCGCCGCGTGTTCGCGCCATGTGGCCGTGCTCTCCGCGTTCACCAAGCTCTACGGAATGGCGGGGTTGCGGTTGGGATATCTGATCAGCGGAAACGCCCAACTCATCGAGGGGATTCGCCGGGCGGGGCAGGCGTGGCCCGTCTCCTCGGTCGCCGAGGCCGCGGGCATCGCCGCCCTGGAAGACGTCGAATACGTCTCGCGCACGCGCGACGTATTGGCGGGCGAGCGAGCGTGGCTTTCCCACGAGCTCTCCTCGCTCGGGCTTTCCGTCGTGCCGTCGGATGCGAACTTCCTTTTAGTCCGCACGCCGGCGAAAGACATCCCCGAGCGCCTGTATAATCAGGGTGTTTTGGTCCGCACGTGCGACTCGTTTTCGGTACTGTCCCGTTTCTGGTGCCGCGTCGCGGTGCGCACGCACAAGGAGAACGCCCGGCTTGCGATGGCGTTCAGCCGCGCGCTTCGGGCGGAAGGTGCATCGGGCGAAGGCGAACCCGACGAACGGGGCGGCGCTTCTTGCGGCGGCGCTATGGCGGGCGCGGATGGCCGAGGCTTGGCGAAGGAGGTCGATACCCGTGGGTAGGGCCAAGCCCATCATGATCCAGGGCACCATGTCGAACGCGGGGAAGAGCCTGCTTGCGGCGGGGCTGTGCCGTGTGCTTTCGCAGGACGGCCTGCGCGTGACTCCCTTCAAGAGCCAGAACATGGCGCTCAACAGCGGTGTCACGGCCGACGGGCTCGAGATGGGGCGCGCCCAGATCATGCAGGCCGAGGCGTGCGGCATCGCGCCCGACGTGCGCATGAACCCCATCCTGCTCAAGCCCGAAAGCGACCACCGTAGCCAGCTCATCGTGGCCGGCAAGGCGCAGGGAGCCTTCGCTGCGAGGGACTACTTCGCGCGAAAGAAGGCGCTCATGCCGCAGATTTTGGAGGCGTTCGATTCGCTCGCGGAGGAAAACGACGTCATCGTTATCGAGGGCGCCGGCAGCCCCGCCGAAATCAACCTTGCCGAAAACGACATCGTCAACATGGGGCTCGCGCGCGCCGTGTCCTCCCCCGTGCTGCTCGCGGGCGACATCGACCCGGGCGGGGTGTTTGCCCAGCTCTACGGCACGGTCGCGCTCTTTGCCCCCGAGGATCGCGCGCTTTTGCGGGGCCTTGTGGTGAACAAGTTCCGCGGCGATGTGGAAATCCTGCGCCCGGGTTTGGTCCCGCTCGAGAAGATGTGCGGGGTTCCCGTCGTGGGGGTCGTGCCGTATCTTACGCTCGACCTGGACGACGAGGACTCGCTCGCGCCGCGCCTATCCGCCCGCGAGGCGCGCGGCGTCATCGACGTCGCCGTCGTGCGCCTTCCGCATCTGTCGAACTTTACCGACTTCGACCCGCTTTCGCGCGTGCCCGGCGTGGGTGTGCGCTACGTTTCCTCGACGACCGATCTGGGCCGACCCGACCTGGTGGTGCTTCCCGGCTCGAAGACCACGCTCGATGACGCGCGCTGGCTTGCTGCTAGCGGCATCGGAGCCTGTGTACGCGCGCTTTCGGGCGCGGGCACGCCGGTGCTCGGCATATGCGGAGGCTACCAGCTTTTGGGAGACGAGCTTTCCGACCCGCACGGCAGGGAAGGCGCTGGCACCGCGCGCGGGCTCGGTCTCATCCCTGCAAGTACGGTGTTCAAGGAGGAAAAGCGCCTCGCCCAGTCGGAGCTGCGCATCACGGGCGCCCAAGGCGCGTTCTCGGTGTGGAACGGGATGACGGCGCGCGGGTACGAGATTCACGACGGCGAAACGACCGTCTCCTGCGCCCCTGCGGGCACGATTGGCGGCAAACCAGAAGGCGCGGCCTGCGGAAACGTGTTCGGAACCTATCTCCACGGCCTGTTCGACGAACCGGGGGTGGCGCTCGCCCTCGCGCGCTCGCTCGCGCGCATGCGCGGCCTGCCCGAGAGCGTCGTGGGTGCTGCGGGCGCAGCGTCCGCCGCCGATCACCGTGCGCGCGAGTTCGACCGCCTGGCCGATGTCGTGCGCGGGGCGCTCGACATGGAGTATGTCTACCGCATTATCGAGGAGGGCGTATGATCCACGTGTATCATGGCGACGGCAAAGGCAAGACCACGGCGGCGATGGGCCTCGCCCTTCGCATGCTCGCCGCAGGCCGCCGCGTCGTCGTCGTGCAGTTCCTGAAAGACGGCGAAAGCGGGGAGGCGCGCCTGCTCGCCGAGCATTTCGGCGTGCCCGTGTTCGCGGGGAAGGTGTCGGACAAGTTTACCTGGTCAATGACGTCGGAAGAACTTGCCGCGACGTGCGAGCTGCACGATGGGAACCTCGCTTCCGCGCTCGCCGAGCTCGAGGGCGCGCAAGAGGGGCTGCTCGTGCTCGACGAGGCGCTCGACGCGCTTTCGAAGGGGCTTGTCGACGAGGCGCTCGTGGACCGCGCGCTCGATATATCCGCGCGCGGCGTCGAAGTAGCGCTCACCGGGCGCGCGCCTTCCCGTAAGATCGTGGAGAAGACCGACTACATAACCGAGATGCGGTGCGAGAAACACCCCTACTCTCAGGGGATATGTGCAAGGGAAGGAGTGGAGTACTAGATGGATTCCAAGGAGATGGCGCCCGGCGACATCGAGCGGCGCAGCTTCGAGATCATCACCGAAGAGCTCGGCGGCCGCATGTTCCCGCCGCTCGAAGAGCCCGTCGTGAAGCGCGTCATCCACACCACTGCCGACTTCTCGTACGCCGATTCCCTCGTGTTCACCCATGACGCCGTGCACTGTGCGCTCGACGCACTGCGCGCAGGGGCCACGGTGCTCACCGACACGAACATGGCGCTCGCAGGCATAAGCAAGCCCGCGCTCGCGAAGCTCGGCTGCAAGGCCGTGTGCTACATGGCCGACCCCGATGTCGCCGCGGCTGCGCGCGCCGCGGGCACGACTCGCGCCGTTGCGAGCATGGACAAAGCTTGCCGCATCGAGGGTCCGCTCATCGTGGCCGTCGGCAACGCTCCCACAGCACTTCTGCGCCTCGCCGAGCTCATGGACGCGGGGAAGATCGCGCCCGCACTCGTCGTTGGGGTGCCGGTCGGGTTTGTGAACGTGGTCGAGGCGAAAGAGGAGCTACTCGCGCGACGCGTGCCGGCCATCGTCGCGAGGGGTCGCAAGGGCGGCTCGACCGTGGCGGCTGCCATTATGAACGCGCTGCTCTACCAGATCACGCGCACAGGCGGCCCGAAGTGACGGCCCCCGCATCCGCGTCGGCGCTGCGCATCTTCGCCGGCACCACCGAGGGTCGCCTTCTGTGCGAATGGGCGAGCGGGGCGGGCATCCCCGCCCGTGCCTACGCGGCAACCGAGTACGGAGGCGAGCTTTTGGGCGAGCTTCCGGGCATCGAGGTGCATGCGGGCAGGCTCGACGATGCCGACATGGAGCGCGAGCTTTCCGGCGCGTGCATCGTCGTCGACGCCACGCACCCCTTCGCTACGCTCGCAAGCGGCAACATCCGGGCCGCTTCGCTCGCCGTGGGTGCACGATGCCTGCGCCTTGCGCGCCCGGTCGAGGCGCTGCCCAAAGGCGTCGTGCCGGTCGCGTCGATCGCCTGCGCGGCGCGCTTTCTCTCCGAGAACCCGGGTCGCGCGCTTCTCACGACGGGGAGCAAGGAGCTTGCTCCCTACACGCGCGTCGCCGATTTCGCGGAGCGCTTTTTCGTACGTGTGCTCCCGCTGCCCGGTGCTATAACGAAGTGCATCGACGCGGGGTTTTCGCCGTCGCACGTCATCGGCATGCAGGGTCCCTTCACCCGCGAGCTCAACGAGGCGATGCTTCGGCAGGTGGGCGCCCAGTGGCTTGTGACCAAGGACTCGGGAACGGTAGGCGGCACGGCCGAGAAGCTCGCCGCCGCGCATGACGTGGGAGCGCGCTGCATCGTGGTCACCCGTCCCGCCGAGGGAGGTGGGGCCCTTTCGCTTCGGGAAGTGGAAGACGCGCTCTTACGGGAGTTCGCGCGCTAGGCGCTCGCCACGGCTGCGCGCCCTCTCGCCCGCGAGGAGGAGCGCCCCGAGCAAGCTCGACCCGTACAAGCCCCTCATCCACCAATAGCTCGAGGACGACGCCCGGAACTGGTGCAAACAGCCCTTTAATAAGTTGCGGTGAAATAGTGTCTGTTTTTGCTGCTAGATAGCATTTTCAGCCCCTAAATCACCGCAACTTGTCGGTGGTGGCTTACTGGTAGCGTAGGCACTCCACCGGGTTGAGCTTTGCCGCGCGGCGAGCGGGGTAGAAGCCAAAGATTACGCCGATGCCGACGGAGACGGCGAAGGCCAGCAGCACCGTGGCGATTGAAAAACTCGGTGTGATTTGCCCGCTGGCTCCGAGCTCGCCAAGAATCCCGGATCCGGAGGCAAACATCGCGAGGCCCCAGGCCAGCAGATAGCCAATCAGGACACCCAGTAGGCCACCGGTGACGCACAGCGCCGAGGACTCGGCCAAAAACTGCGCGGTGATATCGCGACGACTGGCACCCAGGGCACGGCGAATACCGATCTCGCGGATGCGCTCAGTCACGTTGGTGAGCATCATATTCATAATGCCGATACCGCCGACAAGCAGCGAGATGCTGGCGACAGCACCCATGATGAGCGAGAACGCGCCCATAAAGGAGTTGAGTGCATCGATGGCGCTTTTCATGGATGTCGCCGATACACTGTCGTACTCATCATCCTCCTCGATGCCCTTCATCGCGCGCACCTTGGACTCGATGGCCTTACAAAGCTCATCCATGTCCGTGCCCTCGGCGGCAAGTGCCGTCACGCTGGGGAATGAAGGATTCTCGTCGCCAAACAGCCCGGCGATGGTTTCGCGTGGCATATACAGCGTGAGCGAGCCCATGGAGTCGCTGCCGCCATCAATCACGCCTACAATCTGCACCTCGCCGTTGGACACCTTGATGGTTTTCCCCACCGCGTCCTGTTCGTTGCCGTAAAGCTGATCGGCGCCGCCGCGGCTGATGAGCGCCACGCGCGAGCCTGATTGGGACTCGGCCTGGGAATAGGTTCGCCCCGCAACGAGCTTGCTGGCCCCCACGGCGTCGAGCATGTCGCTGTCGACGCCCTGCGCCATGACGGTATAGCTTTTATCGCCGGTCTTGTATTCGGTATACGCGCTGTCGACAATGCCGATCTGCTCAATCTGCGGCAACAGTTTTTGAAGCTTCTCGATGTCCGACTCGGTGAGTTCTTGCGACGAATAGATTTGCACCATGCGTGCCGCATTGAGGCCCAGGCTGTTGACCAGGCTGTTTTGGATGCCGCCGATGAGCGAGGTCATGGCGATGACCGAGGCAATGCCAATGACGATTCCCAGGATGGTGAGCAGGCTGCGCCCCTTGTTGGCCTCGAGCGAATGAAGGGCTTCCTGGATGAGATCGCGGGCGCTCATGCCATCACTCCTTTCGGCGGGTTGGCGGAGGCGGAAATCATGGGCAGGCTATCTACGGCGCTGCGCAGGGTCCGCGGTGCATGTGGAATATACGCGCCGTCGTGAATGCGACCGTCGCGTATGGTCACGGCACGGTCGGCCTCGGCGGCAATGCCGGGGTCGTGTGTGATAAGCGCGATGGTTTTGCCACGCTCCTGGAGCTTATGGAAGGTCTCCATCACAAGCGCTCCGGTTGCGGAGTCCAGGTTTCCCGTTGGCTCATCGGCCAGGATGATGGGCGGGTCATTGACGAGGGCGCGCGCGATGGCGACACGCTGCATCTGGCCGCCCGAGAGCTCGGATATGCGGTGGTCCCAGTGGTCGACCGGTAGCGTGACGGCCTGCAGTGCGTGCACGGCGCGCATCTCGCGCTGGCTACGGGGCACATTGGTGTAGGCCAGCGGCAGCATGACGTTTTCGATAACCGACAGGCGCGGCAGCAGGTTGAAGCTCTGAAAGACAAAGCCAATGCTCAGGGCGCGAACTTCGGTGAGCTCGTCATCATCGAGCTCGGCCACGTTGAGCCCTTGCAGGTAGTAGTCGCCTGCCGTCGGTTTATCCAGGCAGCCTAGGATGTTCATGAGCGTCGACTTGCCCGAGCCCGAGGGGCCGGTGATAGCGACGAACTCGCCGGGATCTACCGCCAGGCTCACGTTGTGCAGGATATGGGCGCAGCCGGCCTCGCTCTCAAAGATACGGTGCACGTTGCGAATGTCGATGACGGGACGCATTACTTGCCCTCGTCAGCAGACATATTTTCGCCGCCGTCTGCCGTCATGCCTGCGCCGGTATCCGTCACGATGGTGTCGCCGTCGCGTAACTTGGTAACCGGGACGTCTGGGTTGATCTCGTTGCCCTGGTCGTCGCGCTTGACCTGCGTCTTACCGACTACAGCCTCGTTGTCGTTTTGCGTCACGACGGTCACCTTCACGCGGCGCGTCTTCTTGCCTTCCGAATCGGTGGCCAGATTGACGTAATAGTGCTCGCCGTCTTCGGTCATCAGCGCCATGGTCGGTACCATAACCACGTCGTCGAGCTTCTCGGTCACTACCGAGACCTCGGCAGTCATACCCGGCTTAAGGCGACTGTCGGGTGCTTCGATGAGGATGTCGACGTTAAAGGTCACACTGCCGCCGCTCCCGGAGGAGGAGTCGGAGTTTGCCACCGAGGCGATAGCCGTGACGGTGCCCTGGCTCACGATATCGGGAAACGCGGGGTAGGTCACGTTGGCGCTTTGGCCCACGGCAATTTTGGCGATATCCTTTTCGCCCACCTGAACCGTCACCTTCATCTTGGACAGGTCGGCGATCTGCATGCACTGCTTGCCGCCGCTCGTATCGCTTTCGCCCATGATCATGCCGCCTGTTACCGTGGCGCCCACCTTGGCGTTGAGCGCCACGATGCTGCCCGAGCTCGGGGCCGTGACCGTACGGCTGGCGGCCTTGGCGTTCGCCTGATCGAGGTTTGCCTGGGCCGATGTGAGGCTGCGCTGCGCGGCCGATACGGCGTTCGTGTCCGCTGATGCGGCGGAGATGCCAGCCGCTGCGGAACCTCCGTCGACGTCCGTCGTTGGGTTGGCCTGCGCGGCAGCTGCGGCTTTCTTCGCGTTGGAGAGGTCTTCTTGAGCGGCTGCAACTGCACGCTGCGCCTCGGCAACGTTGCGATCGAGCTCTTCGTTTTTAATGGTCATAAGCACGTCGCCCTCGTTGACGGATTGGCCTGCCTGCACGTTGATCGAATCGACCGTGCCGTCGACAGAAGGGGAGACCACTGAGGACGAAATGGGTTTGAGCTGGCCTTTTGCCTCGACCGTTGTGCTAAACGTGCCCTCGGTCACCATGTCGGTCGCAGGCCTGCTATCGCCCTGTGGCTGCGCATTGATAACCAGGGTTGCAACAATAGCAATGAGCGCGATGACACCCACGATGCCGGCGGCAATGCCGCGTCGAATCAGCTTTTTGCGTCGACGTTCGGCACGTTTTGCCTTGAGCTTGGCATATGCCTCTTCATCGGAAATCTCGGCCGTATCGTTCGTGCGTCCGCTCTCCTTGTCGGCATGTACGTCTGTGATCAGAGGAAGCGTTTCGGTGGCACCTTCGGGCGTGTGCTCGGTATCATCCGGGCCCGGGGTGATGTTGGGGACATTCGGCATAGCGTCTCCTTTATAGAAAGAACCTTGATAAGTATATGCGCCCGCCGGTTGGGGCAGGCGCATAGGACGGTATCTTTCGGAATTGTTAGATTGGTCGCAGCAGCTCCACGTTGTGGGAATGCGCGCGTTGCACTACGAGTGGACAACCACGCACAGGCCGACTTTGATGCAGTCGTGAAGTGCCTTTGCATCGGCCAGGCGCAGGTTGATGCAACCGTGGCTGCCGCACCACTTGTACGACTCGGCATTATCGAAGCTCTTGTCGTTTTGCCAGGTGGCGTCGTGGAATCCGACCATATTGCCCTCGAACGGCATCCAATAGCTGACCGGGCTCTCGTATTTGGGCTTGCCGGTCTCGGGGTCCTTGGCACCGATAAGCTTGCTGGCGCCATTGTTGCTGTTGATCTGCCATACGCCCTCGGGGGTGGCGTCCTCTCCCGGCTTGCCAGAAATAAAGTTGGCCTCCCAAACGATATTACCGTTCTCGTCATAGTAGCGCGCGTGCTGCTCAGACAGATCGACGTCGATATACGCCTTCCAGTCGGGCTCTCCCTTTGCGGTAAAGGTGTCGGCCTTCTGGGAGTACTTGATCTCGATTTCGCCGGTCTGCTTGTTGTTAATGGCGTCCTCGACCTGCTTGGCGAGCGAGCTGCTGTCGATGGACCAACCAAAGTCACCGCCTTCGACGGCACACTGCTTGCCATCGGCGCGCGTCCACCAGCGAGTGGAGCCCACGGTATTAAAGCCGTTGGCGAGCTCGGCTGCCCAGCTGCTGATCTGCGACGTATCGAGTGTGGGGTTGGCCGGATCGGCAAAGCTGATCCACTGCAACACGGAGCTGCCATCAACCTTGCCGGCATCCTCGCCGTTGAGCTTGAGGGTCACGTTGACGCCCAGGAAGTTGTTGGCGGCATCGCATGCGGCCTGAATCTGATCATCGGTCAGCGTTCCATTGAGCGGCTCATAGGCATCGTTGCCGAGCTTGGAAAGGTCTACGGTCTCGGCCAGCGAGGCAAGCTCGAGCTCGGCATATTTAATGATATGCTCGCGGTTGAGTTTTTCGTTGGAGCGCGCCTTCTCGACGGTAAACTTGCCGGCCTGCTCGTCATAGGAGCTATTGGCCTCGAACGCGCCCGAACGCCCCTCGTTAAACTCGTCGATGGCGGCGCCCAGATCCTTCTCAAACTGCTTTTGGTCAAAGGTGTCGGAGAGCATGGACAGGTCGACGTCTTGATCAAGATCGACTTCGTTGGAGCTAGCGGTTGTTTTGGTCTTGCCGCTTAAGGATTCTACAAGGCGAACCGGCCATACAAAGGCTTCGTTGCGGCTGATAATCTCTTTTGCGGCAGCTTCGCCGTCGACAATGGGCTCATCGGACTCGGGCTGATAGGTCCAGCTAAAGTCATCGCCTGTCACGGTGAGCTTATAGTGCTTCCAAGCCGAGTTGACCTTGGTGGCGGCAGACGAAGCGTTGGAGAACGAGACATCGACGCCGGCGATAGTGGTGTTGGGGTAGGCTACCTGCGAAAACGCTACGACGCCTACGATATAGACAATGACGATAAGACCCAGGACGACAAAGAGCGTCGTCTTTTTGCCCGACTTATTGTTCTCGGCGGGTTTGCGTGCGGGGCCGCGATCGCCTCGAGCGTGCGTGGGGGGCTGCTTGGGCGCATTGCCATTTGCCTGGCGCTGCTGATGCTGCTTGTTCGGACGTTGGGAAACGTTTGCCGCACCTCGCTGCTGACCGCGGCTCGGCGCGATAGGACGCGGCGACTGAACGCCGCCGGAGTGCCTGCTCGGCTGCTGCGGATCGGGAATCAGTTGAGTTCGATCGTTTTGCGACATCGTATGCATATCCTTCGGATTTCGCCTTGCGGCTCATCGTGTTTTTACTGGGCTTGCATTATAGCGATTACCCAGTTGTTTGTGGTATGGAAACGGTGGCATTCAAAAGAGGTGGGACATTTGTCCCACCTTCGAGTCGTTCTTTGTCGCTATCCGCACACACCGCATTTTGCACAGGCCGAAAGTGCGGCCGGAGCCTGCGCGATGCCACCCTTTGCCGTCTCGCGCAGCGTGGCCGGCAACGCGTGGCCCACGGAGAGCATGACGTGCGCCATCTGGTCAAACGGCACCAGGCTCTTGATACCGGCAAGTGCAAGCTGCGCCGAGCTAAAGGCGGCTGCCACGCCGATGGCGTTGCGGTTTTGGCAGGGCACCTCCACGAGGCCACCGACGGGGTCACAAACGAGGCCCAGCAAGTTACTCAGCGCGATGGAACTGGCGTCGAGCGCCTGCCCGGGCGTGCCGCCGAGCATCTGCACCAGCGCGGCGGCTGCCATGGCGGCCGCACTTCCTACCTCAGCCTGGCAGCCGCCCTCGGCACCGGCGACGCAGGCGCTCGTGGTGAGGTTGAGGCCGATGGCGGCTGCGCAGTAGAGCGCGTCCATGACTTGCTCGTCGTCGAGCTGAAGGTGATCGGCGAGCGCCAGCACGCAGCCGGGCACGACACCCGCGGAGCCTGCCGTGGGAGCGGCGACGATCACTCCCATCGTGGCGGAGCGCTCGAGCACGGCCATCGCGCGGGCCACGGCATCGGTTTGAACGGTGCCCATCAGGCTCGTGCTCAAATCGTTGCGGTCGGTGGCATCGACGAGTTTAGCCTCGCCGCCGATAAGCCCGCCGAGCGATCGCTGCGGATTGACGATAGGGGTCGTGGTCTCCTCGCGCATGACGTCGAGCACGCGGCGCATGGCGGCGACGGCGTGGGCCTCGCCGGTCAGACGCGCCTCGCGCACGGCCATAACGGCGCCGATATTCAGGCCGAGCTCGGCGCACGCATCGAGCAGCTGCTCGCCGTCGTCGAAGATCTCCTTTGCCGAGACACCGGGGGAGAGCGACGAGGCAGAACCGGGGAGTTCGATAAAGGTCGCGTAATCGACATTGTCGAGCTTGCGGAGCATGGGGACGACGGTGTCGTCGGGGGCGCCGTCGGTCTCAAAGACGGAGTAGGCCTGGCCGCCCACTTCGGTGCGGTAGGTGCGGCAGAAGGCGATGTTCACATGGGCGTAGGCGAGCAGGTTGGTGAGCGCTGCGAGCACGCCGGGGACGTCCTGGTGCGCCACGAAGAGCGTGGAATACATGCCCGAGATGTCGACGCCGACGCCGTTAATGCGGCTGATGCGCATCTTGCCGCCGCCCAAGCTCTCGCCGCGGACCTGCGCCGTGGCGCCCGTGGCGTCGACCATATCGATGTCGACGGTGTTGGGGTGGATGGAGGCGTCGTCGCCCTTGATGTCAAAGTGATATTCGAGGCCCTGCTCACGTGCGAGGTCAAAGGCCTGCTTGATGTTCTCGTCATCGGTGTCGAGGCCCAGAATGCCCGCGACGAGAGCGCGGTCGGTGCCGTGGCCGCGGTAGGTGTGGGCGAAGGAGTTCCACAGGCCAAAGGTGACTTTGGTGATGCGGCCTTCCAGCAGGCTGGCGGCAACTTGTGCGCAGCGCAGGGCGCCGGCGGTGTGCGATGAGCTGGGGCCGACCATGACGGGGCCCAAGATCTCGAATGCCGAGGTCGTAGCTAGTGTTTGTGGCTTGCCTGCCATATGCGCTCCTGTTCTATCCCGTCGTCCCGAGGGGCGGGGCATAAGGTCGCCTGCTCGGACAGTCCTGACTCGCACGGAGAGCACATTAAGTGCTCTCCGGCTCGTGCGGAACTCGCGATCGACCTTATGCCCCGCCCCTCGGGACTAAGGATACATGGTAGAGGCGCATGTGCTCCAAAATTCATTGGCTGCTGACGTTGCGTATGCCCATATCGAAATATCTTCACCACCGGATTAATAAAAAAGAAGTACCGGTTGGGGCCGGTACTTCTTTTGGTGCATCGATATGTGGCTGCAGCTTTTGCCGTTGGCTTACAGGCCACAGGCTGCTTTGAGTTCGTTGACTCGGTCGGTTTTTTCCCAGGTGAAGTCGGCGTCTTCTCGGCCGAAGTGACCGTAGGCTGCCGTCTTTTCGTAGATGGGGCGACGCAGGTCGAGGTCGCGGATGATCGCGCCCGGGCGCAGGTCGAAGGTCTTCTCGACGGCCTCGACGATCTTTTCCTCGGCAACATGCGCGGTACCGAAGGTGTCGACCATGATTGAGAGCGGCTTGGAAACGCCGATGGCGTAGGCAAGCTCGACTTCGCAGCGGTCGGCCAGACCGGCGGCGACCACGTTCTTAGCGACCCAGCGCGCGGCATACGCGGCGGAACGGTCGACCTTGGTGCAGTCCTTGCCGCTAAAGGCGCCACCGCCGTGACGGCCGTAGCCGCCGTAGGTGTCGACGATGATCTTGCGGCCGGTGAGGCCCGTGTCGCCCATGGGGCCGCCCACAACAAAGCGACCGGTGGGGTTCACATAGATGTCTGCGTTGTCCCACGGCATGTTCTCAGCGGCCATGACCGGGGTGATGACGTGTTCGATGAGGTCGGCCTTGATCTTGCCCATGTCCTCAATCTCGGCGGCGTGCTGCGTGGAGATGACGATGGTCGTGACCTCGACGGGCTTGCCTTCCTCGTAGCGCACGGTGACCTGGGTCTTGCCGTCGGGACGCAGATAGGCGAGGGTACCGTCGTGACGCACGGCGGCCAGGCGCTCGGCCAGGCGGCTTGCCAGGTAGTGCGGCATGGGCATGAGGGTCTTGGTCTCGTTGGAGGCATAACCGAACATCATGCCCTGGTCGCCGGCGCCGATCAGGTCGATCGGGTCGGTGGTAGCGCCGGTCTGGGTCTCGAAGGACTCGTCAACGCCCTGGGCGATATCGGGCGACTGCTCGTGGATGAGGCTCATAACGCCGCAGGTGTCGCAGTCAAAACCGAACTTGGCGCGGTTGTAGCCAATGCGGCGGATGACGCCGCGGGCGATTTCCTGTACGTCGACGTAGGCCTGGGTGCGAATCTCGCCGGCGACGATGACCGTGCCGGTGGTCACGAGGGTCTCGCAGGCGCAGCGGACGTTCTCCACGTTGGCGGGCACACCGTTGGGCGCAATATAGCCCTGCTCCTGCAGCTCTATTTCTTTGGCGAGGATTGCGTCGAGGACGGCGTCACTGATCTGATCAGCGATCTTATCGGGATGACCTTCGGTCACCGACTCCGACGTAAAAACAAAGGACCCGTGTTGGGGTGGGATGGAACGAAGTTCTTCTGACATGATTGTCCTTTCAAAAACGTGTCCCGGCGACCGTTACCATTCCGACGGGCTCTCTATGCAAGGGCACATCATAGCGCGTAAATCAAACATTCACACCCTTTCCGCACCTACTCATTGGGGACAGACTTAAATGACCAGTCGGGTGCTCATTGGGTAGTCATTTAAGTCTGTCCCCAATGACTGGGTCGGTGCCCTTTGTGCGGAGGTGGGCATTGTTGCTTTATACTGGTGCGGTTAGACATCCATCCTGCAATCGAGGAGATTTCCATGGCATCAGACGTTCGCGTCCGCTTTGCACCCTCACCGACGGGCAAGCTGCACATCGGCGGCGCCCGCACCGCTATCTATAACTGGGCTTTCGCCCGTGCAAACGGCGGCACGTTCATCCTGCGCATCGACGACACCGACCCCACCCGCTCTACCGACGAGAACACGCAGATTATCCTGCGCGCCATGCGTTGGCTGGGCCTGGACTGGGACGAGGGTCCCGAGGTGGGCGGCGATTTTGGCCCCTACGCCCAGACCGAGCGCCTGGACCTGTACAAGCAGGCCGCCCAGAAGCTTTGGGACGAGGGCAAGGCCTATCCCTGCTTCTGCACCAAGGAGCAGCTCGACGCCGATCGCAAGGCCGCGCAGGAGCGCAAGGACCCCTTCCAGGGCTATCAGCGCCGTTGCCGCGACCTTGATCCCGAGGAGGCCCGCCGTCGCATCGAGGCCGGCGAGTCCTACGTCCTGCGCATCAAGGTGCCCGAGGACCGCGGCGACGTACGTATCCACGACGCCGTCCACGGCGAGGTGACCTTCGACGCCAAGGAGCTCGACGACTTTGTCATCTTCCGCTCCGACGGCACGCCCACGTACAACTTCGCGACCGTCGTCGACGACGCCATGATGAAGATCACCCACGTCATCCGCGGCGACGACCATCTTTCCAACACCCCGCGCCAGGTCATGGTCTACGAGGCCCTCGGCGCGCCCGTGCCTACGTTCGCCCACATCTCCATGATCTTGGGTGCCGACGGCAAGAAGCTCTCCAAGCGCCACGGCGCCACCTCGGTGGAGGAGTACCGCGACGCCGGTTACCTGTCCGACGCCTTCGTCAACTATCTGGCGCTGCTCGGCTGGTCGCTCGACGGCGAGACCACGATCATCCCGCGCGATGTCCTGGCCAGCAAGTTTTCGCTCGACCGCATCTCCAAGAACCCGGCGACCTTCGACCCCAAGAAGCTTGACTGGGTCAATGCCGAGTACATCAACGGCATGTCCGACGCCCAGTTTGCCGACGAGATCATGGTCCCCAAGCTGCACGAGGCGGGTCTCATCGAGGGCAACGTCGAGTACGGCGAGGACTGGATTGATGCGCTTGCCGCCATCGTCAAGCCGCGCACCAAGATGCCGACCGACGCCGTGACCGTCGCCGCTCCCATCTTTGCTACGGCCGAGACTCTCGAGTATGACGAGAAATCCGTTAACAAGGGCCTGGCTAAGGAAGGCATGGGCGCCATTCTGGATGCCGCCAAGGCTGCGCTCGAGGGCGTGGACAAGTGGACTGCCGAGGCCATCGACGCCGCGCTTGAGCCGCTGCCCGAGCAGATGGACCTCAAGAAGCGCGTGGTGTTCCAGGCCGTGCGCGTCGCCGTCTGCGGCAACATGGTGAGCCCTCCGCTGGGCGAGACCATGGCGCTCGTCGGCCGCGACGACTGCCTGGCGCGCATCGACCGCGCCCGCACGATGGCGCTGTAATCGCTGCGCAAACGTTTGTATCCGAGCCCCGTTCACCCGAGCGGGGCTCTTGTTTCTGTACCGATGAGTGGGTTGCTGGGACAAAATAATCAGTAGTGTTTGTCCCATGTTCGAGTGACGCAACGAGCTCGACACTCGTATCGGCCATGGGACAAACTCTACTGATTATTTTGTCCCACCCCTTTCAGGTCCGTTCGTTAGAGGTGGTGTATGGCTCAACAACTGTCGCTGTTTGGTTCGCCGGAACCGGAGGAAGCTCCGGTGAAGCCCAAGCCTGCCGCTGCCTCGGCTCAGTCTAAGCCTGCGCCCGAGCCCCCTGCCGCCTACGCGAGCGTGGTCCTCGACATCCCCACCCGTGCGCTGTCGGAACCGTTTGCTTACGGCATCCCCGAGTCCCTTGCCAACGAGGTCCAGATCGGATCCACAGTCCTGGTCCACTTTGGTAACCGTGCCGCCGCGGGCTATGTCGTCGACATTGCGCCTGATCTGGGCGATCTGCCGGGCAACAACGCCCTCGACCCCGTGCGCATCAAGCCCATCGAGTCTATCCTCAGCAAACCGCTCTTTACCGCCGAGGCTGCACGCATCGCGCGTTGGATGAGCCACGAGTACGTCGCAACGCTTTCCGAGTGCCTGCGCCTGTTTTTGCCACCGGGCGGCAGCCCGCGTGTGGTCAAGGGCGACGACGGCGTGTGGACGGTTGAACGTCCAGCCGTCAAACCCATCCAAAACCGCTGGGTGATGCTTACGCCCGAAGGCTTTGACTACACGCCACCCAAGACCGCGGTCCGCCAGCGCCAACTCATCGAGGCGCTCCAGTGTGGTCCTGTCACGACGCGCGACCTCAACCTTCTCTATAACAGTATGTCGGCGACCATCAAGTCGCTCGAAAAACGCGGCGTCGTGGTGGTGGAAGAGCGCCGCGCCTGGCGTGGCTGCAGCGAGCAGACCACGCTGTCCTCGGCAAGCGGCAAGGCGCCGGTCTCCCTTACCAACGGCCAGCAACAGGCACTCGCGCAGATTGAGCGCGCCCGTCTGGACGCTCGTGGCGACGTGGTGCTGGTCGACGGCGTCACCGGCTCCGGCAAAACCGAGGTTTACCTCTCCGCCATCGAGCGCGTGCTCGCAGCCGGTCGCTCGGCCTGCGTGCTGGTGCCCGAGATTTCGCTGACGGCCCAGACCGTCGGCCGCTTCCGCTCGCGCTTTGGCGAGACGGTCGCCGTGTTCCATTCGCGGCTTTCGGCCGGCGAGCGCCTGGACCAGTGGGATATGGTTGCCAGTGGCGCCGCGCGTGTGGTCGTGGGAGCTCGTTCGGCGCTTTTTTGCCCGCTCAGCGACCTTGGTCTCATCATCATCGACGAGGAGCACGAGACTAGTTACAAGCAGGGCTCCAGTCCGCGCTACCACGCGCGCGAGGTGGCGGCCGAGATGGCGCGGCGCTATCGCTGCCCGCTCGTGTTGGGCTCCGCCACGCCCTCGGCCGAGGCCCTCGACCGCTGCCGTCGTGGCACGTATAACGGTGCCACTTGGACGCGTGTCGAGATGCCCGAGCGCCCGGGACACGCCGTGCTTCCCATGGTCCGAATTGCCGACCTGCGCCGTGAGTTTTCTCACGGCAGCCGCTCCATGTTCTCAAAACCCTTGATGGAGGGCTTGGATCGCGTGGTCGAACGCCGCGAGAAGGCCGTGCTGCTGCATAACCGCCGCGGCTTTGCGCCGTTTTTGATGTGCCGCGAGTGCGGCTGCGTCCCCACCTGCAACCACTGCTCCACCGCGCTTACGTATCACGAGCGCACGCACACGCTGCAGTGTCACACATGCGGTTCGTCTTGGCGCGTGCAGCCGTATCCCGCGCTCACGAGCCGTTGCCCCAAATGTGGCAGTCGCTACCTGGCAAAAATGGGGCTGGGCACTCAGCAGATCGAGGACGCGCTGCACCAGATGCTGCCCGAGGACGTCGCCATTATTCGCATGGATGCCGATTCCACGCGCGGCAAGGATGCACACAAAAAGTTGCTCGAGCAGTTCGATGCGGCCGATTGCGCCGTGTTGCTGGGCACCCAAATGATCGCAAAGGGTCTCGACTTTCCCGAGGTCACGCTCGTGGGCGTGGTCAATGCCGACTTCGCCCTCAAGCTGCCGGACTTCCGCGCAGGGGAGCGCGCCTACGATTTGCTGGAGCAGGTCGCGGGCCGCGCCGGTCGTGGCGATCGCCCTGGCGAGGTCATCATCCAGACCTACCTGCCCGGGGACCCGGTCATTCGCGCCGTCGCCGAGCACGACCGTTCGATCTTTACCGACTACGACCTGGACCAGCGTCGCGACGCGCTGTACCCGCCGTTTGTGCGCCTGGTCAACATCTTGGTGTGGTCGGCGAACCGAGACGACGCGCAGGACTACATCGGGCGTATTGCAAAGCTTCTTAAGCGCCGCTGGCATGCCGCCGCGCCCGATTTTTTGCGGGCGGGGAGTGCCGTGCCGCAGGTGCTGGGTCCGGCTTCGTGTGTAATCGAGAGAGCCAAGGATCGTTACCGCTTCCATCTGCTTGTGAAGTCGCCCGTGGGGTACCATGTCTCTGATGATATCGACGCCTGCCTCAAAGAGGTGGGCTCTGTGCGCGGCGTGAGCGTGAGCGTTGACGTCGACGCCTATGATTTGATGTAACAACCCGAAAGGATGGCCATGGAAGCCAACGGAATCGTACTGTCGCCCGACCCTCGTCTGCGCCAGGAGTGCGCCGTCATCGAGGAGATTACCCCGGCGATCGAGGCGCTTGCCGAGAAGATGAAGAAGATGATGTTCGAGAACGGCGGCTGCGGTCTGGCTGCCCCGCAGATCGGCGAACTCATTCAGCTCGTCACCATCGACTGCGACTACACCGACAAGAACGACTATGACCCGTACGTGCTCATCAACCCCGTGATCGTGGAGCAGAGCGACCATCTGGTGCCGTTTAGCGAGGGCTGCCTGTCCATCCCTGGCATTAGCTGCGAGATCGAGCGTCCCGACCATGTCGTCGTCGAGGCGTACGACTTGGACGCAAACCTGATTCGCTACGAGGCTACGGGCGACCTGTTCTGCGTGTGCCTGCAGCACGAGATCGATCACCTGCACGGCAACACCATGTTCGAGCGACTGAAGCCGATGCAGAGGATCAAGGCAGTCAAGGAGTACCAGGACGCCCTGGCCCGCGGCGCTCGACCGGGCGAGACGGAGTAGGTTAATTGTCCGTCCCTGGGATGGGGCCCACACATATCATCCCGTGCTCAAACATTCTCGCTTTGCTGCGAAACTGCGCGCGGGACGATATGTGTGGGCCCCATCCCAGGGACTACGTTGTCGCTCTTCGTTTCGCCCGGGTGCCGTCGGGCCAGGGAGGGGCGTCTTCGCTGATAGGTGCTTTCTTGGGAGGGCTGCTTTTATGCGGCTCTTTCTTTGTTTTTGGGTATATTTGTTTCTGTTGAACTATTCTTGCGGCTGGGCGCGCTTGCGACCAGGAACGCTTTTTTGTAGCCGTCTCGGCTCGTTATTGAGAGGAGACTAACTTTTATGCGTATTGTGTTTATGGGTACGCCTGATTTTGCTGTGCCTTCTTTGACTTCGCTTGTTGAGGCTGGGAATGAGATTGCGCTTGTTGTTACTCGTCCTGATGCTGTTCGTGGGCGTGGTAAGAAGCTTGAGCCGTCTCCTGTTAAGGCTAAGGCGCTTGAGCTGGGGTTGCCGGTCATTGAGGCTAATCGTATGACGCCTGAGGTTGTTGAGGTGCTCAAGGCTGCGCAGGCTGATATTTTCTGCGTGGCAGCCTATGGTTGCATTTTGCCCGATGAGGTGCTGCATATGGCGCCGCTTGGTATTGTGAATGTTCATGCTTCGCTGCTGCCTCGCTGGCGTGGCGCCGCTCCCATTCAGCGTGCCATTCTTGCTGGTGACGAGGTTGCTGGCGTTTCCATTATGCGCATTGGGCATGGTGTGGATACTGGTGCTTATTGTGCTCAGGCTTCCACGTCGGTTGCCGGTAAGCATGCCGAGGCGCTGACTATGGAGCTCGCTGAGCTCGGCGGCAAACTGCTTGCCGATACGCTTCCCTCTCTTGCCGATGGCACTGCCGTGTGGACTGAACAGGATGAGGCGCTCGTTACCCATGCTGCCAAGATTTCTAAGCAGGAGATGCGCTTGGATCCGCAAATGGCGGCGCTCGATTGCGTGCGTCATGTGCTCGCTTCGTCCGATACCGCGCCTGCTCGTTGCGTGATTGCCGGCAAGACCGTGCGTGTGCTCGATGCTGCGGCGGCTGATGTGTTGCTTGGCGAGGGTCAGGTTCTCGTTAAGGCCAAGCGTGTTTACCTTGGCCTTTCCGATGGCTCGGTTGAGTTGCTTGAGGTTAAGCCTGATGGCAAGCGTGCTATGACTGCTTCTGCTTGGGCTGCTGGCCTGCAGGGTGCCGATCTTTCGTGGGGTGTTTTGTCATGAGCAAGCTGTCCCCCGCGCGCAAACTTGCGCTCGATGTACTGATGGAGGCCGATCGCCGCGGCATGTATGCGCGCGACGTGCTGTCCTCTCGCGCATCGGCCAAGGCTATTGACCAGCGCGATTCCGCTTTTGCCGCCCGCTTGGCGCTGGGCGTGGCCGCCACGCAGGGTATTTTGGACGAGCTGCTCGATCAGTTTCTCGATAAACCCAAAAAGGTTGCGCCGCGCGTTCGCATGGCGCTTCGTATCTCGGCCTTCGAGATGCTCTACCTGCATACGCCGGGCCGCGTTGCCGTGAGCCAGGGTGTTGAGCTGGTGCGCAGTGGTGCTAAGTCTGCTGTGGGCTTGGCAAACGCGGTGCTGCACAAGGTTGCGGACAACGTTGAGGACTTTGCCACGGCATCCGACGTGGATGAGTCCGAGCGACGCTTGGTTCGTCTGTCGCGCCTGATGGGTCTTCCGCGCTGGCTATGCGCTCGCATTATGGCGTCGTTTGACACTCCAGAGGGTGCGCTCGGCTTCGCCGGCAATCTGGCGCCCGCGCCGCTCGCTTTGCACGAGAACGCCTTTGCAACCAAACCTGATCCGTACCTATCGCAGTTTGTGGCGCCTGTGTTCCCTGGCTGTCATGCTCCGGTCGATGCTCAGGTTACGGTTGCGTCGGGCGTATTTGAGCGTGCTGCTGCCGTGGCCTCGGACCTTAACGCCCAGCTTATCGCCACAGCTGCCACGCGCCCTGGTAGCTGCCTTGAGATTGGTGCCGGCCGTGGCACCAAGACCTATGTGATGATGTGCCAGGCCAAGCGTGCGGGCTATGAGCGTCAGCATACGGCGCTCGATCTGCATGATCGCAAGTGCGATCTGAATCTCGCTCGCCTGCATAAGGCTGGTATTCAGGGCGTTCGTACGGTTTCGGGTGATGCCTGCGAGCTTGATGAGGTGCTCACATCGTTTGATGCCATGCTTGGCGAGCCGGTTAAGTTCGACACGGTCTTTATCGATGCGCCGTGCTCTGGCACCGGCACCATGCGCCGTCATCCCGAGATCCCGTGGCGCCTGACCGAAAAGGATGTGACGGTTGAGCTGCCCAAGCTGCAGCTGACGATGCTCAAAGAGGCTGCTGTGCGCGTGGCTGCCGACGGCGAGCTCATCTATGCGACGTGCTCGGTCTTCGACGAGGAGAACATGCAGGTCGTGGAAGCGTTCTTGAGCTCTCCCGAGGGTGCCGGCTTTAGCGTGGCACCGCTTTCCGAGGCGCAGATTCTGCAGTTACCCGAGTTCGAACAAGCCAAGAAGCTCGTCTCCGTACGTCAAAACGACCGAGGCCTCTTCCAAAGCGTGCCGGTAAACGCCGACTCCTACGACGGCCACTTCTGCGCCAGGCTGGTCCGCCAGTAAATCGAAGTCCCGTCCCAAATCAGCTAATTTGGGACGGGACTATTTTAGCTACTTTGTGCCTCTTCGATCCGTTCGCCATGAAATGCGGTTATTTACTACGTTAAACCGGCTGTCCTCATCCATGCCGAATTTTGTGAAATCAAAACCGCAGGTAGACGGCTTGCCGTTTTTGCAAATACGCTGCTATGCTCGACCAATACGGGTCAAACGTAGTAAATGGGCCGCTTTCGTGGCGCAACTCCAGAGTAGTCAATTTGGGAGCGGGGCTACTTGCCTGTTAGTGGTTGTGTGGGCAGTTGGCGCAGCAGCCGTTGGTGGCGCTGGTGCTGGAGCCGCCGCTTCGCTGGTCGGTGTTGTAGAAGCCGCTGCCCTCAAACTTGATGCCGCTAGCCGAGAACGTCTTGGCCGCCGGGGCACCGCAGCTCGGGCACACGACCTCTGGAGTCTCGGACATGGGATGCTCAACCTCAAACACGTTGCCGCAGCTCGAGCACTTGTAATCGTAGCGCGCCATAGTACTTCCTTTTCAGCACAAAGCGGGCAGATTACTCTGCCCGCAAAAATTCAAACGTCTGTAACTGTACCCTATATCGGGCGTTTTATCACGCTTCACCCCAGAATCTATGCGTGTTGCGCAGGAGCTGTGCGGTTTTGCCCTCAGCGGCCGCAACGTCGGCCTCGTCAGCCTGCCAGGTCCAGTTGCCCGTGGCCACGCCCGGTACGTTCATGCGCGCGTCGTCGCCCAGCCCCAGGACATCCTGCAGCGGCATCATCACCAGGGGAGCGTCGCTTGCCAGCGCGTCGCTCATCAGCTTGGCCGCCACCTCAACACCGCTTGGTTCATCGCCGCCCGCAAAGGAACGCGTGCTCCAACCGGCCAATGTCGACGTATCGTGCGTCGAGGTGTACAGGATCTTGCCCGGCGTGGGGTGCACGCCGTTGCGGACGTCGTAGTCGCTAAACTCCAGCACGTCCATGCCGGGAAAGCCGCAGGTCGAAGCCATGGCGCGAACGCCGGGCGTCAGGTAGCCCAGGTCCTCGGCAATAAAGTTGAGCGGCCCCAACTCGTCATAGGCGGTCTGGAAAAGGTCCTTGCCCGGGCCTGCCAGCCAACGCCCGTCGGCGCAGGCCTTACCTGCGGGAATGCTAAAGTAGCTGTGGAAGCCCAGGAAGTGATCCAGGCGCACGCGGTCGTAGAGCGAGAACGCACGACGTAGGCGATCCATCCACCAGCGGTAGCCGTTCTGCTTCATGTGGTCCCAGCGGAACGTCGGGTTGCCCCACACCTGACCCTCGGGTGCAAAGTTGTCGGGTGGCGCACCGGAGATCTCGATTGCCTTGCCGGTATCGGACAGCCAGAAGTTCTCGGGCTCGCTCCACGCGTCGGCCGAATCGTCCGAGACATACATCGGGATATCGCCGATGACCTCGATGCCCTTCTTGTGCGCGTAGTTCATGAGCTCGCACCAGGCTAGGTCAAAGCGGTACTGCATGTACGCCTGCAGCTCTGCCTCGTCGTGGAAACGCTTGTCGTCAATCAGGTGCTCGTTGTAGCGCGCGACATCCGTCGGCCAATCGTGGCGCGACTCGCCCTTAAAGTACTTCTTAACGGCCATGTAGACGCAGTATTTCTCGAGCCAATCGGCGTTGCGATGTTTAAACGCGGTGTAGAGCGGATCGGCATCTTCGCCGCCACGGGCCTTCCAAGTCTCAAAGTCGGCCGCCAGCTCCTCTTGGCTCTCGGGCAGCAGGTCAATATTGCCCGCAAAGGCCGAAGGCCCGGCGTAAGGGGAGCGGAAGAAGTCCGTTGGGTTGACAGGCAGGACCTGCCAGTAGCGCATGCCCATAGCGGACAGATGGTCGATAAAGCGACGCGTGGGTGCGCCGATCGTGCCGGGCTTGCCGTCATCGGTCGGTACCGAGGTGATATGGCACACAACGCCCGCGCCGTGATCGAGCGGCTCCTGCAAGCGCTGCTCGGCATGGTGATAGATGATCGACGAGCCCAGCGGATACAAATCGAGCGTGACCGTGCCGTTGTGGATCTCGCACTCGTGACCGCTGATCACATCACTCGCGCACTCGTCGAGCGCCGGAATCGTCACGCGGTGCGAATTGCGCAGACTACGATTAATGATAACCGTCGCGGACTCGCCATCCTTGCCCGTGCGGTTGTATGCCAGCACCTCGTCGTTGAGCGCGAAAGCCTTGATCTCGCCGTCGATCATAAACGGTAGTGCGCGGCGTACGGCGGAGGCGTTTTTGACAATAGCCAGCGTGTCGAAGTCGTGCAGTTGGTCCTTGGTCGGCAGGGTGCGGCGGTTGCCCGGATCGGTTAGCCCCTCCAGGCCGTACTCATCGCCATAGTAAATTGAAGGCACGCCCGGGAACGTCATCTGCATGAGCGTTGCGAGCCAAAAACGGCTCTTGGCCAGGCCCATCGAGTTCTCGTCCAGACGCCATTTGCTGCGCTCGCACTCGGGCAGCTGCGACTCGTCGGGGCCGCCGCCGAGCACCGAGATAATGCGCGGACGGTCGTGGCTCGAAAGCAGATTAAGTGCGCAGGACAGGGCCTCACGGGGATAGTTCTCGCGCAGGGTTTCGATATCCTCGGCTGCCTGGTAGGCGTTCTTGTAGCCCATCAAAAAGCCGATGACCATGTCGCGGAAGGGGTAATCCATAGCAGAGTCCAGCTCGGAGCCTTGCAGATAGCGGCGCAGATGGCCGTAGCTGATCTTGTTGGAGGCGTCTTCCCAGACTTCGCCGAGCAACAGTGCATCAGGCTTCTCGGCGAGCACGGCCTTTTTGATCTCGGCCAGGAAGTCATCGGAAAGCTCGTCGGCCACGTCTAGGCGCCAGCCATGAGCGCCGGCACGTAGCCATTTACGGATCACGCCGTCCTTGCCCAGGAGCCGCTCGCGTACCAGCTCAGAGCTCTCATTGATGGCGGGCATGTTGCCCACGCCCCACCAGCAGTCGTATGAGCCGTCCTCGTGGAAATAAAACGCATCGCGCCATGGCGAATCCTCGCTCTGCCACGCGCCCACGCCGGGGTAGTTGCCGTAGCGGTTGAAATAGATCGAGTCGTCACCCGTATGGTTAAAGACGCCGTCCAGAATGATGGAGATGCCCAGCTTCTCGGCCGCCTGGCACAGCTCGGTAAAGTCCTGCTCAGTGCCCAGGATCGGGTCGATCTTGGTGTAGTCGGCCGTGTCGTAGCGGTGGTTGCTCGCGGCTTCAAAAATGGGGTTGAGGTAGATGGCTGTAAAGCCCAGCTCGGCGATGCGAGGCAGGTCTTCCTGGATGCCCTTGAGCGACCCGCCGTAGAAGTCCCAGGTCTTGATGGAGCCGTCTTCGGCGCGCTCGTACACGGGCGGCTCGTTCCAGTCCTCGACCATGCGGCGCTGGATTCCGTTGCGTGGTTTTTCGACCTCGGCCAGCGTGCGCTCGCGCCAGTTTTCATCTCGGGCGTAGCGATCGGGAAAGATCTGGTAGACCATGCCACGCTCGTACCACTCGGGACGCACTTCGCGGTGCTTATAGACGGTAATCTGGAAGGACGGCACCTCGGCGTAGTCGTAAGTTACGCCCTCGCCACCGGTGCGACCCTGCGGTGCGCCCAAGCGGACCTCGGGCTGGCCCTCGATATTGCAGATAAAGCTGTACCAGATAAGACAGGACTCGGTACACTCAAGCTCTACGGTATAAATGCCGTCGCCCTCGTGCGTCATGGGATACCGAGACTCACCGATCTCATCGACCCAGGTGCGCAGCGTAAGCGTTGCCTGGTTGGGGTCGGCATCCTCCAGAATCACGGAGAGCGAAAGGGTAGTTCCAGTGGTCACAGCGCCAAACGGAGTGCGAAACTGCGGAAGACGGCTGTTGTGTATCAATCTCATAATACGGTCCAGTTCAATAGAATCACGGCCTGCGGGCCATGGCTTTACGCACAAGTTGTAAGTATATCTGTTGTACACAGGCTGTATAAACAACATCCGTTTACCATCGGCGAACGGTTGTCCTAGAAAATCGTTTTACCACTACCTACAGAGAAGGGGCACCCAGTTGGAGCGCCCCTTGCTTAGGGTTTGATGAGGTTTTGAATCGTCTGCGTACTAGCGGCGCTTGCGGGTGGCCGTTGCCTTGCGGACGGAGGTCTTCTTGGTCGGAGCCTTTTCCTCGGTCGCGGCGACGGGGGAGACCGGGGCCTTCTTGGCGGGCTCGGGCTTGGCCTTTACCTCGGCCTTGGGCTCCTCTTTGACGGCAGCGGACTTGGCCTCGGATGCCTTCGGTATCGGCTTGGCCTTTACTGCGGGCTTGGCCTCGACCTTAGCCTCCGCCTTGGGAGCAGCGGCCTTGGTTGTGGTCTTCTTGGCCGTCGTCGTAGTGCGCTTGCGCGTGGTGGCCTTGGCGGCCGGCTTGGCCTCGACGGTTGCCTCGGCCTTGGACTCGGCGGACGTCTCCTCAACCTTGGAGGCCGGCTTTGCGGCTGCCTTGGTCGTAGCGGCCTTCGTAGTCGTCGACTTCGTTGCCGTGGTCTTCTTGGCTGCTGTTGCTTTCTTGGCGGTCGCGGTCGTCTTCTTCGCAGCGGTCTTGGCCGGTGCCTTTGCCGCAGGCTTAGCCTCAGCGGCGGCCCCAGCCTTTACCTCGGGAGCAGCCTCGGCTTCGTCGGCCTTCTTGGCAGCTGTGGTGGTGCGCTTGCGCGCGGTCGTTGTCTTGGCAGCGGTGGTCTTGCTCGCAGCGGCCTTCGTGGTCGCAGTGGCCTTCTTGGCCATCGTCTTATGAGTCGTGGTCTTCTTAGCTGCAGGCTTTGCAGCCGGCATGACCTCGGACTTTGCCTCAGGAGCAGCCTCAGCCTTCACCTCGGGCTCGGCCTTAACGGGCTCGGCCTCAACCGGCTTCTCCTCGGCCTTGGGCTCCTCAACTGCCACCGGCTCAGCAACAGCCTCAGGCTCGTCGACAACAGTCGCCGGCCTCTCAATCTCCGGATGCATAAAGAAGTACAGGTCCAGATACTTGTCAGCCGAGCGCGTCCAGCTAAAGTCCTGGCTCATGGCCTGCGTTACCAGCTGGTTCCAGGCGTCGCGGTTATCCCAGAACAGACGCGCCGCGCGGAACACGGCGTCGCCCATCTCGTCGCCGTTAAAGTTGGTAAACGAGAAGCCCGTGCCTTCGCCGGTAAACTCGTTATACGGAATCACCGTGTCCTTCAGACCGCCAGTCTCGCGAACAATCGGCAGGGTGCCGTAGCGCATGGCGATGATCTGCGACAGGCCGCAGGGCTCAAACTTCGAAGGCATTAGGAACATGTCGGCGGCGGCATACATGCGCTGCGACAGCGCAGGATCGAACTCGATGCGTGCGGCCATGGTACCGGGGTACTTGTCCTGGAAGTAGCGCAGACCGTCCTCGTAGTCGCGGTCGCCGGTGCCCAGCACCGCCACCTGCACGCCGCCGGCCAGAATGCGGTCGAGCGCGTACATGACCAGGTCCATGCCCTTCTGGCGCGTCAGGCGCGTGACCATGACCATAAGCGGACGGTCGTCGCGAACCTCGAGCCCCAGCTCTTCCTGCAGTTTGGCCTTGCATACGGCCTTACCAGAACGGTCCTCCACGGTGTAGTTGGCGGCAATGCGCTTGTCGGTCGCCGGGTCAAAGCCCGCCACGTCAATGCCATTCAAAATGCCCTGCAGCGCATAGGAGCGCTCGCGCAGCACGCCGTCCAGGCCCTCGCCAAACTCGGGCGTCTGGATCTCGTTGGCATAGGTGGGGCTCACCGTGGTGATGGCGTCGGCATAGCGCAGGGCGCCCAGCATGTAGTTGATGCTGCAGGCGTCGCAACGCAGCTGCGAGGCGGCCGCCGGAATGTGCGCCACGCCCAGGATATCCTCCATCACGGTGTCGCTAAACTGGCCCTGGAACGCCACGTTGTGGATCGAGAACACGGTCTTGACGCGGTCATACAGCGGCAGGCCCTGGTAAAACTCGCGCAAGAACACTGGCGCCAGCGCCGTCTGCCAGTCATTGCAGTGCAGGATGTCGCACTCAAAGCCGGCCGGCAGGTGCTGCAGGCTCTCGGTGATGGCCTTGGAGAAGAACGCAAAGCGCTCACCGTCGTCAAAGAAGCCGTACGGATAGTCGCGTGCAAAGTAGCGCTCGTTGTCGATGAACATATAGGTGACGCCGTCGTGCTCGAGCTTCTCCAGCCCACAGTACTCGTTGCGCCAGCCCAGGCTCACGTAAAAATCGGAGAAGTGCTCCATCTGCGCCTTGTACTCGTCCTTGATGGTGGCGTACTTGGGCACCATCACGATAACCTCGGCGCCGGCGCGCACAAGCGCCGCAGGCAGCGAGCCCGCCACGTCACCCAGGCCACCGGTCTTAACAAACGGTGCGCACTCGGCCGAGGCAAACACGATCTGCATCTTTTTGCTGGAATCTGCCATATTGTCTCCCATGTTGTTATTCGAGAATAGCCGCCAGGCGCGAACCGGGCGGCTATTCTGCATGTTACGAGCGATGTTGCGGTGCCAACTTTAGCGCACGATGGTGGTATCGGAAGTTAACGGGGCCTTGCCCAGCACCAGGATGTTCTCGGGTGTACCGCGAAGCTCGGTGTTGGTGGGAACCACGTTGTTCTTGTCCAGGATGGCGTTCTCGACGCGTGCGCCGCTCTTGATGATGCAGCTCTGGTTGATGATCGAGTTGGTCACCGAGGCGCCTTCCTCGACCACGACGCCGCGCGACAGGATCGAGTTGCGCACGGTGCCCTTGATGATGCAGCCGGCCGAGATGATCGAGTTGCAGGCGTGGCTACCGGTCGCGTAGCGCGAAGGCGGCACGTCGTGGGCCTTGGTCAGGATCGGGCGCTCGGGAACGAAGAGCTGGTCGGCCTGAGCGGGGTCAAGCAGGTCCATGCTGCGGCGGTACAGCGACTTCTCGCTAAACACGCCCACGACCTCGCCCTTGTACTCATAGCTGCACACGTCGATGTTGCCAAAGTCGCCCTGGAGTGCCTCGAGCAGGTCCAGGTAGTCGGCGGCCTGGTAATGGTCGATGATCTCGAGCAGCGTCTGGCGGTTGATGATGCAGCAGTCCATGGACGCGTTATCGCCGTACGCCACGCCGGTGCTTACGCCGGTCAGGCGGCCGTTCTCGTTAATGTCGAGCTTGGTCTCGTCCTCGATGTTGCGCGTGGCCTTGCAGTACACCACGGTCATCTGGGCGCCGGAGTTCTCGTGCGCCTCGATGATGGTGTTGAGGTCCAGGTTGAACACGATGTTGGTGCCCATCATAACCACGTAGGGCATTTCCGAACGCTGGAACAACGTCTTGTTGGAGATGATGTCACGCAGCAGGAAGCGCATGCCGCCCTTGGTGGTGCCATACGCGTTGCCGGGGACCATGAACAGGCCGCCCTTCTTGCGGTCGAGGCCCCAGTCCTTGCCCGATCCGACGTGGTCGATCAGGGAGCGGTAGTTGCCCGGCATGACGACGCCGACGGTCTTAATGCCGGCATTCATCATGTTGGACAGCGGAAAGTCGATCAGGCGGTAGCGGCCCAAAAACGGGACAGACGCGATGGGGCGGTCCTTGAGCAGGACGCTGCCGTAGGTCGAAGAGTAGTTAGCGGTGATGTAACCGATGGCCTTGCGATTGATCATCGGATCATTCCCCCTTCCCGATAACGACGTCATTTCCAACGACGGCCGTATCCTTGGTGGTATCGACAGAGCCGAGCTTCACGCCCTCTTCGACCGTGGAGTTCTCGCCCAAAATTGCGCGGCAGATGTGCGCACCGCTCTTAACGTGCGCACCCGGCAGCAGCACGGAGTCCTCGACCACGGCGCGCTCCTCGATGATGACATCGGTCGAAAGGATCGAGTGGCGAGCGGTGCCGTAGATCTTGCAGCCATTGGAGACCAGGCAGTCGTCCAGGCGGCCGTCCGGGCCAATGTAGTGCGGCGGACGCGTGGTGACGTTGGACATGATGGGGAAGCTCTTGTCAAAGAGGTCGAACTCGGGGTTGTTGCCCAGCAGGTCCATCGAGGTCTCGTGGAAGCTGGCGATGGTGCCGACGTCCTTCCAAAAGCCGTGGAACTCGTAGCTGTACAGGCGCTTGTCCTCGCCGAGCAGCTTGGGGATGATGTCCTTGCCAAAGTCGTGGCTCGAGCGCTGGTCCAGAGCATCCTCCTCGAGCGCCTTGATCAGTACGTCGGCCGAGAAGATGTAGATGCCCATGGAGGCGAGGTTCGAATCGGGCTTCTCGGGCTTCTCGGTAAACTTGGTGATGCGGCCATCCTCGGGGTCGGTGGTCAGGATGCCAAAGCGGCTGGCCTCCTCCCACGGCACGGGCATAACGCTCACCGTGAGGTCGGCATTGTTCTCGATGTGCGTCTTGAGCATCTTGCGGTAGTCCATGCGATACAGGTGGTCGCCGGAAAGAATCAGGACATACTCGGGGTCGTTGGCCTTAATGTAGTCGAGGTTCTGCGTGATGGCGTCGGCCGTGCCCGCATACCAGGCGCCGCCGGTCTGCGTCTCGTACGGCGGCAGGATCGACACGCCGCCGTCGCGGCTGTCCAGATCCCACGCCTCGCCGGAGCCCACGTAGGCATGCAGCAGGTAGGGACGGTACTGCGTCAGAACGCCCACCGTGTCGATGCCCGAGTTGGAGCAGTTGGACAGCGAAAAGTCGATAATGCGGAACTTGCCACCAAAGCTAACCGCCGGCTTGGCGATCTTTTGGGTGAGTGCCCCCAATCGGCTGCCCTGTCCTCCTGCGAGGAGCATCGCGATGCATTCTTTCTTACTCATCGATTTCTCCTTCTGTCATCGATGTTCCTAACCCATTAGCGACGGGCGCGGCGCACTGTCACGCCCGTCGAGTAATGCCGTGCGGCAAAGGGAGCTCGCGCGCTTTATGCGTGCCAGATCTCGTCGCGATACTCGCGAATGGTGCGGTCGGACGAGAACCAGCCACTCGAGGCGGTGTTGAGCAGGGCCTTGCGGTTCCAGGTCTCCTGGTCGCCGTAGCTGCCCGTGAGGTTCTCCCATGCATCAACGTAGCTACGGAAGTCAGCCATGACCAGGTCGGGGTCGTTGTTGTTCATGAGCTCGTTGTAGATGCTCTCGAAGTTGCCCGAAAGACCCGCAAACGTGTTGTCCTTGAGCTCGTCCATCACGCGGCCCAGACGCTCGCGGTCGCCGTTGAGGGTATCCCACGCAAAGTAGTTGTTGGATGC
The DNA here is from genome assembly GCA_937966215.1 of uncultured Collinsella sp. GTDB lineage: Bacteria > Actinomycetota > Coriobacteriia > Coriobacteriales > Coriobacteriaceae > Collinsella. The sequence goes on along the minus strand of CALCKK010000039.1, from coordinate 86,521 downwards.
CCAGAGCTGCTCGACCTCGGGAGCGGTCAGGCCAAAGATGGCCTCGTTCTCACGGCCGGCCAGGTCGGCGATCTCGATGTTGGCGCCGTCGAGGGTGCCCAGCGTAATGGCGCCGTTCATCATGAGCTTCATGTTGGACGTGCCCGAGGCCTCCTTGCCGGCCGTGGAGATCTGCTCCGAGATCTCGGCGGCCGGGTAGATGAGCTGAGCGTTGCTCACACGGAAGTTGGGGATAAAGCAGACCTTCATGACCTCGTTGACGCGGGCATCGTTGTTGATGACGTCGGCAACGGAGTTAATGAGGCGGATGGTCTCCTTGGCAAAGGTGTAGCTCGAGGCAGCCTTGCCGCTAAAGATGAAGGTCGTCGGCGTCACGTGGAAGTTAGGATCGGCGATGCGACGGTTGTAGATGTCCATCACCTTCATGATGTTCATGAGCTGGCGCTTATAGGCGTGGAAGCGCTTTACCTGGACATCGAAGACGGTGTTGGGGTCAATAACCAGACCGGTCTCGGCCTTGACGTAGGCGGCCAGACGCTCCTTGTTGGCGCGCTTGGAGGCACCAACGGCCTTCAGGAACTCGGTGTCGTTCTGGAAACTTTTAAGCTTCTCCAGCTCAAAGGCGTCCTTGAGCCAGCCATCGCCAATGGCCTCGGTCACGAGCTTGGCATAGGTGGGGTTGGCCTCGGCAAAGAAGCGACGGTGCGAGATGCCGTTGGTCTTGTTGTTGAACTTCTCGGGCGTGAGGGCATAGAAGTCTTTGAGCACGATGTTCTTGATGATGTCGGAGTGGATCTTGGCAACGCCGTTGACGCTGTGGCTGCAGATCACAGACAGGTTGGCCATGCGAATCTCGCCGTCCCACAGGATGGCGGTCTGGCGCAGACGCTCCTGCCAGCCCTCCTTCGTGGTGTCGAACGACTCGTGCCAACGACGGCTGATCTCGTCGATGATCTGGTACACGCGGGGGAGGAGCTTGGAGAACGTGCCGATAGGCCACTTCTCCAAGGCCTCGGGCAGGATGGTGTGGTTGGTGTAGCTCACGACCTGCGTCACGATGTTCCAGGCGTCATCCCACTCGAGCTTCTTCTCGTCGATGAGGATACGCATGAGCTCGGGGCCGCACATGGCGGGGTGGGTATCGTTGGTGTGGATGGCTACAAACTGCGGCAGCAACTCCCAGTTCGCGCCGTGCTCCTTCTCAAAGGTGTCGAGCAGGCTGTAGATGCCGGCCGAAACAAAGAGGTACTCCTGCTTCAGGCGCAGCAGACGGCCGTGCTCGCCGGCGTCGTTGGGGTAGAGAATGGCGCTGATGGCCTCGGCCTCAGCGCGCTCGGCATCGGCCAGAGCATAGTCGCCGCGGTTGAAGGCCTCCAGGTCAAAGTGCTCCTCGACCGGCTCGGCGGCCCAGACGCGCAGCTTGTTGACGGTCTCGCCGGCATAGCCCACAACGGGGATGTCGTAGGGGACGGCCAGGATGTCCTGCGTGTCCACCGTGCGGTAGAATGTACGGCCGTCCTCCTCAAAGCCCTCGACGCGGCCACCAAACTTAATGGTCACGGCCTTGTCCTGACGACGGACCTCCCAGGGATAACCGTGGGTGAGCCACTCGTCGGTGGTCTCGACCTGGCTGCCGTTAACGATCTCCTGCTTAAACAGGCCGTAGCGGTAGCGCATGCCGTTACCGTAGCCGGCAATGCCCTCGGCTGCCATGGAATCCAGGAAGCATGCAGCCAGACGGCCCAGGCCACCGTTGCCCAGCGCCGGATCGGGCTCCTGGTTCTCGATGACGGACAGGTCAAAGCCCATGTCGTCGAGCGCCTCGGCGACCATGTCGCGCACGCCAAAGTTGAGCAGGTAGTTGTCGAGCAGTCGGCCGATCAAAAACTCGATCGAGAAGTAGTACACGCGCTTCTTGCCCTCGGCGGTCACACGGGCGTCGCTCTTGGTGGCAACGGTGCGCGCCTTCTCGGCCACGAGCTTGGCCAGGGCGTTGAAGCGGTCCAGGTCGCTCGCGGCCTCGACGCTCTTGCCGCTGATGCTCATGACGGCATCGCGATAGAGCTCGGTAAACTCCTGCTTGTTGTCGAAGATCTTATTCATACGTTCCTTTCCCCCGGGGATGTTTCTCCCGGAACGGTTATGACTTGTATCCTACGCCTCGTCGGGGCGGGTAATTACAGCTGTAACGGTTTTGTTACGCATCCTTGGCAGACGGCTTAACAGAAGCAGACTTGGCCTTGGTAGCGGCCTTTTTGGCAGCCGGTTTCTTGGCTGCGGCCTTAGCAGCGGGCTTTGCGGCAGCCTTGGCCTTGGTCGTCGTAGCCTTGGCCTTAGCCGGAGCCTTCTTGGCAGCCGCAGGCTTGGGCTTCACCGAAGACATACGCTTTTTGGGCGCAGCCTTGGGCTCCTCGACCACGGGCGGCTTATAGCTGCTGGGACCGCGGCGCTTAAGCACCACCCCTGCCAGGCCGGGCACCTTAATCTCGATGGAGTCCATCTGCCCGTTCCAGGGATAGGGCTCGCTCGAGCAGGTGTAGGGCTCCTCACCGGCGTATCCGCTGCCACCGAACTCGGGACGGTCGGAATCGAAGATGACCTCCCAGTCACCCTCGCGCGGCACGCCCACACGGAAGCTCTCGTAGCTTGCCGGATCAAAGTTGATCAGGATCACCAGGTCGTCATCGACGTCCTCGCCCTGGCGCACAAAGCTCACGATGGACTGCTTGGAGTTGTCCGCGTCGATCCAGGTAAAGCCGTCGTCGTTGTAGCCGCGCTCGTACAGGGCGGGCTCGGCGGTGTACAGGTGGTTGAGCGCCTTGATAAACGCCTGATGATGACGGTGGGTCTCGTACTCCTCGGTTAGGAACCACTGGATGGACTCGTAGTAGCGCCACTCAATAAACTGGCCGATCTCGTTGCCCATAAAGTTGAGCTTGGCGCCGGGGTGCGTCATCTGGTAGAAAGCCAGCGTGCGCAGGCCGGCAAACTGGCGCCACCAGTCGCCCGGCATGCGGCCGATGAGCGAGCACTTGCCGTGGACGACCTCGTCGTGGCTCAGCGGGCAAATAAAGTTCTCGGTAAAGGCGTACATGATGGAGAACGTGAGCAGCCCGTGGTTGCCGGGGCGCCACGGAAAATCGGTCTGCATGTAGTGCAGGGTGTCGTTCATCCAGCCCATGTCCCACTTGTAGTGGAAGCCCAGGCCGCCGTCCTGCGGCGGATAGGTCACGAGCGGCCACGCGGTGGACTCCTCGGCCATCATCATCACGTCAGGGAAGTGGGCCTCCACGGCGCAGTTGACCTGGCGGATAAACGCGCTGGCGTCCAGGTCCTCCTCGGTACCGTATTTGTTGAACTTCTTTTGGCCGGGATCGTCGATGCCAAAGTTGAGGTACAGCATGCTGGACACGCCGTCCATGCGAATGCCGTCAACATGGAAGTTCTCGAGCCAATACAGCACGTTGGAGACCAGGAAGGAGCGGACCTCGCCGCGGGCGAAGTCAAACTTGTGCGTTCCCCAGTTGGGGTGAATCTCGTGCTCAAACAGCATGTGGCCGTTAAAGGTGGCAAGGCCGTGGGAGTCGGCGCAAAAACCGCCGGGTACCCAGTCCATGATCACGCCAATGCCTGCCTCGTGGCACGCATCGATAAAGTGCATGAGCTGCTGCGGGTTGCCGTAGCGCGACGTGGCGGCATAGTAGCCGGTCGTCTGATAGCCCCAGGAGCCATCGAAGGGATGCTCCATGAGCGGCATGACCTCGATATGCGTGTAGCCCATGTCGCGCACGTAGTCCACGAGCTCTACCGACAGATCGTCGTAGGTGTAAAACTCGCCGCGCTGTGCGGGGAAGGGGTCCATGGGGCCTGGGTAGTTGCCGTACTCGTCCGGCTCGCCCTGCGGCGTATCGCCGTGGCGCTTCCACGATCCGATATGTACCTCGTAGATGTTGAGCGGCTGCGACATGTGGTTGTGGTCAGCGCGGCGCTTGAGCCACGCGGCATCGTTCCACTTATAGCCGTCGAGTGTCCACAGCACGCTCGCAGTACCCGGAGGGCACTCGGCCTTAAAGGCATACGGATCGGCCTTGTAGAGCTTTTCGCCCTCGTTGGTCTCGATGAGATATTTATAGAGTTGGCCCTGCTCGGCGCCAGGAATAAAGCCTTCCCAAATAGCGCTCGTATGCACGGGCACCAACGGGTTGGCTTCTTCATCCCAGTCGTTAAATTCGCCAATGACATGCACGCTCTTTACATCGGGCGCCCAAACGCAAAAGCGCCAGCCGCGCGTACGGTTCTGCGTGTCGGGGTGCGCGCCCATCTTTTCCCAGCTGCGCTCCCACATGCCAATGCCAAACAGGTAGACATCGTCCTTAGAGAGCTCCGGTGCGTGCGGGGCGGCTTTACGGGTAGCAGGCTTTTTGGTTGCTGGCTTTAGCTTTGTATCGCTCACGTTTGATCCCATCATGACGCGGCAGCGTGTTGCCTTGGTGACTAGATGCGAAAGGTCCAAGGCTGCACGAATCGAGGGGACGGCGATAGTTCTATGATTCGTTCCACCTCGCGTGCTCGGTGGAACTTTCGGCACGAAATACGATAACACCTGTTCGTTACTTTTATGGAGAAAAGTGGATTTGCGGCGGCGTTTAATCGGCGAGCGCCATGTTTATACCACTGGCAGAATTGCGATGGTAAAACTCTTGACAGTTTTATCAAATAGGGTTTCTAGACTAGTAGATTAACGTTTGGTAAAACGTTTTTAGCAGGTTGTTTACCATTTGACATCGAAAGGTATGTTTATGTCCCAGACCGCCGCTCACAATGTCGCTTTTATTTTCGATTGCGACGGCACACTGGTTAATAGCACCCCCGTTTGGGCCTATGCCCAGCCCGAGTTATTGCACCGCCACGGTATTGACGTGACGGTCGACGATTTTGCCCAGTTTGAGCATTTGTCGCTCGAGGATGAGTGCCAGGCCTACCACGACACCTGGGGCATTGGAGCGAATGGCGAGGAACTGTATCGCGAGCTGAGCGACATTCTGATCGATGGCTATTCTAAGGTGCCGCCACGCGAGGGTCTCCTTGCATTTTTGAAGCAGGCCCAGGAGGCCGGTATTGCCATGTGCGTGGCCACGTCCACGCCGGCCGCGCTGGTGCAGTCCGCGCTCGCTGGAGCCGGGCTCGACGCTTACATGGAGTTTGTTAACACGACGGGTGAGGCAGGACGTTCCAAGCAGTTCCCCGATGTGTACGAGCTGGCGCTGCGCCGCCTGGAGGAGCGCCATGGGTGCAAGTTTGAGCGCGCGTGGGTGTTTGAGGACGCGGTCTTTGGCCTTAAGAGCTCTGGGACCGCCGGCTTTAAACGTGTGGGTATTTATGACCCGCACGGCCGCATGAAGCGCGACGACATGCGCGCCAACTGCGATATCTTTATCGACAGCTACGAGGAGCTGGATTTGGCTCGCGTGCTTTCGTTTGAGGGATAGGCGAGGTCTGTGGCTTGCAAAGTACTAATAGTCTGTGGCTCGCCCGTGTTGGCGAGCGAGGATCTATTGCGTAGGTTAGCAGGGGAGTGCGATCACGTTGTCGCCGTGGACCGCGGACTCGACGCGCTGCTGGGCGCCGGTCTGGGCTGCGACGTTTATGTGGGGGATGCCGACACGGTGAGCGATGCGGGTCGTGCGTTGGTCGATGCCACCGAAGCCTTTGAGGTAGAGCGCCACGACCCGTACAAGGACTATACCGATTTAGCACTGGCCCTCGATTCCGTCCGTCGCCGCTGGCCAGGTGCCGAAGTGGTGGCGACTTGCGCCACGGGCGGCCGCCCGGACATGGCCCTAAGCGTCCTAGGTCTACTAGCCAGCTACAAAGAGGCCCCCGTCTGGATTGTCGAGGACGAGACCACGGCCCGCATTCTGCACAGAGGCGAATCGTGGGCTATCGAAGGTGCCGAAGGCAAGACATTCTCCATCATCGCCATTGTCCCCAACACCAAGGTAAGCGAACACGGCCTAGAATGGGAGCTAGACCACAGCCCCCTGGGCCTGTTGGCGGACACGGGCATCAGCAACATAGTAAGAACAACAGCCAACATAACCGTCCACCAAGGAACCGCAATCGGATTCCTATTCGCGTGAGGGTTTTATCGGGACGGAGCAGGGATTTTTGGGACTGGCCTTAAAATTGCGCACTGGCCGAAGGCCAGGGTGAAATTTTAAGGCCAGTCCCAAAAATCCCGTAAGTCACCCCAACAACCCAAAAAAGTCCTTGCATCAAAGAAGGTCTTCCCCTATACTACTACCTCGTCACGGGGGCGTAGCTCAGCTGGGAGAGCGCTTGACTGGCAGTCAAGAGGTCAGGGGTTCGATCCCCCTCGTCTCCACCATTGTGAATGTAAGGCCACTCAATTGAGTGGCCTTTTTTTATTTGCATATGATTTTTAACGGCCTGAACTGCATTTTTGCAAAATTTGCAAGTTGCTTTCCTGTTCAAGTTTGCCGTCTGCAGTAGTTGTCCAACAAGCCGCCTCAAAATGCGTTTAATCTGTAGCCGGGCGTGCCTAGTGTGCGATGAGCATCTTCACAATGCAACGCCCATGCCCACACGCCCGCAAAATGTTGTGCAATTAATTTCCCAGTTCTGTACATTATTCGTAAGCACCACGTAAATCCTTTTGCGTATTAAAGCCGAGGTTTGCCTGCATTTACTCGGGCGCCCGTTACAACACCCCATTAACCTGCGTCAACGTGAACAACTTAGGCAAACACCCCCCCCAAGCACGGATTTGTCGCATATGTTGTCCGACACAACCCAAATCAGTTTCACTATCAGCTTGTGCTAGGATACCTAACGTTACATGAGTTCAGCTGTGCTCACGGCTCTAACAGGCCACATAGCACGGGGTCGATCAGCATCCGGCCGTAACGGCGGTGCCAGAAACACCACGAGCTCCAATATCGATTGCCATGCGCGATTTTGCACTTGTTTTGCGGCTATTTATAAGTTCTCTTTCGGCAGTGTAATTGGTTGTTTTGGCAAACCACAGCAGTCCTACAGCTGTTTGCGTGCGGTCCAGTTTTGTACCCGCTTGACTGGTTCGCACGCAGCCAGCTGGGGTCGCGGTCATTTTTGCGATACACATCCGCGACTCTAGCAACTGCGCATATACATACCGTTCACGGTGGGGCAGAGCCACGTGCTTGTCTAACTGGGCTCAGGGTTTGAATATGGAGCGCCTTCGCGCACAAGCGCCCTGGCGAAGCCATACCCAAACCCCGCGAGCCACACGTAAGACAGCAAGGGGGTGGTGCTTGTGTGGTATGTAATCCAGGTCATTAACGGTCGCGAAGACGTAATGCGCGAGCGCATCGAGCACATGGTGCCGGCGAGCGCCATGCAGGAGCTCTTTTATCCCCAATTTCAAACCGAGATTAAGGTACACGGCGAATGGGTCAAAACGACCAAGCCACTCTTTCCCGGTTATCTCATCTGCGATACGGCAGATCCCCGCACCGTGCAACAGTATCTGCTGCGCATGGACGATTTTGCCCGGGTGCTTGCCCAGGATGGTCAGTTTGTGCCGCTGGCAAAAGAAGAGGTTCAGCTTATTGGTGGCTTTACGCATAGGGGAGACCGCGTGGTGCCCATGAGCGAGGCCCTAAAAGACGGTGACAAGGTCGTAGTGACGGCAGGTCCGTTGCTGGGCCACGAAGGCCTTATCAAAACCATAAACAGACGCAAGAGCACTGCTTATTTAGAGCTCGATCTGTGCGGCCGACGCGTAACCACCCGCGTTGGCATCGCAGTGCTTTCCAACGAGCAGCGCGTCATGCGCAATCTTAAAAAGGCGATCGCCTAGCTGCTGGCGATTTCCGCAAAGGACAGGGAGGATCCCCGACCCGGGGACGAAATCTTGGAAGAGAACGTGTCAGATAAAACAGAATAAGTAAAGGATGTGCCCGTGGATGCGGCGTTGATTGGTCAAGTTGGGGATTGGCGGGCAGACTCTCAGACTCCTGTTGCTACGGAATTTCCTCTCCCCGTGGAGAATCCTGCTCCGGCGCAAGGTTTCGTGGCGCCGGGAAGCTATAGGGCTCCCGCCGCAGATCCCAAGGCTGCCGCCCCCAAGAAAGGTGGGCCTGCCTATTTTGCCTTCAAGCGAGCTTTCGACATCGTTTTTTCTGCTGCGGTCTGCGCGGTGTTGGCCATCCCCGTTGTAGCAGCATGCGTCGCCATTGAGATTGACTCTCCCGGAAAGCCGTTCTTCCGTCAAAAGCGAGTTGGTAAGGGTGGAAAGACTATCTATATCTTCAAACTCCGCACCATGGTCTCTGACGCACACGAGCACCCTGAGAAATACATGACTCCCGATCAGCTGGCGAAATGGCAGCGCGAACAGAAGGTTGACGATGATCCCCGAATCACGCGTGTAGGCCGCTTTCTTCGCCGCACTTCGTTGGACGAACTTCCTCAATTCATTAACGTTCTCTCGGGTGATTTATCCGTCATTGGCCCTCGTCCCGTAACACTTGAGGAAACGTATGAATACGGCGATGCACGCGATGAGGTGCTCGCATGTAAGCCTGGCATCACCGGTTGGTGGGCTGCGACTGACCGCAACGAATCCACGTGGAGAAGTGGTCAGAGGCAAGCACGTGAGCTCTTTTATGTGCGCCATCAGTCGCTCGGGTTGGATACCCGCGTGTTCGTAAAAACGTTCAAGGCAATGAGGAGGGGGAAGTAACGTATGACCGATTCTCCCCTGGTTTCCATCATTATGCCCCTCTACAATGCTGAGCCGTATCTTGTCGAGACCTTCGACTCCGTTCTTTCTCAGTCCTATAAGAACTGGGAGCTCATCGTGGTCGAAGATTGTTCTTCGGACGCATCTCTTCGACTTGCGAAGGAATACGAGAACAAGGATCGTCGAATCTCGGTTCATCCCAACGAGCACAACGTTGGTGCGGCTAAGTCGCGCAATACCGGTATCGAACACGTTTCCGGCGATTTCGTCGCGTTCATGGACGCCGATGACGCATGGCTTCCGGATAAACTTGATCACCAGCTTGCGTACATGCGGGATTGTGGTCTGGGGATGTGCTTCACCTCGTACGAGACCATTGAGTCTGACGGACAGCATAGGAATTACGTACACGTACCCAAGAGCATCGACTACGACGGTTTTCTCAAGAACACCGTGACCTGCAGCCATACCATCGCGTTCGACCTCTCGAAAATACCCCTGAGTCTTCTCGTTTGTCCCGATTTCGGAGATTCGTTCGATTTCCCTGAAGACATGGTCGTCTGGCTCCAGGTCCTCAAGAGCGGCGTTCCAGCCGGCGGCCTCGACGAGGTGCTTGCAAAGAACAGGAAACATGGCGGCTCCCGCTCCGCTAATAAATTCCGTGCAGTTTCCCGCACGTGGAACGCCTACCGAAAAGTGGAGAAGATAAACCCAGTCTATTCCGCGTATTGTCTGTTCTGGCAGCTGACGCACGCGGTGCTTAAAAGGATTTAGGATTGAGGCTGAATGAGGATTCTATTTCTCTCGAACCTTGAGTTTGAGGGCTTCGCGGGCCCTACGTACTGTGTGCCTGCACTGATCGGGGCCTTATCCGAACTCGAAGAGGTTGTCTGGTATAACATGAGACCTGTCGAGCGCGTAGAATGGAGGGGCCTTCCCTTCTACAGGAACCCTAACGACTTTGCTTTCGACATTGAAGATTTCACAAGTCGAATCTGGCGCCCTGACCTAATCGTTTTTGAGGGTTTTTATGCGTTTCATCCCAACGCGACCCTCTTGGGCGTGCTGTCTTCGGGTATACCATATGTGATTGAGCCGCACTGCGCCCTCACGAGCGGAGACCAGGGGAAGAAAACCTTTAAGAAACGAATCTGCAACGCCGTTTTCTACAACCGTTTCGCTCAAGGCGCCGCTGCGATCCACTACCTTACCGAGAAGGAACGCGATGAGTCCGGTGAGAAATGGAACCGGAACAGCTTCATCGAGCCGAACGGCATAGAGGTGCCCAAGGAGCGCCCTCATCGGGAGTCGTGGCATGGCGACGTGCCCGAAATTGTGTTCGTTGGCAGAGTGGAGCCCCATCAAAAGGGGTTGGACGTCCTCCTCGAAGCGCTTACTCCGTTGAATGCTTGCGCGGATTCACCGCGCTTCCATCTCTCGATTTACGGCAACTCCGTCAACGGCTTCTCAAACGAGATGGAGAAAAAGCTACAGGCCGCGGGGCTTTCAGACGTCGTTGCCGTTCGCGGCCCTGTATACGGGGATGAGAAGGATGCGGTTCTGCGCGCCGCGGACATCTTTCTCCTCACATCACGCTACGAGGGGATGCCGATGGGCCTGCTCGAGGCGTGCGCCTACGGGTTGCCGTGCGTGGTCACCCCGGGTACCAACATGTCCGACGTCATCCTCGCCGAGGGAGCCGGATGGGTCTGCGACCTTTCTCCCGAATCCGTGCGGGAAGCCATCGTCGTCGCCGCCAGCTCTGCTGAGGCCTATGCGGAGATGGCCCTGGCCTCACGTCGCGTTGCGGAGTTGTTTTCGTGGCCCTCGATCGCCAAGTCGATTCGAACCGATTATCTAAAGGTGATTGGGCGCGCATGACGATTTATCTGATGGAAATAGTCGTGATTCTCGTTCTCGGTGTAATCACGGGCGTGTCGCGCGGGGATGCTGAGAGACGAGGCTTTATCATCTTGGCCTGCCTGGTCTTATTCGCGCTCTCCGGCCTGAGAAGCTACGCGGTCGGAGTGGATACGCTCCAGTACTGGAACGCTTACCTGACGGCGTGGATGGCACACTCCTGGTATGAAACCGGGTTCCTGTACCTCCTCCGGGCCTTGAACGCGGTCAGCCCCAATCCGCAGCTCCTTCTTCTCTTCACCAGTGCAGTCATGACCGCCTGCGTCGGGTATGTGGTCTATAAGTCGGACTGCAATCCCGTGCTCGCACTCTTCCTCTATGTGACACTTCTGACGTACGCCTCCTTTATGAACCTCATGCGCCAAGGTATCGCCGCAATCATCATCGCGGCGATACCTTGGCTGGAGTCCGGGAAGAGGATCCGTTTCGCTGTGGCGGTCATTTTCGGCTCCCTGTTTCACTCGACCGCCATCGTCATGCTCGCGCTCATTCCGCTCTCGGCGCTCGCACCGACAAAGAAAGTCATGCTGGGTTATGGCGTCGTCGCGTTGGCTTTGGCCCTTTCCCCTGATTTCGTGTGGAGCTTCATTGGGAAGAACTTCGACAAGTACTCGACGTATAGCATGTCCTCGTGGTCGGGGGGGAATGCGCTCGCGGCGCCGATCATGACCGCCATGGACGCTTTACTGATTGTCGTTTCCCATTTGTTTGGGGCGGGGGCTTCGGATGACGACAGGGGGGAGAGGGTTCTTTTCCATGGATCCATGCTCCAGGTCGTCTTCCAGTTCCTCGCTTGCTTCGTGAACATCTTCCAGAGGCTGACGACGTTTACATCGTTTTTCCTTGCCTTATACGTGGCGCTGCGATTCCGAAAGATCGATACGAAGCTCAAGTTCCTCCTCGTTTACGGCATATGCGCAGTTACGGCCGTGTTCTTTGTAGTAATTATGGTCTACCGGCCGCAATGGCACGGTGTCGTTCCTTTTTCCTTTTTCTGGCAACTTGTTTAGGTTCATGAGGATTGTTAAATGGGACTAGTGTTGAACAATCTCGGGAGGATCGCCAAGCACTCGGTCCTTCCGAAGCCCCTCGCCTGCGATACGCAAGGGGCTTCGGAAGGACCTCCTGAATCTGCGTGGCCAGGGGGCGCTTACCCGGGTTTCGGCCACCACATAACGTTCCTCGCCCGAGCTCCACGACTTATGACCTGCAACACCATTGGTCGACATCACCGTGATTATTCCCCGCTATATCGGCAAGCTCGGGCGGGTCATTGCTGTGGGGACGAAACACTCGAGCGGCGTTGCATGGGGAGGATCTTCGGTCGCGAGACGCGGCAAGGCCTAGAGTTCCTCAAAGATGTGTGGTTTGAGGACACTGCGCAGGCATAAATGATCGTGCTGAGGTTCAGGGGGCGACCATCGACGAATTGGACTACACATACCGAAAGCAAGTTGACTTGTTAACCTCGAACAGCCTGTCGAGCAAGAGGTCTGTAGACAGGTACTTCACGATCGAAGCCATGCTTGCTTCGCGCCGGACATTGGGCTTTCCTTTTCACCAGAGGATGTATGACCAGACCCTCTATCAGCTCAGCCTCTTGTTTGCAAACCTCACGGTCGCGCTCGTTGACGGGGAATCTCGCTGCGTTTTTGCTTTGGCTAGCGAGTTGATGAAGGCGAATAGGTCGCCGGGGAAAAGTGCAAGTCGTTCCTCGAAAAAAATGGACCATCCCGAGAAGGTTCTTTTGGAAGTCAATAGCGTCCTCTGGCGGCTGGCGTCGCTTTCGCTTTAAGGGCTCAGGCACCCGCTCTTTATTGCCTTGCGCTTTAGCTCGAATAGAAACGAAAACTGAAATTTGTTTGGGTTGATATAGATATTGAAAAGCAGTAATACACTCGCCAAAAACATAATTTGGCAGTACGGATTACAAGTACTTAAGTACGTCTTCCCCCTCATCCTCGTGCCGTACCTCACGCGCGTGCTGGGCACGGGTGGCTACGCCGTCTATGCCTACGTGTTGTCGTTCATGGGAATCGTCCAGACGCTCGCCGACTTCGGTTTCATGCTTTCCGGAACAAAGCAAGTCGTCGACCTGAGGGACAACTGCGAGGTCCTTTCACGCCTGCTCGGCTCCATAGAGCTCGCTCGTCTTCTCCTCGCCGCCGGCCTGTGCGCGGTCGTCGTGGTCGTCGCCCAGTTCATCCCACTGCTCTGGGACAATATGGGGTATGTACTGATTGCCTATGTCTCCACCGTGCTCAGGGCCTTGCTACCAGATTTCATGTTTCAAGGTTTTGAGGACATGGAGCCGCTAACCACGCGTTTCTTCGCGGCAAAGGTGATCACGGTCGGCCTGACTCTTCTGGTGGTCCATGGACCGCAGGATCTTCTGCTCGTCGCAGTTGCGGATGCCCTGGGCGGCTTGGTAGCGCTTATCTGGAGCTTCATGACCGTTCGAACCCGCTACGGCGTGCGGGTTTCCTTCGGTGGCTTCCGAAACGCCTTGGCTGAGCTAAAGAGATCTGCCGTGTATTGCGTGTCGAACATCGGCACCACCCTTGTCTCGGGGTTCACCACTTTCGTCGTGGGAATCGTGCTCACCGACCCGACGGAAATTGCGTACTGGTCGCTCGCCCTTACAACCGTAAGCGCGGTTCAAGCGCTCTATTCTCCGATATCCAGCAGTCTGTATCCCCATGTTGTGGCGCATCGGGATCTGGGCGCTGTTAGGAAGATGGCGATTATGGCAGCTCCCGCGCTATTGGTCGGCACCGTTGCGTATTGCCTGCTGTCCCCGCAGGTTTTTTTTCTACTTGGCGGACAGGGCTACGTTGCGGGTTCTTGGGTCATGGTTGCCCTCAGCCCTGTCCTGCCGCTCTCTTTCTATTCGATCTTGATTGGCTGGCCGGTACTCGGCGCTTTGGGTAAGGTCAACGAACTTACCGCCTCGACTGTTGCCTCCGGTGTTATTAACGCTGCTCTGCTCCTCGCGATGGCGCTTCTCGGCCGGTCATCTTTGTTCGCGATCTGCGTAATCCGCTGCATAGCCGAGGTCGCGCTACTTGGAACCAGGGGGTTTGCGCTGATTGAATGTTTAAGGAAGGGAAAGTTGCATGTGTAACATCAACCCACTCTCTATCGAAGAGCTACACCAGAAGGAGCTGGAGCTTCTTGAAGCGTTTGATGCCTTTTGCTCCGAACACGGCCTTCGATACTCGCTTACGGCCGGCACTTTGCTTGGCGCTATTCGCCACAAGGGATTCATCCCCTGGGATGACGATATCGACGTCTGTATGCCACGCCCCGATTACGATCGTCTTGCAACGCTTGCTGGCGAGTTGCCGGCTGGACTCAGGCTCGTTGGCCCCGAGAACAGCCCGTTTGTTTACCCCTGGCGCAAGTTCTGCACCGAAAGTATTAGAGCTCAGGAGCCTACCTATAAAGGGGTAATGGATCAAATGCTCTGGATAGATGTTTTCGTTATGGATGGCGTTTCTTCTAACGAAAGCGAGATTGAACGCATGCAAGTCCGCATGAACAAGGCCTCGCGTGCAAGCGTTTGGTCGAGCGCCAATCATAATTCGGACTCAATGGGAAAACGCTTCATAAAGAACGCAGCCAAAGCGCTTCTTAATCCGGAGCACGCAAAGACGAAGATGATGGCAATGGCTGAGCGCGTTGCAACCGAGCCTGGTTATGACGCGGCAAGCCGCGTCAGCAGCGTACTCGGACTGGCCAAACACGGGTGGTCGCTTCCCAAGGAAGGCTACGAGGACATGGTCGAGGTTGAGTTCGAGGAGCACATGCTCCCCGCTATGGGCTGCTGGGACGAATACCTGACCAAGTGCTACGGGGATTACATGCAGCTGCCGCCGGAGGACAAAAGACAGACGCACTGCCTGAAGGCATGGTGCGTGAACGAAGAAACAAAGGAGAATGCAGATGCTTAACTTCACCGTTGGTCCGGTTATGAGTCCCAGCGAGGTGCTGGAAGTTTCAGCCAAGAGCGCACCCTATTTCCGCACGCCAGAGTTCTCTCAGGTAATGCAAGAGAACGAGCGCATTATGTTGGACTTGTTGTCCGCACCCAAGGATTCACGCTGCGTGTTTCTAACGGCTTCTGGCACAGGCGCTATGGAAGCTGCTGTGATGAGTGTTTTAGCGCCCGCTGAACGAGTTGCAGTGGTCAATGGCGGCAGTTTCGGACAAAGGTTCGTCGACCTATGCCAGCTGCACGGGCACACCGTCGACGAGATCGAACTTGAGTTCGGGCACCAGATAGCGCGGAAAAACCTCGAAGACGCAGTGGATCTCAGCTGCGGTACGCTGCTCGTGAACATGCATGAGACCTCATCAGGACTGTTGTACGACATGAGCCTCCTGTCCGACTTTTGCCGCGAGCGCGGGATGGCCCTGATCGTCGACGCAGTGAGCGCGTTCATCGCCGAAGAGATTGACATGGCGGCTCTCGGCGCCGACGTGGTGCTGACGGGTTCGCAAAAGGCGCTAGCTTGCCACCCGGGCATCTCCATCATGGCTCTCTCGCCGCGCGGACAGGAAAGGGTAGCGGAGAATCCCGAGGTTTGCTCCTACTTGAGCCTAAAGGAAGCCCTGCGCAACGGCGAGCGTGGGCAGACTCCCTGGACGCCTGCTGTCAACACGCTGCTTGAGATCAATGCGCGTTTGAGGTCGATCGAGGCGCGCGGGATCGACGCGGAGCGCGCCGAGATCGCGTCGCGCGCGAAGGCCGTGCGCGACGCCCTGACGAGCACCACACTCGAGATGGTCCCCGAGAACCCCTCCAATGCAGTGACGGCGCTCCGTTGCCCCGCGAGCAACGCAAAGGCAATCATCGAGCGCGCCAAAACCGGGTACGGCATGTGGCTGTGCCCAAACGGAGGCGCGCTGTGCGACGAGGTGTTCCGCATCGGGCACATCGGTGCCATCACAGAGGAGGACAACGACAGGCTTATCGACTGCCTGACCTCGCTATCGGCCGAGGGTCTGTTCTAGGTGGGGGCGCAGATGAAACAGGTAAAGGTCATAGAAGGAGAGGACTTCCGGCGCATGCAGCTATTGGAGCTCGACATGCTCGTGGAGTTCGACCGCGTGTGTCGCGCTCACGGGATTGCGTACACAATCTTCGGCGGGACGCTCCTTGGCGCAGTGCGCCACAAGGGCTATATCCCCTGGGATGATGATGCTGATATTGCAATGCTTCGTGAGGACTACGAGAGGTTCCGTTCTGTCGCCCATGAGATGGACCCGTCCATCTGTTTCTTCCAGGACCATCTGAGCGATCCTGAATACAGGTGGGGGTACGGCAAGCTCAGGCGCACCGGAACGAAGTACGTGAGGGTCGGACAGGAGCACTTGAAGTGCAAAACAGGAGTCTTTGTCGACGTGTTCCCCATGGACGACGTGCCTCTTGGTGTGGGCGGCCAAATTCTGCAGGACTTCTGGTGCATGTGCCTGCGCAAGGTCCTATGGTCTGAGGTCGGCAGACTCGACCCCCGCGTGTCGGCTCCGCTCAGGGCCTGGTTCTCGCTGTTGTCCAAGATACCCGCAAAGGCGGTTTATGCTCTAGCCGCTCCAATGGAGCGCAAGAGCACGGACGACAGCCCCAACCGCGTAAGGACGCTGCTGTTTCCAGCTACCGGTACCCTCTATCGAGAAAATCCGCTCGAAGAGCGTTACGCGATGCCTAAGGAGTGGTTTAAGGACCTGTCGGAGTACGAGTTCGAAGGGAAACGTTTGATGGGGACACGTGACTTCGACGCGATCCTCACTTACATCTATGGCGACTACATGCAGTTGCCGCCCGAGGACCGCCGAGGGCAGCACTCTCCGGTATCGAGCTACGAGTTTTAAGGAAAACGAACGTGAATGTGAAGAAAGTGGCCTGCTGGGACGAGGGCCTGCGGCGTGTTCTGGAAGGTCAGCGCGTTGAAAACCCCTACGCACTTATCGATGCGCTGACCTACGGGTTCGAGGGCGACAACGTTGCGTGCTGGGAGGTCTTCGACGAAAGCCGACTCGAAGCGGTCGTTTACCGATATTATGACGGACTCCAGGTCGTCTTCTGCGGGCAGGCAGGCCACCGCGCAATCCGGGCCGTCGCGACCCTCGTTGAGAAAATGGACCCCTCCATGGTCCAGACCTCTTACAGTGCAGCGGCAGAGCTCGCCACCGTGCTCGCCGACTACAGTTTGTCTGAGGGGTGGGTTATGCGGGCTGACGGAACTCAGGTACCAGACCCCGCGGCGGTCAGGGCGACCGAGGCCGACTATCCTGAGATAGCCAGGCTCATCTGCGGCGACGAGGAGATTGGCAAGCACTACGACGTCAGCGCGCTCGTGGCTCAGTTGTGTGAGAGAGAGCGGCTTCAGGGCTGCAGGAGCATAGTCATTAGGGATAGCGAAGGAATTGCTGCGCATATGGCAACCTATGCCGAGTCCGACGATGTTGCCGTCTGCGCCGGGCTCAAGGCACGCCCTGGCGCGGAGAAGGGTGTCGGGGCGCGGGTGCTCTCATCGCTGGCCGTCGAAGTGGCCGCGCGCGGCCTCATACCTTTGCTGTACTGCTACATAGAGCCACTGTGGCCTTGGTACGAGGCCCATGGGTGGGAGAAAGCCTTCCACGTCGCGAAGCTCGAGCACTGCGGCAATTACTAAACAAGCCACGAAAGGGAAGGTGAGGCCCATGAGGAAAGTGATCACATATGGAACGTACGACCTTCTGCACCGGGGCCATGTGCGCCTGCTGGAACGCGCCAAGGCGCTCGGCGACTACCTGGTCGTGGGCGTAACCGCCGATGGCTTCGACAAGGTGCGCGGGAAGATTAACGTTTCCCAAACCCTCAACGAGCGCATGCGTTCTGTCCAAGAGCTCGGGATTGCTGACGAAGTAATCGTTGAAGAGTACGAGGGCCAGAAGATTGACGACATCAGACGTATGGGAATTGATGTGTTCACCGTAGGCTCTGACTGGGTTGGTAAGTTCGACTATCTCAGGGAATACTGTGAGGTAGTCTACCTTGATCGCACGCAAGGCGTCTCGAGCACCGAGCTTCGCGCCGAAAGTGGACATCTACGAATGGGGTACGTGGGCAAGCGTGTGCTAGTGGAGAAGTATCTGCGTGAAAGTGCCTTCGTGAATGGCGTTGACCCCACCTGCGCGATGATCGACAGTGATGGAAGCCTCGCAGGCTGTGGCTTAGTCGAACAGGTTAATGATTTCGATGAGATAGTCGGTCGATGCGACGCAATCTACCTTGCATCGCATCCCAATCAGCACTATGGACAGATTAAGCGAGCGCTTGAGGCGGGCAAACATGTTCTATGTGAGAGCCCCATTGCCTCAACGCGTGAGGCGTGCCAGGAACTGCAGGCGCTCGCACGCTCAAAGGGCCTCGTTTTGGCCGACGCGATCAAGACGGCGTATTCAACGGCCTACCATCGACTGCTTCTGCTCGCCAAGAGTGGTCACATTGGACGAGTTCTGTCGGTGCGCGCTGTATGCACCAGCCTTGTTGATCTTGGCAGTGAGGACATCTCGAGCGTTGAGGGCAAGTGGTCGAGCTCCAAAGCCTGGGGTCCAGCAGCGTTGCTGCCCATCTTGCAGCTACTCGGAACTAATTATCAATCAGCCGATTTTGTAAGGGCCGACCTTGAAGGTTACGCTGGCTTTGACGCGTTTGGTGAGATCCGACTGGCATTCGAGGATGGCTACGGCGAGGCGGTTTTCGGCAAGGCGGCTAAATCTGAGGGGTCGCTTGTGGTTTCCGGCACGGATGGCTACATTTACGTACCCGCTCCCTGGTGGAAAACAGACTACTTCGAGGTACGCAAAGAGGATCCTTCTCAAAACAAGCGGTATTTCTTCCAGCTTGACGGCGAGGGAATTCGAAACGAGCTCGTCGAGTTCGCGCGAGCAGCTGAGCGTGGAGGCAAATGCGGTCTTTACATCGATGATAGTGTATCCGCCGCCATAGCTGGCCTGCTGGGTCAATTCGACGCAAGTAAAGACCACATCGAACTGTCGCCTATCAAGCTCGGGAGCGACACCTGTGGTGAAGGCGTAGCGAGATAGCCGCGCTTAGATATACACTCGGCGCATTATTCATGCCGTAATCTGAAGCATGGGGGAGTGGTAACTATCATTCGTCTGGATGATAGCGGTCAGCATCTCAATTGCATGCTTATCTTTCATTGATTTAACTACAACGCAAGCAGCAACTTGCGAATAACGGAAGCCGAAATTTAGCTACTTCCACGTAAACTCTCTCCATGAGTTTTGACTTACGTTGGTTCAAAAATTGACTAAGCCAACTTTTGAACCAACGTAACCCTCCGTAAGCACTTGAATGTGTCTTCGCTATTTGGTACTTGGTTAAGCAAACCAAATAAAAGACTCTATGCTAGGGTCATGATGACTACATAATTTGATTTAGAATCAGGCTCACATTTTCGACACGATCTTCGGGGGCCTTCCGGTCTCTGAATCATCAACTGTTTTCTAAACTGATATATAAATTGAAATCGACCCTTGAGGAGTAAAACAGATCCTCAGGGGTCGATTTCATAAATGGAAAACCAAAAACACCCTGGCAGAAACTATCAATCTAAGATTCGAATCAGTATTTAAATTGATGTCACATAAATTAATCTACTCGAATATTATTACTTATAATAGAACATACGTTTGAATTGGAGAATTGTGGCAAACAGTACCGACTTCGAGTCTTTTCTAAAAGATATCAACCCAAGTAAATCTACTATCGATGAAGCAAGCAGACTTCACCAGAATCTTAGGAATCACTTGAAAACTTGTGAGAGCTATAAACATATTT
This sequence comes from uncultured Collinsella sp., assembly GCA_937966215.1. GTDB lineage: Bacteria > Actinomycetota > Coriobacteriia > Coriobacteriales > Coriobacteriaceae > Collinsella. Next base: position 67,001 of record CALCKK010000039.1, on the reverse strand, counting down.
ATGTTCACAGCTATTTGTCAGGATCTTACGCTAAGCAAACGTTCATTCGTCCAAAAAAGAATTCGGATTGCTGCGATATTGACGTTGTCATCGAAACTAGTCGTTCAACAAACGATTCTCCGACTTTTGTATTGAATGAGCTTGAAAAGGCCCTCAAACTACGCAGCTGTTACCAAAAAACGACTATTCAAAATCATTCTGTCGGTATAGATATGGCAAGTTTCCATCTTGATGTTGTGCCCTTGGTCAGAGATGAAAACGGTTTTCTTAATATTGGATCATCTAAGGAAGGCACTTGGAAGCGAACTGATCCGAAGAAACATATTTCTTGGACAACAGAAGTTAATCAAGGGTATGAAAATGCATATAAGCCTTTGGTGAAAATTTTTAAATGGTGGCGAAGAGAAAACTGTCCATCGAATGTCAAATATCCAAAGGGAATTACTCTTGAGAAAATGATTGCTGATAATTTACCAGAACCGCACCTCACGATTGAAGAGCGTGTAATGCAAACAATGGCCAATTTGTCAGAAGCGTACTCAGAAGATTTAAGTTCTGGCAACACTCCATTTATCGAAGATCCCGCATTTTGCGAAAATAACCTAGCGGAAAAGTACAAACACAACGACTTCCTTGAGTTTTCAAATAGACTGATCGAACAACTTGATCTTCTTGCAGAAAAAGGCACTGGCAACGATATTTGGAGAACCATTCTTGGCATTAATTTCCCAGCAGGGAATGAATCGAGATCTTACGCAGCTGGAACGAGGCGAATTGCACAGGAACGCGCGTTGTCCGTTACCCATAGACAAAAGCTGAAGTATCCCTTGCAATCTCAAAAACCAAATGCAACCATCACTGCAACTGCCACTCTTCCTTCGGGCAAACAAATCAATCTTCCAAATGATGGGCCGGCGGTTCCGAAAGGGTCCTCAGTGATATATAAAGTCACATACAGCCCAATTAAAGACGGGCGTGTAAGATGGCAGATCACCAATACCGGTGAAGAGGCTATGCGATGCTGTCAGCGTGGGGGCTTTGAAGCTCCCAACGAAGGGAAAACTTCAAGACGAGAAGAAACAGCCTATACCGGAAAACATATCGTGCAGTGCTTTGTTGTGCGTAAAGGCTATTGCGTACGATGGACCCGTCCGTTTTTCATTAATGTGGAGTAGATAATTGATATGGATAAATTGTTGGAAATAATACTACAGCTCCTACAAATCTTTTATAGCGCCCGTGACTGCATAACTGCTATCTGCTCAGTATTTGGGTTCATCGCACTGTTGGTAGTTGCCGCGGGATCTTTTGCTGGCATTACTCAAGCCCTGATCAGATTCGGGCTAGCGTTATTCGCAAAGAAAATCGCTATTATCGCAGGACTTGATGATTTTAATGACATTCGAAAAGATTTGGTCAATTCCGGCCTTATTAAAACAAGAAATATTCAGCATGTCACCAACAAACACCTTGATGAAGCTCAATCAGCGCTTTTAATGATTATTGTTCATGAATATCTAAGCAACGAAGAATTCAATGCTGTTGTCCGAGGTAAAAAGCCCCAGTGCGGATTAATCGTCTACTGCCCTCCTGAAAAAGGAAGGATCGATGAGCAGGGCATGAAACTGCTTAGTATGATTTCATTTACCGCGCTTTGCAACTTCAGGGGACGAATGGTCAACGACGTTCTTCTGATGATGCTATCCACGTCGTTTAAAGGAAAGGATATCAATTAGGGAATTATCCCCTAAACAGCCCATATAACCAATCAACTAACAGCATAAGCTACGATGTGGAACGACTTTCAAATCAATCGGATATTCTACTACGATCAATGACCTCAGTAACGTAATTCCTATTGTCAGAGAATCCTGAATGCAGATCGATAATTGTAGTATTGCCAATTGATTTTTGGCTGCGGAGGAGACAATGAACCTAACAAATTTACCTGAGTACATCTCAGCGATTGTGGCAATCATCGCGTTGCTCATTTCTTGTTACCAGGCTCGTCTCAGCAATAAACAGTCTCTATTCAATCGACGTTTAAATATATGGATAACCGTCGATAATCTCATGAGCGTTTACGCAAAAAACGCGAAGAACTTGGAACATGACGACGAACCGCAAATGGCAATCGACCTACTATTTGTATGGCTGACTAACACCACGTACCTGCAATCAATCTCAGCCTCAATTAATAAGGTGTTAGATGCCGACCTTCAACTTAAATTGCATTTAAAGCTTGATGAAATGAGATCGCTCGCCATGGAGGCGAGATTTTGCTTCAAGGGAAAGAGTGGAAAGGCAATTGCCGAATTCATAGAAGATTATCAATCCCTTTTGTTTTCAATGTATCAGTATCAGATTCTATTTAATAAGATGCTCAAGAATGCAAGGGAATATCAATGGACGCTTGAACAGGCTTCTGAAAGGTTAGATGAGCCCGATCAACGGCAAGATCTCTTTGAAAGAGAAAACACTCTTGCCGCATCATACAAAACTCTATGCCAGCTAAACAAGAGAGGTGCAATTCAGCGCCAAATGCAACTAGCAGGTCCTATATGGCGCTGAGAGAATGGATAGATTACATGTCGATTAGTGGCAACACTCCGTATCTACCGATTGTCCAAGCAAGCTATCTCGTGACGCAGTTTGGCCGTTTCTAGTGGCTCATATGATGGCCTTCGCCTGCCGTTGGAGGACTTTTAGGATAGAAGTAATTACATTAAGGATATGCGTCACGGGAGCACGATAAAGCCTACTTAAACGGACAAGCTCGTAGCAGAGACAGGGCGTACGCGAAGGACTTGTTTGGCGACATCTGGGGAGTGCGATGGCCCCGCTTCTCTCGGACCTCAATATAATAGGAGCAATATAACTGGCTCGTATTAGTTACGTAGACCCGAGCCAGCATTTAGTATAAGCAATCGGATCGGTATTAATAGGTTGACTGCAGGCACATAGAAATCCTTTAAATTAATTACAGCAATTTCAATGTGATTCACACTTCTAAATTGAAGTATTTCATAAATATCTATGCAGCTATTTGATTAAACTATTGTTCATTAAGTAGCCTATCTTAAGGTCGGCAATGGAATCTCAATTATGTGACAAGCTCTTTGCTCCTTCCAAGCCTTACTGGGCATATTGGCAAGAGTTATCCGAAGATGCTGTTTATAACGGACTAATGCTTGCCGGATGGTTTGCCGACAAACTACCGCCGATTTTTTCGGCAGAACAATTTGTTACGTATTGCAATAATCGCAAAATGGCAAGCAACGATTCACGCTCAGAGTGGATTAGATTTAATTACATTCGGTGCAATGGACAATATCGAAAATTCGGCATACCAACCCCCTTCACCTACGAGCGACTCGTCCGCGGTTTAGCCGACAATTGGGGCGATATAGTCCGTCACGTTCAAAAATACACATTACCGCAGCCTTATGCAGTTAGCAGGATTCATCCTCGTGTGATTCCCGATTCGCAAGCAATATTCCAAATGAACTATTCAAACTGGATGACTGATCCTAACCCTGAACCAACTATTCTTATTGGTAAAAAATACCTCGTGAAATGCGACATCTCCACTTGTTTTCCGAGTATATACACGCATTCTTTGCCTTGGGCGATTATGGGAAGGGATAACGCAAAGCAAAATAGAAGTTCCCGTCGGGGCGGTTGGGCGAACGAAATTGACGGACTACTTCAAAAGGCGTGCGACGGCGAAACCCACGGATTACTTATCGGTCCACACGCTTCCAATGTTGTCTCAGAATTAATTCTCACAGTTATCGATGCTAGTTTATTTAACAAAGGCTATAGATTTATTCGAAATATCGATGACTACAATTGTTATGTCGCATCGCGATACGAGGCCGAGCAGTTCATCATCTCGTTGCAGGAAGAGCTGTCCAAGTTTCGTCTAACACTGAATCAGAAGAAAACTGAAATACTAGAATTACCCATAGCGCTTTCTAATGGCTGGGTAAATTCATTAAGGCGCAATGAACCTAATAAATCGGACCCGCTTGATTACAAAGATGTGTCATCTTTTTTGGAATACGCGACCAGTCTTCTTCCTTCTTACCAGAATAATGCCTCAATACTGCTATACGCGTTCAAAATGCTCGCATCGCGCTCACTAAAGCCTTCGGCAAAAGCCTATTTTCGGGACTATGCTATGCACCTTGCAATCGTATTTCCTTATTTGCTGCCGTCATTCGAGAAAGCAATAATTGAGCCTTTGAGTATGGACAAAGATTATATTGAGTGTCTCTCAAAGGTTATTATCTCTGATTGTCTTAATCACGGTGATCACCTTTCGGTTTGCTACGGCCTTTACTACGCAATTAAGTTCGATTTTAAGGTTGATATGCCCGATTTTGAAGATATCAAAAGGGCTAATGACTGTCTTTTATACTTATTCGTCTATCTTTACGCCAAGCATTTTGGCGATGGATATTTGCTTGATCGTCTTACAAAGCATGCTAAGGAATTCCCAATAGAAGGGCGTGAATTTGAAGAGATGTGGCTTTTTCTCTATCATATTCGATCAAAAGAGTGGTTACCGTCTGATGAGTGGAGGGCCATTAAAAAGAGGGGAATCAAGTTCATTAAACCCGAATATTTAAATTAGTGATTGGATTTTTTTATTTAGCTTCTATTGAGGTGCAGCGATGACTGGACGTATCCCTTGGACTCGATATTCAGGTGAGGATATCGAGTCAGTTCTTGCGACGTTTATTTCTCTTGAAGAGCGAGACGCCATTAAAATTCGACCTTCTAGGGGCGATGGAGGAATTGACCTTATCGTTTACCTTGATGCTGAAACGGTCGACATATATCAAATTAAGAAATTTGCTGAAAATCTAAAAAACGGCCAGAAAGCTCAGATTGAAAATTCGTGGCAGGAATTATCGGCAACCACAGTCGATTTGCATGTAAAAATAAATAGCTGGCATCTTGTTATGCCATTAGATCCCACAAATGAGAATCTAAGATGGGCTAAGGAGCTGGTTGAAACTTCTGGTACAAAATTCGTCTGGGATGGCCTTTCAAGAGTTGATGGCTGGGCGTCCAAACACCCAGAAGTAATTGATTATTACTTTTCAAATGGAAAAGAAGAGGTCTCTGAGTATGCTGCGAAACTGCTCTCCATGGCCAATCTTCCAGACTGCAGCGATCCAGCCATTCTCGAAAATAGGCTGCGCGATCTATGTTCCCATCTTGATAAACTGGACCCTTACTATGCATATTCAGTTCACGTGCTCTCAGAATACGACAAACGCGATGATTTTTGCGCATGTGCCCCTGGCGTTGTTATGTCCCAAATTCTAGTAACCCCGGGAGCAGGTCGAATCGCAATCGACGTAATTGAAAAGACGCCAATTGCTTCAATGCTGCATCCATTAAGGTTTTCACTGAAAATCACTGCAGGGACTGACGATGAGAAGGAACAGGCCAAAAATTTTATCGAGTATGGTATGCCCTTCACTTCGTTGCCGGCGGAAGTGATTGATCAGGCCTACCAATTGCCCGTTGGACGTTCCTGCGATGGTATTCGAAAGGGAATCATTAAGACCCTTGATCTGCCCACATCAACTTGCATAAGGTCGGCTTCGTTGTTCTGGGAAGGCTGTGGTGAACTACATCTAATAGTTGATAAGGCCACTCATGGAACGAAGGGAGCTTTCTTTTCTGCCCATGACGCGACGGAAACCTTTCGATTGAGCTTTAAATGGATCGGCAGCCAGTCCGGCGGAACGATTAACTATGAGTTTTCATTTAACAAATTACTCAATAAGCGTTCTCGAGATGTAGTAAGAACTTATCGATTCTTAAGCGAAGCCGAAGATGAAAAAGTGGAGCTTCGAATCGATGGCACGAGTGCTCTCTATTTTTATCTCGGCCTCAGGGATGATGTGGTTGCCGAAGTAAATGCCATATACGGTCTTGCGGTTGCGTTAGAAACTATTAACAGGGCTGCGGACGGCGAAATGCCTTTCCCTGATTATTTTAAAATCACTAAAGGAGAAGTCGCAAATATTAAAGATGCAGCAAGACTGCTCGATGGCGAAACGATTGTATATAGTTGGGAATCACATGGGTTTAATCTAGAAGGGGATGAAGTCCCAAACTTTGAATACCCCTCTTTAGCGCGCTGGATTAAGCCTATAGCTGTTAAGCTTGGAAGCAAAGAGGCATTCTGCGGTTTTGCACAGACTACTCTAGTAATTGGTTCTTCAGAATGCTCAGCAGACCAAATAAAAGATTCTGAACGTAAGCTAGTCTTAAGCCCAGATGATCAGTACGGAAACAAAGCTATATGTGCAATGGTTCCACCAAATGAAGATGTGCTGAAGGGCCGAGATACTTTATGGACCGTTCGTCCTCCAAAATTAGACGATTGGTTAACAATGGTTGAGGCTGCGGAATCATCAGCTCAGGATTTTAAGCAATTGTCAAAGTAGGCTATTCTTACGATTTCAACCTGTAAGGGTCCTTTGTTACAGACTTAGGAATTTATGAACGCCAATCGACTCGAGGCGATTCTTCCTTTCGCCGACTGGCAAAACGATTTACACCTAATTTTGGGAGTTGATCACGGTTTTATTCTTTGCTCATCGTCTGATCTCGCTAAACTAATAACTGCTGCTACCAGGGCATTTTCTGGTGCACATTCTATTGGCTCCTGCGAAGATCGGAGCGGGTATGTTTGCTGCCGAGTCCCACACCAGCCGTCATCACATCGCGATCGCTGCCATGGCCTGCCTATGCGTTTTGCTGGGCGGGCCTTCTTATGCCGCGGGCGCGGAGAGCCTCATCATCGCGGGCGAGACGTACTACGAGCCGGGCGCGTCGGGCCCCGGCTGGGCCTGGACCGATGCCGACCACCTGGAGCTTAACGGCTACGCGGGGGAGGCCATCGGCGCCGAAGGCGACCTGGTGCTGACGCTTGCCGGGCAAAACTCCGTGACGGAGTCGCATGCGCCCGATGCGGACATCACGCTGTGCGGCATGGAGGTGTGGGGCAACCTGACGCTTCGCGGTACCGGGACCCTGACGGCGACGGGCTCACAGTGCGGGATCCACGTCTCGCAGGCGCTCGTGGTGGACGGATGCACCGTCGATGCGCGGGCGGATGGGGCCGATATTACGGACGAGGCGGTCGCCGGCGTGATCGCAGGCGATATGGCCGTGCGCGGCGGCGGGCGCTTCGTCGCCGCGGGCGCCGGGTCCGGAGCGGGCGTGCGCGCCTACGGCGTGTGTCTGCAGGATGCGGGCCTTGGCGACGGTGCGGCCGGCTGTCGGCTTTCCGTCGACGCCTCGTGGCTCGATGCGACCGGTGCCGACGGCGGCCTTGCGAGCACGGGCGGGTCACTTGTATCTGCGCGGTTTGTGACGCCTGCTGGTGGGGCTTTTGGTGCTAGCGGCGTGGTGGACGCCTCCGGTGCGGTGGCACCGCATGTGGTGGTTGAGCCCGATGTGGCCACGCCTCCGGCGGGGGAGACCGATGGACACGACGTGCTGGGCGATAGCACGGACAAGTCTCCCGCCAATGCCAACCCCGCTACCGGAGAGCCCACCACGGTACCCACGGCAAATCCCTCGCTGAAGCCCGCGGCCGCGACAACCAAGACAACAACGACAGTAACCAAGACCACGGTGTCCACGTCCTATAAGCCCAAGACCGCAACCGCCACCGCGACAACTGCGTTACTCCCCAAGACCGGCGACAACAACTGGGTCGCAGCTTCCGTGACGCTTTTCCTGCTTGGTACAATGCTTCTAGCTGCCGCATGTCGTTGTTGAGATAGCTGCCATTTGGAAGAAAGGGACATCCACAAGGCATTGCTATTTGCTTGTTTGCTTATAGGCGCCCAATTATCGAAGGCAGAGGCCATACGGACGCGTCCATGGGCTGAATCGCGGCAACGAGACCCGGGTTGATATACGGGAGAAAAGAATTCAACAATAAGGTGGTGCAGATCACAAACAGCAAAAAGGGCACCGGGACTTATGTCGGCTCCGGTGCCCAAGCGCAATATCGGCAGTACACAGAGCACCGCAATGCAACAATCAGGGTCGAGCGCAAGGCGGATTTAGATCCGCTGAATTCATTTATAGTGCAAGCAGTATGGTCTAACCCCTCTTTTGCGTATATCCGGCTGTTGCGGTCGAGGCCTACGTCCCATGCGTAGAATTGCTTGGTATATAGAATTGCAACACCATTAAGTATTGTGGGGGTTTCTTGTGAAGTGGAACGAATTGGCTGAATTAATATGCGCGTTTATCTCTTTAATTGTGACAGCCATCATTGGCAAGAAACAGTGTTGCCAGAGCAAGCGCATGGAGGAATTCGAGCGTCGCCAGGACGAAAGAGACGAACGCAGACACGCCGAAGGGAATAAGGCGCAGGCAATCGAGTTTATCTCGAAGTATTACTCAGACAGAGGATTAATTCCGCTTTGCGCTGTCGCCGCCATGCACAATGACCTTTTTTATTATTCACGTGAGATGTACCGGAACTTTTGTTGTCTCGTGCCGGAGGTACAGAATCTAATTCTTAAATACTGCAATCTTGACTTGCGGGTCAGGGGAGAGGATGACCTGTTCGTCCGTTGCATCACCGCAGTCGAAGCCGCCCTCCGTGACCGCTTCCCAGAAGATGAACCCGTTCTTTATGATGATGGGAAATACGTGCTTCGCAGCCTCGAAAGGTATGCGGGGGAGAGGCTGCCAGAACCTCGGGTTGACCTTCTTTCTGAGTGCCTGGACTCTTCCTTTCTGCCCCCTGATAGCTGTTCCCCGGGGTACGATTACCTTATCCGTAAGGTCCTTTCCGAGGCCTTCGAATCCAGGGTCGCTTCCTTCGCCCCCATTTCCTATCTGAAAAATGAATATCAATTCGAATCGAGCTCCGAGATTGAGGCCTGCCGATTCGCGTTAACCGTTGCATTCTACGCGGCGACCTACGGCTCTGGTGACGAGGCCAACGATAAGGACTACGGGTGCCCCGGCGGTTTCGATGGCGAGAGAATCGAGACCATGGAAGACCTATTTCTTCTTGCCGTCTTTCAGATGTATACCAGGTTTCTACTTCCGGACGAGGAATAGGAATCGCAACCACGTGTCCGAGCCTTAAATATGTGTTCAAACTTCTTCCCCTATGTCCCCTTTGGGGACAGCCGCCAGCGCAATACCTCAGTGCTATACTCGTTGTCCTAAGGAAGTGATTCATATGTACTTGAGCGATACTAAGATTCAGGAGCTCATCGACAGCAAGGTGCTGCTCAATGCCGATGCTTCGAACATCGGACAGGTTACGTATGACTTGCGCACTGACGGGTTCTACGTTAACGAAAGCAAGCAATCCGAGGTCGAACTTGGCCCTGGAGACTCGACTTTTGTCTCTTGCGTTGAATGTATCGCGCTGCCCAACGATTTGACCGCTAGCGTTCTTTTACGCAATTCGCGCATTCGCCAGGGGCTTTCTTTGGATGCGCCGCTATATTTCCCCGGTCATGGAACACGGCTGTTCTACCGTGTTACAAACGTAAGCGGCAACACGATTGCCCTTGATAAATCTAAGGGTATCGCGCAAGTCGCATTCCAGCGCGTCGAAGGCACGGTTGCTCATCCTTACCATGGAGCCTTTTCCGATGAGCTCAATTTTAATGGGCTTGCCGACTATTCCGACGTCTATGCCGGAGAGCTCAAAAAGGTCGAGGATAAAAAGAACGAAGTCGCCAACATCGAGTCTCGTATCTATGGCAATGTTCTGGCTCTCTTCGCCATTTTTGCCGCGATCTTCACGCTTGTGAACGTTAATGCCGGAGGGGTTTCTTCCGATATAACGACCGTCCGTTTCGTTGCGCTTGATCTGCTGATTATCGGCGGATTCCTGGTCCTTGCGTCCGCAATTGAGGCTTTTCTTGTTAAGGATAAAGAAGATAAGGCGTGGCTTCCGCTCGTGATAGGCATCATATGCATCGCAGCGGCGGTTTTCCTTGCTTTTCGTAAATAGTCAAGTGATCTAAAGGTAAGCAATATGGCTTCCGAGACGGGGTGCCCCGGCCAATGCCGGGGCACCCCTATCTGTTGAGCGGTCTTTTGTTTTTAAATTACATGGCAGCCATAGCAGCCCCAACACATCCTCTATTTAAAAAACGCATGTCGCAAAAGCGTAAAACCGGGGTCTGGTCGACGGGCCTTGGTTTTACTCCGCACTTCGCTTGGATCCGCGACCTCGTTTTCGAAAGCCACTCCCGCGACAAGCTCGTCAAAAAGCAAGGTCGCAATTGCTTTGTGGCGAGCCGGCGACCTGTCGCGCGTATAGAATCTAAGGATCCGCACTCCAGTTATGAAATGGATTGGACACCACACGGAGATCCCCAGCACCCTGTGCAGCAATGTGTACGACTTCGCGTTTTGCCCCGAGCCCTGCTACGACCGCCTGGTCGACCTCGCCGACCCCGAGGACTGGGGCCCCGGCAACCGCATCCTCAAAAACTACCTGTCGTTTTCGTTTAGCCGCGCGGTGTTCCTGACCGAGCGCGACGTGGACCAGACCGCCCCGTCCAACTTGCCGCTGGTGTTCGACGACGTCCGCTGCCTATTCAACACCGGCCTGCACACGCGCCGCTACGAGACCACCTACGGCCTGTTTGAGCCCAACACCAAGCCCGACGCGCACCAGCACTGGTTTTTGAAGGGCTCCTTTAAGGAAAGCGACCCCATGCTAGTCTCGTTTGAGTACCTGCCGTGCCGCGTACGCTTTGCCGAGGACCCTTCCGAGCTGGTCTTTGACCACCGCCTTCCCATCCGCTCCAACATCGATCACATTCTGGGCGACGAGGAGAACCTGACGCGCATTCCTGCCAGCCTGATGGGGGAGGGTAACTCGCTGCTGCTGCGCCGCGCCTTTGAGGGTGCCGTCGTCGAGGCCGCCCGCCGCGCCGCCGCCAACTACACACTCGCCGTGCCGCAGTTCTACGGCGGCCGGATCCAGCTGCTCTTGCCGCTGTGCCTAACCGGCGACAAGCCCGTGCTGGCGCTGACCATCCAGCGCGAGGACGGTTTCTACGCCGCACGCACCTGCCTCACGCTCGACATGGCCTACAACAACGCGCGACTTATCTGCCGTCCCGAGACCTCGTGGATTTAACGATAAAGGGTGGTTTAGCTGCGGTTTTTCAGATTGCTTTGATTGTTTTGGCTTGGCTAGCACCCACGAATTTAAAATCGAGGGCAAAAAGTTCTTGGTAAACCACGCGCGGCTATGTTAGTATCTCTTTTGCCGAAAGGCGACGGGCGATTGGCTCAGGGGTAGAGCATATCCTTCACACGGATGGGGTCACAAGTTCGAATCTTGTATCGCCCACCATCAAAAGCGCAGGTCAGAGGTGTTAAGCCTCTGGCCTTTTTTCATATGATGCCAAATCGAACCGAATTTACCTAAAGCGTTGTATGTTATGCAGTTCACTTTAGTTGTCGTCATCGCACGTTTTGAAAAGTGCATCTGCGTTCATTCATTGAATTCTCTGCGCAATCTATGCGCAATTGTGGAGACAGAGACCACTGGCTCACAGCTCGTACCAGCACGTTCATGTCTATGGCGGATTTTCAATAGATTGCGTCAAGCTTTTGGTCAGTGTTTGGTCAGCTACCCGTACTTACCCGCATGATGCGCCAGTAGATAATCGACCTTGCCCGCAATCCGCACGGCCTACGGCCGATACCAGGGGAGGCGCAAATGGACGATATCGTCTGCGCAAACACTGCATTCCGCTATTGGCGCTGCCCACCGCAGGTGCGCAATCTCTACCCGCGCCTGCCCAACTCCGAAGACGGCTGGCGAGCTCTATCCCAAGCCCCTTTTGTAACCGAAGTCCTCAAGACCCCAATTATCGCTGTTACTTCGCCAGGTTGTTGTAATCACCACTCGGGATTGCGCTCTACTATTCGCTGGGAAGGGGCATCGGATGCCGGCACAACAATCGACACTAATTTAGGCTTTTGTGTCACCAATCCGCTTAACACGTTATTTACTATGACACGCTTTGTATCCCAAATAGATCTCGTACTGGCTATGTACGAACTTTGCGGTTGGTTTTCTGTTTTCGAGCCGGCTCCCGCTGCCGAAATGCAGTTAAAAATGGCGGTAGAGGAGAATCGCAATTCCAGCACGCAGGATCTGTTCGAACTTGGAGAAGGCGAAGACGAGGTTCCTTGGAAACGAGTTTATGCCCGCGCAACCGTTAAGGACCCAGATAATGATAGCCAAACGAGCAAGCGTGAAGATGGAAGAGAGGTTACGAAACTCAAAGGTACTTCTCTCTGGATGAGAAAGCCGCTCATCGAGCTGAGCGACCTGCATCGTTTCGCCGACAAGGTCAAAAGTCAAATGTGGGGAAAGCAGTTTTATGATGCCGCTCAGCAGGTTATCGGCATTGCTGCGTCTCCGCTCGAGGTTGCAGGAATCTTGCTTCTAAACCGTCCGCGGCGTCTTGGCGGCGCTGGCTTCACGAACGTTTATGCCAACGACTTAACTCCTCTTTCCATATCGGCGCAAAGCATCGCAGGTCAAAAGGTCTGCTACGGCGATATCGTGATCGTAAATCCGATTCTTATGAAAGGGGCAATTATCGAAATCCAAGGTGAAGTCATTCATGGTTCAGGTGCAATACTTGACCACGATGCGGAACGCATGACTGCGTTGCAGAGCATGGGATTCGATGTATTCCTGGTGACTCACGATATGCTCAACGATTCAAAGCAGCTAGACACCATAGTCAGAAGTGTCTGCGACCGTTTAGGGATTCGCTATAAAGTCAAAACTGAGGCAATGAAGTGCGCCGAGACGAGACTGCGAGCAAATGTTTTGTGCAACTGGTTGGAAATCGGAAATTAGCCGGCGACAAGGCGCTAGAACTACCTAGTTTGCCTGTTAGTGAATTAATGTCATTTCAAAACTGTGCCGGATTACGGGGCTGGACCCGGACCGGCCGTCCATACCCTGCATTTCACGGAATGCGCAAGTCGCCTACCTGCGATTTTGATTTTACCGATTACGGCATGCTCGGGGGTTCCCGGCCTGGCCCCGTAAACCGGCATGGTTTTGGAATCGCCGGGTCGGCGGGGGCGCGGTCGGCCCCGGTAATGGGCCTGGCGCCGGCAAGACGGCCGTTGGGCGGATGGCGGAACGCGCCGCGACTGCGAAATTTTCCAAAATTGTCCTTGCATCGTGGTCCGAGTTCCCGTATAGTACTTCTTCGCACGGGGGCGTAGCTCAGCTGGGAGAGCGCTTGACTGGCAGTCAAGAGGTCAGGGGTTCGATCCCCCTCGTCTCCACCCGAGCATTGAATGAGGCTCCAACGCAAGTTGGAGCCTTTTTTCATATAGGCACACAAGCTCAAAGGCGGCAGCATGATCCTCCTGGTCGACAAGATCGTGCGTTGAACGGGTGCCGCGCGCATGGTAGTATTTCACATCGTGGTTCAAAGCGTTGGAGGCTGTTCTGCCACCCCAACTGCAAGCGCCACTTTATAAGGGCTCTTGGCGCAACGGTTAGCGCAGGGGACTCATAATCCCTGGGTTCTGGGTTCGAATCCCGGAGGGCCCACCAGGTTTTTCAACAGGTCAGGCAATATGTCTGGCCTGTTTTCTTTTTCATGGCATTAGTTTTCACTTGCAAATAGCCTGCTTGCTCACTTCCGGACGCCCTCGGTCGGCTGCCTGCGATGCCGCCGCCACGAAACCGGCCCATCTACTACGTTTAACCCCGACCCCTCGACCATACCCCGTATTTCGCGAAAACCGCAGGCCGTCTACCTGCGGTTTTATTTCTGCCCGAGACGCCATGGTCGGGAGATGTCGCCCAAACGTAGTAGATGGGCCGGTTTCGTGGCGGGGATCCCGGGGGCGACCGGAGTGGAGCCTGATAGGCGGGCGGCGGCAGCGCCGCCCGCCCGCATCGGCCCCGCGGGCGCCGGTCTCCGCCGTCGCGGCCCCGCGGGACTCCGGCGCCCGCGCCCCCGGAAAGTTTTTCCAAAATTGTCCTTGCATCGTGGTCCGAGTTCCCGTATAGTACTTCTTCGCACGGGGGCGTAGCTCAGCTGGGAGAGCGCTTGACTGGCAGTCAAGAGGTCAGGGGTTCGATCCCCCTCGTCTCCACCCGAGCATTGAATGAGGCTCCAACGCAAGTTGGGGCCTTTTTTCATATTGGCACACAAGGTCAAAGGCGGCACCATGATCCTCCTGGTCGACAAGATCGAAAAAAGCTTCGGCGCACGCGTCCTCTTTAGCGGCGCGTCCTTCCAGATCAACCCCGGCGAGCGCTTCGCGCTCGTGGGCCCCAACGGCGCCGGCAAAACCACCATGCTCAAAATCATCATGGGCATCGACAGTCCCGACTCCGGCCAGGTCCAGTACGCAAAGGACTGCCAGGTGGGCTACCTAGAGCAGGAAACTAATCTGGAACAAAAGGACACCACCATCCTCGCTGAGGTCATGGCCGCCGCCAAGGAAATCCGCCGCATGGGCGAGCGCGCCAACGAGCTGCAGGCCCAGATCACTGAGCTCTCCGAACAGGGCAAGGACGTTGACGCGCTCCTTAACGAGTACGGCCAGGTCCAGGACCGCTTTGAGCACCTGGGCGGCTACGAGCTCGAGAGCAACGCCCGCAAGATCCTGTCCGGCCTTGGCTTTAAGGTCACCGACTTTGAGCGCCCGTGCTCCGAGTTCTCGGGCGGCTGGCAGATGCGCATCGCGCTCGCCAAGCTCTTCCTGCGCCATCCCGACCTGCTGCTTCTGGACGAGCCCACTAACCACCTGGACCTCGAAAGCGTCCAGTGGCTGCGCGGCTTTATAGCCAACTATGACGGCGCCGTCCTCATCGTCAGCCACGACCGCGCCTTCATGGACGCTTGCGTCGACCACGTCGCCGCACTCGAAAATCGTCGCGTGACCACTTACACCGGCAACTACAGCAGCTACCTCAAGCAGCGCGAGGACAACCTTGAGCAGATGCGCGCCAAGCGCGCCGCCCAGGAGCGCGACATCGCCCACATGCAGGTCTTCGTCGACAAGTTCCGCTACAAGCCCACCAAGGCAGCCCAGGCCCAGGAGCGCATCCGCAAGATCGAGCAGATCAAAAAGGAGCTTGTCATCCTACCCGAGGGCCACAAGCACATCGACTTTAAGTTCCCTGACCCACCGCGCTCCGGCGATATGGTCGTGGGCCTGGAGGGCGTCTCCAAGTCCTACGGCAACAAACACATCTACAGCGATATCGACCTCAAGCTCTACCGCGGCGAGCACGTGGCGCTCGTCGGCCCCAACGGCGCCGGCAAGTCCACGCTCATGAAGATCATCGCCGGACTGGAGCCGCCCACCACCGGCACCCGGGACCTGGGCACCAACGTAGGCGTAGCCTACTACGCCCAGCACGCACTCGAGGGCATGACCGAGTCCAATACCGTCCTGCAAGAGATTGACACCGTCACGCCCAAGTGGACCGTGCCGCAGCAGCGCAGCCTGCTGGGCGCCTTCCTGTTTAGCGACAACGACGCAATCGAAAAGCAGGTTCGCGTCCTCTCCGGCGGCGAAAAGGCGCGTCTGGCGCTCGCCAAGATGCTCGTAGCACCCGAGGCGCTCCTGTGCCTGGACGAGCCCACCAACCACCTAGACATCGACTCGGTGGACATGCTCGAGAACGCCCTGCAAAATTTCCCCGGCACCATCGTGCTGATCAGCCACGACGAGCACCTGGTGCGCGCCGTGGCCAACCGCATCATCGACATTCGCGACGGCAAGGTCACGGTCTACGACGGCGACTACGACTACTACCTCTACAAGCGTGAGGACCTCGCGGCCCGCGCCGCCGCCGAGGCGTCCACGGAGAGCGCGCCGGCCACGACCAAGTCCACCAAGGCCAGCGCTGCCCAGGCCGACACCCCCGTCGCCGCCCCCAAGCCTGCCGAGGGCAAAAAGACCAAGGAGCAAAAGCGCGCCGAGGCCCAAGCCCGCGCTGCGCTCAACAAAAAGCTCAAGGGCGTGCGTAACCAGCTCAAGAAGATCGAGACGGAGCTCGACAAAAAGCGCGCCCGCTATGACGAGCTTATGGAATTGATGGCGAGCGAAGAACTTTATGCCGATCAGGATAAGTTCAACGCCGCGCTGGGGGAATATAACGGCCTTAAGCAAGAGCTACCCAAGCTCGAGGACGAATGGCTGGAGCTTTCCGCCCAGATCGAAGAGGAGACCGCGCGTGAACTCTCGTAAGGCCGCTGCCGTGGCGATGAGCATCATCGCCATCGCCTGTCGCATCTGCGGCATCTTTATGAGCGCGATGACCGTGCTGCTGTGCTTTAGCGGCCTGACCGCCAAGCTGCAGATTGTGGGCTTTGTCGTCGAGCTTTCGCGCGCACTGCCGAGCGCCATCGCCGGCTACGGCGTCATCACATCGCCCTTTGGCGGCGTGTTCCGCTTGGATTACGCCATCGTGGCCGTCATCCTGTTTGTGGCCGACTACCTGCTCACGCGCGCCTCGCGTCGCGTCCGCTAGGGGAGCGCCATGTCCAGCAGCTACCTCATGAACCTGCTCGCCAGCGCCGTCGCCGTCATCGTGGGCATCGTGATCCACGAGAGCGCACACGCCGCCGCGGCCTGGGCGCTCGGCGACAAGACGGCCCGTTCGCGCGGCCGCGTGTCGCTCAACCCGCTTAACCATATCGACCCGTTTGGCACCATCATCCTGCCGCTGCTCATGCTCGCGGCCGGCGGCCCAGTGTTCGCCTTCGCCAAACCCGTGCCCGTCTACCTCAACAACCTCAAGCACCCCAAGCGCGACGAGGTCCTGGTGAGCGTAGCCGGCCCCGCATCGAACATCTCGCTCGCGTGCCTCGCTGCCGCCCTCATGCACGCGGCATATGGCAGCCTCTATACCAACATGTCCTTTGCCCTGGCGTCACAGATCATGAACTTCGGCGCCACGTTTATCGTAGTCAACCTGTCGCTCGCGTTCTTTAACCTCGTCCCGATCCCGCCGCTCGATGGCTCGTCGATCATCGTGCCGTTCCTCAAAGGCAAGGCGCTCAACAATTATTACCGTCTGCAGCAATACGCTATGCCCATCCTCATCATTGTGCTGTATCTACTGCCCATGTGGACCGGCATCGATGTGATCGGCCGCTATTTCGACGTTACCGTGTATCCGCTTGCTGAGCAGCTGCTCAACTTCGCAATCGCCGGCATCTAAGGTAAACTTACAGGTCGACCGCGCAAAACGGTCGCAACATGCACCCAAACCGCGCCGCGAAGGCGCCGTCAAAGGAGGTCGAAGATGTCGTATCGCGTGTCGACTCAGGTCTACAGCGGGCCGTTCGACCTGTTGCTGCAGCTGGTAACCCGCCAAAAAGTAGATATCGGCGCCATCTCCATCAGCGAGGTGGCCGAGCAGTACCTTGCCGAGGTGGAGCGCATCGAGGCGCTGGACCTGGACGTGGCGAGCGACTTTCTGCTGGTCGCGGCAACCCTTCTGGACATCAAGGCCGCCTCTCTGGTGCCGCAGGAGGCCCCGCGCAAAGTCGATGACGACGATGACGAGTTCGACGAAGACCTCGAGGAACTCAGCGCGCTCGACGGCGACGCCTTGCGCGAGGTCCTGATCCAGCGCCTGATTGCCTACAAGCAGTTTAAAGGCGCGGCTGCGGCCCTCGGTGCCCGCATGCAGGCCGAAAGCCGCATGCACCCGCGTGTGGCCGGCCCCGACCCCGAGTTCCTGGGGCTCATGCCCGACTACCTGGCCGGCATCACCCTGCGCGGTCTGGCCGTCATCTGTGCCGACCTTGACGGCAAGCGACAGACCTTCTTGCTGGAAGCCGAGCACGTGGCGCCGCATCGTGTGCCGCTCGACCTGACCGTGGCCTCGGTCGATCGCTTTACCATGGCACACCAAACCTGCACCTTCCGTGAGCTGCTGGACGGCGACGCCACCACCGAGCAGCTCGTCGTCACCTTCCTGGCCATGCTCGAGCTCGCCAAGCGCGGCTCGCTCACGCTGAGCCAGGACGAGATCTTCGGAACCATCTGCATCAACCGAGTCGAGGGCGCCGAGGCATACGTGCCCGGCAAGGGCCCCGAGCTCACCGAATAGGAGCCGCAACCATGTCAACCCTTTCAACGCTGGAGGCAAACAGCCTCAAAGGCGCCCTCGAGGCGCTGCTGCTGGTGTCGAGCGACCCGGTGAGCGCGCCCGCGCTGGCAGGTGCGCTGGATATCGCCCCCGGCGAATGCGCGTCGCTGCTCGCCGAGCTCAAGGTTGAGTACGAGGAGGCCAACCGCGGCTTTCAGCTGCGCGAGGTCGCCGGCGGCTGGCGCCTGTTTACGCACCCCGCCTACCACGACGTAGTCGAGGCCTATGTGTTGAGCTGGGACACGCAAAAGCTGTCGCAAGCGGCGCTCGAAACCCTGGCCGTCATCGCATACCACCAGCCTGTGACGCGCGAGGTGGTCAAGGGCATCCGCGGCGTCAATTCCGACGGCGTCATCGCGTCGCTCGTCGACAAGGGCCTGGTGCGCGAGCTCGGCCGCGACCCCCAGCGCGGTCAAGCCATTATCTACGGCACGACCAACGCCTTCTTGGAAAAGTTCGGTCTGCGCTCCACCCGCGACCTGCCCGACCTGGAGCAGTTTGCCCCCGACGAACAGTCGCGTCAGTTTATCCGCGAGCGCCTGAGCGGCCGCAGTATTCAGTCCACGCTCGAGGAGCAGGCTGAGGACCTGGACGAAGAGCGCGAACTGCTCGATACCGATGTTGAAGATGTTGAGGCAGTCGAGAACTTGGAGACCCTGGTCGTCGACGAGACCTCGGAGGATTTGCATGACGAGGACTAACGAAGTAGGGGAGACGCGCGCCATGGGCAACGCAATACCCGCAACCGACACCCAGCCCGTCTATCCGCACACCATGCGCCTGCAGCGCTTTTTGGCGCGTGCGGGCGTGGCGAGCCGCCGCGGCTCGGAGGACCTGATGACCGCCGGCCGCGTGACCGTCAACGGCCAGGTCGCGACCGAACTAGGTACCAAGGTCGACGTCGACCGCGACCATATCGAGGTCGACGGCATGCCCGTCAAGCTCAACCAGGGCGCCGTGTACCTGATGCTCTACAAGCCGACCGGCTACCTCACCACCATGAGCGATCCGCAGGAGCGCCCTTGCGTGGCCGACCTGGTCCCCCGCGACCGCTTTCCGGGACTTTTCCCGGTGGGCCGCCTGGACCGCGACACCACGGGCCTTTTGCTCTTTACCACCGACGGCGACCTGTCGCAGGACCTGCTGCACCCCAGCAAGCACGTCTACAAGACCTACCAGGCACTCGTGAACGGGCAGCTGTCCGACCGCGATCTAGACCCACTCCGCCGTGGCATCGAGCTCGACGACGGCCTGTGCCAGCCGGCGATCTGCCGCGTCATCAACGCGCGCGAGGCCGAGGCCGTAGCTCCCCAAGGCATCAAGCCCGGCACCACCGCCGTGGAGGTCATCATCCGCGAGGGGCGCAAGAACCAGGTCAAGCGCATGCTGAGCAAGATTCACCATCCGGTGATCCGCCTGCACCGCTGCAACTTTGCCGGCCTTGAGCTCGAGGGCGTGGCCAAGGGCTCGTGGCGCGAGCTCACCGACCGCGAGGTGCAGATCCTCAAGGCCGGTGGCATCCCGCCCAAGCAGGCGATCGACAAGCGAAACGGCGGCAAGCCCCAAGACACGCCCGCCAGTCGCACGCGTCACCACGGTAGCCACGGCTCCGCACCCAAGCGCAACACCTACCGCGAGCGCTACACGGGCTAGACAACCCGCCGTGCCCCCAGCGCCCGCGAACCATACCAGCACGTCAACCATCGAAAGGAAGCATTGCATGATCGTCGCCATCGACGGCCCCGCCGGTTCCGGCAAGTCCACTATCGCCAAGGAGATCGCCCGCCAGCTTGGCTTTAACAAGCTCGACACGGGTGCCATGTATCGCGCCGTCACCTTCGCCGCGCTCGACCGCGGCATCGATTTGGACGACGAGGCGGCAATCGACGCCCTCGCCGAGCAAATCGAGATCCGCTTTACCAACGGTACCGGCGAGGACACGCGCCTGACCATCGACGGCCAGGACGCTTCGGCCGCCATTCGTACCCCGCAGGTCGACGCCAACGTGTCCAAGGTCTCGGCCTACCCGGGCGTGCGCACCGCCATGCTCATCCACCAGCGCCGCGCAGCCGAGGACCGCGATATCGTGGCCGAGGGTCGCGACATCGGAACCGTCGTGTTCCCTAACGCGCAGGTCAAGGTCTTCCTAACCGCCGACCCGCGCGAGCGCGCCCGCCGCCGCGTGCTTCAGCGTCACCAAAACGATGCCCAGCCGCTCACGTCCGAGCAGCTCGAGGCTGAGGTCGATGAGACCCTCGACGCCCTTAAGCAGCGCGACAAGCTCGACAGTAGTCGCGAGGTCGCCCCGCTCGTGCCCGCCGAGGACGCCGTGCACATCGACTCCACCGCCCACACCATCGACGAGGTCGTTCGTATCATCGAGGACCTCATCAACCAAAGGAGGTAGCCCATGCGCCTGTTTAAGCAGACGCCCGAGGACTATTACAACGCCCCCTACGCCGAGTTTCCAGCGCTGATCCGCGGCACCGTCGTCGTAGTCATGGCCATCCTTTGGGCTTTCTCCAAGCTCATGTGGCGCTGGAAGGTCGAGGACGCCAATCTTCTGTTTGAGCGCCAGGAAGGCCGCGGCAGCGTGGTCATCTGCAACCACACCTCGATGGCCGAGCTCCTGGCCGTGGAGACGGCGCTGTTCTTTGGGGGCCGCCGCATTCGCCCCATCTTTAAGTCCGAGTTCGCCAAGAGCAAGATTGTGCGCTGGGCCTTTAGCCGCGTGGGCGGCATCCCCGTGGAGCGTGGTACTGCCGATATGAAGTGCTTGCGTGCCGCCCAGCATGCGCTGCAGCGCGGCGAGGACGTTCTGATCTTCCCCGAGGGCACGCGCATCCGCTCGCGCGAGATCAAGCCCGAGGTCCACGGCGGCTTTGCGCTCATCGCCCAGATGGGCAAGGCGCCCGTCAACCCGCTCGCCATCTGTGGCTGGTCCGACATCACGCCCGCGGGCAAAAAGCTCATGCGTCCCAAGAAGTGCTGGATTCGTGCCGGCAAGGCCGTCTCACTTTCCGACGCACCGGCCGGGCTTAAACGCACGGAGCGCTTGGCCTGGTTTGAATCCGAGGCCATGAACCGCGTCTACGCCATGCGAGACGAGCTGTGCGCCGAGCATCCGGGCAGGTTCTAGCCATGAGCGAGAACGTGACGAACACCGCCGCGGCTACGTCCGACCAGGCAACCGCGCCGACAATCGAGATCGCCGCCCACGCCGGCACTTGCTACGGCGTACAGCGTGCGCTCGATATGGCGCTGGCGGCCGCGCCGCAGGCAGGAGAGTGCACTCAGGTCCATACCTTGGGTCCGCTCATCCATAACCCCATCGTGGTACGCGAGCTCGCTGAGGCAGGCGTTGGCTTGGCCGAAACCCTGGACGACGCAGCAACCGGCACCGTGATCATCCGCGCCCACGGCGTGGTGCCGCAGGTCATCGATGCTGCCCGCAAGCGCGGCCTCAACGTGATCGACGCCACCTGCCCTTACGTCAAGAAGGTCCACGTGGCCGCCGAGCGGCTGGTGCGCGAGGGCTATCGCGTACTCGTCGTGGGTGAGCCGGGGCATCCCGAGGTCGAGGGCATTCTGGGTCACGCCGGCGATGACGCGCAGGTCGTGAGCTGTGCCGCCGACGCCAACGCCTTGTCGCTCAAGGGCAAGGTGGGCCTCGTCGTGCAGACCACCCAGACCGCGCAGAACCTCGCCGAGGTTGTGGCTGCCATCACCCCGCGCGTGCAGGAACTACGCGTGATCAACACCATCTGCGCAGCCACGAGCGAGCGCCAGCAGGCAGCCGCCGCACTTGCTAACCGCTGCGACTGCATGGTCGTCGTGGGCGGCAAGAACTCGGGCAACACGCGCCGCCTGGCGCAGATTTGCGCAGACGCCTGCGAGCGCACGTATCACATCGAGGAAGCTTCCGAGCTCCAGGCCGCATGGTTTGCCAACGCGCGCCACATCGGCATCACTGCCGGAGCCTCCACCCCGCAAGAACACATCGAGCGCGCCGTCGAGCGCATCAAGGAGCTTTGCCGCTAACCATGGACCAGACCGTACCCGCATACGCCGCCGAGGTGGCCGATTACGGGCGCAGCCGCGACCCCGAGCCGGGTGAGGGCGCGCTCGTTAAGAATGTGCGTCCCGAATCGCCCGCATGGGATGTGGGTATCGAGCCGGGCATGCGCGTGCTCACGGTCAACGGTGAGGCGCTCACCGACATGATCGTATGGCTTTGGGAGGCCGACGACGACACCGTTGATTTGGAGGTATTCGACCCGCGCGACGGCACCGTCACCTCCGTCGAGCTCGACCGCTTCCCGGGAGAGGACTGGGGCCTTGAGTTCGATGGCCCTATCTTCGATGGCATGCGTACCTGCGTCAACGCCTGCGTGTTCTGCTTTATGACGATGCTGCCCAAGGGTGGCCGCTCCACGCTCTACATTCGCGACGACGACTATCGCCTAAGCTTTTTGCAAGGCAACTTTGTCACGCTTACGAACCTCACCGACGAGGACGTGCAAAACGTCATCCAGCGCAACATGAGTCCCATGAACGTGTCGGTCCACGCTGTGAGCCCCGACGTCCGCCGTCGTATGATGGGCCGTAACGCCCAGCGAGGCATGGACGTACTCGAGACCATCATGGCCGCCGGCATCGAGATTCACGCGCAGATCGTGTTGTGCCCCGGCATGAACGACGGCGAGGAGCTGGAAAAGACCCTGCGCTTTTGCGAGGAGCACGAGCAAATCACAAGCCTGGGCATTGTGCCGCTCGGTTTTACCAAACACCAAAACCGCTTTAGCTGGTCATACAGCGACAAGCCCGAACTGGCGCGCGAGACCATTGCCATGATCCGACCGTTCCAGGACCGCGCCTATGAGCGCTTTGGCCGCCACACCTTCCAGATGAGCGACGAGTTCTATCTGGACGCCGGCATCGATCCTCCAGAGGCAGACTTTTACGACGGTTACCCGCAGTACTACGACGGCATCGGCATGATCCGCTCGTATCTAGACGAGACCGACGACGTGCTTGCCGCCTATACCGAGCGTCTGGCCCGCGTCCGCGAGGCCATCGCCGCCCGCAGCCAGCATTTGCTGTGCCTCTCGGGCGCCAGCGCACGCGACACGGTGGCCCGCTTTGTGGAGTCGCCCCAGGGACTCGCCGGCACTGTCACGGCCATCAAGAACCGCTACTTTGGCGGCAACGTGGACGTGACCGGCCTCATCGTCGCGTGTGACATCTTGGAGCAGCTGCCCCAAGATCTGTCGGGGGTTATGCTCTTTGTGCCTAAGCTCATGTTCAACGCTGACGGCATGACGCTTGACGAGTATCATCGGGACGATTTACTCGCAAGCCTTACCAGTCGCGGCGCCGAGGTTCATGTGGTGTCGACCATGCCGCATGAGCTGCTCGATACCCTGGAGCATATCCTTGGCATTGTGCCTGCCGACTCTAACACTTCCACTGAACCTACCCATTAAAGGAGAGCAGATGAAACCTATCGTCGCCGTCGTCGGACGCCCCAACGTGGGCAAATCCACGCTCGTTAACCGCCTGGCCCAGACCTCGGACGCCATCGTCCACGAGTCTCGCGGCGTCACGCGCGACCGCTCGTATCACACGGCCGATTGGAACGGCCGCGAGTTCACCATCGTCGACACGGGCGGTATCGAGCCGCTCAAGAGCGACGACGTCTTTGCCACGTCCATCCGCGACCAGGCGCTCGCCGCCGCCGAGGAAGCCGCAGTCATCCTGTTTGTAGTCGATGGCCGCACCGGCGTCACCGAGGAGGACGAGTCGGTCGCCCGCATGCTCAAGCGCTGCGACAAGCCGGTCTTTCTGCTGGTGAACAAGCTCGACAACCCCGATCGCGAAAACGACAGCATCTGGGAGTTCTATTCGCTCGGTATCGGCGAGCCCACGCCGCTCTCGGCCCTGCATGGCCATGGCACGGGCGACCTGCTCGACGATATCGTGGCCCTGCTTCCCGAGGAAGAAGAGGACGAGGTCGCCGACGAGTTCCCCGATGCGCTGAACGTGGCCATCATCGGCCGCCCCAACGCCGGTAAGTCCTCGCTGTTCAACCGCATCCTGGGCGCCGACCGCTCCATCGTCTCGAACATCGCCGGCACAACGCGCGACGCCATCGACACGGTCGTCGAGCGCAACGGCAAGCACTACCGCATGGTCGATACCGCGGGCATCCGTAAGAAGAGCACCGTGTACGAAAACATCGAGTACTACTCCATGGTCCGTGGCCTGCGCGCCATCGACCGCGCCGACGTGGCGCTACTCGTCGTCGACGCCTCCGTGGGCGTCACCGAGCAGGACCAAAAGGTCATGGGCTTGGCCATCGAGCGCGGCTGCGCCATCGTTGTGCTGCTCAACAAGTGGGACCTGCTCGACGACGACCGCAAGCGCGAGGCCTGCATGGAGACCGTCGACCGCCGTCTGGGCGTCATGGCTCCCTGGGCCCAGTATCTGCGCATCTCGGCCCTGACCGGCCGCAGCGTGGAGAAGATCTGGGCAATGGTCGACGCCGCCGAAAAGACGCGCTCGCAAAAGATCACTACCTCGCGCCTCAACACCTTCCTCACCGACCTGCGCGAGTTCGGCCACACCGTGGTGGACGGCAAGCGCCGCCTGCGCATGCACTACGTGACCCAGACGGGCGTCAACCCGCCGACGTTCACGTTTTTCGTCAACCACAGCGACCTGGTCAACGACACCTACCAGCGCTATGTAGAGAACCGCATGCGCTCGACCTTCGACTTTGCCGGCACGCCCATTCGACTCTTCTTTAGGAAGAAGGAACAGAAGGATGCATAATCCGATTCTGCTGACCTCCATCTGCGCCGTGGTCTCGTTCTTTATCGGGGCGATTCCGTTTGGCCTGATCTTGGGCCGTGTGTTCAACCACACGGACATTCGCAAGGCGGGCTCCGGCAACATCGGCACCACCAACGCGCTGCGCGTGGCCGGCCCCAAGGTGGCCGCACTCACGCTGCTGCTCGACTGCCTTAAGGGCGCCATCTGCGTCCTTATCGCCCGTCCGCTCATCGCCGACTTTGGCTATGGTTTTCCGCCGAGCATCATGGCGCCTGGAGCCCCCGGCGACTGGATGCTCGGCGTCATTTGCCTGGCAGCTGTATGGGGCCATATCTTCTCGCCCTACCTCAACTTCCATGGCGGCAAGGGTATCGCCGTTGGTCTGGGCGTGATCCTCGCCTGGTACTGGCCTATTGGCCTGTCGCTGCTGGGCATGTTTATCGTGGCCGTCGCCATCACCAAGTATGTGTCAGTGGGTTCGCTTGCCGCGGCCATCGGACTTCCTATCGCTGCTTGCGCGGTCTTTCCGTACAGCAGCCTGGGCCTCAAGTTATGCATGGCGATGATCGGCATCACCGTGGTGTGGGCCCATCGCTCGAATATCCAAAAGCTCATGGCCGGTAAGGAGTCCAAGCTCTCGTTTACCAAGCGCGTCACCGAGCCCGACGATAAGTAGGAGAGAGTCATGAATGTTGCGCTGATTGGCTCCGGCTCCTGGGGAACCGCCGTCGCCGGCCTTGCCGCCGCGCGAGCCGAGCGCGTGACCATGTGGGCCCACAGCGAGCAGACGGCCGCCGGCATTAACGGCGAGCACCGCAACCCGCGCTATCTGGTGGGATACGAGCTGCCGGACAACGTGGTAGCAACGACCGAGCTCGCCCGAGCGCTCGACGGTGCCGATGCGCTAATCTTTGCCGTGCCTTCCACGCACCTGCGCGACGTGTGTCACCAGGCCGCGCCCTTTATCGGCTCCGATACCCCGGTGCTCTGCCTCACCAAGGGCATTGAGCCTGAATCCGGCCTGCTTATGAGCGAGGTCATCGCCAGTGAGATCGGCAAAGAGTCGCGTGTCGCGGCGCTCTCGGGCCCCAACCATGCCGAGGAGATCTGCCGCGGCGGGCTTTCTGCCGCCGTCATCGCCAGCAAAGATCCGCAGGTAGGGGAGACCTTTAAGGACCTGCTCCTATCCACGGCCTTCCGCATCTACCTGTCGCAGGACATGACCGGCGTCGAGGTTTGCGGCGCCATGAAAAACGTCATCGCCATCGTGTGCGGCATCTCCGCCGGCTCGGGCGCGGGTGACAATACGCTTGCCCTCATCATGACGCGCGGCCTGGCCGAGATCAGCCGACTGGTGCACGCCCGCGGCGGTCAAGCCATGACCTGCATGGGGCTCGCCGGCATGGGTGACCTCATTGCCACCTGCACCTCCGAGCATTCGCGCAACCGCACCTTTGGCTACGAGTTTGCCCACGGCGTCTCGCTCGACGAGTACCAGGCACGTACGCATATGGTGGTCGAGGGCGCCGTCGCGGCCCGCAGCGTCAGTGAGCTTGCCCGTTCACTGGGCGTAGACATTCCGCTCACCTTTGCCGTGGAGCAAACGCTCTACAACGGTGTTACTTTGGATAGGGCGCTCGAGATTCTTACCGATCGCGTCCCCTCTCAAGAGTTCTACGGACTCACCGACTAGCGCAGAAAGGCTTCTACCATGGGTTCCATCAAAATCGCTCCGTCTGTCCTTTCGGCCGACATGGCCAACCTCAAGGGCGAACTCGACAAGATCGCCGGTGCCGACTACGTGCACTTCGACGTTATGGACGGTCACTTTACCGGCAACCTCACCTTTGGCGTTGACATCCTTAAGGCCGTCAAGCGCTCCACCGATGTACCGGTCGACGCGCACCTCATGGTGACGAACCCCGACGAGACGGTCGATTGGTACGCCGACGCCGGTGCCGACATGATCACCGTGCACTACGAGGCTTCCACGCACCTGCACCGCACGCTCACGCATCTGCAGCAGCGCGGCGTCAAGGCCGGCGTGGTGCTCAACCCCGCCACCCCCGTGTGCGTGCTCGAGAGCATCATCGACGTCGTCGATATGGTGCTGCTCATGAGCGTGAACCCGGGCTTTGGCGGCCAGAGCTTTATCCCGGGCACCATCGCAAAGCTTCACGAGCTCAAGGCCATGTGCGAGCGCCACGGCGTGTCGCCCCTGATCGAGGTCGACGGCGGTATCTCTTCCAAGAACATCGCCGAGGTCGTCAAGGCCGGCGCCAACGTGCTCGTGGCCGGCTCCGCCGTATTTAAGTCCGAAGATCCCGCTGCCGAGGTTGCGCTGCTGCAGAAGCTGGGCAACGAGGCCGCACAGGAGGCATAAACCCTTATGACCGCAGGTCAAAACCGCATACCCGTGAATCTTGACTATGCCGCCTCGACGCCAATGCGCGCCGAGGCGCTCCTTGCGCAGCGCGAGTACGACGACAGCGAGCTTGCCGGCGTCAACCCCAACTCGCTGCATTCGCTCGGCCGCAAGGCTGCCGCGCGTCTGGAGGTTGCACGTCGCGAGATCGCCCGCAGCTTTGGCGCGCACGTCCGCCCGTCCGAGATTGTACTGACCAACGGCGGCACCGAAGCCAACCAGCTGGCGCTGCTCGGTCTTGCCGAGGGCGCTCGTCAGCGCGATCGCAAGCGCGGTCGCGTAATCGTTTCGGCCATCGAGCACGATTCGATTCTGGACAACCTGCCGCTGCTGCGTGCCGCCGGCTTTACCGTCGACCTGGTGCAGCCCTGCCGCGCGGGCTACGTTGAGCCTGCCACGCTTGTCGAGCTGCTAGGCGACGACGTGGCGCTCGTGAGCATTATGGTCGCCAACAACGAAACCGGCGTGGTGCAGCCCATCCGCGAGCTTGCCGCAGCTGCGCACACCGCAGGTGCCCTGTTCCACACCGATGCCATCCAGGGCTACTTGCATATTCCACTCGATGTCACCGAGCTGGGCGTCGACGCCATGTCCGTCGCAGCCCACAAGATTGGCGGTCCCGTGGCATCTGGCGCACTCTACCTTAAGAGCCGCACGCCGCTGCGCCCGCGCATCTTCGGCGGCGGACAGGAGGCCGGTCGTCGTGCCGGCACGCAAGACCTGCGCACGCAGCTCGCCTTTGCCGCTGCCGCCTCGTCTCTGACGCCCCATGTGGCTCAGGAGCGCGCGAAGCTGCAAGCCCTTTCCGACAAGCTCTACGCCACGCTTACGGCCCATCCGCGCATTCACGCCACCATGGGTGACTACGCGCAAGCCGACCGTCTGCCCGGCATGTTATCGATCTACATTGACGGCATGGACTCCGAGGAGCTCATCATCAAGCTCGACGCCGCCGGCTTTGAGGTTTCGGCCGGCTCGGCGTGCTCGAGCGGCAGCATGGACCCGAGCCATGTGCTCAGCGCCATGGGCATTGGTCGCGAGCAGGCACTAGGTGCACTGCGCATTTCCTTTGACGACCGCGTGAATCCGGACGATCTGGACGAGTTTGCCCAGACGCTGCTCTCGATCGCAGGTGCCGCATGATCGTCGCCGAGCTCGAGCGCGCGCTACTGGCACGCTATCCCAAGACGGACACCGAGCCCTGGGACCACGTAGGACTCTCCGTTGGCGATCCGGCCGCGGAGATCACCGGCGTTGCCTGCGCACTCGATGCGACTGAGGCTAATGTTCGCCGCGCCCAAGAAGCAAGCGCCAACGTGCTGCTGACGCATCATCCCATATACATCAAGGCACCCGAGGCCTTTTGTCCGGCGGATGCCACACGACCCCAGTGCAGTGCGGCCCTCTACGAGGCTGCCCGCTGCGGGGTGAGCATTATCTCGCTCCACACCAACCTGGACCGCTCGCACGAAGCCCGTGTCTGCCTGAGCAAGCTGCTGGGTGCCGCACCCGTGAGCTCACTGGAGCACGTGGACGACCCCGAGGCCACCGGCCTGGGCGCACTTGCAACGCTCAACGACCCGTGCACGCTGCGCGATCTTGCCACCCGTGCTGCCACGGCCTTTGGCAGCGACCCGCGTGTGTGGGGCAAAGCTGATCGCCCGTGCCGCACCGTCGCCATTTTGGGCGGCTCCCTGGGCGACTTCGGAGAGCTCGCCATCGCCGCGGGCGCAGATGTTGTCGTGACGGGCGAGGCGGGCTACCACGTGGCGCAAGACCTTGCCTTGCGCGGGCTGTCGGTGATCTTGCTCGGCCACGACCGCTCCGAGGAGCCGTTCGTTGATATATTGATGAACTCTGCAGTTGACGCCGGGGTCGACCCCCGTCATGCGATTAAAATACTGAACCCTTGCCAATGGTGGACTGTGACAAAAGGAGAGAACTTATGAGCGCCGGCGCTACGCTACTCAAGCTGCAACAGATCGATTTGGAGCTCGCCCGCAACAAGAGCGAACTTGCCAATATGCCGGAGCTCAAGGAGCTCGCTTCCAAGCGCAAGACCTATGTAAAGCTCAAGGCCGAAATGACCAAGCTCTACGCTCAGCGCAAGGACCTGGATATTGAGCTCGACGATCTCAACACCACCGAGATCCAGACCAATAACGCCATTGAGGCCGCTAAGAAGCGCCACGTCGACGGCTCTGACTATCGCGAGGTTCAGGACCTGGAGAACGAGCTCGCCACCCTGGCCAAGCGCCTGGACAAGATCGAGCACACCCGCAAGGACGTCGTAGTCGCCCACAAGGAGGCGCTCGACCGCGAGGCTCGCGCACAGGCAATCATCGCCAAGTTCGAGGAGGGCGTGAAGGCCGACACCAAGGCCGCCCGCGCCAAGGCAGCCGACCTCCAGGCCCAGATCGATGCCGCCACCAAGGAGCGCACCGCGCTGGCCGCTACGCTGCCCACCGACGTGCTCAGCGACTACGAGCGTCTGCTCAAGCAGTTCCGCGGCTTGGCCGTCGAGACCATCCAGGGCAACATCCCCACGGTCTGCCACACCGCGCTGCAGGCATCGTCCATGAGCGACCTCAACCACGACGGTAGCGAGATTACGCACTGTCCGTACTGCCACCGCCTCCTGGTGCTCCCGAGTAAGGAAGCCTAGCGATGACGGCGGCATCCAACAATTCAATGCAACTTGAGGGAAAAACGATCCTGCTGGGCATTACCGGCGGGATCGCCGCCTATAAGTCGTGCAATATCGTGCGCCTGCTGCAAAAGCGCGGCGCACGTGTCAAAGTCGTTATGAGCGAGCATGCCACGGAGTTTGTGGGGCCGCTTACCTTCCGCGCGCTCACCAACGAGCCGGTCGCGGTTGGGCTATTCGACGATCCTTCCGACCCCATCCACCACATTTCGCTGGCGCAGGAGCCCGATCTGGTGGCCGTGGCGCCCGCGACGGCCAATATCATCGCCAAGATGGCCAACGGCATTGCCGATGACCTGATTTCTACGACGCTACTCGCCACGCCGCGACCCATTGTGATCGCGCCGGCCATGAACAATGGCATGTGGAAGGCGCCGGCAACCCAGGCCAATATGGCCACGCTGCGCGACCGCGGGGTGCACGTGGTTGGGCCCGGTAGTGGCTACCTTGCTTGCGGCGACGTGGACACGGGGCGCATGAGCGAGCCCGAGGACATCGTCGAAGCCATCTGCGAGGTGCTCAATCCCGTGCCGCAAGACCTGGCGGGCAAGCGCATCGTCATCACTGCCGGTCCTACGCACGAACCGATCGACCCCGTGCGTTTTATTGGAAACCGATCGTCGGGCAAGATGGGCATCGCCCTGGCGGGGAAGGCCGCTCGCCGCGGTGCCGAGGTCACGCTCGTGCTGGGACCGACATCGCTCGATGTTCCCCGCGGCGTGGCGTGCGTAAGCGTGCAGACCGCCGCAGAGATGCTGCAGGCGGCGCTGAGCGCCTTCCAGACGGCCGACGCTGCCATTTGCGCCGCCGCCGTCGCCGACTACACGCCGGCGGCCCCGGCGGACCATAAGCTCAAAAAGGCCAACGAGCGCCTGGATCGAATCGAGCTCGTCGAGACCGTTGACATCTTGGCCGAACTCTCACGCCAAAAGGGCGATCGCCTCGTAATCGGATTTGCTGCCGAGACCGATAACGTCGTCAAGTACGCCGAGCGCAAATTGGCACGCAAAGGCTGCGATGCCATTATCGCCAACGATGTCTCACGCGCCGATTCGGGCTTTGGAACCGATACCAACAAGGCCTGGATTGTGAGCACAACGGGTACGAAAGAACTTCCCGTTCTAACAAAACCCCAGCTCGCAGATACAATTTTGGACTTGCTTCAAAATTTATAAAAAAGTTCTTGCACAAGTCTAAAGTTTCGGGTTAATATACTCCCTGTTGCGAGCGAGAGCAGAGCAACAAACAAAAGCTTCGGGACGTGGCGCAGCTTGGTAGCGCACTTGACTGGGGGTCAAGGGGTCGCTGGTTCGAATCCAGTCGTCCCGACCAGAAGTTTGCAGGTCAGGCATCTAGTGCCTGACCTTTTTTGTTTTAAGCAATTGCTTAATTTTGATTAAGCAACGGGGTGCCAAAAATCTACCTGAGCGATAATCGCCTTTTGCGGTTACTTGCGCGTTTTGCACACGCTTGAGCCGATTTATTAACGCGATATGAATCTACATACGCGTAGTTGGTATACAGCCGAGTACAGGCTGTATTTATCGCGGCGATTTACACAGATATAGCGACTGTAACGGACAAGCGTGTCGCTGTATTTATTCCAGTAGTTCACTTGACCGGTGGACAAGTGGGCGATTGCAACGATATGCCAAACGGTATGGGCTCTATACGAGGACGCCGCAGAGGTAATGGCGGGGGAGTGCGGCAAGCGCTCTGAGAGCTGCTGTATGACCCCATTTCTCCTTAACTCGATAATTTGTGTTTCAAGCCACGAATCGGTCGAGCAATTGCCAAAAGTAAGGCCCATGCAGGATTGCACGGGCCTTACATCAGATCAAATTTGAGCTAGAAGCACCAAACGGGGCAGACGCAACACCATCTCGTCGCGGCCTCGGCGAGCGACATATCGCAGTCGAGGTAGACATCGAGGAAATCGTCAGATCCCGCACAGGGGGACCGCGATGGTGGCCACCGCACCGCCCGAGGGGCCGTTGGCGAGCGAGACGGATCCCCCGTGGGCGCTCGCGGCCTCGGAGGCGACGTGGAGGCCGAGCCCGTAGTGGCGGCCTTCGTCACGCGAGGAGCGGGAGGAGTCGTCTGTGAAGAGGCGCTCGCAGCCGCGTTCGAGGGCGGCGGGAGAAAAGCCCGGTCCGTCGTCGGCAACCTCGATGACGAGGTGCCCGCCCGCGACGTCGCAGGAGACAGCCACGCGCGAGCGTGCGTGCTCGGCGGCGTTGGCCACGAGGTTCGCGGCGGCTCGCGCCAGGGCGGTTCGGTCGAGCGCGGCCTCGGGCGCGCCCGCGACAGCGGGGCCCGTGGCCGCGTCGAGCGTCACGCCTCGCGCCCGGGCGATCTGGGCGGCCTCGGCGAGGACCTGCTCGCAAAGCTCGGCCGGCCGCATGGGGGCCCTCTCCGCCCCGCCGGACCCGCGCGAGGCCTCGATGAGCAGGCGCACGTAGCCGTCGAGCCTTTCGACACTGCCGGCTATGTCGCGCGCGGCGGCCGCGAGGTCGGCGTCTTTCTCGTCTTCCAGCTCCTCCGCTACGAAGTCGGCGTTGGCGCGCAGCACGGTGAGCGGCGTCTTGAGGTCGTGGGCGAGCGACGTCATCTGCTCGCGCTGCCCCCGCTCCGCGGCCCAGCGGGCCTCGAGCGACTCGGCGAGGGAGGCCCGCATGGCGTCCATCGCGGCGAGGACGTCGTTCACCTCGCGCACGTTGGTGCTGCCGACCGCGAAGTCGAGCTCCCCCGCGCCGACGCGCCCCGCCGCCTCCGCGAGCGGCGCCATCTTGCGCGAGATCACGCGGCTCGCGCGGCGCGCGACGAGCGCAAGCGCAAGTGCGCTTCCCGCCGTGGCGCCGACGAGCATGAGGTTCTGCGGGTTGGGAAGCAGGCCGGCGAGGTCGCGCGAGACCCACTGCGGCAGATACTCGCTGACGAGCGCGCAGGCCCCGCCACCTTTGAGCGGGAACGCGGCGTAGGTAACGCCCGAACCCCCGCCCTCGATCTCCACTGTGCCCGGATCCGCGGCGAGTGCCGTACGAGCCATTTCCTTCGCGTCCTCGAGCCGCGTGCTCTCGAGGTCTGTCATCAGCACGTTTCCGTCCTTGTTCAGGATGAGGTAGCGGTACGCCGTCGGCACGTCCTGCTGCCCGCAGACGCCGTCGCGTGCCAGGCCCTCCGCGACCTCGCGCGCATTGGCCGGCCCCCAGCTTGCCTCGTAGACGAAGCCCGCGTTGATCGCCACAGAGAGCATCATGAACGAGGCGAGCCACGCCGTGGCGACTGCCGCGAACGCGCAGGCGAAGTAGCGCGCGATGACGAAGGAGAGCGGCATGCCCCCGCGACCTCGCGCCCCGATCCTCAGAGCTGCCACTTGTACCCCATCCCCCAGACGGTCGCGATCGGATCGGCGCCGGCCTCGGAGAGTTTCCTCCGGGCGCGACTGACCTGCATGGATATGGCCGCGTCGTCGGCGTCGCTCTCCCAGCCGAGCACCGCCTCGCGTATCTGCGCGCGGCTCTTGACCTGCCCGGGGTGGCGGGCGAGGTACTCGCAGATGGCGTACTCGGTGGGCGTGAGCGGCACGGCCTCGCCGCCCACGGCGAGGCCGCGCGCCCTGAGGTCGATCCGCACCTCCCCGAAGGAGAGGGCGTGCGAGCGCGGCCGGCGCTCACGGCGTAGATGGGCCGCGACCTTGGCGCGCAGCTCCGCGGCCCCGAAGGGCTTGCGGACGTAGTCGTCGGCGGCCAGGCCGTAGGCGGCCACGGCATCCTCCTCGGCCACGCGAGCGGTCAGGAAGACGATGGGGCCGTCGAAGTCCGGGCGGATCTGCCGCACGAGCTCGAAGCCGTCGAGCCCCGGCATCATGACGTCGCAGAGCACGAGGTCGAAGCGCGAGAGGTCCATCCCCGGGACCGCCGTCGGGTCCTCCGCCTTGACGACCTCATGGCCGTCGCGGCCGAGGACGCGCGCAAGCGCGTCGAGGATCGCCCGTTCATCATCCACTGCCAGTATCCTCGCCATGTTCGACCTCCTGAAACTCTCGTCGGAATTGTACTAACGCCGCGCTCAGCGGTCCAGAGCCCTGCGCGCAGCCACGGGTGTCTCGGCCGCGTCGCACGCGCGGTAGCGCACGCCCGAGCCGCCGCGCGCCTCGATCTCGAGCCAGCCCTCGCCGTCCGACTCCCGCCCGAAGAAGATGAGCTGGAGCTCTCGGACATTGCCTCTGTCGTCCGCCGCGTCCACCAGGTAGACGTAGTTTGCCCCCGCCCCGGTGGCGTCGGCGTAGGAGCTCGCGTGGCTGCCGGGCTCGGGCGCGGGCGCCCACATGGCGATCTCAGGGTTGGGCAGCACGCGGTCGGCGATCGAGCGCAGCGCCGAACCCCAGCCGGCGTCGAGCAGGGCATTCCTGCCCAGGACGAGCGCTGCGGAGAGGAGGGCGAGCACGGCGGCGAGCGGCCTCCTACGCATCTGCCCTCCCGTCCTCGAAGCGGCAGAACCAGGCGAGAAGGACGGCGGCGGCTGCCAGGGTGAACGCGAGGCCAGCGAGCGCAGTCGTGAGGAGAGGGCCCGCCGCGCGTGCGGCGTCGATGAAGGCCTCCACCCCGAGCGACCCCAGGCGCGCGGGCCAGGCGAGCGGCACCCAGCTCAGGGGCGTCGCCAGGGCACCGGTGAGCTCGCCGGTCATGAGACCGTGCGCAAGTCCGCCCACTGAGAAGAACGCGAGGAGCATCCCCGCCGCGCCGGCGCCGATGGTGGCGTTGCGGCCGAGGCGCAGGGCCACGCCGAGCCCCAGCGCGTAGAGGGGCAGGCTGCCCAGCACGATGCCCGCCCAGGCGGCCGCAAGCGGAGCGGGCCCGAGCGGCAGGCGCCCGGCGACGGCGAGCACGGCCCCGAAAACGCCGAGCGCCACGGCCAGCGCGCCCGCGCCGAGCGCCGCAAGGGCGAGCAACTTCGCCGCGACGGCGCGCCCGCGCGAGGGGACCGCCGTGAGGTTGGCGAGGCGCCCGGCAGCGCGCTCCTCGTCCACGGCGAGCCCGCAGACGATGGCGGACATGAGCGGCATGAGGGCGCCGAGGAACTGGGCGTAGGCGTCCGCGCCCAGCGCCGGGTCCCATCGGGTTACGGAGAAGTACTCGCCGCAGGCAAGACCGGCTGCCAGGCCGCAGGCGAGGTGCACCGCCGCGAGCGGGGAGCGCGCCAGGCGCAGGGCCTCGGAGAGCAGGGCCCGCGGGAGAGTCATGCGCGGCATCGGGTCGGAGAGTCGTGTCATGGCCATCACCTCTCCTCGGAGCGCGCGAACCAGGCCGCGCCCGCCGCCGTGAGCGCGGCGAACGCGAGCGCGCAGACCGCAAGGCCCGCCAGCGTGAGCATGCCGTCCGACGCGAGCGCCTCGCCGAGCGCCATGTCCGCCGCGAGCGGCTCGCCGCTCGGCAGCACGGGGATGAAGCTCGTGGGGATGACCATGTTCGCCGACGGCGGAAAGAGCTGCGGCAGCGGCACCAACGACCAGGCGAACCCACCTACGAGTTGCGCGGCGAGCGGGCAGAAGATGCCCGCGAGCATGCCGAGCCTCGCCGTGAGGAAGAGCCCTGCGGGGATCATCCACGCCGCGGTCACCGTGTTGGCGAGCGCGCAGAGGAGCATCGTGAGCGTGCCCGCGGCCGTGAGACCCTGCGAGGAGAACGCCGATCCCGCGAGGTAGATGCCGAAGACCACGAGGTTCGAGAGCGTGCAGAGCGCGAGGCACCAGAGCGCCTTGGCCCACCAGGCGCGCCCGAGCGGGAAGCCCAGGCCCAGAAGCCCCCGCATCCGCGTGCGCGCGTCCGCCCGCGCGACGCACGCCACCACGAGCGAGAGAGACACGGGCAGGAAGAGCGCGTACCAGTAGTTCCACGCGCTGAAGATCTGCACGCCCCGGTAGGGCATCGCGCCGAGCAGCGGCATCGGCAGCGCCATGAGCACGGCCAGGCGAACCGGTGCCGCGTGGCGCGACTTCAGGGCCTCGGCGCGCAGGGCCGCAAGCAGGCCGCCTTTCTCGCCCGTCATGCCGCCACCTCCCCGCGCGCTCGTCGCCCTTCCCGGCAGAAGCTCATGAAGAGTTCCTCGAGGTCCTGCCCGGGACGAAGCGCATCCTCGTAGGCGAGGCGCCCCCCCGCAGATGATGCCGATGGTGTCCGCCATCTGCTGCACCTCGGAAAGGATGTGGCTCGAGACGATCACCGTCGTACCCGCCGCCGCGAAGCCGCGGATCTGGTCGCGCAGTTCCTCGATGCCGATGGGGTCGAGGCCGTTGGTGGGCTCGTCGAGCACGAGCAGGCGTGGCCGGGCGATCAGCGCCAACGCGAGCCCCAGGCGCTGCCGCATCCCCATCGAGAAGCGCCCGGCGCGCTTCTTCCCGGTGTCCGCGAGGTCCACGGCGGCGAGCACCTCATCTATGCGGCTCTCGGGAAGGCCCAGCAGCGTGGTGCGCACGCGCAGGTTCTCGCGCGCGGTGAGGTTGGGGTAGAGCGGCGCCTCCTCGATGAGGCTGCCGATTGCGTAGAGGTCCTCGCGGCGCCAGGCGTGCCCGGCAAAGAGGATCTCCCCGGCCGTCGGCCGCAGCATCCCGCAGATCATCTTGAGCGTTGTCGACTTGCCGGCGCCGTTGGGACCGAGCAGCCCGTACACCTCGCCCTCGCGGATATGAAGGCTCACGTCGGCCACGGCGTCCTGCGCCTGGTCGCCGCGGCCGAAGCGCTTGGTGAGCCCACGCGTCTCGAGCATGTAACCCATGGGTTTATCCTTTCTCTTCCGGGAGCGCGGGCCGAGTCACCGTGCCCGCGCGCCTTACCTTTCGGGTTCACCATCCATGGTGGGGCGCGTTTCTAACGAAGCCATAACGGCCGTTGGGTTCTTTTGGCGCCAACCCTTCTCGACCCGCACATCATGATTAATTTGCTTAAGGCAACAACTTTCCCGATCGATGTAATCACCGAATCAAAACGTGTACATCACCCTCCAAAACCGACATTTTTCGGCATGTTTGGAGGCTGATGTACACGAATGTGAAATCCACCGCCGCCCAAAAGCGCCTTCCTCATGTCTGGACTCTCTATGCTTACGCTGGATAGACATCGCCGGAACGGGTATAGTAGCGAAAGTTTTGTCGTTAACCAGCGGGGGAGTCCTGTGGGCATCAAAAAGAAGATCAAAAAGGAGCTTATCGGCACTTCCGATTACCCGTCGAATAAGATCTTTACGATCTCCAATTTCATCACCTTTACGCGCCTGATCCTCACTCTGGTATTTCTGTACCTGTTTGTGACGGATAACAACCGCGTCATCGCCATCGTTATCTACGCCGTTGCCGCCTCTACCGACTGGATGGACGGTCAGATCGCCCGCATGACCAAGACGGTCTCGTGGCTCGGCAAGGTCATGGACCCCATCTGCGACCGTGCGCTGCTGTTCACCGGCGTACTTGGGCTGGTGGTCCGCGGAGAGCTGCCCATCTGGGTCTGCGTGCTCATTATTGGCCGCGACATCTATCTGGGCATCGGCACGCTTATCGTTCGTCATTATCACCGTCGCCCCATCGATGTCGTCTTTCCCGGAAAGATTGCCACTGCACTGCTCATGACCGGCTTCTCGCTCATGCTGCTCGGGTTCCCCGTTATCGACGGCCTGCATCTTTTACCTTCAACCCTTACGGCCTTCCCGGGCCTCAACGGAAGCTCGGTGCCCCTCGGCATCTTCTTTGTGTACGGCGGCGTGATCTTCTCCATGCTCACGGCTGTCATCTATTCCATTAAGGGCGGAGTGGCCATTAAACAGGCTCTCGCGCATCCCGAGGACGAGGACATCGACTTTCTGAACCCTGAAATCGAAGACTGATTCGTTGGGGTATGATTACGTACGGTTCATTATTTGCGGCACGTCCGCGATAAGTTAGGGGTTGTCATGGACAACATGGTTAACAATATGCCTCAGAATGATAAGGCCGCTGACGCTACCTGCGTATTCCGCGTGCCTTCAAGCGACGTCACCGTTCCCGACCTCATGGCCAACGTGCGCATCACCGCACCCGTTCTGTCCATCGTCAAGGGTCCGCAGACTGGTGCCGCCTTTGAGCTCGAGGACGACGTGACCACCATCGGCCGCGATCCTGCGAACGGCATCTTCCTCAATGACATGACCGTTTCGCGTAGCCACGCGCGCATTATTCGCGAGGGCCTCGGCGCTCGCATTGAGGACCTGGGCTCGCTCAATGGCACCTGGGTCGACGGTGCCATCGTCAATGCAGCCCCGCTGCACGACGGTTCTTCTGTCCAGATCGGTACGTTTACGCTCATCTACCACGAGAGCACGCCGGAGCGCATCGAAACCGGTGAGTAGGGCATGGCCGAACGCAACTATCTGAGTATCGGCCAAGTCGTCAACCTACTTCGAGGCGCATACCCCGATCTTTCGAACTCAAAAATTAGATTTCTAGAAGATGAGGGGCTCATTACCCCTCATCGTACGCCTAAGGGATACCGTCAGTACTCTAAGGAGGACGTTGATCGCCTGGAGGTCATCCTGCACTTGCAGAAGACCCGCTACATGCCGCTCAACGTGATTAAGCAGCGCTTGGAAAACGCCACGGACCTGTCAACGCTCGCTTACGAGGTGGGCTTGCTGTCCGATGTTCCGCTCAAGACGGAGCCCAAGGAGACTAAGCAAAAGCTGCATCCCATTGAGACCATTCCCGATATGCTGGGCGTCGAGATTTCGTTTATCCGCTCGCTCGCCGAGAACGACCTCATTCGCATCATCAAGAGTCCGCAGAATCGTGAGCTCGTCGATGGTCGCGATTTTCCAATCATCCGCTACTGCTCCGAGCTGTCACGCTTCCATATCGAGCCCCGCAACCTGCGTCAGTACGTGTCTTCCGCCAACCGTGAGTCCTCGATGTTTGAGCAGGTGCTCGTGAGCATGCTCGGAATGGATACCTCCGATGACGAGCGCGACGCCAAGCTCGAGCGTGCGTTTAAGAAGCTTCACGACCTGACCGAGGGTGTGCACACTGCGCTGCTCAAGAACCGCGTTTTTGAGTCGCTCAACGCCGTGGTCGAGGACGCCGACATCGATGCACTCGATGAAGAAATCGCTCGCTCCGAGTCCACCAAGGCCAAAAACGAAGAAACTGCCGCGCCGGCTTCACACGAGGATTCTCTCGTAAAGCCGCTCAAGGTTGTCGCCCCTTCGCAATCCGACACTGTCACCGCGGGCAAATAACAGCTACCGCTTATCCGGCAACCCATTGAAAGGTCATGCAATGTACGACTTCGAATCTCAAATCGTCGACATCCCCGACTATCCCGAGCCCGGAGTCATCTTCAAAGACATTACGCCGCTCTTTGGCAATCCCGAGGCGCTCAAAGCCATGACCGATGCCCTCGCCGAGCACTTTGCCGGCATGGGGATCACCAAGGTCGTGGGTCCCGAGGCCCGTGGCTTTATGGTTGGCGTACCGGTGGCTGTGGCCCTTGGTGCCGGCTTTGTTCCCGCACGTAAACCGGGCAAGCTACCCCGCAAGACGGTGAGCCAGAGCTATGAGCTCGAATACGGCACCGACTCTATCGAGATCCATGCCGATGCCATTACCTCTAAAGATACCGTGTTGATTCTGGACGACTTGGTCGCGACGGGCGGAACCGTCGAGGCAACAGGTAAACTTGTGCGAGATATGGGCGCAAAGCTTGTGGGCTACGGGTGTATCCTTGAGCTTGCGTTTCTCAACCCGCGCGAGAAGCTCACGCCGACTGACGACGATGTTGAGCTCTTTAGCCTGGTGACGGTGGACTAGCCGTTACCCTTAGTTACTGGAAAGGAAGCTACATGCGCACAGCAAACACGCACAAAAACATGGCACGCTGCGCTGCTACGGCAACCCTCGCTTGTGTTTTGGGCTTGGGCCTCGCGGCTCCTGCCTACGCCGATACCGCATCCGACCTTGCCGCTGCTCGTACGAAGCTCGAGCAGATCGGTACCCAAACCCAGCAGATTTACGATGAGCTCGCCACGCAGACGCAGGCGCTCGATCAGACTGCTGGCGAGATCACGCAAAAGCAGCAGGAGATCGCTGACGGTCAGGCCAAGCTCTCGACCTATGTCGCCGGCGAGTACAAAACCGGCGGTCTGAGCCTGCTTCAGGTTCTGACCGGCGTCGATGACCTGAGCGATATGCTCAACCGTCTGTTCTACTACGGCAAAGTTTCCGATAAGCAGGCTCAGACCATTCAAGAGGTCAAGGAGCTTAAGCAGCAGCTCACCGATAAGCAGGCCGAGCAGGAGAAGAACGTCGCCACCACGCAAAAGAAGGTCGATGAGCTTAACGCCCAGCAGGCTGAAGCCCAGAGTGTCGTGAACTCCCTGGATTCACAGTTGCAGGCCGAGCTTGCTGCCGAGGCCCAGGCCAACGCCGCGCTGCAGGCTGGCATAAATGCTAGCACCGCCGAAAAGGCCACGGTGAGCAACGACACCGCCGGTACGAGCGAGAACACCAACAAGGGTGGCGGTACGACCAACGACGGCGGCGGAAACACGCCCGCGCCCGCTCCCACTCCGCAGCCCCCGACGCCCGCTCCGGCTCCGGCTCCGGCTCCGACGCCTTCCGCACCGAGCCAGTCCGTTGACGGCGGTTCCGTTGTTTCGCGTGCCTATAGCAAGCTCGGATACGCTTACTCTTGGGGTGGCATTGGGCCGAACAGCTTTGACTGCTCCGGTTTTGTAAGCTATTGCCTCACGGGACGCTACTGCCGTCTGGGCACCACGGTCGACTTCATGGGTTGGACCCGTGTGTCCGATCCGCAACCCGGCGATGTTGTGGTTAACTCCTACCATACCGGCATCTATATCGGTAATGGTCAGATGATCCATGCTTCCGACTACAAAACGGGCGTCATCATCAGTTCCGTCGCAGCCGGTATGAACAACAACTACATTTTCGTGCGCTACTAAGTCACTCTGTATAGCGAACGAAGGTGAACCTCGTGGCCTTTGAGCTGCGAGGTTCATTTATTTATGACCGTGCTCCATACATGATCCTAATGTGCTAGTTTTCAATACTAGAAGCACGCTTCATCGGTGAGCAATATAGCTATAATGATTGAGAAGCATATAGAAAGGACCCTCTATGAGCTGGGCACTTATCTCCGATTCGAGCTGTAACCTCCGCGATTGGCAACCGACCGCGCCCCATACCACCTTTGCATTTGCACCCCTCAAAATTCGAGTGGGGGAGCGCGAGTTCGTCGATGACCTCACGCTCGACGTTCACGAACTCAATTGCGCCGTGCAGGCGGAGTCGAGCGCTTCTTCGAGCGCCTGTCCGAGCGTAGGCGAGTGGACCGAACTCTTTAGGCTTGCCGACAAGACGATTTGTATGCCCATCTCGGAGGGCGTATCGGGGAGCTATAACGCCGCCGCCACGGCACGCGATTTGGTTCTTGCCGAGGAGCCGAACCGTCAAATTCATTTGGTCAATTCACGCGGAGCCGGCGGCAAAATGGACCTGATCTTACTGCTGTTCGACCGGTATCTTGCAAGCAATCCGGATGTCTCATTCGAGGACGCTTGCGCATACTTCAATAGCCTTGAGCAGAACAGCAAAATCCTCTTCAGCTTGTGCAATTACGAAAACCTGGCCAAAGCCGGACGTATCCCTAAGGCAGCCGGCGTCATTGCCAACAAGCTCAATATTCGCATTTTGGGCACGGCGAGTGAGGCCGGTAAAATCGAACTCGTCGGACACACGCGTGGCGAAAAGAAGATGTTCAACAAGATCATCGACACCATGGAAGCCGAGGGTTTTACGGGCGGCGAGGTCGTCATCGACCATGTCGAGAATGAGGCAGGCGCCCAGGCACTTGCCAGCCGCATTGTGGAGCGCTGGCCCGGCTCCAAGACTATCATCATGCCCTGCAACGGCCTGGATTCCTATTACGCCGAGATGCACGGTCTTATTATCGGCTACGGCATGGACGTGGCTTCGGGCCAATAAAGTCCAACCAAGCAAAAATACGGGCGGGACAAAGTGACAGATGACCCTTTGCTCCGCCCGTTTTATACGTCGGCTAGCTATTAAACCCATTAAACTTTAGATAGCTCATCAGGTACGCCTTCGAAACGAAGGATGAAACCGCACTGCGCACAAGCAGCGACTCACGCGTTACCTGATGCGCCGTATCGGGAACCGGCGTCTGCTCGACGGAAAACGCCGAACGAATCGATGCCTCGAGCTGATCGACCACATAATCGAAGGCCGTCGGGGCATCGTAGCTCAAACGCTGAATGTTAAAGAGTGCCTGCACCGCAGCAATAGGTAACACCTGCTTAAAGAGGCAGATAGCGATCAGGCGGGCAATCTGCTCGCGGCCATATTGCTTTTTGACCGGAGCAGGCACCAGGCCGACCTTCACGTAGTTATTGATCATCGATGGCGTAATGACAGGGTGCTCAACGCAAATGGACAGCGGCTCCATCCACAGCGCAACATACTCAATGACCTGGTCGCGGTAGAGCGTCACATTGGGCAACTGGTTATAGCGCGGCAGACTCAACGTATTGAGTTTACGCACGATATCGGACTGAATGAATGCATCGGGTAGCACCGTGGGCTGAATATCCTCAGGCTTAATACTGACCGACGAATCGGACATCGGAATAACGTGTTTAACGTGGTTCATAAAGGTCCTCCGTTCATTTTCTATATTGTATTCTAGGTTATCTAGTTTTGCATACCACATAGCCGGCAAGTAAAAGTGGTTGGACAACACATTGATGCATCGTCCAACCACTTTGTGTAAAGATAGCAACCTTACATAAGATATATTATCGTACTTATCCGCGTAGAAAAGCGTATGCGCCGGTTGCCGCTATGGCTCCGTCAGAAACGGCAGTCACAACCTGGCGTAAACGCTTGGAACGGATATCGCCAGCTGCGAATAAGCCGGGCGTACGGGTGGCCATCGAATCATCGGTAACAATACCGCCGTCGGGAGCCAGATCGACTAGATGCTCAACAAGCTCGGTATGTGGCTGCGTCCCCGTAAAGACAAAGATGCCAAACGAGCCGGGCTCAAATGACTCGGCATGAGTTTCCCCAGATGCATTGTCCTTAAAGGTAATCGTCGTTGGCATGGCTTCGCCCGATAGCTCCACAATACTAGTTTGGTACCTAACTGTAATATTGTCCTTTGCGAGTACTTTCTGAACAACACCATCGGGCGCACGGAACTGGTCGCGGCGCAGCACGATGGTCACACTGCTGGCAATGTCGGACAGGAACAGCGCCTCTTCGCATGCCG
The DNA here is from genome assembly GCA_937966215.1 of uncultured Collinsella sp. GTDB lineage: Bacteria > Actinomycetota > Coriobacteriia > Coriobacteriales > Coriobacteriaceae > Collinsella. The sequence continues at coordinate 23,502 of CALCKK010000039.1, read as the reverse complement.
AATTGCCACCACCGATTACAAAAACCTGCTTGCCGCGGAAAAACATGCCGTCACATGTTGCGCAATATGAAACGCCACGACCGCGATACGTATCCTCGCCTGCGAAACCTGCCGGACGCGGCGTGGCACCCATGCAAGCGATAACGCTCGAGGCCAGCGTATCGCCCATATCGTGATGCACCGTAAACAACGCTGCATCGGCATCGTAATCGATACCCGTAACCATGCTCCATGTAACCTGTGCTCCCAGGCCCTCTGCATGCTGCTGAAAACGCTCGCCGAGTTCGGCGCCACTCAGGAGCGGGAAACCCGGATAGTTCTCGACCTCATTGGTTGTGGCGATCTGCCCTCCCGACATGCCCTGCTCAATCACGGTCGTCGTCAGGTTGGCACGCGCAGCATAAATGGCGGCAGCATAGCCCGCGGGGCCGCCACCGATAATCGCAACATCGATCGGCTTATCGGTAGTCATGAAGCGTCCTTTCGTCGAAACGTTGTCGTTCTTTGCGCTCGTACCCAAATTTACGTGAACGTGACACTCATGCACTACAATGATAAATCCGTATTACAAAGCTGAAGGGGAGTTATCGATGGACCAGGCGCAGACGAGTGACGACGCTCCCCTGCTCACGCACAGCACTCCCCAATCGGAGCAAACCACGCTCCTGGCTCAGCAAAAACCTCTCGTGACCATCGTGCATGCCTCCGTTGGCTCGGGCCACAAGGCCGCCGCAAATGCGATAGCGCAGGCATTCGACCTCATCCGCGGCACCAATGGCATCCCCGAGGATATTGAGATTGAAGTGCTCGATATCCTTGATTTTGGACGTATTAAATTCGACGGCAATAAGACCGCGGCTTCTTTTACGGGAGCCACGCGCCCCATTTACGACCTGACCTGGCGATATACGCTTACGGGACATCTTCTCTGGGGTGGCGGAACGGCATGGTCGCGAATTATGTTCCCCGCCTTCAACGAATATATTCGTAGCCGCAGGCCCATAGCCGTGGTTGCAACGCACATCACAGCAGCCAATGTTGCCGTGGGCGCCCGCGTAATTACGGGTATCGATTATCCGGTCATCTGCGTACCGACCGACTACGAAGTCGAGGGATGGTGGCCCCACAAGGACACCGATTTATTCTGTGTTGCCAACGAATTTATGGCCGAAACGCTGCGTCCGCGCAAGGTGCTCGAGACAAAGATTCGCATTACCGGCATTCCTATTCGCGCCGGATTCGACACGGATTACGATCGCGAGGAAGAGCTAGCTAAGTTCAACCTCCCCACCGAGAAGACCGTCGTGCTGGTAATGGCCGGTGCCAGTTTGCCTCAACCGTACGTTCGCTTTCGCGCGGAGATGGACCGCACCCTCCCCTTCCTACGCAGCTTCGAAGACATGCACTTTGTCTTTTTGCCGGGCAAAGACACCGAATATGCCACCCGCCTCAAAACGCTCTTCGACGCCATGAAGCTCGAAAACGTCACGGTTCTGGACTATGTCGATGATATGGCAGCGCTTATGCACGGCTGCGACCTGGCAATTCTCAAATCGGGCGGACTCACGGTCACCGAGTGCCTATGCGCACATCTGCCGATGATTCTGCTGGGCAAGTCCTATGGCCAGGAAAAGGCCAACACCACCATGCTCACCGGCATGGGCGCCAGCATGCATGTCACCACCGCACGAGAGCTCATCGTTACCCTACGTCACTTGCACGACCATCCCGAATCACTCAAAGCCCTACTCATCAACGGCGAAGTACTACGCCGCCCCCACGCAGCCGAAGACATAGCCATCGCAACCATGGAGCTCGTAGGCAAACCCCAAAAGCGCAAACGAGCCTTCTGCCGCTTCTACTGGGGCGGAAAACCCGCGCATATCCGCTAGCGTCTTTATGTCCGCTTACCTGCGGGAGGCCCCTATATATCATCCCATGCTCAAACATTCTCGCGGGGCGCTCGTATCCCTCCCGCCCGCTTGAAAACAATAATCAATCTTTCTGATATGCAGATGCGACAAAGAAGCAATCCCTTTGCCGCATCTGCTAACTGCAATTAATTACTTTGGTTCACCTTTGCAGCTTCTAATATGAGGATCCGGCGCAGCTGGCAGTGCGTAAACGCAGCTGACCGGCCCGACCGCCTATATATCGTCCCACGCGCAGTTTCGCAGCGAAGCGAGAATGTTTGAGCATGGGATGATATATAGGCGGTCGGGCCGGTCAGCGGACAGTACGTAAATGACTAGGCTACGCCGCTGGAGCCGAAGCCTCCTTTGCCTCGGTCGGTTTCGTCTAGTTCTTGTACTTCTACGAGGTTGACCGTGGGGACTTCTTGGATGACGAGTTGGGCGATGCGGTCGCCTTTGTTGATTTGGATGTTGTTCGTGGGGTCTAGGTTGATGAGGATGACTTTAAGCTCTCCTCGGTAGTGGGCGTCGATGAGGCCAGGAGTGTTGACTATAGACAGGCCTTGCTTAATGGCCAGGCCGCTGCGGGGCTGAACGAAGCCGGCGTAGCCATCGGGCAGGGCGATGGCCAGCCCAGTAGAGACCAGACGGCGTTCGAAGGGCTTCAGAACGCAGTCCTCGTTGGAACGCAGGTCAAGGCCGGCATCCGTAGGATGGGCGTATTTGGGAAGCTCGACGGTGGGGTCGAGACGCTTTATATTGACGGTAATGTTGGACATGGAATCACCTTAGCTTGTCGAGCTCTTGCAGAAACTCATCGACGTCTTTGAAATCACGGTAGACCGAGGCAAAGCGAATGTACGCTACCTTGTCGATCCTGGCCAAACGCTTGAGCACCATGTCACCTAACTCATGGGACGTGACGGCCGTCAGCGTGCGAGAACGAAGCTCGACCTCGATGTCGTCGATAAGCTCATTGAGCTTCTTAGTGTCGATATCGCGCTTGATGGTGGCGCGCATCAAGCCGACGAGCAGCTTATTGCGATCGAACCGCTGCTTGGTTCCGTCCGACTTAATGACCTCGATTGGGTCTTCGCATCGCTCGAACGTTGTAAAGCGATAGTTACACGAGCAACATTCGCGACGGCGCTTAATGGTGTTATTTGACTCCTGCATACGGGAATCAACGACGCGGGTATGTGCCTTGCCGCATTTGGGACAGCGCATGGTACCTCCTCTTAAACGATAACAAGGGTACCATGCGCAGCGCGATAATGATTACGAACGAGCAGGAACCTTAAGATGCGCACCGGCGGCGAGCGAACCATGCTCCAGATGATTGACGTTACGGATCATGTCGGAAGTCTCTTGCGTGGAAAGGCCTTCGATTGGATATTCCTCGGCGAGCGACCAAAGAGAATCGCCAGGCTGAACGCGAACGGTCTCGTAGGTTACATTGGAAACGGACTCGGCATACGCAGCGTGACGAGCGCTAAAGACAGACGTAGCGAGGACAAAGAAGAGCGTAAGCGCAACGGCAACGGCGACAATCGTCGAAACCTTCAGGGCAACGCGGGCAGGCGCGGCTACAGTCTGCTGATTGCGAGAAGGCTTTACAGTCATAGGCTGAAAGCCGGAGCGGCCACCTTGAACAACCGTAAAAGTGGGTTCTGCAGACGTCTCGAGCTTAAGGGCGAGGTTTCCCTGGACCATATTCGTTGCATTCATCATGTTCTCCTCTCGCGTGTTTTGCTGAGAACAGTTTTATCAAGCCGCGCGGACAAAAATGTCTGGCGCGAGAACGAATGTTCGGTTATTATTATCTTCGAACAGTTGTTCCTGTCAAGCAAAATTCGAACATTTGTTTGACATGGGTAGAGAGGACGCCCTGATGGCTCGCAAAATTACCAAGCGTCAGCAGCAAATTTACGACTTCATCAAGGAATATCAGCAGGAGAAGGGTTATCCGCCCAGCGTGCGCGAGATGGCTTCTGCCGTGGGCCTTTCCTCCCCCAGCACCGTGCACGCTCATCTCTCTGCCCTGGAGGCGCGCGGGCTACTCAAGCGCGATGCCACCAAACCGCGCGCCCTGGAACTCTTTAACGAAGACGGCTCCTCGGTCTCAATTTCTAAATCTGACGAGCCCTCCGCACCTCGCGGGACGGTCTCGCTACCGCTCGTTGGTCGCGTCGCGGCTGGGATTCCCATTCTGGCCGAGCAGAATATCGAAGACACGTTTACTATCCCGACCGAAATCGCCACCGATCAGGGTTCCTTTATCCTTGAGGTGCATGGGAGCTCAATGATCAATGTCGGCATCTTCAATGGCGATTACATCATCGTCCGTGAACAAAAGAGTGCCATGAACGGCGAAATTGTCGTGGCCATGATTGATGGTTCAGCGACCGTCAAGACGTTCTACAAGGAGCAGGGACGCGTACGCCTGCAGCCTGAGAATGACACCATGGAGCCTATCTATGCAACGAATCCCGTTATCTTGGGCAAAGTCGTTGGCTTGATGCGCCGGTTCTCGTAATGCAAAAACGCATCACCATCTTTGATACCGTCCGCGGGTTTACGATGATTTCAATGGCAGGTTTTCACGCTTGCTATGATCTCGCCTACCTGTACGACTGGGATATGCCCTGGTTTACCCAGACTGTCTTTCAAGACATCTGGCGCGCCAGCATCAGCTGGGTATTTTTGTTTATCGCGGGTTGGATGTGCACGCTCTCACGCAACAATGCTAAACGAGCGGCCAAGTACGCTGCCGCAGCTTTGGTCGTCTGGATCGCAACAACGGTCGTATCGGTCGACGATTCAGTGAACTTTGGCATCATTTATTGCATGGCGGCGTGCACCGCGGTGGTTGCACTCACCCGTCCGCTACTCCAAAAATTACCGGGCTCGTGGGGCATCGCGGCTTGCCTTGTTCTTTTTGCCCTAACCTGGGGCATTCCAAAAGCGGTCTACCCACTCCCCTACCTGGCATGGCTAGGATTTCCGGGCCCGGGTTTTATATCGGGAGACTACTATCCGCTCATTCCGTTTGTCTTTATGTACCTTACCGGCTATTTTGCTGCCCAGGTAGCACAAGCATCAAGCCTCGAAGCGCCCGAATGGGCATACGCCAATCCCATCCCGGCGCTCACAGTCCTTGGTCGGCATGCCTTACCGTTCTACCTGCTCCATCAGCCTGTCATTCTAGGCGTACTAGAACTCGTTTATTCCGTACGATAGCGCTCGAGACGCGGCGCGATTCGGGCCGGCAACTTCGCCACAATTCGAACGCCGTTCTCGAGATATTCTTCATGCAGAAGGGTTCCCTGTTCATGCACCAGCGTGATGAGGGCGCCCTCGCAATACGGGATATCAGCGGAGAGCAACACATCGGTGGCAGCCGCCTCGCGAGCAATGCGATCGACGAGATCATCGAGCCCCTCGCCCGTTTGGGCCGAGAACAGAACGGCCTCGGGATAGCGACGACGGAAACTCAATCGATCAACGCTGTCGAGAAGATCGATTTTATTGAATACGGCCAGCGTCAAACGCTCTCCGGCGCCGATCTCATCAAGCACGCGGTCGACAGCCTCCAGCTGCCGCTCATAGTCCTCATCAAACGCATCTACGACTTTGAGAATTAGATCGGCACCCAACACCTCGGACAGCGTTGATTTAAAGGCATCGACCAGACCATGCGGCAGCTTTTGAATAAAGCCGACGGTATCGGTAATCGTCATGCCGCGACCGCCGGGCAAACGATACGAACGCGTCGTCGGGTCGAGCGTAGCAAACAGCTTGTCCTGCGAAAGTACCGTCGAGCCGGTTAAACGATTGAGCAACGTCGATTTACCGGCATTGGTATAGCCGGCTAATGCGACGCGAAACGCCGGCGACTCAATGCGACTCTTGGATTGAACATCACGACGCTGTTCAACCTGCTTGAGCTCACGACGGAGCGCAGCGATCTTATTGCGAATGAGGCGACGGTCGACCTCGAGTTGACTTTCGCCCTGACCAAAGCGTGAGCCGATGCCGCCGCGCGTCTGCTCCTTGGCAAGATGGCTCCACATGCCGCGCAGACGAGGCAACAGATACTGAAGCTGTGCCAGCTGTACCTGTAGGCGTCCCTCACGCGTCTGAGCATGCAGGCCAAAGATATCCAGGATCAGTGCTGTACGATCGATAATCTTCACCGGCTCGCCCACGGCTTTCTCCAAATAGGACTGCTGCGAGGGCGTCAGGTCGTCATCAAAAATAACGACATCGGCATCCATGCGATGTACCAGGCCGCAAAGCTCCTCTACCTTACCGGAACCGATAAATGATTTGGGATACGGCTTTACCAAACGCTGAGACAAGCGAGCCACGCACTGGGCACCAGCCGTGTGGGCAAGGCGCTCCAGCTCATCGAGCGATCGATTGAGTGGCCATGCATTGTCGCGCCACTCAACACCAACTAAAATGGCACGCTCGGGCTCGGGTGCCGTGGGAACAAGGGGGAAACGGGCCATTAGGCAGCCTCGATACGATGCAGGATATCCTCAACGGCCTCATCGATCGTACATACATCCATATCAAACCACACAATACGGTCATCGCGCTTAAACCACGAAAGCTGACGCTTGGCATAACGACGCGAACGCATCTTAATGAGTTCGCGAGCCTCATCCATGCTTATCACGCCATTGAAAGCATCGATGATCTCTTTATAGCCAATTGCCTGCATCGACGTCAGGGCATCTCCCAGCCCCTGGTCCATAAGACCGCGGACCTCATCGACAAGACCCTGCTCAAACATCAGATCGACGCGCAGGTTAATGCGTTCATAGAGCACCTCGCGATTTCGCGTTAGGCCAAACCATAACGCATGATAATGCTCGCGCGGAACACTAAACTGCGACTTTTGCTGCGCATAGGAAACGCCATCATCGTGCATTTCGAGCGCGCGAATCACACGCCGCACGTTATGGGGATGAATAACAGCAGCCGATTCTGGATCGCGCTCGGCAAGCAGGGCATGCAGTTCATCCTCGCCAATACGCTCGGCAAGCTCCTGATAGCCCGCACGGCGATCGTCCTCAAGTTCACCCGAGGGAAAGTCCAACTCATCGAGGGCGGCCTTGAGATACAGCCCCGTACCTCCGCAAAAAACCGGCAGGCAACCCGAACCAAGGAGACGCTCAACATGCACACGAGCGTCAGCCTGATAAAGCGCAGCAGAATATGCCACACCCGGCTCTACAATGTCGACGAGACGCAGCGGCGCCGTACACTCATCGGGCGTCATCTTTGCAGTACCGATGTCCATGCCGCGATAGATTTGCATCGCATCGCACGACAGCACTTCGGACGAAAGACAAGCTGCCAAACGGTCGGCAACATCGCTCTTACCAACCGCCGTCGGACCGACGATCGCAACGGCGGAAAGACCTGCCCCGGGAGAAACCATTAGCGCGGCTCGCCCACAACGGAGCCTGACAAATACCAGGTCTTGGCAACGTCAACGTCAACATCAACGATCTTGCCAACAAGCTGATCGATGCTGTAGCCCTCGGGGATGGGCGCATGCACGGTCTGATTCTTGGGACTCTTACCCAGCAGGACCGCGTCGTTCTTTTTACTCGTTCCCTCAATGAGCGCCGGCACCACAGTATGGAGCTCACCCTGGTTATACTCGTGTGCCGTGGTCTCGATAACCTTAACCAGGCGGTTGAAACGCTCGAGAATAACCTCATGCGGCGTAGGATCGTCAATCTCGGCGGCCGGGGTACCGGCGCGCTTGGAATAGATGAAGGTATAGGCCTGAGCATAACGGACCGTCTCGGCAAGTGAGAGCGTCTGCTCAAAGTCTTCTTCAGTCTCGCCCGGGAAGCCGACGATAATGTCAGTCGAGAGCGCGATATCGGGCATGCGGTTGCGAATGCGATCGACCAGGCCCAGATAGTCCTCGCGTGTATAACGGCGATTCATCTCTTTGAGGATCCGCGTCGAACCTGACTGGACGGCCAAGTGCAGCTGCGGCATAACGGCAGGCGTCTCGGCCATGGCGTCGATGGTCTCGGGCAACAGATCCTTGGGATGCGAAGACGTAAAGAAGATACGCTCCACACCCGTATCGCCCACGGCGCGCAGCAAATCGGCAAAACGCGGCTTGCCAAACAGATCGCGACCATATGAGTTAACGTTTTGGCCCAAAAGTGTGATCTCGCGCACGCCCTGGCGCACCAGACCGGTCACCTCGTCGACAATCTCCTCGAAGGGGCGGCTCTTTTCGCGACCGCGAACGTACGGCACGATGCAGTAGGTGCAGAAATTATTGCAGCCTGTCATGATGGGCACCCAAGCGTGATACTGGGTCTCGCGATGCCACGGCATGCTCATGGCATCCGTATCCTCATGCTCATTGGTACGGATATGACGCTTACCATCAAGGAACGCCTCGGCAATGAGCTCGGCCACATGTGCGATGGAATGCGTGCCAAAAATGACATTGACATTATCGACGTTGGTGAGCAGACCCTCGCCATCGCGCTGCGCGATACAGCCACCCACGGCAACCACGCGCTTGCCCGAAGGCGAAGGCGGCAGGCTTTTGCAGGAATTGCACTGACCGTACAGGCGAGTATCGGCGGCCTCGCGCACGCAGCATGTCATGAAGACAACAATATCGGCATGCTCGGGATCGAGCGCCATGAGGCAACCATACGAATCGAGCAGACCACTCACGCGCTCGGAGTCGTGCTGATTCATCTGGCAGCCAAAGGTGCGGATAAAGTAGGTTTTACCGGCAAGAATATCGCGTACGGAACGCTGGTCCATGTGCATAAGTCCTAACGATGGGGAGCGGAACGAGGCAAGCAGAAGCTATGCCACAGGCTTAACATCATCCATGACGACGTTATCCATAGCAGCTCGATTGATCTGGTGAACGTAGATAGAAAGGCGGATGGCCGTGCGCGACTCCCCGTTAATGAGGATGTCGGAGAACACGGGCGCGCAGGAAATATCAAAACCGGTTGGAATCAAAAAACCGCGCGCGATAGCAACGGCCTTAATGGCTTGGTTGACGGCACCAGCGCCGACACACTGGATGTTGACGGGTACACCATCCTTGACCATGCCGGCGATGGCGCCGGCAACGGACGCGGGCGATGATTTGCTTGATACCTTCAGGCAATCCATGAAGAAACTCCTGCATTTAAAAGTACGTTTTAACTGCAATAACTGTATCGTACCGAGTGGACTCGGTAAAGGCACTATTCCTCTTTGGCAAGATCAAAGGTCACGGTGATTCGATCACGCGAAACACGGATCTTTGGGTCGCCGCAAAGGTTGAGATAGTACCGGGTGGCAAGGTCATTAAAGTCGCGTTCCACAGCGCGCGAAAACTGTGCCATGTCATCCTTGGCAATACGTAGCCCGCGACGATCCTTCGCGAGATCGACAGGAGCCGGCGCATGCGAGGACGAATCACGCTCGCGCAGCAGACGCGCGGTCACACCGCGAACGGGCTTAATCTGCCCTGCCAAAATGCGATGGGCCGTGCGCTCGGACATCTCAAGACCCAAACCCGAACAAATACGGATAAAGTCCTCGGCATCAGAAGCAAGGCCTAAACGATCGACAACCGGAAGCTCGCTCTCGTCATCAATGAACAGGAGACGAGACGTATCGAGCCGACTTGACGCTTGAGCATAAAGGGTCGCGGCAATCTCAGACGGAGAACCGAGATAGACATCGCAACCACGCAACTCCTCGAGCGCAAACTCACAAGCAGCGCGAATAATATTATGTGGACCGCGAGCGCAGACATAACGTCCGTCCTCATCCTTGACGGCCTGGGGCCAGCTGGACTGATCGGCACGCTCACTGAGGCGGTCGGCCGCAACGCTCACCTTGAAGGCTGAACCAAGATCGACGCCGGACGTGACCACACGGGCCTCGTCGGTGTTCTGCTTAATCGAAAACAATGCCATGCCACGACCGTGAACGCCCCAACGGTCCATCTTCATGCTCTCGAGCTTGGAGGTAACGCGGGCATCAAAGATTCGCTCTTGCATATCCTGCGGAACGCCAGAACCGTTATCCAGAAAGACAAGCGTGCGGACGCCATCTTCCTTGGTCGTGGCGAGATAGACCTTGTCGGCGCCGGCATCGCGAGCATTACGGAGCATTTCGATGACGATGTCCTCGACATGCTGAATGTCGTGCTTAGCCTGGCGCCGCTCGGCCTCCGAAACGCGGAGGCGGACATACCCCTCGCCAAGGTTCTCCTCGACGCGAAGGTTGCCCTCCCCCGACATCGACGCGATAAATGAGATGAGCTCGTTCGCGTCGCTCATGTTATTTAGCGATATCGACAGCGCGGCTCTCGCGAATCACGACGACGCGCACCTGACCGGGATACTCCATCTCTTCCTCGATCTGATGGGCGATATCGTGAGCCAGGACCGTGGACTGGGCATCGGAGATCTTGTCCGGCTGGACCATGACGTGGACCTCGCGACCGGCCTGCATGGCATAGGTACGTTCGACGCCGTCATGGGAGTTGGCGATCTCCTCGAGCTTCTCAAGACGCTTGATGTAGTTCTCGGCAGACTCGCGACGGGCACCGGGGCGAGAGGCAGAGACAGCATCGGCGGCCTGCACCAGGACATCGAGCACCGTGTTGGGGTCGACATCGGCATGGTGAGCCTCAATAGCATGGACGATAACGGGCTTCTCGCCATAACGGCGGGCAAGCTCGGCGCCGATGACGGCATGCGGGCCCTCGACGTCGTGGTCGATTGCCTTGCCCAGGTCATGAAGCAGGCCGGCGCGCTTGGCGGTCACAACGTCCAGGCCAAGCTCGGAAGCCATCACGCCGCACAGATCAGAGACCTCGAGGGAATGCTGAAGCACGTTCTGACCAAACGAGGTACGGTAGCGCAGGGCACCAAGGGTCTTGACGATCTCGGGGTGCAGATCGTGGATGCCGGTATCGAAGGCAGCCTGCTCGCCAGCCTCGCGCACGCGCTGCTGAACCAGGTCGGCGGCCTTGTGATACATCTCCTCGATACGGGCAGGGTGAATGCGGCCGTCGGCGATGAGGTTCTCGAGGGCGACACGGGCGGTCTCACGACGGACCGGGTCGAAGCTCGAAAGAACGACGGTCTCGGGCGTGTCGTCGATCACGAGGTTGACGCCGGAAACCTGCTCGAAGGTCCGGATGTTGCGACCCTCGCGACCGATGATACGGCCCTTGAGGTCATCAGAGGGAATGTGCACGGAGGTAACGGTGACCTCGGCAGTGTGATCGGCAGCGCAGCGCTGAATCGCCAGAGACAGAATCTCCTGGGCGGTCTTGTGGCACTCGGCGCGAACCTGCTGCTCGGACTCGCGAATGATCGTGGCGGCCTCGTGGGTGACCTCGCCGCGAACCTTATCGAGGAGCTCCTTGTGGGCGTCCTCGCGGGTAAGGTCGGCGATACGCTCGAGCTCGGAGGTCTGCTTTGCGCAGAGCTCCTCGAGCTCACGGGAGCGCTTCTCGACCTGACCGGCCTGGCTGGACAGCTGATGCTCGCGCTTGTCGAGAGCGTCGTTGCGGCGATCGAGGGATTCCTCGCGCTGCATCACGCGGTTCTCGAGCGTACGAATCTCGTTCTTACGCTGCTTGTCCTCGGCCTCAGCGGCCTGCTTGTTCTTGATGATCTCCTCTTTAGCCTCGAGCAGAGCCTCTTTTTTGAGGGTCTCGGCCTGACGCTTAGCATCACCGATCAGGGACTCAGCCTGTGCGTGTGCCGACTGGATTTTTTCGTCGGCCTCGTGAAGACTACCCTGCTTGGCGGTGCGCATGTAGGCAATGGCGGCGATGGCACCCAAAACGATGCCAACGAGCGCTGCGATGATAGGCATGCTCACTCCTTTTTATGGATTCGTTACACAACAAAGCGAACCGTCCTTACGAACGGCTCGCGACATTTGAGTAATATGGGCGCAGCTTATGCGGGTCGGATACAGGTAAACATATAAACAAACTCATCACAGATGAGCACATATCACAAAGCAAATGACAGTGTTTATCGTACGTTGAACCACAACAACTGTCAAATAAATGGCCCCAGCACGGCGGCTAAAACGCGGTGAACGGCAGGGCCACAAAACGCATACGCCTAAACCGCACATTCCTCACGTTCGGCATCGAGACGTGCCTTAACGGCATCGGCGGCGATGTGATACGAGAAGCCCTTGCCCATCAAAAACCGAACCAGTTTTTCGAATCCGCGCGTCTCTGGAACACGCCGCTTGGCGAGCAGGGCTGACGCACGCGCCAAATCGTCTTCGACGGCAAAATAATCCTCGGGATAACCGGGAATGTCATCGAGCACGACATGACGGCGCTTGAGCTCGGTCTCGATTTTACGCTGTCCCCAACCGCGCCGCTTGCGTTCCTCGATAAAGTACGAGCAAAAGCGGTTCTCGTCTAAAAAGCGATACTCGGTGGCGCGCTCGACGGCGAAATCGATCGCGGGCTGGCGAAAGCCGTAGCGTGACAACTTGTCACGGACCTCACCCGTCGCATGGTCGCGTCGCGATAGCATCTCGGTCACCATGGTAAGTGCACATTTACGCTCGATGAGCTGCACCGCTTCACGAAAGTTATCCCAATCACAGGGAAGATCGGGGCGATTTTTGACATACAGGCGCGCGACCCGCACGGGAATCCAAATGGACCGCTCAAAACCGCCCTCAAGCTCACAATCGATATGTGCGCAAGGCTTTTTGGACGCATACCCGCTCGAGAACGAGGAGGCCGCCTTCTTATCGGGAAAGACGACCGTGGCCTCGGTCACCGTATACGACATGAGCGTAACCGCTACTCGTCGTCATCATCGAGCATGGCGGAACCATCGATGGCGTAAAGCTCGTCAAACTCCTCAGGCGCAGGCTGATCGGTCAGCTCGACCTCGGACGGAGCATCGTCATCAAACTCAAGCCCGCAGGCAAGGCGGACCTTATGCTCAATCTCGTCGGCGCAATCGGGGTGTTCGCGCAGGAACGCCTTGGCGGCCTCGCGACCGTTGCCGAGCTTGTCCTCGCCATAGGCAAACCAGGAGCCCATCTTCTTGCAAATGCCGCACTCGACAGCCATGTCCAGAATCGAGCCCTCCTTAGAGATGCCCGTACCGTACATGATGTCGAACTCAGCAGAACGGAACGGAGCTGCCACCTTGTTCTTAACGACCTTGGCGCGCACGCGGTTACCGATAACCTCATCCTTAAGCTTAATGCTGTCGATGCGGCGAATGTCGATACGCACCGAAGAGAAGAACTTAAGGGCGCGGCCGCCCGTCGTGGTCTCGGGGTTGCCGAACATGACGCCGATCTTCTCTCGCAGCTGGTTAATGAAGATGCATGTCGTGTTGGACTTGGACAGCGAGCCGGCGAGCTTGCGGAGCGCCTGACTCATCAGGCGAGCTTGCAAACCGACCGTGGTATCGCCGATCTCTCCCTCGATCTCGGCACGCGGGGTCAGCGCGGCGACGGAGTCGACGACGATGGCATCGATGGCGCCGGAACGCACGAGCATGTCAACAATCTCGAGCGCCTGCTCACCCGTATCAGGCTGGGAAATCAGTACCTCGTCGATATCCACGCCAATGCGCGCGGCATACGTGGGATCGAGCGCGTGCTCGGCATCGATAAATGCCACCACGCCACCCATTGCCTGGGCCTCGGCCAGGATCTCGAGCGAAAGCGTCGTCTTACCGGAGGACTCGGGACCGTAGATCTCGACGATTCGGCCGCGCGGCACACCGCCGATACCCAGAGCGGCATCGAGTGCCAGAGCGCCCGTAGGGATGGCCTCGACCTCGAGCTCGGGGCCACCGTCGCCGTACCTCATGATGGAGCCTTGACCGAACTTCTTCTCGATCTCGGCCTTGGTGGTGGCGATCATCTCATCGCGCTCTTTACCCGTCGTGCGAGCATGAACGGTACGTACGGGACCTGAATTCTTGGCCATGAATAGCCCTCCTCTTAACAACCTGCATCGATAATAAACGAACGGCTGTTCGTGGTCAACCGTTCAGGCCAATCATATGCAGGCAGTCTTTCCAAAACCCAACCAAACGCCGACCAAACACTGACCAAATGCTTGACCACAAAGGGGCAAATAAGAACAAGAAAGGCAAAAATACACCTATGACCAGCGCAAACGCTAAATTCGTCAGGGGTCCCTATCTCCACATTTAAGGGGCCCGAAGGCCCCTTAAAACACGTCTATTCCATAGAGTTAAGCACAAGGGCAATGCGTCCCAATGCCTCCGCGACCGCATGGACACGAATACACGAACGGTCGCCCTCATAGCGGCAGCGCACAGAGTCCACGACCGGCACTTCCCCATCAGCCGCGCGATACGCCCAGCCAATATAGAAAGTGCCAGCCGGATCGTCCTCAGTGCCGCCGCCGGGGCCGGCATAACCCGTTGCGCTCACTGCAATATCGCTCTGGTACAGCTCCAGCGAACGCGCCGCCATCTCGCGCGCGGTCTGATGCGACACCGCGGTATAGCGGTCGAGCGTCTCCTGATCAACACCCAAAACGCGATGCTTGATCTCATCGCAGTAGGTCACCGCACCGCCACGCAGCACCGCCGAGGCGCCCGGGATATCGGCAATCGTCGAGGCGATCATACCTGCTGTCAGCGACTCAGCCGTCGAAACCGTCACGCCCCGAGCGCTCGCGCGCTCGACAATATGACGCGCCAGCTCCTCGTTATGTGCGGAAATCTGCTCAAAAGAGTCCGTCATACCCACCAGAACCTAGACCGAAAAGACGATCTTGCGGCAGTTCCAGAAGTACTGGGCGCCCGAGATAACGGTCAGGACAACGGCAACGGCGTACAGGAAGCGCGACACCGAGTAGATGCCGAGCGTCAGCGCCAGCGGGCCAAGGTGCAAGCCGGCCATCGCAAAGACGCACAGGTAACCGCAGATGGAGACCATCGTGGTCGCCGTCTTGTACTTGCCGAGCTTATCGGCCGCAACGACAACGCCGGCGGCACTCGCGACCATGCGAAGGGCGCTCACCAGAAGCTCACGGAACAGGATAATGAACACGGACCACACGGTCACAGCGCCAAAATCCAAGAACAGCAGCAGAGCCGAGAACACCAGCAGCTTATCGGCGATGGGGTCCAAGAACTTACCGAAATCGGTAATCTCGTTGCGCGAGCGCGCCAGATAACCGTCGACCTTATCGGTGCACGACAGGATCACATACAGAATGAAGGCAGCGGCGGCGAGCGGGCCGTCGAAGGTGCTCCAATCTGTACCGGCAACACTCGTGTGAGAAAGCGCCGACACGATCATGAACACCGGGATAAAGACGATGCGAACGCACGTCACGATGTTGGCGGGCGTCCAAACACTCGTCAGTTCCTTATTGCTCTCGTTTGCCACGATGCTCTCCTACTCCACAACATGGCCGATAAGCTCATAGCAGAAGCTATCGGTAAACTCGACCGTCAGAATATCGCCCACGGACGCCTCGCTGGCGTCCAAGTGCACCGCGCCATCGGAATCGGGCGCCTGGAACCAAGCGTGGCCGATCAGCTCGGCGCCGTCCTCGGTCTCCTCGATGCCGTCGACAATCACCTGGGCGCGCTCGCCCACATGTGCGGCGGTGGCGGCAAAACCGAGCGACTCGGCCAGGTCCATGGCCTCCTGGGCGCGCTCGAGCTTGACCTCCTCATCGACCTGACCCTCCATCTTAGCGGCCAGGCTGCCCTCCTCCTGCGAGTAGGCAAAGACGCTCGTGTAGTCAAAGCCGACGGTGTCCATAAAGTCGATAAGGTCGCGGAACTCATCGTCGGTCTCGGTCGGGAAGCCGACCATGGCCGTGGAACGGATCACAATGCCGGGGATACGCTCACGCAGATCACGGAACAGGTCCTCGAGCTCCTGGCGCGAACCAGAACGGCGCATAGCCTTGAGGATGCGCGCGTCGCAGTGCTGCACGGGGATATCGATATAAGGCAGTACCTCGGGCGTATCGCGAATCGTATCGATAAGCTCGTCGGTCATGCCCTCGGGCTGCAGGTAGAGCACGCGGACCCAGACGTTGTGCGGGCGCACGGCCTCGGCGACGGCATGCAGCAGCTGCGCCAGATTGCGCGGCGAGCCATCGGTGACGTCTTCGTCGGCAAAGTCGGTGCCCCAAATACCCGTGTCCTGGCCGATCAGCACGATCTCTCGCACGCCACCGGCAACCAAGTCGCGCACCTCGGAAATAATGCTCTCGGCATTGCGCGAGTGATAACGACCGCGGATATACGGGATCATGCAGAAGCTACAGAAGCGGTTGCAGCCATCGGAGATCTTGACGTAGGCGACAGCGCCCTCGACGGTGCGCTTGACCTGCGGAATATAGGCGGCAATCTCACGCTCGACACCCAGCACGCCATCGATGACCGTCACAATGCCATCCTCCTCGTCGGCCTTCACAAAGGCAGCGACCTCGGGCAGCTCGTCAGGCAGGTCGTCGCCATAGCGCGACGGCACACAGCCGCACATGACGATGGGACAAGAACGAACGCCGTCCTGAACCTCGTTGGCGAGCTCGAGCGTGGTCTCGATGCTCTCGGACGTTGCGGAGGCGAGGAACGAGCATGTATTGACGATGGCGATATCGGCATCCTGTGGGTCGAATGCCTCCTCGTAGCCCGCGGCGGTCAAAAGAGAACGCATGCGGTCGGTGTCAACCTCGTTCTTAGCGCACCCGAGGGTGATGTAGAGCACGGAGCCCAACGGTGTATCCATGTTGGAGAGCAGTCCTTTCGAATGATATTAGCGGTAGTTGGTGAACTGCAGCGGCTGGCCGTAGTCCTGGTCGCGCAGGAACTGGATCACGGTCTGCAACGCGTCCTTCGAAGCAGAGGAAACACGCAGCTTGTCGGCCTCGATAGTCACCTTGACCTTGAGCTTTTGGTCCTTGATGTCCTTGTTGATCTTCTTGGCGGTCGTCTGGTCGATACCCTCGACGATATGGCCGAGCACGCGCACGGTGCCGCCCGATGCCGCCTGCGGAGCATCCCACGAGACAGCCTTGAGGTCGATGCCGCGCTTGATGAGCTTGGAGCTCAGCACGTCGATAATCTGCTTGGAGACAAAGTCGGCCGGGGCGTTGATCGTAAAGAGCTTGTCGCCCTTCGAAAGCTCGATCGTGGCGCCGGAATCCTTCAGGTCATAGCGCTGGGAAATCTCACGCGTGGTTTGCTGGAAGGCGTTGTCGACCTCTTGCATGTTGACCTCGGACACGACGTCGAAGCTGGAATCTTTAGCCATGATGTTTCCTTTCGCGTACGAGCGGCTTAGTAGCTATCGTACGAATAGTCGGTAGAATCGGTGGGCGTCTGGCCGTCAGTTGCGGTATCGGCGCCATCCGTGGATTGGGCATCGGTGCCGTCGGTGGTGTCGGCACCATCGGTGGTGTCGGTACCATCAGAACTTTCACCATTCTCGGAACCAGTCGTCTCCTTCTTGGGAACGGTGATCGTCACACGCGCCACGCCCGAGGTCTTGGTATCGTAACGGACCTTTTCGCCGTTCTTGGTAACGGTGACATCGGAAGGCTTGGACGTGGTGATCTCGATCGAGGACTCAGGCGTGTACTCCTGCTCAAAGGGGCCAGTCGCCTGGGCGCCATAGACCGACTTGCCATCGACCTTGACCTCAATCCAGGCGGTCTTTCCCTTGGCAACGGAGACCTTGACCTTCGTTACCTCGTTTTCTTCCTTTTTAGCCGTCGTCTTGGTGGCGTCCGAATCGGTCGACTCATCCGTCGCCTCATCGGTGTCCTCATCCTCGTCGACCGTTTCGGTCTTCTTAGAGGACTTCTTGGGCGTCGTCTTGGTAGCAGTGGGCGTCTCGGGCGTGGTCTCGGGCGTCGAAGATGCGCAGCCGCGCAGAAGTACCACGATGAGCACGATCAGCAGCAACGCCACGGCACCGATGCCGGCGTAGACGATACGCGGATCGAGACCGTTGTTTTGAGGAGTACGGGAACCGCCGCGTCCACGACTGGAACTGCTGCGGCCGCCTCCCTGAGGCATACGACCACGATTGCTGTCGGAACGGCCGCGATAGCCACCCTGGCCCTGAAGGCTGCGCTGACCCGAGCGGGGCGCAAGTTCACCGCGGCCTTGATAGCCACGCTGGCACGCACGTGGAGCCGAAGAGCGCTGGCCATACGGCTGTGATTGAGAGCGAAGACGCGGCGTCACCTGCGTGGCATCGGCGTCCGCATAGCCACTGCGAGAACGTCCGGTGGAGATACCACGGTGACCGCGATCGGAATAGCCGCCGTCGCCGTAGCCGGCACGAGGGTCACGCGCCACGCCGCGGGCAGCGGGAAGTGCACGGTCCTCGGGCATCGGCGTACTGCGGAACCGGTCACGCTGTGAGCGAATCTCCTCGCCCGAACCCGTCTCGGTAATATAGCCAGCCTGCTGCGGACGCTGACCATAACGCGTTGAGCGACCACCCTGAACCATCAAGAAGCGCCCATTATCCACCGAGGAACGTGAATTGACATAGCCGGCGGCGTCCTGAAAACGACCGCCCTGCTGCGACGTCTCGCGCTCGTATGCCATCAGCTCGTCAAAGTAGGCATTGACGACCTCGCGCGGATTGAGGCCCAAAAAGCGAGCATAGCTCGAAATCATGCCCTGCGCATAGCCGCGCGGCGGCATCGAAGCAAAGTTACCGGTCTCGAAAAACTCGATGATCTGCGGCCTGATTTTGATGGTGTTGGCGACCTGCTGAATGGAAAGGCCCATTCGGCGACGCTGCTCGAGCAGCATGTCACCAAAGCGTGCAGCCATCAGAATCCTCCAAACTCACGATCTTCACGTGCCATCTCGGCGTCGACAGATTCCAGCGCGGCAAGCCCCTCCTCGTCCAACAGGACCTCGCGCGGCTTGGAACCGTCGGGCGGGCCGACGACACCCTTTTCTTCCAGCATGTCCATAATACGCCCGGCACGCGCATAGCCAACCTTCAGACGACGTTGCAGGCCAGATGTGGAGCCAAGCTGCGATTCCACCACAATATGGGCGGCTTCCCAAATGAGCGGATCATCGTCTTGCGGCTCGGCTACTCCGGTGCGGACAATGCCGCCGCCACCAGCCATGGACATGGAAGCGGGCGCCACGGCGGACAGAATCTCCTCGTGGTAGTCGGGCTCACTCTGCGACTTGACGAACTCGACAATCTCGTTGATCTCATCATCCGAGACAAAGCAGCCCTGGATACGGCGGGGCTTGCCCCAGTCGACCTTGGAGAACAACATGTCGCCCAAACCGGTGAGCTTCTCGGCGCCCATCTGGTCGATGATGACGCGCGAGTCGATGCCCGTGGCGACGTTAAAGGCGATACGGTTGGTGATGTTGGCCTTAATGAGGCCCGTCACCACGTTGGAGCTGGGGCGCTGCGTGGCAACGATAAGGTGAATACCGGCGGCACGGCCCAGCTGTGCAATACGCACGATCGAGGCCTCGACATCCTTACCGGCGACCATCATCAGGTCAGAGAGCTCGTCAATGATAATGACAAGGTAGGGCATCTTTTGCGGCGGATTGTCGTAATGCTCAAACTCGCCAGCAGCCTGCTTTTCGTTGTAGGTCGAGATCTTACGCACATTGAGACGCTCGAAGACCTTCAGGCGACGCTCCATCTCGGACACAGCCCATTGCAGAGCGCTCGCGGCCTGCTTGGGCTCGGTCACCACGGGCACATAGAGATGCGGCAGACCGTTATAGCCCGCAAGCTCGACGCGCTTGGGGTCGACCATGATCAGGCGAACGTCCTCGGGAAGGGCGCGCATGAGCAAGGTCGTGATGATGGAGTTGATCATCACCGACTTACCAGAACCGGTCGTACCGGCAATCAACAGGTGAGGCATCTTGGCGAGGTCGGCGACAACCGGCGTGCCCTCGGCGTCGCGGCCGATGGCGAGCTCGAGCGGACCGCCCTTCACATAGGGCAGCACGTCGCCCAGATTGACGTTCTGGCGCTTGCGGTTGGGAATCTCGATACCAACGAGAGAGGTGCCGGGGATCGGGGCAAAGATACGAACCGACTGGGCGGCGAGCGAAAGCGCAATATCGTCCTCGAGGCTCGAAATCTTGCTCACGCGCTCGCCCTCGCCAGGTTGCAGCTTAAAGGTCGTCACCGTGGGGCCGGCGATCCAGCCGACCACGCGGGCACTGCGGCCAAACTCAAGCAAGGTGGATTGCAGTGACTCAGCGGTCTGCTCCAGCTCCTTATCCGAAGACGCGGCAGAAGCCGACTGCGGGTTGGCATGTAGGATTTCGAGCGGCGGAAGCTTGAGGCCGTCCTCTTCTTCGCCCTCGTTATCTGCGGCGCCGCCGTCCGCTCCCCCATCACGAGCCGCAGCCGATTCGACAGCACTCGTGGCAGGCGCATCGGCAACCTTGGGATGCTTTAAGAAGTCGGGAATCTGAGGTGCGGCCGAAACAGGGTTCACGGCAAACGGCGGCTCGGACTCGTCAACCTTGTCCGGATCGTCCTCCATCGAAAGCTGTCCGGTGACCTGGCCGCGCTTTGCATGGCGACGCGGCAGCAAAGTTGTCTTTGCGGTCTCAATCGGAGCCTCGTCGTCCTCGTCATCGCCCTCGGTGAGCTCAATCTCGCTATCGGACCAAGACGGGTCGGGCTCACTCGTATTGAGCTTGGGAACCGTCTTGCCCTTCTTGGCATGACGGCGCGGCAGCAGCGTGGTCTTGGCCCGCTCGGCTTCAACCGACTCGGATACGTCGACAAACGGGTCATCGTCCTCGTCGTCATCCAAAACCGGGTCGACATCGCCACCCATGACCGTGGTCACCGCGGCGTCAGTCCCCTTCTGGCGCAAAATGCTCAGGTGCGGACGAGCGACGCCGGGAACAGACAGGGCCTCTTCATCGCCCCACGGGCTCGCATTGACATCGGCACGTCGACGCTCGGCAAAATCGGCAGCGCGATCGCGTGCGGAGCGCAAAACGCCACCCACCGAAAAGCCGATAATGACCAAACCAACGACGACAAGCCCCAGCAAGACAACCATGGCGATAGGTTTACCCAAGGCGTTTTGCAAGGCACTTGCGATAAAGGCGCCAATGTAGCCGCCCGACACGGAAAGGTTCTGCGGCGTAAACATAAGGTCGCACGAATCGCTCGTGCCCGGCACCATCAGCGAAAGAATGGAGACGACGGCGATAAAGACCAAGGCGCCGCCCGCAACAGAGCGCACGTTGAGCGGCGAGTCCTCACCCAAAAAGAGCGTGGCGGCAAACAGCAAGATGACGATCGGCAGCACGTAGGCGCCCAGACCAAAGCCCAGGTGGTAGAAACCGGCAACCGCAGCCGTCACGGGCGCTGTTGCCGGAGAGATCACGGCAATGAAGGACGCGATCGCCAAAACGGCGATGACCACACCGGCGATATCGCGATTGGCCGAAGGCTCGACCAGGGGCTCAAACTCATCAAACTCGGACTCGTGGCCCTTATTGGCACGCAGATGGGAACCGGCACCCTTAGCAGATGCCGGTTGGTTATTGGCCTTATTGCCTTTGGCGTTTTGTGCAGATCCGCGCGCCAAACTAAACCTCCATGACGACCGGGATGATCATCGGACGGGTGCGCGTACGGCTCCAGATAAAGTTAGAGAGCGAATCGCGCACGGCCTTGCGAATGGCATCGGAACCGCTGCTGGTAAAGCTAAACTTACCCTTCTCGATCGTCTTCATAATGGACGCGGAGGCATCCTCGGAGAACTGGTCGTCGATGGCAAACGAGACGCCGCGGCCCGAGAACTCGATGGCCTCGATCTTCTTGTGTTTGAGGGAGACGATGGCAACGGCCGTGACCATACCGTCGTTGGCGAGCTTCTGGCGATCGCGCAGGACGATGGGGTCGGTATCGCCGATACGCAGGCCGTCGACGTAAACGACACCGGACTCGACGGGCGTACCGCGCTTGACGATACCACCGCGCATCTCGAGCGTGTCGCCGTTATCGAGGATAAAGATATGATCGTCCTTGATGCCCATCTTGCGGGCCAGCTGCGCATGGGCGCGCAGATGCACGGCCTCACCGTGAACCGGCATAAAGTACGTGGGCTTGGCCATGGCCATCAGGAGCTTGAGCTCCTCCTGGCTACCGTGACCCGAGACGTGGACGAGAGCGCGGTTCTTATCCCACACGTCGCAGCCGAGCTTGGCCAGGCTGTTGACGACCTGCTGGACGGCCTTCTCGTTGCCAGGAACAGGAGTTGCCGAAAGGATAACGGTATCGCCCTCGTGGATGGAGAGCGTCTTGTGCTCGCCATTGGCCATGCGGGACAGGGCCGACAGCGGCTCGCCCTGCGAACCGGTGCACATGACGACAATCTTATCGTCGGGCAGGTTATCGATATCGAAGGCATCGATGATATCGGCGTCATCGATGTTGAGGTAGCCCAGCTCACGCGCCACGCGGGTGTTCGTGAGCATGGAGCGACCGGTCACAACGACCTTACGGCCGCACTTGCGGGCGGCATCGCAGATCTGCTGCAGACGATGGATGTGGCTCGAGAACGACGCGACGAACACGCGACCCGGGGCGTTCTTGATGGCGTGCAACAGGTTGGGACCAACCTCGGCCTCGGACTTGGTAAAGCCGGGAACCGTGGCATTGGTGGAGTCGGAAAGCAGCAGGTCGATGCCCTGCTTGGCAAAGCGGCTGATAGCGGCATAGTCGGGCGTAACGCCATCGATGGGCGTCTGGTCGAGCTTAAAGTCGCCGGTGTGCATAACGGTGCCCTGATTGGTGCGGATGAACACGCCCAGAGCGCCGGGGATGGAGTGCGTCATCGAGAAGAAGTCGAGCGAGATGCCGCCGAGGTTGACATGGCTGCCGCCCTTGACCTCGCGGAACTTGGGTGCGCGGATGCGGAACTCAGAAAGCTTGCCCTCGATAAAGCCAAGCGTCAGCTTGCTCGAGAAGATGGGCACCTTGTTGTTGAGGTCCTGCAGCAGGTACGGAAGCGAACCGGTGTGGTCCTCGTGGCCGTGAGTAACGATGATACCGCGGAGCTTCTCCTCGTTCTCCAGAACATAGGTGTAGTCGGGAAGCACCAGGTCGATACCGGGCTGGGAGTCATCCGGGAACATAAGACCGGCGTCGACGAGCACCATGTCGTCGCCGCACTCGAAGACCGTCATGTTCTTGCCGATGCCATCAAGGCCGCCGAGCGGGATGATCTTCAAGGGAGATGATTTTTTAGCTGCCATAGGTTAGTGTGGTTTCCTTTCTTCGAAACGGGTCTGGAACAACCGACGGGGCGCTTCTGGCAAACCGACCGTCGGGAACGTACAAACATGCATCACAGAGTCGATGCAGTAACCACAGTATGATACCCATTTGCACAACAACAGACCACCCATGCATCAAAGCCCCATCTGAACCCGTCTATCCCGCCGGTCTGGTCTCAGCGGGCCCGGCACGGGCTAAGTTTCCTGCTCTACAGTCCTGCGCAAGACGGAAAGCACATTAAGTGCTTTCC
>CALCKK010000038.1:0-85056 GCA_937966215.1 uncultured Collinsella sp. | reverse complement strand
GCCGCGCGGCAAGGAGATATATTGCCAGACCGGAGGGGCGCCGGGGGCGGGAATCTGGGTGTACACATTTCCTACACAATTTGGGATCCGACTAACGTTTGCCAGCCGTTAACTACCGCTCACCGAGCATCTCTTTATATAAGGCAGTCTCATGGTTAAAGCGGATACGTTCCCCTAGCTAAAGCACAGCCAGCATCGAGCAACTCATCACGTTCTTCCACCGAGAACCCCTCGGCGTAGACGCGCACCACTGGTTCGGTCCCGCTAGGACGGACCAGCAGCCACGTGTCATCCTCGAATGCTAAACGCAAGCCATCCATATGACTAACGTTTTGCGGCACCTTGCCACAAATCGACTTGGGGTTTACGCCCGGCAGCAGGGTTCGTAACGTTTCGGCATCTTCGGCCTCAAGGCGCAAATCGCGTCGACCGTAACTCGTCTTACCAAAACTGTCCTCGAGTTGGTCGACCAGAACGCCCAAAGGCGCGTCCGTCTTTGCCATAAGCTCACACAGAATCAGACAGGCGAGGATTCCATCGCGCTCGGGCATATGCGCGGCGATGCCGATACCACCGGCTTCCTCGCCGCCTATGAGGACGCCACCCTTCTTCATCTCTGCCGCTATATATTTGAAACCGACTGGTTTGACGGTCACGCGGCAGCCAAGCGCCTCGGCAATGCGACGCACGAGCGTCGAGCACGAAAGATTGACGACGACGCGTCCCTCCAAATTACGAAATTGAACCAAGTCGCCCAAAACGAGCGCCATGATCTGATGCGGATGTATATATCTGCCGCGCTCGTCAACCGCGCCGATACGGTCGGCGTCGCCGTCGGTCACCAGGCCAGCGCAAGCTCCGTCCTCGATAACCGTATGCTCGCAAGCGTCCACCCACGGCTCAACGGGGTCGGGGCAGATATCTTCTTGGTCAGGCGCCTGCCCGGCGTGAATCTCGTGCACCTCAACGCCAAGCTCGCGCAGCAAGTCGGCTAGATAGCCCTGGGCTGCGCCGCCCATGGGGTCAACAACCACGCGCAGGTGCGCGGCGCGGATGGCTTCGGCATCGACAAACGATGCCACCGCTTGCATATAGTCAGGAATGATATCCGCGGTGCGATATTGCCCCTCGATCCCCATTGGCTCGGGAGCCATGGTCTCTTCGAGCTCTTCGATGACATCCTGGTTGGCGGTCGAGCCGTCACCCATGCGAATCTTGAGACACAGATAACCCTGCGGATGATGGGACCCCGTCACCATGAGCGCGCCGCACGCCTCACCGTCATAAGCCGCCGCCCACGTAAGGGCAGGGGTCGGAACAGGTCGCGAAGCGAGCACGGCGTCTAGCCCGTGCGCTGCTAGCACACCCGCCGCAAGCTCAGCGAACTCGCGCGCCAGGGGCCGAGTGTCGAACCCTATATATACCGTTTTGCCCGGATTGGTCTTTTGCCACAACTCGCCGACGGCATCGGCGATACGGGCAACGTTATCGGCAGTGAAGTCCTCATCGACGCGAGCACGCCAACCGTCAGTTCCAAAATGAATTATCGCGCACACGCGCAGACACCTCACAGTGTTTGGATCATGGTACGCATGAGGTATACCCGCGATACACGCTCGGCAACCTGCCGGCACCAGCATTCACCATTTGGGCAAATGCTGCCGAGGACATGCAGGCAATAAAAAAAACCGCCCCGTATGGAGCGGTTTTGCCCTTTATATATCGAGCGCCTCGGCCATCGCTGCCGTAGTGATTGCCGTAGTTCCACAGCAACTGCCCACCATTGCGGCACCGGCATGTCTCCATTCGATGCATGCGCGCGCGAAAGCTTCGGGGTTCTCGTGCCATACGGGGCCATCCTGAGTCTGGACCGGATCGCCCACGTTGGGACGCACCGTGACGGGAGTAGTCGCCGATGCAACCATCCTGCGCACCGCCGCGTTCGCGGCCGCAAGCGAACAGCAATTAACACCAACCGAGTTTGCGCCGTGTTTTTCGGCGTACAAAACGGCTGCCTCAATGTTGAGGCCATCGCCCAACAGGTCGCCCTTATCGTCAACGACAAAACTCACCAGAACAGGCATGCCGTCGGCGGCATCTCGGGCGCCGGCAAGCATGGGCTGCAAATTACGGATAGACGTCACCGTCTCGATCAGCAGACCGTCAACACCAGCATTGAGCAAGGCGTGCGCCTGTTCGCGCGCAATGCCTCGGATCTCACGAAACTCGGCCGAGTCCTCGGCAAACCACTCAATACCGATCGGACCCATCGAGCCCAGCAGCAGCTGAGGGTGCGCCTGGCGGGCATCGTCGACGGCCCCGCGATTGACCTCCGCCACGGACGGCGCAATCTGGTCGTGCTTGAGGGCATAGCTTGATGCCTGAAAGGTATTGGTAATGAGTACCTGCGCGCCGGCGGCGACATACAAGCGATGGATACGAGAAACGGTCTGCGGCTCCGCCAGATTCCAAAACGCCGGTGGAATATCGGCGGCGTCGTACTCACTCAACAGAACACTGCCCATGGGGCCCTGCGCCAACAAGGTCTCGCTCGACAAGCGGCGCGTAAGTTCCTCGGCACCAAAGCGATTGTAATAACTCGTATCCATATATATCCCGCTATTCCTCGACGCTGATTCCCTGCTTTTCGAGATAGGCGAGCCAGCGGTTCATCGTGTCCTCGGATAGCGCATGCTCCATCATGCAGGCCTCGGAATCGGCTCGCTCAAATTCGACACCGAGCTCCTGAACCAAAAACGTGCGGACGAGGCGATGACGGTACCAGATAGCCGTGCCAACCTCGCGGCCGCGATCGGTCAGGACTACCTTGCCGTAGTGCGATTGCTCGACAAGCTCGGATGCCTTGAGCGCCGAAACCGCTTTATTGACCGATGCCTTGGAGACGCCAAGGCGCTGCGCGATGTCGACCGATCGCACGCCGTTGGTTTCCCCCTCTTCGCTTTCAATGCGAACCATGCACTCCAAGTAGTCTTCGTTCGCCACCGTCAGATGTAGTTCGCGCGAGCTATTTGTCGTATCCATGATCTTCCGTCCCTTCTGCATTCAATGGCTGATTCTACCCCATCCAAGCGTCGCGGTATGCCGTGGCATACCGTGCTAGAGTTCTTGTTGCACACGACGACCAAGATTGGAGCGGTCTTTATGGAAAACACCACCACGAACCCCGATGTCCTCGAGCGCTTTTTGCGCTACGTCCAGATCAACACGCAGTCCGAGGATGCAAACTGCGACCAGGTACCTTCGAGCACCGTTCAGTTTGACCTTGCCAACGTGCTGGCTGAAGAGCTGCGCGAGCTTGGTGCGGAAGATGCCCACGTGACCGAGCACGCCTATGTCTGCGCGCATATCCCCGCAAGTGCGGGCGCTGAGGACAAGCCCGCCCTGGGCCTGATCGCCCATCTCGACACCACCGAAGTTGCACCGGGCGCCGGCGTGAAGCCGCACATCGTACACTACGAAGGCGGCGACCTGGTCTGCGGCACGGTTGACGGTAAGCCCGTTGCCATGAGTACCGCCAAGCTTCCCGCCCTGAATGACCTCGCGGGTGAGGACCTGGTCTGCAGCGATGGCACCACGCTGCTGGGCGCGGACGACAAGGCAGGCGTCGCCGAGATCATGTCACTTGTCGCGCGTATCGCTCAGGACCCTTCTCTGCCCCATCCCGCACTCGGCATTTGCTTCTGCCCTGACGAGGAGATCGGCCACGGAGCCGAGCTGCTGGATATCGATACCTTTGGCTGCAAGTACGCCTACACGGTCGACGGCGGCCCCATCGGCGAGCTGGAGTGGGAGTGCTTTAACGCCGCCGAGGCGACTGTCTGCTTTGAGGGCCAGTCCATCCACCCGGGCGACGCTAAGGGCCGTATGGTCAACGCAGGCAATCTGTTCTGCGACTTCAACGCGTTGCTCCCCTACGTGCAGCGTCCGGAGTATACGGAAGGCTACGAGGGCTTTTATCACCTTGAGGGTGTATCTGCGACCGTCGATCACGCCACAGCGCGCTATATCGTCCGCGACCATGACGCCGCCAAGTTCCAGCAGAAACTCGACCTTATTGATGCCGCCGCCTCGATGCTCAACCAGCGTCTGGGTGAGGAGCGCGTGACAGTCGAGATTAAGCAGCAGTATCGAAATATGGCCGAGATCGTTTGTGACTTTCCCGAGCTTATTGATGTTGCCAAGGAAGCCTACCTTGCCTGCGGCGTTGAGCCCCAAGTGCTGCCGATTCGCGGCGGCACCGACGGCGCGCAGCTGTCGTTCCGCGGTCTGCCCTGCCCCAACCTTTCCACCGGCGGCTATTGCTACCACGGCGTCAACGAATTCGTCCCGGTCAGTTCGCTCGTCAAGATGACCGACGTGCTCCAGGAGCTCGTCGCCCGCTTTGCATAAGCCTGGCTGCACAAGTCAAAAAGACGAATCGCCCCGTCCTCTACAGAGAACGGGGCGGTTTTTGATACAAGGGGAGTAGTCAACATCGCAGGTTGAGCCAACGTCAGCGAGCGACGTCCAAGGCGAACAAGTTGGCATGAAAAAGGCAGGGCATTGACCTTCTGGTCATGCCCTGCCTTTTGAATGACAAATTGTCGCCTTGGGCGGCGCGCAGCGTCGAGTCGTTACGGCGTTTGGTAAAACGCCGTAACTTAGTAGTTGGCCTCGTAACCGTTGCCGTCGCCGGTGGGCTGTTCGTAGTAGTCCGAATCGCTCGAATCGCTTGAGCCATCGGAATCGTCAGAGCTGACCGATGAGGTTGCGGTGCCGTTTGCGTAGTCGTCAGACGTGTTGTTGCTGAGGTCGCCGATCGTAGAGCTGGAGCCGTCGGAAAGACCCATGGTGTTGGGACCCTTGGGATCCTTGCCGGCATCGACGCGCTCCATCATTTCCTTGAGCTCGTCCTCGTAGACAAAGACGTAGCTCACACCGTCAATCATGGTGCTGTCGTCGGCGTACGAGGGCAGGTTGGCCGAGTAGATACCGTCGACATCCATACCGCGCATGGCGTTGACCGTAGAGACGATATCCTGAACGCTCATATCGGTCACGAGCATATCGGACAGCGAATTAACCAGGCCAAAGATCTTCGTGGCATCGAAGTTATTGAGAATCTGGTTGGCAAGGGCGCCAAGCACCTGACGCTGGTGGCGCATGCGCGTGTAATCGCCGTCGGCATAGGTGTAGCGGCAGCGGGCATAGGTAAGGGCGGTGGCACCGTCCATATGCTGCTGGCCAGCGGTAATCTTAATATCCAGGTGCTCGGGGTCGTCAACATCATCGGTTGCGTTAATGTCGATACCGCCAACCGAATCAATCAGCGCCTGCATACCGTCGAAGCTAACCTCGGCATAGTGGGAAATCTGAACACCGCACAGCTCGTTGACCGCCTCGACCATGGCCTCGGCGCCGCCAACGGTATGGCAGGCGTTGATCTTCATGGTCTCGCCCTTGTACTCGACCTTGGTGTCGCGCGGAACGGAAATGAGCGTCGCCTGCTTTTGCGTGGGGTCGATGCGTGCCAGGATAATCGAGTCGGCACGATACGTATCCTCGCCCGGACGGCCGTCGGTGCCAAGAAGCAGCACGTAGAACGGATCCTTTGCCTCATCGGTGTCAACCAGAACCCGACGCAGATTGTCAGTAATGACATTAGAATCGCCGAGCTTGCCCATAATGGTGGCAAACCACAGGCCGGCAGCGGTAGTGGCACTCAGCAGCACGCCAAGCACGACAATGAGCGCGACGTGACGAATCGTGTGGCTACGGCGACGTTGACGAGCGCGCTCGGAATAGCGAGCCACGTTATCGCGACTGTAGATCTTGGCCTGCGCACCAGTTGAGGGTCTTCGGGTGGTGGTATCCGCGAGGGGCTTTTTATTAAACATAGGCAACCTGTATTAGTAGATGACGGGATCGGGGACGGTAGCATGCTCGACATGCGCGCCAAGCGCCTGCAGCTTTTCGACAAACTGCTCGTAGCCGCGCTTGATGTGATGGATAGCCGAAACCTCGGTCGTCCCGTCGGCGATCAAGCCCGCTACGACGAGGGCCGCTCCGCCGCGCAGATCGGGCGAGGTAACCTGTGCACCCGAGAAGCCCTTGACGCCATGAATCATGGCATGATGGCTCTCGATACGAATGTCGGCACCCATGCGCACCAGCTCAGAGGCAAACATAAAGCGATTCTCGAAGATGTTCTCGGTAATAACGGAACTGCCGCCGGAGAGGGCGGAGAGCACCATAATTTGTGCCTGCATGTCGGTCGGGAAGCCGGGGAACGGAAGCGTCTGGATGTCGACAGGCTTGATACGCTCGGCACGGTTCACATGGACGCCATCCTCGACGCGCTCGCAGTCGATACCCATGAGCTCCATCTTCTTGAGCACCATACCCAAGTGAATGGGACAAAAGCCCGTGACATCGACACCGCGATCGTCTGCCATCAACGCACCGGCGACGATAAAGGTACCGGCCTCGATGCGGTCGCCCACTACGCGATGGGTAACAGGATGCAGCTCTTCCACGCCCTCGATGGTCACGACAGGCGTACCGGCGCCAACAATCTTGGCACCCATTTCGTTGAGCATGTTGGCGAGATCGACGATCTCGGGCTCGCGGGCGGCATTGTCGATAACCGTGGTGCCCTGCGCGCGCACGGATGCCATAATGAGGTTCTCGGTCGCACCGACACTGGCAAACTCGAGCGTGACGGTGGTACCGCGCAGGCCCTGAGGCGCGCTGGCGTTGATGTAGCCGTGGGCGGTATCAAACTCGACGCCCAGGGCCTCGAGACCCAGAATATGCATGTCGATCTTGCGGGCACCTAGGTTGCAGCCGCCCGGCATGGCGATCTTGGCGCGATGGAAGCGACCCAGCAGGGGCCCCATGACGGCGGTGGAAGCACGCATCTTAGCGACGAGCTCATAGGGAGCCTCCCAGGAATCGACCTGAGAGGTATCGATCTCGAGCGTGTGCTCGTCGAGAACATCGATCGTAGCGCCCATGCCCTTGAGCACCTTGCCCATCACGTGGACATCGGAAATATCGGGCACGTTCTGCAGCGTCGTCTTGCCCGGCGCCAGAAGCGTTGCCGCCATGAGTTTGAGCGCGGAGTTCTTAGCACCCGAGACGGGCACGGAGCCTCCGATGGCGTGGCCACCCTCAACGCGGATAATATCCAAGGTCTACCCTTTCAAAAAGCATGCCCGGGGTGGCCAAGCCATCCCGGGCATGATGTGTTCGCAAATGGTCGAACGCTAAATCGTTTGACTATTGGGCAAGCTTGAGCTTACACCATGCGATTTCATTATAGAGGTAGGCGCGGCGTGCATCATCCTCCGACAAATTACCCAGCTTCTCTTCAAAACCTTGAATATCAGCTTTAAGCTTGTCGGCATCGACGGTCGCCAAATCGCAAGCGCGCTCGGCGAGAACGGTCACGACATCGTCCGCAACCTGGGCATAGCCGCCGGCCACGGCAAACGTGTGGTCGACAGTGCCCATGGCCTTATCGGAAACGCGAACGTAACCGCGGTCGATCGTGCAGATCTCGCTGGAGTGAGCAGGCAGAACGCCAAACTCGCCATCCGTGGACGGAATCGACACAAACGCAGCGTCGCCCTCATAGGCGCAGCTCACGGGGCACACGATGCGGATACGCATAACCTACTTCTCCCCCATCTTGCGGGCGCGCTCGCGCACGTCCTCAATCGTGGAAGCATAGCGGAAAGCCTGCTCGGGCAGGTCATCGGCCTTGCCGTCGACAATCTCGGCGAAAGAGCGGACGGTATCCTCGACGCGGACGTAGACACCGGGGTTACCGGTGAACTTCTCGGCGACGTGGAAGGACTGCGAGAGGAACTGCTGAATCTTACGGGCACGGTTGACCGTAAGGCGCTGTTCCTCGGACAGCTCGTCCATACCCAGAATGGCGATGATGTCCTGAAGGTCGGAGTACTCCTGCAGGAGCTCCTGGACCTTGACGGCGACACGGTAGTGCTCCTCGCCGACGATCGAGGGATCGAGAGCGTCGGAGGAAGACGCGAGCGGGTCGATAGCCGGGAACAGGCCGAGCGACGAAATGCTACGCGAAAGAACCGTGGTAGCGTCGAGGTGCGTAAACGTCGTGGCAGGCGCCGGGTCGGTCAGGTCGTCTGCGGGGACGTAGACAGCCTGGACGGAGGTAATGGATCCCGTCTTGGTCGAGGTAATGCGCTCCTGGAGGTCACCCATCTCGGTAGCCAGTGTGGGCTGGTAACCAACGGCGGACGGCATACGGCCCAGCAGTGCGGAAACCTCGGAACCCGCCTGGGAGAAGCGGAAGATGTTGTCGATGAACAGCAGGACGTCCTGGCCGCGATCGCGGAAGTACTCAGCGGTGGTAAGGCCGGCCAGACCGATGCGCAGACGCGCTCCAGGCGGCTCGTTCATCTGACCATAAACCAAGCAGGTCTTGTCGATAACGCCAGACTCGCTCATCTCGAGGAACAGGTCGGTGCCCTCGCGGGTACGCTCGCCGACACCGGTGAACACCGAGGTGCCGCCGTGCTCCTGGGCGAGGTTGTTGATAAGCTCCTGAATCAGAACGGTCTTGCCGACGCCGGCGCCGCCGAACAGGCCGGTCTTGCCGCCACGGATGTAGGGCTCGAGCAGGTCGACGGCCTTGATGCCGGTCTCGAAGATCTCGGTCTTGGTGGTGAGCTCGTCAAAGCGGGGCGCTGCATGGTGGATGGGGTAGAACTCCTCCACCTCGGGCATGGGCTTGCCGTCGACGGGCTTGCCCATGACGTTCCAAATGCGACCGAGCGTCTTGGGACCAACGGGCATCTTCATGGGCTCACCGGTATCGGTGGCGATGAGGCCGCGCTGCAGGCCGTCGGTCGAGGACATGGCGACCGTGCGGACGACGCCGCCCGGAAGCTGGCTCTCGACCTCAAGGATCGTGCTCAGATGACCGATCGGGGTCTCGGCCTCGACCGTGAGCGCGTTGTAGATCGGGGGCACCGCGCCGTCAAACTTGACGTCGACGACAGGGCCGATGATTCGCACGATGCGACCATCACCGGCAGTCGTCTTCTTGGTGGCTTCCTCGACCGCAAGCTTTACGGTGTTATTAGCCATTACTGTTCCTCCAATGCTGAGGCTCCGCCGACGATCTCGTTGATCTCGGTCGTGATCGAAGCCTGGCGCACGCGACTATACGTGCGGGTAAGGGTCGAGATGATCGCGGTGGCGTTTTCCGTCGCGGAGTGCATGGCCTTGCGGCGTGCACCCTGCTCGGCAGCCGCCGAATCGATCAGGGCCTGGTAGATGACCGTCAGGATATAAGACGGCACAAGCTTGCCGAGAACATGCTCGGGAGAGGGCACGAACTCGAACGTGGACGAGATGCGCTTAGGGGCGTCGGTCTCGTTCTTACGCGGACCGTGGGCCATAGCGATCATCTCGGGGTCGAGCGGCAACAGATGCTCGACGCGAAGCTCCTGATCCACGCGGTTCTTGGCGTGGTGGTAGACAAGCTCGACACGGTCAAGCTCACCGGCACGATACGCATCGCAGATATGAGAGGAAATCATGCGGGCCTGATTGAAATCGGGCTCAGAGGAGTTGCCCTCAAAGTGCATGACAACGTTTGCGCGGTCACGGAAATACGTGACCGGCTTACGCCCGCACGCGATGATCTCGCACTCGATGCCGTCGTTCGCCCAAGAAGCGGCGAGCTTTTCGGCCGTGCGCTCCACCGTCGTATTGAAACCGCCGGCAAGGCCGCGGTCCGAGGCAATAACGACAATCAGGCCATGCTTGACGCTCTCATGCTTCTGCAGCATGGGATCGGTGCCCGAACAGGAGGCGTCGCCGGCGACCGTCAACATGACGTCGGTCAGCGCCTCCTTATAGGGCTCGGCCTGCTTGGAGCGATCGAGGGCACGACGGATCTTGGCCGTAGAGACCATCTCCATCGTGCGCGTGATCTGCTTGGTCGTGGTAACCGAGGAGATTCGCTTCTTAATGTCGCGAAGGTTGGCCATGGGGCTTAGTTCTCCTCTGATCCAGAAACATCCGAATGGTGCTTGGCCATGAACTGCTGCTTGAAGTCGCCGATGACGCGCAAGAGCTCAGCCTTGGTGTCATCATCGATCTTCTTGGCGCGAACCTTGTCGAGCAGCGAGCCAAAGCCATTGTCCATGTACTCGATGAGCTCGGCACGGAAGGGCAGCACGTCGGCGATCTCCAGGTCATCCAGGAAGCCCTCGTTGCCAGCGAACAGCGTAACGATCTGCTCGCCAACCTCAAACGGCTTGTAACGCGGCTGCTTCAGGAGCTCGGTCATGCGAGCACCATGGGTCAGCTGCTTCTGAGTAGCCTCGTCGAGGTCGGAGCCGAACTGCGTAAAGCCAGCGAGCTCCTGGTACGAAGCGAGGTCCAGACGGAGGTTGCCGGCGACCTGCTTCATGGCCTTGGTCTGCGCATCGCCACCGACGCGGGACACGGAGATGCCCACGTCGACTGCCGGGCGCTGACCCTGGAAGAAGAGCTCGGACTGCAGGTAGATCTGACCATCGGTAATGGAAATGACGTTGGTCGGAATGTAGGCCGAGACGTCGCCGTCCTGGGTCTCGATGATCGGCAGTGCCGTCATGGAGCCGTAACCGTTCTTCTTGGACATCTTGACGGCACGCTCGAGCAGACGAGAGTGCAGGTAGAAGATGTCGCCAGGATAGGCCTCGCGTCCGGGCGGACGATGCAGCGTCAGCGACATCTGACGGTAGGCCACAGCCTGCTTGGACAGGTCGTCGTAGATGACGAGCACGTGGCCGCCGGGGTTGGTCTCGCTGGCGGGCTTGCCGTCCTCGCCGTTGTACATGAAGAACTCGCCGATAGCGGCACCGGCCATAGGCGCGATGTACTGCATAGGGGCGGAATCGGCAGCGGTGGCCGAAACGATGATGGTGTAGTCGAGCGCACCGTGCTGAGCGAGGGTCTCGCGGATGTTGGCAACCGTGGAGGCCTTCTGGCCGATGGCGACATAGATGCAGACCATGCCCTTGCCGCGCTGGTTGAGGATAGCGTCGATGGCGATGGCGGTCTTACCGGTCTTACGGTCGCCGATGATGAGCTCACGCTGACCGCGGCCGATAGGCACCATGGAGTCGATGGCCAGCAGGCCGGTCTGAACCGGCTCGCACACCGGGGTACGGTCGATGACACCGGGGGCCTTGAACTCGATGGGGCGACGGTGCGTGGCGACGATGTCACCCAAACCGTCGATAGGCTGGCCGAGCGGATTGACGACGCGGCCGAGCATGGCGCGGCTCACAGGGATATCCATAATGCGGCCAGTGGTGCGGCACTCGTCGCCTTCCTTGATGGCGTCGACGGCACCGAACAGAACGGCGCCGACCTCGTCACGGTCAAGGTTCTGGGCAAGGCCGAAGACGGTCTCACCGGTATCGGAGCTCTTGAACTCCAGAAGCTCGCCTGCCATGGCGCTCTTGAGGCCGGAGACGCGCGCGATGCCGTCGCCTACCTCGTCGACCGTTGAAACCTCATGCGTATCGACCGTCGCGGAGAGGCTCGTGAGCTGCTCCTGCAGTTTCTTGGCGATATCCTGGGCATTGAGGGTTTCGGACATTAGGCTTCACCTCCGTACGAATTAGCAGAGTTTGCGAGGGTCTCCTGCGCGATGCGCAGCTGCGTCTTGACGGAAATGTCACGACGCTCGCCGCGGGCCTCGAGCACCAGGCCGCCCACGATAGACGGGTCGACCTGCTCGATAAGGAATACCTTGCGGCCGAAGTCCTGCTCGCATTTCTTAGTGATGGTTTGACGCAGCTCGTCGTCGAGCGGGATCGCCGTGGTGACGGTCACGCCCACTACATCCTCGTCTTCCTCGGCAACATACTTGAAGGCAGCTGCCACCTTGGGAAGAAGGTCGAGCTGGTCGCGCTTGGACATGGTGTCGAGCACGGCGATGATCTCGGGGCTGGCAGAAGCCAGGCGCTCGATCATCTCGAGGTCCTCAAACACATGGTTCTCGGCCTTGGCGGCTTCCAGAAGGGAGCGCGCATAGGTCTCGAGCACCTTGTCCTGATAGCGGCTAGTCGGCATTCAGGCTACCTGCTTCCTGGATGTAGCGCTCGATGAGCTTCTTCTGCTCGGACTCGTCCTCGAGCGCCTCGCCCACGATCTTGGTGGCGACGGCAACGGACAGGTCGGCGATGGAGCTCGCGGCACCGGCGTAGATGGACTTGCGCTCGTCCTCGACGGTCGTATGGGCCTTGGCGATGATCTCCTCGGCCTCCTTGTGAGCAGCCTCGATGATACGGGCGCGCTCAGACTCGGCGTCCTTACGGGCCTCGAGAACGATGTCGGCAGCCTGACGACGGGCGTCGGTGACGATCGAGTCGGACTCAGCGCGCTTGGCGATAGCCTCCTGCTTGGTCTTCTCGGCCTCGTCGAGGCTCTCCTCGATCTTCTTGCCGCGCTCCTCCATGGTTTTCATGATGCCCGGCAGGGCGACCTTGGCCAGCACGATCCAGATGATCAGGAAGGCGATAAGCGCCGGGATGAACTCCGCCATCTTAGGGATGAGGATGTCCGCACCGGCAGCGCCGTCCTCGGCGAACGCGGAAACCGGCATGAGCAGCGCGGCCGCGGACGCGGAGAGTGCGATCGCGCTCTTCTGGGATGAAAGATTCATACTTGACGCTCCGTGCTATTTAACGATCAGCGCGACAACGAAGCCGATCAGAGCCAGAGCCTCGCCGAAGGCGGAGCCCATGATGAAGACGGTGAACACGCGGCCCTGGACCTCAGGCTGACGGGCCATAGCACCCGTAGCACCCAGAGCAGACAGGCCGATAGCAAGACCAGCGCCGATAACACCGAGACCGTAACCGATAACTCCCACGATTCCTCCTTTGTCGTGCGTGTCTTATTTCACGCAGGATAACCTTTTTATAACTGCCGGGCTCCATGGGTACGGGCACCGGCGGTTTAACGAATTGCCTTACCTTTAAGGCGCGAACGGAAGACTACTCCTCCTCCGCGACCTCCTCTGCCTCAGAGACATACACGGCGGTAAGGACCGTGAAGACGTAAGCCTGAATGGCGCCGACCACAAGCTCGATCGCATAGATCAGGATGAGGATGGCAAGCCAGGCCAGCGAAGGCAGGGCACCGACGGCGTGGGCCGCGGAAACCTGCTGAAGCAGCGGCTGCATGAACATGCTCGCCATGATGGCGAACGAGCCCATGACCACGTGTCCTGCGAACATGTTGCAGAACAGACGGACGGCAAGCGTGATGAGACGCAGGAAGGTCGAGAAAAGCTCGACGACCCACACAAGCACGTTCATCGGGAAGCTTACGCCCTGCGGGGCGAGGCTCTTGATGTAGCCGATCACGCCGTGAGCCTTGCATCCGTAGTAGATGAAGTACACGAAGGCGAAGATGGCGAGCGCGGCGGTGGAGCCGATTGCGCCGGTGCCGGGCTTCATTCCCGGAATCAGGCCGATCATGTTATTGATCAGGATGAACAGGAAAAGCGAGCACAGGAACGGGAAGTGCTTCTTCCAGTTCTCACCCACGACACCCTTGCCGATATCGTTCTCGACGTACTCGATGATGTACTCGAAACCGTTGACGAAGAAGCCCTTGGGGACCAGGGTCTGCTTCTTCTTGAACACGGCCAGGACGATCAGGAGCACGATCGTGGAGACGATCAGCCAAAACGAGTACTGCGTGATGCCGCAGCTCAGATCGCCCACGACAGGGGTGGAGCTGAACTCGCTGACCAGATGATTAATCTCATCAGGCAGCTTTTCAAAAATTTCCACGACTTACCTTTCGACCTCATGAGGATCTCGCAGCGCCTTGACGACACGAACCGTGCAGGCGGCCATAAAGGCCACGAAGCCGATCGCCTCGCCCAGGAGGAACATGCGAAATGCCTCTCCGAACAACACAAACACAACCAAGGTAAAGACGAGCAGGGCGATTGCCGAGACCGCCAGACTCACCATACCCTTGAGCATGTCCGCATTCTGCTTATCGTCAAGAACCGGCTTGAGCGTAAAGACAAAGGGAAGGAAGGCAATTGCGCCCGCGATGGCGCCTGCAACGATAGCGAGCAGATCGGCTATCTGAAACACTGGCGTCCTCACTTTCCTTTTTAACGCTTCACAGAACAGTTCCCGCCAAACATTGGTGACTATTGTACGAGCCAATCGCTAAAGTACAACCGAAAAAGCATCGGTTAATACGCACCTGTTCGTTTTCTTAAGACCTTCTTTATGCCGCAGGTACGGTAATACGTTTTTCTCGAACCCTGCAGGGCAAAACGTCCGTTAACAGGAGTGCGCGCGGTCGCCTTTTGTTCGTCCGCGCGCACCGTTTCTTCGTATTTGCAGCCGCGGCCGTTTAGCCCAGCGACTAGAGCGTGCCGTAGATGCGGTCGCCGGCGTCGCCGAGGCCGGGAACGATGTAGGCAGCCTCGTTGAGATGGTCGTCGATGGCGCAGGTATAGATATGTACATCGGGATCCTTCTCGGTCAGCGACTTGAGGCCCTCGGGGGCCGCGACGATGCACAGCATGCGGATGTCCTTGACACCGCGCCCGCGCAGGTAGCTGATGGCCATCTCGGCCGAACCGCCCGTGGCGAGCATGGGGTCGACGACCAGGCAGATGCGCTGGTCGATATCCTTGGGCATCTTGCAGTAATACTCGTGCGGCTCGTGGGTGACCTCGTCGCGCTCCATGCCGATGTGGCCCACGCGAGCGGAGGGCACCAGGTCGAGGATGCCGTCGACCATGCCAAGGCCCGCACGCAGGATGGGCACGATGGCGAGTTTCTTGCCGGCAAGCTGTTTGAACGTGGCGGTAGTGATGGGGGTCTCGACCTCGACGTCTTCCATAGGCAGGTCGCGCATGGCCTCGTAGCCGTCAAAGAGCGCAAGCTCGCGCACGAGCTGGCGGAACTGGTTGGTGCCGGTGTTTTTATCGCGCAGGATCGACAGCTTGTGCTGAACGAGCGGATGATCGACAAGCGTCACACGGGACGCATCGTAGGTGACGGTCATGGGTTGATTGCCCCTTTCGTTGCGGCCGCAAAACGGCCTTGCTGACAAGGCGCGCAGCAATGTCGCCACCGCACGCCATACATTAGTTTAGCGGTTTGTTGTATCGAGCAGCCCATCGCAGCCCTACTGTGAGGTGCTGAGCGAGCGCCTGACTGCATCACGCCAGCCCGCAAGGTTTTGCTCGCGGCGCTCGGCGGACATGTGGGGAAGGAAGGTCCTAACGATCTGGGCATTTTGCTCCAGCTCTTCCAGGTCTTCCCAATAGCCGACGGCAAGACCCGCCAAGTACGCGGCACCGATTGCCGTGGTCTCCACCGTCTCGCATTGCAGCACGGGGATATCCAGCAGGTCGGCCTGGAATTGCATGATGAACTCGTTGCGCGAGGCACCGCCATCGACAGACAGGCGCTCAATCGAAAGCCCCACGTCCTGCTCCATGGCGCGCAGCACGTCGTAGCTCTGATATGCCATGGATTCGCAGGCGGCACGTACGATGGTCGCACGGCTCGAGGCGCCGGTCAGACCGCACACGATACCGCGAGCATGCGGGTCCCACCAGGGAGCACCCAAACCCGCAAAGGCGGGAACGAAGTAGCAGCCCTCGTTGTCGCTAATCGAAGCGGCGAGTTGTGCCGACTCGCTCACGCTCGAGATGATGCCCATGTTGTTGCGAAGCCAGTTCATCGTTGAGCCGGCGGCAAAAATAGAGCCCTCGAGCGCATAGCTGACTTTGCCGTCCGCAGCGATACCGATGGTGGAGACCAGGCCATTCTTGGATTCGACGATCTCGTCGCCGGTGTTCATGAGCATAAAGCAACCCGTGCCATAGGTGTTTTTGGTCTGGCCGGGACGGAAACAGCAGTGGCCGAACAGCGACGCCTGTTGGTCACCCGCCACGCCCATGATGGGCGGCATGTTGGTCATGATGTCGCTCGCGACGCGGCCGTAGTCGCCCGAGCTCCAGCGAACCTCGGGCATCATGGAACGTGGAACGTCAAAGAGTGCCAGCAGGTCGTCGTCCCAATCGAGCGTATGGATATTAAAGAGTGCCGTGCGGCTGGCATTGGTGTAGTCGGTGGCAAAGACCTGGCCGCCGGTGAGGTTGTAGATGAGCCAGGTATCGATGGTGCCAAACATGAGGTCGCCCGCCGCCGCGCTTTCGCGTGCGCCGTCGACGTTGTCGAGAATCCATTGCACCTTGGAGGCCGAGAAATACGGGTCGAGCGTGAGTCCCGTGCTGGAGCGCACCAGCCCTTCTGCGCCCTGCTCGACAAGCTCGTCGATCAGAGGTGCGGTACGGCGGCACTGCCATACGATAGCGTTATAGATCGGCTGACCGCTCACGCGATCCCAGACCACCGTGGTCTCGCGCTGGTTGGAGATGCCGATGGCAGCAATGCGGTCGGAGTGGATACCGCTCTTAAACTGGACTTCCATCATGACGGCGATTTGACTGGCAAGGACCGCCATGGGGTCTTGCTCCACCCAGCCGGGACGCGGGAAGCTGGTTTTGACGCTGCGACGTGCCTGCGCGACGATGCATCCGTACTCGTCGACGATGGTCGCAAGTACCGAGGTGGTGCCGCAGTCGAGCGCCATGATGTAGGAACCGCCAAAGTCAAACGAGGCATCTTCCATGCCCAGGCTGCCCAGATTCAACGACATCGCTTACACCTTTCTATTGCATCGGGTCGGACAGGACCCGTTCGATCTCTGATGCGGGAAGTGCGCCTTGGCGCAGGATCTGGAGCCCGCCGTGCTGGAACGACACGATGGTCGAGGCATCGCGACACGGAGTCTCACCGGCGTCGACGGCAACATCGACACCCTCCAGGATGTGACCCTCGACGGCGGCAAAGCTTGCCGGCGAGGGCGCACCGTGCGTGTTGGCGCTGGTGCAGGCAAGGGGGCTGCCACAGGCGCGAATGAGCGCCTGCACCACGGGCGAGGCCGAAGCGCGAAGTGCCACCGTGTCGTCGGCGGCGCGCATAAAGGTCGGCACGCAGGGGGCCGCCTTGACCACGATAGTCAGGGCGCCCGGCCAGCATCGTCGGGCGAGCACGCGGGCCTCGTTAGGGATATCCACGCCATAGCGGTCGAGTGCCTCGGCATCATCGACCAGCCAGGCAACCGTTTGGGTGAGCTCGCGCTGCTTGAGGGTAAAGATACGACGATAGCCGGTACCGAGTGCGGGGACCGCGGCGCCGTTGACGGTGGCCTGCGGATCTCGCGGCCACGATGGGAATTCGCTTGTATCTTGGGGCACGGCGTCCGAGAAGGCGTTGACTGCCACGGCGACACCGTAGACGGTCTCGGTCGGGATCAAAGCCAGGCCGCCGCGGCCGAGCACCTCGACCGTGCGCTCGACGGCAAGCCGATGCGGCTCGCGCGTTCCCTCGTATACCCGATAGACCGTCTGCATGTGTATGCCAGCCCCTTACGCTCTGGTGCAAGTTTGTTTACTGTGGGGCATTCTCGCACGAAACGTTCAACCTATTTGCCCAAAGCGCATGTTGGTTTGGTGAGCGGCTCTAGTAGTCGGTGAAAGTGAGGGGGTTATTGGACTGCGACGAACTTCTTTGGCCTGCCGGCGTGACGTTCTTGGGCGGCGTAGCGCTCGATACTGTCTATCGTTATCATCCGACGGCCGTCGACGAGTTCAACATCGAGCTTTCCGGCTTTGACCAGCGCGGTAATCCGCGGAGCGGAGACTTTGAGGTCCAGCGCTGCGTCTTTAAATGTTCGGCACGCCGCTTCCCGAGCGTCCTCGTGGTCGATTTCGACTGAAAGGGCCACGATCTCGGCCGAGCGTTCGTACCCCGCCGGAGTCAAACCGTTGTTGAGGTCGTCGGCCAAAAACGCCATCAGCGCCTCGGTGGCATGGGCAATCGCTTCTTCGCGCGTATCGCCATCGGCAAAGGCGCCGGGAATCTGCGGGAAGCTAGCGCAGTAACCATCGTCTTCTTTTATGAGAACGCAGTCATAGGTAAATCGCTGCCTCATTTTGCCTCCAACTACCATCCAGCTTGGCGACGAATACTTGCCCACGTGCCCTTCTTTGGTCGATCACCACCAGAGCCGTTCACGGTGACAACGCGGTCACCAGAAACATACTTAGCATGACTACCGACTTGCGCGACCTTCACGAATCCATCGTGCTTGAGTAGGGCAATGATTTCCCGAAAGGTAGGAGGTTGCATGGGCCGACCTCTTTCAGCCGTCCTAATTATAAACTACTTTATAATTTTTGCTAACCAGTTAATAAATATTACTGGCGTTGCTTGGGCTCGGTGACGATGGCTCGGACAATGCGGGGGCGATCGGTGAGGTCGTGGACGATACGCACGTCCGAAAGGCCTGCTTGACGACAGAGCTCGGCCGCGGCGTCGAGCGCGCCCTCGTAGAGCTCGCAGGCAAACAGGCCGCCGGCACGCAGCATGTAGGGCGCCGCGTTGAGCAGGCGGCGGAAGATATCGAGACCGTCGGCACCGCCCTCGAGCGCCAGATCGGGCTCAAAGTCCTTGACCTCATGCGGCAGCGAGCGCATGACGTCGGTCGGGATGTAAGGTGGGTTGGAGACGAGCACATCAAAGGTGCCCCACTCTTCGCGGGGAATGGAACTCACCAGGTTTGTGAGGCTGAAGGCGACCTCGTCGGACGTGAGGCCAAGCGCATCACGGTTTTTGGTGGCCAGATCGATGGCGCGCGGCTCGATATCGGTAGCAGTGCAGGTAACGTGGCCGCGGCGCTCCCAGGCAAGGGAGAGCGAAATGCAGCCCGTGCCGCAGCCGACCTCGAGAACGCGGGCAGTGCGGGGCTCGGCTGGGGCAGATACGTTGGCCTCGGCGGCATCTTGCGCGGGAGTCGACTGTTGGTCGTTGTCCTCAATGGCGATGCCGTATTCGTCGAGCTCGGGCTCGGGGGTTTCCATGGCCTCTGCTTCTGCCGCTTCGGCTTCTGCCGCCTGCGCGGCGGCTTCCTCGGCCTCGCGATCGGCCAGTTCCTCGGCATAAGCGCGACTGCCCAGCACATCGCCGCCTAGCGCCGCCTCGTCGGCAGCTGTGAGGTTGGCGGCACGGCGCTCGGCCGTCGCTCGCTCGTCGGCCAATGCGGCCTCGGCTTTGCGTGCCTGCTCGACCTCATCGTTCCAAGGCAGCTCAACACGCTGACGGGCAGCGGCCTCGGGGCTCAGTACCTCGGCATCCAGATAATTGAGGACTTCCTCGACGAGCATCTCGGTCTCGGGGCGCGGAATGAGCACACCGGGGGCGCACGCGACGTCGATCATGCGAAACTGCGTGCTGCCCGTGATGTATTGCAGCGGCTCGCCCTTAGCGCGGCGGACAACGGCCGCATGCATGGTCTCGAGCTGGGCCGCGTTAAGCGTCTCGTCCATACGCATATATAGGTCAATGCGCGCCAGGCCCGTGGCGGCGCACAGCAGCCACTCGGCAGAAAGACGGGGGTGCTCCTCGCCGCGCTCGGCCAGGTACTCCTTGGTCCACTCGAGACAACGCTTGATGGTCCAAATCTCGTTTGCCATGGGGCCCTCCCCTCTTAAGCGCCGGACGGCGCGCGAATGTCGGAGCAGATTGTAAGCGAGGCCAGCGCTTGGCAAGGGGCGATTGAAGGCGATTATCGAGAATCAGCCCAGAATTTTGCACCGAGCTCGCTCAAAGTGTTCATTCGCTGACGTCTAAATTTGCATTCGTCAAGCTTTTGGCAAGGTTGCCCCAAAACTGACCAATATCTAACCAAGAACTTGCCACATCGCTTGACGCACGACCCATCAAAAATCGCTCCGCGACTTCTTGAACGATATTTTGAGCAATATTTTCGATAGCGGACTTATGCCGTCAATTACCTTAAGCAGGTAAGCAGCTCAAATGACATCACAGCCGACTGAATAAAATATCAAGGCAATGTCACCAATGACTCCCTACGGATCATTTGACAACCAAGGAAACGCCAATGATTTGGCAATGTCAGCGAGCGACGTCCAGAGCGAACAAGTTGGCATGAAAAAGGCAAGGCATAGACCTTCTGGTCATGCCTTGCCTTTTGAATGACAAATTGTCGCTCTGGACGGCGCGCAGCGTCGGCTGGTCCGCCGTTCGGTAGAACGGCGGAACTTAGACTGCCTGTGCCAGCTTCTCGGCACGCTCGGCGGCGGCGAGCGCCTCGATGACGGTGCCGAGCTGGTCGCCCAGGAGGACGCCGTTGTAGGTGGAGTTGAAGCCGATGCGGTGATCGGTCACGCGGTCCTGGGGCTGGTTGTAGGTACGGATCTTCTCGGAACGGTTGCCGTGGCCGATCTGGCTCTGGCGCTCGGCACCGAGCTCCGCCTGCTGCTTCTCGAGCTCCATCTCGTACAGACGGGCGCGCAGCATCTGCATGCAGACTTCGCGGTTCTGGATCTGGGAGCGCTGCTCCTGCGACTGCACCACGGTGTTGGTGGGCAGGTGGGTGATGCGCACGGCGGAGTAGGTGGTGTTAACGCACTGACCGCCAGGGCCCGAAGCGCAGTAAGTGTCGATGCGCAGGTCAGACTGGTTGATCTGGACGTCGATCTCCTCGGCCTCGGGAAGCACGGCGACGGTTGCCGTGGAGGTCTGGATACGGCCCTGGGACTCGGTCTTGGGAACGCGCTGGACGCGGTGCACGCCGGACTCAAACTTCATGACGGAGTAGACGCGGTCGCCCTCGACCTTGAACTCGATG
This sequence comes from uncultured Collinsella sp., assembly GCA_937966215.1. GTDB lineage: Bacteria > Actinomycetota > Coriobacteriia > Coriobacteriales > Coriobacteriaceae > Collinsella. The sequence goes on along the minus strand of CALCKK010000038.1, from coordinate 64,242 downwards.
GACTTAAAGCCGCCGGCCTCGCTGGGGCTGGAATCGAGCACGGTGGTCTTCCAGCCACGCGACTCGCAGAAGCGCTGGTACATCTTGTACAGGTCGCCGGCGAAGATGGCCGCCTCGTCGCCACCGGCGGCGGAGCGAATCTCGACGATGGTGTTCTTGTCGTCGTTGGGGTCGCTCGGGATGAGCATGTACTTAATGTCTTCCTCGAGCTGGGGAAGCTTGGCCTCGTTTTCGGAGATGTCCATCTGGAGCATCTCTTTCTCATCGGCATCGGTAGTATCGTGGAGCATTTCCTTGGCAGCCTCGATGTCATCGAGCGCGCCGATGTACTCGCGCGAAGCGGCAATGAGGTCGGACTGGTGCGCGTACTCCTTGTTGAGACGCGTGAACTCCTTGATGTCGGAGGCGACGGCCGGGTCGGAAAGCTTCTTCTCGAGCTCCTCGTAGGCCTTGATGATCTTTTCGAGCTTGTCGCGCATGACGGGACTCCTTTATATGCGTGAAGGTGAAAATCGGCAGAATTGATGGGGCGCATGGCGCCACTGCGGGGGTAAGCCCAGCTAGAACATGTCGATCTTCAGATACATGCGCATCCCTTCGCGTGTGGGGTACATAGTTGCGGTCTAACCCATACATGATAGCGTGCGCAGGCATACCTGCATATAACCCGCACGGAATGAGTGGACGTAGCCGTTGGGTACGTTCCTTAACGACCAGTCGTTTAAGAGCGTCCCCAACGGCTAACAAAGGGACTGTCGCTTTGTCAGATTCTAGAGCGTGTGGAGTAGGGCGATGAGGAAGCGTACGCCCTGGAGGTAGGCGCGGCGGGTGATGCGCTCGTTGGTGCCGTGGACGCCGCGGTCGCACTCGTCATCGTCGACCACAAAGGCCGAGAAGCGAATGCACTCAGGGCAAATGCGTTGGTAGTTAGCAGCGTCGGTCGCGCCAATCACGGTCGAGGGAACGATACCGATAGGAGCTCCGCCCGCCGCTGATGATCCGTTTTCCTCCGTCCCCTCTGGATCACGGAAATAGCGGGCGGCGATGGCGCGGACGGTCTCGAGTCCCGGTCCGCCGATGCGCGGAGACGGCGAGGGTTCGGAGCTGCCAGGACCGAGCTCGATCTCGACACGGTCGGCGAGCCCCGCCTCGGCAACGGCGACGCGGCAGCAGGCCACGACATCGGCCACACTCGTGCCCTCGAGCATGCGGAAATTGATATTGGCCCACATATCCTGCGGCATCACGTTAGCACCGGTGCTACCGCCCTCGATTTGGGTCGGTGCACAGGTGGTGGTCACGAGCGGATAGAGCTTCTTGCTGGCGAGGCACTCGCGCACGATGGCGTCCTTGTTGGAAGCAATCTCGTCGGCCGTGTAGAGCTCCAGCTCGACGAGCTGTGCGGCAAGCAGGTCCGTGACGCGCGTCGGCCACTCGATATCGCAGATTGCGGTGATGGCACGGCTCAACACCTCGAGCGACGTGCCGCCGTAGGGGTTGGAAGAATGCCCACCCGCGCTCTTTGTCTTGAGCACAATGTCGGCATAACCCTTCTCAGCCAGGTCGGCGTGCATGAGCCAACCCTCGCCCGCGTTGTACTCGGCAGCCGAAACAATACGGTAGTCACCCTCGTCGATCAGATATTCAAGTTCAACACCGCGCTCCTCGAGCACGCGGCCGATAGCTCCAGCGCCGTACTGCGTGGTTTCCTCGTCCTGGCCAAAGGCGAGCAACAGCGAACGCTTGTGCTCCCAGCCGTGCGCCAACGCATACTCAACCGCCTCGAGAATGCCTGCGACCTGATCCTTCATGTCGATAGCGCCGCGACCCCAAATGTAGGTGTCGTCCACCTGTCCGCTAAAGGGGGCGTGCGTCCAGTCGGCCTCGGTACCCGGCACCACGGGGACCACGTCCATGTGGCCCATGAGCATGACGGGTTTGAGGGCGGAGTCGGAACCGCCAAGCGTCACCAACAGCGAGTGGTCGATAAGCTCGACCTCGCCCGCCGCAAACACGCGCGGCCAGGCCTGCTGCATATAGGCGCGCAGGTCGTCGAAGGGCTGCCAGTCCACCGCCTCGGCATCCATGCTCGAGATGGTCGGAAACGACAGCACGCGGCCCAAGCGCTCGCACGCGCCGGCCTCGTCCATATCGGCAAAATCGTCCTCATGCGCAAAGAAGCGCCAAACCTCGGCCATGACATCCTTTCGATTGTGACGACAAAGGCCGCCCCACGGGAGCGGCCCTGCAACGCAGGCGTTTGCGCCGGTTATTTGTCCTCGAGATAGCGAGAGAGGAACTCGCGAGTGCGCTGATGTTTGGGGTTGCCAAAGAGCTCGGCCGGCGCGGCGTCCTCGAGCACCACGCCCTTGTCCATAAAGACCACGCGGTCGGACACCGTGCGGGCAAAGGCCATCTCGTGCGTGACGACAACCATGGTCATGCCGTCGGCCGCGAGCTTGCGCATGACCTCGAGCACCTCGCCCACGATCTCGGGGTCGAGTGCCGAAGTCGGCTCGTCGAACAGCATGATCTGCGGACTCATGCACAGGGCGCGAGCGATGGCCACGCGCTGCTTTTGGCCACCGGACAGGCGACCCACGGCGGCGTGCGCGAACTTTTCGAGTCCCACGCTCGCCAGATGCTCCATCGCGACCTTCTCGGCCTCGGCCTTGTTCATCTTTTTGAGCGTGACGGGCGCGAGCGTGCAGTTGTCGAGCACATCCATGTTGTTGAACAGGTTAAAGCCCTGGAACACCATGCCGATGTCCTCGCGGAGTTTATTGATATTGCAGCGCTCGGCCGTAAGGTCCTGGCCGTGGAACCAGATGTGGCCCGCGTCCGGGGTCTCGAGCAGGTTGAGGCAGCGCAGAAAGGTCGATTTGCCCGAACCCGAAGCACCGATGATGGTGACGACCTCGCCGGGATTGACGGACAAGTCGATACCCTTGAGCACCTCGAGCGAGCCGAAGCTCTTGCGCAGGCCCTCGACGCGGATGAGTGACTCTTTAGTTTGTGCGGCGGCCGCGGTGCCGGTAGTGGCGGTATCTGCCATGATGATTCTCCTCGTCTTAAGCCTAGTTAGAGCTGGGCAGCGTGGCAGGAGCCTCGGCGCCGAGCTTTTTGCCAAAGGCCTCGAGCAGGCGGCTCGCCACGAGCGTCAGGATCAGGTAGACCACGAGCGCCACGCAGTAGACCTCCATCTGGCGGTAGTACACGCCGGCGACGGTGGTGGTGGCATACATGAGGTCGAACACGCCGATGACCGAGAGCACCGACGAATCCTTGATGTTAATGATGAGCTCGTTGGTGAGCGCCGGAATCGCGTTTTTAATGCCCTGGGGGAACACGACCTTGCGCATAGCCTGCCACTGCGAAAGCCCCAGCGAGCGCGCTGCCTCGGCCTGGCCGGGATCGATGGACTCGATGCCGCCGCGCAGGACCTCCATCATGTAGGCGGTGGAGTTGAGCGAGATGGTGACGAGGCCGGCGGTGAAGGTACTCCAAATCTGGTTGGCCTGGGCAGTCTCGAAGCCCATGCCGCGCAAAACGGTGAAGCCCGCGTAATAGATGAGCAGGCCCTGGACCATCATGGGCGTGCCGCGCACGATGGTGGAGTAGACGGTCGCAAAGCCGCGGCCGATGCTCTTAAAGAAGCGCACCAGGTCGTTGTCTACGCGGTCGAAGGTCTGAATACGCAGGAACACAAAGAGCAGCGCCAGGAAGAATGCGATGACGGTGCCGAAGGTGGCAAGCGCGATGGTGATCTCGATGCCACGGATGAAGAAGTCGCCGCTCTTGTAGGTCATGTAGACCAAGCTCGACAAAAAGTCGCTGGGGTTGGAATCCGAGACAATGCTCACCTGCACCAGATCGATAAACGACATGACGCAGCGGTCGACAAAGAAGATCGCCGCGATGACGACCACGACATAGCTGCCCAGGCGCGCGCCGCGACGGAAACGCTCGGATGCAAACGGTGACTTTTCGCGATAGTCGCTCCAGTGCATAACCTTGGTGACGAGCGCTGCCGCCGACACGACGATCCAGGCCCAAAGAATCGCCCAAAGGCAATCCTGGAAGATGCCGGTGGGCGCCAAAAAGCTCAGCAGCGTGGGGTTGCGCTGGCTAAATGCCAAGCCGAGCGCCGCGATAACGCTCGTGCCCAGGTACACATAACGGTGGTCGGCCTTGATAAAGGAGGCCAGACGATTGATGCCTTTCATGCTGCCTCCCTATGCCGGCTGACGGTCGAGGCACGCGTCCCACATTTGGTCGCGCTCCTCTTGGCTAATGCCCTTGAGTGTCTTGTCGATGAGCTTAAGCAGTTTGTCCGAGCCCTTGCGGCAACCGACATTTGCCGTGACCTCCTGCTTAAAGCCCTCGCCCTCGGCAAAGTGGATGGGGACGATACCGGGATTTTGGGCCATATAGCCCTTTTCGTTCTCCGTGTTGTAGGTCACGGCGTCGCACGTGCCCTGCAGCAGATTCGAGAACACCGTGGGGACCGAATCGACCGGGTTCTTGTGCACAACGCCCGGAATCTCGTCGATGACGGTATCGAGCATGGTGTCCTTTTGGCCGAGCACCGTGGCACCGCTGAAGTCGCTGAGCTTGGTGGCGTTTTGGTAGGGCGAGCCCTCTTTTACGAACAGGCCAAAGTAGCCAATGAAGTACGGGTCGGAAAAGCCGACGGACTCCTCGCGCTCGGGCGTGGCGCTCATGCCGGCGATGATGAGGTCAATCTGGCCGTTGTTGAGCGAGTCGATAAGGCCCGAGAAGCTCTGCTTGACGGCAACGGGCTCGCCGCCGAGAGCCTTGCAGACGATCTTGGCGATCTGCACGTCGTAGCCATCGGCATAGGCGCCCTGCACGTTGTCGATGGGGATCGTGAACTCGCTGGCCTCGGAAACCTGCCAGTTGTACGGGGCGTAGGCCGCCTCCATGCCGATGCGGATCTTATCCTTGCCGATAACGGAATCGGACAGGTCATCGCGACCGCCGCCCGTCGTGGGCTGGACCACCTTGAGTGTGGACGGACGCTGGCAGCCGGCAAGCGCGCCGGCGACAACGGTTGCGCTCGCAGCGAGGGCGCTACCCAAGAAGATGCGACGACTGCACACCGGCTGGGCCTGCGCGTCGCGCTGTAGTCGAGGTTGCATCTGATGCCTTCCCTATGTCGTTTTGCTGACAATAAGACAGGATATACGTCAACAACCAGCAGCGCGGCATGTGCGCGAAAAATTAATAGACACACGAGGACGATTGGCACAAAGTAACCTGTCCCCATGTACCACTTGGCATGAAAAAGGCAAGGCATAGACCTTCTGGTCATGCCTTGCCTTTTTCATGCCAAATTGTCGCTCTGGGTGGCGCGCAGCGTCGACCGGTCCGTCGTTCGTTAGAACGGCGGAACCTCTAGAGCAGGGTAACGCTAAAGCTGCGAACGTCCGTCTCACCCGGTGCCAAGGTAATGGTGTTGACCTTGTGCTCAAAGACGTCGTCCTCGGTGTCCATGGTGGTGTGGCCGGTCCAGGGCTCGAGCGCCACAAACGGGGCGTCGTTGGCGGCAGACCACACGCCGATGTACTTAAAGCCCTCAAAGTCGATCTTGACGCCGTGGCCCGACTTGCGGCCGCGCAACGTGAGCGTGGAACCCGGGGCATCGGTGAACATGATGGCGTCGTTATCGAAGCTGCGGTGCGTGATGGGCAGCACGTCCGAGTTATCGGGAGCCTTGTAGCTGCCCTCGAACGTCATAAGACCGTCGGGCGTGATGATGGGGGCCTCGTTAGTCCAAGCCTCGGTAAACGCCAGCTCGTAATCCTCGAACGCCTCGTCTTCGGCACCGGGGGCGGGCACGTTGAATGCAGGATGACCGCCCACCGAGAACGGCAGGGCCACGTCGCCGGTGTTGGTGACGGCAAAGGTCTGCGTGAGCGTGGCGTCGCCGGTCAGGGCATAGGTCATGTTGAGCTTAAAGTGGAACGGGAACGCCTTGAGCGACTCGGGCGTGTCAGTGATCTCGTACGTTACCGAGGAGCCGTCCTCCGAAACCTCGACCAACTTGTGCTCGACGATGCGAGCGAGTCCGTGGCGCGGCATCTCGCAGGTGCCGGCCGCAGATGTCGCCATGTTGTTGCGCAGCGATCCCACGATGGGGAACAGGATAGGCGCATGCTTGCCCCAAAAGGCCGGGTCGCCCTGCCACAGATACTCGTTGCCGTTGAGGGCAAGGCTCGTGAGCTGGGCGCCCATGGAATCGATGGCCGCGGTGAGGCCGCCGCGCTTGATGGCAGTGACGGTGGACATGCTACTTCCTCCAATAGTAAACAACGGTGTCGAGGGCTATTGTCCCACTCTTGGCGGCGGGGTTGAGCGACAGGTGCAGTTATTGAGCAATAGCGTAAAGGTCAAACCCGCCCTGCGGCGTGCTATCGACCGTATCGGGCGCCTGTGAATTAAAACTCACCGGAACCATGCGCTTTGAGGCACGGTAACGTGTGCCGTCGGTGGCGACGGGCGGCTCATCGACCGTGAGCTCGTAGTCGCCGGGCTTGAGCTCGATGCCGTCACCTTCGGAATTGACGTATTGGTACTCGTCGATCGCTTGCCCCTTGAGCGTGCGACCCACGATATGGACGAGCATCTGGCTGTCGCCGCGCGCGGTGTCCCACGTCGCGCCGTCCTTGACCTCGACCGATACATGCACCGAGCGCGTGCGGCTGAGCGATTGCTCGACAGACATCTCGACCTTGGCGGCGTCTTTGCGCTGTTGTTCAACATGGCTCCAGACGTTTCCAATTACCGAGCATGCGATAACGCCGGCCATAAAGGCGATAAGGATGGGGCCAAGCGGAGAGCGACGTCCCGCATCTTCCTCGCGAGCCAGATCGGGGCGATGCGTGGGCGCAGGCGCCTGGGCACCCTGCGAGGGCACGTCGAGAATGCTGAAGGATGCCGTGCTGTCGGGATCGATAGTGTGACGCGGCTGCGGGGTCTTTGCCGGCGAGATGGACATGTCGGCTGGCTCACCCAGTGTGGCCGTGGCATCGGCCTTTGCCTCGTCGGCCTCAGCCTGGGCCCAAGCCTGCTCAAAGGTCAGAGGCTCGGCGGCATCGGAGGCGGCGTCAGGCTCGACAGCAGCATCGCTGCCGGTCTCGTCCTCGTCGCTCGACACGTCACGCGGCGCGGGCTCGTCCCACTCCTCGTCCGGAGCCTCGCCCTCGCTATACCACCATTCAAAGTTATCGATATCCATACGGGGCGCCCCCTTGGCCTCGCAAATAAACACTTGCTAGCCTTATACCCCCAGATGACACGGGAGCTCGCCGGCACAGACAGGAAAAGCGTCACAACATTCGACGCTTTTCCTCGTTTTCGAGATTTTCATCGAATGTTGTGACGGTTTGGGCAGCAGCCACACCACGAATGTGACGAAGGAGCAGTCCCCTTGTCACATCTAGAGGGCGACGGGGATTTGGATGCAGCAAAAGTCCTCTTGGTGGGACTCGTCGTAGCTCGTAGTATCGAGGTAGCAAAAGTCGAAGGCGTTGCCAACGGGCTGGAGCGCGTGCTCGTCCATGCAGGCCACGACGGCGCGGATGCCCTCGGGCTCGTACGGCATGCCCCAGCGGCTCATGCACAGATATGTGCCCTCGGGCAGCACTTCGATGCCGATCTCTGCCAGCTCGGCGGGATCGCTCGGCAGCAGTTCCTCGGCACCGCGCGGCAGCACGGCAAAGGAGCCGGCGCCGGCGATGGGGTCGTCGGAATGCAGCGCCTCGCGACGCAGCATGGCGCCCCAACCGCGCATGGGGCGCGTGCCCGTCAACGTACGCATGCGCAGGATTGCCCGCATGAGCGTAGGGTGAAGCATCGAGCGGCCGCGCTCGATATCGCCCGGAAACTCCTCAAAGACCACGTAGCGACGCTCGAATTGCTTGAGCTCCGGCTTGCCCTCGCGCTCGCGCCAGTAAACCGCCTCGTCGTAAAAGCTTAGACGCTCCTGTACGCTCGCGCGCTCGGCTTTGAGCTCAGCGATCTGCTCATCGAGCGCCTGCACCCGCGAGCGCAGGTGATCGGTCATCTCGCCAATGTCGAACGTCGAGGTCAGGCGGTCAATCTCGTCGAGTTCGAGCCCCAGGTCGCGAAGCATGCAAATCAGACGCATGAGCGGAATCTGCGTAGGCGAATAGAAACGGTAGCCCTTTTCGTTAACCACGGCGGGTTTAAACAGACCGATCTTGTCGTAGTAGATGAGCGTTTGGCGCGAAACGTTAAACAAGCTCGCCATCTCGCTAATCGCATACATGCCTGTCTGCATAAGTCCTCCCGGCACATCCTTTTAGCGCACAAAGCCCGCCGCCCACAGGGGCAGCGGGCTCAAACACTACTCGTATCCTACCCTAAAGACGCCTATGACCAGCGCTTATAGTTTGCACATGACACGCCGACGGCCTCGAGCGCCTTGGCGGCGATGTGATGCACCGCGTCATCGAGCGTGGCGGGGCCGTTGTAAAACGTAAGCATGGGCGGCATGAGCATGACGCCCGGCACGCGCGCCAGGCGCGCCATGTTGTCGATGTGAATGGCGCTGAAGGGCGTCTCGCGCACCATGAGCACCAGGCGGCGCTGCTCTTTCATCTGAACATCGGCCGCGCGCAGCAACAGGTTTTCGCTGTAGCCGCTCGCGATGCCGGCGAGCGTCTTCATGGAGCAGGGCGCCACGATCATGCCGTCGACCGGATAGGTGCCGCTTGCGATGGCGGCGCCGATGTTCTTGTTGTCGTAGACCACATCGGCATGGCACGCAAACTCGTCGAGCGTCATGCCGAGCTCCTGCTCGATGGTAATCTCTCCCCCGCGCGTGACGACAAGCGCCGACTCGGCACCGGCCTGGCGCAGGCAATTGAGGCACTCAAGGCCCAGCGCGGCACCGCTGGCGCCCGAAACGCCAACGACGATGCGACGGGGACGGACAGAAGACTCAGGCATGACAACTCCTTGACTACTTGGTAGGGCTACTTACTAGAAAGCAATCTCCTTGGCCCACTTGTCCTTGTCGATCTCCATGAACTGCGAGCGGATGAAGTTCTTCTTGAGGTCGAACGGAACCGTGCAGTCGAAGATGGCCTTGCAGGCGATGCCGTGCTCGCGGATCGTGGGGTCGAACGCGGGGTCGTTGGACGGATCGAGCACGTGGCAGTGGCAACCGGGGATGGTGATGAGGTCCACGTCGGCCTGGAAGCGCGTGGTCATGGCCCACATCACGTCGCTCATATCGAAGATATCGACATCCTCGTCAACAAGGATGACGTGCTTGAGCTCGGAGAATGCCGAGAAGGCGAGCATGGCGGCGTTGCGCTGACGGCCCTCGTCATTTTTGCTCGACTTCTTGAACTGCATGATGGCAACGAACTTGCCGCCGCCGCAGGGGGCAGCGTGGACGTTGAGCAGGCGGCCCGGGATGGCGGTCTCGACCATCTTGTAGATGGATGCCTCGGTGGGGATGCCGGCCATGGACACGTGCTCGTGCGAGGGACCGATGCAGCTCTCCATGATGGGATTGACGCGCGTGGTGACGGCGGTGATCTTGATCACCGGGCAGACCTTGGCGCCACCGGTGTAGCCGGGGAACTCGGGCATGGCGTAGCCGTGGCCGTTGACGTCCTCGTTGATGGTCTCGTCGTGCATGAGGTAGCCCTCGAGCACATACTCGGCATTGGCGATGCACTTCTGCGGAACGGTGACGCAGTCGGCGAGCTCGACGGCATGGCCGCGCAGGGCGCCGGCGATCTGCAGCTCGTTGAAGCCGAGCGGCGTGGTGGGAGCCTCGAAGCCGCAGCACATGTACACGGCGGGGTCCAGGCCGATGGAGATGGAGATGGGCATGTCCTCGACGCGCTGGCAGTACTCGTCAAAGAACGCGCCCAGGTGACGGCTGCCGGGAGTAATCCACATGGCGAGCTTGTCCTTGTCGACGCAGGAGAAGCGGTGGATGGTCACGTCGGACTGGGAGCCGTCGGGGCTCGTGCCGTAAGCGAGGCCCATGGTGATATAGGGACCGCCGTCGACGGGCGTGTTGGTGGGAGCGGGAACGATCTTGCGCAGGTCAAAGCCCTCGTCGGTCGCCTTGTACACGACCTCCTGGCAGTCGATGTGCGCGCCCTCGGCGATCTGCTTGGGCGCGATCAGGTTCTCGAAGCGCTTGCCGATCTCGAGACCCAGGTGCTCCTCGTCCAGGTCGAGCAGGGCGGCAACGCGCTTGCGGCTGGCAAGCATGCCGATGCAGACCTTGGCATCGTCAAAGCCCTTTACGTTGTTGAAGACCATCGCCGGACCCTCTTTGGTCGGACGCATAACGGTGCCGCCGGCGCCGACGTGGCGATAGACGCCCGAGACCTCGGCGTCCGGGTCGACCTGGGTGTCGGTCTCGAGCAGCTGGCCCGGCATCTCGCGCAAAAAGTCGAGTGCAGAACGCAGGTCGTGAATCTGGGAAGCATCGGTAGTGGACATAGCGTGCTCCTTTCGGGAGAGTGCCCGGCGACGGGAGTGCCGCCGGGCTGGGTAACGTAGTGGGGCCGCAGCGCTCATGGGTGGAGCACTCGACCACTCGCAGCTCATGCGCTCAGCTGCCTACAGCCAGAGCGCTCGGCCGCTTACATCAGGCCAAAGAGGTGGAACCAGGCGGCCTCGACCAGCACGACGATAAAGACGACCGCGGTAAGGGGAATGCCCATGCGCATGGCCTCTTTGGAGGTGTAGCCGCCGGCGTCCTTGCCCTCGCCGATAAGGATCGGCAGGTTATGGAACGGCAGGATGTAGTGGATGTTGATGGACGTGAAGACAATGAGCGCCACGGCGAGCGGGCTCACGCTGGAGCCGGCCGCGAAGCTGATGAACGCCGGCACGCACACGCCGAGCACGGCCATGACCGAGCCCATGAACATGTGGATGATCATGGAGAGCGCGGCGACAAGCAGGGCGAACAGGAAGATGTTCTCGGGCACGGAGCTGGGAAGCACGACATCGGCGATCCAGGCGTTCATGCCGGTGGCACCGCCCACGGAGCCCACGGCCATGGCGGCCGTCAGGAACATGAGGGACTTGATGTCGACGGCGTTCCAGCTGGCGGGCGTGAGAACCTCGCCGATGATGGGCATGGCGAGCGCGACGCCAATGGCCAGGGTGACCCAGCCGATATAGTCGCCCGAGACGGTGAGCCACAGCGCGATGGCGATGACAAGCCACACGATGGTGCGGATCTCCTTGACGGAGAGCTTGCCGAGCGCAGCCTGCTTGGCCACGATCTGCTCGCGATCGTAGACGAGTTCCTTGCTGGGCTTAAAGAGGAAGAGGCCCAGGAACAGGGTGCACAGCAGCGCGACCAGCATAGGCACGCTCATGTACAAGAACCAGTCAACGAACGACGGGCTCATGCCGCCGGCCTCGGCGCTGTACTGCGCAACGAGCGGGTTGAGCGTGGAATCGCCCGTCAGGAAGAACATGGAACCCGGAGCGGCAGCGGCAAACACGAGGAAGCCGAGCTTGCCGCGGTCGTCGTCACCGTAGCCGGCGGACTCGGCGATGACCGAGACGACGGCGAGAATGAGGAAAGCGCGGGGGAACGGATGCGGGATCAGCAGCGACAGCACAAAGGTGAGCGCGAAGATCGAGATGATGAGCGACTTGGCGTCGCGCACGAACTTGAGCATGAACGCATAGGCGATGCGCTCGCCCAGGCCCGACTCCTTGACCGCGCTGGCAATGAGATAGGCGCCGATGACCAGCCACATGGTGGCCTTGGTCCACGAGCTAAACGTAGAGGCGACCGTCGCCGAGATGCTCGCGGCGCCCGTGTCGTCCACGCACACCTTGAACAGAACGAGCAGCGCGCAGTAGAGCAGGCCCACAAAGCCCGGCTGCGCCACGCCACATGCCCAGAACACCACCGTGGCGAGCGTCAGTGCCAGACAGGTCTGGCCACCGACCGTGAGCTCGACCGTCGAGCTCAGCTCCGCCAAAGGAAGAAACTTCACCAGCAAAAAGACAACGATACCCAGCACAAAGCCAATTTCGCGCTTGGTGATCTTAAACGCCTTCTTTTCCGCTTCCATCTCCCCACCTTTCTTGTTGGGGGCGCTCCGGATTCGCAGCCACGTTGCCGCTTAAAAAGGGGCGCCCGTTATCGGACACCCCTTACGTTGCGCTGTGTTGTGGCAATACAGTCAAGCGGGATTTTTGGATGAGAAGCGATCCTCTGGGCAAAAACCGTCACAACATTCGACGCTTTTCCTCGATTTCGAGATTTTCATCGAATGTTGTGACGATTTGGATGTGGCAAAGGGACTGTCTTTTGTTTCACATAGCGAGATCCGTACGGATGGATGGGTCGCTGAGGGCCTCGCGAAGCCAGGGGGCCAGCTGCTCGGGGTGACCCTGCAGGTAGCCTTTAAGCTCGAACGGGGCCACGCGGCGCACTTCCGAGATCTCCTCTTGGTTGATATGCAGCTCGCCCGGCTCAACATGGGCAAGGTAGACCTCGCACCATTCGCACTCGCAGCGGCCGTCGCCGTGGTCCTCGCGGTACACCACGTGTCCGAGGTGCTTGAGCTGATCGGGCTCGCGCGTGATGCCAAGCTCTTCGTTGATGCGACGTGCCGTGGCGGCCGCGACGTCTTCCCCGGGGAGCGGATGGCCGGCACAGCTATCGGCCAGCACCCCGCCCCACAGGCGTTTGAGCGGACTGCGACGACAGAGCAGCAGGCGCGCGTCTTCGCCCTGGCCCTCGACCAGAAGCGTCAGAAATGCCTGATGCAGGATTCCCTCGCCGGTATGGGCCTCGATGCGGTCGACGGGGCCAAGCGTCTCGCCGGTCGCGGCATCGACCGCCACGACCTCGGCGCCTGCGCCGCCCTCATCCCAGCCGGCGCGCAGAATGCGGGCTGCGGCCTCCTCGAGCGCGGCGATGAGTTCCTTGGTGGTATCGAGCATGCGCCGCAAGTCGTCCGCGGTCGCGTTCTCCACATGAAAACCCGTGCTTGCAACTACCGGCACGCCAAAGCGCGTGGCCAGCGCCGCCGCAATATCGTGCGCCGGGATCTCGTCTCGATGGCACGGAACGGCCAGGATGCTCACCGTCGCCGTACGGCCGGGCTCGGGGCGAGGAATGGCCTGCGCCGTGGCGCCCAGGTGCGCAAACTCCGGCGAGCAGGCGTACACCGCCATGCCTCGCGGCGTCACCGTCAACTGGGCCTCGAGCGCAAACTTGCCCTCGCCCACTACAACCTTTGTCGTGTGCATACCCATGGGATCTCCTGTCGCCCGCAATGTACCTGAGACCATCTTCGCCTGTATTGCGACTATACAGGCAAGCGCAGCCTGCGACAAAGGAGGCAGGCACCTGACACATTCTGTTAGAGTTGCAGGGATTGAATCCCGCTTATTCATGCGACATTGGAGTGACAACCTTGACCGCCGCAACCACGCCTAAAAGTAAGTCAACCGCCGCCGCGCTCTCCCCCGCGCGCACCAGGCTCTGCCTGGCGCTGCTCGTGCTGCTGGGATTCTCGCTCGGCTGCTCCGAGTTCGTGGTCATCGGCATCGAAAGTGACTTGGCGACGGAACTCGGCATATCGCTTGCCGCTGCGGGCCAGCTCATCAGCGTTTTTGCACTGGTCTACGCCATCGCGACGCCGGTGCTTGCGCTCAGCACGGGGCGCTTCCGTCGTTACCAGCTGCTCGTGTGCTACAGCATTATCTTTGTGCTCGGCAATCTGGTCATGGCGTTGGCGCCCAACTTCCAGGTACTGTTTATCTCGCGCATTGTCCTGGGATCCGTCTCGGGCGCACTGCTCGCCGTGGGCGTGACGTACATCCCCGAGCTGCTGTCCCCGCAGCAAACTTCGCTTGCCATCTCGGTCGTGTACGGCGCGTTTTCCGTGGCGATGGTCTTTGTGACCTCGATTGGCAAGTTTGTGGCCGACACGCTCGACTGGCACGTGGCCATGTACGGTACGCTGACCTTTGCCGTTTTGATCTGCGGAGCGCTCGTGGCGTTTATGCCGCGCGCCGGACAGACCGACGAACCCGCTACCTTCCGCGAGCAGGCGGGTCTGCTACGCGAACCGAGCATCATCACCGGCATGCTCATCTTTTTGTTTGGCGTGGGATCGGTCTATGTGTTCTACGGCTACGTGACGCCTTATCTTGAGCAGGTGCTGGGCATGGGCACTGTTCAGGCAAGCACCACGCTTATGGCCTACGGCGTGTTCTGCCTGGTCTCGAACATCTTGGGCGGATGGATCGACGCGCGCTTTGGCATGAAGGCGCTGCTTGTGACGTTTGTGCTGCAAGCTGCGGCGTTACTCGGGCTGTTTGCCGTGGGCGACACCATGCCGCTCGCGCTGGTCTTTGTCTTTAGCCTAGCGCTGCTCATGTACCTGTTCTCGGTGTCATGCATCACGCACTTTATGGACGTGGCGCGCAGCCGCCATCCCAAATCGATGGTACTCGCGAGCTCGGTAGAACCCATGGCGTTTAACGTCGGCATTTCGTTTGGCACCGCAGTGGGCGGCGCCGTGGTGAGCAGCGTTGGCATTGCCTACGTTGGCGCGGTTGGTGCCGCGTTCTCGCTTGTGGCCTGGGCGCTTACGCTGGTGACGATTAAGTTGGCTCGCTGGGAGCGCAAGCGGGCGAGAGCGTAAGCACAGATGCGATACTCGAGCTCGATGATGGCGATCGAAAGGAAACCGCATATGCAACGCGTACTGTTTATCTGTCATGGGAATATCTGCCGCTCGACGATGGCTGAGTCGGTGTTTACCGAGCTCGTGCGCCGCGCTGGGCGCGAGGCGGAGTTTGTCATCGATTCCGCAGCGACCTCAACTGAGGAGATCGGCAACCCGCCGCATCATGGCACGGTCGCCAAGCTGCGCGAAGTCGGGATTCCCGTCGTTGCGCACCGTGCCCGCCAGGCGCGTCGAGCAGAGTATGGCAACTGGGACCACATTGTCTATATGGATGCTGAGAACACGCGTGGCCTGCGTCGCATCTTTGGCGACGACCCCGACGGCAAGATTACGCGCTTGCTCGATTGGACCGGGCGCCCCGGCGACGTGGCCGATCCCTGGTACACCGGCAATTTCGATGCCACCTACCGCGACGTGCTCGCCGGTTGCGCCGCTATGCTCGAGCAGCTGTAGGAAAGCGAGGTCGCAGGCCACGCCTTCGGCGCGAAACGAGCGTGGATAATCTCCCGCATGAAAAATGAGCGTGGATTTTCTCCCACTTTGAGCATCCAAGTGCGCTCTAAACGGGAGAAAATCCACGCTCACCTATTCGTCGACGATCTCGGCAAGCCAAACGTTCAACGTGTCGACCTCGGGACAGCAGAACTTTGCCGTGCCGGGCTCGTTGCCAGGCACGGTTCCGCCATAGCGCAGGATATCGATATAGGGAAAGCCCACGTGACAGGCCATGGCGCACATCTTGCCGCGGTCTCGGTCAAAGTCAAAGACGTCGCCCGGCTTGTGACCATGGTGGCAGCGGCACGTCCCCAGCTGGTCCACGCAGCTCACGCGGATACGCGGCCGCTTGCCACGCGGCGCGCCGAGCGGCCTGTTCTCGCCCGCAGGCTTGACGCCGCCCTCGCCAGCGTTACTCATGGTCAATCACATCCAGGCAGGCCTCGATGGGAAGGCCGGCCGACTTGTCCTCTTGGTCGGCATTGCGCTCGATAAGCTCAGCCACCACACGCATGGCATCGGACGTCGCGCGCTGCAGACTCCAACCTGCCATAACGCGGCCCATGAGCACCGCCGAGAACGTATCGCCCGTACCCGGGAAATAGACCGGAATGAGCTCAAAGGGAATCGTGAAGTACTCCCCCGCCACATGGTCGTAACCGATAACCGCGTTCGTGCCATTTACCACGGCGCTCGTAATGACCACCGACTTGGCACCCAGCTCGCGCACGGCGTCCACAAGGGCGCGGGCCTCATCGGGCGTGATCTGCTCTGCAATAGGCGTATCGGCGAGCAGACAGGCCTCGGTGTAGTTGGGCACCGCGTAGTCTGCGCACTCCAGCAGGTGCCGCATAAGGCCAATCGTGGACTCGGGCACACCGGCATAGAGCTTGCCGTTGTCGCCCATGATGGGATCGACGAACACCTTGGTGCCCTTTTGCGCGCGGCGGTGGCAAAAGTCCGAGATGATACGCGTCTCTTCCTCGGTCACGATAAAGCCGGTCGAGATGGCGTCGAACTCAAAGCCGAGCTCCTCCCAGATGGCGAGGCTCTGGCGCACGTACTCGGTGGTGTCGTGGATGTAGAACTTGGGATAGTTGAGCGTATCGGACACAAGTGCCGTCGGCAGGTTATGGATACGGTAGCCCATGTGCGACAGCACCGGCAGCATGGCGGAAAGCGCGACCTTGCCGTAGCCGCACATATCGTTGATCAGCAGCAGCTGAGTATTCTTCATGAGGGTCTCCCTTGTTTCGGGTGCGGCGCAGCAGCGCCACAGTGCGACTAAGTGTAGCGCAGGAGGCATTGTGGGCGGAGGCGAGCGGTACGAAGGGCAAATTGTTGCGGAAAGGTTTCGGAAATGGGGGCTGTTTGCTCCATGGCGGCCTAGTTGATGCTACTCATATAGCGCCATTTCAAAACTATGCCTATTTACTACGTTTAACCGCCCGCCTCTAACCACAACGAATTTCTCTCCAACAAAACCGCAGGTAGATAGCTTGCGTTTTTTCAGAAACAGCTGTTGTGGTCAGCGATGCTGGATTCATCGTAGTAATTAGGCATAGTTTTTGGCAAGGCCGCTTCGAAAGGCATCATCGCAGCCCAAAACGATACCTTTTCCTCCGTCCCCCCAGGGATCAGATTGCCGCTTGGGAGCGTTTGCAGCGTCGAGCGGTTACGGCGTTTGGTAAAACGCCGTAACTTAATAAGTTTGGTACCTTGACATTCATTTCTTATGCTCCTAGATTAGTTAGGCACAAAACAATTGCACTACCTAACTAAAGAAAGGAGCGAAGCTTAGATATGTGTGTTGAACCACTCGTCCTTCCGCATGAGCCCGGCGGTGACCCGTCGCAACCGGTAGACATACCCGAAGCGGTCAGCGCCGAAGACAAACTCGCCAAGCGCATCCTGAGCGGCCTGGGCTTTTGCGGCCATTACATGCATTTTCATGGCGGAGGCGTGTCCGGCAAGGCGCCCATCATCTGCCTGCTGGCCAAGCAACCCGGCGGCGAGATGTCGCAGCAGGAGCTCGGCATGCACTTTGACCTCAAGCCGGGATCGCTTTCCGAGATCCTGTCCAAGCTCGAGCTCAACGGCCTCATCGAGCGCAGCCGTAACCCCAAGGATCGACGGCAGCTCACCATTCGCCTGACCGAAACCGGCCGGGAAAACGCCCGCATCGACCAGGCAGCCCGCATTCGCTTTAGAGAACGGGCCTTTAGCGCGCTCACCCACGACGAGCGCGAGGACCTCGCCGAAATGCTCGAGAAAATCCGTGTAACCTGGGAGGAACTGGATGATTAAAACCCTCATGGGCAGCATCCGCGACTATATGAAAGTCACCGTTGCCACGCCGTTGCTCGTGCTTGGCGAGGTGCTCTGCGAGATGCTGATTCCATTTATCACCGCCAACCTGATCGACGCTATCAAAGACGGCGCCACCGTAGCCGAGATGCTTCCCACCGCAGGCTTTTTGGTGCTCATCGCGCTGACGTCGCTTGCTTTTGGCGCCGCGGCAGGCGTCACCTGCAGCCATGCGAGTTGCGGCTTCGCCAAGAACCTGCGTCACGACCTGTTCTACAAAATCCAGACGTTCAGCTTTGCCAACATCGATGAGTTCTCGAGCTCCTCGCTCGTCACGCGCCTGACTACCGACATCAACAACGTGCAGCAGGCCTTTATGATGATCATCCGTATCGCCGTGCGCGCGCCGCTGGTATTGATCTTCGCCTTTACCATGGCATTTATCATGGGCGGCGGCGTCGCCATGGTCTACCTGGTCATCATTCCGCTGCTGGGCTTTGGGCTGTTCTTTATCATCTTTAAGGTGCGCCCCATCTTCTCGCGCGTGTTCCACAAGTACGATGCCCTTAACGAGTCCGTCGAGGAAAACGTCACCGGCATGCGCGTGGTCAAGAGCTATGTGCGCGAAGACTTTGAGAAGGAGAAGTTCGCGACCGCCGCGCGCGACGTCCAGATGGACTTCACCCGCGCCGAGAAGCTGCTCGCCTTTAACAACCCCATGATGAACATCTGCGTCAACGGCGCGTTTGTCGTCATCATCTACCTGGGCTCCAAGCTCATCATCACGAGCCAGGGCACGCTGTTCGACGTGGGCCAGCTCTCCTCGACCTTTACCTATGGTTTCCAGATTCTCATGAGCCTGATGCAGCTGTCGATGATCTTTGTCATGGTGACCATGGCCGACGAATCGGCACACCGCATTGCCGAGGTGCTGGCCGCCGAGCCCACGATCGCCGATCCCGCCGAGCCCGTGCTCGAGGTTACCGACGGTTCCATCGACTTTGACCACGTGAGCTTTAAGTATTCCAAGCATGCGAAGCGCCAGGCGCTCGACGATATCGACCTGCACATTACGAGCGGCGAGACCATCGGCATCATCGGCGGCACTGGCTCGGCCAAGTCCACGCTCGTTAACCTCATCGCCCGCCTGTACGACACCACCGAAGGCGCTGTGCGCGTGGGCGGCGTGGACGTGCGCGACTACGACCTGGACGCGCTGCGTCACCAGGTCGCCATGGTGCTGCAGAAAAACGTGCTGTTTAGCGGCACCATCGCCGAGAACCTGCGTTGGGGCGACCCGAACGCCACCGACGAGGAAGTCCGCGAGGCAGCGCATCTGGCCTGCGCCGACGAGTTTGTCGACGGTTTCCCCAAGGGCTACGACACCTGGATCGAACAGGGCGGCTCTAATGTTTCGGGCGGTCAGAAGCAGCGCCTGTGCATTGCACGCGCCCTGCTGCGTCGCCCCAAGATCTTGATCCTGGACGACTCCACCAGCGCCGTCGACACCAAGACCGACGCCAAGATCCGCGCAGGGCTGGCAAGCTATCTGCCCAACACGACCAAGCTCATCATCGCCCAGCGCATCAGCTCCGTGCAGGACGCAGACCGCATCATCGTCATGGAGGGCGGCCGTATCGCGCAGATCGGCAACCATGACGAGCTACTCAAGACGAGCGAGATCTACCGCGAGACCTTTACCTCGCAAAACAAGATGTCTGCCGAGGGCGAAGGGGCCGTCGAGGCCGACACCGAGGCATCCGCAACGCAAGCTCAGACCCAGGAAGGAGGCGAGGCACATGAGTAAGGCAACGACCGCCGAGCGCGCGCTCAACCGCAAGGGCGGCACCATGTCGCGCCTCATCAAGACGCTCTTTGGCTTCTATCCCGTGCTTTTGCCCCTTGTCGTCGCCGGCGTGGTGCTCTGCGCCATCATCAACTCCATCGGCGCGACCTTCCTGCAGAGCGCCCTGCAAATTATTAGCGAATCGTGGCAGTCGGGCGATTGGGAAGCCGCGCAGCCCAAGATTCTGCAGCTCGTGACCACCCTCGCCTGCATCTACGGCGTCGGCGTCCTGTCCTCGCTCTTCTGGAACCGCGCCATGGCTATCGTCACGCAGGGCTCGCTCGAGAAGCTGCGCGAGATGATGTTCAACCGCATGCAGGACCTGCCGATCCGCTACTTCGACACGCACCAGCGCGGCGATATCATGAGCCACTACACCAACGACATCGACACGCTGCGTCAGATGATCAGCCAGTCGCTGCCCAACCTGCTCATGACGATCATCATCATCGTCACGGTGTTCTTTATCATGCTGTACTACAGCGTGTGGATGTGCCTGGTCATCATCGCCGGCGTCGCCTTTATGACCTTTATGACCAAGCTGCTCGGCTCCAACTCCGCGCGTTTCTTCATTGCACAGCAGACCGAACTCGGCGTGGTCGAGGGCCATATCGAGGAAGTCATGAACGGCCAGAAGGTCGTCAAGGCGTTCTGCCACGAGTCTGCCGCCGAGGCCGATTTTGACGAGCGCAACGAAAAGCTCTTCGAGGTCTCCCAGAAGGCCAACATGTACGCCAACATCCTCATGCCCATCCTTATGAACCTGGGCAACTTGCTCTACGTGCTGGTGGCCCTTGCCGGCGGCATTTTCCTGGCGCTGGGCGTGCCCAACCTGAGCATCTCGGGCATGGCGCTGTCCATCGCCGTCGTGGTGCCGTTCCTTAACATGACCAAGCAGTTCTGCGGACAGATCGGCCAGATCTCGCAGCAGATCAACGCCGTGGTCATGGGTCTGGCCGGCGCCGACCGCATCTTTGAGCTCATCGATGAGGAGCCCGAGGCCGACGAAGGCTACGTGACGCTCGTCAACGCGCAGGTAAACCCCGAGACCTGGGAGCTCGAGGAGGCCGACCACCATACTGGCATGTGGGCATGGAAGCATCCGCACCGTGCAACCGGCGAGATCGAGTACGTACCGCTGCGCGGCGACCTGGTCATGGACAACGTCGACTTTGGCTACACGCCCGACCACGAGGTGCTGCACGGCGTGTCCGTGTTTGCCAAGCCGGGCCAGAAGGTCGCGTTTGTCGGTGCCACCGGTGCCGGCAAGACGACCATCACCAACCTCATCAACCGCTTCTATGACATCGCCGACGGCAAGATCCGCTACGACGGCATCAACGTCAACAAGATCCGCAAGGCCGACCTGCGCCGCTCGCTGGGCGTCGTGCTGCAGGACGTGAACCTGTTCACCGGCACCGTGATGGACAACATCCGCTACGGCAACCTGGACGCCACCGACGAGGAGTGCATCGCAGCGGCCAAGCTCGCGGGCGCAGACGACTTTATCACCCGCCTGCCCGACGGCTACGACACCATGCTCACCGGCAACGGCGCACAGCTGTCGCAGGGCCAGCGTCAGCTAATTTCGATCGCCCGCGCCGCCGTCGCCGATCCGCCGGCGATGATTCTGGACGAGGCCACGTCGAGCATCGACACCCGCACCGAGGCCATCGTGCAGGCGGGCATGGATAAGCTCATGGAGGGCCGCACGACGTTTGTCATCGCACACCGCCTGTCCACCGTGCGCAACTCCGACGCGATCATCTGTCTGGACCACGGCCGTATCATCGAGCGCGGCAACCACGACGAGCTGATCGCCAAGCGCGGGTACTACTACCAGCTGTACACGGGTGCGTTTGAGCTGGAGTAGGAACGGTTACTGACGGAGGGTGCCCCGGGGCGTCGGGGTAATTCCTCCGTGCTCAAACATTCTCGCTTCGCTGCGAAACTGCGCGCGGAGGAAATACCCCGCCGCCCCGGGGCACCCTCCTGCGCGCAATCAGCCCGTTGTTTAAAACGGAATAAAGGTTAGTGAGGCCCTGGCCGTTTGGCCAGGGCCTCGTTTTGTTAGTCTTTTTGGGACGGGGCTTTTTGACTACTTTGAGGGTGCGCAGGCAGGGCGGCGAAAGTAGCTAAAAAAGCCCCGTCCCAAAAAGACTACCCGCGCCAAATGAGCTAGTTGAGGAGTTGGGCCATGGCGTTGACGAATTTTTGGACTTGGAGGGTGGGCTCGAGCGGGTAGTGCAAATAGACCGGCACCTCGCGACCGCATAGAAACGGTACGCCCACAAAGGCCGGGTGCACGCCCGACCACGCTCCGCAGGTGAGCACCGCATCGCCCTTTTCCTCCGCCTCGTTAAAGAGCGCAAAGTCGAAGCTATCCACGTCGATCACGTCCACGCCGCCGTCGGCCAACAGGTCGATGCGCAGGCTGTCCATAGCGTCGTTGCCGTGACGGAGCGCGCGCAGGCGCATGCCCTCCAGGTCGGCAACCGTGATGCGCGTCTTGCGCGCAAGCGGGCTCGTGCGCGGCACATCAATATAAAACGGTACGTTGACGATAAGGAGCTTTTGGCAGGCGTCGCCCCAGCGCGGGGTCGAAAAACTCGACTGCACTACATCCACTTCGCGACCAAGACTGCGCATGACGGTCTCGCGCTCATCGTAGAGGTCACTCACCGGCACAATCTCAAATCGCAGCGACGGTTCCAGATCGTGGATGCCCGACCACATCGACAGCGTTTGGCGCCCCGGGCACATCATCGACACGCCCAGACGCACGGCGCCGCCATCGCCCGCTGCGCGTCGGGCACGGCGCAACGCATCCTCGGACTGACGCATGATCGAGCGCGCATCGTCTACCAGCAGCGCACCCGCCGGCGTCACCTTAACGCCCGAATGCGAGCGCTCGAACAACGTGATGCCAAACTCGGCCTCGAACCCCGACACCTGTTTGACGAGAGCCGGGGTCGACACACGTAGTTTTGCCGCCGCGCGCGAGAAGCTTCCCAGCTCCGCGGCGGCCGATATGGCCTCAAGTCGTCGATCGTACACGTCAATCTCCCGTTTTCGCGCCCGTGGCCACATGGTGCCACAGGAGGTTGTTTTCGCAGGTCATGCGCTCAATTGAGAATAAACTGCATCGCACAGTGTAAACCTATGGTTAACGCCATTCTAACAAATATGCAATTCACCTGCGCAAATGCAAAGCATACGATAACCAGCGAAAACCACGTGGGTCGATTAATGGGAGCGACCCACCGGGAGGCACAAGAAGGGAAGTTCCTATGAGCAATTGGCTTAAGCTCGAGGGCGATGTCTGCGCCGTGACCGGCGCGCTCGGCGGTATGGGCGTCGAGATTTGCCGCGAGTTCGCCCGCAACGGCGCCAACGTCGTCTTGCTCGACCTAGACGAGGAGAAGGTCAAGGCAGCAGCCGCCGACCTCGCCGCCGAGTTTGGCATCCACGCCGAGGGCTACAAGATGAACGCCACCGACGAGGCCGAGGTTCAGGCCGCCGTCGATGCCACCATCGCCGACTTCGGACGTGTCGACGTCCTCGTCAACACCGCCGGCATCCTGCGCTTCGCAGCCATGGAAGACCTGCCGCTGAGCGACTGGAACGAGGTCATCAACGTCAACCTCACCGGCTACTTCATCACCTCGCAGCGCTTTGGTCGCGAGATGATCAAGGCAGGCCAGGGTCGCCTGGTGCATATCTCGACCGTTGCCAGCCACTCCCCCGAGACGTTCTCGGGCGTGTACAGCTCCACCAAGGCGGGCGTCAACATGATGTCCAAGATGCTGGCCGCCGAGTGGGGCCCCTACGGCGTGCGCTCCAACTGCGTCGAGCCCTGCTTTGTCAAGACCCCCATGTCGGCGAGCTTTTACGCTGACCCCGAGGTCGAGAAGAGCCGCAGCCGCCTTATCGCCACACGCCGCATCGGCGAGGTCAGCGATATCGCCAACGCCGTCATGTTCCTGGCGTCCAAGCGCTCGGACTTTACCACCGGCGACGCCATCAAGGTCGACGGCGGTTTCTCCAATATGATGGGCGACCTCACCGCCAAGCCCGGCGGCCGCCGAGCCTTTGCCGACAACTACCTCAAGAACAAGGGTGTCGAGCTTTGGTCCGACGAGTCCGGCGTCGCAAAGCCGACCGACCAGTAAACCAGCCTGACAGGGAGGCCCCGCGGACGCGTCCGCCCCTCCCCCGTATCGATTAGAAAGAGTCCAATGGCTTCCACCAACTCCAACAAGGGTCGCGCCGTCGTGCTTTCCGCCGCGTGCGTCACCATGTTCTTCATCAGCTCAATCGCGCTGTATTCCGTCGTGAGCAAGAACCTGCTCGCCGTCTACCCCGAGTGGTCCAGCGCCCTTACCTGGGCCTTCCCGGTCTTTCAGACCATCATGGCCGTGACGGGCATCTTCGCCGGTCGCATCTCCGATAAGATCGGCCCGCGCAACGTCGTGATCGCCGCCGCCGTGTGTTACGGCTTGGGCTGGTTCATGTCCGGCACCGTCACCGAGCCGTGGCAGTTCTACCTGTGGTTCTCGCTCGTCGCCGCCATCGGCAACGGCCTGGGCTACAACCCCGCGCTCACCACCGGCCAAAAGTGGTTCATCGACAAGAAGGGCCTGGCCTCCGGCATCACCCTGGCCGCTTCGACCGCCGGCCCCGCCGTGCTGTCCCCGGTGCTCGCCTCGCTGCTCATCCCGAGCCTGGGCATCTTTGGCGCCCTTAAGGCACTCGGCGTCATCTTCTTTGTGACGATCGCCGCCTCCGCCCTGTTCCTGAAGGCCCCCGAGGCCGGTTGGCTGCCCGAGGGCTTCGAGGCCCCCAAGGGTGGCGCACATGCCGGCACCTTCGGCGACCTCACCCCGGGCGAGATGGTCAAGACCCCGCGCTTCTGGGTCCTCATCGTCACCTTCGCCTTTGCCGCCACCGCGGGCACCCTGCTCGTGGGCAAGGTTGCCTCCATCGCCGCTGTCCAGCTCTTCGCCGACCCCACGAGCGCCGCGGCCGTCGCCCTCGGCGGCGTGGTCGTCTCCGTCAACACCTGCGCCAACCTGGTCGGCCGTCTGTCCTTTGGCCAGATCATCGACAAGCTCGGCGCCTACAAGTCGCTGCTCATCAGCCTTGTCGTCACCATCGTCGCGCTCGTCATCATGTCGATGAGCTTTACGCAGAGCATGTTCTTTGTGGCGCTCGCCCTGCTCGGCTTTAGCTTTGGCGCCCTGCTCGTCATCTACCCGCCGCTCACCGGTGGCGCCTTTGGCACCAGCAACATCGGCGTCAACTACGGCATCATGTTTTTGGGCTATGCCGCTTCCACCTGGATCAGCCAGCCCATCACCGCCGTGCTGTATCACGCCGAGGCCGGCAGCGCCGCCTACCAGCAGTCCTTCTACGGCGCCATTGTGATTGCCGCCATCGCCGTCGTGCTCACCGTCTACATGATGGTCTCCGACAGCAAGAAGAAGTCCGCCTAGTTTTACCGATGCGACATGAGGGACCGTCCCTTTGTCGCATTCCACCGGTCACCAGTATTAAGGAGTCGAAATGTCTGAGCTCAACCCCGTCCGCATTGCCGTTATCGGCGCCGGTGCCATGGGCCGCAACCACATCCGCTTTGTCACCGAGGAGCCCGAAGCCGAGCTCGTCGCCATCGCCGACGCCTTTGAGGGCGCCCGCGCCACGGCCGAGGCCGCCGGCGTGCCGTTTTACACCGATCCCGCCCAGATGATGGACGAGGTCAAGCCCGAGGCCGTCATCATCGCCACCCCCAACGACCTTCATCTGGGCGTTGCCCGCGAGGCCGTGAAGCGCAACATCGTGCCGCTGGTCGAAAAGCCCATCTCCAATGACCTCGAGGATGCCCAGGCCTTCGCCGCCGAGGCCGAGACCGCCGGCGTGCCCGTGCTCGTGGGCCAGCACCGTCGCCACAACCCCTTCGTCAACAAGGCCAAGGAGATCATCGAGTCCGGCGAGCTGGGCAAGCTCACCGTGTCGAGCTTCCACTACATGATCTATAAGAATGACGAGTACTTCGATGTCGAGTGGCGCCGCAAGAAGGGTGCCGGCCCGATCCTGGTTAACCTGGTTCACGACGTCGACCTGCTCCGCTATCTGCTGGGCGAGCCCGTCGCCGTCCAGGGTATGCAGTCCAGCGCCGCCCGCGGTTTTGAGACTGAGGACTCCGCCGTGGTCAACGTCCGTTTTGCCGATGGCGCGCTCGCAAGCATGACCATCTCCGATGCCACCGCCAGCCCCTGGAACTGGGAGGCCACCGCTCGCGAGGACCCGCAGTACCGTCCCTTCGACGCCGACGCCTACTTTATCGGCGGAACCTTGGGCGCCCTTTCGCTGCCCCGCCTGCACCAGTTCTCCTACGACGGCGCCTCCAACTGGCACAAGCCGCTGCAGATGGAGATTCCGGCCGTCGACCCGGCGCTTCCCCACAAGATGCAGCTCAAGCACTTTGTGAAGGTCGTCCGCCGTGAGGTCGAGCCCGTCGTGACCCCCGCCGATAACGTCAAGACGCTCACGCTTCTCAACGCCATCAAGGAGGCCGCCGAGACCGGCCAGCTCGTCGAGCTGTAGCACCTTAGGACAGGCCGCGGCAGAAACCCCATGCCGGGCCCCTCGGTCCGCCACAAATAAGCCCCTCTTCTTTGCCCCGCGAGCAGCCTCCTGCCCGCGGGGCATTTTGCTACGTTGCCAATGATTTTTCTGGGACGGGGGACTTTTTGCACCTTAGCTTGATTCGTTCGCCACGAAATGTGCCTATCTACTACGTTTAACCAATCACCCTCATCCATACCGAATTTCGCGAAATAAAAACCGCAGGTAAACGGCTTGCGCATTTTCGGAAAACCGGGGGATGGTCGACCCACACGGTTCAAACGTAGTAGATAGGCCGCTTTCGTGGTTCCGCGCCAAAACAGTCTTTTTTGAGCGAAGTGGCAGGTGGTATCCTTGGTAGCTCTGTGCTGCAAACGCACCTTAAACGCAAGGAGTTTCATGGATCTTATCGCCCAGCTCGCGCGCGAGCTCAACCTTAAGGCCGCCAACGTCGAGGCGGCCGTCAAGCTCATCGACGAGGGAAACACCATTCCCTTTATCTCGCGCTACCGCAAGGAAGCCACGGGCGGCATGGACGATGTCGCCCTGCGCGCGCTCGACGAGCGCCTGTCCTACCTGCGTAATCTTGAGCAGCGCAAAGAGGACGTCATTCTGCTCATCGGCGCCCAGGGCAAACTCACGCCCGAGCTCGAGCAACAGATTCGCGAGGCCACACAGCTCCAGCGTGTCGAGGACCTCTACAAGCCCTACCGCAAAAAGCGCATGACCCGCGCGCAGAAGGCACGCGAGGCCGGCCTGGAGCCGCTCGCCAACATGATCATCATGCAGGCCTCGGCCAAGGGCAGCGCGCTCGACGCCGCCGCGGACTACGTCAACGAGGAGGCCGGCTTCGACACGCCCGAAAAGGCGCTCGCCGGCGCCGCCGACATCGTGGCCGAGACGGCGGCCGAAGATCCCGAGAACGTCGCCGACCTGCGCGCCTTTACGCAAAACACCGCCGACATCGTCGTCGAGGCCACCGACCCCGCCGAGAAGACCCCCTACGAGCCGTACTACAGCTATGATGAGCCGCTGCGCCGTATACCCAACCACCGCGTGCTGGCTATCGACCGCGGTGAGCGCGAGGGCAAGCTCCGCGTGCGCGTGAACGTCGACGGCGCTGCCGCTACGGCACGCCTCGGCAGCCGCTGGCCCCGTCGCCAGGGCGTGTTTGCTCCCGTCTTTGACGCCGCCATCGCCGATGGCTACAAGCGCCTCATGGCCCCCTCGCTGGAGCGCGAGGCCCGCGCCAAACTCACCGTTCGTGCGCAGACCGAGGCCATCAACGTCTTTGCCAAGAATCTCGAGGGCTTGCTCTCGGCACGCCCCGTGCGCGGCGCCCGCGTGCTCGCTCTCGACCCGGGCTACCGCACCGGCTGCAAGGTCGCCGTCATGGACGAGACCGGCAAGCTACTCGACCACGGCGTGGTCTATCCCACCAAGCCGCGCCACGACGTCGCCGGCACCAAGCGCGAGCTCGCCCGCCTCGTCAAGAAGGACGGCGTCAACACCATCGTCATCGGCAACGGCACCGCCAGCCGCGAGACCGAGGAAGTCGTCTCGGAGTTTATTGCCGAGCAGGCACCCAGCCTTCGCTACACCATCGTCAACGAGGCCGGCGCGTCGGTGTACTCCGCCTCCGAGCTCGCCAGCCAGGAATATCCCGACCTGGACGTCACCGTACGTGGCGCCATGAGCCTGGGCCGCCGTCTGCAAGACCCGCTGGCAGAGCTCGTCAAGATTCCGCCCCAGTCCATCGGCGTTGGCCAGTACCAGCACGACCTTGACCAGGCCGAGCTTTCGCGCACCTTGGGCCACGTGGTGGAAGACGTCGTCAACCGTGTGGGCGTCGACGTCAACACCGCGAGCGCAAGCCTGCTGGGCTACGTGTCGGGCATTACGCCGAGCGTAGCCAAAAACATCGTGGCCTACCGCGAGGAAAACGGGGCCTTTACCGATCGCCGCCAGCTCAAGAAGGTCCCCAAGCTGGGACCCAAGGCATACCTCAACGCCGCGGGCTTCCTGCGCATCAGCGGCGGCAAGAACCCGCTCGACGCGACAAGCGTCCACCCCGAGAGCTACGAGGTGGCCACGGCCGTCCTGGAGCGCGCCGGCGTTGCGGCAAGCGAGCTCAGCCGCGGCGGCGTGCCCGATATCGAGCGCCGCCTGGGCAGCATCTCGGCGCTGGCAAGCGACCTGGACTGCGGCACCCTCACGCTCATCGACATCGTCAACGAGCTCAAGAAGCCCGGTCGCGACCCGCGCGACGACGCGCCCGAGGTAGTCTTTAGCCGCTCGGCGCTTTCGATCGACGACCTGGAGCCCGGCATGGAACTCAAGGGCACGGTGCGCAACGTTGTGGACTTTGGCGCCTTCGTCGACGTGGGCGTGCACCAGGACGGCCTCGTGCACATCTCCAAGCTCGCCAACCGCTTCGTCAAGCACCCGAGCGACGTGGTGCGCGTCGGTGACACGGTCAAGGTGTGGGTCGAAAAGGTCGATCGCGACCGCAAGAAAATCTCCCTCACCATGGTGCAGGGGAAGTAAACCGCCAAAGCAAGGGTCCCCCCTCTCGCGACGTGCAAAATCGCGAGTATTCTGCAAATTCCACCGTCCGGATGCCCCTCAGAGACGAAAAAGCAAGAAACAGCCCCCGTTTTAGCGTCATCAGAGCCAAAACGGGGGCTGTTCCATGCTTCACCCAGCTGGTAAAAGCCTTTACCTTGCTGAATACTCTCAATTTTGCACGGCGCAGGCGGGGGTACCTTTGTCCACGGCAGGATATGGAAGCCTATCACCAACCTACCGGCAAGTTCGTGTCGGCAGCCCCGGCCTTTCCTTTGCCTAGCGCGACCCTCGCGAAGCGCGTGAGCGATAGGGAAAGGAAAGGCCGGGGCGAGCAGCCCGCGGCGTAGTCAGTGTTCGCGTTACGGCAGAATATGGAAGCCCAGAGCGGCGATATCTTTAGCAAAACCGCGCACGGTGTCGAGCGAGACCTCGTACGGATCACGGCCGATGTTCTTACGCTTGGCCAGGATGCTGTTGGGCACCGTAATGATCTGGCAACCACAGGCTTCGGCCTGGTAAATGTTGATAAGCTCGCGCGTGGACGCCCACAAGACCTCGCAGTTGGGCTTGGCGGCAGCCTTCTTGACCGACTCCGTCATAAACGGAATGGGATCGACACCCGTGTCGGCGATACGGCCGGCAAAGAGCGAGATGATGGACGGCGTCTCGGCGTCAACGGCGTCGACCATCTCGTCAACCTGCGTAGGCGTGAAGATGGTGGTGACGTTGACCTTGATGCCGTCGGCGGAAAGCTTGCGGACCAGCTCGGCGGTGGACTCGCCCTTGGTGGTCACGCACGGAATTTTGACGTAGACGTTCTCGGCCCAGGTAGCGATCTCGCGGGCCTCGACCTCCATGGTCTCGACGTCGTCGGCAAAGACTTCAAACGACACGGACACATCGGTGATGTGGGCCAGGACCTCCTTGGCAAACGCGCGGTAATCCGTCACGCCGCCCTTTTTCATAAGGGACGGGTTGGTCGTGAAACCCTGAACGTTGCCGTTCTCGTACATGTCGAGCATGCCCTCGAGGTTTGCACCGTCAGCGAACACCTTGATTGCCATCTGCCTGATTCCTTTCGTTAGCATACGGCCGATAAACTGCTAAACACTTTACCTACGTTTATCAAGGCGTGAGCTGCGGTTTTTTATCTTCTCGGCGAACGGTATAAACACCTCAGTGTTTGGATTGATAAATCGATTGAGCATGCAAAAGCAAAGAGTCGCAGTTTGAGCAAACGTCAGAAGGCGAGATTCATTAGATGAGGCCAAAATGCTGCATCGCGGTGACGGTGCCGTCGTGTGCGACATCGTCGGTCACGTAGTCGGCGACCGCCTTGACCTCGGGCATGGCGTTGCCCATGGCCACGGCCGTCTCGACAGCAGCGAGCATGCCCAGGTCGTTGCCAGAATCGCCAAAGCCAAAGGTGCGCGCATTTCCCTCGCGGCCCAGATACGCCAGCACTCGCGCCACGCCCACGCCCTTGTCGATGCCCTTGGGGCTCAGCTCGCGATTCTGACCACCGGTGTTGCACAGCTCAAACTCGCGATCGATAAAGCCGTCATCGTTGGCTACGCGAGCCAGGTCGCACGCGTTAATGCACACCTTGCCTACGCGCAAGCGACCATCGACGCGCATCTGGTCGGTGCCATGCACCACGCCGGCGCCTAGCAGAAATGACTGTTCGACACCAACTGGCTCAAGTGAATAAGTGGCACCGTTCGTCTCGAACAACGCCTCGCCGCCCGCCACAGCAATGCGACGCGCGAGCTCCTCAACAATGTCTTCGTCAATGCAGTCCTCGTGTGCCACGCGGCCCTCGACCTCGAGCGTGGCCCCCGCCATGGCAACGATACCCGCCGGGTTCAGCGCGCGCAGGCCATCGGCAATCAGCCACAAGGGGCGACCCGTGCAGATAAATGCCTGGTGACCCGCATTGCGCAGGCGACCAAATGCATCGACAACGGCCTTCGACGGATGGATTGCATTGAAGTCCTTATCGGTCATATCGTCGGGATCGAACGACGTCAGCGTGCCGTCCACGTCAAAAAAGAGCACAGCGGGTTCGGGACACGCATCAATCATATGGGTTCCTTTCGAGGATAAGGGCAAACGAAGCATCCATCATATAATGGAGCGACGCAACTAGAGAGGTCACCCATGGAATTTTACGCAAGCTGCCCCGAGGGCTTTGAGTCCGCACTCGCCGATGAGCTTAAACGCCTCGGGCTTTCGCATGTCCGCCGCCTGAAGGGCCGCGCTACATTTGAGGGCGAGCTCGAAGAAGGCTATCGCGCCTGTCTGTGGTCGCGCCTGGCCAGCCGCGTGTTCGTGGTACTCGGGCGCTTTGAGGCGCAGGATGCCGATGAACTGTACGATAGCGTTTACGACATCGCCTGGGAAAGCATCGTCCGCCCGGGCGCTACCATCGCCATCACCGCCCGCGGCGTGACCGAGCAGCTGCGCAACACGCGCTTCTCGGCCCTGCGCGCCAAGGACGCGCTGTGCGACCGTCTGGCCGAGACCACGGGCCGTCGCGCCGACGTCGATGCCGCCGACCCCGGTGTTCACCTACTGCTTTCGCTGCGTCAGCGCCGCGCGAGCATCAGCCTGGACCTTTCGGGCGACCCGCTGTTCAAACGTCTGCCGCCCGCTGCGACTCGTGCCGGCGAGGGCGCACACGTGTTGCGCCCCGACTACGCCGCCCTGGTGCTGGCGCAGGTCGGCTGGACCGCACTATGCGAGCGCAAGCTGACGGCCGACGATTACGAGAACGAAGCCCTTCCCACGCTGATCGATGCCTCGTGCGCCGGCGGCGGTCTGCTGCTGGAGGCCGTGAACATTCTGACCGACCGCGCCCCGGGCGCCACACGCGAGCGCTGGGGCTTTGAGGGCTGGCAGCTGCACGATGCCGCCCTGTGGGAGCAGCTGCTTGCCGAGGCGCGCGAGCGCGAGGCGGCAGCGCGCGAGCGCCAGGCGCGCATCGTGGCCGTGGATGTTGACCCCGCCGCCCGCAAGACCGCTGAGCGCATGGTTAAATGTGCCGGCTACAAGCGCTTTGTCGATTTTTGCGCCGCCAAGTCCGCCACCGTACTGGACCACGCGGGCGCTGTCGCCGGCGCCGCCGTGGTCGCGGATACGACCGAGACACCGCTTTCGCTCATGCATGACACCATGACGCTCATCGGCGAGTTGCGCCGCGCGCCCGAGCTTGCCGCGGCACCGGTCGCCGCGCTCACCCGCGACGGATTGCTGGCCCGCGCGCTCCATACCGAGCCCGAGCGCTCGATCGCCGTCATGCCCAACAACGAAGAGGCGACCGTCGAAGTCTGGCCTTCGCTCGACCACGCCGCCGCAGCGTTTGAGGCTGCGACCAGTGCGGATGCCGAGGCCGAGGCTGCGGATGCCAACGAAGTCAACGATGAAGCCGCCGCTTCCGCCATGCCCGAGCCTGCCGCCATGCTCGACCTGGGCGACGGCAAGCCGCTGCCCGTGCTCATCCCCGAGTCCGAGCAGTTCGCCAACCGCCTGCGCAAGGACGCACGCCTGCGCCGCAAGTGGGCCAAGCGCGAGGGCGTGAGCTGCTACCGCGTCTACGATGCCGACCTGCCCGACTACTCCGCCGCTATCGACCTGTACGAGGGTTGCCCGCAGACGCCGGGCCGCTGGCTCGTCATCGCCGAATATGCCGCGCCCAAGACCATCGACCCCGCACTGGCCCAGGCCCGTATGCTCGATATCCTGGCCATCGCGCCGCGTATCCTAGATGTTCCCGCCGAGCATGTGCACGCCAAGGCCCGCATGCGTTCGCGCGGCGGCTCGCAATACGGCAAGCAGGGCGCCGGCAAGGGCGGCTCGGGCGAGCGCGCCAATATCGCGCGCCGTCGCCTCCCGCTCATCGAAGAGGGCGGCCTCACCTTTGCCGTCAACTTTGACGACTACCTAGACGTCGGCATCTTCTTGGACCACCGTGTCACCCGCAACCTGGTGCGCGAGCACGCCAAGCAGGCGCGCCGCTTCCTCAACCTGTTTGCCTACACCGGCACTGCCACCTGCTACGCGGCCGATGGCGGCGTCGAGGAGACCGTGACGGTCGACCTCTCCAATACCTATCTGGACTGGGCCGAGCGCAACATGCGCCAGAACGGCTTTGTGGGGCCTCAGCATCATTTTGTGCGCGACGACGTGCTCGCCTGGATTCGCGACCAGCGCCAGACGCGCAACCGCTGGGACCTGATCTTTGTCGACCCGCCCACGTTTTCGAACTCGTCCAAGATGGGCCGCCGCACCTGGGATGTCCAGCGCGACCATGTTGAGCTTTTGGCTGGCGTATCGCGCCTGCTCGCGCAGGGCGGCCATGCCATCTTTAGCTGCAACCTGCGCGGCTTCCGCCCCGAAACGCGCAAGCTCGCCCGCGCGGGCGTGGTGCTGGAGGACATTACGGCGCAGACCATCCCCGAGGACTTCGCGCGCAACCAGAAGGTGCACCACTGCTACATCGTGCGCCGCCTGCCCATCGAGGACGCCATGGCCGAAGTCGGCTTTAGCGCCGAGGAAATTGCCGAGCGCGTCGAGGAGCTGCGCAACCCCGAAGCCCGCAAGCCTCGCGCAACGGCGCCCGCGCACGCGCAGGCAGGCGACCGGGGGCCGCGCGGCAACGGCAAGCCTGACTCCGCCGGCAAGCCCAAAAAGAAGAAGTTCTACGCCAGCAAGCCCAAGGGCAAATAACAAAGTTGCGGTGGAATACGGACTGTTTTGCCTGGAATTAGGCAAATTTAGACCGTATTTCACCGCAACTCATATTGGGATGGTGGTTGGCGATCTAGCCTTGGATGACCAATCGGTAGCCGATGCCCACATGCGTCTGGATATAGCGCGGATGCGCGGGGTCGGACTCGATTTTCTTGCGCAGCGTGCCCATAAAGACGCGCAGGCTCGCCAGGTCGCTCTTGGTCGCCGTGCCCCAAATCTCGTGCAGGATAAACTGGTGCGTCAACACCTTGTCGGCGTTGTGCGCCAGCAGACACAGGAGCTTGTACTCGATCGGCGTCAGGTGCAGTTCCTCGCCATCCATCATGGCAATGCCGGCATCAAAATCGATATGCAGCTCACCGGTATCGAACGAGCCCTCGGAGGCAACGCCGCCCGTTTGCGCATACGAAAGGCGCCTGAGCGTCGTGCGAATGCGCGCGAGCAGTTCCTCGACCGAAAACGGCTTGGTCAGGTAGTCGTCGGCACCAGCATCGAGCGCGCGGATCTTGTCCGCGTCCTCGCTGCGCGCCGAGACCACGATGATCGGCATGCCCGACCACGTGCGCACCGACTCCACCACCTTGACGCCGTCCATATCGGGCAGGCCCAGATCGAGCAGCACAATGCTCGGCGCCTGCGACGAGGCGGCGGCGATGGCAGCATGTGCGGTCTCCACGGCCATATGGCGCAAGCCGTGCGCCTCGAGCGCGGCGACGATAAGGTTGCGGACGGCGGGATCGTCCTCAACGACCAAGATGAGCGGTTTCACGGCAGAGTTCGGCACGGCGCTACTCCTTATCAAACGAAACGTCGGCGGCGGGAAGCTCAATCGTAAAGACCGAGCCGTGCGGGTCCGCCGCGGCAACCTCTATGCTACCGCCATGCGCCAGCGCAATGGAGCGGCAGAGCGAAAGCCCCAGGCCCACACTGCGTCGGCTATCGGCCAAACCATGGTTGGCGGTGTAGAACGACTCAAAGATACGCTCGCGGTCCTCGGGAGCAATGCCCGGGCCGTCATCGGCCACCGAGCACGCCACGCGTCCATCGTCGACGCTAATCGAAATCATGATATGCGAGCCCGCGGGCGTATAGGTGATGGCGTTGTTCACCAGATTGACCACCAGCTGCACCATCAGGCGTGCATCGACATTGACGAGCGCCGGCTCATCGCACGCCGCCACCTTAAGGTCGTGCTCGCGCACGGCCGGATTTACATGGCGCAGCGCCTCCTCGACGATATCGTCCATAAGCTCGAGCGTGGTCGACAGATGCATGCCGCCGCCCTCGAGTTTGGTGATGGCGAGCAGGTTCTCGACGGTGGCGTTGAGCCACAGCGCATCCGAGCGAATGGATAGCAGCAGGCCGCGGCGCGTCTGGGCATCGAGCACCGCGGTGCCGGTCGAACCCTGATCGAGCAGCACGTCGGCATTACCCGAAATACTGGTAAGCGGCGTGCGCAGATCGTGCGAGATGGAGCGCAGCAGATTGGCGCGCAGCTGCTCATTTTTGGCAAGCACCGCCGCCTCCTCGCGGGCCTCCATGGCGCGGGCGCGATCGAGTGCCAGCTCGCCTTCGCTCACGATGGCATCGGCAAGTGTCCGCTCCTCGTGCGTCAGCACGTCGGGCTCGGCAACGATAGCCAGCACGCCCACCACCGAGGCGGGATCGCCCGCGCGCACCATGGTGTCGCCCGAGCGCACGGTCAGGTAGATGCCGTAGAACGCCGAGCCGCCGTAGGTGGCATCGAGCGGCGTTCCCACATAGGCGGACGCCGAGAGCCGCGGCGGCATCTGCGGCGCCAGTTCATGCACCGGCGCGACATCGCCCACGGCCGTGTATGTCGCACGCGGCAGCAGGTCATCGCCCTCGGCGTCGGCGCTGTACCACACGACAGGACAGCCCGAAAGACGCGCCAGCTGCGTTGCCATAGCATGGACAATCTGCTGCTGATCGGCGCAGCGCTGCAGCATGCGGTTGGTCTCGAGCACCATCTGCGTGCGGCGGTCGCTGGCGGCGGCCTGCGCCAAGGCACGGCGCAGGGCCAACGCAATCGAGCTCGACACGAGCGAGACCGAAAACATGATGAAGAACATGCCAGGATAGACGCGGTCGATAAACGACAGCGAGTAGCGCGGGTCGACAAACAGGAAGTTGTAGAGCGCCACGGCGGCAGCCGAACTCAGCAAGCAATACAGGCGGCTCCAGGTAAAGAACGCGCACAGCTGCACGGCGAACACATAGACGATCATGATGCTCGGCGCGAGACCCGGATGGTCGAGCAGCGCGCCCACAATCGTCGCCGCGACCAGCAGCCCCGCCGATACGCAGGCGTCATACAGAGGGCTGCGACGCGTCAGCGTCGTGCGCCGCCACCAAAAGTTCTCGGCAATATCGCCGTCCGCATGGACGTCCATCAGCGCCCCGCCCCTCTCTCAAAAGCAAAAACCACCACAAAGGGGACAGGCACCTTTGTGGTGGTTTCCCCTTGTGGTGGTTCCAAGTGTATAGCCTTTGCAGCCTGCGGTCGTTAGACAAACAGCGCGTGCGCGAGCAGTGCGCACACGCACGCCGCGACAAACACCAGCGCCACGACCGAAATCACGCGATCGGCCATGTCCATGTTGGCCCGATTCGTAAAGAACCGATCTTCGGCGGCATCGGCGCGTGCCTCGCGCACCACTTCGGCAACCACCTCGCGGCCATCAAGCATCTTTGCATCCATGTTTGCCTCCCCGGCCCCAATCTTGTCCATCGAAAACCAACTCCGTGCAACCTGTCGGCGCCTACGGGCGCTCGTTGGGAGCCAGGCGTTGCATCTTGTTCACGGCCTTGAACTTGGTGAACAGCGGCACGTACTCAAAGCTCACGTTGGAGTTCTCCAGGCCGTACCAGCGTGCAGGCGTGCCGGCGGCGCGACGAATGATGTACTTGAGCGTGATGGCCGTACGCTCGCTCGGCTCCACATCGCTTTCGGGCGCCAGAAGCTTACGGATCAGGACGAACTTGAACGTACCGATGTTACCCGGATCCTTGTAGACCGAGTAGTCATGCGTCTGCGGCGGCAGCTCGCCGGTGGCAGCCAGGTCCTGAACGACCTGACGCAGATAGGCATTGACGCGCTGGTTGATCTTGTAGCCCAGGTACAGATGCACGCGGAACACGTAGTCGGTGCCGAACGTCTCGACCGAATAGGCAAAGGTGTGCGGCTCGTCCATGGTCTCGACATTCACGAACCACCAGGCGCGAGCGCGCTTGGGATGCTTGTCCAAGATCGAGTAGACGATATCACGGTCGATATAGTCGGTATGGGTGTCCTTGGTCAGGTACACGATGTTGTCGCTCAGACGCTCGTAACGGTCGTCGTCGCGCAGGCGCTTGAGCTGCGGCAGGTAGCTGCGCAGCGGCAGCAGCGTAAACTGGCGCTGCTCAACAGCCGTACCGTTGTACCAGCACACCATGATGCCCATGATGAGCGCGGCCATGAGGATGGTGAAATAGCCGCCGTGGAAGAACTTGGTGAGCGAGCTCACGAAGAAGAAGCCTTCGAGCAAAAGGAAGAAGGCCACGAAGATCCACGGAGCAACCTTGAGCTTGCGCTCTTCGTGCAGGTAGAAGAAGAGCAGCAGCGTGGTGCACATCATAGTCAGCGTAATGGCAAGGCCGTAGGCAGCTTCCATATGCGCCGAGTTCTGGAACAGCAGCACCACGATGACGCAGCCGACAAGCATGACGTTGTTGACCATGGGGATGTAGAGCTGGCCCTTGGTCTCGGCAGGGTAGAAGACCTGCATGTGCGGCATGAGGTCCAGACGGCTGGCCTCGGACACCAGCGAGAATGCGCCGGTGATGAGCGCCTGCGAGGCAATGATGGCCGCGACGGTGGAAAGGCCGACGGCAAACGGGCGCAGGCCCGGGGCGAGCATCTGGTAGAACGGGTTGAGATCGGCAATGCCCATGAGCTCGGGGTTGGCAGCGTTGTTCATAAGCCAAGCGCCCTGGCCCATATAGGACAGCAGCAGGCAGCACTTAACGAACGGCCAGGTAGCGTAGATGTTGCCGCGGCCGACGTGGCCCATGTCGGAGTAGAGCGCCTCGGCACCGGTGGTGGCGAGGAAGCAGCTGCCCAGAATCATGATGCCCGCGTGGTTGTTGGGGCTCAACAAAAAGGCGATGCCGCGGAGCGGGTTGAGGCACAGCAGCACGGCGGGGTGCTGTAAGACAAAGAACAGGCCTGTGCCGCCCAAGAACAGGAACCACAGCGTCATGATGGGGCCAAAGGCGTGACCGATCTTGGCCGTACCGATGCGCTGCACCAAGAAGAGCACGATGATGATGGCGAGCGTAATGGCGACGACGCGGCCCTGGTCATCGCCCAGCACGGCATGGACCGCCGGGATGGTGCGCAGGCCCTCGATGGCCGTGGTAACGGTAACGGCCGGCGTCAGGATGCCGTCGGCGAGCAGCGCGGCGCCACCCAGCATGGCGGGGATGATAAGCCACTTGCCGCAGCGCTTGACCAGGCTGTACAGGGCAAAGATGCCGCCCTCACCATGGTTATCGGCGCGCAGCGAGATGAGCACATACTTGATGGTGGTCAGCAGCGTGACCGTCCACACGACAAGAGAGAGCGCGCCAAGCACGAACTCCTCCGTCACACTTCCGATGCCGCCGTTGCCGGCAACGAGCGCCTTGGTTACATACATAGGGCTGGTGCCGATATCGCCGTACACCACGCCCAGCGTGACGAGCATCGCCGAGATGCTCACAGGAATTGCAGCGTGCGAGGCTGCCTCCTTGGCCTTTTGTTCCATAAGCCGGTTTCCTCCCAACTTTAATGTTCGAAGGGATTATAGGCAATCGGCCCATGTTTTAATGCACTGTTTTCCCAGCTAGATAAAGATTTATACAGTCTTTAGGCTACCGCGGCGATATGGAATGTAACAAAGGGACTGTCCCCTTGTCACATTCGTCATTTTCCAAGCCAGTTTTTGAACCACCATTCCATGGATCGGCTCATCTCGGCCATAAAGGGACTCGTGTGCTTGCGGGTATAGATGTCCACGACGCGCTCCCCCACCTCGCGGGCGTGCGGGCGAAACATCGCATCCATCTCGGCCACCTGCGCATCCATAGTCGCGTCGTCCGCACGGCAGTAGCGCTCCTCGTGCACCAGGTTCACCACGGGATGTGCAATGGCCGGGCGCTCCTTGCGGGGCGCGCCGATGATGAGCATCGACAGCGGCATGGTATAGGGCGGCAGATCGAGCAGCTCGGCAACTTCCTCGGCGTTCTCCACGATATCGCCGATGTAGCAGCTCCCCAGCCCCAGGGCCTCGGCGGCAACCACGGCGTTTTGCGCGGCGATCACGGCGTCCTGGGCCGCGATGGCAAAGTCGCCCAAACCCGGCGCGCGGCGGGGCGCTTTGCCCGTGCGCTTGACAAACTCGGGCTCAAAGCAGCCCACGTGCTCAAACAGATCGATCCACTTGGCATAATCGACCACAAATATAAGTGCCCAGGGCGCCTTGGCGACCATGGGCTGATGGTCGCACAGGTCGGCCAGACGGTCCAGCGTAGCCTGCTCGCGAATGCTTACGATGGAATACATCATCATGGCGCCCGCCGACGGCGCGCGACTTGCCGCATGCAGAATCGCTGCGCGCTGCTCGTCGGTCACCGCTACGGGACGGTCGTTGTCGTCGCGCGCAAAGGCACGCGTAGACGAGCGATGCTCCAAGATGTCCAGCACCGCATTGCCCGTAGTCTCGACCGGATAGCCGTATGTATCCACGACCGCAGCTCCGTCGCAGTACTCGGCGCCCGTCATACAAACCTGCTCACCCATAGCTCTATCCTCGCCATTTCTTTAAGAAGCCTTTACGTTTCCGTGTAATTCCCGTCCATTATCGCGCAGGTCGCCACTACATTGCGCCACACCGCCACACGTGCGCGTTAATATGGCTGGTTGTTGTGCGCAGTCCGCAAATGCAGCGCATATCTTGGTAACAATCGGGTAAACCACCGCTTTCGTAGGTTTTAGTTTGTGAGGAGTCTCAGCATGTTCGCTGCCGCCATCTCGCTCGTCGGTCTTGCGGCGACCGTCTACCTTGTCTTGCGCGAAGCCAAGGCCATTCGCGCTCAGTCGGGCACCGTCACCAAGGGCGCCTTCGCCTGGAGCGTCGCCTTTGGCCTGTTCCAGCTCTTTTTGACCGTCTGGGGCGCTATTGGCCTCGTCGCACAAAACGAGCCGCTCGCCTTTGTGATGCTCATCCTGACCAACGCCATCCTCACCGGCTGCGCCTGGGCCAGCATCGCCCGCGATCGCATCGCCCCGCGCGTCTTTGCGTTCGCCAAGCCCGACGCCCCCGCCCCCACCGGCAAGCTCGCCCGCCTGCGCGGCGCCTTTGTGGGCAAACCACTCGTCGCCGCCGTCCTGTGCCTGCTGCTCGCCGGCGTCTTTGCACTGCTGGGCATGGAGGTCTCGTCCAACCACGACTTTACCTGGGTCTACCCCCTGTGCATCCTGCTCGAGTGGGCCATCATCACCACGCTCATGGTCGGCCTGTTCTTCCTGTTCCAGCGCCACGGCGCAGCTCCCGCGGTCCTGGTCTTTGCCCTCTTTGTCCTGGGCATTGCCGAGTTCTTCGTCATCACGTTTAAATCCATGCCCATCCAGCCGGGCGACCTTTCGGCCATCTCCACCGCCGCTGCGGTCGCCGGCACCGGCTACACCTTCTCCATCTCGCTGTTCTGCGTGCTGTCCATGGGCTTTACCGCCATCGCCATGCTGCTATGCGAGTACGCCGGCCTGGTGGCACCGCACCGTCAGAAGGGCGCCGCCAACGCCAAGCGCATGCTGCTCACCAACCTGCTCGTCGCCGTGCTGTGCCTGGGCGGCGTGACCGCGCACGTCACGCTTATCGACTACTACAACACCCTCGGCATCACCGTCTACACCTGGCGCCCGCTCGAGAGCTACTGGCGCGAGGGCTACCTGCCCGCTTTCATTAGCGCAGCGCAGTCCATCAAGCCGCCCAAACCCGCCGACTACTCCGTCGACGATGCCAAGGCCACGCTCAAAAAGTACGCCAAGGCCTACGACAAGTCCGACGCGGCCAAGAGCGACGAGCGCGCCGCCGCAAAGGAGCAGTTCGACAGCGAGAAGCCCACGGTCATCGCCATCATGAACGAGACCTTCTCGGATCTGTCGATCTACCAGAACATGCGCGCCGGCTACGAAGGCCCGCAGTACTTTAAGAACCTGTCCAACTGCCTCAGCCGCGGCAAGCTCTACGTGAGCGCCTACGGCGGCGGCACCGCCAATACCGAGTTTGAGTTTATGACCGGCAACTCCATGGCCAACCTGGGCTCGGGCGTGTACCCCTACACCATCTACAACATGGAAACGACCGGGAATCTGGCAGAGCAGTTCAAGTCGCTCGGCTATTACACCACCGCCATGCACCCCAACCACGCAACCAACTGGAACCGCGAGAACGTCTACAAGGACTTTGGCTTTGACCAGTTCCTGTCCATCAACGACTTCCAGGGCGCCGATACCCTGCGCGGCATGGTGACCGACCAGGCTACCTATGACAAGATTCTTGAGCTGCTCGATCAGAACGCCAATCCGCAGTTTATCTTCGACGTGACCATGCAGAACCACTCGGGCTACGACACGGGCCTGCTGCCGGTCGACAAGCAGATGCACCTGAACATCGACACGACCGACCTGGACGTCAAGACCGTCGAGGACGGTACGCTCTCCGATGTCGACGAGTATGTCTCGTGCATCGAGCAGTCCGACCAGGCGCTTCGCTACTTCCTCAACGCCCTGAGCAAGCTCGACCGTAAGGTGGTCGTGGTGTTCTGGGGCGACCACCAGCCGTTCTTCCCGTCCAAGTTCAACGATAAGTGGTTTACCGGCGAGGACGACGCCACGCATCAGGAGCGTCTGTGGCAGACCGACTACATCATCTGGGCCAACTACGACGTTGCCGGTTGCGACCAGACGAGTGAGGTCGACGACCTGTCCACCAACTACCTGTCCACGCAGCTGATGCAGCTGATCGGCGCACCGCTGACCGACTACCAGAAGGCGCACGTGACGCTGCGCGAGTCACTGCCCGCCATCAACTCGGTCGGCTACGAGGACGCCAGCCTGCGCTGGGCGCTCTCCTCCAACGTCACCGGTGACGACGCCGCCGCAGCAGCCGCCACCAAGGCGCGCGAGGATTACGCCAAGATGCAGTACTACGAGATGTTCCGCGACAGCAAGAACGTGTACACCGAGCACTTCCAGACCGAGGCCAACGAGACCGACCCCAACCTGGCACCGGGCACGACCAAGATCAAGTAGCGGGTCGCTCATAACTGGTTCGTCTGCCCGGCGGCGCGGAACGTAAGGTTCCCTGCTCGGACAGTCCTGCTCGCACGGAGAGCACATTAAGTGCTCTCCGGCTCGTGCGGAACTCGCGATGAACCTTACATTCCGCGTCGCCGGGCAGACGCCTCGGTGTTGAAGCGCGGCTTGTCATGGAGACACCTGCTGAACATATATAAGTTGAAGGCCACGTCATGTGGCCTTTTTTGCATCCGGAAACCGTGTCCCAGAATTCTTGTCTGGAATGGGATGCAGTTTCCGCTTGGGACCCGATTGGGAAAGTGGGGACCTCGGACGTTTTTCCGGACCATGTCCCGGCGCTATGCCGCATGGCCCCTCTCCTCGCGATACTCCCTAATGGTCTTCCATCCTAGGTCCTTCTTGAGCTTGCCGTCCCTGTACCACTCGATATATTCGCCGAGCAGGCGGGAGAACTCGTCGAACGGCACGCCGGTCCAGTCCCTGCCCTCGAAGAAGTCGCACTTGAGCGTGCCGAAGAACCCCTCGGCGCGCGCGTTGTCGGGGCTCCGGGCCCTCCTCGACATCGAGCGCACCACCCCGGGGCCGCACGCCTCGCGCCACTCGCGCCCCATGTAGACGGCGCCGCCGTCGGTGTGCACCGTGAGCGGCCGGTCCTCGGTCGGCCCGACTATCCCCACCAGGTCCCTGAGCATGCCGACCATCAGGTCGGAGTCGGCGTGGACCGAGACCCTCCAGCAGATCGGCCACCCGTCGAAGCAGTCGATCGCGGGCGACAGGTACGCCCTGTACCCGTCGAGCCTGAACTCCGTGACGTCGGTGACCACGAGCAGGCCGGGCGCGGGCGCGCGGAAGTCGTGCGTCCCGTCCGCGCGCAGTGGGACGTTGGCCGGGCGCTCCGCGAGCTCGCCCCGGTAGCTGCGGTACCTCGCCCTCCGGCGCATCTGCGCCGCCTTGCGGGCGACCAGGCCCTCCTCGCGCATGATCCGGCGCACGACCTTCTCGGACGCGACGACGGGGCTCTCGGCGTCCCCGGGCGCGAGCTCGCGCCACGAGACGGGCTCGCCGGGTCCCCTCCTGAGGTCGGCGGTCACGGACTCAGGCCCGTAGACGCCGCCGCTCGCCTCGAACGACGCGCGCACGCGCTCCCTGAGCGCGGCCTTGGGGTCGGGCCTCGAGATCCTGGGCGCCTGGTCAAGATAGGTGCTCTTCGGGATCGACAGGGTCCTGGTCACGTCCGCGAGCCTCACCGCCGGCGAGAGCCTCCTCGCCGCCTCTCCCGCCCTGTGCTTCTCCTCGTTCGTCAAAGAGCCAGGGCCTGGTGCTTTTAGGACGTCCAACACCGCCAGGGCCTCGGCGAGCCTGACCTCGGCCTCGCGGGCGCGCTCGGCGGGGTCGTCGGGAAGCCCCTCCAGGCCCCAGTCCCGCCAGTCGGTCTGCTCGGGCGGCTCGCCGCCGGCCCCTCCGCGCCCGGTCCTCTCCATCTTGCCCGCGCCCCCTTCGGCTCGACGCTTCCGCGGGGAGGCGGGCTCGGTGCCCGGTCGCCTCGCGGCGAATGCGGGGCTGCCCTCGCCGTGCGAGCAGTGCATGCGCTCCGCCCGGTCGGGCATCTCACGGGCGGTCAGCTCGCCCGCCTCCTCCAGCTTGAGCCAAGCATACAGGTTGTCCTTGTTCGGGAAAAGCGGCAGGCTCCTGCAGGCGGCGGGGGCGGACAGGCCGCTCCGGTGGAACTCCCAGAGAATCCCCTCGCGCTCCTCTTTCGTATACATCGGACTCC
This sequence comes from uncultured Collinsella sp., assembly GCA_937966215.1. Classification (GTDB taxonomy): domain Bacteria; phylum Actinomycetota; class Coriobacteriia; order Coriobacteriales; family Coriobacteriaceae; genus Collinsella. The sequence goes on along the minus strand of CALCKK010000038.1, from coordinate 20,755 downwards.
CTCCTGGACCCAGATTGGGTCCGAGATTTTGTCCGAGGTCCCATGCATCCCGTTTCTTGACCGAATAATGGGACGCAATTTCCCGTTGGAGCGCCTTTGGGAAAGTGTGTCCCACTTCGACCGCCCAGAGTGGGATGCACTTTCCGCAAAGCACCTCAACGGGAAACTACGTCCCATTCCAAAGGCAAATTCCGGGACGCACTTTCCGAAACCCCGCCCATCCGGAAAGCCCGTCCCACTCTGAATACATCCAGCGAACATATGCGAGCGTGTTGTCCAGAACGGCCTCGTCATCGGGGTGATGGAAAATATCGTCCCAGACGCTTGCCATCGTTGCGCCCACGAGTGTCAAGAAAAAAGCCTCGAGGATTTCGAGGCTTTCACCATTTGTATTGTTTTGCACGAAGGACCGCGAACGGCGAAGCTACTCTCCCAGCACGGCCTTCTTGGCGGCTGCAGCCATGTTATCCAGATCCTCCTTGGTGGGGTGATCCTTTGCGGCAACCCAGTTGTCGAGTAGCATCTTAAATCGGGCGTTTTCGGGATCTTGCTCGAGCATGGCCTCGTAGCGCTGCTTGACCGCGGGGCCCATCTTGCCCTGGCACATCGCCCAGCCTACAAGCTCGGCATCATTGGCCAAATTTGAGGTCACGCGATCGATAATCTGCCTAAAATACTCCTCACTGGCCCCAAAGCCGCAGGTGCCAAACAGGAACACGCGCTTGCCGTGCAAGGCGGAAAGCAACGCCGCGACCGAAGGCGTGCACGCGCCCTTGTCGCACCAAAAGCCGACGAGCACCGTGTCGGCCGCGCAGGCGCCCTGCGCCTCGAGCGCAACCTGATCTGCATCCGCATCGTCGCTCAACGCCGCGGCATGGACAAACTCAACACCCGCAGCCTGCAGCGTACGCTTGATCGCACCCGAAACCATCCTGGTATTACCGCTCTTGCTGTTAACCACCAAAGAGCACGTCATAGTCACGTTGCCTCGTTTCCCCCAAAACTAAAGCCACTAATGCAATTTATTAGATGAATATCTTAGTACTAACGTGACAGATGTAAACCACCGTCTGTCGATTGATTAATTTGCCCCACGGGCTTGCTCACTGGGCGAATTGGCTGCGGTAGAGTTCGGCGTAGAAGCCGCCTGCCGCTAGCAGCTCGTCGTGCGTGCCGCACTCGATAATCTGCCCGTCGCGCATCACCAGAATGCAGTCGGCGTTACGAATCGTGCTCAGGCGGTGCGCCACGACAAAGCTTGTGCGGCCAGCCATGAGCTCGTCGAATGCCGCCTGCACCTGCAGCTCGGTGCGGGTATCGATGCTCGAGGTCGCCTCGTCCAGCAGCAGAATCGCCGGGTCGGTGAGCATGACGCGCGCGATGCACAGCAGCTGTTTTTGACCCTGGCTAAACGTGCCGCCGTCCTCGCCGATTACCGTATCGTAGCCGCCTGGCAGCTGCACGATAAACTTGTGCGCGTGCGCGCGCTTGGCAGCTTCGATAACCTGCTCGCGCGTGGCGTCGGGACAGCCGTAGGCGATGTTTTCCGCCACCGTGCCCTCGAACAGCCAAGTGTCCTGCAACACCATGCCAAAGGCGCGGCGCAAGCTTGCGCGCGTGTAATCACGCGAGGAACGGCCATCGACCGCAATGCGACCGGCATCGATATCGTAGAACCGCAGAAGCAGGTTGATGAGCGTCGTCTTGCCACAGCCCGTGGGACCGACCAGGGCAAAGCGCATGCCGGGCTTGGCCTCGATGCAGATGTCCTGCAGCAGCTTGCGGTCGGACACGTAGCTAAAGTCCACATGCTCAAAGGCGACCTCGCCCTGCGGGGCGGCAAGTTCCACGGCATCCGCCGCATCGGGCTCCTGCTCGCGCGCATCGAGCAGCGCAAACATGCGGCGCGCCGAGGCGTACGCGGTCTGAATCTGCGTAATGACGTTGGTGACCTCGTTGAACGGCTTGGTGTACTGGTTGGCATAGGACAGGAAGATCTGCACGCCGCCCACCGTAAGCGCCGCCGGCACGCCCGTGATCACGCCCACACAGCCAATCACAGCGACCACGGCATAGATGATGTTATTGATAAAGCGCGTGCCGGGGTTGGAGAGCGAACCCATAAACTGCGCGCGCTCGCCCGCGGTGCAGAGCTCGGCATTGAGGGCATCGAAGCGCAGCTGCGCGTTGGGACCATAGGCAAAGGCGTCGACAAGCTTTTGCTCGCCTACGTACTCCTCGATATGACCACCGAGCTGCCCTTGAATACGCTGCTGCGCCGTAAAGCTTTTGTTGGAGAGCTTGGCGATGGCGCCGGCCGCAAAGATGGAGAGCGGCGTGACGAGCACCACCACGAGCGTCATGGTCAGGTTAATGGAGAGCATAAACGCGAGCGTGCCCACGATGGTGATAACGCCGGTGAAGAGCTGGGTAAAGCCCTGCAGCAGACCGTCGCCCACCTGGTCGACGTCGTTGACCACGCGGCTCATAAGGTCGCCGTGGGCATGGCTGTCGATAAAGCTGAGCGGCATGCGGCTGAGCTTATCGCTCGCCTCCACGCGCATGTCGCGCACCGTTTCGTAAGACAGGCGGTTGACGCAATAGCCCTGCAGCCACTGGAAGGCCGCAGCACCTACGACGACAATCGCGAGCTTGGTAACGAGCGGCAGCAGCGCATCGAAGTCCACCTGCCCGGCGGCGACGATAAGGTCGATGCCCTCGCCAATGAGAATGGGCGTGTAGAGCTGCAGAATCACCGAGACGGCGGCACTCAAAAACGATGCCGCAAACGAGACGCGGTGCGGACGGACATAGCCCAGCAGGCGGCGGGTCACCGCACCCACGGGATAGCGCTCGGGATCGCCGGGCTGGCGCGGACCGTCTCCCAGGTCGTTGAGGCTATCGTTGCCGGACACGTTGGCCGTCATCGTGGCGACCGAACCGGAGGAAGTGTACGGATTCATTTAGCAGCCCTCCTTTGCGCAGACGGATGCGGGGGCGGTCGGGGCACCTGGGGCGAGCGCGGGCGCTGTGCTCCCCCGCTGGCCCTCAAGCTCCTCGCGGCGCAGCTGCGACTGGCAAATCTCGCGATAGAGCTGACAGGTCGCATAGAGCTCGTCATGTGTGCCCAGGCCGGCAACCGAGCCGTGGTCGAGCACGCAGATCACGTCGGCATCGCGCACGGTCGAGACGCGCTGGCTCACAATCACCGTGGTCAGCGGCAGCCCGCCCTTGGCGGCACCGCGCATGCTGCGCTCGCGAATGGCATGGCGAAGCGCCGCGTCGGTCTTAAAGTCGAGCGCCGACGCGGAGTCATCCATGATCAATATCTGAGGCGAACCAACCAAGGCACGCGCGATAGTCAGGCGCTGACGCTGGCCACCGCTAAAGTTCTTGCCGCCCGCCTCGACCGGGGCGTCTAAGCCCTGCGGCTTGTTGCGCACGAACTCGCTGGCCTGCGCCATGTCGAGTGCCGCCCAGAGCTCCTCGTCGGTCGCAGCTTCATCGCGCCAGGTCAGGTTGCTGCGGATGGTGCCGCTCACCAGCGACGCGCGTTGCGGGACGGTCGCAACCACACGGCGCAGCTGGTCGAGCGGCCAGGTGCGCACGTCGGCGCCCATCACGCTCACGCTGCCGGTGCTCGCATCGTACAGGCGTGGGATAAGCGAGACGAGCGTGGACTTGCCGCTGCCCGTGCCGCCGATAATGCCAAGCGTCTTGCCCAGCGGGAGTTCCAGCGTCACATCGCTCACGGCATTGGCCGCGCCGGCGCCAAACGAGAAGCTCGCATGGCTCAAGCTCAGCGCAAGGACTGGAGCAGCGCCACCCGCCAATTCGATCGGCTCGGGCAGGGCGACCGGCTGGTTGCCCTCGTCGGTGATGCTCGGCTCACAATTGAGCACCTCGTTGATACGCGAAGCGCTGGCACTCGCCTTGGTAAAGACCACAACCAGGTTGGCGACATACACGATGGAGGTCAGGGTCTGCGTCATGTAGTTGACGAACGCCATAACCTGGCCCTGCGTGAGCTCGCCCACGTTGACCTGGATGCCGCCCACCCACAGGATGGCGCACACACCCAGGTTCATCACCAAGAATGTGACAGGATTGAGAATCGACGAGAGCTTGCCCACCGCAATGGCGGTATGGGCCTGGTCGTCGGCGGCTTGGGCAAAGCGCTCGCGCTCGTGGTCTTCGCGCACAAACGCACGGACCACGCGGGTGCCCGAAAGACCCTCACGGCAAATGAGCGCGATGCGGTCGAGCTTTGCCTGCAACTGCTTGTAATACGGAATGCAGCGCGCCATGACAAACCAAAACACCAAGCCGATGGCAGGCGTACAGATCAAAAAGATAATGCCGAGCTTAAGGTCGATGGCGAGGGCCGCGCACATAGAACCCACCGCCAAGAAGGGCCAGCGGATGAGCATGCGCACGCCAAGAGCCACGGCAAGCTGCACCTGGTTGACGTCGTTGGTGATGCGCGTGATGAGCGACGGCGTGCCAAAGCGGTCGAGCTCGGCATAGCTCAGCTTATTAATGTGCTCGTAAAGCGCACCGCGGATATCGGTGCCCATGCCCTGCGAGGTGAGCGCCGCCATCTTTTGGCAGACGAGCGTAAACGAGATGCCGATCACAGCCATGGCGCCAAGTACCATGCCGTAGTGGATAACGGCGTTCACATCGTGCGCGCCGATGCCCTTATCGATCATCTGGGCAATCACCAGCGGCGTCAGCAGGTCAAAGATCACTTCGATCAGTTTGCACGCAGGACCAATCACCATATACCGGCGAAACTTACCACCAAAACGCCTGAGCAGCTCAATCATAGAAGGCGCTCCCTATCATCATTCACACTCAATTCGAATCATGATAGTACGGTGAGCCCAAAAGAAGCGTAAACAACTCGTCATTTCTAATGGGATTCGGTTTCCAAAGAAGCGGAAAGGCACGCGCACACCCAGCCAGTGTCGGGTCAACTAGCATGGTATATTTACATTAGTGCTACCAAGTTAGTCGCCGACCCTTGAAATGAGGTGCCGAGATGAACGACATTCTCGCAAGAAGAGCAAGACGAGCAACCGTGGGCATCGCCCTTTCCGCGGCACTTGTCGCGGGAATCGCCCCCGCAACGGCGATCGCGGCAGAAACCAGTTCCCCCACCGGTGCGGCCGTTTCGCAGACGAGCGCCACCAACGGCAATTCGGGCGCCCCGCAGACAGAAGACGCGGCCGCCGCAAAAGAAAAAGCGTATGCAGCCATGCAGGAAGCGCTCAAAAACCTCGAGGCCGCAAAAAACGCCGCAAGTCCCGAGAAAATTGCGAGATTCAATGATGACATTACCCGTTTTCAAGAGTACCGCGAAAAGATGGCGGCGCAAGCCGCCGAAGGGAGGGAACTCCTTCCCACCATGCAAGCGGACGTCGATGCTGCCCAAGCCAAATACGACGGGGCCATCAACCGGGTAAGCGAGCTCCAGGCAGAATTAGAGAAGAAACATGAGATGCTTAAGACACTCGAAGCACTCGGCTACGAGGAGTTTGTCGAAACTACTAAACAGCAAATAAAGCAGTTGCACAGTGAGATCATATCGGCAAAAACGCACGTAAACTATTGCGAAACGGAGCTCCGCGAGTTCCAGTACCGCCTCAGAAGAGAGGAAAGACGAGTTAATGACTGTGAACGTGCTGTAGAGAAATATAAAGCCGATATCGACCGGTTCACAGCCTGGCGAGATGCGCTCCTCGACAATTTGAAAAAAGCGCAAACGGCCTATGACGACGCCTGCAAGGCATACGAAGAGGCAAAGGCCGCGGCAGACAAGGCCGCCTCGCCCGAGATAACGAAACCGACCGAGACAGTGCCTCCCTCCGGCTCGACGCAACCCGCCGAGGCGACACCGCCCGTTGCCTCACCTGCAACCGGCAAAGACGCCCCACCAAGCTCCACCAAGCAGGCGAACTCGAGCAGCGGCAAGCAAGCAGATACGACCGCCGGCAAGCTTGCGAACACGGGCGATGCAGCGCCGAGCGCAATCGCACTCGCAGCAGTCGCCGCCGCAGGACTCGGAATAACCGCCACGGCCACACGCCGCCTCAGGAACCCAAAATAGCTGCCAGCGGTTATTGTCTTCGCCAATCCACAAGCCAAGAGACAAAAAGAGGTCCGTTTCCCCAACCCAGGGAAACGGACCTCTTTACTTGTAAAAACAGATGGTAATGCCGCCGTCTCTTGAACCACGTAGCCATCAATGCCCAGACAACACTAGCAAGCCGCGTTCCTTAAGGGATAGATTTAATGGCTGTTAATCAAGGGGTATACGCGCACGCCCGATCAATGGCGGGCAAACCGCCTGATATACTTACAGTAGTGCTACCAAGTTAGTCGCCGACCCTTGAAATGAGGTGCCGAGATGAACGACATTCTCGCAAGAAGAGCAAGACGAGCAACCGTGGGCATCGCCCTTTCCGCGGCACTTGTCGCGGGAATCGCCCCCGTAACGGCAATTGCGGCAGAAACCAGTTCCCCCACCGGTGCAGTTGCCTTGCAGACGGAAGATGCGGCCGCCGCAAAAGAAAAAGCGTATGCAGCCATGCAGGAAGCGCTCAAAACCCTCGAGGCCGCAAAAGTTGCCGCAAGTCCCGAGAAACTTGCGGCAATCGATGATGACATTGCCGCTTTTCAAGAGATCTACGACATGGTGGTGACGGAAGCCGCCAAACGGAGGGAACGCCTTCCCGCCATGCAAGCGAACGTCGATGCAGCCCAAGCCAAATACGATGAGGCCCACAGCCGGACAAGCGGCCTTCAGGCAGAATTAGATAAGGCACTTGAAGCACTCGGCGACGAGGAGCCCAGCACAGCTACTAAAGAGCATATTAAGCAGTTGCGACGTGAGATCATGTCGGCAGAAAGGCGAGAGAAATCTTGTGAAGATGATCTTCACTCCTACCGACGCCGGCTCGAAAGCCAGGAAAGACAGGTTCAGGATTCCGAAAGTGAGGCGGAGGAAGCTAAAGCCCACATCGATGAGGACATAGCCAAGCGAGATGCGCTCCTCGACGATTTGAAAAAGGCGCAAACGGCCTATGACGATGCCTGCAAGGCATACGAAGAGGCAAAAGCCGCAGCAGATAAGGCCGCCTCACCCGAGATAACAAAACCCACCGAGACAACACCTCCCTCCGGCTCAGCGCAACCGACCGAGACGACACAGCCCACCGGCTCGTCCGCGACCGGCAAAAATACCCCGCCAAGCTCCACCAAGCAGGCGAACTCGAGCAGCGGCAAGCAAGCAGATACGACCGCCGGCAAGCTTGCGAACACGGGCGATGCAGCGCCGAGCGCAATCGCACTCGCAGCAGTCGCCGCCGCAGGCCTCGGAATAACCGCCACAGCCACACGCCGCCTCAAGAACTCAAAATAGCCGCCAAAGCATACTACCTTCGCCAATCCACAAACCCAGAGACAAAAAGAGGCCCGTTTCCCCAACCCAGGGAAACGGGCCTCTTTAACTGTAAAAATTCAAGCAACAGCACCGCCGCCTCTTGAACCACATAGCCTTCAATGCCCAGACAACACCAGCAAGCCGCATTCCGCAAGGGATAGATTTAATTAGATAAACGCGCCTTTACGGGTGATTTTTGAACGACGGGGCCCGACCGGCGGCGAGGTGTTTGGTAGTCGAGCGATCCCGCAGGCGAAGCCGAGGACCAGCGAGACACCAAATACCTCGCCGCCGGCCGGGCCATGTCGCGGCACCAAAAAACGCCCGTGCGCTCGATGGATTCGGATGCCCGACAGAGGCTCCTTATGGCTGCTTCCTTCCGGACCTGACCAGATTCGGAACATGTCGTCATCCGAACCCATCGAACGCGCTAGGCGCTCGGTATATCTTACCTGCTCCCGCCCGCCAGAGCAAGGTAGCTAATTTGGGACGGAGCTTTTTTGACTACTTTTGCAGCCCGATTGCCAGAGCAGCCAATGAGTAGTCAAAATAGTCCCATCCCAAAATGACCGGCTTGGTGCCGCACCACAGAAAGGGCCCATCTACTACGTTTAGGCCACAGAGGTCAACCATAGCCGACTTTTTCGAAAATCGGCAAGCTTTCTACCTGCGGTTTTGTTTTGCAAATTCCGGAATGGTCGAGGGTGGCCGGTTTAACGTAGTAGATGGCCACGTTTCGTGGCAGGCGGTCCGACCCAAGGCACAAGGCAGCCAACCTCGAATGGACATTCTCGAAGTTGCGGTGGAATACGGACTGAATTGGCACCTTAAAGGCAAAAACACTCCGTATTTCACCGCAACTTATAGGGAGATAGGCCTTAGAGGCGAGCGAGGTCGTAGGATTGGGCGGCTGCCTCGCCGGCACAGATGAGGTTGGTTGTGGCTTCTTGCGAATCGAGTGCCCGTTCCAGGTCCATGGGCTTGCGGCAAATCGGCAAAACCAAGTCAATACCCTGCCCATATACCGCGTCCAGGTTGACGGCGCGACCGCCCACGACGGCGACCACCGGCTTGCCATATCGCTTCGCACGACGAGCCACACCCACCGGTGCCTTACCGGCGGCGGATTGCTCGTCCATATTGCCCTCGCCCGTTATGACCAGGTCGACATCGCGCACGCGCTCGTCAAACCCCACGAGGTCGAGCACCGTCTCCACACCCGAGCGTAGCTCCGCGCCGAGCGCCAGCAACGCCGCGCCCAAGCCACCGGCAGCGCCCGCGCCGGGTACACCGAGCACCGAGCCAAATGTCCGTGCGCCCTCGGGTGTGCGCAACAACCCCTGGGCTCGAGCTCTGGCAATCGCCGCATCGAGCAAGCGACCGTAGCCGACCATCCAGCCGTCGTATCTGCGCAGCACCTCGACATCATCCGCCGGCAGGCCCTTCTGCCCGCCAAACACCGCCAGTGCGCCTCGACGCCCCACGAGCGGATTCTCGACATCCGAAAGCACAACGATGCGAGCATCATCCAAAGCCTGCAGCGCGGGCGCCAAATCAACGCTCGCCACCTGCTCAAGGCCGGCAAGACCGGGGGCGACATCGCAGTCCTGATCATCGACCACACGCGCGCCCAGCGCCTGCAGCATGCCGGCGCCACCGTCGTTGGTGGCGCTGCCGCCCAGACCAATATAGAGTGTCTTTGCGCCCATGCGAACCGCGCGAAGCATGAGCTCGCCCACGCCATAGGTTGTGGCCGCCAACACCGCCGACTCCGTACAAGGCGAATACCCAATGCCGGCCGCCTCGGCCATCTCGATGACCGCGGACTTGTGCTCGACATCAACCAGCATCCGGGCAGACACGCGGTCGCCCAAGGGCCCTGCGACCTCGCAGGTTGAGAGCTCGCCACCGCAGGCGGCAACGGCATCGAGCGTTCCCTCGCCACCATCTGCCAGCGGCAATGCGCGCACCTCGGCATCGGGCCAAACGCGGCGCACGCCTTCGGCAACCGCCGCCTCCGCCTGCGCGCTCGAAACGCTGCCCTTAAAGGAGTCGATCGCCAACAGCACACGGCGGGGTCGGCGGCACGCAGGACCAAAGTCAACCGCCGTGCCAGCATCCTCACCGGCACCTGCAAGCGCTGCGGCGTGAGCGGCGTGTGCTTCAAGATCGGCCCCACAACCGCAATCAGCGCCGCCCGCTCCGCGCAGACCGCCAAAATAGCTACTCAGCAGCTCGCGGCATTCATCCGCCAGGACCCCAGCCGTCACGTTAAACCGATGATTCAGGCGCGAGTCGGCATTCAGGTCATACAGCGAACCCAGCGCGCCCGCCTTGGCATCACTCGCGCCATACACGCAGCGCCCCACGCGCGCGTTGACCATAAGGCCCGCGCACATGCAGCAGGGTTCCAACGTCACATAAACCGTACAGTCGAAAAGGCGCCAGCGGCCAAGCGCCTGGGCAGCGGCGCACACGGCCGCAAACTCGGCATGAGCCGAAGGGTCCTGGTCGAGTTCGCGCCGATTGTGCGCCCTCGCGACGATCTCACCGTCGCGCACCACTACGGCTCCGATGGGCACCTCGCCCACCGCAGCAGCGGCGCGCGCCTCCGCCAACGCCTCGCGCATGAACTTCTCGTCGATTTCGGTGATCGTCATCGTTCGCCTTCCCTGTTGCAAATTCAAAACGATGCTATCATTACGACTCACGGAGAGATGGCAGAGCGGTTGAATGCGGCGGTCTTGAAAACCGTTGAGCGCGAGAGCGTTCCGGGGGTTCGAATCCCCCTCTCTCCGCCACTCCTAGTGATGCACCGGTGTCATGGTCCGCTCAAACAACGCATCGACCACGTCGGCTATCTCAGGTCGACGCTCAAGATCGTGGCCCGATTCCCACCATATCGTGAAAAGTCGAATAATACCGCCGGCGACAAACTCAGACGTCGTCTCGAGTGACACGGGGGCCAGGGCATCCTCGGCAAGCACGTTCATCACACGCTCGCGGATGGAGCGGGCAATGCGGTCGCAAATAACGTTGGTCAACATGCCCGACATGCTGCTTGCCAAAATGTTATCCATGAGCCGCTCGTGCGTCAGAATCAAATCCATGGCATCGTCCAAAATCGCGTGCCGAAGCGCGCGCACGTCCTCGGCAGACACTGCGCCGGCCTCATCGGGCTGTTTTTGCGGCAAGCCCGACATGAGCTCATCGATATAAAAGGCAAAGTAATCGTTCTTGTCGCGAAAGTGCTTGTAGAACGTCGTGCGGCGAATCATGGCCCGGTCGCACAGCATGGCAACCGTCAGGTCCTCAAAACGATGCTCCTCGAGAAGCTCGGTGAAGGCATCGAAAAGGGCGCGGTAGGTTTTCTTAATGCGAAGGTCCACTGGTATCGCCATCCTCAGGGCAAAGACAACACTCGTCAATCTGTCGCATATCTTACACCTGTACCTCGCGCGCTTTGCCCCGGTGCCGGCCCCGCCGAAAACACAACGCTTACCGGAAAGTTCGGCACGACAAAACGTTGCGGGTATACTAGTAGCGTTATACCAACGGCAGCTGGCGCATGCCGCCGCGGCCATTCGAAACGGAGACATCATGATTACCGTCATCATCGGCATCGTTGTTGTCATTGTGATTGTCTGCGCCATCGCCGGCATCTACAACAACATGGTCACCAAGCGTAACCGCATCGATAACGCCTGGCAGAACATCGACACGCAGCTGCAGCGCCGCAACGACCTGATCCCCAACCTGGTCGAGACCGTCAAGGGCTACGCCAAGCACGAGCAGGAGACGCTCTCCGCCGTGATCAGTGCGCGTAACACCGCCGTCAAGGCCACCACGCCCGAGGCCAAGATGGAAGCCGACAACGTGCTGACCGGTGCGCTGCGCCAGCTCTTCGCCGTAGCCGAGGCCTACCCCGACCTTAAGGCAAACACTAACTTTACGCAGCTGCAGGCATCGCTCGAGGATACCGAGAACAAGATTAGCTATGCACGCCAGAGCTACAACGACTGCGTGCTCAGCTACAACAACGCCATTCAGACGTTCCCGGCTGTCATCTTTGCCGGCATCTTCCAGTTTAAGGAGCGCCAGGGCTTCGAGGCCGCCGAAGCAGCCCGCCAGGCCCCGACCGTCAAGTTCTAGTAGTTTGGCAGCGCATCCTTAATCGGCCAAATGTATAAACCGCCCCGTCGAACGCATACTTCGACGGGGCGGTTTCCTTTTTCGCGAAGGTCCCCCTCTAAGCGCCGTGCATTTTTAGGAGTATTCAACATAACCAAGAGCTTCGGGCGCTACGATAAATGCCAAAGACCGCGAATGTCCCTGCAAATCAAAACGCTGTCAGCCCATAACCCCGCCCATCATTCGTAGAAAACATCGAGAAATCCCGATTTTTTGCCCGAGGTCGGTATGCAGGGGCCTTCGATTGCAGAATACTCGCAAAAATGCACGTCGCCATCACCCCCACATGGCGCGAACCAAAACAAAAGCGCGGCCTAAAAGGCCGCGCGCCATCTTTCATTCAGATCTATATTGCTCGTAACGGCAGCGCCGAGGTAACGCAGGCCCGAGGGCAACCTTCCTTTCCGGCGCACTCCGCAGGACGAAAGAACCTCCGCCGCACGAAGTGCGCTGCGGAGGTTCTTGCATGTCCGAGGACGCGCCGGAAAGGAAGGTTGCCCTCGGGCCGAACAGCTATGGCAGCTTACGCGACGGTGTAAACCCAGTCGTGCTTATCCTCGACAGCACCAGATTGGATGCCGGTCAGGGTCTCGCGGAGCTTCTTCATCACGGGGCCAATCTCGGTGTAGCCAGCCGGAAAGGTCACGGTCTCATCGGCACCATAGACCTTGTTGTCGATCTCGCCCACCGGGGAAATGACGGCAGCGGTGCCGCACAGGCCGCACTCAACAAAGGTGCCGGACTTGACCTCAGCCCACTCGACGGGACGCTGGTCAACGGTCATGCCCAGGTCCTCGGCAACCTGAACAAGCGAACGACGGGTGATGGAGGGCAAGATGGAGTCGGTGTGCGACTGCGGAACGACGAGCGTGCCGTCCTCCTTCACGAACAGAACGTTCGCGCCGCCGGTCTCCTCGACATAGGTGCGGGACTCAGAGTCGAGATACAGGTTCTCGGCATAGCCCTCGCGATGGGCCTCCATCGTGGGCTTGAGGGACATGGCGTAGTTCAGGCCAGCCTTGATGTTGCCGGTGCCGTGCGGTGCGGCGCGGTCGTACTCGGAAACGCGCAGCTTGACGGGCTTGAGGCCACCCTTAAAGTACGGACCGACCGGGGTCACGAGAATGCGGAACGTGTACTCAGGAGCGGGAGCCACGCCGATCACGTCACCAGAGCCGATCATAAACGGACGCACGTACAGGGTTGCACCGGAACCGAAGGGCGGAACCCAGGCGGCGTTGGCAGAAACGACCTGCTTGACGGCCTCAACGAACTTGTCCTTGGGGAACGGGGGCATCTCGAGGCGCTGCGCAGAGTTGTACATACGCTCGGCGTTCATATCGGGGCGGAAGCAGACGATGCTGCCGTCCTCGGCGGTGTAGGCCTTCAGGCCCTCAAAGACCTCCTGGCAGTAATGGAAGATGCCGCCGCACTCGGAGACATGCAGGGTGTGGTCGGTGGTCAGGCCGCCTTCGTCCCACTCGCCGTCCTTCCAATGGGCCTCGTAGCTGTAATCGGTCTTCATGTAGCCAAAGCCGAGGCTACCCCAATCGATATCCTTCTTCTCGACAGTCATATGTCGCTCCTTACATACACAGTTGCAAACTCGCGAACCCGCACGCAAGGACCGAGGCCGGCCGCGTCGCAACGTCGCACGCCCGGAGCGTAGAGCCGGACGGGACACGCGAACAGCGCCAAAGCCGATGGCACGTCGATTCGCATGCACGAGATTGTACTCCCCGTACGCGTCTGATAAAACGCTTTTCTTTAACTAAGTAAAGTATTTTCATTTGACCGAAGCTGAAGAGGCCCGCCACCGTAAACGGGGACGGGCCTCAACTGCACGGTTTGCGCGTTGGCTCGAGCTATGCGTTCTTTTTGCCCAGCTTAGCCTTGACCAGACCGACCACGGTCGGGATGATCGACACGGCAACGATGCCAACGATTAGCAGCTCAAAGTGCTCCTGTACAAAGGGAATGCCACCAAAGAAGTAGCCCAGCAGTGTAAAGAGCGTTGACCAGGTAATGCCACCCAGCACGTTAAAGATGACAAAGTTGCGCCAGTGCATGCCGCCCATACCGGCAATAAAGGGCACAAAGGTGCGGATAAACGGGAAGAAGCGACCCAGGAAGATGGCCAGGTGGCCCCACTTGTCCAAGAAATCCTCGGACTTTTTGATGCGCTCGGGCGTCATAGCCTTGACCTTGCCCGAAGCGATGATCTTTTTGCCAAAGAAGTGACCGATCATAAAGTTGCACTGATCGCCCAAAATGGCAGCGGCCCATGCGGTGGCCAGAAGCGCCACAATGTTAAAGCCGCCATTGTGGGCAAAGAAACCCGAGGCGAACAGCAGCGAATCACCGGGAAGGAACGGGAAGAACACCACGCCCGTCTCGATAAAGATGATCAGGAACACGCAGCCGTAGGCCATAAGCGGGCCGGCGGCGATCCAGCTGGCGATCGCGGTGCGCGGGTCCTTAAGCAGCTCGGCAATAAAATTGATGAAACCCATGAAGTAAAACCTCTCAGTTGTGGGCGCGGATACGTCCAAGTTGACCAGTATACGGTTGCGGTGCCCCCTCGTGCGCAACCCCACAAAAGCATGACTCCATTACCAGCAAGTTTGCATAACTGACACCTGTCGCGCAATGCCGCCAAGATTGTCCTTCCTAATCCCTAGCGAATCGCTATACTTTATTGAATCGCATTGCCATGGCGCTAAGGGAGGGCGGCCGGTGAGCTTTATCAATACCATTCGCGAGGACATCAAGACCGTCCAAGCGCAGGACCCCGCCGCGCAAAACGGTCTGGTCATCTTCCTTTCCTATCCTGGCCTGCACGCCAAGTGGAACCACGTGCCCGAGCACTGGCTGTGGGAGCATGGACATCGCTCGCTCGCCCGCGTGCTCTCGCAAATCACCCGCCACATCACCGGCGTCGAGATTCACCCCGCGGCACAGATCGGCAAGCATTTCTTTATCGACCACGCCATGGGCGTCGTCATCGGCGAGACCACCATTGTGGGCGACAACTGTGTGCTCTACCAGGGCGTCACGCTCGGCGGCACCGGCAACGAGACCGGCAAGCGTCACCCCACCCTGGGCAACAATGTCACGGTGGGCACGGGCGCCAAGGTGCTCGGCAACATCCGCATCGGCAACAACGTCAAGATCGGCGGCAACTCGGTCGTCGTTAAGGACGTCCCCGACAACTGCACCGTCGTGGGCGTGCCGGGACGCATCATCAAGCGCAACGGCTGCCGTGTGTTCGAGGAGAGTTTCGACGCCAAGCAGCATCGCGAGTACATGCCCGATGACGCCGCCGAGCAGTCCGCCCTCAACCGCCAGGGCATCACCGAGAATGCCCGCCGCGTCAAGGAACTCGAGCGAGAGGTGGCCGAGCTCAAGGCCCTCGTCGCCAAGCTCGTGGACGAACGCTAGGAACGCAAGCGGCACAAAACGACATCGGCATCAACGCAAAGGCGCGCCAGGGAATTCACCCCCGGCGCGCCTTATTTGTGATGTGGCAAAGAGACTGTCCCTTTGTCACATTATGCGAACTGGCTCAGATAGAGGTCGGCGTAGGCACCCTCGGCTGCGAGCAGCTCCTTATGCGTGCCCTGCTCGATGATGTTGCCGTGGTCCATGACCAAGATCAGGTCGGCGTCCACGATCGTCGACAGGCGATGCGCGATCACAAAGCTGGTGCGCCCGCGCATGAGCGCGTCCATGGCGCGGCCGATGGCAAGCTCGGTGCGCGTGTCCACGCTTGAGGTCGCCTCGTCCAGGATGAGAATCGCCGGGTTATTGAGCAGCACGCGTGCGATGGTCAGCAGCTGACGCTGGCCCTGGCTGATGCTCTCGGCATCGTTGGCCACGCGCGTGTCGTAGCCCTGCGGCATGGTGCGCACAAAGAAGTCGACCTGCGCGGCACGAGCGGCCGCGACAATCTCCTCGCGCGTCGCCTCGGGGCAGCCGTAGGCGATGTTTTCGGCAATCGTGCCATCGAACAGCCAGGCGTCCTGCAGCACCATGCCAAACTGCTGCCGTAGCTCGCCGCGGTCCATGCGGCTCGTATCCACGCCGTCGAGCGTAATACGCCCGCCGTCAATCTCGTAGAAGCGCATGAGCAGGTTGATGAGCGTGGTCTTACCCGCACCCGTGGTTCCCACCACGGCGATCTTCTGACCCGGCTCGGCGGCAAACGACACGTCGCGCATAAGAGGTTTGTCGGGCGAATAACCAAAGCGCACGTGCTCAAAAGCGACGCGGCCCTCAACGCGACCCGGCAGCTTGGCGGCCTCGTCCGGCAGCGGATCGGCCTCCATCTCGGGCTCGTCGAGCAGGTCGAACACACGCTCCGCACTCGCCAGCGCGCTCTGCAGCGAGTTGAAAGTGAACGACAGCTGCGTCATGGGTTCGGACGCCTCGTAGATAAACTGGAAGAACGCCTGGAACACGCCGACGGTCATATGCCCGGCAACCAACATGCTGCAGCCCACAAGCGCAATCACGATCTGCGCCAAGCGGCCGATAAAGCGCACCGCAGGACCGACGGCATTGATCATAAAGTCGGCCTTGGTACTCACGCGCGCCAGCTCCCTCGAGGCCTCATGCACTTCGGCAGAGCTCTGACGCTCGCGGTTAAACGCGCGAATCACCAGACGGCCCGAATAGCCTTCCTCGACCGCACTCGTAATCTTGGATACCCACTCCTGTCGCTCGCCGGTCACATCATGCGTGCGACGCGAGACCACTTTGGTCACCAGCAGCGACAACGCCGTAAAGAACAAAAAGACCAGCGTGAGCGGCACGCTAAACACGAACATCACGCCCACGGCGCCCACCACGGTGCCGATCGACACCAGCAACTGCAGCAATCCGCGCTGCATGCTCTCGGACATCTTGTCCAAGTCGTTGGTCGCGCGGCTGACGACCTCGCCGGGACGATGCGCGTCAAAATAGGCGAGCGGCAGACGGTTGAGCTTTTGCGCGATGCGGTTACGCAGGCGCAGGTTGAGGCGTTCGGCCACGCTCGACATCAAAAAGCTCTGGAGTGCGTAGAACGAGGCGGCGGCGGTCCAGATCATAAAGTAGATGAAGATGGTCCTGCCGCAGTTCTCCCAGGTAATACTGAAGGTAGTGTTGTTGGCAAACGCCACCTTCATGTGCCCCCACAGCTCATCGATCACGCGGGCACTATATGCCGGCGCAGCGGTGTTAAAGATGGCATAGAACACAATGCTCGCGAACACGATATAGAAGCGCCAATGGTCGCCGGCGGCCTCGCTCCACAGGCGGCGCACCGTCGCCCAGGTGTCGCGGGGCGTCTCGTCCTCGTCCTCGTCATCAACGTCGCGCATGCGCTCCGCCTCGGCGCGGGCGCGCTCGTCCTCGGCGCGCTCGTTTTCCTCGTAGAGTGCCTGGCGGCGAGCCTCGCGCTCCGCCGCCTTGGCGGCTTCGTCCAGGCCGGGCGTGGCGCCCGCCTCCTCGACTGTCTCTGCAACCGCGGCGTCATCGGCGATGCCCTGCTTCTTGAGCTCCTCGGTCATGCTACTCACCTCCCTTCATCTGCGATTCCGCGATAGCGCGGTACACCTCGCAGGTTTCCATGAGCTCGTCGTGCGTGCCCAGGCCCACGATCTCACCGTCCTTGAGCACCACGATCTGATCGGCATGCAAGATCGTCGAGATGCGCTGCGCGATGATGAGCACCGCAGCGTCACGCGTCTCGTCTTGCAACGCATGGCGCAGGGCGGCATCGGTCTTAAAGTCCAGGGCCGAAAAACTGTCATCGAAGATATATAGATCGGCATGTTTCATGAGTGCGCGGGCAATCGCCAGACGCTGGCGCTGGCCGCCCGAAAAGTTCGTACCGCCCTGCGCTACCGGAGTGTCGAGCCCCTGGGGCTGGTCGAGCACAAAGGTGCTCTGGGCAACCTCCAGCGCATGGAGCATGTCAGCCTCGGTCGCACCCTCGTTACCAAAGCGCAGGTTGCTCGCCACCGTACCCGAGAACAGCCATGCCTTCTGCGGCACATAAGCGATATGCCCGCGGATGTCGTCTTGCGAAAGGTCGCGCAGGTCGACGCCGTTCAGGCGAATGGCGCCCTTCGTGGCATCGTGGAAGCGAAGCAAGAGCTTGGCCACCGTTGACTTGCCCGAGCCCGTTGAGCCCACGATCGCGGTCGTCTGTCCGCGGCGGCAGGCAAAACTCAGGTTGCACAGGGTGTCCTCGTCGGCATCGTCAAAACGGAACGACATGTGGTCGAACACGGCCACCGCGTCGGCGCCGTCTGCGGACTCAAGCGCCCCGTCGCCCAGCGTAGCCTTGCCGTCCACAATGCTCGGCTCGATTTCGAGCACCTGCTGCGCACGGTTGAGGCACGCCGCGGCGCGCGGAAGCGTCAGCACCACCATCTGCGCCATCATCACAAAGAACAGGATCAGAATCGCGTACTCCAGCACGGCCGAGATGCTGCCGATTTGCATGGCATGGACGCCCACGCGGTTGCCGCCCACCCACAGCACCGCCACCTCGGCGATGTTCATCAGAAAGAAGCTGGAGCTGTCGAGACCCACAAACAGGTGGTTGACCTTGATGGCATTGGCCGCGTAATCGCTAAACACCTCGTCCAGGCGCTGCTCCTCGTGGCGCTCCTTGTTAAATGCGCGGATGACGCGCACGCCCACGATGTTCTCGCGCAGCACCACGTTCATGCGGTCGATAAAGCTCTGAAGGCGCATAAAAATCGGCGCGGCGTTAGCCACCGTAAAGACCGCCGCCACCAGCACGATCGCAACTACCACGCCCAGCAGCGTGCCCATGGCAGGATCGATAAACCAGGCAAAGATGATGCCCGCGACGGCCAAGAACGGCACCGGCAGCACCAACTGAATCGTCTGCAGAATGGCCTGCTGGATCACGTTGATGTCGTTGAGCGAGCGCGTGATCATCGAACCCGTGCCAAAGCGCTCAAAGTCGCTGGCGGACAGCTCGAGCGACTTATCGTAGACGGCGTTGCGGATGTCGCAGGCCACATTGGCCGCCAGACGGGCCGAAAGATAGCAGCCCAGCACCGCGCCGCCGCTGGCCATGCCGGTCGCGATGAGCATGTACAGACCGTTGCGCAAGATGTAATCGACGTCGCCCGTCGTGATGCCCGTGTTGACCATGTTCGCCAACATCGTGGGCACGAGCAGCGTACCGACGTTGTCGATTAGCAGCACCAGCAGCGTCACCGCGATCAGACCGCGGTACGGCCTCATAAACCTCATTAAGAGTCGCATGTCTCCCCCTCGCCCTTATCGTCAGCCTCGTTCTCGGCGGCAACTTGCCGTTTAAATGCCTCGCACTCTTCGTTAAGAACATGGGAGAACTTACCGACCAAGCGCATGATCTCGCGCTGTTCCCACGGCTCGAGCGCCTCGAATGCCTGTTGCTCGGCTTTTTGCGCCGGCAACGCGTAGCGCTTGGCAAACTGCATACCTTCTGCGGTCAGTCGCACAACCTTGTTCTTACGACTGCCCTCGGCAAACTCCAACGTCGCAAGCCCTCGCGCCCTAAGCGTCTTGATTGCCGAATTGATGGTCTGTTTGCTGTAGAACCATTCACTCGTCAGCCGACTCACGGCAACGCTTCCACCCGCCGCACTCGTGTCGACGAGCATCCAATAGGCGCAATCCGAAAGACCGCAGGCGCGCGAGAACTCCGAATAGATATGGTCGAGTCCATTGAGCATCCGGTCGAAATCGACCAGCGTAACCGCACTATTCATCTATCCCACCATTCGATTGTCCGAGTTTTGACCAATTTACATCTCTACATTAGTCCGAGTTTTGACTATCGTCAATAAGCTCGTTATATATGGTCAGCTCTACATAGGCATATCGACAAAAAGACCGCCGGCGCGGGGGCGGCGCCAGCGGTCACGTGAAAATCGGGTTTTATTGCCTGTTAGGCAGCGACGGCCTCGTAGACCGTAGCGCCCGCAAAGCTGTCATGCAGGCTCTTGCCGCAAATCCAAGGCAGCTCAACAACCTCGCAGACCGTATTGACCAGCTCGGAGCAGTCAGTAAAGTGGCCCTTGTCGTTGAGGGCCTCGCAATCCTGAACACGCCAATAGCCATCGGTGTGCGTGATGTAGTACTCGTGATCGTCAATCGTCACAAAAGCGCGCGTCTTGGAACGCAGCAGCTTCAGAAATCCTTCGAAGTCGGTCTCGACGACATCTCCAGCCTGGAACATGATAGTTACCTCCTGGCCCGGCGCCACCACGGCGCATTGATAAACGTTGGTACTCCTTTAGTAAAACCTTTATCAGAGGTTATACGTTCGTCATTTAGGCAAGTGGTAAAAAACCGCAGGGTAGACGGGATAAAACGTTTAACCATCCCATTTGTTTGTCACATTCTGAAGGTACTTTTATGCAAACCTACTTTCCCAATTGGAATCTATCCTTTTGGCCGGGCAATTGACCGTCTATCGTTTGAGCCCGACGGGTATGAACGGGGCATCTGCAACGCCACTACAAGGAGGCACCATGGAGACTATCGAAGCGCTCATTCACCGCCGCAGCTGCCGCAAATACAGCGATCGTCCCGTCGAGGCCGAAAAGCTTGCACGTATTATCGAAGCCGGCCAATATGCACCGAGCGGCATGGGCCGCCAGCCGGTGACGTTTGTCGCCGTCACCGATCCCGCGACCGTCGAGCGTCTCTCACAGCTTAACGCCCAAGTCATGGGTAGCAACGGCGACCCCTTCTACGGAGCCAAAACGGTTGTGGTGGTACTGGTCGACCGCAGCGTGCCCACGCATCTGGAAGACGGCTCGCTCGCCATGGGCAACTTGCTCAACGCCGCCTATGCACTGGGTGTCGATTCGTGCTGGATTCACCGCGCGCATGAGGTCTTTGACTCGCCCGAGGGCCTGGAGCTGCTGGCCAGCTGGGGCCTGCCCGCCGACGGCAGCCTGCGCGGTGTCGGTCACTGCATTCTGGGCTATGCCGAGGACACGCTACCCGAGGCAAAGCCGCGCCGCGACAACGTGGTGTATGTAAAGTAATCAGAACCACCCTTAAAAAGGGTGGTTTGCTCTTAGGGTATAACCCACGGGC
>CALCKK010000037.1:0-1004 GCA_937966215.1 uncultured Collinsella sp. | reverse complement strand
GGGCCCGACCCCCGGAAAGTAGACACCGTGGGGTGAACAAAAGTAGGTGTAAGCCTATCAGACCTTAAGCGGCTTGGGACTCGAACTCATCGGGAGTTTGGTACCCGCACCAAGTGTGCCGACGGCACGTGTTGTAGCGCACGCACCACCGGAAGACGTCTCTGCGGCAGATCAGTTGATTGGCGAAGGTCTTCGCATCTTTGAGGACCTCCCGCTTTAAAGCTGCGTTGAACGACTCGGCGAGCGAATTATCCGCGCTGGTTCCCACCGCGCCCATCGACTGGGCAACGCCCAAGCGCTTGCATGTTGCCTGGAACTGCGACGAGGTATACACGCTTCCATGATCCGAGTGGAAAATCGCACCATCAAGACCTCCTCGCAGGTGGGAAGCGTTTTCGAGGGCCTCTTCTACCAGTTCGGTACGCATGTGATTTGCGATAGCAAAGCCGACAAGCTTGCGAGAAAAGCAATCAATCACTGTTGCTAAGTACATGTTCGCCCCGTCTGCGATCGGCAGATACGTAATATCGCCAACCAACACACGATTGGCAGCACAGGCTGTGAAATCACGGTTCACCAAGTCTGCGAACACGCGCCGGCCTTTGTCACGCGCAGTGGTCTTGACCCTGCGCTTCTTTTGAAATCCGAACAGGTTCTGGGCCCGCATCAAACGAGCCACTCTCTTGCGATTGATGCGCTTAGCCGGAGGTGTAGTGCCGTTGTCGCGCTTGCGGTCGTTGAGTTCAGCAGTGATGCGACGAGCGCCCCAGACGCCGTTTTCAGCGTCGAAAATTGCCTGGATCTCCGCGGCCACCACAGCGTCATCTACAAGGCGCGCACGGCGCCGTGGAGCCGAGTTCTTCCACTTGTAATACGAAGACCGATTTAGCCCCAGGACTGTGCACATCCGCTTGACCGAGTAGTCGGCGAGATTGTCGTCAACGAACTGGAAGCGGATCACCAGGTCGTCTCTTCCGCAAAATACTTCGCGGCCTTACGCAGAA
>CALCKK010000036.1:0-2779 GCA_937966215.1 uncultured Collinsella sp. | reverse complement strand
TTATAAGTCCCGAAGAGCTCTTATCGCCCCGCCAGGATGGCGATGCGGGGCAACTCATATACTCGCAGGACGGCGGCTTCTGCCCTATAGTGTTTGGTGAGCAATATCGTTCAATTTTGAAACACTCGCCCGTGCGGCCGTCAGTGGCGGCGTGGCGCCGAGGACGGGGCGCAATATGAACAGTGACGCCAAGCTTCAAATCTTGATCGAGGCCTTGGCTGCTGCCGGGGCCTCGGCGTTGGCAATCGATGGGCATGGACACGTGGCGATATCGACCATGGATGATGCCGCGCTCGAGCAAGATGTCGCGGCATTTGTCGCCGAGCGCCTGGGGCGCGTGGGCAACGGCACGCGCCTGGTGATGGGGCATGCGGGAGGGCGCTTGAGCCTCACGGTGCGTCCGGTCGCCAAGGAATACGGCGCGCTTTGGGTGGTCGTGGTCCGCGAGGTGCACGGTGTGGCGGCACACGCGGGTATTGAGTGGCTTAACGCAGATGGGGTCGAGGCGCGCTACGAGGCAAGCGCGTACGGCATTGTCGAGGGTGCCGCTGCGGTCGCTGGCCCCGTCTGCGAAAGCTATGCCCGCGGCGTGCCCCTCATGTTAGAGGGCGAGCTGGGTGCTGGCCAGGCAGAGATTGCAAAACGCCTCTATCTGGATGGGCCTTATGCTGACGAACCCTTTGTGTCCGTGGCGCTTGACGAGCTCACAGATCGCGGCTGGCGCCATCTGCTCAAAAGCTCGGAATCGCCGCTGTTCCAGGCAAGGCTGACCCTTTGTATTGGCGGCTGGCATGCACTTTCGCCGCAGCGTCTGCGCGAGCTTGTCTCTACGATGACCGACACGGCGCTGGCCGCGCGTTGCCACGTGGTTCTGACGGCAAACGATATGCCGGGCGGTGGCGAAAGCGATCAGGCCGCTTTTGTAACCGAGCGCTTGGCGTGCGCAGTAAGTGTGGCGCCTGCGATTGCCGAGCAGGGTGGCGCATCGAAAAAGGTTGCGCAGTATTTGTCGTATCTGTCAGATGTCTTTGGAACTGCCGCTCCGAGTATGTCCGAGGAGGCCGCCTCGACGCTCAACTGTTATCGCTGGCCACGTAACTATCTGCAGCTTCGCGAGGTCTCGGAACGACTGTATATATTAGTAGGGTCGGGTGTGGCGGAGCGCACGGTGGCGGAGGAGGTACTCGCCCAGGAGGACGTCATCAAAACCGCGACCTTTGGCGCTCCGACGCTCGACAGCGACCTGTATATCCTGCGACCACTGGCCGATACCGAACGCGACATCGTGCGGCTGGTCGTAGGCTACCTTCAGGGCAACCGGACCCGCGCTGCCGAGGTGCTGGGGATAAGCCGCACGACCCTGTGGCGCTTGCTGAAAGACGACAACCGCTGAGCGAGGCGCCCGTGACCGCGTGCGGCGCGTGTGCTACAGTCCAAAGCAGTAATGTTTCGATTGCGTTACGGCGTGCGGGGGCGTATGGCGGAGACTTCAAAACCAAACCGGAATAGACGGAGCGCGGCTCCAGTTAACCGCCGCACGACGTCCCGGACGTGGGGCAAGCGCGCGTCGGGGTTCGACGGTTCGTTCAAGCGCACCAAATACGGCTATCCTTCGGCAAGCGCTCGCTTGGCCATGCAGGCCGAGTCGTCGCTGCGGGGGCGCAAGCGCGTGGTGGGCTCTAAGCTCAAGCACGACGGAACGCTGGGCTATATCAGCCGCGGTGCGGCTCGCCGCAGTGGGCTCAATCCTGCTGGCTGGCATCGATATGTGCCGATTGCAGTTGTTGTTGCGGTGGTTGTCATCGCGCTCGCGGCGCTTGGTTACGCCGGCGGCGGGGCCAATCTGGACGCAATGTTTAAGTCGCCCGAGCTCGCGCATGCAGGCACAGAAGTTGTCGAAGGCGTTCAGACCCAGACGGGCGTCGCGCCCCAGCGCGGTATCGTTGCGGCTGCCTCCACCATCGCCGATGCGCAAAAGGACGAGGACGAACAAGACGACGGCGCCGAAACGACTCAAACGAACGAAACGACGACAACTCCATCGGCAAGATAAGTTGCGAGCGGGATAGCAAATTTGGGACGGGGCCTTTTGGCTGTCCAAGTGCCAGATGTCACCAGCGACGCACCCGATGCCAGTCACCAACAGCGAGCGGCCCGCGTAGCGTCAGCGGGTCCGCCGTTCGTTAGAACGGCGGAACATACACCACGTTGTCGCGGCGGGGTTTGGCCCCGGGGAGTGCGTCCTCGGCGTAGCCCAGAATGCAGTTGCCCACACCGCGCAGACTTCCGTCGGTGGGTAGACCCCACTTGGCCAGCAGTTCCAGGCCCTCGGGCGAGTCAAAGACCTCATGCGCGCGGTGAATCCAGCATGAGTCGACACCCAGTGCATAGGCGGCGTTGAGCAGGTTGCCCATGGCGAGCGATCCGTCTTCCAGGTGCGTGGGCACGCTGCGGTCGACCAGTACCACCACAACGGTCTTGGCGCCATAGAAGGGGTCGCTGTTGCTGCCCATGACCTGGGCGTTGAGCTGCGAGAGGCGCTCAACGGTCGTGGGGTCGGTGACGGCGACAAACGTCACCGGCTGGCGCCCCATGCCACTGGGTGCATACTGGCCGGCCTCGATAATGCGTGCGAGCTTTTCGGCCTCGACGGGACGATCACTGTATTTGCGGCAGCTGCGGCGGTGGATGAGTGCTTCGATAGTCTCCATGGTGTCTCCTTGCGGTGGCGTTGCAGATGCCCCGTTCATACCCGTCGGGCTCAAACGATAGACGGTCA
>CALCKK010000035.1:0-43263 GCA_937966215.1 uncultured Collinsella sp. | reverse complement strand
GGCACATCATTCGGTCACCCCTCCCATCTCCAGAGGCGTGAGCGCCCCGAGCGCCTGACCGGTGAGGCCGAGGCGCCTGAGGTCGCTCTTCCCGAGGTACATCTCGCCGAGCGCCGAGCCGTAGGTCACCGATGCGGTGTAGATTCCGGCCCCCTGGCTGTACTGCGTGGCGCCCGCCATCGCGGACGGTGCCGTGAGCACGCGGTTGACGAGCAGGCAGCACACGGCGGTGGCGGCGCGGTCGAATGCCGGGCACGCCCCCTCGGTGTACTCGCCGATTCGGTCCTCGAATGCCGCTAGCATCAGGTCGGATGCGTCCTGCAGCAGCACCCCGGTGCGGGCCTCGTCCGCGGGCTCGCCGTAGCGGGCCTTGTAGTCGTCCACGCTGGCGAGCGCGGCCATGGCTACTCGGCCTCCATGATCCCGGCGTCGATGAGGGCCTGGACGACCTTCGCGACGGTCGGGCTGGCGCCGGGATTGGCGACTTTCTTGGGCAGCACGAGCGGCTTGCCGTCGGTGGACACGAACGCAACGTGCTGCGGGAGGATGCTGGACGCCTTGTCCGCGTCCTCCACGATGAACTTCTGGACTAGATGAGCCATCTCGGTACCCCCTAGGCGCTCTTGAGGACGGCGAAGGCCTTGGGGTCGAGTACCGCGTAGGCCAGCACGGCCTCGGTGCGGTAGGCGATCTGGTTGTAGCCCTTCAGGTCCTGACCGGTGTTGTCGGGGTCACCGTACTCGATGACCTCGGCGGTGATGTCGCGGACCATGCCCCACTTGATGGCGGAGAAGTCGCCCATGATGGCGGAGACCTTGGTCGGGGTCTTTGCGAGGCGGCCGTTCACGGTACCGGACACGGAGGCGGGGATGCCGTCGAGGTTGCCCACGTTGAGGGACAACGGCACCTCGGGGTACAGACGCTGTCCGGTGGCCGGGACGCGCAGCTTGCGCAGCTCGGAAGCGAACTGGCGGCTCATGGCGATGCCGTTGATGCCGTAGTCGAGCAGGGCGTCGGAGAGGGAGTCGATGTCGTCGACCGGGGAGTCGGTCTTGGTGACGCTGTGGACGTTCTCGTCCGCGGTCAGGGCGGTGTAGCCGCTGAGGGCGAGGCCGGTCTTGGGGTTGATGGCGTGGTAGACGATGTAGTCGAGCGCGCGGCCCGCGGCGGCGGTCTGGTCGGCGATGATGTTGGAGATGATCTCCAACTGGTTGTCCTCGTCGGCCCACTTCAGCTCGTCGGAGACGCGCGTGGTCGTGACGATCTTGGCGCGCTTTGCGACCACGGGGTCGGTGGAGATCTCGGAGCCGGACTTCTTGCCGCCCTCGGCGACGACCTCGGCCTCTGCGGTCGGGTTGAACACGAGATAGGTCGTGTCGGCGAACTTCTGCGGCGTGCTGGGGCTCAGTGTGGCGATGGTGGAGGTGTCCTTCACATTGCCGATGATGGTGGAGACCACGCTGGACGGCAGCGTGATTTTCTTGGTGTCGTTTGCAGCCATTTCTGTGCCTTTCTTCGGGTTTGGCTTACTTCAGGAGGCGCTTGGCGAAGTCTCGCAGCGCCTCGTCCCCGCCCTTGCCGCCCTTGTCGAAGCTGCCGGGCTTCTCCACTCGCGGCGCGGGCTTTGTCTTGAAGGCGGCGAGCATCTTGTCGCACCATGCGGCCATGCTCTCCTCGTCCTCGCCGACGATGAGCTCGGCGGGGACTCCCTTCTCCTGCGCGACCTTGGCGGCGGTCTTGGCTCGCGCCTCGGCCTTCTCCTTGGCGTCGAGTCGCTTCTCGAGCTCCGCGACCTTCTCGTCGGCGGTCTTCTTCGCCTGATTGGCCTCGTCGAGTGCGCTTGCCGCGCTCTTGTTGGCCTTGGCCTGCTTCTCCCACTTGCGGGAGTGCGCCTTCTCGGCCTCGTAGAGCGCCTTGTAGTCGGGCTCCTCCGTCTCGGTCGTCTCGTCGACCTCGGCGGTGCCGGTCTGTTCCTCTGCCATGTCGCGTCCTTTCCCGGACCGTGCGGCCCGTTGGGCAGGCCGTGCGGCCAAACCCGGTAGATGTGCGTTTCGGGGCCGTGCGGCCCCTGTCCCGGGAAGTGTCCGACAGGCGTGAGATTTGGCTTGTTTGGCGTTTTTCGGCATGAAAAAAGCCGCCCGTGGGCGGCTTTGCTGCTGTCGTTAATCTGTTGGCGTTATGTCTTCGGCCTCGAAGAACTCGTCGTCATACTTATCCGGACCGTCTGGCGTCTCGAACTCGACCAGACAGTCACCGTTCTCGAATATCTCGATGATGTGTCCCCTGCGGCCATCCGGAACGATGACCTCGTCGTACTCCCTCATGACCGCCTCCCTATTCATCGACAAATATCGTTGTCAGTCTCATCTTAACCGCTCCGTCTTCCTTTATCCAGCCGACCTTCACGTCGGCGCTCTTCCCGCCCTTGCCCGCCATCCTCATCCTCGTGGTGTACCTGTCCCCGTGAGGTGTCGTGTCCCTGTACTCGGGAGGGTTCGATGCGACGTGCTCGTACACCATCGCCCCGACGACCGCGGCGTCTCTGTCGGTGTATCCGAGATAGCCCTCGAAGGCCCTCGCCTTGTTCGCGTCGCCGCTCTGCGATAGCGCATACCTCTCGAGTTTGGGAGCGGCTATGCTGTGCGTCTCGACGGAGCGCAGGACCTTCTCATAGTCGATGCGCTTGTCCGCGTACGCTATTTTCAGCACCCTCCTGTCGAACTCCGAGACCGGCTTCCCGTCCGCTCCCCTCATCTCGTCGATCTGCTTGAACTTATCCCACCTGTCGAGCAGCTCGTCGGGGTCGTAGCCCTCGACCTTCGTCTCGCGGCCCCTCTTGTCGAACTGCGGCACGACCTTGCAGCGGCAGTGCGCGTGGAAGTGGTTCCCCTCGCCGGCGGTCTTCGAGCTCTTGTAGACGAAGCCCCTGCTGGCGAGCATGATGCAGAAGGTGCACGTCTCGCCGCCCATCGGCACGCGCGCGTAGCGCAGGCCGTCGCGCTTGGCGTTCCTGCGCATGGTCTCGTTGGCGCGGCGGGACACCTGGTCCGTCGCCTTGGCGGCGACAGCCGATGCAAACTCCTCGCCCTTGCCCGCGATGTACTTGCCCGCCTGGTAGCGCACCTCCTTCTCGATGTAGCCCGACACGTCCGAGGTGTCGAGGATGGCTGGGGGCAGTTTCGCCCCAGACGCCTCGGCCATCTCGTCGTAGAGGTCGGCGGCGCATGTCGACGCCGCGTCCCCGTAGACCGAGACGGCGTATGAGACGGACTCGATGGTGAAGTCGCGCACCCTCTCGACGGACGCCCCGGGGAACCTCTTCATGAATTGGGTCACGCGCCTGTACACAGTGTCGTACGCGGCGTCGCCCAGCTTCTGGATGCGCGCGTCGTACTCACTGAGCGCCTGCCTGGTCAGTACCATCCTCGCCTCCGCCCACCATGGCGTTGACGATCTGGCGTGCCTCCGACTTGCGGGCGTCCGACTCGATGCGCTGGATCTGCTCGTCCGTGTAGTCGAGCATCTCGTAGGCGACCGTGGAGTTGGCGAGCTTGGGGAGCGCCTGCACCTGCTTGAGCAGCGCGTCTGACAGGCTCACCGTGGACGGGTACGCCGGGGACAGGAACCGCGGGTTTATCTCGTGGCCCGCGTCGCGCTCGGTGGCGAAGTCGGTGCCGTTCGCCACGGCGAGCGCCATGTAGGCCACGTTGCGCAGCGCCGTGCCGTTGTCGCGGTTGAGGTTCTTGGCGTCGATGACCAAGGGCTCCAGGGACGCGGCGATAGCGTCCGAGGAGGACGGGTTGTCGTTGGACACGCCGAAGAAGCTCACCGGCACGTTGGTCACGGCCGACATCTGGCAGGCGAGCTGGCGCAGGTACTCCGTGAGCGGTGCCATCTGGAGCTGCGCGGACTGCCAGACCGTGGGCTTGTCGCCGTCCGGGTCTTTCGTGATCTCGTTGACCGCGCCCATCGAGGCGTCGTACTTGTTGCCGTCGTTGAGCATCTTCTTGTAGGTGCCCAGTAGCCAAGTCTGCGGCAGGGTCGCGGCCTCGGCGGCGACCTCCATTCGGGCGCGCTGCCGGATGGCGTCGTCGGTGATGCTCATCACGGAGCGGCTTATGCGCGAGGTGCCGAAGGGGCGCTCGAGCGTCGCGCCGTGTGCCATCGGCTCCATGAGGCAGCGCCCCATCGAGTGCTCGCGGTACTCGGCTACCCACGAGCCGCCGTCGCGCGTGAGCACCACGAGGCTGTCGTCGGTGAGCAGGTGCACCACGGTCGGCACGCGCTCGGTGTCGCCTGGCATCTTCTTGGACTCAGCCACGACGATGCCCGCCCTGATGGCCTTGCGAGCGTCGTCCCACAGGGCCGCCGCCGCGGTGGCGGGGTATGCCGAGATGACCGGGTAGCCGCCGCCGTCCGTCACGGTCCAGAAGCCGCAGCAGTGCTTCAGCTCGCCGATGAGGTTCTTGCGGTAGAGGCGCTCCAGCTGGTTCGACTCGCAGATGGCGCGGAGGGCCTTGCTCGTCTGCTCGTCCGCGCACGTGTAACCGTTGAAGATGGAGCGGTCCGCCAGGGCGTGCACGGCCTTGCGGGGCCAGTCGACGCGCGGGTTGATCTTTTTGGCGAGGCTCGCCGGCATGGCGATGCCGAGGTCCTTCACCGACACGTGCCCGAGGTAGTAGTCCTCTCGCTCGAGATTGCTGGCGCGGTGCTCGCGCCAGACGGTCATGAGCTCGCGGACGAGCGCCGCGTCGCCCGGCTCCAAGCCTGCGGCGGATGCTACCTGCCCCGCCAGTTCCATGTTCACTGCTGCCATCAGAAGCTGGCCTCCTGTTCCCTTCGCGGGTCTCGTTTCGTTGTTCTCGCCGCCCAGAGGGCGAGCGATGCGGACTCGATGGGGGCGGCGATGGAGTCGGGACCGTCCTCGAAGCCCCACCCGTCCCTGCCGATGTCGCGCTTGAGCGACTTGCGCGCCGAGTCGTCGAGCGCCGGCGACTCGATGTGCGAGAGCGTGCCCGAGTCGACCTCGTCCTTGAGCATCGACGCCGCAGCCTGCACGATTGCCGGGGTTCCCATCTCGAGTGCGCACTTGCTGAAGCCGCCGTCGAGCATCCGCCGCTTGAGCGCGTCCGCTCCGGACTTGCCGTCGATGCAGACGCACGCGATCTCGTCTCGGTTGCGCAGGAGCATGTCCGAGATCGCGACCGTTCCGCCCGAAGCGCCCATCACGTCGTACAGCTCGACGTAGGACGGTCCGTCCCTGTCGGCGAGCGCCCAGGACACCGCGGCGCGTGAGCCGTCCACGGAGAACTTCACGCCGAAGGCGAGCTTTCCGCCGGTGGGCGCTGAGTCGCGCCGGCACCCGTCCCACTTCTTGGAGGACAGGGCGTAGAGGAGCGAGCCTCCCGTCTTCGCCCACCATCCGAGACGCTCGCGCGCGAACACGTCGGGCTGCATCTGCTCGGACTCGCCCTTGACGGCCTCGTAGTTGAGCACGGTGCCCATGGACGGGTTGAACTCGTACCATCTCGACTCGTCGTGGACGTTGCCTATCTCGTCCGCGCCCCACTCGATCCACGCCATCTCGGACTCGCCGTCGTGCACGTCGTCGTGGAGGTCGCGGAACACCGTGCCGACGTTGTCGGGGCCTGGCGGCGTTCCGAGGTAGATGGTCTGCGGGTTGTGCATCGCGCTCGCCGAGATTGCAGGCAGGGACGCCGCCTGCTGCGTGTCCGTGAGCTCCTGCGCCTCGTCGTAGATGAGCACGTCGTAGGTCTTGCCTCGCGCCAGCGAGTTGGTGCGGGTGGTGAAGCGAATGAGTCCGCCGTTCTTGAGGCTGATGGCCTGCTGCCCGTTCGTCTTGCGCACGGCGAGCAGGAGGTCGTGCAGCTCGGTCTCGTCCTCGTCCTCGAATGGCTGGGACAGCTCCTTGAACATCTGGTCGGAGGTGTCGCCGTGCTGGCAGGTGTACAGGATCTTCTCGCCGTTGAGCGCGCCGTAGAAGCACCTGGCGCGCACGACCCAGCTCTTTCCGTTCTGGCGCGGGATGGAGATGCCCAGCGTGCGCAGCAGGTACTTGTCGCGCGCGTCGCGGGCCAGCATCGCGTCGAGCAGGTGCGGCTGCCACGGCAGCGGGTCGCCGAAGTAGGCGGTCGCGAGCTCGCAGGCCATCCCGCCGTCGCCGCTGAGGTCCTCCGGGACGTTGGCCTCGTATGTCGGCGTCTGCCTGGGCTCCATCAGGCGCCCGCCGCCTTGGCCTTGCGCTCGCGGTCGGCGAACATGAGGCTCAGCACCCTAGCGCCGTCGCTCTGCGGACGCGCCTGCTGCACCTGGATGGGCACCGCCTTGCGCGACAGCCCGAGCAGCTCGTTGAGCGCGCGTATCTCGGCTGTCGCCTGCTTGAGCACGGACACGGCGGGGTGCGGGCGCTCCATGATGGCGTGCCGCCCGTTCTTCGCCTTGACGGGCTTGTAGCCGACGGGGTCGAGCACCTTCACGGACTTGCCCCTGCTCATCGCGTCCTCCGCGGCCTTCGCCACGGCGTGCCAGTAGCACAGCAGCGCGAGGTTCGGCGCGTCCTCGTCGGAGAAGCGCCCCGATGCGGTGATGCTCGCCCAGATCTGCGATTGATAGTCGTCGGATGCGACCGATTCCGGAATCTCCGGCATCACGGCCTCCTTTCTCGTGCCCGCATTGTGCGATGCGGGTGAGATTCGCGGCCTACCCCCGCCCTGGAGGCATGGGGCGGGGGGAAATCGGTCCTGTAGCATGCGGGTGTCCGTGCACCCCCGGGGAGGGGCTATGCCCCCGCCATCGGCGGCTCAGCGCCCCGGAAAAGCAGTGAGGCGCAGCCGAGCAAACGACCGCGCCTCCAGTTAGGCTTTTCAGCCCCGCCTATTCAGTTGTCTCGAGCCTTCAGAACAGCCTCGTGCGCCTTATCTCGACGGGCCTCGCGTCGCCCGGCATGTGCTTGCCCTTCCTCTGGTTGCAGATGCGATGCGCCGCGTCGAGGTTCGCGTAGTCCAGCACCGCGCCGCCCCTCGCCCTCGGCACCACGTGGTCGGCCTCGAAGCTCCACGGCGTGCCGGGCGGCAGGCTGTAGTCTATGGGCTGTCCGCATATGTGGCACGGCCTGCCCTCGGCGCGGAGCCTCGCCTTGAGCTTGCGCTCGGCGTTGCCGTTGGAGCTCCACGTCATGCCAGGCGCTTCCTCGCGAGGTAGTCCTTCTTCACCGACAGGGTCGGGGTCTCATCGGTGCTTCCTATCTTGATGGTGAGCGTTATGGGAGGCAGCACGAACCTCTCGTCGATGTCCCCCGCCACGTCTTCCGCCATGGACTCCAGCAGGGCCGCGGCGTCGCGGAGCTGCCGCGCCACCCTCTCGCCCGCACTCATGCGACCAGCCCCACGACCAGCTGCATGCACCACAGCACTGCGGCGACGCACAGCAACACGAGCACCGTCATGATGAGGCACCCGATGAGCCTGCCGATCAGCCTTCCGATCTCGTCCATTCAATCCTCCAATCTCACCCGCACGCCATGCGCACGAGAACGGTCAGAACCACGGCGAGCGCCCATGCGGACCTCGCCGCCCACGCCAGCAGCGCCGAGAGCGCCGCCAGCGGCATCAGCCACAGAACATGTCGCACGCTTCCTCCTGCATGTCCCTCATGTGGTCAGCTATCCACGGGAGCGCCCAGTATGCGACGTCGCCCGGCTCCGCGTCCGCCCCGTCGAACCTCTCCCAGAAGGCGTCGTCGAACTCCACCTCGCAGATGCCGTAGTCGCAGCAGCACTCGTACATCTTGGCGCACTCGGCGCAGGTCGGGCCGCGCTCCCCGAAGCGCCTGTCGATTGCCGCGTCGGTGCATCCGTCCGGGAGGTTGTAGCCCGGATCACAGCTTGCCCCCAAGGCGAATCACCTCATCGCGGTACACCTCGTACTGCTCGATGAACCTGCGCGGGTTCTCCGCGATGGCGTCGAGAACATCGGTGAGCGCCATCTCACCCAGTGGGCGCCCGCCGTCCGTGAGCTCGCTGTCCGGCACGTCGATGATGTGGCGCTCAATGATCTCGAATCTCATTTTGTCTCCTGACTTGCAAGTGCTTTGGGCTTCACGATGTCCCGCGGGTCTTCGCCCATCGCCTCCGCCAGATTGAGCAGCAGGTTCATCTTCACTTCCCTGCCGCCGCGGATGGCGTGGCTCAGGCTGCTGAGGTTCACCCCGGCGGCGCGCGCCAGCTGCTTCAGCGGGACGTGGTTGTCGATGCGCCAATGGGCGATCTTGTCGGCGTCCAGAACGTACTCCATACTCATGGCTTCACGACCGTCCTCCCGCACTGCGGGCAATAGTTCCAGACGCCGCTCACGCGGTAGTGCTCCTCGTCCTCGACCTTGCAGCCGCAGACCGAGCACTTGAAACCGTTGTCGCAGGAGTCCTGTACGCTCCCGTCGTAGACGTTCTCGCACTCGCCTCGGTCGATTAGGTCTGCAAGGGCCGCGTACGTCTCGTTCTCAACCTCGTGGCTGAACTTGCCGGCCACCTCGACACCGACAGAGCCTGCAATTACATCGAGTGAATCAACGTGACGGTATGCCCCGGTCGATGCTTCGCGCAACTCGGCCACAGCTCGCCTGCGCTCCTTGTCGCTAATCATCGAGGACCACCGCCCCGCAGACCGGGCACGAGTACCAGTCGACTGGGAACGCCTCGGAGGTCACGACGAGCACGCCGTCAGGCCTGTCGCCAGGCACCAACACGCGGCATCCACACCTTGAGCACTTGAATGATTCCTTGGTGTAGTCGGCGATGTTGTGACATGTCGGGCGGTCGATTAGGTCGGCGAGATGCAACAGGTCTTTGTAGCGCGGAAACCCGCGAACTCCGCAGGAAACGACTTGTAGAGCGGCGAACGGAGAGTAGTCCGGGTCGTCGTTCAGGTCGTCTTTGCGCCTGTTGGCTGCATTTCGTATATTCGCCGCCACATTGCGGCGCTCTTCATCGGTAATCATTCGCCCTCACCCCTTAGCTTGCGGATGCGTTCCTTGATTTCCTTGAGTGCCAGCGAATCGCAATGGCATTGACTATCCCTTGGCAGGATGCACGCGGAACATTCTTGTGACGGGTTGTACGCGCAAAGGCTGTCCGCTTTGATACACCTATCCAAGTCATCCTCCAGCTTTTTCCAGCTGTCGGGCGGGGTTAGGTAAAGACTGTCTGCCGGGAGCATCCCTTCTTCCTCGCCCTTAATGTCCGGGCTGAACACTTTCCACTGCGCCCAAAGGCCGAGGACATCACATCTGTACGTGAAGCTGGTGATGTGCACCTTTTTGCCGTTGATGTCATACATCACCTCGGTTCTCCTCGGAATCTCTCTCCCTTCGGCGTCCTTTGGTAAGTGAACCATCGTTTTCTCCTATCTGGCGTTAAACTCCATCCATCCCTATCTGTTCGCACCACTGGCGGGCCATCGCCTTTGCGATGCCCGGGAACGTGCGGCTGCGAACCTTGGCGCGTTCGTGTGGCGGCAGATGCCACGCATCCGCGTACCATGCAGGCATGGAGTTGCCTGATTTGAATACCTTGCGCGGCTCAGGCTCGACCTCATCAGTCGGTTTGAGCGGATCGAGTCCCTTCAGCCACAGGCACGTCTTTTTTTCGTACGGGTCGCCGAACATGTACGGCTGCACGATCTGATCTGGCTTGCGCCATCTGGTACTCATGCAGCCGACGGGGTTCTCGATTGCGACGTGCGGTGCATTGCACTCGGCGAACGCCATGAAGAACTCGACGGCGGCCTCGCGGTCAGCCTTGCGTTCGCGCGCTCTGTCGCCGTACTTCCCCTCGTCGAACCAGCGGTTGCCGGTGACGGTGAGGTACGTGCATGGCGGGTGCGCGATCACCAGGTCCCACTTGAGCTTGAGCATCTGGAGGGCGTCGACGTTGAGGTGCATGAGGTCGTGACCCCCCCCCCGCTTCCTCAAGGTCGCAGCTGTAAGCCTCGTGTCCCATTTTGCGAAACTCGAGCGCTACGCGTTGTGACTCCTCGCAGGCGATTAGGACGCGCATCTACGCCACCCACTTCCTGACGACGGCCACGTCGTACATGCCCTCGAGGTAGCCGACGGCCCT
Organism: uncultured Collinsella sp.; assembly: GCA_937966215.1. Lineage (GTDB taxonomy): Bacteria > Actinomycetota > Coriobacteriia > Coriobacteriales > Coriobacteriaceae > Collinsella. Next base: position 33,129 of record CALCKK010000035.1, on the reverse strand, counting down.
CGCGGCCTTTAGGATGTCCCGGGCCTCCCCGTTCCAGTCGATTACGATCATCGCGCCTCCCAGTAGTTGCATATGGCCTCGGCCTGCGTGCGGTGCACGAACTCGGGCCTGCGTTCGCACTCGTACTCGGTGCGCTCCACGCCGTGGATGGTGCGCAGCACCGTAGCGCCGCAGTGCGAGCAGTTCTCGCAGCGCTCCTCCCGGAGCCCGTCCGCGTAGATGTCCGGCCTCTCGTTCCCCGTCATCTGCATCCCCTCTTCCCGTACCTTCCGTCGTTTACCATGTTCCTGACGTGGCGCCGCATGTCCCGCGCCGCCTGGTCTCCCTCGGGCGGCAGCTTCCGCCCGCTCGCGCACTCGACGCAGTGGACGCGCCATCCGCCGCGGTAGCGCTCGAAGTGCCCGAACCCGGGAGGCGTCCACCTGCCGCACTCGCGGCAGTAGCCGCCGTAGACGTTCCTAGCCATTCCCCCGCTCCTTCCTGTACTTGCCGCCCATCACCGGCACCTCCCGATGCTCTTCAGGTACAGGTTGTTGCGGCGCGAACGGGCGAGTGCGCGACGGCGGCGGCGTCGCCACTTCGGGTCGAGCGCCTTCGCGAGCTTCCTCATGAGACGGCGGGCGTCTCGGAACACGCGGGAGATGCTCTCCCACAGCATCTCGGCGGCGGCATTCGCGGCATCGCCGATTGCCTCCAGCAACCGCGTCGCCGCCCAGCTAAGCGTCCCGGGGTATGGCGCTTCAAACGTCTCGCCGGTCTTCTTCTCGTCGGTCATCGGTATTCCTTTCATTCGGTTCCTATTCGCATTCGCAGACGTCGCCGGCCATTGATTCCGCTAGCTCGCGCATGTCGGTCACCTCGGCGCACTCAACGCCGAAGAACATGCCCAGCTCGCCCCTCTTGTGCCTGTCGCACCGGTAGGCGCGGCAGATCTCTGGCCTCGCGGCGTAGACCGCGCACTCGCGCCCGTCCGTCAGGTACGGGCACAGCAGGTCGTACTCCGCCCTGGGCTCGGCGGGCTCGATTCCGTTCCGGCGCACGTAAGCCTCGAGGCGCATCCGGTCGAACGGGCTCACGGGCAGGAAGCGCGAGCAGCACTCGCCGCAGCCCCTGCAGTCGCCCGTGTACAGGTCGGTCACGTCATCGCCCTGGAGCCCGGCGTGGATGGCCGCGGCGACGGCCCTCTCGTCATTCATCGGCCTGACCTGCCGCTCATGTCGGGCACGGCGGCCCCTACTCGGCACATCTGGCCACCTTCTCGTCGTAGATCTTCTTGAGGTCCCGGCACATGAACCGGGTGAACTCCTCCTCGCCGACGCCGTCCGCCAGTGCCACATATCGCATCGCATCGTGGCACCATTCGTCGAAGCCGAGCAGCCTGCCGCTGAGCGCGCTCCTGACGTCCGTGACCTCGGCGTAGGTGAAGCGGGTCAGCATCTCCTCGCGCATGACCCTGTCCGCGAGCGCCTCGATGGGCGTCTTGTCGCGGTTGATGATCCGTCTGTAGCCGTTGGCCCTCTTTGTCATGGCGTCGAGCTGCTTGGCCAGCTTGTTGTTCTCGGCCACGAGGCGCTCGTTGCGGCGCTGCTCGCAGTCGAGCTCGGCGAGCACGTACTGCTCGCAGTTGTTGATCTCCATCGTCATTTCACCTCTCGGATGATCTCGTTTCCGTATCGGTCGGTGATGGCCCAGTAGCCGAACATGTAGAGGTCTGGGCTGTGCGGCGGGTACTCCCTGAGCAGCGTGCCGGACCACCATGCCTCCTCGGCCGCCCCGGTGCGCCATACCCACTCGGCCCTGAGGCCGCCGTCGTGGAACTTCCCGTGGCACCCGGTCGTGCCGGAGCCGCACAGGGCGAACAGCGGGCTGCGCAGCTCCCACACCCCGTTCGGCGTGACGAGCCTGAACGTCTTACCCCACGAGCGCCTCGCGACGTGGTGGCAGTTGGAGGCGCGCCTGCCGCACACCGCGCACCGGGCCTGCGTCGGCTCGTATGCCGTGTCGTGCGTGTACCTCGCCCCGAGGTGGGGCTTGCCGTACAGCTCGGCGCGTTCCTTCGGCCATCCCCTCAGCAGGCCCGCGTCGAGGATCATGAGAGCCTCCCGTCCGGGCCGGTGAACTCCACGACCTCGGCTCCGTGCCGGAGCCTGGACACGATGGCCTTGGCGGTGTCCGGGTCACCCTGTTCCGCGAGCCTGCGGACCAGCTCGCCCGGGCGGTACTGCGTCGTGACGCACGTCGGCAGCATCGCCGAGTAGCGCCGGTCGACGAGCTGGAACAGGCTGTCGAGCACGAACCCCGTCGGCCTGCGCTTCCCGAGGTCGTCGACGATGAGGTACCGGGCCTCGCAGTAGCGTTTCAGCGGGTCGCCCCCGTCGTGGAAGCTGCGCTGGATCTCGTCGAGGATGCGGTACATCGGCACCATCAGGACCTGCGAGCCGGAGTCGGCGAGGCGTTTGGCGATAGCCGCCGCGCAGGTGGTCTTGCGGGTGCCGACGTCTCCCCAGAGGTAGAGCCACTTCCCGCGGCCCATCTTGTCGGCGAGCGCCCCCGCCTTGACGTGGTCGAGCGATAGGTAGCGCTCCGGGACGCCGGTGCGCAGGTAGCGGCGCCTCAGGGCCTCTGCCCTGTCCTCCGCCGCCTTGCGGGCTGCGCGCTCCTCGGCATCGCGCCTGTCGGCCTCGGCCCCGGCGCAGTCGCACTCCTCGTAGCCGCAGAACATCCTGATGCCCGTGACCTCGGCGAGCGCGTCGGTGTACCTCGCCTGGAGCACCTTGCCGCAGTGCGGGCAGATGCGGAACTTCGGGCTAGTCGTAGACGCTGTAGTCATCGCCCGATACCTCCTTTCCTCTCGGTTTCGAGGACCTCAGCCAGTTGCGCACCGTGGCCTTCCAGTCCTTCATCGGGGCCTTGCCGACCTTCCAGCCCTTGGACTCGTAGTAGTCGACGAAGTGGTCGGGGTCGAAGTCGATGGAGCCGAGCGCGATGCCCTTGGACTCGGCGTAGGCTGCCGCGTACTCGCGGACATCCGCGGGCGAGGGGGCGCGGAAACGCGCCCGTTTCCCCTTCCCTTTCTCCGTAATTCCTACTTCCTCTTCCTCTTCCTCTTCGCTTGGTCGTTTGCTTGCGGCTTTGCTTTCCGTTTTGCTTTCCGGTTTGCTTGGCTGTTTGCTTGTCGTTTTGCTTGGCTGTTTGCTTCCCCCGTTGCTCCCCGCCACGATGCGTGAGCGGGAGGTCTCCATGACGGGCCGCACGGCGGCGAGGATGGCCCTCTGGCTGTCCGTGCGCGGCTCCGGCGCCTCCCCGGTGCGCAGGTACCGGACGATCATGCCTATCAGCTCGTCGCCCTCCCTACGGTTCCCGAGAAGGAGCGGCCCGTCGACCAGGGAATCTAGGATTTGCATCCCCTCGCCGCTAAAACGGGATGTCTTCGTCGTACACGTCCAGCTGCGGCTGGGCGGGTGCCGGCTGCTGCGGTGCCGGCTGCGGCGCGGCCTGCGGTGCCTGCTGGGGCCGCTGCGGTGCCGCCTGCGGGGCCTGCTGGTAGGCCTGCTGGGCGTTCCATTGCGGCGCGGGCTGCTGCGGCGCGGCCTGCGGTGCCTGCTGGGGCCGCTGCGGTGCCGCCTGCGGGGCCTGCTGGTAGGCCTGCTGGGCGTTCCATTGCGGCGCGGGCTGCTGCGGCGCCGGCTGCGGGGCATATGCCTGCGGGGTGGGCTGCGGCGGGTACGCCTGCTGCCGGTAGCCCTGCGGAGCGTACTGCTGTGCCTGCTGCCCGTTGGGGTTCTGGCTCATGAGGACGACCTCGTCGGGGATGATCTCGATCTTTGAGCGCCTGCCGCCCCCGTTCTTGTCCTCCCAGGAGCTGTAGCGCAGCTTCCCCTCGATGGCGACCTTCATGCCCTTGCGCAGGATGCGCGAGAGCGCCTCGGCGCGGTTGCCGAACATGGTGCAGTCGATGAAGTTGGGGTAGTCCTCCCACTCCCCCGTCTGCTGGTTGCGGCGGCGGTCGTTGACGGCCACGCCGAAGCCCAGCACCTGCGTGCCGCCCGGCGTGGCGCGCAGCTCGGGGTCTCGAGTCAGGTTGCCCGACACGACCACTCTGTTGATGCTCATCTGTATGTCTCCTCTCCGCCGCTCGTCCATGTCCTCTGGATGTCGGCGTCCACTGTCTTGATTCGCAGCTTGAGGGCCATGATCGCCTCGCTCGATGCCTTGTAGAGCGCCTCCGCGCAGTCGCGCAGCTGCTTCTTCTCGGCTATCTCATCGCGCCCCCGGCACAGGTCGCCGATGATGGTCACCGGCGTGCCCTTGGAGCGCTCCTCGAGGATGGCGACGCGCAGCGCCTTTCGGTAGTCCGCCTCGTTCTCGGCGTACTGCTGCCCCGTCCGCCTGAGCGTGTCCAGCTCCGCCATGAGGCGCTCGAACAGCTCCTCGCGCTGCGCGTACATGTCCTGCATGGCCTACAGGACGCGCCACGTCGGCGTGGCGCAGCAGCCGGGGTGCTTCTTGAACTCCTCGTACTGCTCTTTCGACTCGAAGGTGTAGGCCGTGCCGCAGGCCTTGCACTTCGCCGCGAAGCCGCCGCTCTCGGGCGGCTCCTTCTCGGGCTTGTCCGAGAGCGCGTCCGGGTCGCTCTGCCCGTCGATGGCGAACAGGCCGCAGAGCGCGTACTTGCGCGCGTAGCTCGACGCCATCCCGGTCACCTGCGCGTCGTCGGAGCCGCTCTTGTGCTCCGCCTCGCGGGCGTAGGCCTTGAACTCCTTCTTCTCGCCGTGCCCGTCCACAAAGAACAGGGTGCACGTCGCCTCGACGTAGTAGCGCTCGCCCACCTTGCAGATGTTGTCGTGGAGCGTGAACGCCACGCCGGCCTCCTTGCAGGGCTCTTTGAGCGCTGCAAGGATGTCCTCGAACGAGCGGTAACTGAACTTCGCGAAGGCGTTGTAGCGCGCCTTGGGGACGGTCACGGAGCGCTGCACCTTGGCTATCGCCTGGGAGAGCGTCATCTTCTCGTCGGCCATCTAGCACACCCCCTTGCACTTGATGGTGCCGGTGATGCCGCGCTCGCGCAGCGCCGCGGCGAGCAGCTCCATCTGCGAGCGGGTCGCGGACGGGATCTCGACCGTCCACGCGCAGCGCAGTTCGGGGCGCGCCGCGACGGGGGGTTCCGCCTGGCGCCTCATCGCGGGGCGCGGCGCTGGCTTGGACTCGACCGCCTCGCGCATGGCGGCGATGCGGGCGTCCTCCTCGTCCGCGGCGCGGGCGGCGTTGAGCGCCGAGCCCAGGTCGAGCGTGCGGAACAGTTCGCGCTCGGCGACCTCGTAGTGGGCCATGGAGTCGCGCTGCGCCTTGAGCGTGTCCCAGTCGCGCGCGACGGCGGAGACCTTGGCCTCGAGCGCCTTCTTCGCCTTCACCTCGCCGAAGCCCTTGTTGAGCCACTGCTTCTCGTGGAGGCGCTCATACGGCACGACCGGCGCGAGGAGCTCCGCGAACGTCTCGTAGTGCTCCTTGAGCTTGGCCATTGCGCGGGACTTGCGGTCCTCCTCGGCCTGGTCTAGTTGCGCCTTGATGCCGTCCGACGCGCCGTCGATGATGGACGTGATCTCCTTGCAGCGCTTCTCGAAGGCGGCGAGCGGCTTGTTGTACTCGCGCTTCACGGCCTTTCGGCGCTCCTCTATCTCTTTCTTCAGGCCGTTGAGGTAGAGTCGGTCGTTCTTGGCCTCCTTGATGGACTCGTCCTTGGTCAGGTCGTACTTGGCGCCCTCGTAGTCCGCGACCTTCGCGCGGATGCTGTCCTCCATCGCGTCGAAGTTCGCGCTGATGACGGACGGCGAGTATGTGACGACGAGGTCGGGCGCCCCCTGCTCCTCGATGACCTCGGCCACGACCTCCTCGGCCCCGTTCTCCCCAGCCATTACCTGACCTCCTCGTTGAGCATCCGGTTGTACTTCCTCTCGGTTAGCGCCTCGTCGATGACCACCGCGTGCTCGACGATCCACTTGGCGAGCCTCTCGTGCGCGTCTATGAACTTGTCGAACGCCTCGTCGGACTTCGTTATGACCGAGATGGTAAACATCGCCTGCTCCTCCGTGGCGAGGTCGGCCAGCTCGGCGAACATCCCCTTGTAGTCCTCCATCACTCGGTCACCTCCCCGTCGTGGCTCACGAACAGGATCTGGGGCTGCTTGCTCTGGATGGACAGCCAGACCTCCTCGCCGCTCTTGCGGATGGCGTCGAACGCCGCGCTGTCCTCCGTGTCGACCTCGAACTGCAGGACGGCGACGCCGCCCTTAACGGTGGCCTGCTTGAACTTGGCCTCGATCTCCACCGGTATGTTTGTGCTCTCCATTGCTATTCCTCCCTGCCTGCGCCCGCGAGCATCGCCGCGAACGTCTCCAATGTCATGGTCACGAACTGCTCGCCGGGAATGGCGGTCCCGCGGCGCTTCCAGACGACCACGCCGTAGTCCGCCCCGCGGTTCCTACGCTCGGTTTCCGCCTCGCGCAGCCACTTGGGCAGCTCGTGCCTTCCCTGGTAGTCCTTGCACTCGATTGCGATGCCCCGCCCGGCCATCGACACGCCGCGGATGTCGCCCGTGTCCCTGGAGCCGGTCTTGACCTGCCTGTCGATGTCGCTCCCCAGCCTCCCGGCGAGGTAGTCGGCGACCAGTCGCTCGAACCTCGTGCCTGCGTCCCTAGCGGTCCTCCTGCTCCTACTCATCGACGAACCCGTCGCTCTTGGAGCGGTGCTTGTTGAACGCGTGCCTCAGGTGCGGGTAGCGCGCCTCCATGATGCGGGCGAGGCTCGGCGCGAGGCCGTTCTTAACGCCGACGTGCAGCTCGTTGCGCACCATGTGGATCAGGTAGTTGATCGAGACGTAGCCCTTGCGATTGAGGCGGGTGGCCTGCTCGACCATGAAGTCCCACGCCCGCGGGTGCTCGCCTATCCATGCGCGCGCCTCGGCCATGTCCTGCTCGCCGTCCGCGCCGAGGCCGAATATCTCGAGCTGGTTGCTCATCGGCTTCTGGCGGTATCTCTCGTCGTTACGCATTGACGGCCCCCGCAGCGCATGCGGCCTTGGCGGCCTGGACCGCGCCGTCCATCGTCGGGAGGACGAAGACGGTCAGGACCGCCGCGAACAGGACCGCGGCGGCGATGAAGCCGACCATGGCTCCCGCCCTGAACGCATCGGAGTCGAGCTGCTCGCGGGCGGTCGGTCGGTATGACTTGGGTGCTATGATGGTCTGAGCCTCATGTCTGGGGCTGTTTCGGCGAGTGCTCACAAGTTGGTAGCTGGGGGCGCTCGCTTCTTTGTATGTGCACATCTTGTGTTCCCTTCTGATGTTTACGCAGGTAGATGCAGGTGTGGCTTTTAGGGTGGCTATTTTGGGACTTTTTTGGCGCGGCTCTTGGCGCTGTAGCACCTCTGCCGCTCCCTGTCGTTCCGCTTTGCCCTCGCCGCCTCCTCGCGCATCGCGCTGGCCTGCTCCCTGAGGTCTGCCACGTGGCTCTCCTTAGTGCACTCCGCGCACCAGCCGTTTGCCCTGTTCAGCGGCTTGAACGTCGTGCGCCCGCACTTCGGGCACATCCAGCGCTGACGGAGCGATATTCCGCATCTGCGCGCCTGCCACTTGACCGCGTCGGTGCTGCGGCCCAGCGCCTTGGCTATCTCCTTGGCTCCGTCGCCGGCGTGCTCCCTCAGGTACCGGATTTCACGTGTCGACCATAGCCTCACTGTCTCTTGCTCCCCTCCTTCCTCTCCCATTCCCGATACGCCGCCCGAAGCGTCGAGCACATGGCGTCGAGCGCTATCTCGCGCGGGGTCTTGGGCTTGTTCTCCTGCTGCTTGGCCTCGCTGGCCATTTAGACCGCAGCCATAGCGTTTACGGCTCGCTCATCGCACATGTCGAGCAGGTAGCTGGCGTTACAGCCATAGAATCGGCATGCACGGTAGATAAAGTCTCCTGGCATGCTTCTTGGGTCGTTCTCGTATTTCGCAAGCGTTTTAGGAGATACGGCGAGCTTTGAAGCCGCCTCCGCTTGCTTCAGTCCGAGACGCGTACGCTCAGATGCTAGGTTCCTCATTGGTACTTCCTCCTATCAACTATGCATCTGGTTAGTACTTACGAGCTTTATAGTACGCACGGTACTAGTACATGTCAAGAAGAAATCTGTACAATTGCGCTTTATATTGGTACTATGCGAACTATAAGAAGTAAGCGTTTACAGATTCTAAGGAGGGCGTGAGATATGCATACGCGGTTGAAGGAGGTTCGTAAGGCAGCCGGCTATAAGCAGCAGGATGCCGCCGAGGCCTTCGGCGTTTCCCTCGGTACATATAGAAACTGGGAACAGGGGCGAGTCATCATGAATGGCGAGCAGCTTATCGAAGCGGCCCGTTTGTTCAACTCAAACGTTGATTACATATTGATGACCGACGTATGCGCAAGAGAATTTGATATGCAGCGCCGTGAACTTGATCAGCTCTTTGATGAATTAAGCGCAGAAGGTCGAGCGGTATTGCTCGATGTTGCAAGATCGCTTTCTTTGCATATATCTAATGATGCTCAGACTGGCGTTTACGTTTAGGAATAGCTATGAGTCTTAAAGACCTTCGGCAGCGTTCTGGGTTGACGCAAAAAGAGGTCGCGAACGTGTTCGGCCTCAAATACCGGACCTATCAAAACTATGAGCTTGGAAACACTAGCCCCGACATGGACACGGCGGCTGAGTTTGCCCGTTATTTCAAATGCACCATCGGAGAGCTGTTCGACCTTGAAGAAGGTGACGGTGAACAAATTGGCGGACCTGATCGCGAGCTTTTGAATCTATTTAACTCAATGAGTAAAGACGGCCAAAAGGCTTTAATGGCCACTGCAAAAGGCCTCGCCGAGACTTTTCCATTAGAAAAAGAGAGCGGGATGCGTTAAATACAGATCAGATTGAAGGAAGTTAGGAAGCGATGCTGCTCAAGGAATACCGCCGGATGCGCCATTTGACGCAGGAAGACGTTGCAAAGGTCCTCGGCATTCCGAAGAAGACCTACCAAAACTATGAACGCGAGGTCAGAGAAGCTGATTCCGATGTCCTCTGTCGACTTGCCGACTACTACAAAATCAGCCTTGACGAGCTTGTCGGAAGACAGCCTGCCCCAGGTGATAGACGATGCGACCGGATGTGATGCGGACAGGCTTACTGCCATTTTCTACTCACTCGACAAGACTGGCCGCGCAGTGCTTCTTGATGTCGCAGCTTCACTTGAGAGAAACCTGCTGAAGGAATAGGGATAGCCACGACATGGAATACCGCTACGTACTTGCCCATTACTTAGATAAGGCAGGGATGTCACAGGCGGAGCTAGCCGCCAAAATCGGCTCACCGCGCTCAACGGTCTCTGCGCTCATCAGCGGAAGGGCCAAGGAACCAACGTTGGGGAAAGCAAAGGCCATAGCTGACGCACTGGGCGTATCTCTCGATGAAATGGCAAGGAAAACGCTTGGAGAGTGATAGCCACGATGACCGCAAGATTAAGGCTGAGAGAAGCCAGACTGAAGCACGGAGCTAAGCAGGCGGAAGTCGCATCGATATTGGGCGTTTCCGTATCCAGCTATTCAATGATGGAGAATGGCGCGCGCACGACAAGTGGCGACAAGATTGCCAAGCTCGCAAGGTTCTATGGATGCTCAGCGGACGAGCTGCTAGGAACTGGCGCCTGGGAAGCTCACGACATGCAGCTGGCGCGCGCACTGAATGAATACATTGCTGAGCTCGGCATGCGACAGGTCGACGTTTGCCGAAAATCGGGCCTATCAGACGCCCACGTCTCACAGCTTTTCAGCGGAAAGATAAGAGACCCGAAGGTTAGTGTCGTGAGAAAGGTTACTCAAGCCATGGGAATATCCGTGGACGACCTACTCGATAGAGCAGAGTCGTACCGCGAGTAAACACAAAAGAGCCCCGTCGGCAGCGCCGGTACCGCTTTAGCCGACGGGGCATCCAACCAGTACACCCATGCAAACTCAACAACGTGAAGGAAGGGTGACATACACATTATGCCAAAGAGGGCAGTGATATACGCGAGGTTCTCGTGCAACAGGCAGCGCGAGGCCTCAATCGAGGACCAGCTGCGCGTCTGCCGCGAGTGGTGCGCGCGCGAGGGCTACGAGGTCGCGGCGGAGTACTGCGACCGCGCCGTGTCGGGGCGCACCGACGACCGCCCCGAGTTCCAGCGGATGATAGCCAACGCAGGCGAGAGCGAGATCGTCCTGGTCTACATGATGGACCGCTTCAGCCGCGGCGAGTACGACGCGCCGATATACAAGCGCGAGCTCGCCACGCACGGCGTCAAGCTGGTCTCGGCGCTCGAGCAGATACCGGACAGCCCGGAGGGCATCATCTACGAGAAGCTGCTCGAGGGGCTCGCCGCCTGCGAGTCGAGGAAGACCGCCATCAGGACCAAGCGCGGCATGGAGGGCAACGCCCTCAAGTGCAAGACCAACGGGGTGCGCATCTTCGGATACCGCAGGAACGGGGACGACGAGTACGAGGTCGACGAGGCGCAGGCTGCGTGGGTGCGCGAGGCCTTCGCGCTGAGGCTTGAGCGCATGTCCATGAACGCGATAGCGCGCGAGTTCGCTCGGCGCGGCCTCAGGACGCGCAAGGGCAACCCGTGCGGCCAGGCGATGGTGCAGCAGATGCTGCGCGACCGCAGGTACACGGGAAGGTACGAGTGGGGAGGCATCGTCCGCGAGGGCGGGATGCCGGCGATAGTGGACGAGGTGACGTTCATGGAGGTCCAGGGAATCAAGTGCCGCAAGCAGCGCTCGAGCGAGAACTGGGGCGACTTCGCCCTTGCGGGGACGGCACTGTGCGCGGAATGCGGCAGGAACCTGCAGGGCGTGAGCGGCAGGGGCCGCAACAACGTAAAGTACGAGTACTACAGCTGCCCGGGGTCGTGCGTCCGCAACATCAGGCGCGAGGAGCTCGAGGGCTCCATAGCCTCGGCGCTGCGCGGGCTGCTCGGCGACCGCGGCGAGGCGCTGCAGATAGCCAACATGGTAGCGGAGCGCGCGGACACGGCCGAGGTGCGGGCGCGCCGCAGGCAGGCCGAGGACTCGCTCAGGGCCGCAGAGAGGGGCCTGAGGAACATCCTCAACGCCATCGAGCAGGGCGTGATAGCGCCGGGCGTGAACGAGCGCATAGCCGAGCTCGAGGAGCAGCAGGCGCGCGCGAGGTACGACCTCGAGGCCATCACGGACGAGCGGATAGACCCGGAGCGCTTCGCCGACTTCCTGCAGTGCGGGACGGCGCTCGACGACGCGACGCTGCTGAAGGCGTTCGTCTGGCAGGCGGCCGTCTCGGAGGACGAGATACTGGTCACGCTGAACTACGACAAAAAGGGCGAACCCGCCAGATTGGACATCCAGCGGGTTCGAGCAAAATTGGAATGGTGCCCCATGTTGGATTCGAACCAACGGCCTTCTGCTCCGGAGGCAGACGCTCTAATCCCCTGAGCTAATAGGGCCAACGTTTGGCATTATACCCAAGTGCACCACGGGCTATCAAAATAAAAGAAAAAGCTTTGCAATTCCGAGGAAGACGCGGCTCAACGGCCCACTTTAGAAGGCAAAAGCGAGTCAGATAGTATAAACTCTCATGCACCATATGTACACGGCTCGCGATGCGGGCCGTTTTTGCAAGGGTTATCCATCGAGGTGAGAGGCACACCATGATTGCAATTTTAAAAGAGAGCGCCAGCGACGAGGCCGTCAGCCACATCGTCAGCTGGATTGAGAAAAAGGGCCTGAAGACCGACGTCTCACGCGGCGAGAACGAGACCATCATCGGCCTGGTGGGCGACACGACCAAGATCGACCCGTTCCTGCTCGAGTCCATGGATGTCGTCGAGCGCGTGCAGCGCGTCTCCGAGCCGTTCAAGCGCGCCAACCGCAAGTTCCACCCCGAGGACTCCGTCATCGACTGCGGCCACGGCGTCAAGATCGGCGGCGATCAGTTCCAGGTCATCGCCGGCCCGTGCTCCGTCGAGGGCGAGAACCTCATCCGCATCGCCCGCCGCGTGAAGGCCGCCGGTGCCACGATGCTGCGCGGCGGTGCCTACAAGCCCCGCACTTCCCCGTACGCCTACCAGGGCATGGGCCCCGCCGGTCTGGACCTGCTGTGCGAGGCGTCTGCTGAGCTCGACATGCCGATCGTCACCGAGATCATGGACCCACGCGACGTGCAGGTCTTCCTGGACAAGAAGATCGACGTCATGCAGATCGGCGCCCGCAACGCCCAGAACTTCCCCCTGCTCAAAGAGGTCGGCAAGACCAAGACCCCGATCCTGCTCAAGCGTGGCATGGCCGGCACCGTCGACGAGCTGCTCATGGCCGCCGAGTACATCATGAGCGAGGGCAACGACAACGTCATCCTGTGCGAGCGCGGCATCCGCACCTTCGAGACCCGTACTCGCAACACATTCGACCTCAACGCCGTTCCGGTGCTGCACCACCTGTCGCACCTGCCCGTCGTCGCCGACCCCAGCCACGCCACCGGCTACACCCGCTACGTTGAGCCCATGGCGCTCGCCGCGACCGCCTGCGGTGCCAACGGCCTGGAGATCGAGGTCCACGACGAGCCCAGCCGCGCATGGTCCGACGGCGCCCAGGCCCTCACCCCCGATCAGTTCGACGACACCATGCGCCGCATCCGAGCCATCCGCGAGGTTGTCTGCCAAGAGACCATGGAGTAGCCCATGGGTACAGTGAGAAACGCGCGCGTTAACCAGGGCGGCCCCAAGTGCGCCGGCATCGTCGGCCTTGGCCTGATCGGCGGCAGCTTTGCCCGCGGCTATGCGCAGGCGGGCGTCCGCGTGCTGGCCTGGGATCCCGATGACGATGTCATGACGGCCGCCAGCATGGGCACCGTTGCCGGCGAGCTCAACGACGAGACGCTCGGCGAATGCGACATCATCGTCCTGGCTTGCTACCCCGAAGCCTGCATCGAGTGGCTCGAGGCACACGCCCAGGCACTCGCCGACGCCACCGATACCGAGGCCATCATGGGCCCCGTGGTAATTGACACGGTGGGCGTCAAGGGTATCGTGTGCGAGCGCGCCTTTGAGCTTGCCCGCGAGCACGGCTTTTACTTTGTGGGCGCGCACCCCATGGCGGGCACGCAGTACTCGGGCTATGCACACTCCCGCGCCGACCTGTTCCAGGGCGCCCCGCTGGTGCTCGTACCGCCCGCGGTGGACGATGCGCTCAAGCTGGAGCTTTTGGGCCAGGTGCGCGAGATGGTGCGCCCCTTGGGCTTTGGCAAGTTCAGCGTGACCAGCGCCGCCGAGCACGACCGTGTCATCGCCTTCACGAGCCAGCTTGCGCACGTGGTATCCAACGCCTACGTCAAAAGCCCCACTGCCCAGGTCCACCACGGCTTTTCGGCCGGTAGCTACCGCGATCTCACCCGCGTGGCGCACCTCAACCCCCAGATGTGGTCCGAGCTCATGATCGACGACGCCGACGCGCTCGCCTTCGAGATCGACCATCTGATCGAATCGCTTGGCGCCTACAGCCGCGCGCTCAAGGACCGCGACCAGCGCTATCTGGAGAATCTCCTTGCCGAGGGCGACCGCATTAAGCGCGCACTCGACGACGAGGCCTCCCACTAGACAACCCATCACGCCAGGTCGAAAGGACCGAAGCTTATGGCGATTACCATCGATATCGACACTGCACGCCCCTACCAGGTGCATGTTGGCACGTTTTTGCTGGAGCAGGCGGGGCCGCTCGTGCGCGCCACCGCCGGCGGCACCAAGGCCGTCATCGTGACGGACACCAACGTGGGCCCGCTCTACCAGATGCCCGTTAAGCAGAGCCTGGAGGCGTCAGGCTACGAGGTGAGCATCTGCACCTTCGAGGCCGGCGAGGCCCATAAGCGCGCCGAGACCTACGTTGCCATTTTGGAGTTTGTGGCCGAACACGAGCTTTCGCGCTCCGACGTGATCGTGGCACTCGGCGGCGGCGTCGTGGGCGACGTGGCGGGCTTTGTGGCCGCCACCTACATGCGCGGCTGCAAGTTTGTGCAGATCCCCACGAGCCTGCTCGCCATGGTGGATTCGTCGGTGGGCGGCAAGACCGCCATAGACCTGGCTGCCGGCAAGAACCTGGCCGGCGCCTTTTGGCAGCCGAGCGTGGTTATTGCCGACGTGGGGTGCCTGGCCACCCTCACGCCCGAGCAGTTCGCCGACGGCTGCGGCGAGGTCGTCAAGCACGCCGTGATCGCCGACCCGGAGCTTTTCGCCGAGCTGGAGAAGACCCCGCTCACGCTGGAGCTGCTCAACCGCGATGTGGCCCGCGTAGCGCTCATCATCGCCCGCAATATCGACATCAAGCGCGCCGTGGTCGTCGCCGACGAGCGCGAAACCAACCAGCGTAAGCTCCTCAACTTTGGACACAGCGCCGGACACGCCGTCGAGGCCTGCGAGCACTTTGAACTCGGACACGGCAACTGCGTGTCGATCGGCATGGGCATCATCACGCGCGCCGCGGCCCTGCACGGCGCTTGCGATGCTGCACTGCCCGGTCGTATTGAGGAGCTCTGCGCCCGCCATGGCCTCAAGACCCGCTGCGACCTAGATGCCGATACCGTCTTTGCCGAGGCGCTCCACGACAAGAAGCGCGCGGGCGACACCATCGACCTGGTGATTCCGCACGGCATTGGCCGCTGCAGCATCGACCGCACAACGCTTTCCACTTTCCACGAACTCATTGCCGAGGGCCTCGGCCAGAAGGGAGACGCATCCGCATGCTAGCCCGCATCACCCCGTCCCCGCTCAAGGGCACCGTTCCCGCCATCGCGTCCAAGTCGATGGCGCATCGCCTGATCATCTGCGCTGCGCTTGCCAACGGCGAGACACACGTCACCTGCAATACCACCTGCGCCGACATCGAGGCCACGGTGCGTTGCCTTACGGCCCTGGGTGCTCGCATCGAGACCGTCGAGGACGGCTTCCAGGTCCACCCCACCATGAAGAGTGTTGAGTTTGGCCTGCTCAAGGCCCTTGCCGGCAGCACGCTTGACTGCGGTGAAAGTGGCTCCACGCTGCGCTTTATGCTGCCTGTCGCCTGCGCGCTGGGCGCAGAAGCAACTTTTGTGGGTCAGGGACGCTTGGGCGCCCGCCCACTCTCCCCGCTCTCGGACGAGATCATCGCCGCTGGCTGCGACCTGCAGGGTCTGGGCGGTTTTCCGCTCAAGACGAGCGGACGCATGCGCCCGGGCACCTTTGTGCTTCCGGGCAACGTGAGCTCGCAGTATATCTCCGGCCTGCTGCTGGCGGCCCCGCTTTTGGCCCAGCCCTCCTGCGTGCAGGTAACCGGCCTCATCGAGAGCCGCCCCTACATCAACCTGACGATCCAGGCCATGAAGGCCTTTGGCGTCGAGGTCAACGTCGAGCGTATTCCGGCCAAGGACGGCCAGCCCGAGGTCACGAACTTCCGCGTAAACAGTGGCTCGTACCGCACGCCCGGCAGCGTAGCCGTCGAGGGCGACTGGTCCAACGCCGCCTTTTGGCTGTGCGCCGGTGCCATCGGCACCGACCCAATCACCGTCGAGGGCGTGTCACTGAGCTCCGCACAGGGCGACCGTAACGTGCTTGCCGCGCTTTCGCGCTTTGGCGCCCGCATTGTGCGCTCCACCAACGCCGCCACTGTGCAGTCCGACAAGCTCGCCGGCTTTGAGATGAGCGCCCACGACATCCCCGACTTGGTGCCCGTAATCTCGGCCGTGGCATCGCTGGCGCAAGGCCGCACCTTTATTCGCGATTGCGCCCGCCTACGCATCAAGGAATCCGATCGCTTGGCCACCACCACCCGCGAGCTCACCGCGCTGGGCGCGCAGGTGCGCATTGCCGGCGATGACCTCATCATCAAGGGTGTCGATGCCTTCACCGGCGGCGAGATCGATTCGCACAACGACCATCGCATCGCCATGATGGCCGCTATCTCCGCGAGCCGCGCCACCGGCGAGGTCGTGATCCACGGCGCCGAGGCCGTCAACAAGTCCTATCCCGATTTCTTCGACCACTACCGCCTGCTGGGCGGCAAGGTCACACTCGAGGAGGAATAGCATGTCCTCGACCTTTGGCAACGTCTTGCATTTAAGCATCTTCGGTCAGTCGCACTCCCCCGCCATCGGCTGCTCCCTCGATGGCATTCCGGCGGGCATCGCTGTTGACCAGGAGCAGCTGCAGGCCTTCCTCGACCGTCGTGCCCCCGGTCGCGACGAGACCGCGACCAAACGCCGCGAGGCCGACGCCGCCCACATCATCGCCGGTGTGGTCGATGGACATACCACCGGCGCGCCCATCGCCGCGATTATCGAGAACACCAACACGCGCTCCAAGGATTACTCCGAGCTGCGCCGCAAGCCCCGCCCCGGACATGCGGACTTCCCTGCGCGCGTGAAGTATCACAACATGCACGATGTCGCCGGTGGCGGTCATTTCTCCGGCCGCCTAACGGCCCCCTTATGCATCGCCGGCGGCATTGCGCTGCAGGCACTCGAGGCCTGCGGCATTAAAGTGATGGCGCATGTGGCGCAGATCGGCGGCATCTCCGACCTGCCGATGGACGATATGGTCTATCGCGAGGCCGACCGCAAGGCGATCCTTACGAACGATCTGCCGTGCATTGACGCCGCCGCAGCCGGCCGCATGCGTGAGGAGATCCTAGCCGCGCGCGACGAACTCGACAGCATCGGCGGCATCGTGGAGTGCGGCATTTACGGGCTTCCCGCAGGCATCGGCGACCCCATATTCGACGGCATCGAGAACCGCATCGCGCAAATCGCGTTTGGCATTCCCGCCGTAAAGGGCGTGGAGTTCGGCATGGGCTTTGCCGTGGCCGCCATGCGCGGCAGCGAGAACAACGATCCGTATCGAATCGATGCCGAAACCGGCGAGATCGAGGTCGAATCCAATAACGCCGGCGGCATCCTGGGCGGTATTTCGACCGGCGCTCCCGTCATGTGGCGCATGGCCGTAAAGCCGACGCCCTCAATTGGCCGCGAGCAGCAGACGGTGGACATGGACGCTATGGAAAATGCCGAGCTCTCGGTCCACGGCCGCCACGATCCCTGCATCGTCCCCCGAGCTGTCCCCGTAGCCGAAGCAGCCGCCGCCCTCGCCATCTGGGACGCCCTCCTCGAAGACGCCGCCCAGCGCTAACTACCCACCCCTCAACATCCCCCGACACGTGAAAGGGGTCTCCATGGACCTTGCTGACATCCGCCAGGCCATCGATGGCATCGACACCACGCTCCTCAACAGCTTTGTCGAGCGCATGGACATTGCCACCGAGGTCGCCAAGTCAAAAATCGAGATGGGCAAGGCCGTCTTCGACCCCGCCCGTGAGCGCTCCAAGCTCAACAACCTCGCCAGCCGCGCGCCCGAGCGCTACGAGGCGCAGACCATCACCCTGTTCCGTCTCCTCATGAGCATGAGCAAGGCCGAGCAGCAGCGCTACATCAACGAACTCAAGGGCATTACCGTCTCGCAAAAGGCCCACGCCACGGCTGCAGCCTCCGACACGCCCTTCCCTCAAACGGCCACCGTTGCCTGCCAGGGCGTCGAAGGCGCCTACAGCCAGATCGCCGCATGCAAGCTCTTTGACGTGCCCGACATCGCGTTCTTCGAGACCTTCGAGGGCGTCATGCGCGCCGTGCGCGACGGCTTCTGCGAGTTTGGCGTGCTGCCCATCGAGAACTCCACCGCCGGCTCGGTTAACGCCGTCTACGACCTGCTCGCCCAGTTCGATTTCCATATCGTGCGCTCGCTGCGTCTCAAGATCGACCACAATCTGCTCGTCAAACCCGGCACCAAGCTCGCCGACGTGCACGAGGTCTATAGCCACGGCCAGGCTATCGCCCAGTGCGCCGGCTTTATCGAAGCCCACGACCTGCACGCCACCAAATACCCCAACACGGCCATGTCGGCCGAGATGGTCGCCAGCTCCGAGCGCACCGATGTTGCCGCCATCGCATCGCGCAGCTGCGCGGCACTCTACGGCCTGGAGGTGCTGGAGCCCAACATCCAGGACTCGGACAACAACTACACGCGCTTTGTCGTCATCAGCCGCGAGCCACGCGTCTACCCCGGCGCCAACCGCACCTCGCTCATGATTACCACGGCCAACGAGCCGGGCGCACTCTATCGCGTACTCGAGCGCTTCTACGCGCTCAATATCAACCTCATCAAGCTCGAGAGCCGCCCCATCCCCGGGCACGACTTTGAGTTTATGTTCTACTTTGACCTGGACTGCCCCTTTGGCAGCAAGGCCCTCGACGACTTGCTCGATTCCATCGACGACGTGTGCGAGAGCTTCACCTACTTTGGCAGTTACACGGAGGTGCTCTAGATGACCGATGTCGCCGCAACCCGCCCCTACGGCGTGCTGGGCCGTGTGCTGGGCCACAGCTACACCCCGACCATCTACAAGGAGCTCGCGGGGCTCGAGTACGTACGATTTGAGCGCGAGCCCGAGGACCTCCAGGCTTTTATGACGGGTGACGAATGGGAGGGCACCAACGTGACCATCCCCTACAAGCGCGCCGTCATGGAATACCTGGACGAGCTGAGTCCGCTCGCCGAGCGAATGGGCAACGTCAACACCATCACACGCCTGCCTGACGGTTGTTTGCGCGGCGACAACACCGACTACTTTGGTTTTCAGTGTCTGGTCGAGGAGTTGGGCGTAGAGGTTGCCGGCAAGAAGGTCCTCGTGCTCGGAGCCACCGGCGGCGCCGGCACCACGGCAAGTATGGTGCTGGGAGACCTGGGCGCCATCGTCGTGCCGGTCGGCCGTACGAGCGAAGTCAGCTACGACAACATCGCGCAGCAGTCCGACGCCGCCCTGCTCGTCAATTGCACACCCGCCGGAATGTTCCCCCATTGCCCCGACGCGCCATGCACGCTCGAAGGGCTCGATGCGCTCGAGGGCGTTATCGACATTGTCTACAACCCCGCCCGCACGGGACTCATGCTCGAGGCCGAGCGCCGCGACATCCCCTGCATCGGCGGTCTGCTCATGCTCGTGGCCCAGGCGGCGCAAGCCGTTGAGCGCTACACCGGCCAGGTCACTCCGCGCGAGCGCATTCTGGACGTAACGGAGCGCCTGTCACGCCGCGAACAGAACATCGCGCTGATCGGCATGCCGGGCTCGGGCAAGACCCGTGTGGGCGAGCAGATTGCCCTGCTCACGGGGCGAGAGCACATCGATCTGGATCGCGCCCTCGAGGAGCGCCTGGGCATGCCCTGCGCCGACTTTATCGTCGAGCGCGGCGAGGCGGCGTTCCGCGAACAGGAGACGGCGGCGCTGGCCGACATCTCCAAGCGCAGCGGCCTGGTGCTTTCCACCGGCGGCGGCGTGGTCACGCGCGACGAGAACTACCCGCTGCTGCACCAGAATAGCCAGATCGTGATGCTCAACCGCAAGCTCGACGAGCTCGCCCACAAGGGCCGCCCCATCACGGCGCGCGATGGCATCGACAAGCTCGCCGAGCAGCGCATGCCGCGCTACCGCTCCTGGGCCGACTACATCATCGACTCACGCGACTGCGCCGCCAACACCGCCCAAGCCCTCCTCGACACCCTCCCACCCGCTCTCTAACCAAAACCACCACAAAGGGGACAGGCGCCTTTGTGGTGGTTTTCCGCTCCACCGCACCGCCCGCCCAACCGCAAAGGAAGCAACCATGAAAGCACTCGTCATCAACGGTCCCAACCTCAACATGCTCGGCATTCGCGAGCCGGGCATCTATGGCAGCGACAACTACGACCGCTTAGTGCAGATCTGCCAGGAAGCGGGCGCCGCACAAGGCTTCGACAAGGTCGAGGTCTTCCAGTCTAACCACGAAGGCAGCATCGTCGACAAGATCCAGGAGGCCTACGGCAAGGTCGACGGCATAGTCATCAACCCGGCGGCATACACGCATACGAGTGTGGCAATCCTCGATGCCCTCAAGGCCGTCGCCATCCCTGCCGTCGAGGTACACATCAGCGCCGTAGAGACGCGCGAGGACTTCCGCCAGGTGAGCTACGCCCGCTTGGCCTGCTTCGCCACCATCACCGGCGAAGGCCTCCAAGGCTACGCCCACGCGTTGGAGCTGCTGAAAAAGCATCTCGAAAAGTAAGCCTGCAACACTACCGAATAAATGACAGCGGGGAGAACCAACTTGGTCCTCCCCGCTTTTAATTACGCCTTCTTGATCACGTACGCCAATCCAATATCGCAGGCGCAACGCACAATTGACGCGAAGAGCCACGATGCTGGCAGCGTCATAAGCAGAGGCATGGTCTGCCAAGGAATAAACCAATCGACCGCGTGGATTGCAAAGATGGCAAGACTGGCCTGTCCGCAGAACACGAGCGCTTGTTCAAAGGACCCCAAAACCGGCACGTCTTTCAACTTCTCCAGCGCTATGGAAACCCAGCACACGCAGTAGCTGCCGGCAAGAGCGGCAACTGTCGCAACCACAAACCCATCCACGCGGCGGCTCGAAAGCTCAAGCCCACTCAGCGCGGCAAGGACAAGCCAAGCGACACCGACTCCAATAAACAGCAGGGGCTTGCCCACGCCCGGCTCGAGCCCCCTTTGGCGTGCCGTATAGCCAACCCACATCAGCAGCACAATATAGCAGCTCAGATCCAAATCGAGCGGCAGGTAAACACCAAAATAGCGAGACACGCTCAAACCGCAAAAGGCAATCGCGGCACAGACAACGCCCTGCCAAACAGCCCCAATCCCGTGGCGATCAAACAGCCGCACAAGTACATTAAACAGTAGGCGCGACGTAAACAGCGCCGCTAGAAACCATGCCATGCCAACGGCGGCAACACCAAACCCAGGCACATCAACGCCAGAGGCAAACAGAATCGTCTCAAGTTCCGCAACCAGCGTACCGCCCGTCAAAGAAGCGCCGCTCATCAAAAAAGTCGGCATCTGCCACGCCAAGGCAAGAACAAGATATGGCACCAGAAGACGCGGCACCGATCCGCTCAGCAGCTCGCGCCACGGCTTCGGCCTAAACGTATACCCGGCAAGAAAAAAGAACACCGGCATGTGAAACGAGAAGATCGCGTGCCGCAAGGGAGAAGGATTTGGGACGGTGTGCCCCACAATGACCAAAATCATTGCAATCCCCTTTGCAATATCGATCCAGTCGAGCCTTTTGTTTCCCATGGCGAACCCTTCAAAACCGCAGCACACAAGATGAAAAAAGCCCAGACCACCAAGCGGTCCGGGCTTAATAAACGATGGTGCTCCATGGCGGATTCGAACCGTCGACCTTGGGATTAGAAGTCCCCTGCTCTATCCAACTGAGCTAATGGAGCATATAACCGCACACCCAAGCAAGCGCAAGCCTGTCAGGCGCAAGTAATTATAACCTAGTTGAACTGCTCGCGGTACGCCTTGCAGACCTCATCGACCGGGCCATCCATGCGAAGGTCACCCTTCTCAATCCAAACGGCACGCTGGCAGATGCGCTCAACCTGCTCCATGGAGTGCGAAACGAACAGAACCGTCACGTCGCCGCTCTGGATAAAGTGCTGGATGCGGGCCTCGCACTTCTGCTGGAAGAACACATCACCGACGGACAGCGTCTCGTCAACGATCAGGATATCGGGCTCGGTAATCGTCGCGATTGCAAAGGCAATACGCGCAACCATGCCCGAGGAGAAGTTCTTAAGCGGCATGTCGACAAAGTTCTGAAGCTCAGCGAACTCGATAATGCCGTCAAAGTTGACGTCGATGAACTCCTTGGTATAGCCGAGCAGGGCGCCGTTCAGATAGATGTTCTCGCGGGCGGTCAGCTCGGGATCAAAGCCGGCACCAAGCTCAATCAGCGGCGCGATGTTACCGTGCACCTTAACGCTGCCCTCGCTTGGCTCAAGCACGCCAGCGATAATCTTGAGCATCGTAGACTTGCCGGAGCCATTGGTGCCAACCAGACCCACGACCTCGCCACGATGAATATCAAACGAAATATGCTTAAGCGCCCTAAACTCCTCAAAGAACAACTCGTGCTTGGCAAGCTTGATGAAGTACTCCTTGAGGTTGGTCAGCGACTCGGACGCCATGTTAAAGATCATGGTGACGTCGTCGACCTCGACAGCCAGAGGCTGCTCGCTGTAATCAACAACAGATTCAGTCATCACAGCACTCCTTAGATGTAGAGGATGAACTTGCGCTCGGACTTATGGAACACGGTATAGCCAATAACAAGCGCAAGGACCGCCCAAGCAGCGCACATACCAAACGTCATAAGCGAGGGCGTAGTTTGGAACAGAAAGATATCGCGCATAAACTGCAGGTAGTTGTACATGGGGTTCGCATACATCAAGATACGCACGAGATGCGGCATTTGCGCAATATAGTCAGTCGTCCAGAAGATGGGCGTAATATAAGTCCACGCCGTAATGACTACGCTCCACAGATGCATAACGTCGCGGAAAAAGACCGTAAGGGCAGAGAGCATCATGCCCAGGCCCATGCAGAAGCACATAAGCAGCAGCAGGCAAACCGGCAGCAGAATCAGGTGCCAAGAAGGCATAACGCGGAACCACAGCATGACGATGGCGACGGCGACCAGCGAGAAGGCAAAGTTCACCAGCGAGAAAAGCACTTTCTGCACCGGGAAGACCCAGCGGTGCACCTTAACCTTCTTGAGCAGAGGGGCAGCACCCACGATCGACGTTAGGGCCTGGTTCGTGGACTCGGACATGACGGCAAAGGTAACGTTACCCACGATCAAGTACAGCGGGTACATCTCGGGCGTCATTGATCCATTGCGGCCCTGGCCAAAAATCGTCGAGAACACGATGGCCATGACGATCATCATCAGCAGCGGGTTGAGAACCGACCATGCGACGCCCAGAACGCTACGGCGATACTTGATCTTAAAATCCTTGGTAACCAGCTGACGAAGGATAAACGCATCCTTCTCAAATTCGTTCTTAGCAAACGTCGCAGGCAGACTGCGAGTTTCTTGTTGCTTTGTCTGATCCGACACGGATGCAACTCCTTTACTCGTAATCGTTGACAAACGAACAGTATAGACCCGACGGCCATGCAAACGATTCGCGCAACAAAACTGGAGAACTAACCCACATCTTAGGATGCCAAGCCCAAACGGCTATACTTTCAAGGATTGAATGTATAAGGAGCATTGAGTGAATTCTGAATCCATCGCCGTCATCATCCCCTGCTACAACGAAGCGCTCACGATCGGCAAAGTCATCGACGACTTTCACCGCGAGCTTCCGCAAGCGACGGTCTATGTCTATGACAACAACTCGTCGGACGATACCTCACGCATCGCCACCGAACACGGCGCCACGGTCCGCTTTGAGCCCCGTCAGGGAAAGGGCAACGTATGCCGCCAGATGTTTCGCGACATCGACGCCGATTGCTACCTGATGGTCGACGGAGACGACACCTACCCCGCCGAGGCGTCCAAAGCCCTCTGCGAGCCCATCCTTAACGGCACAGCCGACATGACCGTAGGCGATCGTCTCTCAAATGGCACCTATGCCGAGGAAAACAAGCGTGCCTTCCACGGCTTTGGTAATAATTTGGTCCGCTCCATGATCAAGTGGATCTATGGCTACAGCTTCGATGATGTCATGACCGGCTACCGCGCCATGAGCCGCCCGTTCGTCAAAACCTTCCCTGTGCTTTCCGAGGGCTTCCAAATCGAAACCGAGCTCTCGATCCACGCCGTCGACCACCGCTGGCGCATCAAAGATGTGCCCATCGTGTACCGCGACCGTCCGGAAGGCTCCGAGTCCAAGCTCAATACCGTGAGCGACGGCATTAAAGTCGTCGCGATGATCGGTACGCTGTTCAAGGACTACCGCCCGCTGAAGTTCTTCAGCCTCGTCGCGCTTCTGTTTGCGGTGATCGGCCTCGTCCTGGGCATGCCCATCGTTGTCGAGTATTTCCAGACCGGCCTCGTTCCGCGCTTCCCCACCGCCATACTCGCCGCGTCGTTTATGTTCCTGTGCGGCCTGAGCCTTGCGACCGGATTCATCCTGGATTCTGTAGCAAAGGTCGAAAAAAAGCAGTGGGAGGTCAACGTGTATAGCAAGTACGTCTACGATGACCAGCCCGGCAAGTTCGCCACCAAGACAAGCGAGAGGTAAACCACCATGCCGCTCATCTCCATCGTCGTGCCGTGTTACAACGAGCAGGAATCACTTCCGATCTTTCTCAAAGAGCTCGATGGCGTCGTTCGCATCATGACCCAGCAAGACCCCGGCATCTCCTTTGAGGCAGTCCTCATCGACGATGGCTCGGCAGACAAAACGCTCGCCGTCATGAAGGCAGAAGCCGCGGCGGCGCATCCATACGCCATCCGCTGGCACTCTTTCTCGCGCAACTTTGGCAAGGAGGCGGCACTACTCGCCGGACTCCAGCACGCAAAGGGCGGCTATGTCGCCACCATGGATGCCGACATGCAGGACCCGCCCTCGCTCCTGCCGCAGATGTACGAGATCTTGCAGACCGAAGACTACGACAACGTCGCAACGCGCAGGACCACCCGCGAAGGCGAGCCTCCCATCAGGTCGTTCTGTGCCCGTATGTTCTACAAGATCATCAACCGCATTTCCAAGGCCGACATCGTCGACGGAGCACGCGATTTTAGGCTCATGAAGCGACCTATGGTCAACGCCATCATCTCCCTTGGCGAATACAACCGATTCTCCAAGGGCATTTACGGCTGGGTGGGCTTCAAAACCAAATGGCTCCCCTACGTAAACGTCAACCGCGTGGCCGGCGAGACCAAATGGAGCTTTTGGTCGCTGCTCCTCTATTCCATCGACGGCATCGTTGCGTTTTCCACGGCGCCGCTCTCCCTCGCCGCCCTCACGGGTATCGTCTTCTGTCTCATCGCCATCCTGGGATTTATCGTCATCCTGGTCAAAACGCTTGTTTGGGGCGACCCCGTAGGCGGATGGCCCTCCCTTGCCTGCCTCATAACGCTGTTTGGCGGCATGCAGCTCCTGTGCCTGGGAATCATTGGCGAATACCTGGCAAAAGCCTACTTGGAGGCCAAGCGCCGCCCCATCTATATCATTCGAGAATCCAACGAGGAAACTGATGACACGGCCCAATAACAGCACGCTCAAGAATGTGGCGTTTTACGTTGCCTGCTTCGCATTTTCCGTCGCGTTCTTTGTCGCGCTTTCAGCGGCGGGGCATGTCTACCCCTTTGGCGACAACTCGTTTCTCACCAACGATCTCAAATACCAATACATCGACTTCTTCGCGTGGTTTCGCCGCGTCCTTTTAGGCGAGGCAAGCCTTCGCTATTCCTTCTCGCAAGGACTCGGTATGAACACATGGGGGCTCTATAGCTACTACCTCGCCAGCCCCTTCAACCTGCTCTGCGCGCTGTTTCCCGCAGACAAGCTGACGCTCTTCGTGTTTGTTATCTCCGCGCTCAAACTGGGCTGCATCCACATCAGCAGCGCTTGGTATGTGCAAAAGCGCTTTGGCCTACCCAAGCCCGCAGCATTCCTGCTTTCCCTCTCGTTCACGTTTTGCAGCTGGACCATCAGCAACCTACGCAACCCGCTCTGGATCGATTGCCTCATCATGCTGCCCATCTGCGCCTACGGATGCCACGAGCTCATCCGCAAACAGCGCATGATTCGCCTCGTCATCGCAACGGCGCTCAACGTCATGTTCTGCTGGTATACGGCCTACATCAGCATCCTGTTCCTCTGCATCTTCGTACTGGTTGAATTTGTCGATTATGTTGCAGAAGAAGGATTTAGCTGGAAGCTCATGCTCGATCGGGCCCTGCGATTCGCCGGGGCTATCGCGCTCGGACTGCTTCTGTCCGCTTGGACCTTTTTGCCGACCATCCTTGCCATGTCCAAGGGCGGTCCCGTTCTAGCACTCGGCCCCCTACTTAAAACCAACCTCAAGTCGCTCATCAGGGGCTTTCTTCCCTGCATGTGGGTAAGCAACGAAAGTACACCTCAGTTCTATTGCGGCATCATCATGATGCTGCTTGCGGTGAGCCTGCTGGTTAACCGCACGGTTTCAATCAAGACGCGCATCGCAACACTCGTCGTCACGATAATCCTGGTCGCAAGCTCCGTTTTGAGCCCGCTCGAGTACATCTGGTGCGGCATGCGCGTTCCCAACGGCTTCTACTCGCGCACGGCTTTTTTGCTGAGCTTCTTTACGCTGTGGACCGCAGGATACGCGCTGCAGCCGCTCAAAAACCAGCCCAAATTGCGTCAAGCCTATCGCCCCGTCGTCATCATGCCCCTCCTGGCACTAACCGCCATTGAGTTGTTTGCCAACGCCCATGTCATTTGGAATCAGCTGTACGTAGGCTATTCCGAAGAAGCCAACAGCACCTATGTCACCACCGTAACCGACACGATCACGGCCATTCAAGACCAGACTTCGGCGTCGTTCTATCGCATTGACCGCACGACCACACGCGTCGACAGCGCCGCCCTCAACGAAGGCCTGGCGCTTGGGTACAACCAGTTGTCTTCGTATTCGTCTGCCAACAACCCGCAGGCCATCGCACTGCTCAACTCCCTTGGATACAGCAGCGTCGGCGAGTTTTCGACCCGTTATGCCGAACCCATTCTTGCCGTCGATGCCCTGCTGGGAGTTAAGTACGCCATTGCCGAGAACGCGCCTGCGGGATACGTTTTAGCCAAGATGAATCAGGCCGACTCCACAAGCGCAGTGTACGAGAACCCCTATGCGCTCAGCATTGGCGTCGCAGCCTCAAGCGATATCCAAAACAGCACGCTGAAGAGCGAGAACCCCTTCGAAAAGCAAAACGAACTCTACAGCAAAATCCTAGGCCGCGAGGTCAAGCTCTATACCAAGATCGAGGCCACGAGCACTGAGAATAGCGATAGCATAAAGCAATGGAGCGTTACTGTACCGGCAAGCTCCATCGGATATCTCTACATCAACAAAGATACGACTGCCGGCAGTTATTGGCCCGTCACCCTTACCATCGACCAGCGAACGATCGAAAACGAGGCCTGGAGATTCGACAATAATATCCGCCAGATTGCGGATGCATCGGACGCCCCGAGCCAGCATACGGTGTCAATCGGAGTCGCGGAGGGCTATACAGACATGCCCCAAGACAACGAGCCGGTCTTTTACGCCCTCAATCTGGACGTTTTCGAGCAGATTATTAGCGAGCTTAAGACGAACGAGTTTATTCCGACGGTTTTTAAGGACGGAAGGATCGAAGGCGAGTATACCGTCAAGGATGACGGCAACCTGCTGCTGAGCGTTCCGTACGATGAGGGCTGGAACGTAACGGTAAACGGAGCCGCCGCAGAACTAACGCCCGCCGCCGATAAGGGCTTGTCATCCCTGAACATGCAGAAAGGCGCGAATAGGATCGTGATGACCTACAAGACTCCGGGCGCCCTTGCGGGGCTTGCAGTGAGTCTGGCGACCGCCGCCGCCCTTGTTGCAGCGGGGCTATTCACCAGGCATAAGAAAAGCCGCCGTTAACAAGCGGCGGCTTTTACGCTCGAAAAGTTAATAGTGGCTAGAGCGTCTTGAGGTACTCCCTCAGCTCTTCTTCCCAGTCGGGCATGTGGAAGCCGGCGGCCTCAAGCTTGGACAGGTCGAGCGCGGAGTGGACCGGGCGCGGGGCGATGGGGCCCTCGGCCTTGGCGTAGTAGTCGGCGGTCGGTACCGGCACGACCTTCTCCCCGTTGCCGTTGGCGGCCTCGAAGACCGCGCGGGCGATGTCCGCCCAGGACCTCACGGCGCCGGAGCCGGTGCAGTTATATGTGCCGTAGGGCGCGTGCGCCCCCAGCACGTGGAAGATGGCCTCGGCCATGTCGCGGGTGAAGGTCAGGCGGCCCAGCTGGTCGTCCACGACCGTGACCTGCGTGAGCTTATCCTCGGGGTCTGCGACGCGGTCGGACAGCCCCTTCATGGTCTTGACGAAGTTGTGGCCCTCGCCGATGACCCAGCTGGAGCGCATGATGTAGTGGCGCGGGCAGCCGGCCACGGCGATGTCGCCGGCGGCCTTGGTCTGGCCGTAGACGGACAGCGGGCTGAGGGGCTCCTCCTCGGTATGGACCTCGGCGGTGCCGTCGAAGACGTAGTCGCTGGACACGTGGACGAGCGTGATCCCGTGCCCGGCGCAGGTGCGGGCGAGCAGGGCCGGGCCGGTCGCGTTGGCCTTCCAGGCGGTCACGCGGCCCTCGGGGGTCTCCGCCTTATCCACGGCCGTGTAGGCGCCGCAGTTGATCACGGTGCCGTAGAGCGACCAGTCGTACTGCGAATAGGCCTCCGGGTCGGACATGTCGAAGGTGTCGATGTCGCAGAAGTCGAAGTCCTTCGCCACGCCGCGCTCCTCGGCGAGCGCGCGCACCGCATGGCCCAGCTGGCCGTTGCAGCCGGTGACGAGGGTGCGCTTCGGCGCCATGGGGACGACGTCCTTGAGCATCGGGTGGTTGAGGTCGGCCTCGGAGACGGTGGCCTCCTCCAGCGGGATCGGCCACTCGATGGCGAGCTCGGGGTCGGCGAGGTTCACGAAGGTGTAGGTCTTCTTGAGCTCCAGCGACCAGTGGGCGTCCACCAGGTAGGTGTAGGCGGTGCCGTCCTCGAGCGCCTGGAAGCTGTTGCCCACGCCGCGCGGGACGTAGATGGCCCTGGACGGGTCGAGCGTGCAGGTGAACACCTTCCCGTAGGTGGCGCTGCCCTCGCGCAGGTCGACCCATGCGCCGAAGACCGAGCCGCGGGCCACGGAGATGAACTTGTCCCAGGGCTCCGCGTGGATGCCGCGGGTGACGCCGCGGCTGTCGTTGTAGGAGATGTTGTTCTGGACGACCTTGAGATCGGGGATGCCGAGCGCGCACATCTTGGCGCGCTGCCAGTTCTCCTTGAACCAGCCGCGCGAGTCGCCGTGGACGGCCAGGTCGACGACCTTGAGGCCCTCGATGCCGGTCTCCGCGACCTTCAGGTCCTTCTCGAATTCGATGTCAGCCATGTGGTTAATTCCAATCGTGTTGCGGGCGCCCCTCGCGGTGCCGCAGGATCATCCCCATGCCCTGCGGCGCCGCGAGGGGCGCTCGAAAAGGTAAACGTCCGGGAATCCGGGCCTACTGCCCCTGCGCCCTGTAACGGGCCTCGGTGGCCTCCTTGGCCGGTCGCCACCAGGACTCGTTCTCCACGTACCAGCCGATGGTCTGCTTCAGGCCCTCGGCGAAGTCGGTGTGGGCCGGCCTCCAGCCGAGCTCGCGCTGGAGCTTGGTCGAGTCGATGGCGTAGCGGCGGTCGTGGCCGGGGCGGTCGGCGACCCAGTCGAAGTCCTCGGGATCGCGCCCCATGGCCTCCAGGATCATGCGCAGGACCGTGATGTTGTCCCTCTCGCCGTCGGCTCCGATGAGGTAGGTCTCCCCCGTGCGGCCCTTGGTGAGGATGTCCCAGACGGCCGAGGAGTGGTCCTCGGTGTGGATCCAGTCGCGGACGTTCTCGCCGCGGCCGTAGAGCTTGGGGCGGACGCCGTCGACGATGTTGGTGATCTGCCTGGGGATGAACTTCTCCACGTGCTGGTAGGGGCCGTAGTTGTTGGAGCAGTTGGAGATCGTGGTGCGCAGGCCGTAGGTGCGGGTCCAGGCGCGCACGAGCATGTCGGAGCTGGCCTTGGTGCTCGAGTACGGGCTGCTCGGGTGGTACGGCGTCTCCTCGGTGAACTTGGCCGGGTCGTCGAGTGCCAGGTCGCCGTAGACCTCGTCGGTGGAGACGTGGTGGTAGCGGACGCCGTGCTTGCGGACGGCCTCCAGCAGGCGGAAGGTGCCCTCGACGTTGGTGCGGAGGAACGGCTCGGGGTCGGCGATGGAGTTGTCGTTGTGGCTCTCGGCGGCGTAGTGCACGATGGCGTCGTGGCCCGGGACGACCCTATCGAGCAGAGCGGCGTCGCAGATGTCGCCCACGACGAGCTCCACGCGGTCGGAGGGCAGACCGGCGATGTTCTCGGGGTTGCCGGCGTAGGTCAGCTTGTCCAGGACGGTCACGTGCACGTCGGGGTGGTTGTTGACCACGTAGTGCACGAAGTTGCTGCCGATGAAGCCGCAGCCGCCCGTGACGATGATGTTGTGGGGTTCAAAAATCTCAGACATGAAAATCCAATCTGAAGCATGTATAGCTTCTTTAGTATGCCGCAGGAAGTGACGCCGCGACACTATTCAACAAAACTATCGGACATTTCGGCATGCGATAAGAGCCATAACCTTCGCAGAATTACCTCCTGTACAAAACGCCTCCGGAATGCAGTCTTTGTCGTAGTGAAAAACCGAATCCCCAGTTATTTCACGTAAGTAATGTCCTGTTTTGGCACCGACCGGGAAATAGCATAACGATGATTCCCGCGATCTTGATAAACAGGGACGAAAGAATGGTATTTTCCGCTCGTCTTAATCTTGTAAATCTCATCCACGCTATACGGAAGATTGGGGAAATCAGCCCTTGAGATCAGCACGAAATAATTCGAGGAATACAGCACATGATGGGCAAACTCATCAGAATGGATCTCTTTTAAGCCCTCATCGACAAATACAATCGAGTCATGAACGGACGAAAGCTGGTTTCGCCAATCATAATCGGTCAGGGCGACACAGGGACAATCGCATTGCAAGGAAACGCCCGACTGCTCGCCCGTTCGCATGTAGCCTGCGACCATGTCAAACAGTGTCGTCTTACCCGTGCCGCTATCGCCACGCACAATAGTGATGTTCCGCTTGATGGTAAATGTGTACTTGGTTCCCCTGCGGCGGGAAATCTTAACGAGATGCGAACCGTTCATAAGCAGTACCTACAGATACGGAATCGACTCGTGAATCAATTCGGCCATGTTGTGAACGATTCGGCCGCTATTCACGACTTTAATTTTAAAATCCTCGCGACCAAAGTCCATCACATGATAGAGAT
Organism: uncultured Collinsella sp.; assembly: GCA_937966215.1. Lineage (GTDB taxonomy): Bacteria > Actinomycetota > Coriobacteriia > Coriobacteriales > Coriobacteriaceae > Collinsella. The sequence goes on along the minus strand of CALCKK010000035.1, from coordinate 2,132 downwards.
TCACAACAAGTTTGCGGTCTTTCGCCATGTCGAGAATCCACTTGGCACAGTTGTCACCACAGGTAGAAGCGTTAAAAATTTGCTTACGATCAAATCTCATAAGCAGCAGCGTTTTCACGCCACCAGAAAGCTGGAGTGGGGAGATGGATCCAAGCACAGGGCTTTCGATGACGTTTTCGGAAACAACATCCGATCGATCAACATCTTTAATTATCGAGACTGCATAGGGATCCGTAATCCAAGAAGACCGGTAAGAGTTTTTGAAATATGTCGCTGTGTTGTAAATCGCTTCTGGCATATCGCCAAAGTAGACGCTTAACACATCCACTCCCAATCATATTGTCTTTATGGTCAACGTAATCATAACGAAAGGGGCCACCAGATAAACGGTGACCCCTAAAAGAAAACAAGCTTGCGCTAGTACTCGCGCGGGCTGTTGACGATCTCGCCGGCGGCGACCTTCTTCAGGTGCTGCCCGTAGACCGACTTGCCGTAGGCCTTGGCCGCCTCCTCCAGCTCGGCGGTCGTGATCCAGCCGTTCTCCCAGGCGATCTCCTCGGGGACCGAGACCGGCAGGTCCTGGGAGTGCTCCACGGCGCGGACGAACTCCGCGGCCTCGTGCAGGCTCTCCATGGTGCCGGTGTCGAGCCACGCGTAGCCGCGGCCGAGGGTGACGACGGACAGCGTCCCCTCCTCCAGGTACATCTGGTTGAGCGTGGTGATCTCCAGCTCGCCGCGCGCGGACGGCTTGACCTCGTGGGCCTTGGCGGCCACGTCGCCCGGGTAGAAGTACAGGCCGGTGACGGCGTAGGAGCTCTTGGGCTCGGCGGGCTTCTCCTCGATGGACACGGCCCTCCCCTCGCCGTCGAACTCCACGACGCCGAAGCGCTCGGGGTCGTCCACGTGGTAGCCGAAGACCGTGGCGCGGCCCGACTCGGCGTTCTGGACGGCGCGCGTCAGGTGGCGGCTGAGGCCGTTGCCGTAGAAGATGTTGTCGCCGAGCACCAGGGCGCACGGCTCGCCGGCGATGAACTCCTCGCCGATGGTGAAGGCCTGGGCCAGGCCGTCCGGCGAGGGCTGCTCGGCGTAGGTGAGGTTCACGCCGTAGCGCGAGCCGTCCCCGAGCAGGCGCTCGAAGTTGGGCAGGTCGGTCGGCGTGGAGATGACCAGGATGTCCCGGATGCCCGCCAGCATGAGGGTGGACAGCGGGTAGTAGATCATGGGCTTGTCGTAGACCGGCAGCAGCTGCTTGGAGGTCACGAGCGTGAGCGGGTACAGGCGGGTGCCGGACCCGCCGGCGAGGATGATGCCTTTCATATAATCCGTCCTCTGTAATCGAAAATAGTTATAAATCAAGCGGTTAGTAAGAGTTTGATATTCTTTAAGTTAAACCTTCTCAATATTAACGAAAGAAGCAATTGATGAACAACCGCAAGGACACAACCCGTAGAGACGACATAACGAACGTGAGGGCCCTTGCAATATTCCTTGTAGTCCTAGGCCACAGCATTATTCTGTATTCAAGTGCGTGGGGATATTATCCAACTGAACAAAAATCAATTCTGTTGGATAATCTCAAATTCTTAATTAACGGAATCCAGATGCCCTTGTTCTTTTCGTTATCTGGCTTTTGTTTTTTATGGAGCTGGAATCGATCAAGCGATTTTATAAATCAGGTCATTAAAAAAGCTCAACGCTTAATTATCCCCTATATCATGATTGGAATATGTTGGCTCTTCCCCATCAGGATGCTCGTTAAGTATCCCTATTACAATGGCCTAACTGTACCGCACATCATCTTTAAATCAATTCTGTTGGGCGAAGACAACGGTCACCTTTGGTTTCTCCCGACTCTTTTTTTCATTACAGCAGCCACGTCGTGCATCTTTCAAATACTCGAAAAGAGCCCTCTAACAAGTTTTAAGGTTCCGATAGTTTTCGGCGCTTCAATTTATCTTTACCATTTTGGAATACCATCAGCGAACAGATATATCAATTTGGCAGAAGCAAATGCAATATGGTTTGCGCTTGGCCTAACAATCCACTACTTGGAAGCAAACAAATGGTTCGAGAGCTATGGTTGATTTCCGATCTCAGCCGAACACATTGAGCAAATAGGCCGTTCCCGCACC
>CALCKK010000034.1:0-1281 GCA_937966215.1 uncultured Collinsella sp. | reverse complement strand
CGCAACGCGGCCCTCGAAGGGAGCATCCCAGCAGCTGCCCTCGGCGTGCTCGGAAGCACCGCCCACCCAAAAGCCGGCGGCCTTGAGGTCGTCAAGCGCTCGGGCGATATTAGGAACCTGCGCGATGGGCAGGTGCATGACGGCACCAGCGGAGGTTTTGTAGCTGCCCACGGTCACACCGGCGGCGCGCTTGTTGGCAATGATGACGCCCGCTGCGCCCACGACCTCGGCAGAGCGCACGATCGCACCAAAATTGCCATCGTCGGTCACATGGTCGAGCACGACGACGAGCGCCGGTCCTTCACCCGCGCGATCGAGAATATCGGCGACATCGGCATAGGGGAAATTGCCCACCTCGAGCGCAATGCCCTGGTGAGCGCCATGGCTCGACAGCGCATCGAGCTGCGTGCGCGGCACATACTTAATGCGGACGTCCGCGGCGTTGAGGTCGTCGACCAGGCGCGACAAGGCGGCATCGCGCTCCCCGCCCTCGGCGATGAGCGCGCACTTGACGGGAAAGCCGGTACGCAGTGCCTCGGCGGCAGCACGACGACCTTCGATAAACTCGCCCTTGGGAACCTGAACGTTGTCGCGGTTGCGATCTCGCTGCGAACGCGCAGCCTGGGCTTGGGAGCGCTCGCGCTGGCCCTTGGGAGTGGCAGCGCGGTCGTTGCGGCGAATCGGACGCGAGCCAGAAGCAGCCTGCTTGCCTCCACGCGGTGCACGTTTGCGATTGTCGGCCATAAAACGGCCTCCTTAAATAGATAACGAACAAGAATCGACCGTCCGAGCCACGGCACCTTGCCTTTCAATCGTTGGGCATGACCACCAGGTCTATGCCCTCCTCTTTCAAGGCAATCTGCCGCACCTCGAACGGTCGACAAATACTAGAGACTCTTAATACGAGTACCCGCGGCCGTATCTTCAATCGTCAGGCCCAGGTCCTTGAGCTGGTCGCGGATGGCGTCGGCCAGATCCCAGTTCTTGGCGGCACGGGCCTCGGCACGGGCCTCGAGAATCTTGGCAGCGGCCTCGTCCACGTCGTCACCCGTGTAGGCGACCAGGCCGGCGGCAACGCCCAGCAGGCCCAGCGGCAACTCGACCTTGGGCTCGGGGAGCTCGACGCCAAACGTATCGAGCAGCTCGACCAGCGTATCGGCAGCAGCAAGCGCAGCGGCCTTGTCGGCAGCGTCGCCCGCCTGCTCCAGGTACTGGTTGCACTCGGTCACAAAGCCAAAGACAGCACCCATGGCACCGGCGGTGTTAAAGTCGTCGTCCATG
>CALCKK010000033.1:0-57120 GCA_937966215.1 uncultured Collinsella sp. | reverse complement strand
GCCCGTGGGTTATACCCTAAGAGCAAACCACCCTTTTTAAGGGTGGTTCTGATTAAAGAAAAATCAAAAAAATCTGAAATAGTTCTTGCATAGTTAGTTATATAAAGTATTATAACGTCATGGGATGAATGAAGGGTTCATCCAAGTGAGTTAGGAGTAAGGGATGTTCAATTTCGATGAGCCTCGTTACGAGAAGGTTGTGAGCGATGCCCTCGCTCTCCGTCCTCAGATTGAGGCTGCCGTGGACAAGGTCTGCGAGCAGGGTTATTCCAACATCTTCTTCATCGGCTGCGGCGGCACCTGGGCCCACACGCTCCCGATGAAGTATTGGGTCGAGACCACCACGGCCGACGTCGACGTCCACTGCGAGATTGCCGCTGAGTTCCTCGCATGCCCGCCCAAGACCTTCAACAAGGACTCGGTCTGCGTCTTCTCCACCCGTACCGGCACCACCCCCGAGATCATCGAGGCCGCCAAGTTCTGCCAGGAGCAGGGTGCCCGCACGCTGATGTATGTCTCCAACGACAACACCCCGGCCACTGAGTACGCCGATTACAAGTTCTTCAGCTTCGCCGAGGACGACGTTCTGTGCGAGGCCATCTACACCTACCAGATCACGCTGGTCGCCCGCTTCCTCAAGAACGCCGGCGCCTTCCCCAAGTACGACACCTTCATGGAGGAGTTCGGCAACATCGCTCCGTACCTCATCAAGGCCAAGGACGCTCAGGACGAGCGCTGCGCCGCCATGGCCGAGGACTTCAAGGACACCGATTACCACATGGTGATTGGCTCCGGCATGCTCTGGGGTGAGGCCTACGACTACGCTATGTGCATTCTCGAGGAGATGCAGTGGATCAAGACCAAGTCTATCCACGCCGCCGAGTTCTTCCACGGCACCATCGAACTCTGCGAGGAGGGCACGAGCCTCATCATGCTCTACGGCGAGGACGACACCCGTAAGCTCATGGACCGCGTGGACAACTTCACTCACATGCTCGCCGACGAGAAGGGCGTCCATGTCCGCGTGAACAAGTTCGACACCGCCGAGGTCGAGCTGCCGTTCAGCGACCCCGAGTTCCGCAAGATCGTCTCCCCGATGGTCACCTACACCATCACCGAGCGTCTGAGCTGCCATCTCGAGCACGTCCGTAACCACCCGCTCACCACGCGTCGTTACTATCACCAGATGAACTACTAATCCTCTCAAATTGCTGCGGTTGTCTGCAGGCGAGCTGCGCAGAACGCCTCGCCTGCAGACCTGTTTCTGGGGTTGATCGAAATGGTTGTCCAGTATCTTCTAGTTGCACTGGTCGCATGTATTGCGTCCATGGACGAGCAATTATTTGGCATTACGATGCTTGGTCGTCCGCTGTTTACAAGCCTGTTTGTCGGCTTGATCCTTGGCGATGTCCAGCAGGGCGTTATCGTCGGCGCTGCTTTGGAGTCCATGTTCATGGGTGCCATCATGGTCGGCGCGGCGGTTCCTCCCGAGGTCTATGCCTCCGGCGTGCTTGGCTGCGCGTTTGCCGTCATTACGGGTACGGGCACGGCAACTGCCGTCGCGCTCGCCCTTCCCGTCTCCGTCTTCCTTCAGGTGTGGCGCAACTTCTGCTACGCCGTTCCGGGCGCCTTTGCCTGCAAGAAGATTGAGACCGCTCTGGCAAATCGCGATCTTGCCAAGGCAAATCTGTACCATCTGACCATCGTGCCGCTGTCGATTGGCATTCCGTCTGCACTGCTGGTGTTTTGCTCGCTGTTCTTTGGTGCCGACCTCATCAACAATGCGCTTAACGCTATTCCGCAGTTTGTGATGGACGGCCTCAACGTTGCGTCCGGCGTCATGGTCTGCATCGGCTTCGCACTTCTTATTAGGACCATGGGCGATAACAAGCTGCTTCCTTGGCTGTTCCTGGGATTCATTATGGTCATCTACCTCAAGATGGACGTTATCGGCGTCGCCGCAGCTGCCATTTGCGTCGCACTGCTCCTGGCCTTCCGCGAGGGCTCGTCCGGTCCGCAGACGGTTGCTGCAGATGAAGAGGAGGACTTCTAATGGCTACCCAGAACACCGACCTCAAAGAGGCCAAGAAGGACGCGATTATGAGCCCCGATATGTATCGGAGCATGTTCCTTCGCCAGTTTACGAGCCAGTGCTCGCAGTCGTACGACAAGATGATGGCAATGGGCTTCATGTACACCATTCAGAAGCCCCTGCGAAAGATCTATCCCAACGACGACGATTACTATGCGGCGCTCGATCGCCATACCGAGTTCTTTAACATCACGCCTCATGTCCTTCCGTTTGTAGCCGGCCTAACGGTTTCGATGGAAGAGCAGGCGGCTGCCGATAAGAACTTCGACACGTCCTCGATTAACGCCATGAAGGTCGGCCTCATGGGACCGCTTTCCGGCATTGGCGATTCGTTCTACTGGGGTACGTTCCGCGTGGTCGCCGCCGGCATTGGTATTGGTATCGCTTCGACGGGCAACCCGCTCGGCCCCATCGTGTACGCGCTCATCTACTCCGTGATTAACTTTGCAACGCGTATCGTCGCAGCCCATCTGGGTTACGACCTGGGAACCAAGTTCCTGCAGCAGTCCGAAGAGAACAACCTTATGTCTCGCATGACGCATGCTGCCGGTGTCCTCGGAATGACCGTTATCGGCGCCATGATTGCGGCACAGGTCTCACTGTCCACTGCTTTGACCTTTGACGTGGGTGGTTCGGAGATTGTCCTGCAGGATCTGTTCGATTCGATCTTCCCCGGCCTGCTGCCCTTGCTGGCAACCTTTGCCTGCGTCGCCCTGTACAAAAAGGGCGTCAAGACCATTTGGATCATCTTGGGCATCTTTGCGATCTGCATCATCGGAACGGGCTTGGGAGTGTTCGCGGCGGCGTAATGTTGACTGCTATGCTCGCGCGTTGGATAACTAACTGACCGTTTGAAAACGGGGCTCGGCGTAAGGCCGGCCCCGTTTTTTGTTTGAGGGATTTTCCGACCGTCCAAAAATCAACGCTCGTCCATCACCCACGTATATCTCGTCTCTCATTCGTCACTAATATGAGAGATAACTGAGAGACGAGAGATAAATATGAGAGATAACTGAGCAGCAAAGAGACAAGCAATCATGGTATTGTCTCAATACTGATTGTTCTACCAGTAAAAACATGTTTAAATGAAACAGATGGCAGACATCTTTTCTTTCATCTCTCACTTATCTCTAATATGAGAGATAGCAGAAAGATGAGAGATAATTACGAGAGATAACTGAGAGACGAAGGAAATCTATTCGCGGCATTCTCCGCCGGGCCGAGCGAAAGGACGTGCAGATGAACGAAAACGAGCTGACCGGTCTGCTCGAGTCTTTAAGGCGCATGGGCTCGGACGATCTTAACGTCGAGGTCAAGGAGAGCGCCACGACGCTTTCCCGCGACGTATGGGAAACGGTTAGTGCATTCGCGAATACCGCTGGCGGAATTATCGTGCTCGGCGTGAGCGAGCGCGCGGGCTTTATCCCGGTCGAGAACTTTGAGACCGAGAAGGTGCTCAACCAATTCGTAGCGGGCATGGGTGATGCCGGCGGCCGCGGAAAACTGGCCAATCCGCCCAAATACACCATTGAACGCGTGGAGCTTCAGGGCACCGTGGTTCTGGTCATCGCGATTGAGGAGCTCGACCCGTCGAGCAAGCCTTGTTATGTCATAGAGCGGGGCGCTCAAGGCGGCAGCTACAAACGCATCGATGACAAAGATGTCCCGCTTTCGTCGACTGAGGTCCTGTCCTTGTCATCGTATGAACGGACGAGCCCCAGTGATCGCGATGCAGTACCCGGCGCGGTCGCAGGCGATCTTGACGAGGCCCTGGTCGACCGCACGATAGAGCGTGCTTTCTCGCTGACACCCCGTGCAATGCGCGGCGCGCCGGACAAGAAAACGAAGCTGGAGCGCCTGAATTTCCTCGACTCCCAGGGCAATGTTACTAAGGCCGGGCTCCTGGCCGCGGGTGCCTATCCTCAGCAGTTCTATCCCAAGCTCTTTATCGATGTGGCGGTCTATGCCGGAACGCAGAAGGGCGCGGCGGGGTCGTTGAGGTTCATGGACCGTACGATCTGCGAGGGAACGTTGGGCGAAATGATCTCGGATGCCGTCGCGGCAGTCGCTAAGAATTTGCGGCGAACCTCGACGATCCAAGGCGTCTCGCGTGTCGACTCGCTGGAGATTCCCGAGGAGGTCCTGCGCGAGGCAGTCGCCAACGCGGTTATCCACAGGGAATACGGGGATCGGTTCTGTGGGCAATCGATCGCCGTCGACGTTTTTGACGACCGTATCGAGGTGACGAATCCCGGCGGCCTTTATGGAGGGAAGACTCGCGAGAACTTGTTTGACGGCAGCTCCCGATGCCGTAATGCAACGCTCGTGAAACTCATGTCGATTGTTCCACTGCCGGATGGCGCGGGCTCGCCGGCTGAGGGAAATGGCTCGGGCATCCCGATGATGATCGATGCCATGCGCGCGCATGGTCTGGCCGAGCCCCTGTTCTGCCCGGGGTTCGATCGGTTCAAGGTTGTACTTTACCGTTCAAAGGTTGAGCCGGTCGATCATGGCGGGGACTTGATTATGACGGCACTCAAGCGCTACGGCGAATTGGGGACGCGCGAACTGGCGGAGCGCACGGGACTCACGGTTTCCCAGGTTAGGGCACGCGTCAATGCACTCATTGCGCAGGGTGAGCTTGAGCCGACGGCGCCGTCGACAAGCCGCAACCGCAAATATCGACTGTCAGAGCGCGTGGAATAAATGCGTTAGTGGACGAGGCGACCCATTAATCGACTCTCGATTGGCGCCCACCAGGGTAAAGCAGTTGTTGCCCAGTCGACGGTGATGCTAAAGACTCGGCTTACGCCGGCATGGCCCCGAACCCGCCCGTCAAGAACAGTCTAAGAACCAGCTTGATGACATATCCCGGTTTGACTTCTGCCGCGTCAAAGACGTGGCGCTCGGCGAGCTCGCTGCAGTATGCATAGATGTCGCGGATGAGCTTCGCGCTCGAGAGCGTAAACATGTAGCCTGCGTCCGAAAGCGCATTGGGTGCGGCGGGCAACTTGGCCATGTGGCAGAACGTTTGCAGGTCGGGCGCCATAACATTCTGGTAGTCGAGGTGGCCGCTGGCATCCTGTGCGGCAAGCTCCAATTGGCGCACAAAATCCAGTGCCGCCGCTAACACAAAGCTCGGCGTAGGCGCATTGACGTCCTGAGTGGTCGCCACAAGCCTGCCCGCCGCCTGCGTGACAAGCCAAGCGACCTCGCGCTGGCAACGCACGGCCTTGCGCGTAACCGGCTTGATGGACGAAGAAGAAACGCTTCCCTTAGGCGGATTCGAAACAGCCACAAGACCCTCCCATGAACAATCCGGCCCAACAAGCCCGGACGAAACACGTGCTACATCAGTATACAGGGGAGTGGGGTAGTGGGGCGCGGGCGCGCCAGCGGCAAACCGAGAGCATCAACGATGTGCCGATTGCGGAATGAGATCTCGTAATAATTGACTCTCGGCCATATTATTGAAGGGCATGACTCGTGTTCGTATGGTTGTAGGTGCTGGCGATGAACGACGTTGACCTTGCTGTTCCGTTGATGGATGGACCAAGCTATGACCGTGCCTGCAGTCTCGTGCCTTCCGAATACGTTGAGGCATGGGAGTGGTTTCTGGGTGAGGAGCAGCGCGGCGGCGTTTGGACCAGCCTTCCGCACCACACCAAGGAAGATAGCCCTCAATATCAGTATCGTTTGAGAATTGGCTCGGACTTCTTTCCCGTAACGCGGGATTCAGGGATCTTCTGGCCGGGCCAGGATCGGGTGAAGCAAGATCCCGATAAGATCTTTGCGCTCTCGGTTCATAACTCTAAAAAGAGTTTCTATACCGATGTTCCTCCGCTCTATTTGGATGACGGCACGTGGGTCATTAAGTATTCGGTTCAAGCGCCGGGCACCGTTGGTTCTCGAGACCAAGACTATAACCGGAAAATGCTCAACTGCATGGAATGTGGCGTTCCAGTTGGAGTCATATTTGCAACTGAGGTTGGCTATAAGGTGCTTGGCCTTGCGTTTGTTGAACGGTTCGAGCCCGAAAACGGCTGGTTTGTTCTGCATGGTCCCGTTCATAAAGGCGGGCCTGACCCTCGTTTTGCGTCCGACATGAGCTATCTGAAGCACATGCCAGTCGACATTGAGTTTGCCGGACGGGATGCGACCGATGACGAAAAAGTTCGCTATGCGTTAAGGCGCGAGCGACTGGGGCAGCAATGGTTCCGCAAGCAGCTCGTTGCCGCCTATGACGGCCGTTGCGCGGTGTCGGACTGCGGCGTCAGCGAAGCTCTGGAGGCTGCACATATCGAGAATTACTCGGGCCCTAAATCGCAAGTTGCCAGCAATGGCATTCTGCTTCGGCGCGACTTACATTCCCTATTTGATGCTCATCTGATTTCGTTTGAGCCTGTTTGCGGTGAATATCGGCTGTGCGGATCGTACCTGCTGGATAAGACCGACTACGCTTCCTTTGCAGGTGCGACGCTAAGGCAGCCGAATGAGCGTCAGTGGCGACCCAATACGGCGTTTCTTGAGGCCCATCGCATTGAGTTCGATCGCTCGGAAAAGAAGCGTGAAAAGGCGGGGATTCTGCCGTATTAGCGTATTTGGCTTTGGTGGTCTTTTAAGATCGTGTTGTTTGATCGGATCGCGTGGCGATGCAATTTCGCGCGCACTTGCTGGTGCATGCTCTTCCTGGTTTCAATTACGGGAAGGGAGCGAGCGTGAGCTGGCGAGGCGATGTCGTGATGGGGAAGTACGGAAAACTGCCGCGTGCCCTTATCGACAACAATATGTTTCCGAGCGTAGAAGTTGATTGCGGGTCGTTTGTCGTCGCCTGTCCTTGTTGCGGCTCGCAAATACCGTGTCTCGACATTCGGTTCATCGATGCGCGCGACAGACTCAGCGACGAAGTGAGAAAACGGACAGGCGTTCATATGCCGGTGTACCCGGAGAAATGCCCTGTTTGTGGCCTCGATATCGTGTACGACGCCGGCGACGAGGGATAGGTGATGCGGAGGAGCTGGCTGTGAAGGCCTCTCCGTCCCTACAAATAAATCCCCTCACCGAGTTGCCTGTGGAACTCGGCGTGATGGTCGCGTGCCCAGGTAAAGAGCGCCTGGTCAAAGTCAGTGCGCGTAGCCGGGACGCCAAAGACGCCGGCAACTTCGACGCGCACAAACTCCAGTGCCGGCAGCTTGTTGATGGCAGTGAGGGCAAACGGGGATGAGGGCTCCTCGAACAGATAGCGGCTGCCTTGCAGTGCGTCGCAACTGGTGCACGTGTTGCCGAGCGACGGGGCTTTGGAGGCTCGCGCGCCTACGGGCTTGTAACCGCAGCGCTTATGAAGGTAGTCGCGGATCTCGCCCGGCACGCAGCCAAGAGCGGGCACGATGGCGAGTGCGCTGGCGTTGGCCGTGTCGATGGCAATGTGCCCGGCTTCGTTGGGCGCGTGCGCGATGGCGATGCTCTCGTCGTTATCGGTTCGATAGGGAATGCCGAAGGCCGCGACCGAGGTCTCTTTGTGACACTTCCAGCACTCGCGCTTGCCCAGTACTAGATATATATACGGCGCCGAGAGGTCGGATCGGTCAACACCGGGCAGCCACTCGGCAAAGGGTTCGGGGTTGACGCCGCTAGGTACATACCAGATCTTCTTGGTTCGGTCCCATTTGGCGCCCAGCGCCTTGGCTTCTTCTTTGTGCGAAAAGGGAACATCGAGCTCGGTGCGCATGGCGGCTCCTTGGTGCTGCAGGTGCAAGTGGCTCAAGGATACCGCAGAGCGCAGACATCGCGGCGTTTTGCTGAGAAGCTGCGGCTCGGATGGGTTCGAGACGCGTTGGTCTCGGCCTCGGTGGCTATTGGGCGGTTTTGATTGACTGCGGAGTCAGCCGGGATAGGCACTTGGGTTGCTGACGCGGTTTTGTGCATGGGCAGGGTGGTTGTTTGAGCGGTTGGAACAGTTTGCGGCGCAGTTTTGTGCCTGGCTATTGTTGATGTTGGGGTATTGAATTTATTTGGCAGCCATTCGTCAGGTGAATTGATGCTACGTTGCGATGATGGTTGGAGCTGCCAGCGGATTTGGCGACATAAAACAAAACAGCCCAGAGACATAGCCTCTGAGCTGTGAACATTTGGTGGGCGTTAGAAGATTTGAACTTCTGACCTCTTCCGTGTCAGGGAAGCGCTCTCCCCCTGAGCTAAACGCCCGATCAAGGGTGCGCAAGTGCGCAAGGGATAATATAACGGAGCCTGAACTCGGTGGCAAGAACATTTTTAAAAATCGCTTGCATTGTGGTCTGGTGAGAAAAGGCCGCTCGCCGCCTGCAGGTGACCGTTTGCGGTCAAATTATCGACAAAGCGTAGACAGGTTTGTGGCAAGGTTTCAGGGAAGTATGTGCTGGCTTCGCCGTCTTGCGCACGATTGCACGAGGCGTGTGCCGTTGTTTGAGTAGTATGGGGGCCGACCATGAACATGCTGGTCGTAGATGATGAGGCTGATATCGCAAATATGCTCGCGGAGTTTTTCTGCATGGAGGGCTACGAGGTTTCGGTTGCCCATGACGGGCCGTCGGCCCTGGCGGCGGCTTCTTCTGGCCCCGCCCCCGATATCATGCTGCTCGATGTAAACATGCCGGGGATGGACGGCTTCGAGGTCTGCCGCCGCGTGCGGAAGCATGTGAGCTGCCCGATCATCTTTCTAACGGCGCGCGTTGAGGATATGGACCAGCTTGATGGTTTTGCGGCGGGTGCCGACGACTACGTGCTCAAGCCTTTTTCTCTCGAGGTCCTGGGTCGTCGCGTGGCGGCGCACATGGCGCGCGAGGGAAGGACTCGCGATCGGCAAAGCGACGGCGCCGTCCGCTTTTTTGGCGAGATGACCATCGATTACGCTCAACGCATCGTTGAGGTTCACGGTGCGGGTGGTAATCGGGATTCGTCCGCCGGGGGCGATTCGAACGCGGTGACCGTCGACTTGACCAAGCTCGAGTTCGACATCATCGCCCTGTTGAGCAAGCGCCCTGGCCAGGTGTTTGACCGCGATGTGATTTACGAGCGCGTGTGGGGATGGGACGCCGCGGGTGACCCGTCGCAGGTGCGCGAGCACATTCGCCGCATTCGCAACAAGTTTACGTCGGCGGGGATCGCGGACGATCCGATCGCAACGGTATGGGGCGTGGGCTACAAGTGGGTGGCAAAGTGACAGGTTTTGGTAAGGGCCCACGCGGGCGCCATGCGCCTCACGAAGACGGCCGAGTTGTCGCTTGCGAGGACGGTTGTCGGGACAATGGCGGTTCTGTCCGCAGGCGCGACCGCCGCGCAGCTCGCCGCGCCGAGCGACGCGCGGCCCGCGAGCTTGAGCGCGAGCGGCTGAAACGCCTGCCGCGAAAAGAGCGCCTGCGTACCTGGTGGAGCCTGCGGCCGTTGGGCGTGATCTTCACGGCGTATCTGGTCGCCTATCTTGTTGTGGCCACGGTGCTTGCGCTGAGTGCCATCGAGGTGCTCGCGGCCTGGAATAATGGATATTACGAACTTGAGGTGACGCTCGATAACGGTTTGACCGAGCACGGCGTGATCGATTCGGGCCCATACATCTACGACCCCACCTCTCAGCAGCTGCTTCCCGCATCCGAGCTCAACTTGCCAGGCGATGGGCCGTACGCGGTCTTCATTGCGACGGGCGATTGGGGGACTGGTAGCGATTACGTGCCGGAGGGCGGGCGCACCATCAGCACGCTGTACGCGACCGTCGACATGGTTCGTAGCGGCCAGGTGCACCTCTACGACTGGGGGCTCAATTACAACGAGGGTTATCCGCAGGAGGAGATCCTCGAGGTGAACAGCACGATTCCGGCGGAGAACCTCGCCCGCTATGACGCGTTGAGCCGCGCGGGCCGCGCGCAGAGCGTGGAGCTGTTTGAAAACATGACGGGAGCCGATCTTGAGGAGACGTTTGGCGAAGGGCTCGTCTCGAACACTGCCTATTATGCGGCTTCACCGCCTCCCGATGGTCCGATGCCCTGGGTCCTCACGCTTGTGACGGGGCTTGTGCCCGTTTTGGCGTACGGCGGCCTGGGTTGGCTCACGTTCAAGCACTTCTACCGCGTTCACATCGCCGGGCCCTTGGGGGAGCTGGCGAGCGCCGCGGGGCGCATCGCCGGTCAGGATTTGGATTTCTCGATCGAGCGCGTGCGGGGCAAAGAACTTGGTCGCCTGTCCGAGACGCTGGAGAATATGAGGGCGTCGCTGCTCGATGCCCAGCGCGAGCTGTGGCGCACCGCCGAAGGGCGGCGTCAGCTCAATGCGGCGTTTGCGCACGACCTCCGAACGCCGATCACGGTGCTCAAGGGGACGATCGAGATGGCGCAGATGCGCCTGCGTCGCGGCGATGAGCTCGATATTGGTTCGTTGGATGCCCTGTCGGCCCAGGTGGTGCGTTTGGAGCGGTACGCAACGGAGATGGGAGGGCTGAGCAAGCTCGAAGATCGACCTGTAGACCGCAAGCCGCTGACGCCGCGGTCCCTTGTGGATGAGCTCGAGTCGCATGCGAACGAGGTTGTTGCGGCGCGCGGGGAAGGGCTCGCGTTGAGGGTTGCAATCGACGAGGGTGAAGATGGCGCCCGCGCCGACATGACCCACATCGATCTACCCCTGGTCGAAGAGGTTCTCGACAACCTCTTGAGCAATGCGTGCGGCCACGCGAAGGGCGTCATCGAGGTTGAGATTTCTGTTCGAGAGGGCAGGTTGGCCCTGAGCGTTGCCGATGATGGTCCGGGCTTTACGCCCGAAGCCCTGCGGCGCGGGTGCGATCCGTTCTTTAGCGAGAACAAATCTGCCGAGCATTTTGGGCTGGGCTTGAATGTGTCGAGCATTTTGTGCGGTTTACACGGGGGAGCGCTTGAGTTAGGGAATGGTTCGACCGGCGGGGCACGTGTGACGGCGACGTTTAGCATGGGCGGCGATGGGGACGAAACAGGGGAATTGTGACGAGGGCTCGCGCGCTACGCGGGCGGGCGTCGCCGGGCTCATCGAACCGTCGGCGAACCAGTTACCTGCTCTTACCTTAAGAATGGCTTACCTTAACGTAAGGCTTACTGAATTGTCATTGCTGGTAGACAAAACATAGACACCAAGTTGCGAAACTGTCCTTGTCAGGTACACAAGGAGGTAACGCGATGATGAGGATGCAGCCCGAAGCCGAAGGGTATTCCGATCAGGTTTCTTGCGGGGGCGCCGCTCGCCGTCTTGACGTAAGCGCTTTGAGCGAGCTTCGCAATCGAGTCGCGGGCGCTCATGACGCGCTGGACGACGCCTCTTCTGCCGGCGCGCGGACCGCAAACGCCCCCTCATTCGCGACCGCTGCGGCAATGTCGGCCGAGGCCGTCGCAGAGGACGATGGCCTCGATGCCCGCCGTCGAATCCTGCGCCGTCGCGTGCTTTTGGCGCTTGCGGCCTCGGCCGCGATCCTCGCGACTGCATGCTGGGAATATCTTCCGGGGATCTTGGCATGGCTTGCAGACCCTCAGGCGGTTCGGTCGTTCGTCGCCGACCATAGCGTGATAAGTCGTCTCGTCATGCTTGGAATCAACGTCACCCAGATCTTCTTGGCCTTTTTGCCCGGCGAGCCTGTGGAGCTGGCGAGCGGTTACGCGTTTGGCTTCTGGGAGGGGACGGCGCTGTGCCTCGTCGCCTCGGGGCTGGCGACGTCGGCGATTTATTGGATGACGCGTCGATGGGGCTGGAGCCTGGTTGGCCTCTTCTACGACCGCAGCCTTCTCGACCGGTTTTCGTGGCTCAATAATGCGAAGCGACTCGAGCTGGTCATGCTGGTGATTTTCTTGATCCCGGGAACCCCGAAGGACTTCTTGACGTATTTCGCCGGCCTCACCAAGATGCGCTTCGCCCTCGTGGTGCTCATCGCAACGTTTGGGCGCATTCCCTCCATTGTGACTTCGACGGCCGCGGCATCCGCTGCGGGCAGCGGAAACTGGCTGGTGGTTGGTGTCGTCGTTGTCGTGTCACTGCTGTGCGTGGCGTTGGGCGGCTTGCTGTATCGTCGCCTGCGTGCCAAGGCGAGCTGAGGCGGCCGGCGAGGATGTACGGCGGCTGATGGGCCTTTTGCGGCTACATCGGACCGCCGGTCGCCACAGCAATCCAAAACCTCCCCAACATGTGCATTCTGAAATCGAAATCTTGCGGAAACGCGAGCAAAATGCACTGCTGGGGGAGGTTTCGAGGGTTTACGCGCTTGCGACTCCGCTATACGCTCCGATTGATGAAGAAATCGGCCATGGAGCAGAGCAGGTCAGCGGCGTTGTGCGAAATGACGCCGTTCTCGGCGAGCGCACGGCTGGTGTCTTGCGCCTCTTGCGCGAGCTTGAGTGCGAGATCACGACACGCGTCGATGCCCCCGCCGATCTCGATGAGCTCGACGGCGCGCGCGAGGTCCGTGGGATCGTTCGTTTTTGCTTCGAGCAGCCCCCAAGGGCCGCGGCCTCAGGTTCGACCGGCTGGCCCCGGCGGACCTGTCGCTGGCGATGTCGCACGTGAACTCCGAGCCGCGCGGCGCGCTCGGCTTCGCGACGCCCGCCCGCGCCTTCCGGGCGATGCTCGGCGCCGACGCGGAGGCGCTGCTGGACGCGTACGGCGTGGAGGACGTGCCCGTCGGCGAGCTCGACCTGACGCCGGGGCTCATCGCGCGGGCGCGCGAGGAAAGGGGCGATGCCCCGCTGTCCTAGCCTGAAAGGGAAAAACGGAATAGGCGGACCGACCGTTCGGCTGAGTCTGGGAAGAGGTGCCGGGCGGCGGGCGGAGCATGGCCACCGGACCCATCGAAACACATCTCCACCGTTCCTTCAACTGGGAAAATGGCGCCCCCGGGCCCCAGGAGGGGCCACGGGGGCGTTCGGCTAGGTGCGGGAACGGCCTATTTGCTCAATGTGTTCGGCTGAGATCGGAAATCAACCCTTGCATTGTGGAATTCGGGGGCTTTGTCATATCCATTTCAAAAGAGCCTGCTGCCGCGATTTGACTGTCGCATAATGCAAGGCCATTGCGGTACCGAGCTATGGAAAGACGCCTGCGGAATTGTCCTACCGATAAGCGGACAAGCCTCCGGCTGGTGCCTTCGCCGTGGTAAGGTAAGCCGAATTGTTTCCAGGCTGTTTCGGGGGAGTGGAATGAGCAAAGAGTGCGTCGAGCAGGTCGAAGGCGCAGGAGCTTCGGTGCCGATGACCGATATATCGAACATTGATGTGCCCGAGGGCACCGACGAGCTCAGCCGCAACACCCGCCGTGCATGGCGCGACCGCCTGAACAGCGCTTCGACGCGCAAGTTGATCATGGGCGTCTTGGCTACGCTGGTGGGCGGTTCGTTTTGGGGCTTCTCGGGCACCAGCGCGAGCTTTCTGTTCGATACCTACCACGTCGATACCTTGTGGCTTATGAGCGTGCGTCAGATTCTCGCCGGTCTACTCTTTATGGCCGTGGTTGTTACGCGCGACCGCGAGCGCCTGATTAAGCTCTGGACCACAGCCGCCGATCGCAAGCAGCTGCTGCTCTTTACCGCCTTTGGCCTGCTGTTCAATCAGTTTTGCTATCTTTCGGCCGTGCGTCTGACGAACGCCGGAACCGCGACGGTGCTCCAGTGCCTGCAGCTCGTTATCATCATGGGCTACACCTGCGTGACCGATCGCCGCATGCCGCGTACTCGCGAAGTCATCGGCATCGGTCTGGCTCTGGGTGGCACCTTTTTAATCGCCACCGGTGGCGACCCCACCAGCCTGAATATCTCGCCGCTCGGCCTGATCGCGGGTCTCATGTGTGCGGTCAGCGCTACATGCATGGCGGTGATTCCCGCCAAGATCCTGCCCGAATACGGCAGCCCCATCGTCACGGGCTCGGCAATGCTCACGGCGGGCGTGGTCTCGTGTGTCTTCGTGCAGCCTTGGGCGCATATGCCGGCGCTCGACGCTGCCGGCGTCGAGGCGCTCGCGGTGTTCGTGGTTATCGGCTCGTTTTTTGCTTACATGCTCTATATGCAGGGCGTTAAGGACATCGGCTCGGTACGTGCGAGCCTCATCGGAACTGTGGAGCCGGTTTCGGCGACCATCACCAGCGCCGTTATGCTGGGCACGGTGTTTTTGCCGACCGACCTTATCGGCTTTGCCATGATCATCGTGATGATGTTCCTCACGGTGTAGCTGGCGCCGCCGCCAAGACAGAAAAGGTGTTGTGCCACATTTTCGCCAATTGATGTCCGTGTCTGGAGTTTAGCTGTCGATGCCCAAAATGCCATAAACTAGCAACGTTATGGACTTTTTCATTGCGACTCAATTGCGAGGATTTCTTTATGGCTGGTAATCACTTTAAGGGCAGCGATAGCGGCCGTCCTGCAGTTCCGCCGCGTCCGAACGGGGCTGGTAAGGCCGGCACGCCGGGCGGCGCTGGACAGGGCGGTTCTGGTAAGCGCGTGTCCCCGGGCGAGACGGCGATGTTTACCGCTCTGTACGAGCAGTCTCAAAAGGCAAAAAAGACCGGCCGTGCAAGAGGGAATGTCTTTGCGGGCGGTGCAACCTCCACGTCGCAGCCGAGCGGGGCTCCTTCGGCACCTGCGAACAACGCAGGTGCTGTCAACGCCGCGAATACCGACGGCAACGTTAATGCCGGCAGGGCCGCCAACAATACTCCCTCTTCCGGTGGCGTGGGGCTTACGGGTAACCTTGGCACGATTTACACCGGCGCCTCCGAGACTGGCACGTTCGCCCGCCTGGATGATAGCGGTGTCGAGTTTGCGGGCTCGGGTTCCAAGGAAGATTATTACGATTTTGGCTTGAACTACGGTGGCGACGCTTCGTCGAGTTCGACCTCTGACGGTCTGGTCCGTCATCGCCATCGCAAGGGCGAGCGCAAAAAGCGTCACACTGGCGCCATTATTGCCGCTGTAGTCGCGGTGCTTCTCGTTGCGCTTGGCGCAAGCGGCTTTATGCTGCTTAACTCGGCAAAGACCGTAAAGAGCGAAGCGAAGGAGGCTGTCGAGATCGTCGGTGGCCTTAAGGACAAGGTCACGTCGGGCGATTTTTCGACGCTGCCTGACGACGCGAAGAAGATCGATGAGCTCTGCGACAGCATGAAGGCGGAGACCTCGAGCCCGCTGTGGACGGCGGCTTCATTTATCCCGGTGTATGGCAGCGATATCAATGCGGCCCGCACCATGATCGACGCCCTGTCCGATGTCTCGAGCAACGCGCTGGTTCCCATGGCCGATAACCTTTCGCAGGCCACGCCCGGCAAGCTGTTCCAGGATGGGACCATCAACGTGTCCGCACTGCAGGCGGTCGCCGATTCGCTCTCCGATAGCTCGAAGGTGTTCAAGAGCGTCAACGAGAAGATCCAGGGCATTGGCGATACTCATATTTCCCAGGTGACCGAGTTGGTCGATAAGGCCAAGGACGGCTTTGCCACCCTCAACGGCGCGGTTGACGCGGCGGAGAAGGTCGCCCCCGTCCTTCCCCAGATGCTCGGCGCCAACGGCCAGACGCGCAACTACCTTGTGTACGCCATGAACAACGTCGAGATTCGTGCCTGCGGCGGCTTTGGCGGTTCGCAAGGTTTGATTTCAGTTACCGATGGCCAGATGTCGATCGGTGACTTTGTTCCCCGCATTGGACTCAGCGAGGATGAGGCAGTCGAGAGCGTCGACGAAGAGGATGAGGCGCTGTTCGGCAACCACAGTAACCTGTACAACTCGGGCAATACCTATTCGCCTGATTGGCCCCGCAACTCGCAACGTGTCGCAGCCCTGTGGAAATCTCAATATGGCCAGGACGTTGACGGTGTCGTGGGTATTGACCCGGTGTTCTTGCAGTACCTGCTGGGCCTTGTCGGTAATGTCTCGCTGCCCGATGGTACGGTCGTCGACGGTACCAACGCGGCGAAGGTTCTCATGCACGATGTGTATTGGAACTATCCGGTCGAGGAATCGGATGGCATCTTTGCGGCTGTTGCCAGCGCCGCCTTCGACAAGATTCTCGGTGGCATCGGTGATGTCGACGTTACAAAGCTTGTCGGTGCATTCGAGCGCGGTGCCGAAGAGGGCCGTCTGATTGCTTGGATGAGAAACGATGATGAGCAGAATGCCATCAAAGAGACGGGCATTGACGCTTCGCTGCCCGATCCGGATGATCCGAGTGCCGATCCCGTTGCCGGCGTTTACTTTAACAACCTGAGCTTCTCCAAGCTCGACTGGTATCTGAACGCCGACACGCAGATTGGCCAGGGCGTCAAGAACGGCGACGGCACGTGCTCGTATCGCATCACCGTTACCCTGACGAACATCATGACACAGGAGGAGGCAGGCAAGCTGCCCGATTACGTCGCGGCGAGCGCGCCCGATGCCGCGCGCGACGACGAGCGTCTGAATGTCTCACTGTTTGCCCCGACGGGCGGCAACATTACTGATCTGACCGTCGAGGGCGCCCAGTTTGGTCTTGGCGCCGCTACGTGGCATGGAATTCCCTTCTATTCGGGCACCGTTGACCTGCATGCTGGCGAGACGACGACGATCACGTATACGCTGACCACGTCGGCCGAGGCGGGGGACAAGCCGCTTACGCTGCGTCAGACTCCTACATGCCAGGCGGCTCGCGACAGCGCGTCGGCGTAGGGTTTTTCTGGTAGCGCAGATAATCGAGTACCATTTTGGGGCGGACAGGCAATCTGTCCGCCCCTATTTTGTAAGGAGAGCGCATGAAGTACTTTGGCACCGACGGCTTTCGCGGTGAGGCCAACGTTGGGCTGACGGTAGAGCACGCTTATAAGATTGGCCGTTTTGTGGGCTGGTATTACGGCGCCAACCGCGAGCGCAAGGCGCGCGTGATCGTGGGCAAGGACACCCGTCGCTCGAGCTATATGTTCGAGGCGGCGCTGGTGAGCGGCCTGGTCGCGAGTGGTGCGGATGCCTATATGCTGCACGTGATCCCCACGCCGGGCGTAGCGCATCAGACCGTGGAAGGCTGCTTCGATTGCGGCATCATGATCAGCGCGAGCCACAACCCGTTTTGCGATAACGGCATTAAGCTCGTCAATAGCGACGGTTTTAAGATGGACGAGGACGTACTGGAGCTCATCGAGGACTACATCGATGGTAAGAGCGAGGTACCGCTGGCCACGGGCAACCACATCGGCGCCACGGTGGACTACATGCAGGGCCGCAACCGCTACATTGCTTCGCTCATCGCCAGCGCGAACTTTTCGCTGCAGGGCGTCAAGATCGGTATCGACTGCGCCAACGGCTCGGCTTCCTCGGTGGCCAAGCCGGTGTTTGACGCGCTCGGTGCCGACGTGCGCGTGATCAATGCCGCGCCCGATGGCTTTAACATCAACGTCGACTGCGGTTCCACGCATATGGAGCGTCTGCGGCGTCATGTGGTGGAGCAGGGCCTGGACGTGGGCTTTGCCTATGACGGCGATGCCGATCGCTGCTTGGCCGTGGACGAGCGCGGTCGCGTGGTAGACGGCGACCAGATCCTGTACGTGTGCGGCGTGTATCTGAACAAGCACGGTCGCCTTTCGGGCGGTACCGTGGTGCCGACGATTGCCAGCAACTTTGGCCTGGTCAAGTCGCTGGAGCTTGCCGGCCTAAGTGCCGTGACCAGCGGCGTGGGCGACCGTCACGTGTATGCCAAGATGCGCGAGGGCGGCTACAGCCTGGGCGGCGAGCAGACGGGCCATACGATCTTTGGCGATATCGAGCGCACGGGCGACGGCATTATGACCTCGCTGCGCGTGATGGAAGTGATTCGCGCCGAGCGCGAGACGCTCTCGCAGCTCACGGCACCGTGCAAGCTGCTGCCGCAGGCGCAGGTTGCCGTGCGCGTGGCGGACAAGGACGCCGCGCTGGGCAACCTGGGTGTGCAGGCCGCCATCGCCGAGGCCGAGGCATCGCTGGCGGGCGAGGGACGCGTGCTCGTGCGCAAGAGCGGAACCGAGTCGGTGATTCGCATTTTGGCCGAAGCCCCCGACCAGGCATCCGCCGATGCCGCCATGAAGCGCATCGCCAACGCACTCGAGGCTCTGTAGTTACGCGGTTTTACCAAACCGCGTAACTGCTCGACGCTGCAAACGCCCCTAAGCGGCAATCTGACGTTCAATTTCAAGGGCGCGACCAGAAGGTCAGCGCCCTTTCATTTCACGTCACCTTGCTCGCTTAGGGTCGTTTTCGCTGACGTTGCCAAGACATTGGCGTCAACATAGTTGGCGTTGGCGATGGCGTGCTGGTCAATCCTTACAGCTCGTACAGCGTGGTGAACTTGTCCTGCAGGTAGCTGCAGTAGTAGCGGGCGTCAAAATCCATGCCGCAGGCACCCTTGATGAGTTCCGGCGCGTCCTTGGCGCGGCCCCACTGCCAAATGTGCTCGCCCAGCCACGCGCGGACGGGTGCCAAGTCGCCGCTCGCGCAGGCACCGGTAAGGTCGACGCCGTCGCGGCACATGGCCGGCACAAACATGGCGTCGTAGGCGCTGCCCAGCGCATAGGTGGGGAAGTAGCCAAACGAGCCGCCGCTCCAGTGCGTATCCTGTAGGCAGCCGTGCGTGTCGTCGGGAACGGGAATGCCCAGGTACTCATCCATGAAGCGGTTCCAAAGCGCGGGGATGTCCTTGGCCGTGGCCTCGCCGGCAAACAGCATGCGCTCGATCTCGTAGCGCACCATAATATGCAGCGGATAGGTGAGCTCGTCGGCCTCGGTGCGGACCAGCGACGGCTGCGCGATGTTCACGGCGCGGTAGAGCGTGTCCTCGTCCACGCTGCCATAGACCTCGGGCGCGTGGCGGCGCAGTACCTCGAGCAGCGGCCCCATAAAGGCGCGGCTGCGGCCCACGGTGTTCTCGAAGAAGCGGCTTTGGCTCTCGTGGATGCCCATAGAGGTGCCGCCCTCCAGGCACGTGCGCGCATAGGCGGGGTTCACGCCCAGCTCGTACATGGCGTGTCCCGCCTCGTGGATGATGCTGTAGACATTGGAGATACAATCGTCCTCGTAGATGTGCGTCGCGATGCGCGCGTCACCCACGGCAAAACCCTCGCTAAACGGGTGCTCGGTAAAGGCAAGCGTGGTGTCGTCCAGGTTCAGGCCGACAAGCTTCATAAGGTCGAAACTCATGGCACGCTGGGCGGCCTCGGGCACGCGGGCGTGCAAAAAGTCGGCAGCCGGCTGCTGGCCGCGCTCGCCGATGGCGTGCACGAGCGGCACGACCGTGGCCTTGACCTCGTCACAAAACGCATCGAAGCTCTTGGCGGAAAGGCCGCGCTCGTACTGGTCGAGCCAAACGTCGTATGGGTCGCGCTTGGGGTCCATAAGCTCGGCCTGATGCTTGAGCTGGCCCACAATCTTGTCCACATAGGGCTCAAAGCTCGCCCAGTCATTGGCCGTCTTGGCCTTGTGCCACACGGCGTCGGCCTCGCAGGTGAGCCTGGTCCAGGCCTCGGCCTCCTCGGTAGGGACAACGCTCGCTTCGCGCTGGTCGCGGCCGAGCACGCGGAGCTCGTCGAGCAGCTGCGGGTCGTCTACATGTCCGCCTGCAACCGTCTCGCGCGCTAACGAGCGTACGAGCTCAACGGATTTCTCGCTGGTCAGCAGCTTGTGATGCTCGCCGGCAAGCGTACCCATGGCGTCGGCACGGGCGGCAGCGCCGTTGGCGGGAGCAATCGTCGCTCCATCGAACTCGGCAATCTTGAGCAGGTACTCGCGAGTCCACAGCTTGCCTTCGAGTTTGCGGAACTTTTTGACGGCCTTGTCGACCTTCATGCCTTTAGGCGTCTTGCCCGCTGCGGGCTTGGCCTTCTTATCGAGCTTCTTTCCCATATCGTATCCTTAATCTCGCAGGCCGAGCGCCGCAGGCGGGTGCACGGCCAGTTTGCACAGCTACCTGCTTTGTACCCAGCGCGAACAAAACGGAACGCGGCGATATGCTTGCAGAATGTGTTATCCTATAGCCCAATGCGTTGACGGAGAGGGTTTTGCCCGCCGCGTCGCCGGCAAGAGAGGGAAGGTCATGGGCTGCAAGCCTTCCTGCGGTGGCAAGGGCCAAGCGTTCACTCCCGAGCAGCGACCTCAACGGGCGCGCGGCCAGTGGCAGCAAAGCCCCAGTAGGGAAGCCGTGAGCCTCGCGACAAGAGGCGCAGAGTGGGCGCGGCGGGCCAGACATCCGCCGGGTCAAACAAGGTGGTACCGCGGAATTTAACCGTCCTTGGGCAATGCACATGCCCGAGGGCGGTTTTTTTGTTACCGAACCGGGCCGCGCATCCGCAGCATCGGGCGGCGTCAGCCGTCCCGGAGCGCGGATACGCGAGAGACGAAAGGGAAGACATGAGTCTGATTGATGATCTGGTCAAACTCGAGGAAGAGGCCAAGGAGCTCGTCGCAGGCGCCGACGACGCCGCAAAGCTCGAGGCTGCGCGCGTTGAGCTGCTCGGCCGCAAGGGCCGCATCACCGGCCTGATGCGTATGATGGGCAAGCTCGCCCCCGAGGATCGTCCTGTCATGGGCAAGCGCGCCAACGAGATGCGCCAGCTGATCGAGGGCATGCTCGACGAGCGCACCACCGAGATGAAGGCCGCCGCCCTCAAGCATGCACTCGAGCACGAGGCCGTCGACATCACGCTGCCGGGCATCCGTCCGCAAATCGGTCATCAGCACCTGATCAAGCAGATCATCGAGGAGGCCGAGGACATCTTCTGCGGCATCGGCTACACCGTCGAGTCCGGCCCCATGGTCGATACCTCCTACTACAACTTCACCGCGCTCAACGCGCCCATGGATCACCCGAGCCGCTCGGCCCGCGATACCTTCTACGTGGTCGACAACAACCCCGGCAGCGTCGCGCACCCCGAGGCTCACGCCCACGGCGAGTCCGACGTACTGCTGCGCACCCAGACTTCGGGCGTGCAGATCCACACCATGGAGTCGCAGAAGCCGCCCATCTACATGATCTGTCCGGGCACCGTCTATCGTCCCGATACGGCCGACGCCTGCCACCTGCCGCAGTTCAACCAGATCGAGGGCCTGGTCGTCGACGAGGACATCACCTTTGGCGACCTCAAGGGCACGCTCGACTACTTTGTTAAGTGCATGTTTGGCGAGGACCGCAAGACGCGCTACCGCCCGCACTTCTTCCCCTTCACCGAGCCTTCCTGCGAGGTGGACGTGAGCTGCCACGTGTGCGGCGGCAAGGGCTGCAACTTCTGCAAGCACAGCGGCTGGATCGAGATCTTGGGCTGCGGCATGGTCGACCCCAACGTTCTTATCAACTGCGGCATCGACCCCGAGAAGTACACCGGCTTCGCCTTTGGCATTGGCGCCGAGCGCGTCGCGGCCCTGCGCTACGACCTGCCCGACCTCAGAACTCTCATGACTGGCGATATGCGTTTCCTGAACCAATTTTAGGCTTGCCCAGGCACCCCATCTTGGCGTTCAAACCGTCGCTCGCGTACCTTTAGTACGCGTCGCTCCTCTTTCACGCCAACCTGGGGCACCTGGACAACCCTAAGGCGAACGTCTTCATTTGATATTCCTCCCTATGCGGAGATTAAGAACTAGGAGAGCTACATGCGCGTTTCTTACGACTGGCTCAAGACCATGATCGATATTCCGGAAGATCCTAAGACCCTTTCGGACGAGTATATCCGCACCGGCACCGAGGTTGAGGCGATTGACACCGTGGGCGAGTCCTTCGACCACGTGGTGACCGCCAAGGTGCTCGCCAAGACCCCGCACCCCGATAGCGACCATATGTATGTGTGCTCGGTCGACGTGGGTGACAAGAACCTCGACGCCGACGGCAACCCCGCCCCGCTGCAGATTGTCTGCGGCGCGCAGAACTTCGAGGCCGGCGACCACATCGTCACGGCCATGATCGGCGCAGTTCTGCCCGGCGACGTCAAGATCAAGAAGAGCAAGCTTCGCGGCGTCGTGTCCATGGGCATGAACTGCTCCGCGCGCGAGCTCGGCTTGGGCGGCGACCACTCCGGCATCATGATTCTGCCCGAGGATACGCCCTGTGGCATGCCGTTTGCCGAGTATGTGGGCTCGAGCGACACCGTGCTCGACTGCGAGATCACGCCCAACCGCCCCGACTGCCTGTCCATGATCGGCATGGCCCGCGAGACCGGCGCCATCTTCGACCGCGATTTTCACGTTGAGCTGCCCGCCATCAAGGCCGAGACCGGCCGCGCGACCGACGACGAGCTTTCGGTCGAGATTGCCGACGAGGGCCTGTGCGACCGCTATGTCGCCCGCATCGTGCGCAACGTGAAGGTCGGCCCGTCGCCCGACTGGATGGTCAAGCGCCTCAACGCCCTGGGCGTGCGTCCGCACAACAACATCGTCGATATCACCAACTACGTGATGATGCTCACCGGTCAGCCGCTGCACGCCTTTGACCTGTCAACCTTTGCCGAGCGCGAGGGCCATCGCCGCGTGGTGGTTCGCGCCGCCCAGCAGGACGAGAAGTTCACGACCCTCGACGGCGAGGAGCGCACGCTCGACGCCGGCATGGGCCTCATCACCGACGGCGAGCGTCCCGTGGCGCTGGCCGGCGTTATGGGCGGCATGGATTCCGAGATCGAGGACGACACCGTCGACGTGATGGTCGAGAGCGCCTGCTTCAACGCCGGCCGCACCTCGCACACCAGCCGCGACCTGTCGCTGATCTCCGATGCCTCCATCCGCTTTGAGCGCCAGGTCGACGAGACCGGCTGCGTGGATGTCGCCAACGTTACCTGCGCGCTCATCGAGCAGATCGCCGGCGGCGAGGTTGCTCCCGGCTACGTCGACGTTTTCCCCGCGCCCAAGACCATCGACAGAATTAAGCTGCGCCTGGCCCGCGTGCACGCCATCTGCGGCGCCGACATCGAGCCCGACTTTATCGAGCGTTCGCTCACCCGTCTGGGCTGCACCGTCGAGCGCGACGGCGAGGACTTTATGGTTACCCCGCCGAGCTTCCGTCCCGACCTGCCGCGCGAGATCGACCTGATCGAGGAGGTCCTGCGCCTATGGGGCATGGGCCGTGTGGCGGCGACCATCCCGGCCGCTAAGAACCACATCGGCGGCCTGACCCGCGAGCAGAAGCTCACCCGCAAGGTCGGCGAGATCCTGCGCGCCTGCGGCCTCAACGAGACCACGACCTTTGGCTTTGCCGCCCCGGGCGACCTGGAGAAGATCGGCATGCCCACCGAGGGTCGCGGCTGCCCCGTGGTGCTCATGAACCCGCTGGTGGCCGAGCAGACCGAGATGCGCCGCTCGCTGCTGCCGGGCCTGCTGCAATCCGTGGCCTACAACGAGGCGCACGGTACGCCCAACGTGCACTTGTACGAGGTCGGCAGCCTGTTCCATGGCCGCGAAAACGCCAGCCTGCCCAAGGAGACCAAGTCCGTCGCGGGCGTGCTTTCGGGCCAGTGGAGCGAGCAGTCTTGGAACATGAAGTACCGCAAGCTGCGCTTTTTCTTTGGCAAGGGCATTGTCGAGGAGCTGCTCGCCCAACTGCGCATCGAGAAGGTTCGCTTCCGTCCCGTCGAGGGCGAGGGCTACGCTTTCTTGCAGCCGGGTCGTGCCGCCGAGGTTCTGTCCGGCGGCACCGTGCTGGGTTGGGTCGGCGAGATTCACCCCGAGGCGCGCGAGGCGATGGGCATCGATGAGGTCGTCGTTGCCTTTGAGCTCGATCTGGACAAGCTGATCAAGGGCGCCCGCAACCAGGAGAACTATCGCGAGTTCTCGCAGTACCCGGCTGTTGAGCACGATCTTGCCATTGTGGTCGACAACGCCGTGACTTGCGAGGACCTTGAGCGTCGCATCACCAGCGCCGGCGGCAAGCTGCTCGAGGGCGTGCGCCTGTTCGATGTCTACCGCGATCCGGTCCGCGTGGGCGTGGGCAAAAAGTCCATGGCCTTTGCGCTCACGTATCGCTCAGACGACCACACGCTCACCAGCGAAGAGGTCGAGAAGGCGCACCAGAAGATTGTCACCAAGGTATGCAAAGGCGTAAACGGCGAGGTCCGCGGCTAGGGCTTGCGATGGGTATAGGTCAGCGGTGGCTGCTGCCGATCCTGCGTGACTGCTATGCTCGGTATAACGCATCGCTGAGCCTGCATATATGACACGCGCATTACATAACGGCGTGCTGCTTTTGTGGCGGCGCGCCGTTTTGCTATCATAGCCTGCGGCGTGTTACGAATCATCTAGCTCGTAACACTGATGAAATGGTTCAAGCGGCGCTGCAATCCCATGTGCCGGCAACCGGGAGGCGTATATGCACATTCCAGATAACTACCTGTCCCCGCAGACCGATGCCGTTATGGCGGTGGCGATGGTGCCCGTATGGGTTCACTGCATCAAGAAAGTGCGCGCCACGCTCGATCGCGAGCATATGGCCTTTCTGGGTATTTGCGCTGCGTTCTCCTTTTTGCTCATGATGTTTAACGTTCCGCTGCCCGGCGGCACCACAGGCCACGCCGTCGGCGGCGCACTCATCGCGCTGCTGCTGGGCCCCGAGGCCGCGGCTATCGCTGTCTCGGTCGCGCTGGCGCTGCAGGCGCTGCTGTTTGGCGACGGCGGCGTTCTGTCCTTTGGCGCCAACTGCTTTAACATGGCCTTTGTGCTGCCGTTTACCGCTGCTATCGTGTTCCGTGCGCTCAACAGCCGTCTGCACGACAAGAGCTGGGGCACCTCGGTTTCTGCCATCGTGAGCGGTTGGGTCGGCCTGTGCCTGGCGGCCCTGTGCGCGGCAATCGAGTTTGGTATTCAGCCGATGCTCTTCACCAACGCTTCGGGCGCCCCTCTGTACTGCCCCTTCCCGCTGTCCGTGGCTATTCCGGCCATGTTGATCCCGCATATGCTGGTTGCCGGCGTGATCGAGGGCGTGGCGACGGCCGCCATCTACGGCTTCATTAAGAAGACGGCGCCGAGCATTATCGTCGGCCCCGAAGCCGCCGATGGCCAGCTTGCCGCCGATGGTACCGCCAAGAAGACTTCCCTGATTCCCACGCTCATTCTGGTCGCCGTGCTTGTCGTGGCTACGCCGCTCGGCTTGCTCGCCACCGGTGACGCCTGGGGTGAGTGGGACGCCGAGGGCGCCGCGACCGCCGTTCAGGAGGCTGGCGACGACAGCCTGCAGGCTTCGGTCGGCCTCGACACCCCGACCTTTGCCGACGCCCTGCCCACGGGCGATTATCTGCAGGCCTATTCCGAGGAGCAGGGCCTTGGCTTTGCCGGCCAGGCTGCGATGTATATTCTTTCGGGCGTGATTGGCGTGGCGGTGCTCACCATCACATTCCGCCTGGTCTCGCTGACGGTCAAGGAAAGCGGTGCTCATGGCAATAGCCGAGCTGCCTAGTTGGCTTGCGGCCGAGGAGCGATACGAGCCCGCGGGGGCTCGGCATCGTGTGATGCAAAAGAATGTCCTACACCTGGCGAGCCTGCTTGAGCGGGTTCGCCTGGGTGGAGGCGCGCACGAGGGCGGGTCGATGGTCGACCGCGCCCTTTCTTGCGTTTCGGCTCCGGTGCGCCTGGTGGGGATGTTCGTCTGCGTTCTGTGCGTGTGCCTGACGCAAAGCCCGCTGTATCTGATGTTGATGGCGGCTATCGCGCTGGTGCTCGTTGCCGTGCGCCCCGTACGCGGGCTGCGGGCAACCTTTGTGCCGGCACTTGGCGCTGCGGGGCTCGCGGTGGTTTTGGCGCTGCCTGCCCTGCTGCTGGGCGCTTCTGCCGCGGGCGCCATGCTCAAGATCGCGCTCAAGACGTTCATTAATGTGTCGCTTGTGCTGGGCGTTTCATGGACGCTTACCTGGAGCCGCATGTCGGCGGCGCTCAAGACGTTGCATCTGCCCGACGAGGTCATCTTTACGTTTGATATGACGCTCAAGCATATCGAAGTGCTGGGACGCACGGCGCACGATCTGTGCGAATCGGTCATGCTGCGCAGTGTGGGTCGTGCGCCTGCGGGTTTTTCGCGCACCGACTCGCTGGCGGGTATCATGGGCATGACGTTTATCAAGGCGATGGAATGTAGCCACGCGATGGACGAGGCTATGCTTTGCCGTGGCTTTGCCGGTGCGTATCCGGCGCCCGCGCGCGCCGGGTTTGGCTGGCGCGATGCGGTCTATGCGGCCGGCGTGGCACTGCTGGCAGTGTTGTGCGCCGTGCTGTAGGCGCTGCTGGTTCTTGCTGGGGATGCAAATAGGGAAGGGCGACGTTTTGACGATCGATATGAATAGTGCGGCGGGCACGAACGGTGCGGGCGGCGAGGCCGCGCCGCTCATCGAGCTGCGCAACGTGGTGTTCTCATATACGGGGCATACGGTGGTCGACGGCGTTTCGCTGCAGGTCGATCGTGGTGAACTCGTTGCCCTGCTTGGTCCTAACGGTTGTGGCAAGACGACGATCATGCGCCTTATTAACGGTCTTGAACTAGCGGACGCGGGTGCGTACCTGTTTGACGGGCACGTGATCGATGCAGCATATCTCAAGGATTCCGCAGCCGCTCAGCGTTTTCATCAGCGCGTGGGCTTTGTGTTCCAGAATGCCGACGCCCAGCTGTTCTGTGCCACGGTGGGCGAGGAAGTTGCTTTTGGTCCCGCGCAGATGGGGCTGCCGACAGACGAGCTCGAGCGCCGCGTCCGCGATGCCATGGAGCTGTTCCAGGTTGCCGATCTGGTCGATGCCTCGCCCTATCAGCTTTCGGGCGGGCAAAAGAAACGCGTTGCGCTGGCGGCGGTCGTATCGATGAACCCCGATATCCTAGTGCTCGATGAGCCCACCAACGGGCTCGATGAGGACTCGTGCGACATCGTAGTCAACTTTTTGCTGGCCTACGTTGCTGCCGGTAAGACGGTTTTGATGAGTACGCATCATCAGGATTTGGTGCGGCGCCTGGGTGCCCGCGCCATCTATATCGATCGATATCACCATGTGGTCGAGGCGCCGGTGTCGTCGTATGGAACCGAGAGCGGCGCTGCGGAATAGTTGCTGCGTAGAGCGTGCGTAGCCGCCCGCGCGGCTTTGCCGTGATGGTATAGTTATCCAGGTTTTTATGGGGGTGGCTATGCCAAGCTGGAACATTCATATCGCTCAGACGGAGCGTTTGCTGGAGCGCACCGGTGCGCTAGCCAATAGCGTGCGCGACCGCAATGCCTTTTTGTTTGGCTGCGTGGTTCCGGACATTTTTGTGGGCTATATGGTTCCCGGCATTGCCGATCCCATCCCGTACCGCATTACGCACTTTGCCAAGCCCGAGCCTATCCCTAAGCCTCGTGAGCATGAGTTCTGGGATACCTATGTGGCACCGTTGCTTAAAAGTTTGCCCACCGGTGCTCCGGCCGCGGCGACCTCGATTATCGAGGAACGCGAGCGACTGAATCGCGTGCACTATCCCCAGCGCTACAGGGATGCCGAGCCGGTTGTCGGTCCCGGCGCCTGTGAGTTCTCGCTTGCGTCCGAAGATGTGGCGCAGTCGTTGCTCGATTTAACGCTGGGCGTCTGGTCGCATCTGGTGGCCGATACCGTATGGAATACGCGCGTGAATCAGTACCTGGAGGCGCACGGCGGCAAGCCGTGCGAGGAATTCCGCATTAAAAAGCAAGGTGACTTTGACTGGTTTGGTAAGACGCTCGGCATTGTTTCCATCCCGCGTGCGACCGATCGTCTGTATACTGCGGCGACGCGTTTTGGGCAGTATCCCATCCATAAGGAGTATGTGCTCAAGACCATCGGCGTTATGCACGAGATTGTGCGCGAAAACCCCGGTGAGCCCGATCATCCGCCATACCGCCTGCTAACTGAGGAGTTTTTCGATGCAACGTTTACCGAGGTCATCGAGCTGACCGAGGTGGGCTTTGCGACTCGCGTTGCTGCTTCTGACGTTCCCGCAGTCCCCCTGATCGCTAGCTGCTAGCTGGCCGGCTTGACGGCGAACAGCTCATCCCAATCGACCAATAGCTCCCGCCGCAGGGCATCTTCGGTGGTGCGTTCCTGATCGGTCTTTGGGATGTAGGGGAGCCCTGCCTTTTTATGGATGAGTTCGGCGATGTTGTTAAAGCTCTTCGTGTCTTTGATTTGCTCATAGGTTATCTGGATAACGTCATAGCCCATGCTTGTGAGGGCGGTGGTGCGCTCGGCATCGGAGAGACTTGCGGCTTCGCCATCGTGGGCGGAGCGGCCTTGGCATTCCAAGATGACGCCCATGCTGTCGGTGTTGCTCTCGATGAGGATATCGGCGTAGCAGCAGGTTTTGTCATACAGTGAGCGCGCGGCGTCGCTGAGTGGGATGCGCACGTTGTTTGCGATGTTGATACCCATGCCGCCCTCGTTGCGGGGGAGCGAGACAAGTATGGAGGTCTGTACTTCGAAGGGCGAGGCGGTCTGCCCCGTCATGTGCTCGGCCGCCCAGCGCAGTTGTTTAACGCCGCGCAGGCCTGCAGCCTGCTTGGCGAACGCGGCGATATCCGCCGCGCTGAGGAGCGGCGGGCGCTTCCACAAATTGGTGTCATTGCCCTTGGTGTCGACAACACGCTCCCAACCGCAGTTGGGTGGAATGAGCTTAAGCGAAATGGCTTCATCGAGTTGTTGTTGCGTTCGCTCGCAGGGCTTAAACACTGCAAAGGAGCCGCACATCTCGTGGCAAGCCATGAGTAACTGGTTGCGTGAGACCTGCGTAGCAAGGCTGAGCAGCGTAAACTCGGGCGACGTGACATCAAATCCATGTTCAGTTTGCCTAAACGACCCGGGAGGCGGCTCTTGGGTCAGGAGGTGCGATTTAAACAGGCTTCGCGACCCGGATTGTGCTCGAGTGAATACAAACCTGTGAAGCGGTGCGTGAAGTAGGTCTTTTACAACTGCATGACTTCCGAGGCCGCAACATCTGCGATCCATATTGCCAAGGCTAATGGCGGGGTAAAGCCCTAATACCTGCGGCGGGATACAGTGATAGTAAAAAGCGGATTGACCGCATAGCGTCAGGTCCATGATATCCTCCTGGTCGAAATATGCTTTTGGACCGTGCGATGCCAGCGTCAATTCGGAAGTATGCGGCAAAATCTGAACCCTGTGAGCAGACCTGGCTTTTGAGGCCAGTTTATCAGGCATTTTGTTGCGAAAAAACGGGGTGTGCTCGGAGGTCTCAGAATTTGCCGCATACTTCCGAAAACGCGGTCGATCTGGCTCTTGCTAAAACGATTTAGCAGCGTCGGGTAAGGTGTGGTTTCGCCATCGGGCGAACACTTTTAGCGCTTGGGACTTTATTTTTGGGCCTCGAAAGGTGGATTTCGCGCTTTTGGTAAAGAAATGGGTGCGTGTTTTGCCGTGTGCCGGCATTGACACAGAAAAAGGGCCCGGAAGGCGAAGCCTTCCGGGCCCTTTGCAATGCAAACATGCTTGCAAGTACGACTTAACGCACCTGAGCGACGTAAGCGA
Organism: uncultured Collinsella sp.; assembly: GCA_937966215.1. Lineage (GTDB taxonomy): Bacteria > Actinomycetota > Coriobacteriia > Coriobacteriales > Coriobacteriaceae > Collinsella. The sequence goes on along the minus strand of CALCKK010000033.1, from coordinate 27,577 downwards.
CGTTGGTCGAGGAGACCTTGTCCTCGAGCTGGACGCTCATGCGGGGATCGCCGGCGGTAGCGACGGTCAAATCGCCAGCCTCGACGTAGCCGAGCTCCTTAGCGGTCTCGATCGCCTTGACGATCGTGCCGTTGACGGTGCCCTGGGTAATCTCGGCCTGATGCGGGATAACGCCCCAGTACATGATCATCTGCTGGACGGCCCACTCGTGGCGGGAGAACGCGCAGATCGGCATGTTGGGACGGAAGTGCGAGATCAGGCGAGCGGTACGACCGGTGGTCGTCGGCACGGTGATGCACTTGGCGCCAACGGTGGTAGCCATGTTCACAGCGGACATACCCACAACGTTGTTGACGACGCGGGTGCCGTGAGCATCGGCCGGAACCTCGAGCGGAGCGTGGGCCGGGAGGTACTTCTCGGTCTCGAGAGCAATGCTGGCCTGCATCTTGACGGCCTCGACCGGGTACTTACCGGCAGCGGACTCGCCAGAGAGCATAACGGCGTCGGTGCCGTCGTAGATGGCGTTAGCAACGTCGGCAACCTCGGCGCGCGTCGGGCGCGGGTTCTGCTGCATGGAGTCGAGCATCTGCGTAGCAGTGATGACGGGCTTGTAGGCCGCGTTGCACTTGGCGATGATCTCCTTCTGGATGTGGGGAACGAGCTCGGGCTTGATCTCGATGCCCAGGTCGCCACGGGCGACCATGATGCCGTCGGAAGCCTCGAGGATCTCGTCGAAGTTCTCGACGCCCAGGGCGCACTCGATCTTCGGGAAGATCGTCACGTGCTCGCCGCCGTTCTCGCGGCAAAGCTTGCGGATGCCACGGACGGACTCGCCGTCACGGATGAAGGAAGCGGCGATGTAGTCGATGTTCTCGGTCAGGCCAAAGAGGATGTCCTGACGATCGCGCTCGGTGATGGCGGGCAGCGAGATGTTGACGTTGGGCATGTTGACGCCCTTGCGCTCGCCGATCAGGCCGTCATTCTTGACGACGCAGGTCATGTCCTGGCCGTCGACGGACTCGACCTCGAGGGCAACCAGGCCGTCATCGATCAGGATGAGGGAGCCCTTTTCGACCTCGGAGGGCAGAGCCAGGTAGTCGAGGGAGATGTGCTCAGCGGTGCCGTGGAAATCCTCGGACGTAGGCTGAGCGGTGACGACGATCTTATCGCCGGTCTTGACGGCAACCTTCTTGCCGTCGACCAGAAGGCCGGTGCGGACCTCGGGGCCCTTGGTGTCGAGCAGGATGCCGACAGGCAGACCGAGCTCCTTGGAAATACGGCGGACGCGCTCGATGCGACCGTGGTGCTCGTCGTAGGAGCCGTGCGAGAAGTTAAAACGGGCGACGTTCATGCCCGCCTTGATCATCTCGCGGATGGTCTCGTCGCTATCGCAGGCGGGACCCATGGTGCATACAATCTTAGTGCGCTTGTACATTCAGACCTCCATCTGACATCGTCTTGCGCTGATAGATAAACCATAAGAAATAAAACCGAGATGATTATAACGAAATGCCGACCGAATACCCCAAAAAATCGACCGTATGCCGAAATGGAAGTTCATTTTTTGCGGGAAAAACGGTATATGAAAAATCTTTACCAACCACTCCAACCGCTGCTATCTGGGCGATATGTCAGTTTGGCGATGTGCCGAAGAAAAAACGTTTTACCAATGTTGAGCATCACACGGTCTGCACCGTTGCGTGCGGACCATATTTCCAAACCGATTGTTTTGGCTAGACGCGTCGCTTTGGGGTACCATAGCTCCACTATCAACTGCCGCTCAGCACGGCAGCCTTGATGAGCCCTTGCCCTTCTCCTGGGAATTATGATCGGGCATCAATCTGCTGAGTGGCCCGAATCCCAGGAGGGGACTCTATATGCAAAAGGAATACCTGTCCGCCGCGGCGGAGGTGCTCAGCGACCAAGGTGTCGATGAGAACCTCGGCCTGAGCAACGACGAGGCGTCTTCGCGCCTCGCCAAGACAGGCCCTAACAAGCTCGAGGAAGCCGAGAAGACCCCGTTGTGGAAGCGCTTCTTTGAGCAGATGGCCGACCCCATGGTCATCATGCTGATCGTTGCCGCCGTCATCAGCGCCCTCACGGGCATGGTCAAGGGCGAGCCCGACTTTGCCGATGTCGCCATCATCATGTTCGTCGTTATCGTCAACTCGGTGCTGGGCGTGGTCCAGGAAGCCAAGAGTGAGGAGGCCCTCGAGGCCCTGCAGGAGATGAGTGCGGCGCAGTCCAAGGTGCTGCGCGACGGCAAGCTCGTGCACCTGCCGAGCGCCGAGCTCGTGCCTGGCGATGTGATCATGCTCGAGGCGGGCGACTCCGTCCCGGCCGACTGCCGCGTGCTCGAGAGCGCCACGATGAAGATCGAAGAGGCCGCGCTCACCGGCGAGTCCGTGCCCGTAGAGAAGCACGCCAACGTGATCGAGCTCGCCGCGGGCACCGATGACGTGCCGCTCGGCGACCGTAAGAACATGTGCTATATGGGCTCCACCGTCGTGTACGGCCGTGGTCGCGCCGTCGTGGTCGGCACCGGCATGAACACCGAGATGGGCAAGATCGCCGGCGCCCTGGCCGAGGCCAAGGAAGAGCTCACGCCGCTGCAGGTGAAGCTCGCCGAGCTCAGCCGCATCCTCACCATCATGGTGATCGTCATCTGCGTCGTGATCTTTGGCGTTGACATCCTCCGCCACGGCGTGGGCAACGTCCTTACCGATCCGACTGCCCTGCTCGACACCTTTATGGTTGCCGTCTCGCTCGCCGTCGCCGCCATCCCCGAGGGCCTGGTTGCCGTCGTGACCATCGTCCTTTCGCTTGGCGTGACCAAGATGGCTAAGCGCCAGGCGATTATCCGCAAGCTCTCTGCTGTCGAGACCCTTGGCTGCACACAGACCATCTGCTCCGACAAGACCGGTACCCTTACCCAGAACAAGATGACCGTCGTCAAGCACGAGCTCGCTGCGCCCAAGGAGAAGTTCCTGGCCGGCATGGCGCTGTGCTCCGATGCTCAGTGGGACGAGGAGCTGGGCGAGGCCGTGGGTGAGCCGACTGAGTGCGCGCTTGTCAACGACGCCGGCAAGGCGGGCCTCACTGGCCTGACTGCCGAGCATCCGCGCGTGGGCGAGGCCCCGTTTGACTCGGGCCGCAAGATGATGTCCGTGGTCGTCGAGACCCTTGACGGCGAGTATGAGCAGTACACCAAGGGCGCGCCCGACGTGGTGATCGGCCTGTGCACCCATATCTACGAGGGCGATAAGGTCGTCCCCCTGACCGAGGAGCGTCGTGCCGAGCTCGTGGCCGCCAACAAGGCCATGGCCGACGAGGCCCTGCGCGTGCTGGCGCTGGCAAGCCGCACCTACACCGAGGTCCCGAGCGACTGCAGCCCCGCTGCGCTCGAGCACGACCTGGTCTTCTGCGGCCTGTCCGGCATGATTGACCCGGTTCGTCCCGAGGTCGCCGAAGCCATCCGCGAGGCCCACGACGCTGGCATTCGCACCGTCATGATCACGGGCGACCACATCGACACCGCCGTGGCCATCGCCAAGCAGCTGGGCATCGTCACTGATCGCAGCCATGCCATCACCGGTGCCGACCTCGATCGCATGAGCGACGAGGAACTCGACGCGCACATCGAGGACTACGGCGTGTACGCCCGCGTCCAGCCCGAGCACAAGACACGCATCGTCGAGGCTTGGAAGTCGCGCGACCAGATCGTGGCCATGACGGGCGATGGCGTCAACGACGCCCCGTCCATCAAGCGCGCCGACATTGGCGTTGGTATGGGCATCACCGGTACCGACGTCACCAAGAACGTCGCCGACATGGTACTTGCCGATGACAACTTCGCTACCATCATCGGCGCCTGCGAAGAAGGTCGTCGCATCTACGACAACATCCGCAAGGTCATCCAGTTCCTGCTTTCGGCTAACCTTGCCGAGGTCTTCTCGGTGTTTATCGCCACGCTCATCGGCTTTACCATCTTCCAGCCGGTGCAGCTGCTGTGGGTGAACCTGGTCACCGACTGCTTCCCCGCGCTCGCGTTGGGCATGGAGGACGCCGAGGGCGACATCATGAAGCGCAAGCCGCGCAACGCCAAGGACGGTGTCTTTGCCGGACATATGGGCCTGGACTGTGTGGTCCAGGGCCTTATCATCACCGTGCTGGTGCTGGCGAGCTTCTTTGTGGGCGTGTACTTTGACATGGGCTACATCCACATCGCCGATATGATCGCCGGCAATGCCGACGAGGAAGGCGTGATGATGGCGTTCATCACGCTCAACATGGTTGAGATTTTCCACTGCTTCAATATGCGCAGCCGTCGTGCGTCGCTGTTCACCATGAAGAAGCAGAACAAGTGGCTGTGGGCTTCCGCCGCGCTGGCACTGGTGCTGACGGTGATCGTAACCGTGCAGCCGACGCTTGCCGAGATGTTCTTTGGCCCCGTGACGCTTGAGCTCAAGGGCGTTGTCGCTGCCCTGGGCCTGGCCTTCCTGATCATCCCGCTGATGGAGATCTACAAGGCGATCATGCGCGCCGTGGAGAAGGAGTAGGTCGAAAGGCTATCCTTCCCACCGGCCCGACCGCCTGCGGGGTTTCCACGGGCACGTCCTCGCCGCTTTGCGGCTGCGGGATGTGCCCTTGGGAAACCCCTCCCGGCGGGCGGGCCTTCGGATAACCTCTCAGGACCATAAGCTGAGGGAAAGTTTGTGAGCTGGTCGGGCTTTGCCCGGCCAGCTCTTTTTGTTTTAAAATACCTGCTCAGTTGTGTGGTTTTGTGCTGGGAGGCATCTGTGGGCAAAGCTAAGGCTAAAGCGAAGAAAAAGACGACGGGGGCGCGGGCTAAGCGTGATCGTCGTCGGAAGCTCGCGACCGAACCCCCTGCATCTGCTGAGGAGTTGCTGGCGAGTGTACCGGGGCTTGACGCGCTGCAGGATGTTCCGGCGTTTGATGACCTGCCGGTCGATGAAGCTCAGCAGGCTGCCTTTGATGATTTCTGCGCACATGCCGAGGAGCCCGAGCAGATGCAGCTTGGCGCCGTGGTGCGCTTGGATCGTGGGTTTCCGCTGGTGGCGACTGCCGACGATACCTTCCGCGCCGAGCATGCCGTGGGATTTGCCAAGTCGCGCGGTGGGGACGAGGTCCTGCTGCCTGCCGTGGGCGATCGTGTGGCGGTGCGCCGCGCTCCCGGGCACGATATGGGCGTGATTGAATGCGTGCTGCCGCGCCGTACGAGCTTTGAGCGTTGGCGCGGCCGTGCCCGCGGAGAGCGCCAGGTGCTCTGCTCCAACGTGGATAGCGTGCTAATCGTGCAGGCGCTCGGTGCCGGCGAGGTGCTGCTCGACCGTGTGGCGCGTTCGCTGGTATTGGCGCTCGACTGCGATGCCGAGCCGGTGGTGGTACTCACCAAAGCTGACCGCTGCGATGCCGAGGAACTCGAGCGCGATCTGGACCGCGTGCGCCGCCTGGTGGGTCCGGACGTGCGCGTGATCGTGACGTCCTCTGCCGAGGGCCGCGGCCTGGACGAGGTCCGTGCCTGCGTGCCTGCCGGGAGCTGCGCCATGATTCTGGGCGAGTCGGGTGCCGGCAAGTCGACGCTGCTCAATGCGCTGCTGGGCCACGATACGTTGGCGACCGGCGGTGTGCGCGAACGCGACGACCAGGGCCGTCACACTACCGTCGCGCGCGTGATGGTGACGCTGCCGGGCGACGCCGGCGTGATCGCCGATGCCCCGGGCCTGCGCAGCCTACCGCTCGTGGGTCACGAGCGGGGACTGGCCCGCGCCTTCCCCGAGATTGTCGAGGCATCGCGCGCGTGCCGGTTTGGCGATTGCACGCATACCCATGAGCCGGGTTGCGCCGTTCGCGAGGCCGAGGACGCCGGGCAGATCGATAGCCTGCGTCTGGAAACGTTCCAAAACCTGGCGTTATCCATGCGCGTGAGTGCTCAAATGCTCGATCCCGATGTCCATCTGTAATTGATTTTTCCTATGACAGCCGTTTCCCAACTGTTCGGGAGACGGCTTTTTGCTGCGGAAAAGCCTCGAAACATGCAGTTTGCTGACGTGCTGACCAAAACCTTGCCACGAGCTTGACGGGCTGGTCAGCTTTTGGTCAGCGATTGGTTTGACATCGAAAACCAAGATTGCGATTGCGCCGCTTTGCACTCTGACCGCCCAGACAATGGTGGTACGGGCATTCGCCCGGCACTGCCATGAGAGGAGCGGCCGTGAACAAGAGCAAGCGCATCGCCATCAGTCTGGTCGCGGGCGTGCTCGCTGCTCTGCTCTGCATGGTTTACGGCTCATCGATCCGCTCACAAGCCGAACAGGTCCAGGCTGAGACCTTGGCCAAGTACGGTGGCGATCGCGTCGAGGTATGCGTCGCGGCGCGCGATATCGATGTGGGCGAGACCCTCGATGAGACCAATGTCATAACCCAGGAGTGGCTGACGAGTCTGCTGCCGCGTGACGCGGCGACCGAGCTGCGCCAGGTGCGCGGCGACGTGACGACTTCGCGTATTCCCAAAAACGCCGTGATCTGCAATGTCTACACCAAGGTCGAGAGCCGCAAGCTCGAGGTGCCTAAGGGCAAGGTCGCCGTTTCGGTGGCGGTCGATGCCGAGCACTCGGTCGGCGGTGCTACGGGCGTGGGCAGCTACGTGGATGTGTATGTGCAAAAAGACGGCGTGACCGATCGGCTGTGCGGCGCGTACGTGATCGATACCAGTGAGGATTCCGGTGCCACGCGCGAGGGCAAGATCGAATGGGTGACGCTGGCGGCTGACCCCGAAGACGTCAAGGAACTGCTGGGAGCCTCGGGCAAGGGAACGGTCAGCTTGACGATTCCCGCCACGGCGCGCGGCAAAAAGAGCGGAGGCGACGAGTGATGAAGGCGATCTGGCTTGCGTGCTGCGCGTGCGGCGATTACGGGCTGTTGCAGCGGGAAGTCGAGGGCCGTGATGCGGGTGCACAGGTGCTTCGCGTGGGTGACCTGGACGGGCTGGTTTCCATGGCGCGGGCGTTTCCGTCGCGCCGCGGGGCTGCCATCATCGCGGCGTCTCTGTTTGATACCGAAGATGTGCGCAAGACTGTTGCGCGCCTGACGGCCGAAGGCCGCGTGAGTCGCGTGGTCGTGTTGATAGAAGCGCTCGATCCGTCGGATATCGAGGGGCTGTTTCGCGCGGGGGCGACCGAGGTCATCGCTGCACACAGTATATGCGGCAACGGGCGCGCGGGCGAGGGAGCGGTTGATTCCGATCGGCGCATGACGATTGAGCCCGATGCTTTTGTTGATAGGGAACCCGGGGCGCCTCGCGCTACAAGAGGCCCGCGTGTTGATGATTATGGAAAAGCGGAAGCCGAGCATGGTCGGCGCCCCCGGAACCCCCTTGTATACGATGACGCTGGAGGGCCGGCGCAGCATGCTGGCGACTCCCCGGCAGTAGATATGGGATACGTGCATGGCGTAAGCCTGGTCGATGAACTCGACGAGGTGGAGGGGCTTGCCGGGAGCGACAGCGTGCGTGTCGATGCGACCGTGAAGTCTCCAGACTCGGTTCCGCAGACCGAGCAACCTGCCATACCGGCTTGGGCGCAGCATATGAGCGCTGCCGGGGAGACGGGGGCGTTGCCGTCCGTGCCCGCGTCGCCTGCCCCCGCGTCGCCAGCGGATGCCGCCGCTCCGTCGCATCGAGCCCCGGTTGTCTGCGTCGTCTCGGGTTCGGGCGGTTGCGGCAAGTCGACAATCGTCGCCGCCATGGCGCACGCGGCGTCGCTGCTGGGCCTGCGTGCTGCCGTGCTCGATTTGGACCTGATGTTTGGAAACCTCTACGACCTGTTGGGTGCCGATGCCCCGCATGACATGGCGACGCTTATCGAGCCATCGGCTGCGGGCGCACTTGCCGAATCGGACATCGTGGCCGCCTCGATGCGTGTGGCTCCGGGCGTCACGCTTTGGGGCCCGGTCGCCGCGCCCGAACAGGCTGAGCTCATGGCGCGCCCGGTGGAGCTGCTGCTCGACGTCTTGCGTCGCGAATCCGACGTGGTTCTTGTCGACACCTCGGTCTTTTGGGGCGACGCCGTGGCGGCCGCAGTGGCGGCAAGCGACCGCTGCCTGGTCGTGGGCGATCCATCGGTGTCGTCTGCGACGTCCGCGGCGCGCGTCATCGAGCTGGCGAGCCGTGTGGGCGTGCCGCGTACGCGCATGAGCGCCGTGTTCAACCGGTTTGGCGCGCGCGGCGCCGACGAGGATGTCGCCATGCGCTTTGAGATTACCTGTGCGTTGAGTTCCAAGATCCGCATCGCCGACGGCGGGCAGGACTTGGCGGCGCTCATGGCGTTCGGCCGTGCTGACGAGGCAGTGGGCCAGACCAGCGCTTTTGCCACCAGCGTGCGCGAAGCCACGCGCAAGATGCTCGTGGAGTTGGGCTGCGCCGTCGGTCCCTGGAGTGACATGGTCACCGACCGTGCGACACGCACCGAGCGCCCGCGCATCCGTCTTCCCTGGTCGCGCGAGGGTGATTCGCGATGAGCTTGCAAACAAGGATTAAGGCGGCCGGCGCGGCCGCGGCGACAGTGCCTGTTGACGCAGGGCGCCACCGTGCCGTCAAGCGCCGCACCAAGCGCGCCGTGATGGATCGCATGGGCTATGACGAGGTGGCGCGTATTAGCGCATACATCGATCCGGCGCGCGCCCGCTCGGAATTGCGTCCTGCGGTGGAGGCGGCGCTCAACGTGGAGGAGCCGGGCGACCTGGCGACGCCCGAGCGCGAGACCATCATCGATGAGATCCTGGACGACGTGGTGGGCCTGGGCCCGCTGCAGCCGCTCATCGAGGACGACACCGTCACCGAGATCATGGTCAACGGCTGCCGATCGGCTTTCTTTGAGCGCGGCGGCGTCTTATATCCCATCGAGCATGCGTTTGAGGATGACGAGCAGATCCGCGTGCTCATCGACCGCATCATCTCGCCACTGGGCAGACGCATCGACGAGCGCAGCCCCATCGTCAACGCGCGCCTCAAGACGGGTTATCGCGTCAACGCGGTGATTCCGCCTGTGGCGATCGATGGGCCGATCCTCACCATCCGCAAGTTTTCAGACCGCATCTGTTCGTTGGACGAGCTTGTGGGCCTGGGGTCGCTACCGCTTTGGTATGCACAGCTGCTGTCGTGCGCGGTATCGCTGCGTCAGGATTTGGCGGTTGCAGGTGGCACGGGGTCGGGCAAGACCACATTGCTCAACGCGCTATCGTGCGAAATATCCACCGGCGAGCGCATCGTGACGATCGAGGACTCCGCCGAGCTCAAGTTTGCGCATCACCCGCATGTGGTTCGCCTGGAGGCGCGTGAGGCTTCAATTGAGGGCGAGGGCGCGGTGACAATCCGCGACCTGGTGACCAACGCCCTGCGCATGCGTCCCGACCGCATCGTGGTGGGTGAGGTGCGCGGTGCGGAATGTTGCGACATGCTGCAGGCCATGAACACCGGGCACGATGGGTCGCTCACCACGCTTCATGCGGGCACCGAGCAGGAGACCGTGGTGCGTTTGACGCTGCTTGCGCGCTATGGCATCGACCTGCCGAGCGAGCTTATCGAGGAGCAGATTGCCATGGCGCTCGACGGCATCGTGATGTCCGAGCGCCATGCGGACGGCAGGCGTTTCGTGTCCTCCTATTCGGGGGTGCGACGCGGCACATCAGGCGGCGTGGAGCTTGAGCGCTACGTGACGTTCGATGCCGCCACGCGCGCCTGGACGCTCGATCGCGAGCCTCCGTTTATCGCAGAGGGCCTGCGCTCGGGAACGCTCACGCAAGAGGAGGTGGACGAGTGGAGATCGTTGTGCCCCTCGTCGTAGGGGGTTTGACAGGACTTTCTGCCGCGGTGGCGTGCGGGGCGGAGCCTCGTGCGCCGCGCGTGCCGCCGGCGGAGCTGGTCAGCCATGCGCTTGAGTTGGTTGCCGAGAAGCTGCCGCGCGAGTTGGTAGAAAACGACCTGCTAAAAAAGATTGCCCGCTCTTGGGCGGCGCTGGTTCCAGCACATCGCGTTGGCCTTGTTATCGAGGATGACGAGGCGCGCCTGGCATGCTTGCTGCTATCGAGTGGTGTCTGCGGCATTGCCCTGACTGTCGTATCGCTGTCGCCCATCGGCTTTGTCCTGGGGTTGCTCGCGCCGTTTGGCGTAGGCGCCGCTCGCGACACCTTCGACCGTCGCCGCGAGCAACACGATGTGGAAGAAGCCATGCCCGAGGCCTTTACGGCGCTCTCTATGTCGCTCGCCTCGGGTCATTCGCTGGCCCAGGGCATGAGGTTTGTGGGAACTCACGCGCAAGAGCCGGTGCATACCGAGTTTTTGCGCGTGGCGGGGGCGATCGACTGCGGCGTCTCGGCGACTGATGCGTTGGATGACCTACTCGACCGTATCGATGCCCCCGGCCTTTCGCTTGTCACCTTGGCGCTTAAGGTGTCGCAGCGAACCGGTGCCCCGCTTGCCGACCTGTTGGCCGAGGCGTCGAGCATGGTGGGGGAGCGCATTGAGCTCAAGCGCCGCTTGGACGTCAAGACATCGCAGGCTCGTATGTCGGCACACATGGTCTCGGCGATGCCGGCGGGTATGTGCGCGGTGCTGGCGCTGCTTTCGGCCGACTTTCGCCGCGGCCTTGCGACGCCGGCGGGTGCCGGTGCCGTGGTACTGGGACTTGCCCTCAACGCCGTCGCCCTGGTGGTCATCCGACGCATTATGCGGGTGGAGCTATGAGCGCCCTGGTCGGGGTCGCGGCATGCCTGTGCGCGCTCAGCGTGTTTGTCGCGACGGGGCTCAATCGTGCGGACGCATGCAAGATCGCCCAGGTCTGCAAACGCGAGGCGCTGCTGGTTGTTGCGGCTGCCCGATCGGTGACCGATGTCCTGGTAGCACGGTTGAGGGGCATGCTCGGCACGGGTGGTACGGCGCAGGTGTCGCTTGGCGAGGTGTCCGAGATGATCGACGTGGTGCGTCTGGGGCTTTCGGCCGGCCTTTCGTTCGATGCGGCGCTTGAGGTTTTTTGCGCCAATCGCCGATCGACGTTGGCGCTCCGCCTTGAGCGAGCCTGCATGGCATGGCGTGTGGGCGTAGGGACGCGAGAGGATGAGCTTCTGGCGGCCGCGCGCGACCTGGATGTGCGGGCGCTCGAGACCTTTGCCATCACAGCGGGGCAGGCGCTTGCCCTCGGTGCCCCGCTTGCCGAGACGCTGGCGGCCCAAAGTCGCGAGATTCGCGCGGCCCATCGCGCCGCGGTCGAGCGCGAGATTGAGCGTGCGCCGGTCAAGCTGCTGATTCCCACCGGCACGCTCATCTTGCCGGCGTTGCTTCTGTCCATATTGGGCCCGCTGCTGGGAGCAGGCGGGATGATGTAGGGAGGAATACATGAATACGATGACTGACGTTGTTGGCAAGGTCTGGAGCTTGGCGTTTTGCCAGCCAATTCACGCTCGCCAGCGTGCCGAAGAACTGCTGCGGGAGGAGAGCGCGCAGGGCACCACCGAGTACGCCATCCTAGTCGGTGTGCTCGTGGTGATTGCCATCATTGCCATCGTCGCATTTAAGGGCAAGGTCCAAGATTTATGGAGCGCTATCAGCGAGGGCATCAACAGCCTGTAGAGGGCGCCCGTCCCGTCGGCACGTTGCTGGTGCTCGCCTGTGCGGTCGTGGCGGTGGCAGTGGCGGTTTGGGGGCTTAACGCAGCACGGCAACAACGTTTAGGGGCTGCCGCGGATGCGGGATCGGGTTCGGCTGCGGCGTCTCAAATAGACGATGCGCGAGACGCGGACGATGCGAATGCCGCCGTCACGGCGCAAACGTTCTTGCAAGCACTCGACGAGCGAGCGGACGCTGCAACGGGTTCATCTGCAAACAATGCCGTCGCTGTTCGTCTCGCATGGTCCGAGTGCCGACCGATGACCGAGGCGGCGGCGGATATGCTGCGTGCCTATCGCGAGGTGCCCACGGCGCAACTTGCTCTGAGCGGCTATCTCGACATCAAGGGCAACGTGTGGGGCGCCATCGTGCGTGACGGACGCGGTTGGGTCGATATGGTGACGGTTGCCGCGGATGCTGGTGATACTTCGTGTTGCCTGCGTGTGGTCCGCCTGACCCCGCAGACAACGAACTCAAAGGAGGGGTCGTGAAATGCATTATGTCCTGCGCGAGGAATCTGCCCAGGCAACGGTCGAATACGCCATCGTCACGGTGGCACTGCTTTCCATCGTGCTGGCGATCGCAGGGCTTTGGCGTGCCGGCACCGATGGGCGCTTGGCGGCGCTGGTTGAGCGGGCGGCATCCCATGGCGTTGCCTCGATGTTGGTTATCGACGCCGCTGCGGGCGCTAAGGACATCGCGTTGTATTGATATCGCGTGCGAGGACCGGGCGCAGTCTACGGTCGAGGCCGCTTTTTTGCTGCCGACGTTTCTGACGCTCATCCTTCTCGCACTGCAACCGGTGTGCCTGCTCTATACGCGCGCGGTCATGGAGTCTGCCGCCGCCGAGACCGCGCGGCTCATGACCACGACGACGGCGGAGGACGACGATCTTGAGGAGTTCACTCGCCGCCGGCTTGCCGCAGTGCCCAACGTTTCGATTTTTCATGCCGGCGGGCCGCTGTCGTGGGATATCGAGCTTGGCCGGGCCGGTGCGGGTGGCGTCTCGTCCGTGTCCGTTTCCGGCGAGGTCAAGCCGTTGCCCGTGATCGGTGCGTTTGCGCAGGCTATGGGTGGTACCGCCGAGGGCGGCTACGTTGAGCTCAAGGTCGATGTCTCGTATCAATCGCGTCCCGAATGGCTGGAGGGAGATTATGATTCGTGGATTGCTACATGGGATTAAGCGCTGCCTGTTGCGGGTGACGCAAGGGTTTGCGGCCCGCCGTCGACCAGGCGCTCTCCGCAAACGAGGCGGCTTTATGGGTCGAGCCGGTGTCGATCTGTTTATCGAAGACGGTGCCTATACCACGCTTTCTTCTGCCGTGGTCATCCTAGTGGTGCTCACATTGTTGTTTTCGTCGACCGCGGCGATATGGAGCATGTCGCGTGCCGGGGACACCCAGGTGGCGGCTGATAGCGGCGCGCTGGCGGGTGCCAACGTGGTGTCGTCCTATCACACGGCTGCCACGGTGGTTGATGCGAGTATCTTGAGTCTGGGGCTGGCGGGGTTTGCCACGATCGGGACGGGCCTGGTCGCCATCCTCATCCCGGGTGCCGAGCCGGTTGCCGGCAATATGGTCGACACCGGGATCGAGATCATTAAAACGCGCAACAAGTTTGCCAAAAGCGCATCGGAAGGCTTACAGAAAATCGAGACGGCCCTGCCGTATCTGATCGCCGCGCGTGCCACGCAGGCGGTGTCGGCGCAGGATACCGATAGTGTGACCTATACCGGTACGGCGCTTGCCGTGCCCAGGACATCCGAGTCGGACTTCGCTGCGCTCAAAGGGTCCGAGATCTCGACCGATACCATTAAAGACACATCAGATGATTTAGAGCGTGCGGCCGAGGAGCTGCGGAAGGCTTCTGAGGACACGGCGAAGGCTAAAGAGCGTGCTTGGCTGGCGGATTGTGGTGGGTCTGACAAGGGCTCGGTCGGCAGCTGTTCTTGCATGTGGGAGCGCGCGAAAAGCCTAACGGATCTCTCCGGTGTTCAAAATCCGCATTACTCATCGAGCGTTACGTGGGAGCCCCAAGTTGCCCTTGATCGCGCGAAGGACTACTACCATTGGCGTCTGACAAATGAGAAGCCCCACGGCTCGAGTGTCGAGATGAAGGCAGAGTCTGCGGCGCGTAAGGCGTTTTATACCTATGCGAGCGCGGAGGTCGATCGGGCACATATAACCGAGAACGGAGACAGGGTTTCCTCCTATATTCCGCTGCTGCCGCGCAACTCTGATGAGGTTCGGGCGACGGAGCTCTATACCGATGCGGTGTGGCCGACGAGCGTGAACGATGACAAGGCGTATCTGCATTACGGGACGACCTGCCCTAACTATAAGAAAGGGACGCCGAGCGGATTTGCTTCGGTTGCCGATTACGATGGACAGGATAAATGCAGCAAATGCCATTTTGGCGTTTCGTCGCTTGGTGCTGTTGCGGCGCCTTCAACCTCTATCGAAAACGGCTTCGAGTATCACTTTGACAAGTTTAAAGACGCCCTGGAAGGCTACGTCGAATGCCGCAACAAAGAGCTCGAGCTCGAACGTCAGACCGAAGACGAGACCGACCGTGCGAGCAATGCGTTTGACCAGGCCATCAAAGCGCTTTCGGGCGAGCGTCCGCGTATCGCTCCTCCCGGTCGCAACGGCGTGGTTGCCTTTGCGGTTTCGGGTGCCATCTCGAGCCCCGATGAGCTCAACTCTTCGTTTAACACGGCAGTCAGGCTTGGCGATCGCGGTGCCATCTCTGCCGCGGTGCTGGCGCCCGATGAGGCGACGGCGCAAAACAACGTGCTTTCGCGATTTTTCTCGACATTGAAGGAACGCTCGGGCGGCGTTGCCGGCGTGCTCGACGGCGTCATGGATGTCTGGGGGCGGCTGCTTGTGGGATACGGAGACATCCAAGGTTCGGCCGACGAACTTATGGACGAGATGATTAAAGGCCTAGGAGGGGGCAGCGGCGCGTTGGGCTCCATTGCATCGTGGCTCGGCGATACCGTTTCGGCGTCCGTGGCGGCGCTGGGTTTGGAACCGTGCGACTTGCGCCTGCGAAAGCCGGTGCTGACTGATTCCGCCAACGTCATTAAGAGCCCGGGGTCTGACATTGCTGGTCTCTCTCAAGCGCAAGACAAACTGCGAAGTATTCCGTTGGGCGTGACCGATCCCAAGGCGCTTTGCGAGGCGTTGGAATATCAAGTCGAACGCACCATCAGCGGTACGGTGTTCACGCTTGCGGAGATTCCTCTGCCCGGCGGCGGCTCCATCCCGCTCACCGTCGATGTCGCCACGCTGGTTGGCGCTCTGGGCGGTGGGTCGTAATGAGTATCCGCATGCGTCTGCGCGAGGAGCGCGCCCAAGCGACGGTGGAGATAGCAGTGGTTACGCCCGTTTTGCTGGTGCTGGCACTCATCGTATACAACGTCATGATCTTTGCCAGCGCTGTCGCGCGCTTCGACCGCGTGGTGCCCGACATCGTGTTGGCGCACGCCGTGGCGCCGAGCGGGGAGGGCGACGAAAGCTCTGTCGATGCCTCGGCGACGGTCCGGACTCAAATTCTGAATGCCATGGAAGGCTATGACTTGCAGATCGAAGTGTCGAGCGAGCAAGGCGCGGAGGCATCGGATGGTGGCCTGCTCTCCCTATCCGGTACGTTTAGGACCTACACCTGCACCATGCACTATGAGCCGTGGCCGACTTCTCTCAGCATCGCTGGCGTTCCGCTGGGGGCGCCGACAACGTTGTCGCACGAGCGCGCGGTGACGGTCGATCCATGGCGTCCGGGGGTGGTCATGTGACCGCGGTCTCGTCCTACATCGCCTACGCGCGGGCACTCAATAGGCTGGGCTGGACGCCGGCCGAGTTTGCGGTGGCGGAGTCGTTTGCCGTGCGCCTGCGCGGCATGCTGGGACGGTGTCCGGTTGCCGCCAACGGTCTGCCGCTCGTCATGGCATTTCCACGCTGCTCTTCGGTCCATACGTGTTTTATGGCCTATCCCATCGATATCGCCTTTATCGATGCACGTGGCTATGTCCTCGTATGCTACGAAAACGTACGTCCCTGGCGTATGTGCTCCTGCCCCGGCGCCTGGGCCGTACTAGAGCGTCCTTCAATCATTGTTTCGACCCCTGCTCTCCAACGCGTGCCGGCTTAAGAATTGGCGACAGCGGACTTTCGTCATACGAAATTGGGTAAGATGGAGGAGAAGATGCATGGATGTTGAGATCCATCCGAACGCCAAAAAACACTTGACGGAAGGGCCGATGATGAGCAAGGCGTATACGGCTGCCAATGGTCAGGTTATAACGGATGAAATGATTGACACGTGGTGCGAGTCGTACGAGCATGGCGAGTTTCCGGACGGCGAGCATACCGTTGGGGGGATCGTGCACGGGCGGCCTCCACTCTCAAGCGAAGGGACGGCAACGCTATCGGTCAAGATTCCCCTAGGGATGAAGGAGGCGATTCGTCGACGGGCGGCGGCTGAAGGAATGACGCCAAGTGAGTTTGCCCGTGCAGCCCTGAGCGAAAAACTTCTTGCGGCGGGTTGATGTCTCCAACGTGCTGTTCTATAGGGTCGGACTTGTGGCCGACGCCGTGCTCAAAAACTTTTTTCAAATTCTCGGTTGACCGGAGCGTGTCCTTGGTTATACTAATCAAGTCTTGAAACAAGGCACACCTCAAATGGCTGGGTAGCTCAGTTGGTAGAGCAGAGGACTGAAAATCCTCGTGTCAGGGGTTCGATTCCCTTCCCCGCCACCTTGAATTGACTAGGACCTCTGCAAAGGGGTCCTTTTCTTTTATGTAGACCCGCGGAAATGCATCCCGTTATTGAACGAGAAAACGGCATGCGCTTTCCGGTGCTTACTTCCGACGTGCGTGCACATCTCGGCGCACCAGCTCGTGCCCGCCCGCCCAGACATTCCTCCCGCTTTTGCGCCACTTTACAGACCGTTCGGTCGTCTGTCCGCACGCGCGGGTATACTCAAAACAATACTTTTCCTATGCAATACGATGCAGGCTTGGCCTGCACGATCCGAAGGGGGCAGTGATGGAGAGGATACTCGGCGTTAATCTCTCTGGCTGGTTTATTCCCGAGCCTTGGGTGACCCCGTCGCTATACGCGGCGACCGGTGCATCCAACGCGGCCGAGCTGCAGGAGGCCATGGGCACCGCCGCCTATAACGAGCGCATGCGCCGTCATTACGAGACGTTTGTGAGTGAGGACGATTTTCGCCGCATGGCGCAGATCGGTCTCAATGCCGTGCGTCTGCCGGTGCCCTGGTATGCCTTTGGTTCGCAGGAGGCCGATGCGTCCTACATCTCGGTTGTCGACTACATCGACCGTGCAATTGAGTGGGCTGCCAAGTACGACATCCGCGTACTGCTCGATCTGGCGACGGTGCCCGGTGGCCAGGGCGATTCCAACGATTCGCCCACCACGCCGGAGGCTGTTGCCGAGTGGCATTCGTCCACCAACGGCCGTCATGTCGCACTCGACGTGCTCGAGCGCTTGGCCGATCGCTATGGCGAGGCCGAGAGCCTGCTGGGCATTGAGCTGCTGGACACGCCGCAGATGAGCGTTCGCAAGAGCCTCTTCACCATGACGGATGGCATTCCTGCTCACTACCTGCGCAATTTCTATCGCGATGCCTACGAGCTCGTCCGTTCGTATATGCCCGAGGATAAGATCGTCGTCTTCTCGTCGTCGGGGCATCCCAGCGAGTGGAAGCATTTTATGCGCGGCGCCAAGTACAAGAACGTCTACATGGACCTTCACCTGTACCATTACCGCGACGAGTATGCGCTCGACATCACGAGCCCTCGCGGGCTGGCGACGGCGATTTCGCGTAACAAGCGCGAGCTTAAAGAAGCGATTTCGACTGGGTTCCCCGTGCTGGTGGGCGAATGGTCGGGCGCGGCGATCTTTGCCAACTCGTCGGTTACGCCCGAGGGCCGCAATGCCTACGAGCGCGTGTTTATCGCCAACCAGCTGGCTTCGTTTGCGCCGGCTGCCGGTTGGTTCTTCCAAACGTGGAAGACCGAGAAGCGCATTGCAGCATGGGACGCCCGCGCGGCGCTCGGTACGCTCGAGCGCGGCATGATTGAATAGGTTGATATGACGCAAAACAGCGCCCATACGGGCAAACTCTATGTGGTCGGCACGCCCATCGGCAACCTGGGCGACCTGTCCCCGCGCGTTGGTGAGGCCTTTGCCGCTGCTGATGCCATCTGCTGCGAAGACACGCGTGTGACGTCAAAGCTACTGATGCACCTGGGCATTTCCAAGCCGCTTGTCCGTTGCGACGAGAATGTGATCGCCAGCCGCGCCGCCGGCCTGGTCGACCGTCTGCTGGCGGGGGAGACCCTCGCTTTTGCCTCGGACGCCGGCATGCCGAGCGTGTCCGATCCCGGCCAGGCGCTGGTCGAGGCGGCGCGTGAGGCCGATGTGCCCGTCGAAGTTATTCCCGGGCCCTCTGCTTGCGTCACGGCGCTTGTTTCGTCCGGCATTCCCTGCGAGCATTTTTTCTTCGAGGGCTTTTTGGGCCGAAAGCACGGCGACCGTGTGCGCCGTTTGCAGCGCCTTGCCGTGGTGCCCGGCGCACTCATCTTCTACGAGTCTCCACATCGCATCGTGGCGACGCTCGAGGCCGTGGCGGAGGTCTTTCCCCAGCGTGAGGTTGCCGTCTGCCGCGAACTCACCAAGCTGCACGAGGAGGTCTTGCGCGGGCCCGCTGACCAGCTTGCCGAGGAGCTGCGTGCTCGCGGCGAGGTAAAGGGCGAGATTGCGCTGGTCATCGCGCCACCGAGCGAGGATGAGGAGGCCGGTATCGTGCCGGTCGGCGCCACGGCAGCGGATCCCGACGAGGCCCTGCGCGAGGATATCCGCGCCGCGCTCGAGGAGGGGGAGCCCGCGTCTGCGGTGGCCAAGCGCCTGTCTCAGAAGTATTCGCGCCGCAAGCGCGATGTCTATGCCATGGTGCTCGATATGCAATAGATGGAGGATATCCAGCCCTTGCGCTAGAATCATCCTCTGTATGCAACGTTTTTCTGGAGGACAAACCCCATGGATCAAAGCAAGCCTTCGTTCTTTATCACGACGCCCATCTACTACGTCAACGCCGATCCGCACCTGGGCACGGCTTATTCCACCATCATCGCCGACGTTCAGGCTCGCTATCGCCGTTCCGCCGGCTATAACGTCAAGTTCCTGACCGGCATGGACGAGCACGGCGAGAAGGTCGCCGAGGCCGCAGCCAAGCATGGCATGACGCCGCAGGAGTGGACCGACAGCCAGGCTCCGCACTTCAAGGAGCTTTGGAGCAAGCTCGAGATTTCCAACGACGACTTCATCCGCACCACCGAGCCGCGCCAGCATCATGCCGTGCAGTACCTGTGGGAGCGCATGAAGGAGTCCGGTTACCTGTATAAGGGCAGCTACGACGGTTGGTATTGCGTGCCTGACGAGACCTACTTCACTGATACGCAGGTCCAGAAGGGCGACGAGGAGTACGGCAGCGTCGGCCAGCATCTATGCCCCGACTGCCACCGTCCGCTTGAGCGCGTCCAGGAGGAGTCCTACTTCTTTAAGCTTTCCGCCTTCCAGGACAAGCTTCTCAAGCTCTATGACGAGCACCCCGACTTTGTCGAGCCTGCGTTCCGCATGAACGAGGTTCGCAGCTTTGTCGAGGGCGGCCTCAACGACCTTTCCGTGAGTCGCACGAGCTTTGACTGGGGCATCCAGGTTCCGTTTGACGAGGGCCATGTGACCTATGTATGGTTTGACGCGCTGCTCAACTATATGACGGCCGTCGGCTACGGTGTCGACACCGACGAGGCGCGTGCCGAGCTGGCCTATCGCTGGCCCGCGCAGTTCCACATCGTGGGTAAGGACATCATCCGCTTCCACTGCGTCATTTGGCCCGCCATGCTCATGGCCATCGGCGAGGCCCTGCCCGAGCACGTCTTTGCCCACGGCTTCCTGACCGTGCGCAATGCCGAGACCGGCAAGGCCGAGAAGATGTCCAAGAGCCGCGGTAACGCCATCGCTCCGCAGGACGTTATCGACATGCTGGGCGTCGAGGGCTATCGCTACTACTTTATGACCGACGTCGTTCCCGGTACCGACGGCGCTATCAGCTTCGATCGCATGGAGCAGGTCTACAACGCCGACCTGGCCAACAGCTGGGGCAACCTTATCTCGCGTTCGCTCAACATGAGCGGCAAGTACTTTGACGGTTGCGCGCCCGCCAAGCCCGCATCGTTCGATGCGTTCGACAACCCGCTGGCAAAGATCGCCGATGGCCTGGTCGACCGCTACATGGCCAAGATGGACGTGCTCGATTACGGCGGAGCCAAGGACGAGGTTATGGAGCTCATCCACGCCGCCAACCACTACATCGAGGACTCCGAGCCTTGGGCGCTTGCCAAGGATGAGGCCAAGGCTGACGAGCTGGCATTTGTGATCTACAACCTGCTCGAGGCCATCCGCATTGCCGCTCACCTGCTGATGCCGCTCATGCCTCAGACCTCTGCCGAAGCCCTGCGCCGCCTGTCCTGCGAGGACGAGGCCGCGAGCGACGACCTCAAGGGCATTTGCGCTTGGGGCCTGCTTGCCGGTGGTCAGCCCGTCGAGAAGGGTGAGCCGCTGTTCCCGCGTCTGGGCTAAGACGCCGCGCGCCATATCGGCAATTTGCTGTTTAGATGTAAGGGCATGGCCGCAACGGTCCATGCCCTTTTGTTTCAAGACGCCGCCATCATGCTAAGGAGGCAACTATGACAACTTCGCCTTTGGCAAACCCCACGGCAACAAGGGAGCTGCTGGAGGAGTTTGGCCTTGCGACCAAGCATCGCCTGGGCCAGAACTTCCTGATCGACAACCATGTAATTGAGCGCATTTGCGAGCTTTCCGAGCTCACGGGCGATGAGCGCGTGCTCGAGGTTGGCCCGGGCGTTGGTACGCTCACGCTCGCGCTGCTGCAGGAGGCGGCGTGCGTCACGTCGATCGAGGCCGATCCCGAACTCGAACCGGTGCTCGATGCCCATGCCGCCGACTATGCCAACTTCCGCTTTATCATGGGCGACGCGCTCAAGGTGACGACGGGGCAGATTGAGCAGGCTGCAGGCGGTGAGCCGACGGTATTTGTCGCGAACCTGCCCTATAACGTGGCGGCGACGATCATCCTGCAGTTCTTCCAGACGATGCCCGCGCTCAAGCGTGCCGTGGTCATGGTTCAAAAGGAGGTTGCCGATCGCATTGCCGCGGTGCCGGGTAACAAGACCTATGGCGGCTACACGGCAAAGCTCGGCCTGTATGCGCAGGTTACGGGTCGCTTTGAGGTGCCGCCACGTTGCTTTATGCCGGCACCGCACGTGGACTCGGCCGTCGTGCGTATCGACCGTGTTGACGGCGTGGCGCCCGAAGGACTCGATCGCGAGTTTGTGGCCCGCGTGATTGATGCTGCATTTGCTCAGCGCCGCAAGACCATCCGCAATTCCATGAGCGCCAACGGCTTTGCCAAGGACGTGCTCGACGCCGCCTTTGAGGCTTGCGGTATCGCACCCACCACGCGCGCAGAAACGCTTGATGTTGCCGACTTTATCCGCCTGGCTCAGGAGCTCATCCATGATGCCTAATGCCGAACGCGTGACGTTTACCAAGAAAAAGAAGACGGTTGCTTGTCCCGTGCCCTTGGCACCGCTTGCTGACACGCATGCGCATCTGCTTTCGTTTTGGGGGAAAGAAGTGCCCGAGACGCTCGTGCGCGCCAAAGCCGCGGGCGTCGACCTGTTGGTGACGATGCTCGACCCCATCGCCGACAAGCGCAGCGTGACGGACTATAGCGACTGGCTCGTGCGCGAAATTCTGCCGATGCGGGATATTCCGCAGATCAAGTATCTCGCTGGCGTTCACCCCTATGGCGCGCCGGATTATACCGATGACATTCACGCGCAGGTTGTTGCTGCGCTCGATGACCCTTTGTGCGCCGGTATCGGCGAGATCGGTCTGGACTACCACACGGATTACGACGACGACATCGCGCCGGCGCCCCACAGTGTGCAGATTGATTGCATGGCGCGTCAGCTCGAAGTTGCCGTGCGCCGCAATGTGCCGGTGGAGCTGCACCTGCGGCACGAGGACTCGGATGGGGAGCGCACCTCGCATATGGATGCGTACAACGTGCTGCGCGAGGTGGGTGTGCCTCAGGCCGGTTGCGTGCTGCACTGCTTTGGCGAGGACCGCGCCACGATGGAGCGCTTTGTGGAGCTGGGCTGCTATATCGCCTATGGTGGTGCGGCCACCTTTAAGCGCAACGATGACGTGCGCGAGGCATTTGCGGCGACCCCGCTCGACCGCATTTTGTTCGAGACGGATTGCCCGTATATGGCGCCGGAGCCCATTCGCGGTCTTGAATGCGAGCCAGCAATGATCTCCATTACGGCAAACGCGCTGGTTAACGACCGTGTCGATCGCACTGGTGAGGACGCCGAAACAATCGCGCATGCCGCTTGGGAAAATGCCTGCAAACTTTTTCAAAAATAGTTCTTGCGTTCGCGGTGGCGCTCCGTTATTCTAATTCCTGCACGCGGGCGTGGCGGAATTGGCAGACGCGTACGGTTCAGGTCCGTATGGGGGCAACCCCATGAAGGTTCAAGTCCTTTCGCCCGCACCATTGATTGAAAGAGCTCCCAGCAATGGGGGCTTTTTTGTTATGTGCCCATCGCAGGGACTTGAACCTGTGAAGGAGCGAGCGTCAAGAAAACGCGGAGCGTTTTTAGCGAGCTGGCGAGTCCGCCGGCAGGCGGGCGAAGCCGGTGCGGATCCGCGAAGCGGATACGCGGACGTCCTTTCGCCCGCACCATTGATTGAAAGAGCTCCCAGCAATGGGAGCTTTTTTGTTATGCACGATCTCCTTGGACGGGTATCCTAGTACCAACGTGTGCCTATCAGAGGAGAGACCATGCTATTTTCCGGTATCATCGCCGCCCTTACCAGCCTTTTGATTCCCATCATCATCCTGTTGTTGCTGCTCCCCAACGCCTGCTACGTCGTTGAGCAGCAGCACGCTGTGATCATCGAGCGCTTGGGTAAGTTCAATCGTATCGTCAACGCGGGCTTCCACGTGAAGGTGCCCGTGATTGACCGCAAGGCCGCCACGGTGAGTCTGCGCACCATGAAAAATGGTTTTGGCATCGACGTTAAGACTCAGGACAACGTGACCATTGGCCTTGAGGTCTCCGCTCAGTACCACGTGAGCTATGACATGGGCGCCGGCCCGGCAGATTCGGGCATCTACAAGAGCTACTATATGCTGCAGGAGCCCGTCGACCAGATGCGCGACTTCATCACCGACGCCCTGCGCTCCTCCATCCCCGTCTACACACTCGATGAGGTCTTTGCCAAGAAGGATGACATCGCCAAGGATGTCAACGCTACCGTTTCCGAGCAGATGGCCGCCTACGGCTTCACCCTCGTGTCGACGCTCATCACCAAAATCGCACTGCCGACCGAGGTTGAGAACTCCATGAACGACATCAACGCTGCCCAGCGCAAGCGCGCTGCCGCGCAGGAGCTCGCCGAGGCCGACCGCATCAAGCGCGTCACCGAGGCGACCGCCGAGGCCGAGGCTATGGAAAAGGCGGGCGAGGGCATCGCCAACCAGCGCAAGGCCATCGCGCTGGGTATCAAAGATTCGCTCGAGATCATCCAGGAGACGGGTGTCGGCAATGACGAGGCCAACCAACTGTTCATGTTTACGCAGTGGTCCGAGATGATGACGGAGTTCGCTCGCACGGGTAAAACCTCGACGGTCGTGCTGCCGAGCGACTTTTCGCAGTCGGCTTCGATGTTCGAGCAGATGCTGGCCGCCGGCAAAGTTCAAAACGATTCGAAGGAGTAGACGCGCGTGAAATACACCGTCGTTTGCGTCGGTAAGCTCAAGGAGCGCTTTTGGAAGGACGCGTGCGCTGAGTACACCAAGCGCCTAGGTGCCTATGCCAAGGTGGATATCCGCGAGGTGGCCGATATCGACCCGGCTAAGGCGGGCGGCGTGGATGCCGCGCGCGACAAGGAGGGGGCGGCGATTCTTGCCGCCTTGCCATCTCGAGCGCATGTGATCCTGCTGGCTATCGAGGGCAAGGAGCGCTCGAGCGAGGAGTTTTCGGCGAGGCTCGACGATCTTATGCTGCGAGGCAGCAGCGACATTGCCTTTGTAATCGGCGGTTCGGACGGCGTGAGCGATGACGTGCGCGCACGAGCCGACGAGATGCTCAGCTTTGGACGCATTACCTTGCCGCATAACCTGGCGCGTGTGGTGCTGCTGGAGCAGATTTACCGTGCCTGCAAGATCAGTCGTGGCGAGCCGTATCACAAATAGGTCGGCAATACGAAACAATGGCGTGGGACAATACCTTTCGTTTTGAGGAATGTGTCTGAAAGGACTATGCGATATGAAGATTGGATTTGTCGGTTTTGGCAATATGGCGAGCGCTATGGCCGATGGCTGGATCGCTGCCGGTGTAGCTGCGAGCGACATGTGCGCCTGCGCGGGTCGCTACGACGCACTGGTTGAGCGCTGTGAGGCGCGCGGGATGGCCGCTTGCCACGATGCCGCCGAGGTTGTCGCCGCATCCGATATCGTGGTCGCTGCGGTCAAGCCGTACATGATCGAGAAGGTATTCGCCCCGCTCAAGGATGCTCTTGCCAAAAAGGTCGTTCTGTCGGTTGCCTGGACCTGGGACAGTGCCAAGTGGGAGCAGGTCCTGCCGGACGTCGCGCATATCTCGACGGTGCCCAACACGCCGGTTTCAGTGGGTGAGGGCGTCATCGCCTGCGAGAAGGCTTCGACGCTTAACGACGAGCAGCGTGCTGTGGTGCTCGACCTGCTCGGTAAGCTTGGCGCTGTCGTCGAGCTCGACACAAGCCTGCTGTTTGTGGGCGGCACGGTGGGTGGTTGCGCTCCGGCGTTTGTCGCCATGGCAATCGAGGCCCTGGGCGATGCGGCGGTCAAGCACGGTATCCCGCGTGCGGATGCTTATCGCATTGTGAGCCAGATGGTGCTGGGTACGGCAAAGCTGCAGCTTGCAACTGGCCAGCATCCTGCGGCGATGAAGGATGCCGTATGCTCGCCCGGTGGTGCCACCATCAAGGGCGTCGTTGCGCTCGAGGACGCCGGCATGCGCAGCGCCCTGGTCAAGGCAATCGACGCAACCCTCCAGTAAAACCGACCAAAAAAGGGACAGGTTTATGTTGGCAGGTTTTTCCTGCGGTTTTGTCCTTTTAGCGAAAAGTGCCCCGCAACTGGCTCAATTCCAGTTGCGAGGCACTTGCGTTTGCCCAGATAAAACCGACCAAAATAAACCTGTCCCTTTTTGGCAGGTTAGTCCCAGAAGCTGTCTTCTTCGTCCTCGGACTTGGGGCCGCGGTCGACATACATCTTATGGGTGCGCTTCTCCATTACAAAGGCAATAATCGCAAACAGCAGGATGCCGCCGGCGAAAAGGATGGCAAAACCGGTGCGGGTGCCAAACAAAAAGGAAAAAACTGCGTCCATTGGGTGCCTTCTTGCGTAGTTGAGTTGGGTCGTAAACGCTCATAAGTATATACTTGCCCATACATGTACAAGGTTGCAACCTAAATGGAATGTATATCGCCGGAGGATCTAATGCTTGATATCAAGTTTGTTCGCGAGAACCCCGATGCCATCGATGTCGCCATGGCTAACCGCCAGACGTCTTGGGATCGCGAGAAGTTCTTTGAGCTCGACGACGAGCGTCGTGCCGTCATCACCGAGGTCGAGGAACTTCAAGCCACGCGCAATGCCGAGTCCAAGAAGATCGGCGCCCTGATGAAGGAGGGCAAGAAGGACGAGGCCGAGGCCGCCAAAGAGGCCGTGCGCGCCGTCAACGAGAAAATTGACGGTCTGGCCGAGCGCCGCACCGCCCTCGAGCAGGAGCAGTACGACTTCATGGCTCACCTGCCCAACATTCCTTGCGAGGCCACGCCGTACGGCAAGGACGAGGACGAGAACATCGAACGCCGTCGTTGGGGCACCCCGCGCGAGTTCGACTTCGACTTTAAGCCGCACTGGGATCTGGGCACCGATCTCGACATCCTTGACTTCGAGCGCGGCAACAAGCTCTCCGGCAGCCGCTTCACCGTTCTCGGTGGCGCCGGCGCCCGTCTTGAGCGCGCCCTCATCAACTTCTTCCTCGATACGCACACCAGCCGTGGTTTTAAGGAGTGGTGGCCGCCCATCGTCGTCAAGCGTCAGACCATGTTCGGCACGGGCCAGCTGCCCAAGTTCGAGGACGACGCCTATCACGTCTCGGGCGACAACTTCCTGATCCCCACCGCCGAGGTCGTGCTCACCAACCTGCACGCCGGTGAGGTCCTCGACGCCGATACCCTGCCGCGCCGCTACACCGCCTTCACCCCCTGCTTCCGCGAGGAGGCCGGCTCCGCTGGTCGCGATACCCGCGGCATCATTCGCCAGCACGAGTTCGACAAGGTCGAGATGGTCAAGTTTGCCAAGCCGGAGGAGTCCGACAAGGAGCTCGAGAGCATGACCGCCGAGGCCGAGTTCCTGCTGCAGCAGCTGGGTCTTCCGTATCGCGTGATTAGCCTGTGCACCGGCGACCTGGGCTTCTCTGCCCGTCAGACCTACGACGTCGAGGTCTGGCTGCCGAGCTACAACGCCTACAAGGAGATCAGCTCCTGCTCCAACTGCGGTGACTTCCAGGCCCGTCGCGCCAACATCAAGTATCGCGACCCCGAGAACTTCAAGGGTTCGCGCTATCTGCACACCCTCAACGGTTCCGGTCTGCCGGCTGGCCGTACCATGGCAGCCATTCTGGAGAACTACCAGAACGCTGACGGCACCATCACGATCCCCGAGGTTCTGCGTCCCTACATGGGCGGCCTCGAGAAGATCGAGCCGGTCGCGTAGATTGGCTGCATAAGCGATTTGCTAGGGCACTCCTTTTTGGGGTGCCCTTTTTGTGTGCGGCCATACCATGCTGTGCGGACAGCTCAATAGAAAACACACGAACAACTGTTCTGTATACAGCCATCTACCTGCTATGCTTTTGCTAAATAAGAGCGAGAGAAAGGGGACGCGATGGAGCTGTTTGATGATCGGGTGGTTTTGTTTGAGAGCGACGAGGGCGGGGAGTACCTGCTTGTGACGTGTGAGCCGTCTGGCATGGGTGGCCTGGTGGTTCGACAGACGAGCGAGGGGCCGTTGACGCAATGGTGCTACGAGGAGTCGCCTCATGTGGTTGAGACGTTTGTGGCGCACGAGGGGCTTGTGGCCCTAGAGCATTTCTATGGGGTCCAGACATCTAATCAGGTTGCTCGCATGTTGAGCATCTCGTTTGCCGATTATGATTGTGCCCAGCGGGTGAGATCGCTCCTGAGGGAACTTGATGCTAAGTTTGACGTGATCGAAAAGCCAATCGATCGTACGGGGAATGGCGGTATATGCGGAGCAGCATGACAAGACTGCGTTCCACAAAAAAGTTTGAAATTGTGCTTGACTCCAATAAGCTAAAGTGGTTTTATATGTCTTGCGCTGCGGCGTTACCTCAGCTGGATAGAGGGTCTGACTACGAATCAGAACGTCATAGGTTCGAATCCTATACGCCGCACCAATTGAAATTGAAAGCCTCCGGCAACGGGGGCTTTTCTTTTATGCCGCCACCGCATGGATTCGAACCTCGGTCGAGGCACGAACAACTTAATTATCACTCCGTAAAATTTTTTCTAATTGTCGCTTGACCCATCGGGGGCTCGCGTGCATAATAATCCGTGCGTTGCGGCGTTACCTCAGCTGGATAGAGGGTCTGACTACGAATCAGAACGTCATAGGTTCGAATCCTATACGCCGCACCAATTGAA
>CALCKK010000032.1:0-15098 GCA_937966215.1 uncultured Collinsella sp. | reverse complement strand
TTTTTTGCCGGCGCGTATATCGTTGGCAAACTGGAAAACCACCACAAAGGTACCTGTCCCCTTTGTGGTGGTGGGGTGCTAGGGGAGGAGCTTCATGGCGGCGTCGTGGGCGGCGTGCTCGTAGGTGTCGTCGAGGGGTTTGAGCGGCAGCAGGGCGGCGGCCTGTGCGTCGCCACGGCGCTCAAGGGCGTGGGCGATGAGCCAGTCGGCAAGTTCGGGGTTTTTGGGCAGCGCTGGTCCGTGCAGGTACGTGCCGATGACTCCCCTGTAGATCAGACCCTCAAAGCCATCGTCGCCGTTGTTGCCGGTGCCCGCGACGACGGACGTTCCGAGCGGCGTCGCCTCTGCGTCGAGCAGCGTGCGGCCGCCGTGGTTCTCGAATCCCACAAAGGGCTCGGGTGCCAGGTCGGTCTTGACGGCTACGTTGCCGATCAGGCGGTCGGAGCCGCGTACGGTTTCGGCGGCAATGACCCCCAGACCCTCGATGCGATCCTCGCCCATATAGTACGAACGGCCGAGCAGCTGATAGCTGCCACAGATGGCAAGCAGCGAGCCGCCATCCTCAACATAGGCCGCGACCTTGTCTTTTTGGGCGAGCAGTTCGTGTGCCACGGCTAGCTGGTCGCGGTCGGAGCCGCCGCCCATCATGACGATGTCGGCGTCCGTCAGGTCGAGCACCTCGCCCATACGGACCTCGTCTACACGCGCGGGAATGCCACGCCAGGCGCAACGGCGCTCGAGCGCAATAGCATTGCCGCCGTCGCCGTAGAGGTTAAGGGCATCGGGATACAGGTAGACGATGCGCAGCGGGCGCGAAAGCTCGACTGGTGCGATGCCGACAGGAAGAGCGCTGCCGTCGGCACGGGCTACGGCGCGCCCGGCAACAGCGTCGGAAGTGGCGCCCTTCAGTCCGTCGAGCTCCTTGACCAGCGGCGGGAAGGCCGTGTAGTTGGCGACGGCGTAGAAGGTGTCATCGGCGGCCTCGTCTGCCACGGCGCCAATTGCCTGCGCGACGTCCGAGATAATCGCGGCATCGATGCCGGCATACTTGAGGCGCACCTGCATGTCGTGTGCGCGCGTGCCGCCGGCAAAGGCGACAAGACCCGGCGTGTCGGCGATGCGCTCAAAGTCGACGTCGTAGATCCACGATACATCGTGGCCGTCGGCATCGTTGTCGTTGAGGAAGAAAGCGCAGAGTCTGCCGTCTGCCGTCTTGATGGACTGGATTTGTCGATCGAAGCCTACGGGATTCTTGGCCAGGTTGGCCTCGACGGTGCGGCCGGCGATATCCCAGCGCCCCATACGACCACCGGCGGGCACATAGGCATCGAGCGTAGGCTGTAGAAGCGCCGTGTCCACGCCCAACTCGTGCGCGGCAAAGAAGGCGGCGGCAACGTTATAGACCATGTACAGGCCGTTGTAGCGTGTGACAATGTGTCCGGCGCCCGCGTCGGGCGCAGATCCAAAGACCAGGTCAAAGCCGTAGCCGTCGCAGCCGAGCTTCACGCCCGTCACGCGACGGACAAGCGCGGGGCGGGCCCAACCGCACGAGGGGCAATGGTAGGCGCCGAGCTGGCCGTATTGCACGTAGTCATACTCCAGCGGCGCGTTGCACTGCGAGCAAAAGCGCGAGTCGCTAATGCGGTCAGACTCGGTGTTGGTGGCGCCGTCGATGCCAAAGGCAATACTCGCGTTGGGAACGCGCGCGGCGATCGCGGCACACAGCGGATCGTCGGCGTTATAGATAAGCGTCGTTGTCGGCGAGAGCTCCAACGCGTGGGCGATGACCTCCTGGGTGTGATCGATCTCGCCGTAGCGGTCTAGCTGGTCGCGGAACAGGTTGAGCAGCACAAAGTACGTCGGCTTGAGCTTGGGCAGAACGCGTACGGTGTAAAGCTCATCGCACTCAAAAACGCCCACGCGCTTGCCTCTGCTGGTGTGTTTAAGGCCGCCGCGGGCCTCGAGCAGGGCACCCACCACACCAGGCTCCATATTGTTGCCGGCACGGTTGCACACCACGGTAGCACCGCTGGCAGCAACGGCGTCGGCGATGAGGTTGGAGGTGGTGGTCTTACCGTTGGTGCCGGTGATCACCACGCTGCGGTCGACCAGGCTCGCGAGGTCGCTTAGCAGCTCGGGGTCGATTTTCATGGCGATGCGGCCGGGGAGTACGCCGCCCTGGCGCTTGAGGACGGAGCGCAGTCCCCAGCGAGCGATATCGCTCGAGGTGCAGGCAAGAGATGAGCGGAGGTTCATGAAACCGTTCCTAACGTAAACGACATGGTCGGGTCGAGTGCGTCACTAAAATCCATAGCGGCGCGCAAATTCCTGGGCAAGCTGCGACACGTCTTCGCAGGCATTGGCCCAGGGGGCAAAGTCGGGAGTGTCCGAGATAATGCCGTCCGCTTCCCAAACGGCCTGGTGCGAAAGATCCCAGGGATCGCGTGGCTCGGGCCGGCAGGGAAGGTACGGTGTCTGGTACATGGGATTCAGCAAGAAGAACGCGCCGCCCTCGCAGCGGTTGGCGAACTCACGTAGTGCACGCACCGCTGGACGCATCTTGTTCGTTTTGAACAAGAGGATTGTGCGGGCGAGCAGGTACCAGGGGGAGTTCTCGAGTGCATCGGCTCCCACCTGTTCCTCGAGCTGGTGGGCTAGGGCAAAAAAGCCGTCCTGATCTTCCAAGCGAGCGAGGGCGAGCAGCACGGTGCCTGCGGCTCGGGTGGGATAGCCTTCTGCCTTAAGGACGCGGCGGGCGTAGTCGGCGGCAGCACGGTAGCGAGCGCTCGCCATGCACAGCTGCGAGATAGCCTCGAGCGTGTGGAGCCACCCGATAAGAGCCGGCTCGTTCACGGTGAGATCTGCCGCTGTCACGCCGTCCGTCAAAACCTTGTTGGCCCAGTAGTGTGGGGCCTCCATATCGAACCCGGGCACGCTTTGCTGCAGGTAATCGGCCGTGGTCACCTCGAGCTTCATCAGGTCGCCCAGGCAGGCGTCAACGGGCGTGTCGGCCAGGATGATGGCGAGCAGCTGCGCGTCGACGGCCAGTGCATCGACGCGGACAATCTTGAGCAGCTCGTCGCGCATGTCGTCGAACAGGCGATTGCGCGTCTGCTCGAACTCCTCGTCGCTGCCCATGTCCTCGATGCGATGGAGCTCGTCGAGCAGGTGGCGATGAACACCGGCATAGGACAGCAGCGCCTGGGCATGCTCGGACTGCGCATACTTTTGGGGATTCGCGCTAATGTCGTTATGGACAAGCTCGCGTGCTGCATCGGTGAGCTCGGGGTGCGATGCCAGATAGGTGCGCTCCAAGTAGGCGGGGATGTAGACGCTCGGATCCATTAGAGGTCCCCTCCCTTAAATGGAAGCCCCTGCTCGGCTGCGCGCAGGATGCGCTCGTCGATCTGAGAGCGCACGATGTCGTTGGTGGCGACCCAGGCGGCAAAGCTGGCGTTGTCGGGAGCGCCCAGGCCCTCCTGCAGTACCGGCGTCGCCTCGGACAATGCAAGGACAAGCTCGTCGGTCGAGCCCACGCCCACGTTAACGCGGGCATAGACGCCATCGGGAAACTCGGTTTGGAAGTAGAGTGCTTCGGCCGCGTGCGGGCATGAGCGCACCAGGATGCGCAGGTAGTGCTCGGCGCCCTCGTAGTCCAGCTCGCACCAGGCAGCGCTCATCAGCGCGATGAGCGTCCACGGGTCCAAGTCGCGCTCCGCGTCCTTGGGACGGCGACGCAGCGGCGTGTTGGCAAGATAGGGCACGGAGTGGGCAGAGCGAAAGCGCTTGAGCTCCTCGGCGGGGTATTCGAGCTTAGCCATGGCGAGCATTGCGGTGTGGCGGACGCCGGCGGGGTCGTTGGGGGCAAAGTCGAGGCTGCAGTTTGCGGCTTCGAGCGACATGCGATAGCGGCCGCTAATGAGTGCGCGTGACGCAAGGGCGGCAAGCCAGCGCAGGTAGGGACGGCGCATAAGGTCGCCTGCGGCCTCACGCTCGTAGGGGTCCTGCGCCGAGGCGATCTTGAGTGCCAGGTCGTGCTCGACTTCATCGCGCTTGGATACCAAGTACTGTACGTACTCCTCGTTGGAGTTGGCGGTGAGGGCGGTCAGCATGCGCTGGGCATCCCAGTTGGTGGGGTCGAGCGCGGCTGCCTCGCGAAGCATGTTCTCGGCAGCGGCCTCTTCTTGCTCTGCCTGGGTATCGTCAGGGATAAAGGGAATGCGGTAGTCGACAGCCTCGACCACCTTGGCAATGAGGTGCCCGGCGCGGTCGCGGTCGTGCACGATGAGCGGCGCGGGGTTGCGGGTGAATTGTTCCATCAGACGCTCTACGGCGGCACCGTCGGTGAGCGGGATATTGTCGCGGCGCAAGGCCTCAAGAACGAGGCGATGGCAATCCTCTTGAATGGGATCGAATGCCATGGGGCCTCCTTTGCTGCGGTTAGGGTTCAAATGTCTCTATATAAGGTTCTAGTTTACCCGCATGTGGCACACCGGGGGTGCCGCACTTGGACATGCACCTTTGCACTACGAAGACGGATGTCGCACAAATGTCGGCACCTTGGACGACTGAGTGGTATCACGGTGCCGCAAACGGTCGATTTTTGGCGGCGAACGGGGCGCATTTTGGAGGGGCACAGTCCTGCCCGGGATATGTGGTCAACCTTGATAAAACGTTTGCCCAGCTTGGGAGTATGAATGCCCCACAAGGGTCTTCAGGGATAGAAAAAACGTTTCATCATTGTCGGCTTTAGGTGAATAACTGACCAACCAGAACGGTAGAATAGTGTTTGTCTGAGCGTTGAGACGTTTAGACATCGCGCATTGTCATCGCCGGCAACGCGCAAAACGGTCCTAACGGAGCCAATCGGGTGCTCCGTTATATACGCAAGTCTAAGAGGGGCTTGTTTAGGAGGCACAGTATGGGACGTTTTACCAATCCTCGCGATCTGTACTTTGGTGAGGGCGCTCGCCACGAGGTGAAGAACCTCAAGGGCAAGAAGGCCATCATCGTTTCTGGCGGCAGCTCTATGCGCCGCGGCGGGTTCTTGCAGGACGTTGAGGCCGACCTTAAGGAAGGCGGCTTCGAGGTCAAGCTGTTCGAGGGCGTCGAGTCCGATCCGTCCATCGAGACGGTCATGAAGGGCGCCGAGGCCATGCGCGAGTTCGAGCCTGACTGGATTATCGCCATCGGTGGCGGCTCGCCCATCGATGCCGCTAAGGCCATGTGGGTCTTCTACGAGTATCCCGAGGAGTCCTTCGATAACATCATCCAGCCGTTCAGCTTCCCGGAGCTGCGTCAGAAGGCTCATTTCTGCGCCATCTCCTCTACCTCCGGCACCGCTACCGAGGTCACCGCGTTCTCCGTCATTACCGACTACGCCAAGGGCATCAAGTACCCGCTGGCCGACTTCAACATCACCCCTGATGTCGCCATCGTCGACCCCGAGCTCACCTACACCATGCCCGCCAAGCTGTGCGCTCACACCGGCATGGATGCTCTGACCCACTGCATGGAGGCCTACGTTTCCACCTGCGCCTCTATGTTCACCGACGCCAACGCCCTGCACGGCATCCGCGAGATCGCCGAGTGGCTGCCCAAGTCCTATGCTGGCGACCATGAGGCCCGTCAGCACATGCACGAGGCTCAGTGCATCGCCGGTATCGCCTTCTCCTCGGGCCTGCTCGGCATCGTTCACTCCATGGCTCACAAGACCGGTGCTGCCTTCGAGAACGGCCACATCATCCACGGTGCCGCTAACGCCATGTACCTGGGCAAGGTTATCCAGTGGAACTCTAAGGACCCGCGTGCTGCTGAGCGTTACGCTTACGTGGCCAAGGAGATCCTGCACCTTCCCGGCGAGACCAACGAGGAGCTCATCGCTGCGCTCGTCCAGAAGATTCGCGACCTCAATGACCAGCTCAACATTCCGCAGTCCATCAAGGATTACGCGAATGGTGGCGTGAAGGTCGACGCCGAGAACCCGCAGATGGTTTCCGAGGAGGAGTTCCTCGCCAAGCTGCCCGAGATCGCTGCGAACGCCGAGACCGACGCCTGCACGCCCGAGAACCCGCGTGAGACCAAGGCTGCCGACTTCGAGAAGATCCTCAAGGCCTGCTACTACGACACCGACATCGATTTCTAATCGACTCTTGTTATCGTAACGAGGGGCTCCGCACGTATCCGTACGGAGCCCCTTTCTTTTTTCTTTTAGAGAATGGGATAGTTATGGCTGCAATTTTCAATAGCCCCAGCAAGTACATCCAGGGCCCGGACGAGCTGGCCAAGCTCGGCTCTTATGTTGAGCCGCTTGGCGCTAAGGCCCTCGTCATCGTGACGCCTTCGGGCAAGAAGCGCGTCGGTGCCAAGATCGAGGGCGGCTTTGCCGAGGCTAAGGCCGAGCTGCTGTTTGAGGACTTTAACGGTGAGTGCTCCAAGGGCGAGGTCGATCGCCTGGTTGCGCTCGCTCGCGACAACGGTTGCGACATCATCGTCGGCGTCGGTGGCGGCAAGATCCTCGACACCGCGAAGGCCGTCGCCTATTACCTGGAGTCCCCGGTTATCATTTGCCCCACCATTGCTTCGACCGATGCCCCGTGTTCGGCGCTTTCGGTGCTCTATACCGATGACGGCCAGTTCGACAAGTATCTCTTCCTTAAGGCAAACCCCAACATTGTCCTTATGGACACGACGGTTATCGCGGCGAGCCCGGTGCGCCTGACGGTTTCCGGTATGGGCGATGCGCTCGCAACCTATTTCGAGGCCCAGGCAACGCACGATGCCGACGGTGGCACCTGCGCTGGCGGCAAGGGCGGCATGGCCGGCCTGGCGCTCGCCAAGCTCTGCTACGAGACACTTATGGCCGACGGCGTCAAGGCTAAGGTCGCGCTGGAGAAGGGAGCGTTGACGCCTGCCGTCGAGCATATCATCGAGGCCAATACGCTGCTTTCGGGCATTGGCTTTGAGAGCTCGGGCCTTGCTGCTGCTCATGCCATCCACAATGGCCTGACGATGCTGCCCGAGTGCCACGGCATGTATCACGGCGAGAAGGTCGCCTTTGGCACTATCGTCCAGCTGGTACTCGAGGATGCCCCGACTGAGAAACTCGAGGAAGTCTTGGGCTTCTGCATTGAGCTGGGCCTGCCGGTCACGATGAAGGAACTTGGCGTTGCCGAGCTTACGCGCGAGAAGGCCATGATTGTTGCCGAGGCTGCGTGCGCGCCCGATGACACCATGTGCAACATGCCGTTTGAGGTGACGCCTGAGATGGTCGCCAACGCCATCCTGGGTGCCGACGCACTGGGTCACTACTACCTTATGGATGAGTAAACTAAGGTAAGGAAGGGGCAAAGCCGACAGATGGCTTTGCCCCTTTTTGCTATGGTGCAAAGGGGTCAGGTTACTTTGCACCAATCGTTGTTTGATGAAGGGCGGATTCTCGTATGGCGCTTCCCATGGTATATGGCGGTCCCGGCCGGTATGTTCAGGGGCCGGGCGAACTTTCGCGTCAGGGCAGGTATTTGTCATGGTTGGGCTGCGCTGCCTATGTCTTGTTTGACCAGGGCACCGAGGATCGGCTGTGCAGGCAAATCGTCGATGGATTTCTGGATGAAAATCTAAGCGAGCCGTTCTTTAAGATTTACAACGGTCCGTGTACGGAAGATGCCGTTGTCGAAATGGCCAAGGAAGCCCGGGCCGAATATTGCGACATGGTGGTGGGCATTGGCGGCGGCAAAATGCTCGATATCGCAAAGGCCGTTGCGTTTTATGCTGAGCTGCCGTTGTGTGTATGCCCCACGGCGGCCTCGATGGATGGTCCGTGCAGCGCGATTTCGGTGCTGTATCACGAGGATGGGTCGTTCGACCGCTATCTGATGCTCGAGAAGAATCCAGATCTGGTCGTGGTCGATACCAGCGTGGTCGCGGCGGCCCCGCTGCGCATGACGGTCGCCGGTATGGGCGACGCGCTGGCAACGTATTTTGAGGCGCGTTCGTGCGCCGCGGCGAGAGGTGCGAACGAGCACGGTGGCGCACCGGGGCACTTGGCACTGGTCGCGGCACGTGCCTGCTACGACACGCTTATGGAATGCGGCGTCGCTGCCAAGCGCGATCTCAAAAAGGGACGTATATCGCCGGCGGTTGAGCGCCTGATCGAGTGCAACATCCTGCTTTCGGGCGTTGGCTTTGAGAGCGGTGGCTTGGCGTTGGCGCATGCCATCGCCAACGGTCTGACGATTCTGCCCGAGTGCAAGGCCATGCACG
Organism: uncultured Collinsella sp.; assembly: GCA_937966215.1. Taxonomy (GTDB): domain Bacteria; phylum Actinomycetota; class Coriobacteriia; order Coriobacteriales; family Coriobacteriaceae; genus Collinsella. The sequence goes on along the minus strand of CALCKK010000032.1, from coordinate 6,836 downwards.
GCGAGGCCGTGGCGTTTGGTCTGGTGGTCCAGCTTCGTCTGGAGCGTGCGCCCGAGCTTGAAGAGGTGCTCGAGTTTTGTCAGCGCGTCGGTCTGCCGACGACGCTCGAGGAGCTGGGCCTTGGCGAGATTTCCGATGCCGACCTGATGAGCGTTGCGGATGCGGCCTTTAGAAACGAACGCAATATGGCCAACGAGCAGGCCAAGGTGACCAAGCAAAAGCTCGTCGAGCTCATGCGCGAGGCATAGTTTGGCGCTTGATCGACCTTGTGCAATCGGGGCGGCGATAGGCCATAGGCTATTTGCCGCAAAGGTGCTCCGCGTGTAATTTGCCCGAGGCACGGGCCGATAGCGTATCATTATCTCTTGCTTGTTTGCACTGCTCAGGGAGGGGCCGCGCATGGCGCAGGAACACGATCTATTTGATGACATTATCGAGATCAGCAAGGGTTTCGACTTTCTTAAAAACCCGCTTGGCGGCGTGACCGATGCGCTCGATCCGTCGGCGCCGCAGTGGAATCCTGCCGACTACAAGGAGCGTCCGCGTGGCAACACCATTCCGTGTCTGACCTGCAAAAACGAAAAGAGCGGCTGCACCGCGTGCATGGACGTGTGCCCGGTCAACGCTATCGAGGTCGAGGAAGACGCCATCGAGATCCTCGACTCCTGTCGCAAGTGCGGCCTGTGCGCCGCTGCCTGTCCGACCGAGGCGATCATCTCGCCGCGCTTGGCGCCCAAAAACCTGTATGACGACATCGTCTCTGCTGCTACGAGCCACGAGACCGCCTACGTCACCTGCACGCGCGCCCTTAAGCGCATGCCGCGCGAAAACGAGGTCGTCGTCGCCTGCGTGGGCGATATTACGGCCGAGACCTGGTTCTCGGTGCTGGCGGACTATCCCAACGTGAGCGTGTACCTGCCGTTGGGCGTGTGCGATAAGTGCCGCAACACCGGTGGCGAGGATATTCTGGGCGAGGCCATCGCCACCGCCGAGGAGTGGGCCGGTACGGGCATGGGCCTGGAGGTCGACCCCAAGAGCCTCAAATGTCATAAGCGCCGCGAGTACGAGCGCAAGGAGTACATGGAAAAGATCGCCCGCACCACGGGCCTAACCGTGACTAAACTCAACCCGGCGACTGCGGCACTGGCCTCGGTGACGCAGAAGCTCAAAGCCCATCGCCATCAGATCACCCAGCTGGAGCGCACGCTCAACACCATGTGCGGCACCACGACGACCAAGCGTCGCCGTTCGCTCACCCATGGGCGCCAGCTGGTGCTCTCGACGCTGCAAAACCACCCCGAGCTTGCCCAGAACATGCAGGTGAGCACGCCGGAGTGCGATTTTGACAAGTGCACGTCGTGCGGCGAGTGCGTTAACGCGTGTCCCACGTCCGCCTGCGATTTGGTGGGAAGCGGTCGCTTTGCACTGGAGTCCACGTATTGTTTGGGTTGCGGAGCCTGCGTCAAGGTTTGTCCCGAACATGCGCTCAAGCTGGTCGAACACGATGCGTCCAATCTGGTCGTCGCCGATCCCGAGGCCGAGGAAAAGGCCGCCCAGAAGGCGAAGGCTCACGAGGAGGCCGAGAAGGTCAAGGCCGAGGCAAAGGCCAAGCTCGATAAGATGCTCGATCAGGTGGAAAAGCTCGCAGACTAGTCAGCGACCCCTATCTCTGCTTCATTTGCGCCGCCGTGGCGTCCGGGTTCGCCTGGATGCTGCGGCGGCGCTATACTTATGCAGTTTGAAGTACCTGTATCAAAAGGAGCTGTCGTGTCCCTTTCCATCGGTATCGTGGGCCTGCCCAACGTGGGCAAGTCGACGCTGTTCACCGCGCTTACCAAAAAGACCGGCCTTGCCGCCAACTACCCGTTTGCCACGATCGACCCCAACGTGGGTATCGTCGATGTGCCCGATAGCCGCCTGCAAAAGCTCGCCGACATCGTCAACCCCGGCCGCATTGTGCCGGCAACGGTCGAGTTCGTCGACATCGCAGGTCTGGTGAAGGGCGCTAACGAGGGCGAGGGTCTGGGCAACCAGTTCTTGGCAAACATCCGCGAGACCGACGCCATCTGCGAGGTCGTTCGCTACTTTAAGGATCCCAACGTTATGCGCGAAGTGGGCCGCACCGGCGAGTTCGTCGACCCCGCCGGTGACGCCGACACCATCATGACCGAGCTCATCCTGGCCGACATGGGTACGCTCGAGAAGCAACTGCCCAAGCTCGAGAAGGAGGCCAAGCGCGACAAGGAGCTCATGCCCAAGTTCGAGGTCGCCAAGCGCCTACTCGCCTGGCTCAACGAGGGCAAGCGCGCCGCATCCATGGAGATGACTGACGAGGAGCGCGCCGCCGCCAAGGGCCTGTTCCTGCTCACCATGAAGCCCATCCTGTATGTGGCCAACGTGGACGAGGATATGCTCAACGAGGACCTGGCGCCCATCGATGGCGTCAAGCCGCTGCCGATCTGCGCCAAGATTGAGGCCGAGCTTTCCGAGCTCGATCCCGAGGACGCTGCCGACTACCTGGAGAGCCTGGGCCTGGAGCAGCCCGGCCTGGACGTGCTCGCGCAGGCCGCCTACAAGCTGCTTGGCCTGCAGTCGTTCTTTACGGCTGGTGAGATGGAGGTCAAGGCCTGGACGGTTCGTCAGGGCGCAACCGCTCCGCAGGCCGCCGGCGTCATCCACACCGACTTTGAGCGCGGCTTTATTAAGGCCGAGGTCATTGGCTACGACGATTACATCGAGCTCGGTGGCGAGCAGGGCGCCAAGGCCGCCGGCAAGCTGCGTATCGAGGGCAAAGAGTATGTCATGGCCGATGGCGACGTCGTGCACTTCCGCTTTAACGTGTAAGGACGACGCATATGTTTAAATATGGCAAAAAAGCTGGCTACATGGGTATTGCGTTGCTCGTACTTGCGGTGATTCCGCTGGTGGTCGCAGCGTGTGTTATCCCCAACATTGGTCCCGAGGTGGCAACGAAGTTTAACGCGGCCGGTGAGGTGACGCGCTGGGGCAAGAGCTACGAGCTGCTGGCACTGCCGGTGCTCAACCTGCTGCTGAGCGTGGCGACGTACTTTACGGCAGGACGCCAGGCTAAAAACAATGATGACTCCGCCGCCATGGCGCGCATCGTGTGCGAGCGCTACCTGCGAAACGGCTGCATCACGGGCGTGTTCCTCAACGTAATCAACGTCTACTTTATGTATTCGGCGATAACCGGCACGGGCTTTGGCTTTGGTTTCTAGCTTGTCCTTTTAGGCAACGAGCCTGCACGCATATTCAATGGCTGCTGCGAGGCCGCCGCTCGATCGTGGTTTAAAGACCATGTCGGCGGCGGCCTCGTTTTCGTATCCGGCGCCGCGAAGGGCGAGCGCGATACCGGCTTCTAAAAGGAGCGGCAGGCCGCGTTGGCTGGTTGCGATTACGGCAGCCTGATTGAGCGAGCAGCTGTGCGCTTGGCATTGGATGGCAAGTTCGCCTTGCGCCGGGCAAGGGACCAGAACGGCGGCGACGCGACTTGATAGTAATGCAAATGCTGTGCGCTCATCGGGCGAAAGGCATTCGGCTTCAACGACGACGAGCTTGGGCGGTGCGCTGTTTGTGCGAAGCGTGGCTCGGTACATGCGGACCGAAGAACCCGACATAGAAAACTCCTGTGTATTCGGCAAAACGTAAACTATAGTTTACGTTTTTGTTCAGCTCCATTTCAAACTCGGCTGCATGGACGAACGTGCGAAACAGATTCTTGGCAGGCGGGTCGAAGAGACACGCAGGGACCTTGGTATCTCCAAGGTTGATTTTTGTGTGGCGACAGGAATCAGCCGACCCTACCTCGACCGAATCGAAGATGGGACGGCAAATTTCACGCTCAAGGTTCTATTTAAGATCGCGCCCGCACTCGGCATGACGGTGTCAGAGCTTCTCGAGGGGATCGAATAGGGGATACCCGTCGACAACTGAATTACGCCATCGGGATGCGGTCGTGGTTGACTTGGCTGTAGAACAGGCGCTGGATCTCGGCGGCATCGCGTGACTGGCCGAGTGCCCACATGGTTTTGGCCACGAGTGTCTCGGTGGTCATATCATCGCCGCGCAAAATACCCGGATGGTCGGCGTAAGCACGGCCGACCTCATAAACACCCAGATCGAGGCCCTCTTCGGGGACCTGTGTGGTCATAACGACGGTGCGGCCCGAATCGACCCAGCGGAAAATTGCCTCTTGGAACGATTCGCCCGATTCACCAAACTCGGGGATACCGCCAATGCCAAAGGTCTCCAGAATCACGGCGTCGTAGCTATCGGCAAGGGCGTCGAGGATGCCCGGGTTTACGCCGGGCGTAAGCTTGAGTACAAATACGCGCGGGTCGATGCTGTCGTAGAAGCGCACCGGGTTTTCGCCCTGATGCGTGCCGTGAAGCCCGTTGCGCACGATGCGGTCGTTGCGGATATAGGCGATGGGCGGATAGTTGACGCTAATGAACGCGTTAAAGCTCATAGTGCGCTGTTTGCGGGCGCGCGTGCCGGCAATGGCGACGCCGCCAAACACGATCGAGACGTCGTGCGAATGCTCGTCGAGCGCATAGAGCAGGCTCTGGTACAGGTTGAGCTTGGCATCGGTAAAGGGATTGCCCATGGGCTTTTGCGAGCCGGTGAGTACGATGGGCTTGGGGCTGTCCTGAATCAGGTAGGAAAGCGCTGCCGCGGTGTAGCTCATGGTGTCGGTACCGTGCAGAATCACGAAGCCGTCGTGGTCGGCATAACCCTCGACGATGACGTCGCGGATACGCATCCAGTCACTGGGGCGCATATTGGTGCTGTCGATGTTCATGGGCTGCACGACGTCGAGCTCGCAGAGGCCCGAGATTTCGGGGACGCTCTGGGCGAGCTCCTCACCGGTCAGGGCGGGGGAGAGGCCGTTGCCGTCCTCGGTCGATGCGATGGTGCCGCCCGTGGCGATGAGAAGGATGCGCTTCATGCTGGTATTCCTATCGTATTTGCCGCCGCAGAGGCGGAGTCGTTCGGCAGTATTGTGGCACAGGGCGTCCAATGTTCAAACGTATTACATCATCTGTAGCGTTTGGTAACACTTCAATCGCCGTCAAATAGGGCTCCGGTCGTGCGTTTGCCGTGCGCTGATGGCTGCGAGGGACGAGAATCCCCATATAACGTGTACACTATGAAAGTTATTTTCGTTCATTCACGCGGGTGGGCACCGGCTCCCCGCCAACAAGAGGGGGAAACCATGGATCAAAAGGCTTCCGCAAAGGTCCTCGTACTCGACTTTGGTGCGCAGTACGGTCAGCTCATTGCCCGTCGCGTCCGCGACCTCAACGTGTATTCCGAGATCGTTCCCTGCGACATCTCGGCCGATGAGATTCGCGAAATGAACGCCTCTGCGCTCATCCTCTCTGGCGGCCCGGCTTCTGTGTATGCCGAGGACGCTCCGTCCATCGATCCCGCCATCTTTGACCTGGGCCTTCCCGTTCTGGGCTTTTGCTACGGCCATCAGATCACGGCCGTGACGCTCGGCGGCAAGGTCGGTCACTCCGAGGTGGGCGAATACGGCCGCGCCACCATCACGCGTACGGCCGGCGCCAAGCTCTTTAACTCCACGCCTATGGAGCAGACCGTGTGGATGAGCCACCGCGACGCCGTGTCCGAGGTGCCCGAGGGCTTTACCGTTACCGCCAGCACCGACGTGTGCCCGGTTGCCGCCATGGAGTGCGTCGAGCGCAAGATCTTCACCACGCAGTTCCACCCCGAGGTCAAGCACTCCGAGTACGGTCAGCAGCTGCTGAGCAACTTTCTGTTTGAGATCTGCGGCCTGGAGCCCAACTGGAGCATGGATAACCTGGTCGAGACCATGACAGCCGAGTTCCGCGAGAAGGTCGGCGACGACCGCGTGATTCTGGCCCTGTCCGGCGGCGTCGACTCCTCCGTCGTGGCTGCGCTGGGCGCTCGCGCCGTGGGCAAGCAGATGACCTGCGTGTTCATCAACCACGGCCTGCTGCGCAAGGGCGAGCCCGAGCAGGTGGAGGAGGTCTTCACCAAGCAGTTTGACGTCGACTTTATCCACGTCCACGCCGAGGACCGTTATGCCGAGCTTCTGGCCGGCGTGACCGAGCCCGAGGAGAAGCGCCGCATCATCGGTACGCAGTTCTGGAAAGAGTTCTTCGCCGTGGCGCAGCAGCTCGAGACCGATGGCAAGCCGGTCAAGTACTTGGCTCAGGGCACCATCTACCCCGACATCATTGAGTCCGGCGCTCGCAAGACGGGCGGCAAGACGGCTACCATCAAGAGCCATCACAATCTGATCCCGTTCCCCGAGGGCGTGCACTTCGACCTTATTGAGCCGCTCGACCACTTCTTTAAGGACGAGGTCCGCGCGCTTGGTCTGGCGCTCGGTCTGCCGGGTCATATCGTGTTCCGCCAGCCTTTCCCGGGCCCGGGTCTGGCCATCCGCATCATCGGTGCGGTCGACAAGGAGAAGCTCGAGATCCTCAAGAATGCCGACGCCATCGTGCGCGAGGAGCTCGACGCCTATAACCAGCGTCTGTTTGAGCAGACCGGCGAGCGCAACTCCGAGCATAGCTGCTGGCAGTATTTCGCCGTCCTGCCCGACATTAAGTCCGTCGGCGTTATGGGCGACGAGCGCACCTACCAGCGCCCAATTATCCTGCGTGCCGTCGAGTCCAGCGATGCCATGACCGCCGACTGGGCCAAGCTGCCCTACGACGTCCTGGCCCGCATCTCCGGCCGCATCGTGGCCGAGGTTCCCGGCGCCAACCGCGTGTGCTACGACATCACGTCCAAGCCGCCCGCGACGATTGAGTGGGAGTAGG
>CALCKK010000031.1:0-1846 GCA_937966215.1 uncultured Collinsella sp. | reverse complement strand
CATGGTCGTGGGCATCGTCGGCGCGTTCTTCGGCGTGCTGGCGTAAGGGCCCGGCCTATTATCTGCCCCCAAGGGAAACGGCGACCCATTGCGGTCGCCGTTTTTTATTACCGAAAGCTAGCTGGAGGTGCTTCGTGATTCGATCTGACAATCCACCCGATAATGGCGTGAGCGGGGCGATGTATCTATTTGGCACGGCGCTCTTGTGGAGCTTTATCGGCATCCTCGTTCACGCCAATTCGCAGTCAGCTCTTTTGATTGGTGCCGTCACGGCAATATTTATGGCGCTCTTTATTCTGCTCGTCGGCAGGCCTGTTCTCCGCGTCAGCCGTCTTATTGCCCTTGTGGCCGTCTGCAACTTCGTGACGGGCACCACGTTTAACTTTGCCAACCAGCTCACGACGGTCGGCAACGCGATCGTTTTGCAGTACACCTCGATGATTTTCGTTATCGTGTATCAATCGCTCGCGACACGCACGTTGCCTTCGCCTGCGAAGATTGCCTCCGTGGTGGTTGCTTTTACGGGTATGGGACTTTTCTTTTTAGGTGATTTGAGTGCCGAGGGCATGCTCGGCAACCTGCTTGCCATCATTTCGGGCGCCGCCTTTGGGCTGTGCTTCTTTTTGAACTCTCGCCCCGATGCGTCGCCCATGGTGTCCTCGCTCATCTCCTGCGGTATCTCGATGCTGCCGATCGTCTATTTTGCTGGTGCCCTAGACTCCGTGAGACCATTTGAGTGGGGGCTCATGCTGGTGCATGGCCTTTTTTGCAGTGGTCTTGCGAGCGTGCTGTATGCCAAGGGGATTGCGCGCACCAACGCGTTTGCGGCCAACTTGGTCTGCATGAGCGAGGTCGTGCTCGCTCCCTGCTGGTCGGCGCTCCTCTTTGGCGAGGTCTTTCACTGGAACGAGTTTTTGGGCGCGGCGATTATCGTTTTGGTGATTGTAGCCAACTTGGCATCCGATGCCTTTGGCGATGGCTTTTTGGTGGCGCTTGTCCGCCATCGAAACAAAGAGCGTGCCTGATGGGATACGTCTGCCGTTTACGGTAAAAAACACCCCGCTGAGCGAGTGGTATTAAATAGCAAGAACCTGCATACCTATAATTGGTATCAAATCATTTGTACCTGGCATGGGTGTTAGCAGCACACCAGGTACGCTTCGAGCCGTGTAATCGAACTCCCGGAATTGATATCAACAACGCGCGCGACGGGAGTGGCGACGGTTCGAGATTCCTAATTGGGAGGAACTATGCTTACCCAAGCAATCCTCGTCGGCTTAGTCGGAGCGTTTGGATGTCTCGACTACCAGCTCGGTTCGCTCTATGCGTTCCGCCCCATCGTCCTGTGCCCGCTCGTGGGCCTGGTCCTGGGGGACCTACAGACCGGTCTTGCCGTAGGTGCAAGCCTTGAGCTGCTGTTTATGGGCTCGATCTCCATCGGCGCTTACGTGCCGCCCAACGAAACCGTCGGTGGCGTGCTCGCCTGTGCGTTTGCCATTCAGCTCGGTCAGGGTACCGAGACGGCTATCGCGCTTGCCATGCCCATCGCCGTCCTTTCGCTGACGATTGGTAATATTACCAACGCCTTGTTCCCCGTGTTTGTCGACATGGCAGACAAGTTTGCTCTCAAGGGAAACCTCAAAGGCATCTATGCCGTTCATTGGGGAATTGGAATTTGGGGCTGCATCGAGTACTTCCTGCTCTGTGCCGGCGCGTTCTACTTGGGTTCCGACGCCATCCAGGGCCTGCTCGACTTCATCCCGCCCTTCATCATCGACGGCTTTGGCGTTTCCGCCAACATCCTGCCGGCCATGGGCTTCGCCATGCTCGGCCGCCTGGTGCTCAC
>CALCKK010000030.1:0-181165 GCA_937966215.1 uncultured Collinsella sp. | reverse complement strand
AGGTGCGGGAACGGCCTATTTGCTCAATGTGTTCGGCTGAGATCGGAAATCAACCGAATTGCTCCTCGATGCATCCCTGTGCATATTGCCCCCCCCGGTTTCGAAACTTTAAAAAAATTCGAGTTTCGAAACCGAGGAGGACCGAATGATGGCTTGGGTAGACCGCAATACGTAGGAAGTTTCGCCATCGTCTATGCTGAACACGAGGTCGTCTTCCTCCAATCCGATCAAGCTGACCGAGCAAGCGGCACCTGGATCGACATTCCCCTGCACATGAACCCGCTTATGCGCGCGAACGGGGGGCTACAAGGGCATGACCGCGCAGGAAGCGCTTGGGGTAGCGAACGGGGCCGAGCATCGCCCTGCGCCGGCCTTGGCATCAGGTCCTCGCGCTGGGCGGTAATCCGAGGATCGGGAGTAAGGATTTGCCCAGCATCGATAATGCTCAGCTATACCCTTATTCCGTCTCCCTGCTCTTGCGGTATTCCGCGAGCCTGTCGTTCAATTCGCGGGTCTCGCGGCTCAGCTTGGCGTTGAAAGCAAGAGTGAGGACCGCCAGGATGGCGAGATAGACAACCGTGAAGGTAACCCACGCCCCGGGGTTGTTCACGGGAACCCAAGCAAAGACAAACGCCAATGCACAGAGGGCTGCGTAGAGGCAAACGTCGAACAGCACCAGGCGCGCGGGATACGCCATCTGTCTGATCACCGCGGGCGTGAAGAACACGAACTGTAGCGCGGGGACGGTGACGCACGCGGCGAGAATCGACCAGCAATAGTTAATGCCATGCTTGGCGGTGTCATCAGCGAAACAAGTCCCTAATGCCAAGAAGGCTATCATGGCAACAGTGAAGCCGATACAGGTGCTTTTCACGAGTTGTCCGAGGTTTTCCGCGGGCGTCTTTTTATCGGTGTCGATAATGTCTCTGTTAATCATTTCGGTCTCCCTTCCTTCGTTTCGACTGCTTCAGACCGAGCTTCGATTTGACGTCGGGCGCATACTGGCGCGAGATAACGACCTGCTCACCGTTTTCCAAGGTGGCGATGATCCTGCCGTTGACGTCGGGCTTGAGGGCGGTGATCGCGCGGAAGTTGACGATGCAACCTTTCGCGATGCGCAGGAAGTCGCAGTCCGCCAGGCGCTCCTCCATCTCGTAAAGGCGCAGGCCCGTTTCGAGAACCGTGTCGGCCGTATAAATGAACGTGTGCTTGTCGACCGACTCGATGAGCAGGACGTCTTCTGCGCTCAGCACGCGCGTGCAGCCGTCGGCCGTGCCCGTCACCTTCCCGTCAAGCATGCGCAGCCGAGCCGCTATATCAAGCACGCGGCGATCGACCCTTACGCAGACGATCGTGACTTCTATATCTTGAGCTGCTTCTCGCTCTTCGATTGTGATCTTCATGCGTCCTCCCTTCGGGTTGCTCTCATGCTAGCTGACGAAGATAGCTGAACCTTCGGCGTTTAACCAAGCTGCGCTGTCGAGGAACCAAGATGCAGACTGGGCGAGCTGAACAGCAAGAGAGACCGTAGTCACGCATCCTCGGATCGAGCCCGAAAAAGCAATCCTTGCCGCTCATGAACACCGGCACGTGAAACGCTATGCTCAAGAGCACTTAGCTCGAAGAACCCCCTCGCATGCAACTATCGAATCCGGGAAGCTGTCCGATTGGTCGTGCACGACGACGAGCGTACAATGGGTGGATACCAACAAGAACCTGTCCTCCATGCCAACTCCGCCACCTGACGTGATGGGCGATCCAATTGCTCTTCTGGATTGCCTTGAGAAGAACGCTGACGGAGTCACCGAGCAGGACTCCAAGGGGACTGCATTTCTTCATGTTGTTCCTATCGGCAAACCCTGCCCTCAGTTGGAAGCCATCTTGGGCATATCGGCCTTGGAGACGGTGTTGTGACTCATATTAGCAAGTCCTCGCTCGACGGAGTCGGCGTTTACGTTAGCGCCGAGTTCGGGAGCGCATTGAGGTCATTCGCATTTCCCCATGCATTTGAAAGCAGAACCGTTGAACTCTTGGGTGAATAAGCCGCCTGCGACGATTCTTTCGGTCATCGCTCTTGCACATCCCTTCTGATCTGCGGAAATGCAAGGCGGCAAAGCCGCTGGCTACGATTCACTTTGCTAAACAGGCGTCAAAAAGGGAAAACAGCCGTTTTGGCACCCCTTTCGAGCGGTTCCGGGCCTCAAAGCCTTGCCGCTTTTGTCCCCGGGACAAAAATGAAACTGCGAGCTTGCGGTTTCGAAATAGTTTGCGAATTTATCCCAGGGTTTGTCCCAAACGCGTACGCGAGGACACACGGAGGGATTCGGCGGCAAGGTGGACAAATCGACAACCAAACTAGACCCAATTGGAATGTCGCCACGGCAAATGAACTTGAAAGAGTTGGAATAGAACATACGTTCTGTATAACGTTATAGCACCAGGTGGCAGGCGTAGTTTCAATCGAAGCTACGCCTGCTGCTATATATACTGGTCGATAGCGGTATCAATGCCCACGATGCTTCTGCTTGCGCTTCAGCTTTCGCTGCTCGAAGCGCGCCTCCGCCTCATCCGCGCGACGCTGGCTTCTTGCTTGGGCCGATTCCCGCTTCATCGTCTCCCGCTGATTCGCGAGCGCCTGCTGCGCCTTGGTGCTCATCGCCGGCTGCTTAAGGGCCTTCGCCGCCTCGCGAGCGCGTCGCTTGGGGTTCTTCGCGGGCTTGCTCGTCTCGGCGTGATCGCCACCGAAGAACGCGAGCTCCGCCCATTTGCTTGTAACGAATCGCAGGATTTCCTCATCGGACGGTTCCGCGCCGAAGACGATGCGGGCTACGCCGTATGTTTCGTCCTCGACATGTTCCGCCAGCCCCACCCAAAACTGGCCGTCATGATATACGGTCAGGGTGGATGACACGCTGATCTGCATGGTTGGTTCCTCCTTTATGTAGATGACCATGCAGAGAAGGGACAACCAAGGAGGCAGGTTACTGATGCGGACTCCCGCACGCCCACGACTACCCGACGGGGACTGTGTTTTCATCTCTGGTGCCCGCATTGTGGCACGCACGGATTTACGATGTTGATTGCCGGCGCCTAGACGGAGATGAAGGCGGTTCGATCTAGGTCAAGCCGGTCGCTCGTTCATGAAGCGGCCGATGGCTGCGTTCATGAACGAGCGACTGATTCCCTGAAAATAAAAGGCGCCCCCGAGGACACCTACAGGCTATCTTCGAACTACTTGATTTGGAGCAGACGGAGGAAAAAATAGGGCAGAATCGCTTTCACGATCCTGCCCCGCAAACCCGAGGGTTTCTAACTACTAACTATTATGCAGCTAAACGCCCCATTGTCAATCCCGCGGGTATTTGGGTGCGCACGCATTGATCGTGACCCTGACCCCGCGCGAACGCGTTCCTGTAGGGGTATGCGTTTGGGGATCCGGGTGTGGTCAGCGCGGCCGGAACGGCGGAATTTGCCCTACTTCCGCTGTTTATGAAGAGCATCCATATTGAAAATCAATAATATTTTGGCAAATTCAAATGGAACTAAATTTATTAGACTGATTATGACTCTGGGGCTTACGACGGCTCGGGAAGTTACGCAGCCGTTTCCCCTTCCCATAAGTAGTCTTATGGATCACGTGATCGGGGGTTTGTCGGAATCGGCCACATCATCTTAACGATCGGCCTGCCTTCCCGTTCCATGCCCTCATTAAATCAGTAGATAACTGCTAACGAGGAGGAGCCTATGATTGGGCAAATTTATCATGTGGGGTTGACCGTCAGCGACCTGGATCGTTCCGTAGCGTTTTATCGTGATGTGCTGGGCCTTCGGTATCAGGGGGAGCTCCTGATGGAGGGGAAAGAGACGGAGGCGATGTTCCGGCGAGAAAACTGCAAGGCTCGGGTCGCTTATCTAAACGGCTCGGATCGGCTGCATATGCCGCCGGTGGAGCTCATCCAGTTTGTTAAGGATGAAATTCACCACACTCCCATGGATCTTTTCACCACCTCTATTTCGGAACTGTGCTTCTATACGGAGGATGCCGACGGGGCTTATCAAAAACTGGTGGAGCAGGGCGTGGAGTGTTTTTCTGCTCCGCAGGAATTTGATTTTAGGCAGGATGGCTTTGGCCGAAGCAAAGCCTTCTACCTTCGTGACCCAGATGGAATCATATTAGAGATCATGCAGCCGCTGGAGAACTGATCTTTGACATTCTGAGACGCTCTTTTAGCGTCACCCCTTAAAATCGCAGGCGAGCAGCTATTCCTCGACGATCTTTACGCGTCCCTCTCTACGGGGCTTCGCCTGCGGGTATGGTCCCTCGCAGTATCCCAATGCGAGGAAAGCGCGGCAAATGTAATTGTCGGGAACGCCCCACGCGGCAAGAAGGCTCCTGCCTTCTTCGGAGACAAATGTCTGCTCGCCGCGGCTGACGATGCAGCTGGAGATTCCCAGGCTGTGGGCCTCTAGCGCCATCGCCTGCGCGACCACAAAGGCGTCGGGGACGCTGAAGACGAAATCCTTCTGGCAGAACACGCAGACGGCAGCCGGCGCGCCATAGAAGCCGTTCTTGATGGAGGGGTCGTCGATGACACTCGGCTGCTCGGAGCTGACGCGGTTGCCGATCAAATTGCCCCTGTCGAAGCGAGCTATGTTCAGCTTGCCCACCTTCTCTGCCAGGGCGGCGTCATGCAGGGCCACCACCACGCTTCGCTGGGCGCCGCCGGCGTTGGCCGAGTAGATTCCCGCCTCAACGATGCGCTCCAGGTCTTCGCGGGCAATCTGCTCGCTTGTGTACTTGCGCACCGAGCGGCATCCCTTGATGGTTTCCAGCATATTCATGCCTACACTTCCTTCCAGTATTGAGGGCCTGCGACGTACATGTCCCCGGTATAGCCGAAGAACACGGCGAGGTGACCCCTTCGTCATCCGAACAGCTCGCACGTGGAGTATTTTGAGAGCCAAGTTGCCTTGCGTGCGTATCCGGCTCTGGTTATATTTCACGCGATGGCGCATGCAAAAGCGAGTACGCACTTATTTGTAACTGCATGCCTTTCTTGAAACCGGTGCGATCAAGGGGGAGGGCATCCCGTGATGGCCAAAGAGGATATGCTGGCTCCAATGAAGATTGAGCCAAAATGACTTCTCGTTGAAGCTCCTTGAGCAACGGACGGCGCTATCGAGTGTGAGCGTTTTCGTAAGCCTCTTTGATATCTTCTGGCAAACCGTCGGGAATCATGGCCCTCAGCTCAGTCTCATTCTCGCCCTGATTCAGCTGCCCGTAGAACCAGCATTTGTACTTCAGCATGTCCAGCGCGCGGTTCATGTTCGCGATCTCTAGCTCCATGTGGGCCTTCCGCTCCTCGAACATGGCCTTGCGTTTGGGGTATGTCGATGGACCCTCCGCGCACCATTCCATGAACAGCCGAATGTCCTTGATCTCCATCCCCGCTTTCTTGAGGCATTCGATGACCCGAAGCGCCTCGAGTTCCGTATCGCCGAATTGCCGAATGCCGGACGTCCGCTCCAATGCCGGGAACAATCCCTGCTTGTCGTAATAGCGCAGCGTTGAGGCGGGCAAGCCGAACATCTCCGACACCTGTCCGATTGTGTACATGGTTCCTCCGAATAAATCTCGAATTCATTCCTTGACCTAAAGTCAGGTTTAGGTATTACCTTCATTCTCGTCATTAGAACAGGGATTGCAAAGGGTGTTCCGTAATGCGGAAACAGATTTGCACCTAAACCATCGACAGGGGGAGATCGATCATGGCAATTAAACAGACGGCAGGCAGAGATGCCCTAGGGGACTTTGCCCCCAAATTCGCACAGCTCAATGACGATGTGCTGTTTGGCGAGGTGTGGAGCCGAGAGGGCGAGCTTTCCCTTCGAGACCGCAGCGTGGTGACGGTGGTGGCGCTGATGGCGCAGGGACTGACGGATTCCTCGTTCCAATACCATCTGATGTCCGCAAAGAATAACGGTGTAGCCAGGGCGGAGATAGCGGAAATCCTTACCCACGCCGCGTTTTACGCGGGGTGGCCCAAGGCATGGGCGGCCTTCCGCATGGCAAAGGAGATCTGGGCGGATGACGATGCCGCTGATGCAAAAGCCGAGCACCAAAACGAGATGGCCTTTCCCATCGGTGCCCCCAACGACGCATTCGCGAAGTACTTTATCGGGCAAAGCTACCTCGTGCCTCTATCAACCGAGCAGGTTGGCGTCTACAACGTGACGTTCGAGCCCGGCTGCCGCAACAACTGGCACGTGCACCACGCCAAAAACGGCGGCGGACAGATTCTCATCTGCGTGGCTGGTCGAGGGTTTTACCAGGAATGGGGTAAGCCGGCGCAGAAACTGCACCCTGGCGACGTGGTCAACATCGCCCCGGGTGTGAAACATTGGCACGGAGCCGCGCCCGAGATGTTTACGCTCAGCAGGTGCGCATCCGGCGGCTTTGCGGTCATGCTCCAGAACGGGAGCGTGATGATGCCGGGGGTCATCTCGCCCACGCCGAGCTCCAGCAACAGCACGCGGCGATCGCTGCGCTCGCGCACGAAGCGCTCGTATCGTCCGAGGCTCTCGCGCCATGCCGCACCCTGCAGAAACGTGTCGTCGCGCACCCACGGCACAAGCTGCCAGCCGCAATGCGGGCATCGGGGGACGTCCTCGCTGCGGATCTCGAACCCCGCCATGCCCGCGAGCATGCGCTCGACGTAGGGGCTCGCGTCGAAGAGCTCGTCACAGCATGGCTGCTTGCACTGAAGGTGCGCGAAGCTTCCCTGATGGTTGCAGATCCTCTCGGTGGGAAACGTCTTCTCGACTTGGGTGTCCACATTGGTGCTCAGGATGAAGTAGTCCTTATGGCCGATGAGGGACCGTAGGTCGAGATAGGGCTGAGAGGCCAGCTCGCGCAGCATGAAGTCGATGTATCGCGCATAGTATGCCCATTGCTGCTCGAGGCTGGGGTAGAGGTGGTAGAAGCCGTCGATAAGGCTCTTGACTACTTTCGATTGATGCTCAGTGCCCATTGTATTCGCTACGATTAAACTCGGCACAGGGGATACTGGTTTTCCGTGCGAAAACGCTCATGCCGCTAAATTGAGCGACCGCCTGTACTGCAGCGGGATCATCCGCCCGAGCGATCCCTTAATCCGTCGCCCGTTGCGCCAATCGGCAGAAGCCACGCGTGGACGCTAATCGCTCGAGCGAATCGTCGTCGGTTTCCGTTTAACGATTTCTTTTTCCGCTATTATCCGACCCTCGGACTTCCTCGTGATAGAAGTAGTCCACGATCACCGGATGCCCCTGGGGGACTCTGCCATAAGGCATTTCGTTGTCCACAAAGGGGCAATCGTACTTCTTGGCCATTTCCTCGGCTTTTACTTCAAGCGCTTCAAAATAGCTACGGTTGCGCTTGTTATAGATCTCATCGTAAAGCGGTACGAGATTGGGATGTTTCTCGGCGATATAATCCAGGATCGCTTTTTTGAAACCACCCCGAAGATTGAGATTTTCGAGCCAAAACAAATCGCACCGATCCTTTACTCGCTCAAAAATCATCTCAAAATCCGTGATGCCGGGAAATACCGGGGACACGAAGCAGACCGTACGGATACCTTCGTCATACACCTGCTTCATAGCAGCGATACGACGCTCGATGCTCGACGCGGAGTCCATATCGTTCTTGAAGTTCTCATCCAGCGTGTTGATCGACCATGAAACGGTCACTCGTCCAAGCCTCTTCAGCAGATCGATATCCCGTACCACAAGATCGGACTTTGTGCAGATCAGAATATCTGCATCGCTGCCAATCAGCTGCTCCAGGAGTTTCCTGGTATTCCCGAATCGCTCCTCCTGTGGATTGTAGCCATCCGTCACAGAACCGATAACCACCCGCTGTCCAGCGTATTTCTTCGGATTCTTGATTTCCGGCCAATGCTTCACATCAAGAAAGGTGCCCCATTCCTCCTTGTGTCCGGTAAAGCGCTTCATAAAGGAGGCATAGCAATACTTGCAGGCATGCGTGCAGCCTACATAGGGATTGACCGAGTAGCCGCCTACCGGCAGGCTGGACTTGGTCATGATGTTCTTTGCTTCCACCTCATTGATGAGGATTCCATCGATCACTTCCGCCATGTTCTCTGCACCTCCAGCACTCTTTCGAATTCTTCCGGCAATTCCTGAATCATGTTTTCGTCCCCTATGACAGAGACGAGGTCTTCCTTCATAAACATTGGAATGCCAAGCGCGTGCGCCTGGTCCGTCAAAGACCATGCCCACTCCGGTTCCGTATGAACCTTCCTGCTCTGCGCCCCGGTCATGGTACCGACGACGATCCAGTTGATTCCGGAAAGGTCGACCGTACCGGGATCGTCGAATAGCGGCTCAAAAGTAACGAAGAAGTGATTTGCTTTGACGTTTTTCCGAAGGGCGTCGATACGCCACAGCTCCGCTTTCCTCGTCACCGTAACGCCGAACCATGCGTTTTCCAGGTCGGTATCTAAATCCAGCAAATCGGGTCTCTTGGTCAGGAACAGGAACTGATGCTGTGGATTCTCATGGATCTTTGCAAATACCTCGTCTCGCCATTCCAGCTTCCACCCGGAGAGATCGCTCATGCCGGTAAGGAGAAAGTTCTGCGGGCGTTTCTTTTCCATCATCTTGAGCTTGCTCGGGAAGAACGCAGGATCAGCGAAGTCGTCAATCATATGCCAACGTTTCACATTGTTACGGGCATAGCAATATGGACACCCCACCGTGCAGCCGATGACGATATTCATATTCTGAATCTGATTTTTGATGCAGATGCTCATAACGCCTGCCTACCTGCCTCTCCCGTAAACACGCAATCAGCCTTCCCCACCTTGCGGGCAAAAGCCTGGATATCTTGCTTGCAAGCAGCAGGCTCGCAATCGCTCAAATCGTATGACGTGCCGCCGTTTCGATAGACGGCCCGATGGGAAAACGATCGGCTGACAAGCCCGATGCCGAGCTTCTCGCACAGGGTCATCCGTGCTCCCTTTCAGCTATAAAAAACAGGTGTCTATAAACAGTATCCTTGTTGATTTTCGCAGGGGCAATGAACAAACGCGTGCACCTGTCGATAAACGAACAGCTACTGGACATTGTCAAACGACTCAGATTGGAGAGGCGATGGGAGAAACCAAGATCGACCGCCGGCGGCGCTACACCCTCTCGGTCATACAGGAGGCGTTCTTCGCGCTGCTGGCCGAGGTCGGCTTCGCGAAGATGACGGTGGCGGACATCTGCCGCCGCGCCGAGATCAACCGGGGAACGTTCTATCTGCATTACGAGGATAAGTACGCGCTGCTCGATGCGCTTATCGACGAGGCGTTGGCAGCGGCTCCCCCGCTTGAGGGGGTTGAATCGGCAACGCTTTGCCAGCGTCCGCCGGCAGACGACGATTATCGCCTGCTTTATTCGGACAGCGACGCATACGCTCGCGTAGCCCAGCGCGTCATAGAACGCGGAGCGGAGCAGATGGTTCCCTGGGTCATGGAGAAAACAGGGCTTTCACGCGAAGACGCCTTCCTGCTCTTCGTCCACAACGTCCAGGGCAATCTGGCCGTCAACCGCCTGCTCGGCTGGAGACGAGGCCCCGAGTTCGCCCATGCCCAGGAGCTGCTCAACGCCTATTCCGAAGGGGGCTTACTGGCGGTATCCGCTCTTCGCGATTCCGATAACCCATCGTGACCTGCGATTCAGGAATACCAGCCTCCGAGCCCTCTCGTTCGGAGGCTGCGGCTAAAACCTCATTGCGCGTCTACCGCTCCGCGTTACTCGCCACCTGCCCGCGCCACCGAGAGCAGGGCGCCCAAATCGGCCTGGATCGCCCCTGCCTTGCTTCCAAGCTGCAGCGGAGCCGAGCCGCCCGAGATGTTTACGCTCAGCAGGTGCGCATCCGGCGGCTTTGCGGTCATGCTCCAGAACGGGAGCGTGATGATGCCGGGGGTCATCTCGCCCACGCCGAGCTCCAGCAACAGCACGCGGCGATCGCTGCGCTCGCGCACGAAGCGCTCGTATCGTCCGAGGCTCTCGCGCCATGCCGCACCCTGCAGAAACGTGTCGTCGCGCACCCACGGCACAAGCTGCCAGCCGCAATGCGGGCATCGGGGGACGTCCTCGCTGCGGATCTCGAACCCCGCCATGCCCGCGAGCATGCGCTCGACGTAGGGGCTCGCGTCGAAGAGCTCGTCACAGCATGGCTGCTTGCACTGAAGGTGCGCGAAGCTTCCCTGATGGTTGCAGATCCTCTCGGTGGGAAACGTCTTCTCGACTTGGGTGTCCACATTGGTGCTCAGGATGAAGTAGTCCTTATGGCCGATGAGGGACCGTAGGTCGAGATAGGGCTGAGAGGCCAGCTCGCGCAGCATGAAGTCGATGTATCGCGCATAGTATGCCCATTGCTGCTCGAGGCTGGGGTAGAGGTGGTAGAAGCCGTCGATAAGGCTTCGAAGCCTATACGCTTCCCTCTCTAGAGACGGCATTGGGCGATCTCCTCGAAAGCCGGGGCCATATCGCCGTCAACGAGAATCGTCTCGCACGAAGCGTCGGGCGCCATGGCCTGGCCGTAGTTGAACACGATGTAGGTGGCGTGCTCGCAGGCGTTCGCGATCTGGGCGAGCATGCGCTTTATGACGCCGTTGTGCAGTCCCACGCCAAGTTCGAGGATGGTGACCCTGCCGTTGCGATGGGCTTGCACAAGACGCGCGAGCTCGTCGAGCTGGGTCATGGCGAGGGCGTCTGGATGGGCGAGGCACCGCTCGTCAACCGACGTGCGCGTGCTCCCCTCAGTCTCGAGCACGCGCTCCTCGTCGAACCCGGCGCGCGCGAAGTGCCCGTCGATGTTGCATGTGACCACGAAGGTGTCGGCGTGCTCCGTAAGACGCCGCAGCCCGTTCATGAGCGAGCCGGGCTCATATTCGAGATACTCCTTTTGATGGAACCGCTCGGCCCATCGGCGTCGCACGCTGGCATCCGGGGAAGCGAGCCCCTGCAGTATGCAGCCGATGCCGTCTGCCTGGGCGAGGTCCCCGTACGCCTCTTGGAAATGAGCATCGGCGCAGAAAAGGTTGAGCCCCTCCGCCATGTCGAGTCCGTTGCTAGCGCCGATGATGACAAGATCCGCTTCGGCTAGCGCCCTGCCTATGCGAACTGCTTTCGCCGTCTCCATGCGCTACCTCCCCAGCGTCTTGCGCACGTCGGCAAGCACGTCGGCGATGTCGGCGCGAACGGCGAGCCCCCGATCCTCGATCGCGCGGGGGAGAAACTGCGTCTTGTTGTTTACGGCGATGTAGCTGGCCTGCGGTAACTGCGCCGTTAGGGCCCAGAACGGCTCCTGGATAAACGCGGGCGTCATGCGGCCCACACCCAGCTCGAGGAAGAGGATCCTCTGCCGTGCGTGCGCGTCGAGCCATTCGGACACCTTGCGGTACTGCTCCTCGTAGAGTTCACCCTGCAGGAAGTTGCCGTAGCCGCGAACCCAGGGGAACGCCTCTGCCCCGCAGTGCGGGCAGCGCGGCACGAGCTCTGTCGGAACCTCAAGGCCGTCTCCCATGGCCTCTACCATGTTGGAGACCGGCTCGACCGCATCCCACACCGCGTCGGTGCAACAGCGGGAGCACTGAAAGAAGCGGTGGTCGCCTTGGATCTCTGCCACTTTCTCCCAGGGATAGAGCTTCACAAACTGCGTGTCCTGGTTGGTGGTGAGCACGAAGAAATCCTTCTCGGCGAGAATGGCGTCGAGGTCCTTGTAGGGCTTGCGCAGCGGGGCGTTGAGCGTGGTGTCGAGGAAGGTGGCGAGGTATCCCCAGCGCGCCTCGGCGGTGGGCCAGCGGTAGAACGACCCCTCGAAAGCGCCCTTGAAACCGTAACGCTCGGCGAATTTGCCGAAATGCTTGCGATAGGTCGCGTTGTCCTCGTAGTAGAAGTCGCCGCCGCCCGCCGCGGAGAGCCCGGAGGCCCCGCCCACCAGCACGCAATCGGCTTCTTCGATCATACGGGCGAAGTCCTCGATTTGCTGGTCGTAGGGCTCGGGCTCGCGGTCACTCAGCTCATAGGGCGTGCTGCCGCTGCGGTAGGCGGCATGAAGGGAAAACGATCGGTTGGTGAGCTCGATAACGAGCTGCTCGTACAGGGTCACTGGATACCTTCTTTCAGCTATTATAAACAGGTGTCTATAAAAAGTATCCATGTCGATTTGCTTAAGAGCAATGAACAGCTTCGGCCTGCTGTCGATAAACGAGCGTTTGCCGGGCATTGTCGAGCGTTGCAATTGGAGGGGTAATGGAAGCGGGGAAGATCGATCGTCGCCGACGCTATACACTCTCGGTCATACGGGAGGCGTTCTTCGCGCTGCTGGCCGGGGTCGGCTTCGCGAAGATGACGGTAGCGGATATCTGCCGCCGCGCCGATATCAACCGTGGCACGTTCTATCTGCACTACGAGGACAAGTTCGCCCTGCTCGACGCGCTTATCGACGAGGCCTTGGCGGCGGTGCCGCCGCTCGAGGGAACGGAGGCGGGTGCCCTCTGCCAGCGTCCGCCGGCAAACGATGACTATTATCTGCTCTACTCGGATGACGACGCGTACGCCCGGGTGGCACAGCGCGTCGTCGAGCGCGGCGCCGAGCAGATGGTTCCCTCGATCATGGAGGAGACTGGGCTTTCGCGCGAGGACGCCTATCTGCTCTTCGTCCACAACGTCCAGGGAAATCTCGCGGTCAACCGCCTACTTGGTTGGAGGCGGGGACCCGAGTTCGCTCACGCCCAGGAGCTGCTCAGTGCCTATTCCGAAGGAGGCATGCGGGCGGTATCGACTCGCCACGATCCCCGTAGTTGATCTTGACAGCGTGCCATTTCAGGCAGGCGACGTTGCTATGGCCCCTCTTTGGTTTTCGATGTTGTATAAGGCAATCGCAATCGCCTTGAGCTTCTTTAGGGAACTTGAGCAAGAGATATGGCCTGCTGGCGATTGATTAACCCCATTTGTTTTGGTTACAAGAAAAAATGCTGCGCGCCTGCAGCATGAAGGAGAGGGAATCCTATGAATATCGTTGTATTGAGCGGCAGCCCGCGTAAGGGCGCCAATACCGATACCATGGTCGAGGCGTTTGCCGAGACCGCGCGTGAGGGCGGCCATACGGTCGAGGTCATCCGCGTTGCCAGCAAGAAGATCGCCGGCTGCTTGGGATGCCAGTACTGCTTCGCCCATGAGGGCGTCTGCGTGCAGAAGGATGACATGGCCAACGTGATTGAGTCGCTGAAAGACACCGACATGGTTGTCTTCGCTTCGCCTATCTACTGGTTTGATATCACTGCGCAGGAAAAGACCGCCATCGACCGCCTGTACGCCTTCGGTGCCATGGGTTTCCCGTTCACCAAGACGGCCCTTTTGCTCGATAGCCACAGCGAGGGTGTCTATGATGCGGCGATCGCTATGTACAAGTCAACCTGCGCGTACTGCAAGTGGGAGGACCAGGGCATTGTCACCATTAGCGGCATGACCGAGCGCGACAGCATGGCCTCCTCGCCCAAGTTGGAAGAGGTGCGCGAGCTCGCCCGCAAGCTCGCCTAAGGACAAGAAGAACGCATGGCAATCAGCGTTGGTGGAAATGCTTGCTGTCCTTACCGAGAGATAGGGGCGAATTCCCTCAAGTGCCGTATAGAACAATTTTTAAACGCAGAAAAATAACTGAAAACAAATTAATCCGCGTTAAAATATTGTCAAATAGAAGTTCATGAGGGAAGGTTACGTATGCGTCGCAAGGCAGACGAGCTCCTTAGGGAATGGCGAGACAGAGCTGATAGAAAACCTTTGCTGGTCAAAGGCGTGCGCCAGTGTGGCAAGACCTATTTGCTCAGAACGTACGCCCAGGATCTTTTCGAATCGGTTGTCTACGTTAATCTTGAGAACGACCGGTCGGCGCGAGCGGATTTTTCGGGCGGTCTTGACCCTCATTCGATCGTACGTGCGATCGAGGCTCGTACGGGACAGCGTATCGTGCCTGGCAAAACCTTACTGTTCATTGACGAGATCCAGGCATGCGAGGAAGCGCTCACTTCCCTTAAATACTTTTGCGAAGATGCTCCCGAGTATTACGTTGCGGCTGCCGGGTCGCTTCTTGGGGTTGCCATTAACCATCAGTCGTATTCGTTCCCCGTCGGAAAGACCGACTTGATTGAGATGACTCCACTCGATTTCGAGGAGTTTCTCTGGGCGATGGGGCACGATCAGCTGGTCGACGAGATACGCTCATCATTCGAGATAATGGGTCCTCTTGCGCCAAGCCTTCATGAAAAGGCGCTTGGGCTCTATCGACAGTATCTTGTTGTTGGCGGAATGCCCGAGGCGGTCCAAACGTACATCGATGATCAGTCAATCATTGATGTGGCCGAAAAGCATCGGATTATTCTCGACGGATATTCCGCCGACACCAATAAATATGCTGATGAACGCTTGAGCGCAAAGACGCGTGCGTGCTTCGATTCCATTCCACAGCAGCTTGCCAAAGAGAATCGTAAATTTCAATACAAGGTAGTGCGAGCGGGGGGCAATGCGTCTCTCTTTGGAGATGCTCTCGATTGGCTTGTATTGTCGGGTACGGTGGCGCGCTGCAGCCTAGTCGGGCAGATCGAAAGCCCTTTAGAGGCCTTCGTTAACCCTTCTGCTTTTAAAATCTATCAGGCGGATACAGGGCTGCTGGTCTCCAAGGCCGGTGCTCAACGCGCCGATATTCTTGCCGGTATCGGCGGCACATTCATGGGTGCACTTACCGAAAACTACGTTGCCCAACAGCTTTCAGCCATGGGTTATCCACTGCATTATTGGGCGCGAGATAATCGTGCGGAAATCGACTTTGTAGTAGAGAAGCAGGGATGCTTGTCTGCGATTGAAGTCAAGGCGGGAGAGAACACAAGATCTCGAAGCCTGTCCTCACTTAAAAAGACCCATCCGGGCGTACGCCTTATCAGGCTATCGACTAAGCCCTTTGGAATGAATGATGGGCTTATGTCTGTTCCACTTTATGCGGCATTTTGTCTATAGGGATGATGCTGGTGTAATGCATAGGGCCCAGGGCACAGCGTTTACTGCGCTCCGGGCCCCGCTGCTTTGTAAAACCATGACGGTTTAGTCGCCGTTGTTTTAGTCAAACAGGCTCGGCATGTCGTTTTCCTTCATGAGGGCACCGGCGGAGGGCAGGCTCTGCGCGGTGAACTTCTCGGCCGAGACGCCGGCACCAAGAATCTCCTCGGTCGTGCCGACGGTGGTGACCGAGCGGCCCTTCTTGGCCGTAAAGGCCTGGACGCCCTGCGTGTTGGTGGTCGTCTTGGTCTTGAGCAGCGACGTGTTGAAGTTCATCAGGCGGTAGTCGCTCGAGACCAGCGCGAGGTCGCGGTCCTCCTTGAGCACCTGCGCATACAGCAGCTTGCTGCCGCCGTAGATGGCGTTCTTAAGGCGCTTGCGGTTGGTCTTGGTAACGTATCCAGAAAGCGCGACACGCACCACGCGGCCGTTCTCAAAGACGAACAGCACGTCGGCCTTGTAGTCCTCGGGGTCGATGACCCAGATGACGCTCTCGTCGGGTTCCATCTCGAGATCGGTCGGAAGGTACGAGCCCAGCTGGGCCGACTTGGTATCCTCAAACGCCGCGACCTTGCACTTGTACACCTGGCTCTTGTTGGTAAAGACCAGCAGCTCGTGCGTGTTGGAGGACGGGAACTCGATAAAGGGTTTGTCGCCGTCCTTGTACTTGAGCGTGGTCGCCTTCTTGAGCACGCGGTCCGTCATCTTCTTGAGGTAGCCATCGCGCGAAAGCATGATGGTAACCGGGTACTCCTCGACCTCGGGCTCCAAGCTTACCTCGATAACCTCATGGGGCTCGATCCTGCCCGTGCGGCGCGGCATCACGTACTTCTTGTTAACCGCGGCCAGCTCGTCGCTGATGACCTTCTTGATGTTCTCTTCGCTGGAGAGGATCTCTTCGAGTTCGGCGATCTCACCCTCGAGCTTAGCGATGTCCTTGGTGCGGTTGAGGATGTACTCCTCGTTGATGTTGCGGAGCTTGAGCTCGGCGACAAACTCGGCCTGGGTCTCGTCGATGTCGAAACCCTTCATAAGGTTGGGTACAACCTCTGCCTCGAGCTTAGTGCCGCGGATGATGGCGATGGCCTTGTCGATGTCGAGCAGAATTGCCTCAAGGCCGTGCAGCAGGTGCAGGCGCTCGGACTTTTTGCCCAGGTCAAAGTTAATGCGGCGACGCGTGGACGCAATACGCCACTTGACCCACTCGTGCAGAATCTGGCGCACGCCCATAACACGGGGATAGCCGTCGACGAGCACGTTGAAGTTGCACGAGAACGAATCCTGCAGCGTGGTCGAGCGATAGAGCTTGGCCATGAGCTTGTCGGGGTCGACGCCGCGCTTAAGGTCGATGGCGATGCGCAGACCCGAAAGGTCGGTCTCGTCGCGGATGTCGGCGATCTCCTTGACCTTGCCCTCCTTGGAGAGCTTGACGATGCGTTCGATGATGACATCGGTCTTGGTGGTGTAGGGGATCTCGTACACCTCGATGATGCGCTCTTCGGGAATCCAGCGCCAGCGGGAGCGAATCTGGAAGCTGCCAAGACCGGTCTCGATGATCTTCTCCATCTCCTCGCGGCGGTAGATAATCTCGCCGCCGGTCGAGAAATCGGGCATGGGCATGTACTCGAGCAGGTCGCAGTCGGGGTCCTTCAGGTAGTGCATCGTGGCGGTGCAGACCTCGTTGAGGTTGAAGCCGCAGATATCGGACGCCATAGCGACGCCGATGCCCTTGTTGGCCGAGACGAGGATGTTGGGGAACGTGGTGGGCAGCAGACGCGGCTCCTTCATGGCACCGTCGTAGCTGTCAACGAAGTCGACCGGGTCCTTGTCGATGTCTTTGAAGATCTCGGCGCTGATGGGGGAGAGCTTGGCCTCGGTATAACGCGAGGCGGCGTAGCTCAGGTCGCCCGAATAGTACTTGCCAAAGTTGCCCTTCGACTCCACGAAAGGAGCAAGCAGCGCCTCGTTGCCCGTGGCCAGGCGCACCATCGTCTCGTAGATGGCGGCGTCGCCGTGTGGGTTGAGCTTCATGGTCTGGCCCACGATGTTGGCGCTCTTTTGGCGCTCGCCCTTGAGCAGGCCCATCTTGTACATAGTGTAGAGCAGCTTGCGGTGCGAGGGCTTAAAGCCGTCGATCTCGGGGAATGCACGCGAGACGTTGACGCTCATAGCGTAGGGCATGTAGTTGACCTCGAGCGTCTGCGTAATCGGCTGGTCGGTGACCTCGGAGTGCAGGCCGATGACGTTCTCGGCGTTGACCTGCTTTTTCTTGGGCTGGTTCTTCGTCTTCTTCTTTGCCACGATTTCCTCTTGAACTTCTTATGGGCCGTCGTTATCGATTTGCTGCTACTGCAGGTCCAGCTGGTCCAGGTATTCCTTGCCGTGCTCGGAGATGTGACGCTTGCGGCCCGTCTCGTCGTTGCCCAGCAACAGGTTGAACATGGTCTCCATCTTGGTGACGTCCTCGGGTTCTACCTTGATCAGGCGGCGCGTCTCGGGGTTCATGGTGGTGAGCCACATCATGTCCGGATCGTTCTCACCAAGACCCTTGGAGCGGTTGATCGAGCACTTCTGGTCGCCAATCTCCTTGAGGATGCCGTTCTTCTCGAGCTCGGTGTAGGCAAAGTAGGTCTTCTCTTTGCAGTTGATCTCGTAGAGCGGCGACTCGGCGATATACACGTAGCCCTCGTCGATAAGCGTGGGCACCAGGCGATAGAGCATGGTGAGCACAAGCGTGCGGATGTGATAACCGTCGACGTCGGCGTCCGTACAGATGATGACCTTGTTCCAGTTGAGGTTGTCCAGGTCAAAGGCGCCAAGGTTCTTGATGCGCTTGTCCTTGATCTCCACACCGCAGCCCAGCACGCGCATGAGGTCCATGATGATGTCGGACTTAAAGATGCGCGGGTAGTCCTCTTTCAGACAGTTGAGGATCTTGCCTCGGACGGGCATAACACCCTGGAACTCGGCATCGCGCGAGGTGCGGATGGCGCCTGCTGCCGAGTCGCCCTCTACGATGTAGATCTCGCGACGGCTCTTGTCCTTGGAGCGGCAGTCGATGAACTTCTGCACGCGGTTGGCCATGTCGGTCTTCTGCTGCAGATTGGTCTTGATGCTCTGGCGCGTCTTCTCGGCGTTCTCGCGCGAGCGCTTGTTGATGAGCACCTGCTCCATGATCTTGTTGGCGGCGTCTTTGTTCTCGATCAGATAGGTCGAGAGGCGCTCCTTAAAGAATGCCGTCATCGCCTGCTGGATAAAGCGGTTATTGATGGCCTTCTTAGTCTGGTTTTCGTAGGACGTCTGGGTGGAGAAGCAGTTGGTCACCAGCACCAGACAGTCCTGGACGTCCTGCCACTTAATGCCGCTCTCGTTTTTGTTGTACTTGCCCTGTTGCTTGATGTAGGCATCGATGGCGCTGGTCAGAGCACTACGGGCGGCCTTTTCGGGCGAACCGCCGTTCTCGAGCCATGACGAGTTGTGGTAGTACTCCTGCATCATGAAGGTGCGCGAGAAGCACATGCACGCGGTGATCTTGACGTTGTAATCGGGCAGGTCCTCGCGGTCGCGACCGCGACGGTCAGCCTCGATAAAGAAGGGCTCGGTAAGGTAGTCGGTACCGACCTTCTCGAGCACGTAGTCCTCGATGCCCTTGGGATAGCAAAAATCCTCTTCGGAAAACTCGCCATCGTCGCCCTCAATGCGCAGGCGGAAGGTCACGTTGGCGTTGACCACGGCCTGGCGGCGCATGGTCTCGCGATACCAGTCGTGGGGAATGCTGATCGAGGTAAAGACCTCAAGATCGGGGCGCCACTTGATGGTGGTGCCGGTGCGGTCCTCGTCGCTGGGCTCGATCTCAAGCGCTTTCTTTTTGGCGCCAACGACCTTGCCTTTCTTAAAGTGCAGGGAGTACTTGTTGCCGTCGCGCCAAACCGTGACGTCCATGTACTCGGATGCGTACTGGGTCGCGCACGAGCCCAGGCCGTTGGTACCGAGCGAGAAGTCGTAGTCGCCGCCCTGGTTGTTGTTGTATTTGCCACCTGCGTAGAGCTCGCAAAAGACGAGCTCCCAGTTAAAGCGCTTCTCGGAGGGGTTCCAGTCGAGCGGGCAGCCGCGGCCGTTGTCCTCTACCTGAATGGAACCATCGCGAAAGGCGGTAAGGGTGATGAGCTTGCCGTAGCCCTGGCGCGCCTCGTCAACGGCGTTGGACAGGATCTCGAAGGCGGCATGCGCGCAGCCGTCGAGTCCGTCCGAGCCAAAGATAACGGCGGGGCGCAGGCGTACGCGCTCCTCGTCCTTGAGCTGACGAATACTGTCGTTACCATAGTTTGCGGTGTTTTTTGCCATGCTCGCTCTCTCGATGCTCCTTTGCTGCGTTGTAGTCATATAGATAGTCAAGGTAGCATAGCCCAGGCCTCGGACGATTCCAACTAACACGAATTCCATCGAACGCGCGTTCGGAGTCGGTGACCTTTAGCTTCTGCGGTCATTCCCTGCGCGGCGTGGTGCTCGTGTTAAAACCGTGGCTTATCGGCTGGTAGAATTGCCGCATCAAGACTGCATGTTGTTTGAGGGGGCGCAATGACTGAGAAAGAGAAGATGGAGCGCGGGGAGTGGCATGATGCCAACTTTGACGAGGAGCTCCTGGCGCAACGCGCAAAGGCGGAGGCGCTCTGCTATGACTTTAATATGGCAAAACCCGGAAGCGACGCGCAGCTTGACGCTTTGAAATCCTTGCTCGATACCGATCTTCCGCAAGGGCTGACGGTCCTTTCGCCTGCCTACTTTGACTACGGGAGCAAGACGAGCTTTGGTGAGGGCTGCTTTGTAAACCATGGCTGCTACTTTATGGACGGCGGCTCTATCACCTTTGGTGGCAACGTGTTTATCGGGCCGTTTTGCGGCTTCTACACCGCTTCGCACCCCCTAAAGGCAAAGGACCGCAACTTGGGTCTCGAGAAGGCTCTGCCTATTGTTGTAGGCGATAACTGCTGGTTTGGCGCGAACGTATCCGTGTTGCAGGGGGTTACCATCGGCAGCGGTTGCGTAATTGCCGCGGGCAGCGTCGTGACGGAAGACCTTCCGGACAACGTGGTGGCGGCAGGCGTTCCCGCGGTCGTCAAGAAGATCATCGAACAATAACGGAGCTATTAAACGATGGGGCACGCATGGTTCCGGCAAATCCGGTTATTGGCGTGCGCGTTGGCCATGCTGATAAGTTCCACTTACTCGGGTCCTTCCGACTCGGTTTTGTCCGAGTAAGATTGAATAGCGAATCGAAATTGTTATGTCCACATGGCGATGGCGGACATGGTTTCCATAATGACAGATATAGTTGACATCTTGTGAAGGATGCAATATATTTCTGTCATGTTGCAACGGATATCTGTCCATTACTACGAAAGGAACTCCATGCCGGGCAAAAAGAACCTACGCATGAAGGCGGCACGCGCGGCGGCTGGCCTTTCGCAAGCTGACTTAGCCCAAGCCGTGGGCGTTACGCGCCAAACCATCGGCCTTATCGAGGCGGGCGGCTACAACCCCACGCTCAATTTGTGCGTGGCAATCTGTAAGGCGCTGCGCGTTACGTTGAACGACTTGTTTTGGGAAGACGAAACCGACGCCGACCCTAATGCTCTTTAGGAGTTCACTATGAAATATGAAGATCTGAAAATCGTGCAAAAGTGGCGTGAATATGCCGGCCCAAAGGATGAACGCCTGGAGGCTGAGAACGCGAAGATCTACAAGATTGGCTTCGTGCTGCTTTCGTTTGGCATGTTGATGATCTTTTTCTACCAGTTTATAGCTCGACAGGTTACGTGGGTTCACAGCGACGCTAGTGAAATGCCGCATGGCTTTGCAACGCCGTTCGAGGCAGCCATGTATTTGTGGCTCGTTCTCGTGATGTTGATTTGCGCAGGACTGCAAACGCGGAAGGGCTATGTCGATACCAATCGTTTTGGGCAAACCGAGCATCTTCCTGTTGGATATTTCCTGCTTGTCAGCGGTCTTAGCGGCGCCGCGTTCGCGCTTGTTATTGCCGCAATGCGCTGTATCGCTGAGGCGCAGATCGTACCGCTCGAAAGCGTCTTTTGGTTGGCGAACCTGGTCACGGGCGTGTTCTGCGGTGCGACGATTTTCGCGGCCACGTTTGCTGTCCTGTGCGCAACGTTTTTCACGGCGAAAAGACGCCGTGCCAAGCTCGAGGCAGAACTCGACTCCTCAGACGACATTTAATGCGCAATGGGCTGGCTCTGGGTATTCAGAACCAGCCCATTTTGATGTTCGATGAGCCGAGTCGGCGCCTCTCACAAAAGTAACTAGGAGCTAGCGAGGCCTATCCGAATTGTCCTCATTGGCGGTGTCTTTTTCGAGCGCCGTGCGGCGGGCGCTGTAGGCGACAAGGCCGGCACCAACTGCGGCGAGCGCTGCTGCGGCTGCGGTTAGGGGGACGTTGCTGTCGCCCGTGCCCGCAAGCGCGCCCGCTTTTCCGGAGCGCTTGTTATTGCCGTGGTCCTTGCCACTGCCGGAGCTGCTTCCGCCGGAGCCGCCGCCCTCGTCAGTACCGCCGCCACTCGAGCTACCATCGCCGTCTGCTGTCATCGGGGCGTCGTGAAGTCCTGTCGTATCCGCGCTGTCGCATACGCCGACCTGCACTTCCGAGCGTTCGCATGCCGCATCGGACACGTGAAGCTCGTGCAGCACGGCACCCAGCGCCGAGTTTGCGCCCGGTCGAATTTCCTCGAGCGGCACGGGATCGAGCGCCACCAGATTCCGCGCCTTCGCATACAGCGTTACGCGTTTGCCCACTTCGTCGCTCCAGCTCTCGGGGATGGCGAAGCTCATGCGGAACTGTGCCGTGCAACCCGGTGCCAGCACGGCGTTGCCGTTGTCGGCAACCAGCGGGTGCGTCGCAAAACGTGTGCCCAGCGTCTCGACTGCGTACTTCACGTGTGCCATGTCGTTGGCCGAAGCATCCTCGGCAAGTTCTGGATCGTAGATCGAAGCCATGCGTGCGTTCGCGTCGAATCCGATGGATGCGCTGGAGAACGGCTGACTGGAACCCTCTCGGTACAGATCGATCGTGCCGGCGGTCAGCAAGGTGTTGCCGTCGTTTCGCACCGTGACCATGAAGGATTCGCCTGCTGCTCCGGGCACTACCGCGCCCGAGGTAGCGACCGCGCCCGTCGGAGTGGCACACGCCACCAAGGGCACTTCGATGCCGTGCAGCTCTGCCTCGCTCTTCTCCGCGCTCACAATGTGCGTGGCGAGCGCGGAGAGCATGCCTCCCGACGTCAAAAATGTCGTTATCTGATCGACGGGATGGTCCAGCTCGCACATCACGAACGGCTCCGTGAACAGATCGCCTGCCAAGGTGCTGGCGAAGATGCGGAAGTGCTTGCCCATCACTGCTACCGGGTTGCCTTCTTCGTCGTAGGTTTGCCCCACCTTGCCATCGGTGTTCTCTACATAGAGCACGCACCTGCCGTTGTTGCTTACGCTAAACGATGCCGGGCCACAGCCTGCGGCACCCACGGGCTGCGTTGCAAATGCCGATGCTCCTCGCGTCCAAGTAATATGCTGCAGTTGCTCGTTGACGGTTGCCAAAAAGCCCGAATGTTGTGGCCACGGCACCGCATGGGGTACCGTGGCGTCTGGTGGCATAACGCCCCAGCCCGCAATGGACTGGCCAATCACGGCGTACGATGCGCAGCCGCAACCGTCTGCGGTCTCGTACGCAACGGGCACTACCATTTTGCCGTTGATATTCTCGGGTTCGCCCAGCTCGATACTCGACGGTGCTTGCGGAAAGCGGAGAACTTGGCGGAACGTCAGGCTGTCGCCCGAAACGTCCGACCACAGGGTAAAGCATTCCAGCGCAACCTCGGCCTCGCTGCCGAGCGCCTTTTCTGCGGTGGTTCCGCGGCGGTGGAGGTAGGCACCCGACAGGCGTCCGTCGACCAGCGTCTTGCCTACCGTGATGCGCGGGCACTGCAGGCAATGGTAGCCATCCTCCTGAAGGCGGCCGCGCGAGATGCTGCGCCACGACGTGTGCGATATCACGCGAACTCCGTCGTTGCTTATGTGCAGGCGCACAACGGACAGTATGCCGGATGTGCTCGCCGTATCGAAAAGGGTGTTGTCGCCGGCGGGGCGCTCGCCCGAGACCAGCAGCACGTAGGCGTCCTGGTTTTCCCTCCCGTCTGTATATTCCACCACGTCGAAGTCGTAATCGAATATGCCGTCGCGCCCCACGTCGCCCTCGCCAAACCCAAGGGGGAAGTCCACGGGCGTGGGAGCGGACCACGTGCCGTTTGCCTTTGTGTGCACCACCAGGCGCGAGCGGCCATTGTCGCCGTAGCGCACCGAGGCGATACGGAACAGGCATTCTACGCCGGCAATCATTGCCAGCTTCATGTGAGCTTCGCTGAGCACGCCAGCAAACAGCACGTTGTCGCTCGAGGGTTTTATGCCGCCACGCTCGTCCTCTGACACGCCGGCAGAATTGGCGTTGGGGTCCGCAACGGCGTTCGTTGCCTGACCGATGTAGGCGTACTCATACATCGGCGCGGCGTTTTCGTCGTTCTCTACCAGTGCATGGACGAAATGCTCGATCTGTCCCGTGTCGTCGCTTTCTGAATCTGCCTCGAGCTCAATGCGCGTGACCGCCCGGTCCCAATCGCGCACGGTAGGCGCGACGTTTCTAGCGGTGGCTGCAACCTCGGCGCGTGCGAGCAGCTCGGCGTTGGTGACGATGGTGGCCGATGCGATAAATTGCGGCACGCCGCCCGCCTCAATGTTGCCGGCCGAGCCGAAGCAGGCATCCAGCGTATAAGGCGTATCTCCACCCAATGCGAGCTCAGAGCGCTGGAGCACATACTGGTCGCCATTGTTCACCGACATATTCCACGAATCGATGAGCGTGGGCCACGACCCCGACCAAGCCTTGGTGGTCCACTTGAACATTACGAATTGGAGTATCACATCGACATCGACGTCTGCACCTACGCGCAGTCGCGGAAGCTGGTGTCCATCTGCCTTCTCGTACCCAATGAACAGCGTGAGGGATGCGGCGCCGCGCACGGCAGACGAAGCGACGCCTGCAACGCCGGCGCCAAAGGTGACGGCAAGCCCGATCTGGATGGTGAACGAGCCCGACGTGTTTGAATAGTCGAGCGAAATGTTTTTAAAAAACGCCGCGCCGCTGCCGTGCGTGTGGGCACCCACGGCGAGCGCCAGTTTTGCCAGCACCCAGGGGTTGACGTTTAGGAAAAATGGCACCGGTCCTAGCGTAAACTGCTCGGTCCAATTGAGGTCGGTTCTTACCTGGAAGAGGGCCTTAATATTGCCGTATGCGGGGTCGTTGTTGTTACCCCAGGTTTTGCCCACCCAATCGTAGGCGAGCGAGCCGTACAGTTGTGTGGCGATATCCATCGTGAACAGCGGCGTGCAATGGTGGCGAAGGAGCTTGGTGTTTCTTGGATCGGTGCCCGAACCGGCACTCATCCTCTTGTACTGATTCCACTTCCCCTCCATCTCGTCGAGGTAGCGGTTTGCCTGCTTGGCGCCCGATTCACGCGGCGATTTCTTCCAGTATTCCGGATCAGGGTTGCCCGAATCGTTCATGTAGCCGACCGGTTTGTATCCTCCGCCAAACAGCACGTACCCGGCAAAAGAGAAATCGAACAAAATGGGGAACGAGGGCATCCAGCAGGTGAACTTGTTGCCGCCGATGCCGGGAAACGCCGCTGGGAAATCAAACGGAGTGACCTCTTGGTCCATGGTGGTGGGGACGATAGTGGTCGAGCCCGATTCCGCCTTTGCGGCCGGCGCGGTGACAACGGCCATAGGGGATGAGAGCGTGTAGGTTTTGCCCTGGTAGTCGAGCATAAAGCGCAGCTTGCCCCCTTCCTCCAGAAGGCCCGAAGCTGCATCGAGGAACGTGTCTTCAAGCGTGAACGTCGCCAGATTATCCGCGCCCGATGCGCTGGCCTTGATCTGGCCGATCTGCGTGACGGTTTCGGTTGAGCTGCCCGCAGCGGGCATCACTTTATTGATATGCAACGTTGCCTGCCCGCCCTGCGGCAGATGAGCCTGCACGGTAAAAGCGTGCGTGTCGGGCTGGTCGTTTGCTGCTTCGTCCGCTGGCATTGCCATAAACGTGGCGTCGGCGTACTGGATGTCCCATTCGTCGAACGTGAGCTGTCGAAAGTACGGCTCGCCATCGGAGAGCGGACGTGTGGGTGCGGTAATAGCGGTGCCGCCCTGGATACGCGCAAGGGGAATCTCGACATCGCGGTAGCCTGCCATGCTAATGGAGATGCCGCCGTTAAAGTCGTACGCGTCGAGAAGCGTTGCCTCGTCCACGTAGCCTTCCGAAAGCGGCGCGACCTCAAAGATGGCCGTGCCTTCGTCATCGGTCGTGGCGGTGAGCTGCTTGCCTGCGGCATAGCGCGATGCGAGCGTGACCTGGGCACCCGTGATGGGCGTATTCTTGTTGGCGACGTCGACCACGACCACACCAAACATGGTGCGCGAGAGAACGAGCACCCTGAAAGGGTCTTTTTCGTCGGCATAGGCTTCGGTGGGCGCGAACGGCAATATGAAGGCGTTTGCGCTTCCCGGCACGCGCGGCAACATAATGCTCGCCAGCGAGGACGCTCCGGCAACAAGTAACGAACGGCGATCAAGCATCTTTGGCTCCCATCCCGCAGGTATCGGTGGAAATAATCCAATTTTGCGAGAAGGCGCCCCGTGGCGGTAGTGCCGTTCAAGGGTCAAAATGTCCAAATTGATCGAGCGAAGCGCCGGGTTCCGGAACGCGTTCGATGCGCTTGGTAGTCCGGTCGCTAACGTAACATATGCGCGACCAGCTCGGCGCGTGTGCCGATGCCAAGCTTTGCGTATACGCCGGATAGGCGGTTTTTAACAGTGCCCGGCGATACTTCCATGTGGCGTGCGATTTCGGCGTTGGTCCATCCGCGGCAGGCGAGCATGGCCATGGTGAACTCCGTGGTCGTTAGATCGTCGGCTACGTCCTCGCCCGAATCGGGGTTGTGGATGCGCCGCCAGCCGTAGCTGAATCGATACGTAATCTCGATGATGCGCGCGAAGTCGTCAGGGTATTGCGTTTTTAGGCACGCCTCGATGAGCCCCTGTAAAAGGCCGTGGTGCTCGCCGATGAGTTCGATAAGGCCGTCGGGGCGCGCAATGTCCCAAGCGGCTCCGAAGTGTGCTTTTGCGGCGTCGATGTCCTTGAGGCTCATGCAGGCCATGGAAGCCGACAGGTGCAGGAACAGCTCCGAGATGGGATAACTTCCCTGTTTCATGATCAGGGCATTTTCCGCCATGCCCAGGCTGCGGCCGTATTCGCCGCGCAGATACAAGGCGTGCGCCATCACGTAGCTGGCAAACAGGCGCAGGCCTTCGGGCAGATGCGCCGCAAGTGGATAAAACTCTTCGGCGGAATACGGGGAAGGCAAGTGCAGTAGGACGCTCGCGGCCGAGGCGAACAGAATATGCGTGGCGTGGACGGCGGGCGATTCCTCGTCAGTTGGCGTATCGAGGATGCCAGCAAGGCACCGGCGGGCGTCGGCGATACGGTTGAGCGACAGACTGGCATATCCGCAGATAAAGCATGCGGAATAGCGCAGTGCGGGGTCGGTGGCGTCAAGATAGGGGCGTGCTGTCTCGGCGGCGAGCGTGGCCTGTCCGCGAAAGTACAGCGCTTCTGCCGTGGCGATGGTGCGTGAATCGGGGTCGGAAATGCCTGCAACCGCAGCGTCAATCTGGCCCGGCACAAAGGCAGTGCACATCAACGGCATGGGAATGCGCGGGTAGCCATCGCAGTCCATCTTCCATCTCCCAACAGCTGGCAACTATAGCGACAATTGTACTCCTGTTGCTCGGGACTGGAATTGTTGGGCATTGCCTACGATTATGTCGAACGCATAAAGGAAGAGTCTATTGGCGATGCTCTCAAGGTGGCTACCGAAGCCAAGCTGACCTCGATATTAGGAAAAATTGCCACCCCTGCAAAAAGCTCTGTCGCAGTGATGGGAAACGCATCTTCTGGGCATTCCGGCGTCTCCAGCTAGCGCTGGACTGCTGCTGTCGCCTGCGCGTTGGCGAGCGGGGCGTGGGGACCGTCCGGCGACCAGCGGTGACGGGCGAGCCCTGCCGCGTGCGTGGGCCTCCATCGGCGTAGACCCATGACCCCTATGGCATCGGAGAAGTCCACCATCGCGTCCAGGACCTTACCGTCCGGCACGCCCAGCCTAGCGGCTCCCTTGAACCCAAGGTTGAAGGGGGGTGTTGTACAGGGCATATGGGGCCGAGTGGAAGTGGATCAAAAGAGCGTTACTTGACGTTTCATGCATAATGCCAACCGCCCCGCGATATCACGTTCGCAGCGCGCAGGGGCCGGAGAATCTTCGCGATGAGAGTTGACGTCTAATACCTTGCATCGTATAGTGTGTATAGCATAGCATATGACGAGAGGAGGTGTGCGGATGGAGGCACAGATGAAGCGCGGCTTCCTGGAGGCCTGCGTGCTCGCGGCCGTCTCCGGCGAGGAGTCCTACGGCTACCAGATTGTGAAGGACGTACCGGCGAGCATGGGGCTCACGGAGTCGACGCTCTACCCGCTGCTCAAGCGCCTGGAGAAGGCCGGATGCATCACGGCGCGCTCCGCCGAGCACAACGGGCGGCTGCGCCGGTACTACCGCATCACGGACGACGGGCGAGCGCGCATCGAGGAGTTCCTGGCCGAGTGGCCGTCCGTACGGGAGATTTACGCATACGTTGAGGAGGCGCACCATGACGCGCGATGAGTTCCTGGGCCGGCTGGGCGAGCTGCTCTCCTGCCTTCCGGCCGAGCAGGTGGAGGAGACCAAGGCTTTCTACGCGGAGGCCATCGCCGACCGCATGGAGGACGGTATGAGCGAGGAGGAGGCCGTGGCCGCCATGGGCACGCCCGGCGAGGTGGCGGAGGCCACGCTCGACGACCTGCCCGCCGTGCCGCGCGCAATCGCGAGGACGCGCCGGCGCAGCACCGCGCTGCTGTGGGTGCTGGCCATCGTGGGCTCCCCGGTGTGGGTGCCGCTGCTCGCCGCCTTCGCCGCCGTGGCCGTCACGGTCTATATCTGCATCTGGGTGCTGGCGCTCTGCGTGTGGATCGTCGCGGCGGCACTCGGGGGCGCGGGCATAGTTGGGCTCCTGCTTGCCGTAAGCGGCGTCACCATCGGTCACTTCCCGTACGCCCTCGCCTCGGCGGGCGTGGGGCTCGGCCTCGTCGGCGTGGCTCTCTTCGTTGGTGCTGGCGCTTGGGCCGCCTCAAAACAAATTGCGCGCCTCTCGGCGCTCTGGGCGAGGAAGGCCGCCTCGCCCTTCTGGAAGAACAGGGGCGAGAAAGGCGGCGCTGCCGCGCACCTCGCAGCGTAGAAAGGAGTGAGTACCATGACCAGCGCGAAGAAGATCTACCTCGCCGTGGCGGGCGGGCTCGTTGCCGCGGGTGTTGTCCTCGCGGGCATTGGCTTTATCGCTTCGGGCTTCGACCCGGCCGTGTTCACAACCCACATCGACACGCGCGACAGCACCATCGTGCTCGGCGGCGTCGAGGTGGACGAACACGAGAGTATCCCGTTCATCAGCCAGCTCGCCAATCTGGGCGAGATCGACACCTCCGGCGTCGCGGATCCCGCCGCGCCCTAGGCGCAGCGAGCCCGGGCGCTCTGCCCGCCAAGCTGCGTAAGCCGGCGAAACCCGAACCTCAACCTCTACGCAACTGGCCCCAAGCCTGCGCCGATTCGCTCTCAGCGCCGCGCGGGGGCCCGTGACGCATGCCCAAAAAGGTACGAGGAGAAAGGAACGCGATGACGACAACCACGCCCTTCCGCCTTCACGGGGTCACGCAGGACCGGAAGCGACTGGGCCGTGCGGTGGGGCTGTGCTTGGATTGGCTACACTGATATGGACAGTTCCGTGAGGGGCGCGAGAGACGGGACTCTGGGGAGATCTTCGAGGAGGAGTGTCTCGACTGGAAACGCGGGTTCAGTGGAGCAGGAACCTAATCTCTGTCTCTTTTGCCTTTTTGATTTGTTGAGAAGCCGGCATTTGGGGGCATTTTGGATAGCGAACAGTTCAAACAAGAAGCTGAGAAAATAGAACAAAGCCTGAGTGCCTTGAGAGTCGCCAAGCGCAATGCAGTGATTCCCTTCATGAACGGCGACTTTACCCAATGGGATCTATATCTGGCATCCTCCTCTGAGTATGCGATGAGACTGATAGACGGATTCATCTCCATGCTCGAGTCGAGGAATCTTGTTTGCGTCGCCCAGCTTCTCCGCGCACAGGTTGGAGTCTGCCTGCGGACATTCGCATTATTCGCCGCCGAAGACCAGGATGACTTTCTCAAGCAGGTGTTTCAAGGTGTGCCTGTGAACAAGCTGAAAGATTTCTCGGGTGAGAAGATGTCCGATGGAAGACTTCAAGACTTACTCGAGAAGTTCGATCCAAAGGTAAAAGATGTATACAAGGTGACGTCTGGATTCGTCCACTTCTCCATTGATATTCTGCCGAGCATGGGTGTGCCTGGGGAGGGCTATGAGGTCGAGTTTAATTTTGGAGCCGAGCCCAACGAGAGAAACAATGCGCCTCTCGTGGAATGCGGCAAGGCGTTCTGCCACTATGTCGACCTGCATCTCCAGATGCTCCATAAGGTGATTGCTTCGGATGAATGGTATGCCGATCGATTCCGTATCGATTCCGATGGTCTTGCAGACGAGGCCTCGAAAAGCGAGAAGGTGTAGGTCGAACGCATTGACGCTGCCTTGACAGCATCCCGATATGATAACGAATGGGAGGTTCCCTGCGAAATGTGCGCCTCTGTATATTCTCGCTAGGACGCCCTCGACCGATAAGGCATCGTTGAGTTCAATTTGAGTTCAGCTCGGGTGCCTGAAAATCGCCCAACTCTGATAAAAGGGGAGACGACGGTACACCACGTAGACGAGAGGCTATGGAAGTGCACGATTTGATTATATTGGCGCGCTAAACCGCCCCGCTGCCCAACTTGAACTCCGCTCACGCGTGTATGGGGCTGCGAGAGGTAACGGCCTGCGGCCTCCTTTGTGTGCTCGATGATATCTTCGAGCATGCCGAGCATGGCGGAGACATTCGCTGCAATCCAGCCGTGTTCAAGCGCCGTTTCGGATAGGAGCGAGAGGGGGGCTGTCTTGCCCGTTTCCCTTGCATCCGTAAAGATGGTTGACAGTTTGGGGCCTCCCGTGTCTTTAGCTTTTACCGCGCTAGATGCCTCATGGAAACTGTTGGACTTTAATCAGACAGACCCAGCATGTCGTTTTCCTCCATGAGGACATCGGCTAAAACCGCAACACCTATGCTTGTTTAAGCAAACCTCCTGATAGTCGTGGAGCTGCTGTAGCCCGACATGCAGGAGATCGCTCGGCTTAAACACCGGATGCCGCATCCGCGAAACGAGTTGCGGTGCACCCTGTTCCAAAAGGCTGCCAAGTACCATGGCGTGAGCGTTGGGGTAGCCATCATTCAGCGTGGATACATCCGGATGCGCATAGATCCAGACGATTCCAACGTTCTCGTATTTCCCGTGCAGGTAATCGAAGAGGGCAAGCGACACCATACAGTTGCCGCCGACGGTCACGACTCTGTCGGGGTTTTCTGCCGTAAGCTTCCTCTGCGCATCCTGAATCCCCGCCAGGACTTCGTCCTCGGCATAGATGCGAACTGTCTCCCATTTCTCATGTCCAAGTTTTGGGACGCGTTTCACAATGTCGAGTGGGATTCCTGGACAGTCGGATCACGTGGTGGCCCCCTTTGAGAGGGTCACGAGCATCACGGTCCCGTTCTCGGAACTTGTTTCGACCTCTACCGTGCCACCGTGAAGCGCTGCAATCTCCCAAACGAGCGCTAGTCCGAGTCCTGCGCCGCCATATGCCCTGCTGCGGGATGTGTCTAGACGAAAGAACGGCTGGAAGATGCTCTCACGGTACTGCTTGGGTATTCCCGGGCCCTGGTCCTCGACTCGCAGGAACACATGGCTGTCGTTGTCGCAGATGGAGACGTTGACAGTCGAGCCGGTGCGGCTGTAACGGATGGCATTTTCGACCAGGTTAAACACCAGCCGATAGAGGAGCGTGTCGCTCCCGATTACTAAAGCGTCTCCAGCACAATTGAGGGCTATGCCCTTATTTTCGGCAAGTGGCGCAAGGTCGGTGAGGGCCTCTTCGGATAAAGGACCAAGTTCCACATCGTCCTCGCAAGGGACGCTGCGGAGCTCACTCATCTCGAGCAATACCTTGGCCATTCGAGACATGCGCTCGGTTTGTTCTTGTAGCAGGCCGAGCAGCTCGGCTGTTTCGGGTTGCAAACCGGAGTGCTCGGAGATGAATAGTTCAATCTGTGCTTGCATAAGGGCGAGCGGGGTGCGCAGCTCGTGTGCGGCGTTGCCGGTAAACTGACGCTGTGCAGAGAACCCTTCGCCAAGACGGGCGATCATGTCGTTGAAAGAGGCGCTGCATCGTTGTAGCTCGGTGGGCACATCTTCACTGAGTCTGATTTCGCTTAGGTTGTCAGGCTGCACGCGCTCAACCTGGGCTGCAAAAGCCCGTAGCGGTTTGAGTGCACGGCCGCTCACAAAGTATGCCAGCACGCCGCCAAGGAGTGTGACTCCAGCCGTGATGTACCAAGCTGTCGTGCCAAAAGATTCCTGTGCGTCGTTTACGACGATCGTGACCTTGTCATCGGGGGTCGCTTTCGTTGGGTCGAACACCTGGGGCGAATCCGCGCCGGCAGCGTTAAAGGCCGAGATGTCACTGCCGATGGCATCCATATAGCGCATGCCCGTATAGCCGACCAGGCAGTTCGTCAGCACGCACGCCGCACACGTCAGCAGCGCCGTCATGATCGTTATGCGCCATTGCAGCGAAAGCCTTTTCATTCGCTATCCTCCATAACGTAGCCCTCTCCAATCCGATTGCGAATCGGGTCGTATCCCAAAGCGCTGCGCAACTTTTTTCGGAGCGACGAGATGTGAACGCGGGTTGCGTTGCTAAAGCTGTTCACGCTGCTATCCCAAACGTGCTCGATAAGCTCCTCTTGACTTATCGGACGCCCCTGATTAAGCATCAGGTATTCCAAGATTCCCGTTTCCTTGCGCGTAAGAGATAAAGCCTCGCTGTCCACAGAAGCGATGCGCGCCTTGGTGTCAAAGCGGAGCTTTCCGCAGGTTAAAACTATGCCGCTTTGTGTAAAGCGTCTGAGGGTAAGGCTGCGAATCCTTGCCGCAAGCTCGTCCAGATGAAACGGCTTGGTGAGGTAATCGTTGGCGCCGGCATCGAGTCCGGCGACTTTATCGGATACTCCGCCACGTGCGGACAGAATCAGTACCTTGGTCTCGCAGTCAGTTTTCCTAAGTTCCCTGAGTACGGTCATGCCGTCGATACGGGGAAGGTTGAGGTCGAGTACCACGAGGTCGAAGGCCTCAACGTCCAGTAGGTCGAGCGCCTCCTGTCCGTCGTGACAGCAGTCGACGCTGTACGCCAAGTTTCGCAAGCTGCGCGCGATTGCGTCACACAGCGCCTGCTCGTCCTCGACGATCAAAATACGCATAACAGTCTCCTTGCACATTTCAAATCGCGCTTAACACGGATTTTATAGCCGATATGGTCCAATGGTCGCGTAACGAAAGGAGTGGTCAGGTTGTTCAAAGCGGTAAAACCCGTGGTACAGGTCGCTTTGTTGATCGTCGGAATTGCCATGGTGTGCTTTGGCGTTATGCGTGGCGAGGCGGATGCCGTGCTGGCCAAGGCGATTAGGCTGTGCTTGGAGTGTATCGGAATTGGATAAAAGAGAAAACACTGCGTCGCATGTTTTGGCCCGATTTCGCGGATTCATTCAGGCGGCGGCAACACTTATTACCAACATTCACCTGCCAAACTTTGCCAAAGGCGGCATCTATCAGGGCGCGGGAAAAACGGTCTGCGTACCTGGACTTAATTGCTATTCGTGTCCCGCGGCATCGGGTGCGTGCCCCATTGGGTCGTTCCAGTCGGTGGTAGGTTCATCTAAGTTCAACTTCTCCTACTACGTTACCGGTACGCTCATTTTGCTCGGCGTGCTGCTGGGACGCTTTGTATGCGGCTTTCTGTGCCCGTTTGGCTGGCTTCAGGAGCTGCTTCATAAGATTCCCGGCAAAAAGTTCTCCACGAAAAAGCTCAAGCCGCTCACGTACATCAAGTACGTCGTGCTGTTGTTTGCCGTGGTGCTGCTGCCCGTCTTGGTGGTTAACGACGTGGGCATGGGCGACCCGTTCTTTTGTAAGTACATCTGTCCGCAGGGTGTGCTCGAGGGCGCCATTCCTCTGGCCATTGCCAATGCCGGCATTCGATCTGCGTTGGGACAGCTCTTTACTTGGAAACTTGCCGTTCTCATTGCCGTGGTAGTGCTGAGCGTTTTGTTCTACCGCCCCTTCTGCAAATGGATTTGTCCACTCGGCGCATTCTATGCGCTCATGAATAGGGTGTCCCTACTGGGGATTCGGGTTGACGCATGCAAATGTGTCTCGTGCGGCAAGTGCTCAAAGGTTTGTCAGATGGACGTTGATGTGGTCCGCGCGCCCAATCATGCCGAATGTATCCGGTGCGGAAAGTGCATCGGGGTCTGTCCCGTCGACGCCATCAGCTATCGCTATGGCCTGGATGTGTCGGCGGAAAAGCTCCCCTTGACCGCCGATAAAAAGTAAACAAGCTTCGACAAAACGGAGGAATGACCATGAAGCTTTCTAAGATTGCGGCCCTGTTTATGGTGCCAGTATTGGCCTTGTGCCTTGTGGCGTGTTCGGCGCCCAGTGGCAATGCGAGCGAATCTGCGAGCTCCGATCCTAAGATCGCAGAACTCACTGCGCAGAAGCCGGCCAATGCCGACGAGGCCGCCGAGCTGTATGCGAAGCTCATGCAGAAGGAGAACGAGATCTTTTCGAGTGATAACGCGCTGTGGGAAAAGGTATTCAATGCGGCAAATAAAGACTCGGCAATGATTGAGGACGGCAGCAATTACGGCGATTTCCTGCTCAAGACCATCGACGGCGCCAAGGATGAGTTCACGGCGGATGAGCTCAAGACGCTCAAGGCCGGTGCACAGCAGATCAAGGAGATCGAGGACAAGCTCGAGAGCCTGGAGAAGGAGTTCCCCGGCTGTGGAAGCACGCCGAGCTCAGGCGAGAGCGTCGACGCTTCGACCGCTGGCATGACGGCTGGTGCCAATGCTTCGAGCGAGGCGACGAAGTTCCCCAGCTTTACGGGCAAGGACCTGGATGGCAACGACGTGAACAGCGACGAGCTGTTCTCTAAGAACAAGGTCACCGTCATGAACTTCTGGTTCACTACTTGCAAGCCGTGCGTGGGCGAGCTGGGCGATCTTGAGAAGCTGAATCAGGAGCTTGCCGAGAAGGGCGGCCAGGTCGTGGGCGTCAATTCCTTTACGCTCGATGGCAACAAGGGCGAGATCGCAGATGCCAAGGACGTGCTGAGCAAGAAGGGCGTGACATATAAGAACATCTGGTTCAAGTCGGATAGCGAGGCCGGTAAGTTTACGTCAAATTTGTTCTCGTTCCCGACAACGTATGTCATCGATCAGAATGGCAACATCGTAGGGGATCCAATCGTGGGAGCCATCAGCTCCGCTGAGCAGCGCGCAGCGCTCGACAAGCTTATCGACCAGGCGATTGCGAATAGCGAGCAGTAGAAAACGCGTAAAGCATGGCGAGGATCGCGCGCCGCTGTGCGGAGTAGTCCGCTGCCTTTCAAGATAATCTCCACCATACAGAGGTCCCGCTCGGGACCTCTTCTTTTGGGCGTCGTCCCGTTCGTTTTTTGGCGTGCTTCGTTACATTCCTCACTGGCTCCGGCAAAAAATGGGGATAGAGTAGGACAAACGCGTCGAATACGAACGGCGGGGGAGAGCGGGCAAGTGCGTCCGCGTGGGAGAGGTTGCCGTCCATGTTGGAGCTCAAAGGTATTTGCAAAAGGTACGTCACACAGTCGTTTACGCAGGTGGCGCTCGATAACGTGAGCCTGGCTTTTCGCGATAACGAGTTCGTGGCCATTCTGGGTCCCTCGGGCTCGGGCAAAACCACAATGCTCAACGTAATCGGTGGACTCGATCATTTCGATTCCGGCGACCTGCTCATCGACGGCATCTCGACCAAGGACTTTCACGATCGCGATTGGGATGCCTACCGCAACAACCGCATCGGCTTTGTGTTCCAAAGCTATAACCTCATTCCGCATCAGACCATTTTGGAAAACGTGGAGCTGGCGCTCACGCTCACGGGTGTGGGGCATGCCGAGCGCCGCCAGCGTGCGCGCGAGGCGCTCGAGGCGGTTGGCCTGGGCGAGCACGTTAACAAGCGCCCGAGCCAGCTTTCGGGTGGACAGATGCAGCGCGTGGCGATTGCCCGTGCCCTGATCAACGACCCCGAGATCGTGCTGGCAGACGAGCCGACCGGTGCCTTGGATTCCACAACGTCCGTGCAGGTCATGGATCTGCTCAAGGACGTGGCACGCGACCGCCTGGTTATCATGGTCACGCACAATCCCGAGCTGGCGTACCAGTACGCTACGCGCATCGTCAACCTGGCGGACGGCAAGATCACCGACGATTCCGACCCTTTTGATGTTGCCAAGGCCACGCGCCGTGAGGCCAAGCCTACGCGCAAAACCTCGATGAGCTTTGTGACGGCGTTGGGGCTTTCTGCCCGAAACCTTATGACCAAAAAGGGCCGTACGGCCATGACGGCCTTTGCAGGTTCGATTGGAATTATCGGTATTGCGGCAATCCTGGCGCTCTCCAATGGCGTGAACAATTACATCAAAAAGGTCGAGGAGGATACGCTCTCGAGTTACCCGCTTACGATCTCCAAGCAGGATTACGACCTGTCGTCCATGATGGGCGGGCAGGGGGCCGCGGATGACGATATGTCCAAGAGCGAGGACTCGTCCGACGACAGTGCCGGCGGCAAGGCTCAGGGAACCGATAAGATTCCCGTGGTCACGGCTGTAAAGGATATGTTTGCAAGCGTTAAGTCCAACGATATG
The DNA here is from genome assembly GCA_937966215.1 of uncultured Collinsella sp. GTDB lineage: Bacteria > Actinomycetota > Coriobacteriia > Coriobacteriales > Coriobacteriaceae > Collinsella. The sequence goes on along the minus strand of CALCKK010000030.1, from coordinate 144,926 downwards.
ACGAGCTTTAAGGCATGGCTTGACGACGGCGGCGATGGTATCGACAAAGAGGTCAACGCCATTCAGTACGGCTACGGTATATCGCCGGTTGTCTATCGTGCCGGCAAGGGCGATGAGAAGCCTGTCCGGCTGGTGCCCAACGCCATGACCGAGGCCATGAGCGGAGGCGCGAGCTCGGCGGCTACGGTGAGCATGGAATCCATGGGAACCTCGGTCTTTAACGAGATGATTGACGACCAGAGTCTGCTCGACAGCCAGTACGATGTTGTCGCCGGTCATTGGCCCACGTCTGCCAACGAAGCCGTAATGGTGCTTTCGAGCCGCGGCACGGTGGGCGATTACACGCTCTACAGCATCGGTGCGCTGGATATCGATGAGCTCAACGATCTGGTTAACAGCGCCATGGCGGCTGACGGTGGGGTCGAAGCGCCCGAGACCGGCGCCGACTTTACCTACGACGATGCGCTGTCTACCACGTTTAAGGTGTTGTCGCCGGCCGATGCCTATCGCAAAAACGAAGAGACTGGCATGTGGACTGACATGTCTGGCGACGCCGACTTTATGGCAGCCAAGGTTGCCGACGGTATCGACGTGCACATTGTGGGCGTGGTGCGACCTAACGAGACAGCCAATGCGAGCGCGTTGTCCCCGGGCATTGCCTACACGCATGCGCTGACTCGCCAGCTTATGGAGCGCGCCGCCGATTCGCAGATTGTGCAGGAGCAGCTCGCCCACCCCGAGACGGATGTCTTTACGGGCAAGTCTTTCGATGAACTGCAGGGCGAGGCCAAACAAGGAGTTGATCTAGGCAGCATGTTCAGTGTGGACGAGGCAGCGCTGAAGAGCGCGTTCTCGTTCGATGCGTCTGCGCTCTCGGGTGTTGCCGGCGGTATGGACCTTTCTGGTATCGACTTATCCGGGCTGGACATTGACCTTTCGGGCGTTGGGAAGGACATCGATTTCAGCGACATTATGGCCAAAGCGCCGGCACCAGATTTCTCGGGCATCTTTGACGGCCTGGAACTCACACCCGAGCAAATGCAGCAGGTGGGAACGCTTGCCAACCAGCTGTTTGAGGGATTTTTGCAGTCGGAGCAGTTTAAGGCGTTGTCGCCCGAGGATCTTAAGGACGCGTCGAAGCTCGCCGCCGCGTTCTCGACGTATCTTGAGAGTGATACCGCGGCCCAGCAAATCCTAGCCCAGCTCAAAGCGCTCGGCGGCGATGCCCTGGTCGAGCGCCTGCAGCAGGCGATGACCGACTATGTGCAAAAGCAACTGGCTCCGTATCTGCAGCAGGCTATGGATCAGGTGACCAAGACAATCAGCGACCAGATTGCGACGACGGTATCGTCCCAGCTCAAGGCGGGTGCAGCAGGACTTATGGGCCAGATGGCCACGCAGATGTCGTCGAGCTTTGCCAACCTAGCGAGCGCCATGCAGGTGGATGCGAGTGCCTTTGCTCGTGCTATCCATTTCAACATGGACGCCGAGGACCTGAGCTCGCTCATGATGAGCTATGCGAAGGCGTCGAAGCTCACCTACGACAACAATCTGACCACGTTGGGCTATGCGGATGAGGCCGACCCCATCTCGGTTAAGATTTTCCCGCGTGACTTTGAGGCCAAGGAACGCGTACTCGACCATATCGATGCGTACAACAAACAGGTCAAAGCCGCCGGCCACGACGAGCAGGCAATCTCGTACACCGACTACATGGGCATCATCATGGGCTCGGTGACCGATATCGTGAATACCATCAGCTTGGTGCTCATCGCGTTCGTGAGCATCAGCCTGGTCGTGAGCTCCATCATGATCGGCATCATCACCTACATCAGCGTACTGGAGCGCAAGAAGGAGATCGGCATCCTGCGCGCAATCGGTGCGTCGAAGCGCAACGTGGCAAACGTGTTCAACGCCGAGACCTTTATCGAGGGCCTCATTGCCGGCATCTTTGCCATTGTCGTTGTGGTGCTCGTGAGCTTCCCGGTTAATGCCTGGGCGCTTGCTGCCAAACAGGTCCCCAATTTGATGAGCCTGCCCGTGCAGGATGCGCTGGTGCTCATCGCGATTTCGGTGCTGCTGACGGTTGTCGCTGGCCTGCTGCCAGCCCGCAGCGCATCCAAAAAGGACCCCGTGGAAGCCCTGCGCTCCGAATAATGTGACAAAGGGACAGTCCCTTTGTCACATTGATTTGAGAATGGATGTTGATGTATTTATCGCTGGCCCCCATGGAGGGAATTACCGGGCATGTGTTCCGTCGCGTGCATGCGGAGTGCTTCGGCGCGCTCGATTGTTATTACACGCCGTTTTTGCCGCCGCCGCGGGTGGGCAATCGCTTTGGCGGCAAGGCGTTTAAAGAGATCGACCCTGCTAATAACCAGGGACTTAACGTGGTGCCCCAGCTGATGTCCAAGAATGCGGACGAGTTTGTGTGGGCGGCACAGGTGCTTGCCGATATGGGCTACCGCGAGGTCAACCTCAACCTTGGCTGCCCCTCGGGTACGGTTGTCGCCAAAGGAAAGGGTTCGGGCTTTCTGCGCAACCTGGATGAGCTCGAGGTGTTCTTGAGCGACGTGTGCGAACGCTCGCCCTTGCCGGTGTCGGTCAAGACCAGACTGGGGCTCGAATGCGATGACGAGTACGAGCGCGTGCTCGACCTCTATTGCCGAATGCCGCTGGCGGAGTTGATCGTGCATCCGCGCGTGCAAAAGGACCGTTATACGGGCTCACCGCGCAAAGAGTTTTACGGCGAGACGCTGGAACGGGCGCCGTTCCCCGTGGCCTATAACGGCGACATCTTTGATCTTGAGGACATGGATGCGCTGGTGAAGGCCTATCCCGGAACACGTCACGTAATGTTGGGGCGCGGCTTGCTTGCGAATCCCGCGCTGGCTCGCATGGTTAAGGGCGACCCTGCCGCTACCGCCGCTGAGCTGCAACGCTTCCATGACATGCTGTTTGCGGCCTATGCGGACGAGATCGGGGGCAACGCGGTCTTCCGCATGAAGGAGTGGTGGTTCTACGCCAAATGCGCCTTCGCCGATCCCGCGACCGTTCACAAGCTCGTACGCAAGACCAAAAAGGTCGATGAATACCGTGCCGCCGTCGAGCGTGTCTTTCGCGAGCAGCAGCTTGCGCCCATCGCCCGCTTTTGTGGCTAAATGATCCCTTGGGGACGGAGAAGAACGGACCGCCTGTGCTGGGCCCATGCAAAAAGCTGTACGCCAGCATCCAAAGATGTCGAAAAATGTCGACTTTGGATGCTGGCGTACATGTTTGGGTCGTATGGGTTGGGGCCCTGGACGGACAGAGCGTGCGTACTAGAGCAGGTTTTCCTGCACCCACGCGATGATGTCGCTCGATTCGTAGAGTGGTTTGCCGTCGATGAACAGGCAGGGAACCTGGCGCTTGCCGCCGACGGCGATAAGCGTCTGCTCGGCATCGGAATCGGTCGAGATATTGCACTCGGGGATGGTCAAGCCGTTATCGGCCAGGAAGCGCTTGACCTTTATGCAATACGGGCAGCCGGTCATAACGTACAGCTCGAGCTCGTGATCAGTAGCCATGGGTCTCCAATCGGTTGAGGTTTCGATTGAGATACCCAAAGCCGCCGTGGTCTATGCGCGAGCCAGGGACGACTCGATGGCCTGAACCAAAAACGCCGTGGCGCCTGCGCCGCAGGGCTTGTCGTAGTAGTCAACAAAGCGCTGATCGGCAAGGTAGCCGTGGGCGAGGCCTAGGTATGCGTTGTCTTGGGGCTCGTGTCCCCAGTTAAGGCCAATCCATCGGCGGTGCATTGCGACAAGCTTGCGGGCTTCGTTACTCTTTGGGTCGCCGTCGTCCATGGCAATCGAGAGCTGGCCCAGAATCGCGCGCTCGAGTTCTTTCATGTCGTTCCAGGTTTCGGGGTCCATATCCAACAGCGCTTCGTTTGCGGTGTCGATCGCCTCGTCGCCATAGCGCGCTCGCGCTTCGGCACCGTAGCGCTCCTCGTTTTCGTGCACGGTGCGCCAGCGCTCCAGTTGCGGCAGCACGGCACCCATGAGCGAGACGGCTTCGTCGAGCGACATGCCGGTGTTTTGTGCCAGCCGCGGGGCACAATCCTCGATCATTGCCTCCATCGTGGTCTCATAGGTGTACTTACCGCGGTCGTAGCACCACTTGCAGTAATGGTCGGTCGCGGCGCCCGCGGCATCGGTGCCGCAGTCGTCGGGTGTGAGCACCATGCCGCAGCTCTGGCAATAGTGCTCGGGCATTTCGAGCAGGTGGGACAGCGGCTCTCCGGTTACGGCGGCAATGAGCTTCATCATGTCGATGCCCGGGGTGACTTCGCCGCGCTCCCAACGGCTCACGGCTTGGCGCGTGACGTAGAGCTTGGCGGCGAGCTGCTCTTGAGTGAGATTGTTGGCGCGGCGGACGGCGATGAGTTTTTCTGCAAAGGCCATAACGGCTCCTTTCTGCTGTTTGTTGGGTTAAGCATACGCGGCGGCCGACGCCCTTCCAAGCAACCGTTGGTTGCATGCAGATGGCGATGACAGGCAATCGTGGCCCGTTGCCCTCGCCTGTGCCGTACAATGACCGACATGGAACCTATTGCACACATACATACCGACCTGCCGCAGAAGTTCGGCATCCCGCGCAACAGCTTTTTGGCGCCCCATCTTGAGGGGCGCATTGTCTTTGAGCCGGAATATGCTTCCAGCGCGTCAGTTGAGGGTCTGGACTCCTTCTCTCACCTGTGGCTGCTCTGGCGCTTTGAAAACGGAACGCCCGGCGGCACGGCCGAAGACATCGCCGTCGATGCCAAGACGCAGAACAGGTCCGGCACCAACGCCAAGTGGTCGAAGACCGTGCGTCCGCCGCGCTTAGGTGGAGCTGAGCGCGTGGGCGTATTTGCCACGCGCAGCCCGTTTCGCCCCAATCCCATCGGTCTTACCTGCGTCAAGCTCGATCATGTCGAGCTTACCGACGACGGTCCCATCGTCCATGTGCTGGGAGCGGACCTGCGCGACGGCACGCCCATCTACGATATCAAGCCCTACATTCCGTTTGCGGACTGCCACCCGGATGCGACCGGCGGCTGGATTGAGGATGCGCCGTGGCAAGAGCTCGATGTTGACTTTCCACAAGCGCTGCAGGAGATGGTCCCGTCCACAAAGCTCCCCGGCTTGGCCGAGGTCCTTCGCCAAGATCCGCGCCGCGCGGGTAGCAAACACGAGCCAAACCGCGTCTACCATCTGGCCTACGCCGGGCTCGACATATCCTTTACGGTTGATGGAACCAGGTTGACGGTAATCGCCGTCAACGACGTGCGGGACTAGCCGGCCATTCGCCGGCGCCCGCCAAATCCAACGCCAAACCCCATGCCAAAATCGCCCACGCTGGTGGACAATAACTCCTACCAAAACAATCCGCTTTGCACGGGAGCTCAGCATGAAATACGACTTTACTTCGCTTATCGACCGTCACGGCATGGACGCCATCGCCGTTGACTCCTGGGGCGAGATCCCCGGCATGGCTCCGAACGCGCCTGACGAGGGCTTCGACCGCATTCCCATGTGGGTGGCGGACATGAACTTTGCCACGGTGCCCACGGTCCAGGAGCACATCATTCAGCGCGCCCAGCATCCCATGTTTGGCTATTTCGATCCGCGCGACGAGTACTTCGACCGCATCATCGAATGGCAGAGCCGCCGTAATGGCGTCGAGGGCGTGCTCCCGGAGCATATCGGCTACGAAAACGGCGTGCTGGGCGGCGTCGTGTCGACCCTGCGCGCGTATGTCCAGCCGGGCGATGCGGTGCTGGTCCACAGCCCTACCTACATCGGCTTTACCAAGTCTATCGAAGCCGCGGGCTATCGCATTGTCCACAGCCCGCTTAAGCTCGACGACCAGGGTGTGTGGCGCATGGACTTTGAGGACATGGAGCGCAAGCTCGTCCAAAACCATATCCATGCCGCGGTGTTCTGCTCGCCGCATAACCCCTGCGGCCGCGTATGGGAGCGCGATGAGATTGAGCGCGTCATGGACATCTATCGCCGGCACGATTGCGTGGTGATCTCGGACGAGATCTGGTCCGACATCATCATGCCCGGCCACAAGCATATCCCGACGCAGTCGGTGAGCGAGGATGCTCGCATGCGCACGGTCGCCCTCTATGCGCCGAGCAAGACGTTTAACCTGGCGGGCCTGGTCGGCAGCTACCACATCATCTATAACGAGACGCTGCGCGATCGCGTGTGCGCCGTGTCCAATAAGACTCACTACAACGAGATGAATGTCCTTTCAATGCATGCGCTTATCGGCGCCTACCAGCCGCAGGGCTACGAGTGGGTCGATGAGCTCAACGAGGTCATCGAGGGCAACATTGACTACTTCTGCGATTACGCGGACGAGCATTTTGAGGGCGTGTCCTATTCGCGCCCGCAGGGCACCTATATGGTGTTCCTAGACTGCACGGAGTGGTGCCGCGAGCATGGCCGCGATATTCAGTGGCTGCTCGATGAGGGCGCGCGTGTGGGCGTGGGCTATCAGGACGGCCGTCCGTTCCACGGATCTTGCCACATTCGCGTGAATCTAGCACTGCCGCTTTCGCGTGTAAGGGAAGCGTGCGACCGCTTGGACCGCTACGTTTTTGGGGTATAGGGGGCAAGCGATTCGGCCGCCGCGGTCTGCGCCCACGCCGTTAGCGTGCGTGGGCGCATAGGGCACAGAGGGCCGCGAGCACGTTTTCCGCGTTTGCTACTTTTCCTGAATCTGCTTGCCGCAAAGGTGCTCAACCGTAATTTCATACAGCTGGACGCCCCCTATGCTTTGTTTGATCTCCTCTTCGGCCTCCTCGGCGGAAGGGTAGTATTTGAGGGCGAGCTGGCGGATTGTATCTTCGACAAATGCCGGGTCATCGTTCACGAGGCGACAGCGGCCAAAAACCACGGTGCTCTGAACATAGGGTGCCCAGTCGTCATCCTTATACCAATCGTTGCCATAGACGGTAAAGCAGACTTTGTCGTTTCGTTTGAGTGCGTCGACCTTGTGTCCTGCCTTGGCACCATGAAAATAAATTTTGTCGTGCTCGGTGTCAAAGAAGTAGTTGACGGGAATGGCATAGGGATAGCCATCGTCGCCGTTGACGGCAAAAACGCCGCGCTTGCAATCGGCGAGCAGCTCTCGCGCCTGTTTATCGGTGATGGCGCGCTTTTTTCTGCGAAGAGGCCTAAACATTGTGGACTCCCTTTCTTTTTGCGTGCTGCGGGCACGGCGGTGGGCGGTATGTCTATATCAAGATACTCGTTCGGGCCGTGAGACCTGTGGGGATGTCCTATTTGTCGCAGATTGAAACGTATGCCGTTTTGCCACGGGGACGGTCCTTCATAACCCGCCGTTTAGAAGCGTCCCCGACGACTGGTTCCGTTTGCGGGGAAGGCGTGGGACAATACCGAGCGAATGTGATTGGGCGTCTGGGAAAAGGGGTCGCGATGAACAAGTTGAGGACGCTTGCCGACGTGTTGCGACAGGCTGGCTTTGCACGCATCACGGGCCTGTTTCTTATCTTTTACCTGCTGTGCTCGACGGCTGTCTGGCTGTCCGAGCCCACGACCCTCACGTTTGGCGATGGTCTCTGGTTTAGCTTTGAGACGGTCTCGACCATCGGCTTTGGCGATATCCCGGCCGAAACGCCGGTCGCCCGCGCTATTACCGTCGTCCTGAGCGTCATCAGTATCTTCTACATCGCCATGCTCACGGGTGTGGCGGTGAACTACTGCAATACGCTCATTAAACTGCGCCAAAAGGACACCATGGCGCGCTTTATGGATGATCTTGAGCATTTGGAAGAGCTCGATCGTGACGAGCTCGCTGACCTGTCGCGCCGCGTACGCGAATATCGCCGACGCCAACGCTAGAACGGGCGCCGTGCGTCACGACGAGGGGGACTGAATATGAATATCACCGTGTATCTGGGCGCCAGCGTCGGCAATGACCCGGCGTTTCTGCCTGCGGTGCAAGAGCTGGGCAACTGGATTGGCTCCAACGGGCACGCGCTGGTATACGGCGGGTCCAAATCGGGCCTGATGGGCGCGCTTGCCGATAGCGTGCTCGATGCTGGTGGGCATGTGACGGGCGTTGAGCCGAGCTTTTTTATCGAGGCAGAGTTTCAACACGAAGGTATTGACGACCTTATCGTGACGAGCGATATGGCTGAGCGCAAAGCCAAGATGATTGAGCTTGGTGATGCCTTCATTGCCTTTCCCGGCGGGACGGGCACGCTCGAGGAGATTGCCGAGGTCATGTCTGCGGTATCGTTGGGACACCTGAGTGCTCCGTGCATCCTGTATAACCTGGACGGTTACTACAACGACCTCAAGGCGCTGCTCGGGCATATGGTCGATAAGGGCTTATCGAGTCCGCAGCGCCAGCAAGGCATCTACTTTGCCGCCGATTTGCGCGAGATTGCCTCGATTATTGGGGGTTGAGGTTCGCATCCGTAGTGCCCTAGCACTCAATGGTGTCGTTTGGGGTGCAGATGGTTGGCTCGTCTGGACAACGCTCGCCCTACAATAAAGGATATCTATGTTGACTTTGACCAACGGGAGGTCCCGATGGATAACCTGGCAAAACCCAAAAACCGTGCGCTGTTTTTAGTGAGCGTGGCTGTGACCGGTGCGTTTGCGGGCGCCGCGGTTTGGCTGTTCTTCTTTGCGATGGAGCATGGCATCGACTATCTATGGACCGAGATTCCGCAAATGCTGGGCGTCGCTTCGCCCGAGCTCGCGAGCGGTCCGTTCGGTTTTTTACCGTACCCGTTTTTCGTCTGCCTGCTGGGCGGCCTGCTGATCGGTCTGTACGAAAAGATGACGGGCACCAAGACCGATGACCTCAACCAGGTGATGGCCAAGGTAAAGCGCGACGGCCGCTACCCGTACGACAACCTCGGCAAGCTATCTCTTGCGGCATTGCTGCCGTTGCTGTTTGGCGGAAGCATTGGACCGGAGGCTGGCCTGACCGGTGTCATTGCGGGTCTGTGCAGCTGGGTCGGCGACCGCATGCGTTGCTTTGGCGCCGAGTTTAGGCAACTCACGCTGCTGGGTACCCAGGCTGCCCTGACGGCGCTCTTTACCGCGCCTGTCTTTGGCTTTGTGGCTCCGCTCGCCGGCAGCGCCGACGGCCAGGGCGCCGACGACGATGAGGACTCAGCGTCCGACGAGATCACCATCAAGATGCCCAAGGCGCAAAAGACCGTGGTCTACGGCATTGCGATTGCCGGCGGCTTGGGCACCTATCTGTTGCTTGGCCAGCTTATGGGCGGCGGTATGGGTATGCCGAGGTTCGAGGCCGCTCGGGTGGGCAACCTCGAGCTCGCCTGGCTTATTCCCCTGGCGCTCATCGGCACGGCCTGTGGCTGGCTGTACTTTGTTTCGGAGCACGCGAGCGAGGCATTGGCCCACGCCATAGGGGAGCGCCCTGTCATCAAGGCCATGCTGGCCGGTTTGGCGCTCGCCATTTGCGGCACGGTCCTGCCCTACACCATGTTTGCCGGCGAGACGCAGGCCGACGTGCTCATGGAGACCTATATGACCATTCCCGCTGGCGTACTCATTGCAACCGGTCTTGTCAAGGCCATGCTGACGCCCGCCCTTATCAACATGGGCTGGCGCGGCGGCCACTTCTTCCCGGTTATCTTCTCGGGCGTAAGCCTGGGCTACGGCCTTGCTGTCTTCACCGGCGCCGATCCGGTCTTTTGCGTCGCCGTCTGCACGGCATCGATGATGGGTGCGGTCATGCGTCAGCCGGTCATGGTCGTGGGCCTGCTGCTCATGTGCTTCCCGCTCAAGGGTATCGTCTGCATGATCATCGCCGCCGTTATCGCCGCCGGCATTCCGCTGCCCAAGCCGCTGCGCAAGTAGCACGATAGCGCGCAGTCAGTACAAACATCTCAAGTCCGGTGCGGGCGCTGTGTCACGGATTTGCGGGTGGACTGGATTTCGTTCGGTATCGGCGCTACTTCCAAATTGCAAGCGCGGCGGTGCCCAGTACGATGAGGGCGAGACCGATGGCGCTGCGTCGTGAGAGTTTTTCGTTGAATGCCAGACGCGCAAATAGTACCGATACGACAATCGATAGTTTGTCGATCTGCACCGCGACGCTCACCTGGCCTGCAGCGATGGCGTAGTAATAGAGCAGCCACGATGCTCCGGTTGCGATGCCCGATGTTACGAGAAATGTGAGTTCGCGCCGGTCAACGTGCGCGACCTGCTCCAGTTTTCCCTTGGCTGCCACGATTGCCCATGCCATAACCAGTACCACGCAGGTGCGGATTGCCGTGGCCAGGTTTGACTCGACGCCTTCGATGCCGATCTTGGCGAGGATGGAGGTGAGTGCCGCGAACACGGCGGCGCCGAGGGCGTAAGCGAGCCAGGTCCGGTCTTGCTGCTGCTCGGGTCCGGCGGACTGCTTCTTCTCGATCATTAAAAACGTGCCGAGGGTGATGACAGCGGTTCCCACGAGCTTAACCGCAAGGTTGCTCGTCTCACCAAAAAGCGCGATGGCGACCAGCGCGGCGAGCACGGTGCTCATCTTGTCGACCGGTACGACCTTATTGACGTCTCCGATGCTCAACGCCTTAAAGTAACAGATCCACGAAGCACCTGTAGCGAGTCCCGAGAGGACGAGAAAGAGCCAGGATCTGGGTTCGATACTGCCAATGGTCCCAATGGATCTAGAAATGCCCGCCATTGCCCAGGCGAAAACGAGCACCACGCAGGTGCGAATGGCCGTCGCGATATCGGAGTCGGTCTGCTTGATACCGCATTTGGCCAAGATGGATGTGATGCCGGCAAAGAATGCTGACGCAAATGCTGCGACGACCCACGACACGGGTGCGATGCCTCCTTGGATAATGGGTTTATCCTGCGAGTTTTATGGACATAAGGATACCGCCCCACCATGAAGGTTTGATATGGCCGCGGCGAGACGGGGCCATGTTCCGGGGAGCCATTTGGTTAGGGCTCGAATTGAAGGTGAATGTTTTTCCGAGAAGTGAACGGCATGCCGTGAAGGGTGGTAACGACGTTGTTACTGCTTCGTCTTATCTAGTAAATGAGGTGGGGTGCCGCCCAAGTCCTTTAGCTGTCGATTACAGGTCGCGTACTCGATAAACCTTGGTGCTGACGGTGCAGCTGATTGCGCATAGCGCGAGGGCCAGGACGGCAATTCCTGCGCACAGGCAGCCGAGGACGGCGGAATCGGGATTTGCCCCGGCAATCGACATGAGCCAGTTGCTGATGGGGTTGGAGGAGCTCAGCGTGGCCATAGCAAGGCAACCGAGCAAGGCAAACAGACCAACGGACAGGCGCAGCGCCTCCATGTGTCCAAAACGAAAGAACAGCGGCTGCGCCAAAAACACCATCATGAGGGAGATGAGCATCGAGGCTGCCGAGGCAATTGCGATCTCAAATACGACCTGTCCCGTCGGGAAAATGCCTGCATTATTGAAGAGTGGGATGGTGACGATGTTCAACAGCGCGGCCGCACATGCCATGATGGCCGAGAAAGCAACGATACACAGGTAACGTGCGCAGACGATGTCTTTGCGCGAGAAGGGCAGCGTTGCCCGATAGCGCTCCCATCCGTTTTGATTGTCGAAGCCGGCTAGCGAGTTCATGATCATGATGGGCGACATGGCGCTGACTGCGCAGGCGCCAGCACTCATGCCGGAATCACCATCCGATGCGTTGGCGAGGGTCATCACGATGAATATAAATAAGCCGACACCCGCGATGCTCGGGATAAGCGTGCGAACGATGGCGAGCTCGGACATAAAGGCGCGTTTCATTTCGAAGCCCCTTTCAGCATGAGGCGAAGGTAGTCATCAATGGTTGCCCGATCGCAGGGAATCTCGGGGAAAGCCTCGAGCGTATCACGGCGGTTGGGCACGAGCACGTCCACGCTATAGGCGTGGCGGGCAGCACGGGCGCCTTCGACGCAAGCCATGAGCTCTGCGGCCTGTGCTTGCGTGCAGTGGGCGATTCCGGCGCGGTCGGTAATGTCCTCGCGTGGCAGGTCAAATGCAATCGAACCGTTATCGATGCAGATGACGCGATCGGCGGCGCTATCGAGGTCGGACGTAATGTGGCTCGAGAGCAGTACGCTGCGCTGGCCGTCGGAAACAAAGGCGAGCAGCTCATCGAGCAGCTCCTCGCGCGCCATGGGATCGAGGCCCGCGGTGGCTTCGTCCAAAACGAGCAGCCTGGCATTGTGGCTGAGCGCACAGGCGAGCTGCAGCTTCATACCCATGCCGCGGGAGAGGTCTTTGACCTTGGCTTTGGGATCAAGGCCAAATCGTTCGATAAATCTGGCGAATGTTTCGCGACTCCATGTGGGGTGCGCCGGGCCTACGAGCGTCTCGATCTGGCCCACCTTGAGCGTGGAAGGGAAAGGACACGTGTCCAGGACAAGACCGATGCGGGAGCGCAGATGGCGCTGTGTCTCGCCGGGCGCGTCGGTGCCGCAGTGCTGCCCAAACAGGTGCACCTCGCCGGCATCGAGCTTTATGAGTCCGAGCGCGGCGCGAATCGTCGTTGTCTTACCGGCGCCGTTTGCGCCCACAAAGCCAACAATCTGGCCGGGCTCCACGGTGAGTGTGACATCGCGTAGGGAAAAGCGGTCGCTTACGCGGCGTGAGACGCCTTTGAGTTCTAGCAAGTTTTGCATGGTATAGCCTTTCTTGCAGATGGCTACTGCATGGTTTCGGGGGCTACAAGGTCGAGCATCTCGTGCAATTTGTCGCGCGTGACGCCCAGGGTTTCGGCCTGCGTAGCGGCCTGCGCAAGCAACTCTTCGATATGGCAAAGCTGGTTTTCGCGCAAGAGTTCCTGGTTGCCCTCGGCGACAAAGCAGCCCTTGCCCTGCACGGTACAGATAAAGCCAAGTTGTTCCAGGTCGGCATAGGCGCGCTTGGTGGTGATGACACTCACACCGAGGTCGCTCGCGAGCGCGCGGATGCTGGGGAGTTTGGCTCCTGCAGCGAGTGCGCCCGAAAGGATCTGAGCTTTGACCTGCGAGGAGATCTGCTCATAGATGGGCTTGTCGCTCGAATTGGATAGGATGATGTCCACAGCGGCTCCTTAGCTGTTGGGCTACACGTGTATATAACCGGTAAGCACAGTATATATACACTATGCACAGTTATGCAAGAGGAAATGTGGAATAGCCTGCCAGTGTCGCGCTTACTTCAAAACAATCTCAATCTGTAACACCTAGGTCCGTTTTGGGTCGCTTACTGTTACAGATTGAGATGTTATTTGCCCGCCTGTCTATTTGTCTCAATCTGTAACAGTAAGAGTCGATTTGGGCGGCTAGATGTTACAGATTGAGACATTGGTTGCCTTCCTGCCGGTTTATCTCAATCTGTAACAGGTGGAGGCTCAAAACCCGTCTTTCTGTTACAGATTGAGACGAGATTGAGACGGTGTCGATCTTCCCAGCCGTTTATCTCAATCTGTAACACCAGGAACGCTAAAACCCGTCTATCTGTTACAGATCGAGACAGTCCTTGAGGCGGCTGCCCGGTGCACAGCGAGCTTGGCTGATGAATTTGTCCTGATAGGTGCCCTGTGGCGGGATTTCGCGGCTACAATAGTACGGTTTCAACGACGTAATGCACTCAATGCAAGAAAGGATCCGCATGGCAAGCCTGTCGGATGAAATCTCGTCGCGCCGCACATTCGCGATCATCAGCCACCCGGACGCCGGTAAGACCACGCTTACCGAGAAGCTGCTGCTCTATACCGGCAGCATCCAGACCGCCGGCTCGGTCAAGGGCAAGAGTTCGGCCAAGCATGCCGTCTCGGACTGGATGGACATCGAGAAGGAGCGCGGTATTTCCGTTACCTCCTCGGTACTGCAGTTCACCTACAACGGCGCCTGCGTCAACATCCTCGATACTCCCGGCCACCAGGACTTCTCGGAGGATACCTACCGTACCCTTATGGCCGCCGACGCCGCGGTCATGGTCATCGACGGCGCCAAGGGCGTCGAGGCCCAGACCAAAAAGCTCTTTAAGGTCTGCACGCTGCGCCACATTCCCATCTTTACCTTTGTGAACAAGCTCGACCACGAGGCCCGCGATCCGTTTGAGCTCATGGAAGAGATCGAGAACGTCCTGGGCATCAATACGTACCCCATGAACTGGCCAATCGGCAGCGGCCGTAACTTCCGCGGCGTGTTCGACCGTCAGACCCGTCGCGTCATCGCCTTTGAGGGCGACGGTCACGCCAACGCCACCAAGAAGGTCGCCGAGGTCGAGGCCGAGCTGGGCGACCCCGCCATGGATGAGCTTATTGGCGAGGAGAACCACAAGAACCTGATGGACGACATCGAGCTGCTCGATGGCGCCGGCGACGAGCTCGACCTGGATGCCGTGGCCTGCGGCAAGCTGAGCCCGGCGTTCTTTGGCTCGGCGCTCACCAACTTTGGCGTGGAGCCCTTCCTCAAGGAGTTCTTGCGCCTGGCCCCGACGCCGCGCGCCTATACCGATACGCTCACCAGCGAGCCGGTCGATCCGTGCCGCGACGACTTTAGCGGCTTTGTGTTTAAGATCCAGGCCAACATGGACAAGAACCACCGCGACCGTATCGCCTTTGTGCGCATTTGCTCGGGCAAGTTCGAGCGCGGCATGGATGCCTTCCACGTGCAGGGCAACCGTAAGCTCAAGCTTGCCACGGGCACGTCGATGATGGCCGATGACCGCGCCATCGTGGACGAGGCGTACGCGGGCGATATCGTAGGCCTGTTCGATCCGGGTATCTTTAGCATCGGCGACACCGTGTGCTCTGGCAAGCGCCACGTACAGTATCCGCAGATCCCGACGTTTGCCCCCGAGATGTTCGCCCGCATCACGCAGGTCGACACGCTCAAGCGCAAGCAATTCGTGAAGGGCATGGAGGAGCTTGCCCAGGAGGGCGCCATCCAGATCTTCCGCGAGCTGGGTGCCGGCATGGAGAGCGTCATCGTGGGCGTGGTCGGCGTACTGCAGTTTGAGGTGCTCGAGCGCCGCCTTAAGGCCGAGTACCGTGTTGAAGTCCGTCGTCAGCCGCTGCCCTATACGGACATCCGCTGGATCCAGAACGACCCCGACACCATCGACATCCCGGGCCTTTCGCTCACGCGTGACACCTTGCGCGTCGAGGACATGCGCGGCGGCAAACTGCTGCTGTTTACGAGCCCGTGGAATGTTGACTGGGCGACCGACCACAACCCCGACCTTGTCCTGTCGGAGTTTGGCAACGTAACGTTTTAGTGCGCCGGCGCGGTGGTCCTGTGGGGCTGCCGCGCCGCTTGCTTGCCTGCCGCCGTGTGAGCGGCTATCATACCCACCGTCGCCTCAAGACCGTGGCGGCCGAGCAGTTCGGGTCCGATATCCTGCTCGTTAAACCTAAAACCAAAGGAGTACATAATGATCAAGAAGGTCATGGAGGACTACAAGGTCCTGTTGCGGAGCATTCCCGCGGCAACGGTTTCGCTGTTTATCGTGAGCGTTATCATGATGAACCTGCTGGCCAACAAGGAGCTTATCAGCCTGCCGTATCTGGCACTCGATTGCGGCTTTGTGGTGAGCTGGGTTTCGTTTTTGTGCCAGGACATGATTTGCAAGCGCTTTGGCGCCAAGGCATCCATCAAAATTTCTATCCTCGCGTTGGCGGTCAACCTGGCCGTGAGCCTGTGCTTTTGGGCATGCTCGCTCACGCCCGGCATGTGGGGCGCCTACTACGACACGGGTATGATCGAGGTCAACACTGCCCTTAACGCCACCATCGGTGGCACCTGGTATGTGGTGCTGGGCTCTTCGCTGGCAATGCTCGTCTCTGCCGTGGTTAACTCCACACTCAACCAGTCGCTCGGCCGCATGCTCAAAAAGAATAACTTTGCGAGCTTTGCCTTCCGCTCCTATGTGTCTACGGGTGTCGGCCAGTTTATCGACAACCTAGTCTTTGCCATTGTGGTGAGCCACACGTTCTTTGGTTGGACCTGGGTGCAGGTTCTTATGTGCTCGCTGACCGGCGCTGTTGCCGAGCTGCTGTGCGAGGTCTTCCTGAGCCCCGTGGGCTACAAGGTCGTGCGCAGCTGGGAGCGCGAGAATGTGGGCGCCGAGTACCTCAAGCGCCATGCAACCGCCTAAGGAGCAAGCATGCGGGTTTTGATCACGGGTGCTTCGGGTGGTATCGGAGCCGCGTGCGTGCAGCGCTTTTTGGACGAGGGCCACGAGGTCGTGGGCTTTGATCTGCTGCCGGCGGCGATCGAACACGAGCGCTACCGCCATCTGATCGTTGATGTCCGCGAGCCTGACTCGTTTCCAGGCGACCTTGAGCCACAGGTAATCGTGAACGTTGCCGGTGTGCAGGATTCGGCCGACGATATTGCCGCCAACTTGCGTGGCACCATCAACGTGACCGAGCGCTATGCCTTTGTGGGGGAGGGGCTTGCCGCCAAGCCGACACCGGCTATCAAATCCGTGGTCAATGTGGGGTCGGCGAGCGGGCATACGGGATCGGAGTTTCCCGACTATGCCGCCAGCAAGGGCGGCGTTATCGCCTACACCAAGAACCTTGCAAACCGCCTGGCGCCGCAGGCCATCGCCAACAGTGTGGACCCGGGTGGCGTGATCACGCCGCTCAACCGTTGCGTGATGGAAGACGAACACCTGTGGAGCCAGATTATGGAACTCACGCCGCTTAAGCGCTGGGCCACCGCCCAAGAGATCTCCGAGTGGATCTACTTTGTGGGCGTGACCAACCGGTTTATGACCGGGCAGAGCCTGCTGATCGATGGCGGCGAGGCCGGCCGCACGCAATTTATTTGGCCCGAATAGGAAACGCGCCCGATGGAAAGCTGTCGGGCGCGTTTTCGATGTATCGATTTTTATCCGAGCCAAGTCCAGTTAACGGGGGTCGAGCCGTGCTGTTCGAGTAACCGATTGGCAGCGGAGAAGGGACGCGACCCCATAAAAGCGGGGAGTTCTGCCGTGGCACGGTTGGCCGAAAGCGGCGAGGGGTGCGTAGAGGCCAGGCAGAACTTGTCGGTTGCCTTGCCCGCGCCGGTCGTGGCGAGCTTGCCTTCGACCATCTGCTGGGCAAAGCGGCCCCATGCCAAAAAGACTACCGGCTGGGGCAGCTGGTAGCAGCGTTCGATAATGTAGTCGGTCAGGGTACTCCAGCCCAGCTTGGCGTGCGAGTTCGCGGCATGCTCGCGCACGGTGAGCGTGGTGTTGAGGAGCAGGACGCCCTGCTGTGCCCATGGGGTTAGGTCTCCCGTGGAGGGAATGGGACAACCCAGATCGGCATTGAGTTCCTTGTAGATGTTGCGCAGGCTCGGCGGCAACTTGGTTTGCGTCGCGGGGACCGAGAACGACAGCCCCATGGCCTGGTTGGGTCCGTGATAGGGGTCTTGACCCAAGATGACAACCTTGACCTGGTCGGCCGGCGTGTAGGCGAGGGCATTGAGGATGTCGTCTTGTGCCGGGTAGATGGTCTGCTCGGCACGCAAAAGGGCGATACGCTCGAGCAGCTGGTTCGTAGTGTCACGTACCGGCTGCGGCGCATTGCCCAACCAAGTTGCTATGTTGAGGTCGCGGGTTGCGGTGTCCATGGGGCTCCTTTATGGCAGATGCTCTGTTGGCATCTATTGTAAAGGCGCACCGGTTGCCTTTATGCCACGGCTGTATGAAGAGCGGGGTCTACGAGACGTGCTCGGGCGCTCCTGCCATGCGAGCCTGTCCATGCGCGCGAAGGCGCGGAAGTTCGACGGTTGCCACCATGACGCCGGTGAGGATGAGGGCGGCACCAAAGAAGGCGATGGGGCTCAGGACTTCGCCGACCAGGAAGAACGAAAAGACGGCAGAGCATACCGGCTCGAGCGAGAAGGCGAAACCGGTGGTCTCGGCAGGCACATGGGGCTGCACGAGCGTTTGGGTGATAAAGCCGTAAGCAGAGCAGATGAGTGCGAGCGCAATGACGACCACGATCTCGCTGGGCGTACTGGGAAGCGTGAAGCCGCCAAAGGTGAATGCGGCGATGCCCGAGAACAAGCCGCCAAAGCCCAGCTGCCAAACGCCCAGAGCCAGCGGGTCGACATCTTCGACAAAGCGCTTCGCCACAATGATGTGTCCGGCGTAGACAAAGGCGGAGAGCAGCATGATGAGCGCGCCCGGGTTCAGGCTAGTGAAGTCGGCGCCCGAGAGCAGCAACATACCGCAGGTGACGATGGCGGTGCCGACGAGCACTTTGCGCTCGGGGGCGCGGCGCAGCAGGGCGGCGTTGGCAAACGGCACGATTACGACCGTCAGGCTCTGCAAAAAGCCGGCAGTGGAGGCAGAGGTGAGGCTGGAGCCCAGGCACATGCAGGTGAGCTCGGTTGCCATAATGGCGCCGATGATGGCGGCACGGACCATAAGGTCGCGGTTGATGCGCAACGCGTGCTTGTGGAAGAGCAGCAGGCAGACCACAAAGGCGATGATGCAGCGTAGCGCGACGATGCTCGTGGCGTTCATGCTGTCCATGCCGATCTTCATGAGGGGATACGAAAAGCCCCATGCGACGGGAACGGAAAATGAGAGCGCGATTGCTTTTTTGCGATCCATGGGACTCCTTTTGTTACAGAACGGTTTCGCAAAAAGGATTCTGCTCCCAGATATGGATGTAGTAAAGCGAATGTATCTTCAGTATGATTAAGAAATACTAATGTTGGCAGAAAAAGCCCTGGCAAAACGTTTTACGGCTACATCGATGTGGAGGCACGATGGCATCGCGGTATCAGATTGTTTGTATGGTGGTCGATCGCGGCAGTCTTAAGGGCGCGGCGGACGAGCTGGGCTATACGCAAAGTGCGGTGAGCCAGGCCGTCAAGGCACTCGAGCGCGAGCTGGGTACCACGCTTATCGAGCGCGGTAAGCAGGGCGTTTCGCTTACGCGCGACGGTAAACAATATCTGCCGTATCTGCGCCAGATTGTGACTGCCGAGGCTGAGCTCGAGGGCAAGCGCCAGGAGTTGCTGGGGCTTTCGTCGACCGATATTCGCATCGCGACGTTTACCAACGTGAGTCGAACCGTGTTACCGCGTGTGATCCGCGACTTTGGGGCGCTGCACCCGGGCGTACGCTTTACCCTTAAGCAGGGCGACTACACGCGCAACGCCCAATGGGTGCACGATGGCGTGGTCGATTTTTGCTTTACGGCACGCGGGTTTACCGCTGGCCTCGAGAAGCGCGTGGTCTATCACGACGAGTTGGTGGCACTGTTGCCTGTCGCGCATCCGCTGGCGGCAAAGGAAAAGGTGACACTCGCCGACCTGGCTTCCGAGCCGTTTGTGCTTCTGGATGAGGGCGAACAGAGCCTGGTGCTCGATGCATTCGCGGCGCATGGCCTGTCGCCGCACGTGACGAGCGAGGTCACCGACGACTACACCATCATGGCGATGGTGGAGGAGGGCCTAGGCGTGAGCATGCTCTACCGTCGTACTGTGGAGGGCATGCGTGCCGATATTCGCGTACGTCCCATCGTGCACGCCCCCTCGCGCGACGTAGTGGCGGCCTGGCGCAGCTGGGACACCATGCCCATCGCCACGAGGCGATTTATCGACTATATGAGCTCGCATATTGTCAATTAATGACTGGCGCGGCGTTGAGTGCGGTGTTTAGCGGGCTGTCGCTTTGGCTTGGGTGACACGATAGGTGCGTGCCGGGTGGCAGAGTAGCACCGCCACGACCATAAAGAACGCCGTGGTGCCCAGGCTGATGGGGTAG
The DNA here is from genome assembly GCA_937966215.1 of uncultured Collinsella sp. Lineage (GTDB taxonomy): Bacteria > Actinomycetota > Coriobacteriia > Coriobacteriales > Coriobacteriaceae > Collinsella. The sequence continues at coordinate 125,134 of CALCKK010000030.1, read as the reverse complement.
ACCATCATGATGTTCGCAAAGGTGCGGAAGCGCGGGAACACGCAGAACACCCAATAGAAGCGGATGCCGCAGACGCAGATCATGGTGATGAGGGCGGGCGTGAGCGAGATACCAAAGCCGCGCAGGTAGCCGGACATGTTTTCGTAGAACATGCTAAAGGCGTACGCCGGGAAGATCGAACACACGCGGATATAGCCGATCGAGACGATGTTGGGATCGCTGTTGAACAGCGACAAGATCTCGCGCCCCAGGCCGACAATAACGATAATTGTGGTGAGCGCGACGATACCGCCTTCGACCAGGCAGACCTTGAGCGTTTTGGTGCAGCGGTCGATCTGGCGGGCACCGTGGTTTTGTCCCACAAAGGTGGTGCAAGCCTGGCTAAAGCTGTTGAGCAGGTTGTAGCATACGTACTCCAAGCTCATGGCGGCGCTCGATGCCGCCATGACCTCGGTGCCCAGGCTGTTGATGGCGGACTGGATGATGATGTTGGCGACGGCAAAGACGGCGCTTTGGATGCCGGCGGGCAGGCCGATCTTGACGATGCGCTTGAGGGCGACGGGGTCGATAGCCAAGTCACGCGGGGTGACGCGGACGACAGAGTCGGTCTTGAGCAGGCGGATAAAGAGCGTAGCGGCGCTGACGGTGTAGGCGATGGCGGTGGCGATGGCGACGCCCGCGACGCCCCAGTGAAGTACGGGGACAAAGATGAGGTCCAGGCCAATGTTGAGGACGGTGGACACGGCAAGCGCCTGCAGCGGCATGCGGGTGATGCCGACGGAGCGGAAGATCGCGGCCTCAAAGTTGTAGAGCAAGATCGAGGGCATGCTGAGCAAAAAGACGCGCAGGTAGAGCGAAGCGAGCGGCATGGTTTCGGCAGGAACGTTGAGCGCGGCGAGCATGGGCTCGGCAAAGATCTCGCCCAGCGCGATGACGACAAAGCCCACGAGCGCCATTAAAACCGAGGTATGGACGGCACGTTTGACCATGTTCTGATCGTTGCGGCCGATAGCGTTGGCGATGACCACATTTGAGCCAAGCGACATGCCGATAAACAGGTTGAGCATAAGACTGGTAATCGGAACATTGGAGCCGACCGCTGCCATGGCAAGGGTTCCCTGGTCGCCCGAGAAGTTGCCGATGATGACCGTGGCGATGAGGTTCGATAGCTGTTCCAAGATGCTCGTGGCGGCCACGGGGAAGGCGAACAGGGGAATATTGCGCCACAGCGAGCCGGTGGTCATGTCAATGTGCTTAGATGCGGTATCGGCCATACACTCTCAATCTCTAATATGCTATTTCGTGCTTATTTGCGCAGACGATGATACTCCTAATGCAACCAGTCGGTACTTAGATAGTCGTTGGGACGTTCTTAAACGACTGGTCATTCAATAACGTCCCCGATGACTAGGTGGGGAAGGCGTGCGACAATGGTGGGCGTTGTGTTGTTCGCGCTAAGGAGTTGCCATGTTGTTGTGTCCCGTTTGCCATGAGCCGTTGGTGGACGACGAGCGCGGTGCTACATGCGCGGGCGGACACCGGTTTGACCGTGCGCGCGAGGGCTATCTCTATCTGCTGCGCTCGTCCAAGAGCGGCGACTCCATGGGCGATCCCAAGTCGCAGGCGCGCAGTCGTCGCGACTTTCTTAACCGCGGTTACTACGCGCCGTTGCGCGATGCGATGGTCGAGCTGGTGCGCAAGCAGGTGTCTGGACGTGCAACGTCTGCGAATGGCCCCATGACGCTGCTCGATATTTGCTGCGGCGAGGGCTACTACACCAGTGCCATGGGTGCGGTGCCGGGCGTGGATGCTTACGGTTTCGACCTGGGCAAAGAGATGGTGCGCCTGGCCGCCAAGCGCGGCGATGCGACCTATTTTGTGGCCAACATGAAGGATATCCCCGTGGCAGATGGCGCCTTCGATATGGTGACCGAGCTCTTTGCTCCCTTTAACGAGCGCGAGTTTGCTCGCGTGCTGGTGCCCGAGGGCTCGCTCTACACCGTGGTGCCGGGTGCCCATCACCTGTTTGGGCTCAAGGAGGTGCTCTACGACAGGCCATACCTCAATGACGAGAAGCTGCCGAAGACTACCGAGCTCGAGTTGGTCGGAACGCGGCGCGTGACAGCTTCTATCACCCTTCAGACCCAGGCCGACATCGAGGCGGTGTTCCAGATGACGCCGTACTACTACCGCACGCGCCCCGCCGACAAAGCACGCCTGGCAAACCTCGATACCCTTCAGACCGACATCGACTTCATCATCGCCGAGTACCGCCACAGCTAACCTACAAAAAAGGGACAGGTTTATTTTGGCGGGTTTTATCTGGGCTAACGTAAAGGGCCGACCGCGTTGCTGCGCGATCGGCCCTTTTTAGTTGCTTGGCTGCAGAGGTTATGAGAAGCGAGCGCTTACAGACGGTCCTTGTTTTCGGCCTTCACGGCGTGCGCCTGCTGAATAAAGAACAGGTCGTAGACCACGATGACAAAGGCGCCGATATTGACGGCGCTGCCGCCGAGCGCGGGAAGGGTAAGCACAGCCTGGACGAGCGTAGCGACCGCGGCAACGATACCGAGCTTAAACGCGCCATCCACCTGCGAAGGCTTGTTGGCACCCTTGATGCCCGCAACACCTGCGGCAAGATCGACAACGCCCTTGATAATCACAACGACAGCAGCGAGTATGGCGTTCGATCCGTAGATGGATTCAAATTTGCCGGTCGCGATGCCGGCGATTCCGATGACGAGGCTGGCGATGCCCAAAACAAAATAGATGAGGGCAAGGATTTTGAGTGTCTTGCGCGCGGCGCTCATAGGTAGTCCTTTCGATTCGGGCGCTGCCAGTCTGGCGCGTCCCATAAGCTGCACATATCGTGAAGCACATTGTAGTTCAACGTGACGGCGTGTGTGCTAGAAAGCGCTTCTCGCCTGTGCAGAGCAATCTTTCAAAAAGGAAAGCTGGACGTAAGCCAAATCGATGGCAGCACATGTGCGGCGCTGCGATGATGAGGTCGTGACAAGGAGTTGGTCTAAGGAGGAGCCATGATGTACGGAACAGGGCAAGTGCGCGAGCCGCGGTCGTTGGGAAGGCGCATGAGTGATTCTGTGATCGCTGCCGTATGCACGGGATTGATGGCGGTGCTTTGCATTGGGATGCTGTGGGCCATGTCGCATGTGGGACAATAGCGGACGGTTGAGTGCCGACAGGGGCGGCGCTCACGTATTCATTTTGCTTGTAAAGGAGTGCCCATGGGCGTCGTCGATCCCTTTTCTGTTGCTCGGGCCGCGGGGCTTGAGCTGACCGGGAAGCCCGAGGGCCTCACGCTCACCGACGGCGCGATGGAGCTGCGTGCCGATTTTGCCCGCATGCTTCCACGGCTCAAGCAGGGCCGTCTGCAGCAAGAGCTGCTGGTGAAGGCTGCGCGCACAAAAGGCATCGAGCAGCCATGGGCGATTGACGCCACGGCAGGCTTTGGCGAGGATTCGCTGCTGCTGGCCGCCACGGGCTTTACCGTCGATCTGTATGAACAGGATTGCGTGATTGCGGCATTGCTCAAGGATGCCTTGGACCGCGCGGCGGATGATCCGGCGCTTGCGGCTGCCGTGGCACGCATGCGCTTGCATGCGGGCGAGGACAGCATTGCCGGCCTTCGCCATACGGCTGAGCTGGTCGAGCGCGGTGAGCTCGCGGCTCCCGATGTGGTGTATTTGGACCCCATGTTTCCCGAGCGCACCAAGAGCGCGGCGGTTAAAAAGAAGTTCCAGCTCTTGCACCATTTGGAGCAGCCGTGTGCCGATGAGGAGACGCTGGTCGAGGCTGCTCTTGCGTCGTGCCCGCGCAAGGTTGTTATCAAGCGGCCAGTGAAGGGGCCGCTGCTTGCCGGCGTTAAGCCGAGCTATCAGCTTGCGGGCAAGGCCGTTCGCTACGATGTTTTGGTGCCGCCGCGCCCGTAGCTTGCGTGCGATGGTTGGCGCTCCGTCAGTGCCGTGCCGATGCGGCGTCTATTTCCATGGATGCGACGTCAGATGCCAGCCGCCGCAGTACTCGCATTTGTAGCAGGCCAGCCCGCGGCGTCCGCGGTTTTCGCAGTCAGCCATAACTGCCTCGGCCTCGGCGCGCGTGTCGTAACGGTTTTTTCGCTCGCACGACTTGTAGCGCCAGGCCTCATCTCGCTCGGCGTCCAGGGCGTCGCGGCGCTCATCCTCGCGCGCAAACAGGTCGCTCATATCGCCGCCCGTAGCAGCGCCCAAAAACTCGCTTTTGGCCTTTGACCAGGCGGCTCGCTTTTTGCTCCCCATCTGCTTCGTGTCCTTTCCAAACGCTGGTATCATTGCTCAATCAAAGTGATACCAATAAACGTGAGGTCGCCGCGTGATGATCAGAAAAACCCTCGATACCGACATTCCTGCCGTCATGGCCATCTATGACGTCGCCCGCGCCTTTATGCGCGCGCATGGCAACGCCACGCAGTGGCCCGAGGGCACGCCTTCGGCCGAGCAGCTGACTGCCGATATCGCCGCCGGCGGCAGCTATGTGTGCGAAGTCGACGGTCGCGTGGTGGCGACGTTTGCCTTTTTGCCGGGCCCGGACGAGTGCTATGACGTCATCGAGGACGGTCAGTGGCGTAGCGACACTCCGTACGCCGTGCTGCACCGCGTGGCGTCCGACGGCACCGTGCACGGTATCGCGGCCGCGATGTTTGCCTTTGCCAAGGAGCGTGCCGACCATCTGCGTATCGATACGCACGCGGACAACCTGCCCATGCAGGGTGCGAGCATGAAGGCGGGGTTCGAGCGCGCCGGAGTCGTGTATGTGTCGGACGGCACGCCGCGTGTTGCGTTCGACTGGCTGCGCGAGGCATAAGAGCGAGGACGCGTATCAACAATCCATGTACATGAAAATGGCCCCGGGCGGGGCCATTTTCGTTCGATGCGCTGTTTTGCAAGCCGGCTTTCGCAAGGCGCGAACCTGCGAAAATCGCCGCGCGGCAACGCGGGGCGATGAGCTCGGTCGGGGGATAGGGCCCGCTTCGCCCGCCGGCCCGTAAATTGTATCATCCAGTGTGGAACGAGGGTGCCCGTTGCCACGTGCGATGGGCTTGCAATAAGAGGAGAGCCATGTCGAAGCAAGCGGTCGTTGGAATCTTGGCGCATGTCGATGCCGGCAAGACTACGCTGGCCGAGGCCATGCTGTTCAACGCAGGTCGCATTCGCAAGCGCGGCCGTGTGGACGACGGCGACTCGCACCTGGATACCAACGCTATCGAACGCGAGCGCGGCATCACGATTTTCTCGTCGCAGGCCGTGCTCGACCACGGAGATGCCCACGTCATGCTCGTGGATGCACCGGGGCATGTCGATTTTTCTGCCGAGGCAGAGCGCACATTGCGCGCGCTCGACTACGCGATTTTGGTTGTGGGCGCCAACGACGGCGTGCAGGGACACACCGAAACCCTGTGGCGCCTGCTTGCGCGCTATGACATCCCGACGTTCGTCTTTATCAACAAAATTGATTTAGAGAATCCCGGCCGCGATGTTTTGCTGGCGCAACTTGGGCAGCGTCTTTCCGAGGGCTGCCTGGATGCCAGCGAACTGCTGGCGGGCGGTGCCGCTTGGGAGGACGCTGCCGCGTTGGACGAGGCGGCGCTCGAGGAGTTTCTTGAGACGGGTGAGCTTTCCGTTGCAACGCTGTCGCGCATGGTTGCCGAGCGCAGGCTCTTTCCCTGCTTTGCCGGCTCGGCGCTCAAGGACCAAGGCGTGGGCGAGCTGCTGGATGGCATGTGTACACTGATGCGTGAACAGGCGTGGGCCCCGGAGTTCGCCGCGCGTGTCTATCGTGTCAGCCGAGGCGTTCGTGGCGAGCGCTTGGCTTGGGTTAAAGTGACCGGCGGCGCGCTACGTGCAAAACAGATGATCGAGGGGCGCTCCGGTGCCGAGGTATGGGGGCAGAAAGTCGATCAGGTGCGCATCTATAACGGAGAGAAGTACGAGCTCGCCCAGGAAGTTGCTGCTGGCGGTATTTGTGCCGTGACGGGTCTTGCGCACGTTCGCCCGGGGGATGCCTTGGGTGCGGAGCCCGGGTGCGATGCACCCGTCATTGCGCCGGTCCTCACCTATACGGTGCTACCGGGCGAACATGATGTCCATGCGGTGTTTAAAGCGCTGATCGAGCTGGCGGACGAAGACCCCATGCTCGGCGTAAGCTGGAACACGCATCTTGAGCAGATTCACTTGCAGTTGATGGGCGCCGTGCAACTCGAGGTCGTGCAGCGGGTGTTGGCCGATCGCTTTGGCCTTGCGGTCGAGTTTGAGCCTGGCGGCATTCTCTATAAGGAGACTATTTCGCAGCCGGTCGAGGGCGTGGGCCACTTTGAGCCACTGCGCCACTATGCCGAGGTGCATCTGCGCCTGGAGCCGTTGCCAGCGGGTTCGGGCGTGCAGTTTGGGACCGTGACCTCGACCGACGAGCTCGATCTTAACTGGCAGCGTTTGGCACTCACCAACGCCATGGAGCGCGATCACCTGGGCGTGCTGACCGGCTCGCCCATCACCGATGTGCGCATTGCGCTCACGGGCGGCCGTGCGCATGCCAAACATACCGAGGGCGGCGATTTTCGCCAGGCCACGTACCGCGCGATTCGCCAGGGTTTGATGCAGGCGCGTGAGGCCGGCGCGGCGGTGCTGTTGGAGCCGTGGTACCACTTTGAGCTCGAGGTGCCGGGGGAGTGCGTGGGCAGGGCGTTGTCAGACGCTACGCGCATGGGTGCCGAGTACGAGCCGCCGACGATAACAGGCGACCGGGCGAAGCTTGTGGGTCGCGTGCCGGCATCCGAAGTGCAGGATTATGCGCTGGAGGTGGCTGCCTACACGAGCGGTCGCGGTCATCTGTACCTGGAGTTCGCCGGCTATTCGGCTTGCCATGATGCCGAGCGCGTAATCGAGACGGCCGCCTATGAGCCCGAGGCCGATCTGCCCAACACGCCCGACTCGGTCTTTTGCTCTCACGGCGCCGGTTACACGGTCAAATGGTACGACGTGCCCGCCGCGGCGCACGTAAAGATCGATCCCGCCACCTTCCGCCCCTGGCGAGCAGCAGACGCCGAGTTTTTCGGCCACATGTGACAAAGGGACAGTTCCTCTGTCACATGCTATTGGTATAACTCGGTATAAGTTGGTATAACTGTTACCAGGGTTTGCCAATCCGAGGAGGCCGATATGAATCCAAATCCCTTTAAGCCCACAGCTGGTAAGCGGCCTCCGATACTCATCGGTCGCGAGTCGGTCATCGAAGATTTTGAGGAAGGGCTCGACAACGGCGCCGGAGCGCCGGGCAGGCTCATGCTCATTACGGGAAACCGCGGCTGTGGCAAAACGGTTCTCCTGCGGGAGCTGCAACGTCTAGCCAGCGAGCGCGGATGGGCGGTTGTCTCCGATTCCGCTTCGCTTGGTTTGTGCGACCGCTTGGCCGACGCGCTTCGCTCGAATAAACCCGTTGTGACGTCAATGGAGTTTGGGCCGTCGTTTGGCCGGATGTCGGTCGAGGCGGCGCGGGCAAAAGGCGAGACATTGCGAGGGCTGGTCAACGAGCGTCTCAAGAAGCTCGGTCCGGGCAAGGGCGTCTTGTTTGCGATTGACGAGGCACAATCGGTGTCTATCGAGGAACTGGCGGCTCTTGCCGTCCTCTATCAGCAGGTGCTCGGAGACCAGGATGCCACGGGCTTGCCCGATAGCGACCAGCGCGGTCTTGCGCTGGCGTTCGCCGGCTTGCCCAGTATGGTTGACGATCTGCTCGAAGAGCCGAGCGTGACGTTTTTGCGGCGTGCCCAGCAGCGTACGTTGGGGGCAATATCTTTGCCCAAAGTGCGCGATTCGTATATCCAGACGGTCAAAGACGCTGGTCTTTACGTTGACGCGGAGACGGCGGACCTTGCGGCGCGCAAGAGCATGGGGCATCCCTATATGGTTCAGCTGGTGGGCTATTACATGTGGCGGTCTGCTGTCCGGCGTGGCTCGCAGGTCATCGAAAGGCGCGATGTCGAGAATGGCCATGCGGATGCCGTCTCCGAGTTCTACGAAGCGGTTGACGCACCTCTGTATTACGGTCTGCGCAGCCCTCAGCGCCTCTTTATCGAGGCTATGGCGGTTGACGAGGACAAGCCGACGCGCACGGCGGATATCATTGAGCGCTGCGACCGTACCCAGAGCTGGGCGAGTAAATATCGCGCAAGCCTGATTCGCGAGCGCGTCATCGAGGCCGCCGGATACGGCCTTGTGCGGTTTACCGTGCCCATGCTGGGCGAGTATATCCGCGACCGCGTTTTATGGCATGAGTAGGGTGATAAAGGTGACGGAACAGAAGATGAGCCCGCAGGCTATCGAGGTGCGCGGTGCACGTGTCCACAATCTCAAGGACATCGATATCGATATTCCGCTGGGGAGGCTCGTGGGCATTGCCGGCGTGTCGGGCTCGGGCAAGAGCTCGCTGGCGCTGGGAGTTCTTTATGCCGAGGGCTCGCGCCGTTACCTGGAGGCGCTCAGCACCTATACTCGACGTCGCCTGACGCAGGCCGAGCACGCCCAGGTGGACGAGGTATTGCACGTACCGGCGGCACTCGCGTTGCATCAGCGTCCCAGTGTGCCAGGCGTGCGCTCGACCTTTGGTACCATGACCGAGCTCAACAACAGTCTGCGTTTGCTCTTTAGCCGCTGTGCCCATCACGTGTGCCCACATTGCGGGGCGCGTGTGGAGCCGAGCCTTAACGTGGCTGCGGGCCTGTCGCTCACGTGCCCCGCATGCGGCCGCGAGTTCTACGCGCCGAGTGCCGAGGACCTTGCCTTTAACAGCGGCGGTGCGTGCCCTACCTGCGGCGGCACCGGTGTCATGCGCGAGGTGGACGAAGCGAGCCTGGTGCCCGACGAGTCAAAGACCATCAGCGAAGGCGCGGTGCTTCCCTGGGGTACGCTCATGTGGGATCTGATGAAGCAGGTAGCCGGCGAGATGGGCGTGCGCACCGACGTGCCGTTTAACCAGCTCACGCCTCAAGAGCGCGACATCGTGTTCCACGGTCCGGCGGTTAAAAAGCACATTCTCTACGTTCCCAAAAACGGCGAGGGCGCCACGCCGCTCGATTTTACCTATTACAACGCTGTCTATACCGTCGAGAATGCGCTCGCCAAGGTTAAGGACGACAAGGGCCTCAAGCGCGTGGCGCGCTTTTTGCGCGAGGGGCCATGCCGTGACTGTGGCGGCACGCGTCTCTCCGAGGCCGCACGCCATCCCCAGGTGCGCGGTATCAATCTGGCGCAGGCCGCGGCTATGACGCTGGGTGAGGCGATTGAGTGGGTGCGCGGGGTGCCCGCATCCTTGCCGGCCGAGATGCAGCCCATGGCGACGGATATCTGCGATTCGTTTTTGAGCACGGCCCGTCGACTGGTCGATCTGGGCCTCGATTACCTTTCACTCGACCGCGCCGGTGCCACGCTCTCCACGGGCGAGCGTCAGCGCGTGCAGCTCGCCCGCGTGGTGCGTAACCGATCGACGGGCGTGCTCTATGTGCTGGACGAGCCCTCGATTGGCTTGCATCCTGCCAATGTCGGCGGCCTGGTAGGCGTGATGCGCGATTTGGTGGATGACGGCAACACCGTGGTCGTTGTCGACCACGACACGCGCGTACTGGCGGAAGCCGACTATCTGGTCGAGATGGGCCCCGTTGCCGGAGCAGGCGGCGGCAATGTGATCGCCGCGGGCGCGGTAGGCGAGGTCGAAGAATCGCAGGGCAGCCGCATCGCCCCATTTTTGCGCTCGGAGCCTGAGCGCTTGCGTCCGCAGGTGCCTGACGACGAAATGTTTGACCGGGGCCATATCCGCATGGCGACCGATGCCATCCATACCGTCAAACCGCTCGAAGTCGATATACCGCGCGGTCGCCTTGTCGCGGTGACGGGCGTTTCGGGTTCGGGTAAGACGACGTTGGTGCTCGAGACACTCATCCCGGCACTTAAGGCGCAGGCAGCCAGCGAGCGCCTGCCAAAACACGTGCGTTGGGTCGATGCCGAGGGCATTGCACGTGCCAACCTGATAGACGCCACGCCCATCGGTGCCAACGTGCGTTCGACGGTAGCGACTTATGCCGACATCCATGATGAACTGCGTCGCGCCTTCGCCCGCACGCCCGAGGCCAAGGCAGCCGGCTACAAGGCAGGCGCATTTAGCTACAACACTGGCGCTTTGCGCTGCCCTACGTGCGATGGCACGGGTTCGATATCGCTCGACGTGCAGTTTTTGCCCGACGTCGAGATCGTCTGCCCGGCATGTCGCGGCTCACGTTATGTAGACGCGGCTTCGCATATCCATCGCGAGGGCAAGGACGGGAGCCTGCTTACGTTGCCGCAGCTCATGGACATGAGTGTGGACGAAGCGCTCGACGCCACGGTGGGGCTCAAGAAGGTTCAGGCGCGCTTGCAGACCTTGCACGACCTGGGATTGGGTTATCTCACGCTCGGTGAGCCCACGCCGGCGCTTTCGGGCGGCGAGGCGCAGCGTCTTAAGCTTGCGAGCGAGATGGGCCGCGTGCAGGACGATGCCGTATTCGTATTTGACGAGCCCACGATCGGCCTGCATCCGCTCGATGTTCAGGTGTTGCTGAGTGTGTTTGACGGCCTCGTCGCCAAGGGCGCCACAGTTGTCGTGATCGAACACGACCTCGACCTTATCCGCAACGCCGACTATGTGATCGACATGGGCCCGGGCGGCGGTGACGCGGGCGGGCAAATCGTCTGCGCCGGCACGCCGGGCGACATCGTGGCCTGCCCCGCAAGCATCACCGGCCGCTACCTATAACCGAATGTGACAAAGGGACAGTTCCTTTGTCACATTCCCGGAAAGCCTGTTTGGCGCAGGGCCTCGTAGAGGACGATGGCGGCGCTGTTGGAGAGGTTGAGAGCGCTGATGCGGTAGTCGTCCGGGTCGACGAAGTTGCCGCAGATATCCTGTCGAAGGATGGCTTCGTGGCTGTCCTCGGTATGCCCGAGCGACTCCTCGTGGGCCTCCCAGGCGTCGGCGTTTTCGAGCGAGTCGCAATCGCGCAACATGGGGATGCGCTCGCAGCGCTCGGGCGCCGCGGCAAGCAGTGGCTCGGGAATCCCCGAGCTCTCGCTGCCAAAGACCAAAAAGTCACCGTCGCGGTAGGTACTTTGCGCATAGGTGCGGCGCGCCTTTTTGGTCAGCAGATGCAGGCGTTCGTCGGCGGGGGAGAGGCCGTTGCGCGCAAGGAAATCCTCCCAGCCGGCATAGGTCGTCACGTCCAAATTTTGCCAGTAGCCCAGGCCGGCGCGACGCACCGTCTTGTCGTCGAGCGAAAACCCCAGCGGCTCCACCAGATGCAGGCGGGCGCCGGTAACCACGCAGGTGCGGCCGATATTGCCCGTATTGGCCGGAATCTCGGGCGCATACAGCACAATGTTGAACATGAATCTCCTTGGCTCAGAACGAAAAACCACCACGAAGGGGACAGGCACCTTCGTGGTGGTTTGGCGGTTACGTAGGCGGAAAAATGCCCGCTTGGATAAACCTAGGCGCGGTGCCAGTCGGTCAGGCAGGCATCGAGGGAGGCGATGAGCGCATCCTTGTCCATGTGACGGCCGATGATGCACAGGCTCGTCATGCGGTCGCCCGTCTCGTCGTCCCAAATCTGCATGATCTCGGGGTTCTCGTCGATGATCTTCTGCTTCTCGCCCTCGGGTGCGGAATCAACGAACAGGCCGTTCTCCATCAGGCGCATCTGGTGGCCGGCCTGCTCGAACATGTAGCACATGTCCGGATTGCTGGCCTGCCACAGCGGACCCTTGACGCGGATGACCTCGTCGGGCCACTCCTGCTCAACAAAATCGGTGAACTTCTGCAGGTCAAACGGCTTGCGGCGCGAGTACACAAAGGTCTCGATGTCGTATTCGAGCACCTCGGGGTCGTCGTGCTCCTCGGGATGCTCCATGGCCTCGATCCAGGCGGCGGAGTTGTAGGCGCGCATAAAGTCGAAGCGGTCGGTGTCGAGCAGCTCCTCCATGGGGACCTCGCCGTTTTGGGCCTCGACAATCACGGCGTCCTTCTGCAGGCTGCGCACGATAGCCTTGAGCTCGGCAATCTGCTCAGGGCTCACGGTATCGGTCTTGTTAAGGATCAGCGTGGAGCAGAACTCGATCTGCTGGATGAGCAGGCTCTCGATGTCGTCCTCGTCGATATCCTCGGCCAACAGGTCGCGGCCGCCGTTGAACTCGTCGTACATGCGGGCGCAATCGACCACAGCCACGATGTTGTCGAGTGCAAGCTTGGGCTGGCCGCCCACCTTGGCCTCGTCGCAGAAGCTCGAGATGGTGTAGGCGATGGGGATAGGCTCGCAGATACCCGAGGCCTCGATGATGATGTAGTCGAACTTGCCCGAATCGGCGATGCCCTGCAGCTGGTTGGCAAGGTCGTCCGAAAGCGTGCAGCAGATGCAGCCGTTGGTGAGCGGGATGAGGTCGTCGGTCTCGGAAAGGCCGCCGTCGGCGATGAGGCTGGCGTCGACGTTGATCTCGCCGATATCGTTGACGATCACGGCGGCGCGGATGCCGCCGTCGTTAGCGAGGATGTGGTTGAGCAGTGTGGTCTTGCCGGCACCGAGGTATCCGGTAAGCATGATGATCTTCACGGGTTTGTTGGGCATGTGCCCTCCTTTGTTAGACATGGCTTACAGTTGAATCTTATGCCAAACGCCTGCTCTTATACCCACGCGCCGGCAAATAACACAGGCTACTCCCAGGCTCCCCATACATCGGGGCAATAACCGACGGTGGCCTTTTTGCCGTTGCGCACGATGGGCTCGGCTAGAACCTGCTGGTTCTCGAGCAACTTGTCGAAGCGCTGGCTAGGGGTGAGGTGCTGGATGAGCGCGAGCGTCTCCTCGTCCTTGGCCTTGGGGTTGAGCAGCTTGTCGATGCCGCCGACCGCTTGCATCACGCTCGTGAGCTCGCCTTTGCTCATCTCCTTTTCCTTAAGGTCGATAAACTGCACCTTGATGCGGCGCTCCTTAAAATAGCGCTGGGCCTTCTTGGTATCGAAGGACTTCTTGGTGCCAAAAATCTGGATATTCATGTTCCGCCGTTCTAACGAATGAAGTTGGTGCGCTCGCGATCGGCTTCGGGGGCTTCGATGCCGGCAGCCTGCCCTGCCTCGATACAATGCAGGAGCCAAGCCATGTTCTTGCCGATGTTGCGCATGGTGGCCAGGCCCTCGGCGTCCTGGGCGGCCTCGCCCGGCATGGCACCAAAGACGTTGTTCCAGTATGTGGAGGCCACCACGGGCATCTGGTTGATAGTGAAGTATTTGTTGAGTACATCGAAGGTGGTCGACGTGCCGCCGCGACGGGCGACGGCGACCGCGGCACCCGGCTTGTGCACAAAGGCCTTGCTGCCAGCATAGAATGCGCGGTCGAGAGCCGAGAGGATGCGTCCGCTGGGATGCGCATAGTAGACGGGGGAGCCAAAGACAAAGCCATCTGCCTGCTCGGCGGCAGCGATGAGCTCGTTCACCACGTCGTCGTCAAAGGTGCAGCGACCGCCAAGCTTGCCGCACTGACCGCAACCGATGCAGTCGCGGATGGGCTTGGCGCCCAGTTGGAATACCTCGCTGTCGATGCCCTCGGCTTTAAGTTGCTCGGCGACTTCGGCGAGCGCGCGAGCGGTGTTGCCGTTTGCCTTGGGGCTGCCATTGACCAAAAGAACCTTCATCACAAACTCCCTCTGCTGTTGGTGACTTCTGCAGAGGATTATCGCACGATGGGGGAGGCGGTGCGGGCGTGGTGCTAATCCAGTTTGGTACCTGGCACCTGCACGGCTTTCCCGAGCAACACTTTGAGCTCGTTCAAAATGGAAACGGGCTGTCGGTCGACGGTATCCAGATGAAGCGTGGCCACGCGAAGGGGCGGCTGATATTCAAACGAGCCAAAGAGCACGGGAGAGCCCAGGAACCGCTCGATTTCCTTTGCGATCGCGTCGGTCTCTTCGGGATCGAATTCGTCGAAAAGCGCCACGAACATCGGTCCGGTCGAGCGGAACAGACGACCCTTACCGCGCGAACAATCCATGAGGCAGGCGGCGCTCTCCGCCAAAACGCGGTCGCCTGCATCAAAGCCAAAGCGGGCATTGACCTGAGCGATATCGTCGATTTTAATGGCGACCAAGCCCGCCTTGCGCGCGACGCGACGCATTTCGCCAATGGCGTTGACCAGGGCGTGGATGTCGCCCAGGCCGGTCACGGAATCGGTCGTATCTGCCAAGCTGCGGTTGATAATCATGCCCACGTACATGTTGGGCTCGGTATCGGTGCCGTCCAAGCGGTAGCCCGTGCAGTCGCAAAGCACGTATGCTTCGGTGGCATCCATCACGCGATACTGCATGTAGTGGAAGTGCCACGTACCGTTTATCACCATGTCGAGCTCGGCGCGTACGTTGTCGCGGTCCTCGGGGTGAACGCGGGCAAGCCACAAGTCGAGTGAGTTGTAGGGATGCTGGGAGGGCAGGTCAAAATCGCGTACGGCATTAACCGACCATTGTGATTCGCCCGTATCGAGATTGAGGATAAACGGATAGCGCGTCTCGGAGCTCATAGAGATCGCTTGGAATACGCGGTCGTTGCACGGAAGCTGCTCGGCAATTGGGTGTGGCGGCGCGTCATTGTCTTTCGGTTGCTGCACACGATGCATAAGCTTATAGCGATACATCTTGCGATCGGCATCCATCGTCATCTGGCGACGCGTGTCGCCGGCAAGTGGATTGACGCGCGAGCAGCCAAAGCTAAAGCTAGCGATCATGGGCGCCTTGCCACCTGAGCTCGCCTCGATCAGCCCGGCACGTACCTGCTCCAAGCGCTGCTCGAGTTCAGTCTCGTTTGCAGAGAGCGAGATAAGCACAAACTCGTCTCCACCGATACGGAACAGCATCTCATCGTGCTCCATGGTTTCGGAGAGCGTGCGACAGATGCTCAGAATATAGCGATTGCCTTCGGCGTGGCCAAACCTATCATTGCAATGCTTGAGATGGTCGATGTCAATATAGGCGCAGGTGAAGGGGTCGCCTTTGCGCCAGAGCTGCTCGACGTGACGGTCGAGTCCGCCACGGTTGTCCAAGTTGGTGAGCGGATCGATATAGGCGTT
Source organism: uncultured Collinsella sp. (assembly GCA_937966215.1). Taxonomy (GTDB): domain Bacteria; phylum Actinomycetota; class Coriobacteriia; order Coriobacteriales; family Coriobacteriaceae; genus Collinsella. The sequence continues at coordinate 109,950 of CALCKK010000030.1, read as the reverse complement.
GCACTCAAGCAGCTGGCGCTCTTGTTGCAGGATGGCATGCGTCTTTTGCAGTTGCTCACCAACGGCGCGTAGCTCAGCAGGTAGCACGGAAACATCGAGTTCGGCGGTCGAGACACCATTCGCAAGTCGCTGAAGATAGGCAATAATCGATTGCTCGCCCAAGCGATATGACTCGTTCATGATGAATAACCTCCTTGGGCAGAACAACGGTTTGTATCATATCCCCAATTCGGTTTGAATTGGGGATATAAGTTAGCTAATGGAGACAAATGTCCCCTTCGGCGGTGGTGTTTTGCGCGCGAGCGTATCAGTTGTTTTTGCCACCATCGAGCAATGCCTCAAAATCATTCGCCGGCATAGGGCGGTAGTAGAGGAAGCCCTGAGCGTAGCGGGCGCCCATGTGGCGTAGTATGTTTGCCTGCTCATTTGTCTCGACGCCTTCGACCACGACGGGCAGATGGAGCGACTGCGCCATCTCGAGCATCGATGACACGATCTGCGCGCTGCGGCCTTGATCGCGGTCGGTGGGCACAAAGGTGCGGTCGAGCTTGATGACGTCGACGTTGACGTTCTTGAGCATCGCGAGCGTGGACTGGCCGGTGCCAAAATCGTCCATATAGGTCGAGAAGCCGCGGGTGTGCAGGTCGGCTGTCAGTTTGTCCACGGCCTCGGACTCCCCCGTATAAGCCGTCTCGGTGATCTCGATACGCATGAGCTCGGGCGGTAGGTTGTATTGGGCGGCGAGCGCCCCCATATGTTCGGCAACGTCGCAGGCAAGGATATCCACGCGCGACACATTAAGCGAGACCGGAACCACGCGAAGTCCTCGATCGATGCGCCCGCGCAGCCACGAGGCGACACCCTGCCAAATGTACTTGTCGAGCGTCACCACAAAGCCGCTTTCCTCGAGTGCGGGGATAAACGTTGCGGGCGAAATGAGAGAGCCGTCCTTGTCAATCCGGCGGGTGAGTGCTTCGGCGCCAATGATCTCGCCGGTTTCCATATCAACCTGGGGCTGCAGGTAGTAGGTGATGCGGTCGTTTGAGAGCGCATACTGGAACTCGGTGAGGGTGCGGTGAAACGCCACCTCGCGCTTGTATTCCTCGGGGCGAAAGACGGCGATGCGATCCTTAAAATCGTTTTTGGCGCGCCGATTGGTAAACATGGCCTTGGCCTGCGCGTCGATGGTGATTTCCTCGTTGGGGTCGATGGGGCAAACGCCCATGGACGGCCAGAAACCCACGCCGTCATCATGCTTGGCCACGGCGGCACGAACGCGGTTATAGATTTGATGGACGGTGTTGTGCTCAAAGGGGATGAGAATGCAAAAGTCGTCTTGGCCCCAGTATCCTGCGACGCCCATCTCGGCATTCTCGATGTCTTTGAGGACCGTGCCCACATCGGCGAGCACGCGGTCGCCCTCGGCCTGTCCGTGCCATTCGTTGAACAGTCGCATATGACCCATGTCGACGGTGGCGATACACCAAGCGGCGTCGCGCCTTGTCTTAAGAAATGCGTTGGCACGCCGCATAAACTCGCTGGGTCGATAGAGGTCCGTGAGCGTATCGATGCGTTCGGCGACGGCGCTTTTACGCTCAATCTCGGGTATGGGGAGGCTGTCGTTGGGTGCAAGCCCGCCGGCGGCGCGAAGACGACGGTCGAGTTCGCCTAAAACAGCGGTCGCTTGATTGATTAAGCGCTCGTAAAAGGCCGGGACGACAAGACAGACGGGGGTAATGGTGTCGTTCGCGATTCGAACAGGAGCGAAAACGGCCTCTTTAAGATGATGGGTCAGTTGCTCGAATGCCTCGTGGTCCAGATCGTTGCTGAGCACGACGAACTGGGCGTTTCGCGAGCGGAAGACGCGACTTCTGCCGCGGGTGATCGATAGCATGCGGCCTGCGTATTCGGCGAGCATGTTGTCGACAGCCTCGGCCCCGTAGAGCTCGTTGAACTTTGCCGTGCCACAAATGCGGACCGCTATAAGCCCCGTCTCGCAACGGTCGCGACGGCAGGCATCGATAGCGTTGATCAGCATACGCTGCGTTCCGAGGCCCGTGGCGGCGTCGACGGTCTCGGCGAGTGAGTGGTTAACAAGTTCGCCGACATAGAGCGAGGGGGTATTTCCGTCGCCGTCGATGCGAAACCCGCGAGCGCGGCAGAGGACGTAGTCGCCCGCGGCATTGCGCATGCGGTACTGCATGACGCGGCGGTGTTTGGAGCCATTATAGATTTGGTCGATGTCGTTGATGTAGGCCTCAAGGTCATCGGGGTGGACGCGCGTTTTCCAGTAATCGTGGCAGTTGTCTACATGCTCAGAAGGAAGACCGAGATCGCGCAGGGCGCCTTGTGACCATAGGGTGCGATGTTTGTCCAAGTTCTCGATAAAGCAATAACGGCCTTCGTTGAGCATCGAAAAGGCGTCAAAAACGCGATCGCTTATTTCGAAGTCGTCGGTGTGGACTTGCGCGATATTGCGTCGATCAAGATGCATGGCATGGCGTAGCTTGTAGTCGTACATGCGATGGTCGGCATCGAGTGTCATGCGATTGGAGACTTCACCCAGGGCGGGGTCGGCGTGCGACACTCCGTAGCTAAACGAGTGAGGCATCTCGGAATCGTTGTTTTTGAGTAGGACCGTTCGGCAGTGTTCCAGGCGCTCGGCGAGGTCGTCCTCGGTCGCAATCGTAGACAGGATGGCAAACTCGTCGCCGCCTATGCGAAACGCCGCCTCGTCCACTTTCATATACAGCTTGAGATAGAGACTTACCTGCAAGATATAGCGGTTGCCCTCGTCATGCCCAAAGACGTCGTTGCAGTGCTTAAGGTTATCGATGTCGATAAACGCCATGGTCACGGGCAGTTCCTGCTCCCAGATTTCCTCTAGGGAACGGGCAAAGCCGCCGCGGTTGCCAAGTCCGGTGAGCTGGTCGGTAAAGGCCGTCCTAATCAGATCATCCTGACGCTCGAGAAGGTCACGGACGGTCTTTTCGAGCGTTTCGGTGTAATTGCTGGCGGTGTCCATGTTGTAAGCGGCTTTCTGAGGTCGGGGCGGATGGCGTCGGGCGAGCTCGTAGTGTACACGCGTCGTTGCTCGGCGCCTTGCGTGTATCCAGGCCCCCGCCTTGCTGCGTTGTTGAGTTACTTTGCCGGCTAATGTTCGCTGTTGATAACAGCTGAGTAGTATAGACAACAGTGCACAATTATATATGGGCGCACATGCTGTGGACGGCTATTATTCGCCAAACGGCAACGCCTGGGTGCGCATGAAAAATGCGACTGAGTCGATATATGTTGACGGGTATACTTGTCCCGTTTTAAAATGCAGGAACGGAGATGGTCACATGGCACAGCCGGATACGACGCGCACGGTGGGGCTTGCGCTCGAGGGAGGCGGCTACCGCGGTATGTATACGGCGGGCGTGCTCGACGTTTGGATGGAGCGCGGTTTGACCTGCGACCATATGGTGGGTGTCTCGGCGGGTGCGGCGTTTGGCTACAACTTTAAATCGCGCCAGATCGGCCGTGCCATTCGTTACAACAAGGCCTATTGCGCCGACAAGCGCTATGCGAGCGTGACCAGCTGGCTGCGAACCGGCGATATGTTCAATGCCGATTTTGCCTATCACGAGGTGCCTATCGAGCGCGATCCCATCGACTTGGAGGCGTATCGCGCCTGCCCCATGCGATTTACGTGCGTGTGTACCGATATCGAGACGGGCAAGGCCGTCTACCACGATCTACCGTATGGCGACGAGCGCGATATCGAGTGGATCCGGGCGTCGTCTGCCATTCCTGTGGCGACGCGTCCCGTTGCTATTGACGAGCATAAGTATCTGGATGGTGGCGTGGCTGATTCTATTCCCAGCGCATGGCTGTTTGCGCAGGGGTATGACCGCAATATCGTGGTACTCACGCAGCCGGCGGGCTTTGTGAAGCAGCCCAACAGCGTGATGCCCATGCTGCGGCGCGTGTTCCGTCACTATCCGGAGTTTGTTGCAGCGCTTGAGCATCGGCATGAGGTCTACAATGCCACGCTCGATGACCTGGCACGTCGAGAGGCTGCCGGCGAAATCTTTGTGGTGCGGCCGAGCGAATCGGTGAAGGTGCCGTCGCTGTGCCGCGAACCGGATGAGCTCGAGCGCATCTACCAGGTCGGCCGCCACGATGCAGAGGCGACTTTGCCGGCGTTGGAAGCGTATCTGGCGGGGTAAGGGTCGCATACGGAAAGCGCATCCCGGAATGGAGGCCCAAACTGGGATGCGCTTTCCATTGCTGAAGATATGAGGCTGCGAATCAGCTGTTCGGCCTATGCCTATGCCTGCTGCCAGGTGTCGACAAGCTCCTTGGCTGCGGCATGGGGGTCGTCGGCGCTGCAGACGGCGCTTACCACAAAGAAGCCGTCGACGCCGGTGGCCTTAAGCTGCGGCAAGTCGGCCGTCTTAACGCCGCCGCCCACCACGATGGGCACGGGGCTTGCCGCGTGGAGTGCGGCAAGGTCCTCAAAGCTCTTGGTGATGATAGAGCCGTCGGCCGCGCGTCCGCAGTCGCGCTTGGTCTCGGTCTCGTGGAGCGGGCCGATGCCCAGGTAGTCGACCAGGCTCATGTCGGCGGTCTTGACGTATTCGAGCATCTCCTCGCAACGGGCCGAAAGGCCCACGATGGCGTCGGGGCCCAGCAGCTTGCGGCAGACCTCGACGGGAATGTCGCTCTGGCCTACGTGCACGCCATCGACGGCAATGCCCTGCTCGCGCGCGGCAAGCACACAGTCCAGACGGTCATCGATTAACAGGGCGACCTGACCGGTCTTGCCGGCCTGTGCGATTGCCTGCGCGGCGTCGTCGGTCAGCGCAATGATCTCGCGGGCGCTTGCCACCTTGGAGCGCACCTGGATGCAGGTAAAGCCGGCGTCGAGTGCCTGGGCCACCACATCGCCCACGGGGCGTCCGAGGGTGTTTTCGGGGCCGAGTACCAGATAGGCCGAGATATCAAGGTTGTCGCGGATGCTCATTGTGCTTCCTCCTGCTTTTTGATCTGTGCTTCCATGCGCTTGAGTTTGCCGGTCATGGTGTCGGTAAATCCGGGTCGAATATCGGCTTTGAGCACGACTTCGGTGCGGATGCCCTTGCTCGCCAACACAAAGGTCGCGTCGCGCACGACCTGCATGACCTCGTCCCAGTCGCCCTCGATCTCGGTGAACATCGAGGTGGTGCGGTTGGGGAGGCCGCTCTCGCGAATGACGCGCACGACCTCGGCGACCTCGGCGGACAGCTCGTCGCCGGTGCCGCATGGGGCGATGGCCACGGCGACGAGCGTGTTCATGCCGGCATTGGTTGCGGGTTCGGACATCGCTTATGCCTCCTCGAGCTCGAGTCGGTTGTCGGCAATATCCTGGGCGGTTGCGCGGTAGAGCTCGTCGATAAAGGCGACCTTAAAGCTTGCCGGGGCATCGGCGACGGCGGCGGCACGCGTGCCGGCAACGTTGTAGACGGCGGTGCCGCAGACTGCTGCCGTAAACGGATCGGTAGCACAGGCGTACACGGCCAGCACGCCGCCCTGCGAGCAACCGCAGCCGGTGATCTTGGACATGAGCGGGCTGCCGCCGTGGGATTTGGCCACGGTCGTGCCGTCGGTAATCAGGTCGACTTCGCCCGAGACCACAACGGCGCCGCCGGTGTAGCGAGCGAGCGCCACGGCGGCATCGCGGGCGGCGTCGACCGTGTCGGTGGTATCGACACCGCGCACGCGGCTCAGATCGGCCGACTCGCCCTCAAGACCCCACAGGCCGGAGAGTGCGATGATCTCGGAGGCGTTGCCGCGTACGATGGCGGGCTTGTACTGCTTGAGCTCGTTTACCAGCTGGGTGCGCAGGCTACCGATGCCCAGACCCACCGGATCGAGCACCCAGGGCTTGCCGGCGTCGTGTGCCGCCTTGGCCGCGCGGGGAATCGTCTGCTCGTAGATGGGGAAGAGCGTGCCCATGTTGAGATAGATGGCGCCGCCGCCGGCAGCGAGCGCCTCGCCCTCGTCGGGCAGATAGACCATGGCGGCCGAACCGCCCACGGCGAGCTGCGCGTTGGCGACAAAGTCGATCGTCACCGTGTTGGTGATGGAGCCGGCCATCGGATTGGTGGCTCGAATCTCCTCTACGGCCTTGACCATATGTTGCTTAAGCTGTTCCGAATCAATCACTGCACATGCCTCCTTGGCATAGAAAAGGGGCGCTGTGCATAGACAGCGCCCCTGTAAAGGCGGCATGCTCCCTACGCCAGCATTAACTGACAGGTTCAAAGGATTGGGCCCTATGCCCTCTCAGCCTTGTGGTTTGCACCGCCGGCACTCCCGCATCGAATCTGTTGTTCCCTATACTAGCGCACCTGCCAATATGGGACAGGTTTATTTTGGCAGGTGGCAACAGGGGCGCTGCATTTTCCCAGATAAAACCTGCCAAGATAAACCTGTCCCTTATTGGCAGGTCGTTACAATAGACGGGATAAAGAATGACCGAGGGGACCTTATGATCAAACTTGTGCTGACCGATATGGACGATACGCTGATTCCTGCTGGACACGATGGCGCCAGCGACTGCGCCATCGAGGGCATTCATGCCATGCAGGCGGCGGGCCTGCATTTTGGCCCGGTTTCGGGTCGCCAGCCGTCCGCGATGAGCTGGATGTTCCGCAATCGCTCCGAGTGCTTCTCGACCGGTGCGTTTTGCAACGGCCAGGTGATGTTTGTCGATGGCGAGGCGGTTGCCTCGCGCGCAACTGATAACGATGCCCTTATGCACCTGGCCGACTACCTGGAGCAAGAGACCGACGATACCTATTTGAAGGTCTACCGTCTGGGTGATGACTTTTGGGACAACGACGCCTATTGCGTGACAAACGATCCCGAGCGTGTGCGTCGCGCCATGGAGTCAGGCGGCAACGCGTGGCTCAAGGGCGAAGAGGCTCCCTGTCGCCCTGTCGTTGACGATGCCCCGGTATACAAGGCGAATATCTGGAGTGCCCGTTCGCGCGAGGAACTCGCCGAGCTGCGCGAGCGTGTTGCCGCCGAGGTGCCGGAGCTCTCGCTCGTGTTTCCCAACAACCGCGTGCGCCTGTTCGACGTTCTTCCGACCGGCTGGGACAAGGGCTGTGCTGCGCTGGAGCTGGCGCGCGCTTTGGGCCTGACGCCCGACGAGGTGGCCGTATTCGGCGATTCCGATAACGATTTGCCCATGATCGATGCCGTTCCCAATTCCGTTGCAGTCGCCAATGCCAACGAGGCCGTCACGGCTGCCGCGCGCTGGCATATCGGCGCTGCGGCAGATGATGCGGTTGCCGGGGCTCTGCATCAGATTGCCGCCTGCGCCGCGACGGGGGAGATGCCGTCGTTTATGCGTCAGATGGACGCGACGGGTTTCGACGTCACGAACGTCTAGGGAGAAAGCCATGAAGCTCCAGCAGCTCAGATATGTCGTCAAAGTTGCCGAATGCGGCAGCATCACCGAGGCCTCGCGCCGACTCTTTGTGTCGCAGCCTTCGATTACCGCGTCAATTCGCGATCTCGAAAACGAGATGGGTGTACACATCTTTGAGCGCACCAACAAGGGCGTCATTGTGTCCGAGGAAGGCGAGACCTTCTTGGGCTACGCGCGCCAGGTGCTCGACCAGGCCGACCTGCTCGAGGGCAAGTACAAAGGCACGTCCGAGCAGGTGCCGCACTTTAGTGTGAGCTGCCAGCATTATTCCTTTGCCGTTAATGCATTTGTCGATGTGATCCGCGAGTTCGATGCCGCGCGCTACGACTTTACCCTGCGCGAGGAGCAGACCCACGAGATTATCGAGGACGTCGCGCATATGAAAAGCGAGCTCGGCATCCTGTACTTATCCGAGCATAACCGCGAGGTCATCGAGCGCATGCTCGCCGCCAACGAACTCGTATTCGAGGGGCTCTTCTGCGCCACGCCGCATGTCTTTGTATGCGCCGACCATCCACTGGCGGACCACGCCAGCGTGACGCTCGAAGATCTCGAGGACTACCCGTTCCTGTCCTATGAGCAGGGCAGCTATAACTCGTTTTACTATTCCGAGGAGCTGACCTCGACCTTTGAGCGTCGCAAGAATATCCGCGTGCGCGACCGTGCGACGTTGTTCAACCTAGCTATGGGCCTTAACGGCTACACGGTTTGTTCGGGCGTGATCAGCCATGAACTTAACGGCCCCGGCATTATCTCCATTCCGCTCGATGTAGACGAGTACATGGAGATCGGCATCATCACGCGCAAGAACACGACACTTACGCGCTACGGGCAGGCCTATATCGAAGCGATTCGTCAGCACATCTAGACTGCTGCGTTCTGCACGGGTCAAATCTCTTTATGGCAGTCCTAGCTGATATAGGAAACATCTATATCAAACTGTTATAAACATATATTTTACGATGGCCATATGAGCGCTCATACTCTGTCCCAGTAAAGCAACCAATGCAAAGGGAGATATCCATGAGCACTTCGATTCAACCGAACGCGCCGTTTCGCGCCGATATCGTCGGCAGCTTTCTTCGTCCGCAGGCCGTAAAGGACGCCCGCGCTGCCTATGCGGCAGGCACGCTTGATGCCGAGGGGCTTAAGGCCGTCGAGGACGATGCCATTCGCGATTTGGTGGCAAAGCAAAAGGCCGCCGGCCTGCAGGTCATCACCGATGGCGAGTTTCGCCGCAGCTACTGGCACCTCGATTTTATGTGGGGGCTGAACGGCGTCGAGCGTCGCACCTCGCGTACGGGCTATATGTTCCACGATGAGGAGACTACCGCCGACACCGCCGTGGTAACCGGTTCCATTAGCGGCGAGAATCATCCGTTCGTCGAGCACTTTAAATTTGTCAAGGCGCTCGAGGGGGAGGGCCAGGTCGCACGGCAAACCATTCCGGCGCCGATCCAGACGTTCTCGGAGGTTACGCTCGACCGCTGCGATGGCCAGCAGGAGAGTCTGCACGCCGTCTACAAGACCGACGAAGAACTCGTCGATGCCATTGCCGCAGCATACCGCACCGTGATTGCTGACCTGTATGCCGCGGGCTGCCGCAACATCCAGTTTGATGACTGCACCTGGGGCATCTACTGCGATACCGATTTTGTTGCCAAAACCGGCATGAGCCCGGTCGACCTGCAAAAGGTAAGCGAGCTGGGCGTGGCGCTCAACAATGCCGCCATCGAGGGCAAGCCCGACGATCTGGTTATCAACACGCATGTATGCCGCGGCAACTACCACTCCACCTACGCTTTTGAGGGCGGCTACGACCCCATCGCGCCGTACCTGTTTGCGCATGAGGACGTTGACGCGTTCTATCTGGAGTTCGACACGCCCCGCGCCGGTGGTTTTGAGCCGCTCAAGTACGTTGCTCCCGGCAAGAAGGTCGTGCTGGGCTTGGTGACCACCAAGGCGGCAGAGCTCGAGAACGAGGATGCTATCGTCGAGCGCATCCGCGAGGCGGCAAAGTACGTGCCGCTCGAGAACCTGTATCTGTCTCCGCAGTGTGGCTTTGCCAGCTGCGAGATTGGCAATAAGCTGACCGAGGACGAGCAGTGGGCAAAGATTGCGCTGGTCAGGCGTATTGCCGAGCGCGTTTGGAAATAGCGCTAGCGTTTGCAGGTGGCGGCGCGTGCGAGGTACTGCATATCGCGTACAATGGTTCGGATCGTATCGTTCGGGCAGGTTATCCGATATGCCTGATCGCCCTTCCATTCGAAAGGACTTCCATGTCCCAGTCTTCGACGCCCGCCGTCACCGATGCCATCTACGATGCATCGTCGCTCGGCCGCCCGCGCATGTTTGTGTTGGGTTTGCAACACATGTTTGCGATGTTCGGAGCCACGGTGCTCGTGCCCGTGCTCACCGGCCTTTCCGTTTCGGCGACGCTTCTGTTCGCCGGCATCGGCACGCTGCTGTTTCATTTTCTATCGCGCGGTAAGGTGCCCGCGTTCCTGGGCTCCTCGTTTGCCTTTATCGCGGGTTATGCCGCCATTGCGCCCAACGGCGAGGCTGAGCTTTTGCCCTACGCTTGCCTGGGCGTAGCTTGTGCCGGATTGCTCTATCCGGTGCTTGCGGCGCTCTTCCGTGCGTTTGGTGCCAAGCGCGTCATGCGCTTCTTCCCGCCGGTGGTGACGGGCCCCATCGTCATTTCGATCGGTCTGATCCTGGCAAGCTCCGCTATTGCCAACTGCCAGACCAACTGGCTCGTTGCCGTGGTTGCCGTCGCCGTAATCGTCATCTGCAATATTTGGGGTCGCGGCATGGTCAAGATTGTGCCGATTCTGCTGGGCGTTGTGGTGAGCTATGCCGTTGCGGCCGCGCTGGGCGAGGTCGACTTCTCTGGCGTCGCAGCCGCCCCCTGGGTTGGCTTGCCCGTCGTGTGGGACAACACCGTGTTTGCGCTCTTTGGACCGCAGTTCGATAGCAGTCTTGCCACGACGGCCATTATCACCATCATGCCACTGGCCTTTGCGACCATGATCGAGCATATCGGTGATATCTCGGCTATCGGCTCCACCTGCGAGCGTAACTACATCGCCGATCCTGGCCTGCATCGCACGCTGCTTGGCGACGGCCTGGCGACCATTCTCGCATCGCTCTTTGGCGCTCCGGCTAACACCACCTATGGCGAGAACACCGGCGTGCTTGCCTTGACGCGTGTGTTCGACCCGCGTGTGATTCGCATTGCCGCCTGCTGCGCCATCGTGCTTTCGTTCTGCCCCAAGTTTGCTGCGGTGATTGCCGCCATGCCGGCATGCGTTATCGGCGGTGTGTCGCTCGTGCTCTACGGCATGATCAGCGCCGTTGGTGTACGTAACCTCATCGAGAACCAGGTTGATTTCCAGAACAACCGCAACGTGCTGGTGGCGGCTCTGGTGCTCGTGCTTTCGCTCGGCATTGCCTACAGTACCGCCGGTGCCATCGTGCTGGAGCTGGGCGGCGTGACGATTTCGCTTTCGGGCCTTGCCGTGGGCTCGCTGGTGGGCATTGTGCTCAACGCCATCCTGCCCGGTAACGACTTTGAGTTCGATACTTCCGAGCTTGAGGAGACTGCTGAATAGCAGCTGCGTTCAGCCAAATTAAAAATGGCGTCCATGCGTATGTACGCGTGGATGCCATTTTTAATGCGTCAGTATCCAGTGGATGCCGCGTGCCATGCGCAGGTCAGTTTGGGTAAAGTGATTGCCGGGGTTGAGCTCCAGCGTTGTTGGAATGTCACGCTCGATAAACAGCTCTTCCATCGCGCGCGTATCGTCGAGTACGTGCCGCATCATGCGGTTGGGCGTCTTGGTTTCCTTTTTGCCGAGTGACAGATAGACGGCGTCGGGCGTAGCTGTCATCGTGCGCTCGCGCGCGTAGTCGATAAAGCCGGGGAACCACAGCGACCCCGATGCACTCGCCGCGCGCTCAAAGACATCTGTTTGCCAAAGTGCCCACAGTGCAAAAAGACCCGCCAACGAGTAGCCGGCAACGCCGCGCCAGGTGGGCGGTTGCGGGAGCGATGATTCGGCCTCTGGGATTATCTGCTTCAACAACTCGTCAAGAAAACCAGCGGCCTGTCCACCAAAGGGCTCGGCATCGCGCACGGTACCGTCGCATACCCAGGGGCTCAGCTCGCGATTCCAGTTGAGGCTGCCAATGCCGACAAGCGTGAAGGGCGGGCAGTTGAGCTCTCGGCAGCGTTCATAAACCTCCGTGCCGTCGCCCATGACCACGGGAAGATAGATGACTGGTGCGCTTTCGGCATGCTGTGCATGAACGGTTATCTGCTTTTGATGCGCTTCCATGACGGGCTTCTCTCGGCGTTGTGATATCGACGGCCCCCATTGTCGCACGCCGGCTCATGCAGGTTGGGCTAGACCAAAGACAATCTCGTGCATACCCTGCGGACGCATATGGAAAACGCCACCGCCGGAGGGGAGCTCGGCGGTGGCGTTGTTAAACGGTGCTGGGACTCGGGGCCTTCGCGGGAGCTGCCATGTGCGCAGAGGCGTCTAAGAGCGCTTGCGGCTCGCCATGGTGCCTGCGGCGATAGCGGCTGTTCCCGCAAGGACGGTTGCCACGATGGCCGCACCCGAGGTGTCGCCGGTTGCCGCGAGCACGCCGGTAGTCTTGGCTTTCGTGATTGAAGCCGCAACGGCCTTGGTCGGCTTTGAGCACTCAGGCTTGGGGTTCTGCTTGGACTCCGCGGGCTTGCTTTCTGCGGGCTTGGTCTCGTCGGGCTTGGGGTCTTCCGGCTTGGCTACCTCGGGAGGTGCGATGACCATGCTCTTGGCGACAGCTTCGTTATAGGGGGAGTCGATCACAGCGTCGCCCGTGCCGATGGCTTGGCCTGCCTCGTAGATGCCGTCACGGAGCTTGCGATAGTCAATGACCTTGCCGCCTTCGGGCGTCTGGATGGCGGCGTTCTCAATCTTGATGGTGCCGATTGTCTTGCCGTCAGCGCTCATGGCACGGGCAAAGATTGCCGCTGTATCTCCTTCGGCCGTTACCTTGCTGCGGATGATCGAGATGACTGCGGGTGTGACGCCCTCGCTGGTCTGGGCGATGATGCCGATGTTCTCGCCTTGGGGCTCGGGGCTCGTCTCACCATCTTGGTTTTCGCTGTAGGGGATGGGGCCGTCGCCGTTCTCGACATAGCGGGCTATGGCCTTGACAACGGAGTCGCTGATGTAGATGTGGCCACCCTCCTCGTTGGGTCGATCGTTTCTGGTGGAGAATGCAGCCGAAACCTCGCCTTCCGCAAACGCGTCCACGGTGGAGCCGTTCTTGACGACGATATCGTCTTGGTAGGTGAAGAGGGCAATGGCGTCACCGTATCTGCCTTTACTTGCGCGGACTGTCACGTTTGCATGATCGAGTGTGATGCCCTTGTGGGCATAGACGCCATATTCAACACCGTTTGCGTTGAGGGAGGCGTTTGTGGCTGCGAGGCTGCCCTTGGCCTCGACGGCGGCGTCTTTCTCGGAGCTCGCCTTGACCTGGCTGCCGTCCGAGATATTGATGTTGCCGCCGCTCCAAATGGCTTCACCATCGGCTGAGCTTGCCTCGACTGTGCCGCCACCCTTGATGGTGAGGTTCTTGTCGGTTCCGATACCCTTGTCCTTGGTAGCCCTGGCGGTGACGGCCCCGCTGTCGTCAATCGTGATATTGCCGTTTGCCCTGATGCCATCCGATACGCCCGTGGCGTTGACGTTGCCCGAACCTTTGATAGCGAGATCGCCCTCGGCGTCGATGGCATCAAACCCAGCGCTCGTGGCGTTGACGGATCCGGCTCCGTCGATGTTGATATTACCCGTGGAGAGGATAGCGTCCTCAGTAGATGTCACGCTGAGCGTGCTGCCCGCGTCGCCTTGGATATTGAGCTCGGCGTTCTCATTCTTGCCATGAGAAGCCTTGATGCCTTCGATCCAGTCGGCAGTGACGATGTTGTTTCCCGAGTAATTCACGTTGAGCTTGCCTGCGGCCTGGATCTCGCCGCCGTTATAGTTGTTGAGCTTCAAGTCGTCGGCGCCGTCCCACGACCAGGTGCCGGTCTCGTCGCCCGCCGCAGTGCCGGCGTTGTATTTGGTTTCGCCGACCTTGACCCATTCCGCCGCGAGCGAGACGCTCGGCATGAGCAGCGAGCTCACCGTGAGCGCGCACACGGCGCCTACGACGATGCGGCGCGTCACGCGGCGCCAGCTGCCGTGCGCGAGTCCTATGCGACGGCGAACGTCGGGTTCGGCAACATGGGTTCCGGCGGTAGTGTCATTGCGTTTGGGGGTCGTGAACAAGGCTGCCATGGTTGCTCCCGTTCTCATAGGGCCTATACGGCTAGGTTCAGCGTATCTGCTGGATGTTGCCGGCGGTAGTGCCGTTTGGAGGGCAAAATGGCCAAAATGGGGGAGAAATAGGCCGCACGCCGGCGCAGGGACCGACGCTAAAAGAAAAGCGCGGGGCCGCATGGCGACTCCGCGCTTTATTGTTCAGCTTTTGCAGCCTTGCCCTTACGCTACGAAGAAGTAGACGGGGAAGGCAAGGGCTGCGATCCACCCGTCCTGTGCGAAAAAGTGTTTACGAACGTTTGCGACTCGCCAGGGCGCCTGCGGCGATGGCGGCTGTTCCCGCAAGGGCGGCTGCCACGATGGCTGCGTTCGAGGTGTCGCCGGTTGCCGCGAGCTTGCCGACGGTCTTGGCTCCCTTGGCTGCAACTGCAACGGTCTTGGTTGTCTTCGTGCCCTCGGACTTGGAACCCTCGGGCTTGGTCTTGCCGTGCTTTTCCTCGGGCTTGGTCTCCTCGGGAGGCACGATGACCGTGCTCTTGGCGACAGCGGCGTCATAGGGGGAGTCAATCGTGGCATCGCCCGTGCCAATGGTCTGCCCCGCCTCGTAGACGATGCCGTCGCTGAGCTCTTCCTTGTTGCGATAGTCAATGACTTTGCCGCCTGCAGGCGTCTGGATGATGGCGTCCTTGATTTCGATGGTGCCGATCGCCTTGCCGTCCGCGCTCATGGCAAGGGCGAAGATAGCCGCCGTGTCTCCCTCGGCCGTGACCTTGCTGCGGACGATCGAGATGGTCGCGGGCGTGATGCCCTTCTCGGTCTGCGCGAAGATGCCGATGTTCAGGCCCTCGGACTCAGGGATGATTTCGTCGTTTTGGTCTCCACTGTAGTGGTCGGGGCCGTCGCCGCCGGTCTCGGCATAGCGGGCTATGGCCTTGACAACGGAGTCGCTGATGTAGATATGGCCACCCGCTTCGTCGGAGTAGAAATTACTGGTGGAGATTGCAACCGAGAACCTGCCTTCTGCGAGCGCATCCACAGTCGAGCCGTTCTTGATGACGATGTTGTCCTCATCGGTGAAGAGTGCGCTGGCTTCCCCGCCATCTGAGCTTGCGCGGACCGTCACGGTCGCGCCATCGAGCGTGATGCCCTTGTAGACATAGATGCCATACCCAACGCCACTTGCGTTGAGGGAAGCGTTCGTGACCGTGAGGCTGTTTTTACCGTCGATGGCGACGTCTTCCTCGGAGCTTGCCTTGACCTGGCTGCCACCCGAGATCTCGATGTTGCCGTCGGCCCAAATCGCATTGTCTTTGATAGAGCTTGCCTCTACCTTGCCGCCGCCCTTTATGATGAGGTTCTCGTTAGCATCGATACCCTGATCCTCGGTGGCCTTGGCGGTGACGGTTCCGCTGTTGTCGATCGTGATGTTGCCGTCGGCCCTGATGCCATCCGAATCGCCCGTGGCGTTAACGTTTCCCGAGCCCTTGATGGTGACATCGCCCCCGGCATCGATGGCATCGTGCTCGGTGCTCGTGGCGTTGACAGTGCCAGCGCCGTCGATGTTGATGTTGCCGACGGAAGTGATGGCGTCACGAGAAGATGTCACGTTGAGCGTGCTGGACGCGTCGCCCTGAATATTAAGCTCGGCGTTCTCGTTCGCGCCATCCTTAACCTTGATGCCGCGGCCGTTGTCGTTAGTGACGGTGTTGTTGCCCTCGTAGCTCACGTTGAGCTTGCCCGCTGCCTCGATCGCACCGCCGTTGTAGCCGTTGAGCTTCATATCATCGGCGCCGTCCCATGACCAGGTGCCGGCGGCGTCTCCCGCGGGCCCCGCGGCCGCTTCGTGGCGGACGCCATCGACGTCCACCCACTCCGCCGCGAGCGAGACGCTCGGCATGAGCAGCGAGCTCACCGTGAGCGCGCACACGGCACCCACGACGATGCGGCGCGTCACGCGGCGCCAGCTGCTGTGCGCGAGTCCTATGCGACGGCGAACGTCGGGCTCGACAAAATGGGCTCCAGAGGTTTTGTCATTGCGCTTGGGGGTCGTGAACAAGGCGGCCATGGCTACTCCCATCCTCATAGGGCCTATGCGATTACGCCCAGCATATCTGCAGGATGTAGCCGGCGGTAGTGCCGTTTGGAGGGCAAAATGTCCAAAACTCGGGAAGCAATACATCGCGCGTCCGTGCGTTGCCTGGCTTTAAAAGAAAAGCGCGGAGCCGCTCGATGCGACTCCGCGCCTTGTTGTTTTGCTTTAGCAGACTATGCTGTTACGCCACGAAGAAGTAGACGAGGAAGGCAAGGGCTGCGATCCACATGAGCGGCTTGATCTTGGAGGCCTCGCCCTTAAAGAGCGCGACGATCACGTAGGCGATAAAGCCCAGGCCAATGCCGGCAGAGATGGAGTAAGTGAAGGGCACGCCGGCGACAATCATGAACGCCGGGAAACCTTGCGACACGTCGGACCAGTCGATCTCGGAGGCCTCGCTCATCATGAGGTAGCCGACGTAGACCAGAGCACCGCAGGTGGCGGCGCTGGAAACGATGGTGACGATGGGGGAGAAGAACGCGGCGAGGATGAACAGCACGCCGGTGGTGACGGAGGTGAGACCCGTGCGGCCACCGTCGGCAGCGCCGGACGTGGACTCGACGAAAGTGGTGATGGAGGAGACGCCCATAAAGCCACCGGCAGCAGCGGCCACGGAGTCGACGACCAGGATGGGACGGATGTCCTCGACATTGCCGTCCTCGGTCAGGAACTCGCCCTGCTTGGCGACGGCCATCGCGGTGCCCATGGTGTCGAAGAAGTCACTCATGAGCAGCGAGAAGGCCACGACGAGCAGCATCGGGTCGGTCAGGACCTTCACGATGGCAAGGTTGCCGTCGGCAGTGCTGGCAAACGGGGCGCCGAAGGTCGAGAAGTCGAGCGGTGCGATGAGGCCCTCGGGCGCATGGGTGACGCCCAGCGGGATTCCGGCGATAACGGCGACGATGATGCCGATGAGCAGCGAGCCCGGCACGTTGCGGGAAGCCAGGGCAACCGTCACGACGATGGAGATGATGCCGACGATAAAGGTGGGGGAGGCGATGTCGCCCAGGCCGACGAGCGTACCGGCGCCAGCGGTGATGATGCCGGCGTCGCACAGGCCGATCATGGCGATAAACAGGCCCAGACCCACCGAGATGGCGTGGCGCAGGACCACGGGGATGGCGTCCATGATGGCCTCGCGCAGGCCGCACAGGACGAGCAGCAAGATGACGATACCCTCGAGGAAGATAACGCTCATGGCCACGTGCCAGTCGCCGCCGCACATGGTGGTGGCGATGCCCGCGATCATGGCGTTGATGCCCAGACCCGACGCGCAGGCGAGCGGGCGGTTGGCGAAGATGCCCATGCAGATGGTCATGATGCCGGCGCCCAGGCAGGTGGCGCAGGCGAGCGCTCCCGCATCAATGCCAGCGCCCGAGAGCACTGCGGGGTTGACGGCGATGATGTAGGCCATCGCCAGGAATGTTGTCAGTCCAGCGCGAAGTTCGGTCCCGATTGTGGACTTGCGCTCACTGACGTGAAAAAGTTCGTCCATGCATACCCTTTCCTTGTTCAGCCCCGAGTTTAGGCCGATTGACACGAACTCACTTACTATATCGTCTTTACAACCTTGCTGTTCCTCGCATGTTGATGTTCGGCGCTTTGTAACAGACGGACGGTATTTATCGCATGAAAATGTGTGGGTACCGTATACTTAAGCGGTTACAACGACCCCTATGGAGGAACGTATGATTAAAGAGCTTTGCCACGACGAGGCTATCCTGTCCCAGCGTTGCGAGGTTGCGACCGTCGAGGACGAGTCGGTTGCTCAGGACCTGATCGATACCATCAAGTCGCTCGACGATGCCGGCTGCCTTGCCGCTAACCAGATTGGCGTTACCAAGAAGGTCTGCGTCTACCTGGACGACGCCGGCGAGCCCCACGTGCTCTACAACCCCCGTCTGGTGTTTGGCCTGGGCGCCAGCAAGATGGAGGAGAGCTGCCTGACGCACGAGGAGGTCACCAAGTCCACGCGCTATATCAAGTGCAAGGTTGCCTTTGACCAGATCGTCGATGGCAAGATGCGCGAGCGCAAGCAGGACTTTGTGGGCTTCGAGGCGCAGATGGTCCAGCATATGATCGACCACTGTCTTGGAAAGTTGGTCTAAGGGGACCAAAGCACCGCACTTCGTCTCTTTTGGTCCGGGTATGACATTGTTGTCATGTCCGGGCTTTTGTGTTTAGCGCCTTTTTGTTTGGTGACAATAACCTTAGCAGGAACGTAAAGCTAGGAGGCGCTATGTGCACGAGCATTCGATTTACCGATAATTCTGGCCACATGTATCTAGGCCGCAACCTCGACTGGAGCTTTGACTACGGACAACAGGTTCGCGTGATGCCGCGCGGGTTCCACATCCCGTATTCGTTTATCGACGATGCGTCGGCGGCACACGCGGTAATCGGCATGTGCATCGATTACAAGAACTACCCTATGTTCTTCGACTGCGGCAACGATGCGGGCCTCGCCGTGGCGGGTCTCAATTTCCCGGGTTATGCCGAGTATGCCGAGGACCCTGTCGACGGCAAGACCAATATCGCAGCCTATGAGTTTCCCCTGTGGGTGGCAGCGACGTTTTCGACGGTCGACGAGGTCGAGGCCGCGCTGTGCGACACGGTGATTGTCGCCAAATCTGCCGGAGAGGGGCTGGGCGTGTCGCTGCTTCATTGGATTATCGGCGACAGCAAGCGTAGCATCGTGGTCGAGATGATGGCTGACGGCCTGCATGTATACGACGATCCGGTCGACACCCTTGCCAATCAGCCTACCTTCCCGTGGCACATGGAAAACCTGCGCACCTATATCACGGCCACAAGCGATTTTCCGCAGACGGCGACATGGCGTGGCGCCGAGCTCAAGCCCTATGGCGCGGGTGCCGGCATGCGCGGTATTCCGGGTGACTGCTATTCGCCGAGCCGTTTTGTAAAGGCGGCGTACCTCAATGCCAATTACCCGCAAAAGGAGAGCGAGACCGAAAACGTCGTCCGCATGTTCCGTTCACTCGAGGGCGTGGTGATGATCGAGGGAGCGTCCAGGATGGGCGATGGCAAGTTCGAGAAGACTATCTACACCGGATGCTTTAGCGCGCGCACGGGCAATTATTACTACGCGATGTATGGGGATCCGTCGATTCGCTACGTGAGCCTGATGGATGCCGAGGGCGCGAGCCCCGATAGGCTCGTGGTTCCCGAGCCGCGCCGTTCGTAGCTCACTGGTTCGTTGCGACATAAAACGGCCTCGCACCTCTTATGAGATGCGAGGCCGTTGTCGCCAATGGCTGGTGGCGTGTTAGAAGTTGGCGTCGTTGAACTGGTTGCTCTCGAGTCCGTCGAGTTGCTGTTCGGGCGTATCGGCGACGCTCTCGAGCAGCTCGGTGGGATCGACGTTCATGCTCTTGCCGGCCTCGTTGCCGTTGACCAAGTCGTCCGAGAAGATGTCGACCTCCATTTCCTCGGCCTCTTCGATCTGAACCTCGAGCGGCACCTGGGTGCGCACAAGTTTGACGGCCGGGCGCATGCGAGCAAAGAGCGGTACGTACTCAATGATGATGGCCGCGTTCTCGAGACCGTACCAGCGTGCCGGGCTTCCGCAGGCGCGGCGGACGGCGTACTTGATGGCCATCACGCGGTGGTCATTGCGGTTGATGTCCGTTTCGGGGGCAAGCATCTTGCGCAGCATGCAAAAGCGGAAGTCACCTACGTTGCCGCGCGTCTCGTAGATGGAGTAGGTGTGATGTTGCGGCGGCAGCTCGCCCGATGCCATCAGGTCGCCGACGATCTGACGCAGATAGGCGTTGACGCGCTGGTTGACCTTAAAGCCCAGGTCCAGGCGCACGCGGAACAAAAAGTCCGTGCCAAAGGTCTCGACGGAATACTCGTGCGTATAGGGTTCGTCGGTAACGTGCACGTTGATGAACCAATATGCCTTGGCGCGCTTGGGGTGCTTGTCCAGGATGGAATAGAGCACGTCGCGGTCGAGTGTGAGCGGGTCGGGGCTGTTGGTGAGAAATACCAGATTGTCGGCGAGCACGGGATAGGTCTCGTCATTGCGCAGGCGATTGAGCTGGTCGATGTACTTGGAGACGGGCAGCAGGATCGTCTGCGTGCGCTCGATGGCGGTGCCGCGACGCCACACATACATAAGGCCAAACAGCAGTGCGGCCAAGAAGATCATCACATAGCCGCCGTCAAAGAACATGGTGAGGCACGAGGCGAAAAAGCACAGCTCAATGGCGCCGAAGAGCAGGGCGAAGACGCAGGCGCCCAGCTTGTGCTTGAGAATGCCGGCGATATAGCTCGTCAAAAGCGTGGTGGTCATAAGCATGGTCACGGTAATGGCGAGGCCGTAGGCACTCTCCATGCGCTCGGAGTTTTGGAACAGCAGCACGATGAAGATGCAGCCGACCCACATGATGTTATTGACGAGTGGAATATAGAGCTGGCCCTTGGTGTCGCTGGGGTAGTGGATGCGCAGGTGCGGCATAAGGTTGAGGCGCGTTGCCTCGGATACCAGCGAGAACGAGCCGGTGATGAGCGCCTGTGAGGCGATGATGGCCGCCACGGCCGAAAGCACGATGGCAAAGGGGCGCAGGGGCTCGGGGAGCATCATATAGAACGGGTTGACGATATCCATCGCGAGCATCTGGGGGTTGGAGTTATTGGCGAGTAGCCAAGCTCCCTGACCCAGATAGTTGAGGATAAGGGCCGCCTTAACAAATGGCCAGGATGCATAGATGTTTGCCTTGCCCACGTGGCCCATGTCCGAGTAGAGTGCCTCGGCACCGGTTGTCGACAGGAAGACAAAGCCGAGCACCATAATGCCCGAATGGTTGATGGGCGAGAACAGGAACATAATGCCGCGGATGGGGTTGAGCGCGCGCAAGATGGACAGGTTGCCGAGCATGTTGAACAGACCGGCGCCTGCCAGGAACAGGAACCACAGCGTCATGAGCGGGCCGAACAGCTTGCCGATTGACGAGGTGCCGGCGCGCTGCATGGCAAATAGGCCGCAGATAATGATGATGGTGATGATGATGACGTTGGTCTGCCCGTCGCCCAGCAGCGCATGGCCCCATTCGATGGTGCGCAGACCCTCGATGGCTGTGGTGACCGTGACGGCGGGGGTGAGGATGCCGTCGGCAAGCAGTGCCGCACCGCCGATCATGGCGGGCAGAATCAGCCATGGTGCCACCTTGCGTACGAGGCTGAACAGGGCGAAGATGCCGCCTTCGTTGTGGTTGTCGGCCTTCATGGCGATTACCACGTACTTGACCGTGGTCACGAGCGTCATGGTCCAGATGACGAGCGAAAGCGCGCCCAGGATCATGTCCTCGCTGACGGTACCGATGCCGCCGTTGTTGGCGACGATTGATTTCATGGTGTACATGGGGCTCGTGCCGATGTCGCCATAGACGACGCCGAGCGTTACGAGCAGCATGCCAGCGGAGAGGGGGATGGCTCCGTGCCCGCCTTGCCCGCGCTGGTCTTGGAGGTTTGCCTCCAGTTTGTTGTGTGCCACGAGGACTCCCTTAGACATCCGGTTATCTGTCTAGGACAAAAAACTTTATGCCGTCTTTATACATACAAGAGCAGTTTGGCACATCGGGTTATTTTAGACAATAATCCTCAGCTGGGGATTATTTATCTACGCAGGTAGCATTTCAAAGCAGGGGCTTTTAAGCACGTGCTATCTGGGCGATGCCAGCCTTGGCGTTTGCGCGTTTGCCGGCGAGTTCGCAAAAAATCGCGCCGCCGATGATAAGCGCGGCGCCCATCAGGCGGACCGGTGTTATGGCTTCACCCAAAAGGGCGGCTGAGAACACGACCGCCGAAAGCGGCTCGAGGTAGCCGACGACGGCGACGGTCTGAACGGGCAGCTTGGCGACGGCGCTAAAGTAGAGCAGGCAACCAATGCCGGTGTTGACGACGCCGAGCATAGCGACGGCGCGCCAATCAATGCTGGCGGCGACGCCGGCGGACAGGAACGAGGGAGCGCCCTGCGTGATGAGCGTGAGGGCCAGTGCGGTCACAAAGGCGGCGCTCACTTGGAGTGCGGAGTTCTCGAGGCCCTCGATGTGAGGCGCACCCTTGCTGGCGATGACCATCAATGCATAGCAGAAGGCCGAGGCGATTCCACAGACGATGCCCGCAATGGGCATATTGCCGCCTAGACCTTGCGCTGCAATGAGAAAAGCACCGCAGGCGACGGCGATAAAGCCGGCGATTTTGCTGCCGGTCAGCTTTTCGCCAAAAATGAGCGGGGAGAGGGCCATAACGATGATGGGGCCGCAGTAGTACAGCAGCGAGGATACGCCGACGCCGATCGTCTGGTAGGCGCGGAACAGAAAAATCCAGCTGGCGCCCAGCGCGGCGCCCGAGACGATGAGCGCTGCGGCCTCGCGGGGGCGAGACGGAGCCTGCAGGTTATGGCGCTTGGTTATGAAGAGGACGGCGGCAAGGGTGAGAGCGCCCAAAAACGTGCGCAACAGTACGATATCGGAGCTCGGCAGCGCGATGGCAGCGGCGATGATGCCGTTGGAGCCAAACAATAGCAATGCTGCTAAGTACGTAAACAATCCGTTGTTCATGTGCTGACATCCCCTCTATATCCGAGCATGTTCACTATGGGTGAACTGGCTTTAGAAGAAAAGCGAATATAATGCATGGATAACATGACAAAAACTCATGTAAAGGTGGAGGGGTGCCGTGGAAACGAATATTCAAAAGATGCAGGTGCTGCTCGAGACGGTGCGGGCCGGCAGTTTTACGCGCGCCGCCGAGCGGCTGAGCTATTCGCAGTCGGGCGTGAGCCGCATGGTGGGCGACCTTGAGACCGATTGGGGTTTTAAGGTGCTCGACCGCAGCCGCGAGGGTGTGGTGCTTTCTGCCGATGGGCGGCAGATCATGCCGGCGGTTGAGGCGCTCTGCGAGGAGTTTGGCCGCCTGCAGCGACATGTGGACGAGATGCGTGGGCTCATGCGCGGCAAGATCTGCATTGGTGCGTTTTCGAGTGTGGCGACCCATGTACTGCCGCCGGTGATTGCGCGCTTTCGCGCCGATCATCCGGATGTCGATTACGAGCTGCTGATGGGTGATTACTCCGAGATTGAGCAATGGGTGGTGGAAGGCCGCTGCGACCTGGGCTTTATTCCGCGCGAGCCACGTGGCGCCGGCATGGCGTCGCGACCGTTGGTGCAAGACGAGTTGATGGCCGTGGTGCCAGCGGACTCCTCGCTTGCCACGGCGGAGGTCGTTTCTCTTGCCGATTTAGCCAACGAGCAGTTTATTCTGCTGGAACGGGGTACCGATGATGAGATTACGCCGCTATTCCGTCGGGCGGGGCTGTCAGTGCGCTCAAAACTGTCGACTTGGGATGACTATGCGATTATGGCTATGGTCGAGGATGGCTTGGGCGTGAGCATTCTTCCCGCGCTCATCTTGCGTCGCTGCCAGTTTGATGTTGCTGTGCGTCCGCTCGAAGGGCATCCCCATCGGCAGATCAACGCCATATATCGAACGGCCGATGTTTCGCTTGCCGCCGCTCGTTTCCTCGAATACCTCTAAATGCGTGCACGTCGTTATCGCCTTGGGATAAATTTCGAGGTCTTGCTCATTTTATTTTTAAAATTGAACTTTTCGAAATAGCACGGCGTTATACTGCTGCCTAAATTGAACTCAGGTTCAATTCGTGTTGTATAAATTGAACTTTGCCAGCAAGGAGGTTCTAGTGGCCCAAGAGACGTTTAGCGATCGTCTGCGACAGGCTATGTCCGATCGCGACGTTCGCCAGTCGGACGTGATCCGCGCATCGGAGATGCTCGGCAAAAAACTCGGCAAGAGCCAGATGAGCCAATATGTGAGCGGCAAGACGATTCCGCGGCGCGATGTGGCAGAGCTGCTCGCCCGTATTTTGGAGGTCGATGTTACCTGGCTGCTCGCCGGTGACGCCGACCAAGGCGAGGAATCATCTCCCCGCAACGATTCCAGGCCCGAATCCCATCCCTCAGCTCAAATTGCAAGGAGCACCACCATGCGTACTTTTTCTAAATCCGCCAAGCTCGATAACGTCCTGTATGACGTGCGCGGTCCCGTCGTCGACGAGGCCGCCCGTATGGAGGACGAGGGCGAGCGCATCCTCAAGCTCAATATCGGCAACCCGGCGCCCTTCGGTTTCCGCACGCCCGATGAGGTCATCAAGGACATGCGCCAGCAGCTGCCCGACTGCGAAGGCTATTCCAACTCGCGTGGCCTGTTCTCCGCGCGCAAGGCGATCATGCAGTATTCGCAGATCAAGGGCTTGCCCAACGTTCAGATGGAGCATATCTACACGGGCAACGGCGTGTCCGAGCTCATTCAGCTTTCGATGAACGCGCTGCTCGACAATGGCGACGAGATTCTGATCCCCAGCCCCGACTATCCGCTCTGGACGGCGTGCGCAACCCTTGCCGGCGGTCATCCCGTGCACTATCTGTGCGATGAGCAGGCGGATTGGTATCCCGACCTGGAGGATATGGAGTCCAAGATCACGAGCGCGACCAAAGCCCTCGTCATCATCAACCCCAACAACCCCACGGGTTCCGTCTATCCACGCGAGGTGCTCGAGGGCATCGTCGAGGTTGCACGCAGGCATCAGCTGATGATCTTTGCTGATGAGATCTACGACCGCCTGTGCATGGACGGCTACGAGCACGTCTCGATTGCCTCGCTCGCTCCCGATCTGCCCTGCGTCACCTTTAGCGGTCTGTCCAAGTCGCACATGATCGCGGGCTATCGTATTGGCTGGATGGTGCTTTCGGGCAACCAGCGCTGCATGAGCGACTTCATCATGGGCATCAACATGCTCTCCAACATGCGTCTGTGCTCCAACGTGCCGGCTCAGTCGATCGTCCAGACGGCGCTCGGCGGCCATCAGTCGGTCAACGACTATATCCGCCCGGGCGGTCGTGTCTACGAGCAGCGCAACTTTGTGTATGAGGCGCTCAACAAGATTGACGGCATCTCGGTGGTTAAGCCGCGTGCGGCGTTCTACATCTTCCCCAAGATGGATGTGAAGAAGTTCAACATTACCGATGACGAGCAGTTCGCCCTTGACCTGCTGCACGAGAAGAAGATCCTGATCACGCGCGGCGGCGGCTTCAACTGGGCTGAGCCCGACCACTTCCGTATCGTGTACCTGCCGCGCATGGAAGTACTCAAAGAGTCCCTCGAAGACCTCGCCGACTTCTTCGACCATTACCGTCAGAGCTAATTAGTTCCGCCGTTCTACCGAACGGCGGACCACTTGACGCTGCGCGAGCCGCATTCACGCCAATCTGACGTTCAATTTCGAGGGCGCGACCAGAAGGTCAGCGCCCTCTCATTTCACGTCACCTTGGCGCAAATGCGGCTCGCTTGCTGTCGTGTGCTCAACCTGCATCGTTACCCTGGCTGTCTAAATAACAATCCCGTTGCAGTGGTCGATTTCGTGTTGGATGATCTCGGCGGTGTAGCCCGAGAAGTTTTTGATGCGGTGGACGAAATTCTCGTCCAAATACTCAACCTTAATGCGGCGATAGCGAGTACAGGGGCGCTCGCCGATCAGCGAGAGACATTCTTCGCTCGTCTGATAGGCATTGACCTGCTCAAGAATTTGAGGGTTGTACATCAGGAGTGTCCTGTTGCCGTCCTTTACGCAGATGATGCGTTTGCGCACGCCAATCATGTTGGCGGCGAGGCCCACGCACTCGTGCTCATGCTCATGGAGCGTATCCAGGAGGTCCTGCCCGGTCACGGCGTCATCGGGGCCCGCGTCTTCGGAAGGCAGGCGCAAAAAGAACTCGGATTTCATGATGGGCTTAATCATGGCGGGCTCCTCATGTCTCATGCTTTCGTGGACTTTTAATAATAGCGCGGAAGGAAAGCTGCGCGTTCGCGTTACAATCTTTCGACGTTGGACCATGTTGCCAGACTCGTCGCGTGCGGCGTCTGGCGTAAGTCTAGGGCTCATCCTCGCCCTGGACTGTTCCTCTGGGGCGATACGACTGTCGTTCCAAGAGGAAGGAAATGCATGGGGAGCAAATCTCAGCAACAAGTTCAAGTAGCGCCATCGGCCACTTCGGCGTTTCTCGCCGTAATGTATATCGCGGCCTTTGTTGCCGCGTTTAACGAGAACATCATTAACGTGGCGTTGCACGACATCATGGCGGCCTTTTCGGTGAGTGCCATCACGGCGCAGTGGCTTGTTTCGGGCTACATGATCGTGACGTCGATCTTTACGGCCATCATGGCCTTTCTTTCCGGTCGCTTCTCGACGCGCAAGCTGCTGTTTTTCGCATGTGGATGCCTGGTCGCCGGAGAAGTCCTGTGCCTGGTCGCCCCAACGTTTACCGTCTTGCTGCCAAGTCGTATTTTGCAGGCTGCGGGATCGGGCATCTTGTTCCCGCTCATGATGAACGTGGTGTTGTCTTGCGCGCCGCGCGAGAAGCTCGGTCTGTATCTGAGCCTGGGCGGTGCCTGCATTACGCTGGGGCCGGCGTTTGGACCTGTGATCAGCGGTCTTATGTGCACGTTGTTTGGCTGGAGGGCGGTGTTCGTAGTGCCGCTGGTGGGCGGCATTGTGGTCGCTGCGGCGGGCGTAAAGCTTGTTCAGAATGTCGGAGAGCGCTCGAACGCCACGCTTGATATTCTGTCGGTTGTTTTGCTCGCTGCCGGCATTACGGCATTTGTGTATTCCGTAGGCGAGTTCTCGACCAATCTGATTGCCGGCATCGTGACGCTTTTTGCCGCCGTTGTGCTGCTCGGCCTGTTTGCGGTTCGTCAGCTCAAGCTCGAGCATCCGGTGCTTAACGTGCGTCCCATGGCGAGCGTTCGTTTTTGGCCTGCGTGCTTGCTTGTGGTGGTGTCGATGATGACGACGTTCTCGATGAGCGTTTTGTTGCCGCTCTATTTTGAGGGCGCATACGGCATGACCGCGCTTGTTGCGGGCCTGCTCATTTTGCCGGCAATTGCCTGCAACGCTGTGACCTCGATTGTGGGCGGACGCGTGATGGACGCCCGTGGCGCATGGCCGCTGCTGCCGGTCGGCTTTGCCCTGATTGCCGTGGGACAGACTGCCATCTCGATGACGGCGGCAAGCATGAACATCGGCGTCGTCGTGGCGCTGACCGTTGTGGTGTATGCCGGAGTCGGTTTGGTGTTGAGCCCCTCGCAAACGGCCGGCTTGGAGACGCTGCCTGCCGCTGAACATCCTCACGGAACGGCATTGCTCAACACGTGGAACATGATTGCCGCGTCGTTTGGTCCGTCGCTGTTTATCGGCCTGCTTTCGAGTTCTGCGGTGGCTGCTGGCGCCGCGGGCGTTGCGTCGGACGTTGCCCAGGCGATAGGATTTGCAGCCGCCGTGCGCGTGGCGGCCGTGATTGCCGTTGTCGGGTTCGCGGTGTCGCTGGTGTACGCTCGCCGCGAGTCGCACATGTCGCATTAATGTGTGCACATAGATTCTGCAGCTAGATTGGATGGCGACACCATAAACTAATGGACGTTTTGCCGAGAGGCATGAATGTATAAAGCGCAAAGAGTGCGCGACGGGCCCCGCGAATGGGGCGATGATGCCCGAGAGGGCCAAGAAGGAGTCTCATGTCTGAGAACGAAGAGATCATGAACGAGACCGAGAACGAGACCATGGCTGCCGAGGTCGAGGCAGTCGAGACCGTGGAGACCGAAGCTGCTGAGGTTGAGGCTGCTGACGAGGTTTCCGCCGAGGAGGCCGAGGTTGTCGAGGCCGCCGTTGATTACGATGACGAAGAGCTGATGGACAAGATGCAGAAGGCCGCCCGCCTGCTGCGTAGCCGTCGCTTTGCTATTTCCAAGGAGGAGGAGGCCAAGGCCGAGCGCATGGCGAACATCGAGCGCGCCATCAAGCTTCTTGACCTCAAGCCCAAGATGGAGCAGAAGGAAATGTCCGACCTGCTGGGCATGCGCCTCCGTGAGCTCGATGGTCTGATGGCCGAGGCCGAGGCTGCCGATCTGGTCGGCCGCATCGACGACGCCGAGGGCGATATGCGCAAGATCGTTGTCTTCGCTGCCGAGGATGCCGCTGAGGGCCTGACCGAGCTTGCCAACAAGAAGGAGAAGCTCCTGCCCGAGCTTTCTTACGAGGAGGCCACCGAGCTGATGGCCGCTCTCGATAAGGTTATCGCTCCGCTCGTCGCCATGGGCCTGGACGAGGACCGCGGTCCTCGCGGCGGCCGTGACGAGCGCGGTGGCCGTGGCGGCGACCGTGGCGGTCGCGGCGGCTTTGGCGATCGCGGTGGCCGTGGCGGTGACCGCGGCGGCCGCGGTGGCGATCGCGGTGGCCGTGGCGGCTTTGGTGACCGTGGCGGCGACCGTGGCGGTCGCGGCGGCTTTGGCGGCAACCGTGGTGGCTATGGCGATCGCGGTGGCAACCGTGGCGGCTTCGGCGGCAACCGTGGTAACGACCGCGGCGGTCGCGGTGGCGACCGTGGCGGCCGCAACGGTGGCGGCTTCCGCGGCAACCGTTTCTAATTAGTTACGGCGTTTTACCAAACGCCGTAACCACTTGACGCTGCAAACCCGCCAGAGCGGCAATCTGCCTTTCAACTTCGGCGGCATGACCAGAAGGTCAATGCCGCCTTGTTTCAAGGCACCTTGCTCGCTCTGGCGGGTTTTCGCTGTCGGTACCAAGACATCGGCGTTGCCTTAATCCAAGCCTGCCAAAAAGTAGTCATTGGGGACGTTCTTAAACGACTACATAGCATGAGAGTGGATAATCTCCCGGTTTGAGCCTGCATTCAAGCTCAAAGTGGGAGATTATCCACTCTCATTTGTTGTATGTCCGAAAATCCACGCTCGTTTAAATTCTGCCTACATTTGCAGGAACAGTTCGTGGAGGCGGGTGTCTTCGTCGAGCTCGGGGTGGAAGGTGACGCCGAGCTGGTTGCCTTGGCGGGCGGCGACGATGCGACCGTCGACTTCGGCTAGGGCCTCAGTGTCGCCGTGCACTTCGACGATGCGGGGCGCGCGGATAAACGTCAGCGGCACCTCACCGTCGATACCGCCTACCTGCCCCTTGGTGCGAAAGCTGCCGAGCTGTCTGCCGTAAGCATTGCGCTCAACGAGCACATCCATGGTTGCCAAGCGCGGCGTCCCCTTATCGTCGTGGGCGGCAAGATCGCGCGCCAACAGAATCAAGCCGGCGCAGGTGCCCAGGACGGGCATGCCCTCAACAATGCGGGTGCGAAGCTCATCGAGCATACCAAGCTCGGCAAGTAACTTGCCCTGAACGGTGGACTCGCCGCCGGGGAGGACCAGGCGGTCAAAGTTCTGCTGCAAATCGGCCGCCTGCCTCATCTCGATACAACGTGCGCCCAGCTCGGACAGTCTTGCCTCGTGCTCGGCAAAAGCGCCCTGGACCGCCAGCACGGCGACCGTTTGGTCTGCATAATCGCTCATGTGCGATCCTTTCTGCTGGACTAGCGCCCGCGCTCCTCCATGATGATCTCGATTTCGTCGGCGTTGATGCCCACCATGGCCTCGCCCAGGTCCTCCGAAAGCTCGGCGATGAGCTTGGCGTCGGTGAAGTTTGCCACGGCCTTGACGATGGCGGCGGCGCGCTTGGCGGGGTCGCCGCTCTTAAAGATGCCCGAGCCAACAAAGACGCCCTCGGCGCCCAGCTGCATCATCAGCGCGGCGTCGGCGGGGGTCGCGACTCCGCCGGCGGCAAAGTTTACGACGGGGAGCTTGCCCGCGGCATGGACCTCGCGCACCAGCTCGACCGGAACCTGCAGCTGCTTGGCTGCCTCAAAGAGCTCGTCGTCGCGCAGGGCAACAACGTCGCGGATCTGCTTTTGGATCTTGCGCATATGGCGCACGGCCTGAACGACGTCGCCCGTGCCCGGCTCGCCCTTGGTGCGAATCATCGTGGCGCCCTCGGCAACACGGCGCAGTGCCTCGCCCAGATCGCGGGCGCCGCAGACAAACGGCACGTCAAACTGGGTCTTGTCGATGTGATAGACATCATCGGCGGGGGAGAGGACCTCGGATTCGTCGATGTAGTCGATTTCGATGGCCTGCAGGATCTGCGCCTCGACAATGTGGCCGATGCGGCACTTGGCCATAACGGGGATGGAGACAGCTTTTTGGATGCCCTTGATCATCTTGGGATCACTCATGCGCGAGACGCCGCCTGCGGCGCGGATGTCGGCCGGGATGCGCTCGAGCGCCATGACGGCGCAGGCGCCCGCCTCCTCGGCGATGCGTGCTTGCTCGGGCGTGGTGACGTCCATGATGACGCCGCCCTTGAGCATCTGCGCGAGCTCGCGATTGAGTTTGACGCGATCGGCCTTGCTGGTCTGTTCTGCCATGGTTGCTCCCTTGGTTGGCATGTGCATTGCTTAACGGAACATCCTATCGGGGAGCTGGGTATGGCGAAATACTCAGTTTTCGAGATAATAACAAGGTCAGACTAATGCCAGATTGAATGATTCAATAAGGTCAGGTGATAGACCCATGCTTGACTACAATTTGGAAAATCGCGGCGAAGCATCGCTTTATGAGTATGTTTACCAGCAAATTCGCGATGATATTGTTGCTGGCCGTATTGCGGCGGGGGAGCATCTGCCGTCTAAGCGCGCCTTTGCGAGTCATCTGGGTATCAGTGTCATTACCATCGAGAATGCATATAGCCAGTTGCTTGCCGAGGGCTATATTTGCTCAATGCCGCGTCGTGGCTACTACGCGTGCGAGCTCCCGGATGCGCCGGTTTTGGCTTTGGCTGCGGGGGATATCGACCGAGATGCTGTCCCTGTTGGTCCCAGCGCGCATGATGCCATGGGGCAGGCAGAGCGATTCGACGCACTTTCTCCTTCCGCTTTGGAGGCGGCGCGGCTTTGGCAAAGTGCGCTACGGGCGACGCTGACGTCCGAAGACGAACGTGAAATCTTTTCGCCCGCACCGGCGCAGGGCACCGCTCGACTGCGACGTGCGATTGCGCGCCATCTGCGCGGGACAAGGGGCATGAATGTCAATCCCGACAATATCGTTATCGGTGCGGGCGCCCAGCTGCTCGATACCATGTTGGTTCAGTTGCTTGGCGCGGACAAGGTGTATGCCGTCGAGGATCCAGGCTATTTGCGCTTGACGCGCATCTATCAGGCCATGGGTTGCGAAGTGCGGCATGTCCCGTTGGATGCTGAGGGCGTGGACTTGAGCGCGCTGCAGAAAACCGGGACCGATGTCCTTCACCTGATGCCGTCTCATCAGTATCCGACCGGTCTTGTGACGAGCATTGCACGTCGCTATGCGTTGCTGAGCTGGGCCGCCGAGCGGCCAGGTCGGTATCTCATCGAAGACGACTTTGATTGTGAGTTTCGCCTTGCCGGCAAGCCGATTCCCGCGCTCGCGTCGATCGATGCCGCCCAGTCGGTTATCTACACCAACACGTTTTCGAAGAGCCTTTCATCGGCGTTACGTTTGGCGTACATGGTGCTGCCCGATGAACTAATGGAGAGGTTTAAACGCAACCTTGGTTTCTACGCCTCGTCGGTAAGTTCTGTTGATCAGGTTGCCTTGGCGCGTTTGCTGGAATCGGGTGATTACGAGCGACATGTGAACCGCGTGCGCGTTCGTGCTCGTGGGGCGCGTGATGGCCTGGCGGCGCTTGTACGGAAAACGTTTCCGGCAGGGGAAGTCTCGATCGAGTACGCGGACGCCGGCCTTTACTGCGTCGTGGCCGTGGAGTGTGACGCGGGCGGAAGCTCTTTTGCACGGGCCCTCACGCGCTCGAGCATCCCTTTTATCGATATCGGTGACTGTTTTTGGTGTGCCGATGGCGCATCTGTCCCTGAAAACTCAACTCAAATTCTTGTTCAGTATGACGATCTGAGTCCAAAAGTACTAACTACCTTGGAATTGCAGCTAATGGGGGGGCACTCTGCAACCTAAGTGAGTAGACTTTTAGCACTTTGGCGACCAGGCAGTTTTGTAACAAGCTATCTACCTGCGGTTTTGAAAAGCAGGATGACCGGCCTGCTCGGGATGTTCAAAAAAGTCTACTCACTTGCCGCGCAAAGCTCCTGCATGAGAAAAAATGGGGTTTTCAACAGGGCTTCGTCCAGCTCTCGGCAAGCTTTTGGCCAGTTGGGGAGGGCTGTTGAAAACTTGGCAGTCCGTTCGGCGCCATTTTTGGTGCGTTCGCGCCAATGCGTGACTGACTGGGTTGAAATTCGTGTTTTCCTGTGCCTATGAAGGATCTACTTTGTGACATATCAGCTTTTAGGTACTGGCGTTTGCCTCCTCAAGTCCGCGCTTTGTGTCCGCCGCTTCCACGACCGGAAGAAGACCGGCAGCGATATGATCTCGCCCGCAACCCGACGGCTGCGGTCGCGCTCGGTTTTCCGTTGTATACATTGGTTCGGTCGAGAAACAAACGGACTTGTCCTGCCAGCATTAGGCAGCGGCTGTTTCTTGGTGAGCTTCCCAGGGAATCCGTGCTGGGAACGGAGCATGGGGTTTTGATTACGTCTCCTCTACTGACGGCATTCATCATGTTGCGGCATCTGACGGATCTTCAGCTTCTTTTGGTATTGGCGGAGATGTGTGGCTTGTTTGCGGTGTGTGCCCTGCCGGCGGCACTTGAGGCGGAGCTTTCGCGTGCAATTGATTCGGGCGCGATTTCGACAACGTTCGGTTGGGTGCGCTGCCCGTCCGAGGACGGCACCGCCTCAAATTTATGGCGTCGAGACGCTTTGGTTTTGGGCGGAGACCTTGACCGTTTTTGTTCAGATGTTTGCGGGATGCGTTACGGCAATAGATTTATAGCGGTATCGCAACTCGTTCCATTGGGCGCCGCGTCGCCTTTTGAGGTCGAGGCGTATTTGCTACTTGCACTGCCGCGATCCCTGGGAGGCGAAGGTTTTTGCGGCATAGAGCTTAATGTTGAAGTGATGCTAAGCACAAGTGCTCGAGCGATTGTGGGAAAGTCCCGTGTATATATCGACCTACTTCTTTCTTCGCCGGACGGCAGGCGACAGGTGGCCATTGAATGTCAGGGAAAGGCCTCGCACGGACGCGCAGGGGATGGCTTGCGTGACGCTGACCGCATGACGGCCCTTCAGGCCATGGGCTACGATGTACTTCTCCTGACACACAGACAGATATCCGATGAGGATAGATTCCGCGCGATCGTTAAGGCCATATGCAGGATGCTCGATGCTGAATATCGTGATAAAAGCTCAGATGAGCAAAGGGCTGAGACATTACTCCGGTCTGAACTATTCGTTGACTGGACAAAATTGGGAGTAATCGACGGAAAGATGCCCGTTAGACGCAAAACAGCTCGATCGTGGACGGCTGCGGTTCTAAGTGAGTAGGCTTTTGGCACTTTGGCGACCAGGCCGTTTTGAAACAAGTCATTTACCTGCGACTTTATAAAGCAATACGGATGGTCTGCTCGGCAAGTTTCGAAAAGTCTACTCACTTAGTTTTTGACGAGAGACCGATGCCGAAGATAGCTCTATTTCAGGGCGTTAACGAGTCCTCGAGACACAAAAAGGCCCGAACCAATACGGTCCGGGCCTTCTTCGAGCTAGAGGTTATGTCTCAGGCAGTTGGCTTAGCCAAAGTAGCGCTTGAGCAGGCCAGCGAAAGCCTTGCCGTGGCGGGCCTCGTCGCGAGCCATCTCGTGCACGGTGTCGTGGATGGCATCGAGGCCAGCGGCCTTGGCGCGCTTGGCAAGATCGGTCTTGCCGGCGGTGGCGCCATTCTCGGCCTCAACGCGCATCTCGAGGTTCTTCTTGGTGGAATCGGTCACGACCTCGCCCAGGAGCTCGGCGAACTTGGCGGCATGCTCGGCCTCCTCGTGGGCAGCCTTCTCCCAGTACAGGCCGATCTCGGGATAACCCTCGCGATGAGCAACGCGAGCCATGGCCAGGTACATACCGACCTCGGAGCACTCGCCCTCAAAGTTGGCGCGCAGATCGGCAACGATGTCCTCGGAGACGCCCTCCATCTTGGCGACGCCCACGACGTGCTCGGCAGCCCACTCGAGCTGGCCCTCCTCCTGCTTCAGGAAGCGAGAGCCGGGAACGCCGCACTGGGGGCACTTGAAATCCTCGGGCAGCTGGTCGCCGTCGAACTCTTCCACATAACCGCAAACGGGGCAAACAAACTTCATGATTCGATCCTTTCGATCGATGGCGATGGTGCGCTCGTCCGGTCCCGTAAGGGCCCTCTCCGGACGTGCGTCTTGACGAGTTCTATTATCCATAAATGAGACCGAATGTGAAGCCTATTAGGAATGATTTTTAATAAAACAATTTAAGCATGTGTAGATGTTGATTGATTAACGATTGCTAGACCTCGTGCGACCTCCGATGAGTACAATCGGTCGAGCAAATGTTGACCTATCAACAAATGAAGGAGTTTCCTTTATGCATCTAGCCCGTCGTGCCTGGTGCCGAACATATCAGACGGTTTTTCGCATCGCATTGCCGATCCTGCCCTATACCGAGCCGCGCATTTTGGAGCATGCCGAGGACGTGCCCGCGGTGCTTCAAAAGCGCTCGATACAGCGGGTTCTTATCGTGACGGATCCCGGTATTGCCCGTCTGGGGCTCACGGCGCCGCTCGAGACGGCGCTCGCGTCCAAGGGAATTGGCGTTACGGTCTATGCCGAAACGCGTGCGAACCCCACGGTCTCAAACGTGGAGGAAGCGGCGTCCCTGTATCGCGAGAGCGCCTGCCAGGCCATTATCGGCTTTGGCGGCGGTTCGGCCATGGACTGTGCCAAGGGCGTGGGCGCACGCATCGCACAGCCAAATAAGCCCATCAACAAGATGCGCGGCCTGTTGCGTATCCATCGTCGCCTGCCGCTGCTCATCGCCGTTCCCACCACGGCGGGCACGGGAAGCGAGGTCACGCTTGCAGCGGTAATTACCGACGACGAGACGCACTACAAGTATCCCATTAACGACTTTGTGCTGATCCCGCGCTTTGCGGTGCACGACCCCGAGTTTACGCGCGGCCTGCCCGCCTCCATTACGGGGCAAACGGGCATGGACGCCCTGACACATGCCGTCGAGGCCTTTATCGGGCGCAGCACCACGCCCTATACGCGCAAGATGGCGCGCCAGGCGGTGCAGCTCATCCACGACAATTTGCTCGAGGCCTATGAGTGCGGTGGCAACATGCGTGCGCGCCGCAATATGCTTTCGGCGGCGTATAAAGCGGGCGTTGCCTTTACGCGCTCTTATGTTGGATACGTCCATGCCATCGCGCACAGCCTGGGCGGGCGTTACGGGATTCCCCACGGCTTGGCCAACGCCATCATCCTGCCGCACATGCTTCGCGCCTATGGCGAAGCTGCTGCTCCCAAGCTCGCCGATCTCGCCCGCATGGCCGGCATTGCGCCGGCTAATGCGCTGGACAACGTGGCTGCTGAGGCCTTTATCGATTGGGTCGACCGCATGAACGCCGCCTTGGGCATACCCAAATATGTGACGGGCATTCGCCGCTCCGACATTCCTGAGATGGCGGCGCATGCCGATGCCGAGGCCAATCCCCTGTACCCCGTTCCGCTTTTAATGGACCGTTTGGAGCTCGAGCATATGTACGAGGTCGTTGCGGGTGGTATGTTTGAAGACGAGAACTAGGAGGGCC
Source organism: uncultured Collinsella sp. (assembly GCA_937966215.1). GTDB lineage: Bacteria > Actinomycetota > Coriobacteriia > Coriobacteriales > Coriobacteriaceae > Collinsella. The sequence continues at coordinate 74,423 of CALCKK010000030.1, read as the reverse complement.
CATGAACACCGAGGAAATCGCGCGCATCGTTGCCGATCAGCGCGCCTATTTTAAGACGCACGCCACGTTTGATGTCGATGCTCGACGTCGTGCGCTCGTGAGTTTACGCGATGCGGTGCGGGCCCACGAGGCCGATATTGCCCATGCGCTCAAGACCGATTTGGGAAAGTCGCATGACGAGGCGTATATGTGCGAGATCGGCACCTCGCTTTCCGAGATTCGTTATCAGATTGCGCATGTGGCTCGATGGAGTCGCTCGCGCCTGCGTCCGTGTGACCTCGCCAACGCCGTGAGTGTGTGCAAGACGCAGTCCGTGCCCTATGGCGTCACACTCATCATGGCTCCGTGGAACTACCCGTTTTTACTGACGCTCGAGCCACTCGCCGGCGCCCTTGCCGCGGGCAATACCGTGGTCATCAAGCCGAGCGCCTATGCTCCGGCATCGAGCGCGGTGCTCAAGCAAATCTGTGAAGAGGCATTTGATCCGCGCTTGGTGACGGTCGTCGAAGGCGGGCGTGCCGAAAACGAAGCGTTGCTCGATGAGTGCTGGGACAAGATCTTCTTTACCGGTAGCGTTCCGGTCGGCAAGCTCGTCATGGAGCGTGCAAGTAAAAACCTCACACCCGTGACGCTTGAGCTGGGCGGAAAGAGTCCCTGCATCGTGGATGCGACGGCTAACTTGAAGGTCGCGGCACGCCGTATCGCCTTTGGTAAATGGCTCAACGTGGGGCAGACCTGCGTGGCGCCCGACTACCTGCTGGTCGATGCGCGCGTGCACGACGAGCTGCTGGACCTCATCAAGGAGGAGGCCCGCCGCATGTTTGGCGAGCATCCGCTCGACAATGAGAATTACGGTCATATTGTCAACGCCAAGCATTTCGCGCGCGTACGCGGGCTGATCGACCCCGACAAGGTTGTGCTGGGAGGTACCGCGCGCGAGTCGTCGCTCAAGATTGAACCGACGATTTTGGACGGCGTGGCGCCTGAGGACGCCGTAATGCAGGAGGAGATTTTCGGCCCCATCTTGCCGGTGCTGTCGTTTGAGAGCCTAGACGAGGCCGAGACGTTTATTACGGATCGTCCGACGCCGCTGGCCCTGTATATCTTTAGCCAAGACCGTGAGGTTCAGCAGCGCTTTGTGCGTTACGTGCCCTTTGGTGGTGGCTGTGTTAATGACACCATTATGCATTTGGCCACGAGCCATATGGGCTTTGGCGGCATGGGGGCGAGCGGTATGGGACAGTACCATGGACGCGAGAGCTTCGATACGTTTAGCCACAAGAAGAGCATCGTGAACAAGGCAACGTGGCTGGACGTGCCGTTCCGCTATGCCCCTTACGCAAGCTGGAAGCGCAAGTTCGTGCGCATGTTTGTGCATTAGAATCAGATGACATAGGGATAAACAAAGTGGCCGCCCCCGCGTAAGCGAAGACGGCCATTTCTCACGATGAAAACGTGTATCGGAGTTGGCAAGACCCGCTGCCACGGGTGCCATCCGTGTTCCCATCTTATCTGCAAGCGTTCCGTTGCGCAAGCGTTGCGGCAAACGATTGAAAGACGCAGACAGGATGAATTTGTGTCCGCACGGGCCCGTAGACTTCTCAACTACGTTGTGGATGCTCGCTAATCGGTAATGGAGGCGCACGTGTTTGATGACGATGACCTGTTCGATCTGACAGACGATCCGTTTGAGTGGGATATGCTACTCGATGACGATGAGTTGGAGCAGGACCGTAAGAAGCGGCAGGGCAAGAAGACGCGGGATGACGCTTCGAAAAAGCAGGACAAGCGTCGCCGAGGTCTGTTCGGCGGGCTCTTTGGGTGACTGTCTCATCGCCGCGTCTGTATACTAAACAGGTCTTATACGCGTTGCGAAATGAGGACAGAGACGATGATGTGGTTTACCGCCGACCTGCACCTGGGCGATACGAATATCTTGCACGACATGGATCGACCGTTTGATTCGGTCGAGGAGATGAACCGCAAGGTCATCGATGCCATCAATGAGTGCGTGGCTGTGGACGACCGCCTCTATATCTTGGGAGACTTTACCTATCGTTTGCCCCTGGCGGAGGCGGTGCGCCTGCGCGAGCGCATCGAATGTCAGAACGTAACGCTCATCCGCGGTAACCATGACGGCGACTGGGAAGATCCAGACGCGCCGCACATTTGGGATGAGGTGCGCGATTATCTGGAGGTCGCCCCCGGTTACGCGAAGGGCCATCGCCTGGTAATGAGCCATTACCCCATGCTCAGCTGGAACGGCAAGGCGCGTGGCGCCATCATGTTGCACGGGCATATCCACAGCAGGGGAGACCGCACCAACGCGCGCAACCGCGATCGCGAGCGCCCGGTTCTGCGCTACGACGTTGGCCTCGATGCCAACAACTACAAGCCCGTAAGCCGTGACCAAATCCTAGGCTTCTTTGGACTGTAGCTGTAAGTGCAGGTAGAATGAACGCGCCGCGCGGATGGTCTGTGCGGCGCGTTTCAGTAGGAGCGATGAATCCATGAGGGCTATCCAGCGCATTAACCATAACGCTGCCATCTGCGAAGACGGCGCGGGGCGTCAGCTTATCGCGCTGGGTCGCGGTATCGGCTTTGGCGATATGCCGCATGAGGTCGACCTGGATGTCATCACGCGTACCTTTTACGGCATTGATTCAAAGTACCTGGCGTTTATTGATGAGGTCGACCCCGAGGTGCTGGAGTTTTCTGCTCAGCTGGCTGATATCGCAACCGGACAGCTTTCGTACGAATTGAGCCCTAACCTCCCCATTACACTGGCGGACCATATCCAGTTTGCCATTAAGCGCGCCCGCGAACACATGGTGGTGTCGTTGCCGCTCGAGCGCGATCTGGAGCAGCTGCATCCCATCGAATACCGCTTGGGCGAGCTGGCTGTTCGCGGCATCCAGAAAAGCTTCCGTGTGCGTATGCCCCGAAGCGAGGCCGCGGGCATTGCCATGTCGATTGTCAACGCATCGGTTAAGCCGAGCGAGCGGCGCGTGCTTGCCGAGCAGCACGAGGAGCGACTGCTCGATATGACGGTCGCGATTATTCAAGAAGAGTTGGGTGTGACGGTCGATCGCTCGTCGTTCGCCTTTGCCCGCTTTGCCACTCATGTGCGCTATCTGCTCGACCGCGTGGCAAAGAAAGAGCCGATCGATACCGAGAACTCCGGTCTTTACGACGTGCTCGTGGAGCAGTATCCGGCGGCATCGCGTTGCGCTCACCGTGTCGACGATCTGATTCAAGAGACCTTTGGCGAGCCATTGGCCCAAGAGGAGCTCGTCTATCTGATCATGCATGTGAATCGCGTGGCTTCTGTCCACTCGGATAAATAGGCTCTCTGGTATTTCCTTTCCGTCATGGCGACCGTTCGCGGGTCGTTTGCTACCGTTCGTCGGTAATCTGAGCCGCAACGAACGCATCTGCCGCATATACTCGCCGTGTGTTGGGTGTTACTCACGGCGCAGCTCCGAGAGGCACTACCGATTCTGCCAAGACCATAATTGGGTCTCTGTCGGTTGTGCGCGGGGCTTTTTTCATGTCGATCCACCCGGGAATCACATGCAAATCAATCTCTTGCCAACTGGTATCGCGCGCTGCGCAGGCGCGAGCGGAATCGTGCGTCTTGGTGCCGTGAAGTCCCACGGCCTTTAGTTGGAAGAGAAGGGATTCGACATGGCTGTCGATAACAAGAAGATTGCCGAGGACGTGCTCGCTGCCGTCGGCGGCGCCTCCAATGTGACGAACGCGACGCACTGCATGACCCGCTTGCGTCTGAACCTCAAAGATCAGTCCATTCCCAATGATAATGAAGTTAAGAAGATCAAGGGTGTGCTGGGCGCACAGTGGTCTGGCGGCCAGTATCAGGTCATCATTGGCCAGAACGTGCCGAAGGTCTATGACGCCGCCATTGCGCTGGGCGTCAAGGGCGAAGGCTCCATTGACGAGAACCTCGATGACGGCACCAAGGAGCCACTGACGGTCAAGACTGCGGGCAAGAAGGCCCTTAACTACCTGTCCAAGACAATGTGCATGACGATCCCCATTATCATGGGCGCCGCCATGTTCCGCACACTTGCCGTACTTTGCGGCGACGGCATGCTCGGTATCTGGTCTGCCGATTCTGACATCTACAACTTCTTCTACAACTGGATTTACAACGCCGGCTATTATTTCCTCCCTGTCTATCTGGGTTGGGCTGCCGCAAAGCAGCTCGGCTGCAGCCAGCCGCTCGGCATGATGCTCGGCGGCGTGCTCATTGCCCCCGAGTTCATGACGTTGGTCAACGCCGCTGCGGATTCTGGTGCTACGACCACGATGGTTTACGGCGTGCTCCCGGCTCAGCTGAACAACTATTCTGCGACCGTGCTCCCCATGCTGCTGTCTATGCCGGTGCTGATGGTCGTCGAGAAGTTCATGAAGAAGATCATCCCCGACATGCTCTCCACGGTGTTTGTGCCCGTGTGCACCATGGCTGTGATGACCCCCGTTTCCCTGTGCGCCCTAGCTCCGATTGGTTCCATTCTGGGCGACCTGGTCGGCAACTTTATGTTCGGCCTCGGAAACGCTGGCGGCATCGTCACAATCCTCTCCCTCGTCGCCATTGCCGCGCTTTGGGAGTTCCTGGTTATGACCGGTATGCACCAGGTTCTGATTGCCCTCGGCATTGTGCAGGTGCTCACCTCAGGGTCTGACTCCTGCGTTATGGTCGCGGGTGCTATCGCTCAGTTCGCCACGTGGGGCATGGCCTTCGGTGCCTTCCTGCGCCTTAAGGAGGTCGACGAAAAGGGCGCTATGCTTGGTTTCTCGCTCTCCGGCATTGTCGGTGGCGTGACGGAGCCCGCGCTGTATGGCTGCGGCTTTAAGTATACTCGCTGCCTGGGTGCCATGGTCGCGGGCGGCGCTATCGGCGGCCTGATCGCGGCTCTCACTAATGTGACCACGTATGTTTTGGGCGCAACTAATATCCTTGGTATTACAGGTTATGTTGCAGGCGGAACTGCTAATCTCGTATGGGGCTGCGTTGCATCGGGCACTGCATTTGTTGCCGCCGCTGCCATCGCCTACTTCTTTGGCTTTACCAAGGAGCAGCTCGACGAAGACGCTGCTGCCGCCAAAGCCTAAAGCATCCGTTCGGTAGGACAATTATCTGGGGCACTTGGCTGCGCTTCAAGTGTCCCTTTCCGTAGATGGGGGTCAATATGAAGCAATTGCTCATTCGTGCCGATGATATCGGTTATTCGTATGCCGTTAACCTGGGGATTGCCCGCAGTATCAATGAGGGCCTGGTGCGCTCGGCGGGACTTATGCCCAATATGCCCGAGGCCGAGCGTGGCTGGTCGCTCGTGGCGGATGCCGGCATTGCGGTGGGTCAGCATACCAACGTGTGCCTGGGCAAGCCGTGTGCCGACCCGGCGCTCATTCCGAGCATGCTCAACGAGAATGATGAGTTCCATAGCAGCCGTACCTTCCGCGATCATTTTAAGCGCGGCGAGGAGTTGATAGACTTCGACGAGGCCTGCATCGAGATCCGCGCGCAGCATGACCGCTTTGTCGAGATCGTGGGCCGCGAGCCCGATTACTTTGAGGCCCATGCCGTCATGAGCAAAAACCTTAACCGAGCGATCTCGGCGGTTGCTCAGGAGCTGGGCCTTAAGGAGCAAAAGGCGAGCTTCGACCCCGCGGCTGTGGTGCATTGCGGAGATACTGATCTGCGCATGGTGATGCGCTCGATGGAGCCGGGCTACGAGCCCAAAGAGGCAATCATGCAGACGGTTCGCGGGATGGTGGACGGCGAGACGGTCGTCTTTGTGTGCCATCCGGGTTATCTCGATCGTTTTATCCTGGAGAACAGCTCGCTCACGACCGATCGTACCAAGGAAGTCGATGCACTGATCGACCCCGAGCTTCGCGCTTGGCTCGAGTCTCAATCCGATCTTCGCCTGATCGACTACCGCGACCTGTAAGGACCCAAGTCACCACAAAGGGGGCAGCCACCTTCGTGGTGGTTCTGGCGCCGTTGCCATTATGGCAGCGGCGCCTTTTTTGTCCGTGCGGCGCGGTAGAGTGTAGGCGGTTGAAATTTGCGTCCATCGAGGAGCTGCCATGAACGAGATCAAGTGCCCGCATTGCGGCGAAGTTTTTAAGGTCGATGCGTCCGGTTATGCGGATATCGTCAAGCAGGTGCGCAATGCCGAGTTTTCGCGCGACCTGGATGAGCGCGTGAAGGCGGTCCAGCGCGAGGGCGAGCAGGCACTGGAGCTTGAGCGCTCGCGCTCGACGGCTGCTTTGCAAAAGGCAGAGTCTCAGCGCGACGCTCAGCTTGTCGAGCAGAAGAACGCTGCAGCTCAGCAGCTGGCACAAGAGGTTGCCAAGCGCGACGCTGAGCTTGCCGAGCTGCGCGCCAAGCTCGAAAGCGCTGCCGCAGAGCGCGAGAGTGCAAGTCAGCGCGCGGCGGTTGAGGCCCGTTCCGATGCTCAAAAGGAGAATGCCGAGCTTCAGCGCGAGATCGACAATTTACGTGCGCAGTTGGAGCGCAAAGATGATGAAGCCAGGCTTGCCGAAGCGGCGGCACGCAATGCTGCTCAAAACGACCTGTCCGCGCGCGACGCTCAGATTGCCGAGCTGCAGGCCAGGATCGCCGCGGCGGACAAGGCCCAGGAGATGGCGCTTGCCGCCGCCGCGGCAGAGTCGCAGCGTGAGCTCGATGCCGCTCGCGGTGAAGCTGAGCGCACGCTTGCCGACTATCAGGCGAAAGTGCAGGAGAAGTTTTTCGCCGCAAGGGCTCAGTCTGAGCAGGAGGCCGAGGGTCTGCGTGCGAAGCTGCGCGAGCAGGAGCTGATGGCAAAAATGAACCTGTCTGAGGCGGTCGCCGCGGCGGAGCGTGAGCGTGATGAGGCGCGTGCCAAACTGACGAGCGAGCTGGCAGTGCGCGATTCGCGCGAGGAACAGGCCAAGGCGGCACACGAGCTCGAGCTTGCGCAGGCCAAACGTGCGAGCGATGATCTGATTCGCTACAAGGATGAAGAGATCGAGCGCCTTAAGGATATGAAGGTTCGCCTGTCCACCAAGATGGTGGGCGAGTCGCTCGAGCAGCACTGCGAGACCGAGTTCAACCGTCTGCGCATGACGGCGTTTCCCAATGCGTACTTCGAGAAAGATAACGATGCGTCCGAGGGCACCAAGGGCGACTTTATCTTCCGCGAGTGCGACGCGAGCGGCAACGAGGTCATTTCGATTATGTTCGAGATGAAAAACGAGAACGACGAGACCGCGACCAAGCATAAAAACGAGGACTTCTTTAAGAAACTCGATCACGATCGTCGCCAGAAAGGCTGTGAGTACGCGGTGCTCTGCACACTGCTCGAGCCCGAGAGCGAGCTCTATAACGCGGGAATCGTGGACGTGAGCTACCGCTACGAGAAGATGTACGTGATTCGCCCACAGTTTTTCATTCCCATGATCACACTTCTTCGCAACGCCGCCATGGGTTCGCTGCACTATAAGCAGGAGCTGGCGGAGTACAAACAGCAGAATATCGACGTCACGAACTTCGAGGCCAAGATGGAGAAGTTCAAGGACGGCTTCTCGCGCAACTACAACCTGGCGAGTAAGCAATTCGAATCGGCGATCAAGGAGATCGATGCCGCCATTAAGCAGCTCGAGAAGACCAAGGACGACCTGCGCCGCAGCACCGAGAACCTGCGCTTGGCCCACAACAAGGCCGATGAACTTACCATTCGCAAGCTCACGTGGGGCAACAAGACCATGAAAGCAGCGTTTGATGAGGCACGCGAGACTGCGTCGGAGACGGGCGATGAGCCCGCCGAGGCGGATTCGTATGAGGTCGAGGATGCCGAGTAGGTCATAGCGGATAGTGCAAAAGCGGGGCCGCTGGCGATGTTGCCAGCGGCCCCGCTTCGTTTCGTCCCATTGCGCCCGGCTAGTCTTCGAGCAGGTCCTCGATAAAGCCGACGCGGTAGTTTTTGAAGATGACCTCGCCGCCGTCTTGCGTGGCGTCCAGATCGACATCGCCCATGATGCCAAAGTCGTGGTCGCCATCCTCGTCGGCAAAGATCTGGTGCACGTGCCATACGTGCGCGGTCTTCTCGTCGGACTCATCAATGGAAAACATCGCGGCGCTGCGGGCGTCTCCGTCGGTGAGGATTTCCTCGTGCTGCTCGTGGTAAGCGTCGAGTGCTTTTTGCCAGCGGATCTCGCTCATGCCCCAGTCGTCGTCGAGCTCGCCCAGGTCGCGAACGTGCTCGCGGGCGGCAAGGGTCACGCGGCGGAAGAGCGCGTTGCGCACCAACAGCGTGCAGCCGCGGCGGTCCGCCACGACCTCGTCGATGCCCTGCGGCGGCGCAGCATCGAGGGCTGCCGGGTTGCCGGCGTTCTCCCACTCGTCCACCAGGCTCGAGTCCACCGAGCGCACCACAAAGCCGAGCCACGAGATAATGTCGCGCAGACGCTCGTCGCGCTTCTCGATGGGCACGGTGCGGTCGAGCGAACGGTAGGCCTCTGCCAGGTAACGCAGCAAAATGCCTTCGGAGCGGGCGATGCCGAGCTTTTGAATGTAACCCTTAAAATCGCTCGCGCTTTCCAGCATATCGCGCAGGACGCTTTTGGGAGAGAGCTGGTAGTCGTTTGCCCAGGGCACTTCCTGGCAGTACTTGTCGAAGGCGGCGTCGAGCAAGTCCTCGAGCGGTTTTTCGTAGGTGACATCCTGGATGCGCTCCAGGCGTTCCTCATATTCGACGCCGTCAGCCTTCATTTCGGCCATCGCGCGGTCGCGCGCTGCGCGCTCCTGAGCGCGCAGCACCTGCTTGGGATCCTCGAGCGTTGCCTCGACCATCGAGATCAGGTCCATGGTATAGGTCTCGCTCTCGGGATCGAGCAGCTCCAACGCGGCAAGCAAAAACGGCGAGAGCGGCTGGTCGAGCGCAAAGTCCTCGGGCAGGTCGACCGTCAGTGCGTAGTCGATGTCCGGCGCGGCGTCAGCCGGAGCGTCGGGTGCGGGCGGCACCTCGGTGCGCACGACGACGCCGGAATCGATGAGCGTGGCGAAGATCTCGTCGGCACGAACCTCGAGCTTAGCCTTTTCCTCGGGGGTCTGCAGGCTCGTCTCGATGAGGTCGTGTACGCGGGCTCGGGCATCGCCACCCTGCTCGACCACGCTAATCACCATGGAGTGCGTGATGCGCAGGCGCGGCTTGAGTGTCTCGGGCTGCGTCTCGATCAGGCGCTCAAAGGTTTGCTTGTTCCAGGTGACAAAGCCCTCGGGGGCCTTCTTTTTTTTAATCTTGCGGAGCTTTTTGGGGTCGTCGCCCGCCTTGGCCATAAGCTTGGCATTCTCGATCTCGTGCTCGGGTGCCTCGGCGATGACCATGCCCTCGGTATCGAAGCCCGAGCGGCCGGCACGACCGGCAATCTGATGGAACTCGCGGGCGCGCAGACGACGCATCTTATAGCCATCGAACTTGGTGAGCGCGGTGAGCACCACGGTGTGGATGGGCACGTTGATACCGACGCCGAGCGTATCGGTGCCGCAGATGACGGGTAGCAGGCCCTGCTGCGCCAAGCGCTCGACCAGCAGGCGGTAGCGCGGCAACATGCCAGCATGGTGCACGCCGACGCCGCATCCGAGCAAGCGCTTGAGGATTTTGCCGAAGGCCGTCGAGAAGCTCGTGCCCTTGGCCGCCTCCTTGATGGCCTCGCGCTGCTCCTTGTTGGCAATGCCAAAATTGGCGAGCGACTGTGCCGTCGCAAGTGCGGCATCCTGGCTAAAGTGCACGATATAGAGTGGGGCCTCGTCGCGGCGCATGGCGAGCTCGACCGTGCCCTCGAGGGAGGTCGTCACATAGTCGTAACTCAGCGGAACAGGACGCGGGGCGTCGACGACCAAGTCGCAAGCAGCGCCGGTGTGCTCCTCGAGTGAGGCGGCGATGGCAGTGACATCGCCGAGCGTGGCGCTCATGAGCATGAATTGCGTGTGAGGCAGGGTGAGCAGCGGCACCTGCCAGGCCCAACCGCGATCGGGGTCGGCAAAGTAGTGGAACTCGTCCATGGCGACGCAGCCAACATCGGCATCTTCGCCCTCGCGTAGTGCGTCGTTGGCGAGGATTTCTGCCGTACAGCAGATGACGGGCGCCTTGGTGTTGATATGCGTGTCGCCGGTGATCATACCGACGTTATCGCGGCCGAGCACCTGCACAAGGTCGAAAAACTTCTCGCTGACCAGAGCCTTGATGGGGGCCGTGTAATAGCAGCGTTTGCCCTGTGCCATGCCCATAAAGAGCATGCCCAGCGCGACAAGCGACTTGCCCGATCCGGTCGGCGTGCCCAGAATGACGTGATCGCCGGCGGCTAGATCCATGAGGGCCTCTTCCTGGTGGTCCCACAGCTCAATACCGCGATCGCTCGTCCATTCAAAGAAGCGCTCGAAGGCCTGGTCGGGCGTGAGCCACGGTTCGGGCTCGCTGCCGTCCTCGGGCTCCCGCCAGGTGGGGGAGAGCGCACCGAGTGAGCCGAATTCGGCTTCGGTTCCCGTGCCGCCCGAGAATGAACTGGCGGCTCCGGCACCGGGGACGGTGCTGGCGGCGATATCTGTCGTGGTCTGTGCCATGTGTTTGCTTTCTCTCGCGATTGTCCGCCAACTATTATGGCGTAGCGTCGCATCGATGCGTTCGCAGGCAAGAAAATGCAGGAAATGGGCGTTCTGCCCAGCCGTTTAGTGTAGTCGCTAGCCAAGTGAGTAGACTTTTTGCGATATTGCGAGCACATGACTTTTGCGCAAGGGTTCTACCTGCGGTTTTATGTTTCGCTATGCGGGCTGTGCCTGGCTATTGCAAAAAAGTCTACTCACTTAGGTTTGAGGGCCGTTCGCTGGCGCCAATTTGCGCTTGTTTGCCGACGCCGCGACCATCAGAAGCCCCTAGGACTCTTGCGGCAGGCGCTTCTTGCCTTTGCGGGCGCGGTTTCTAAAGTTCTCGACGGCCTCTTCCATGCCCAGAGGTACATAGGTGAGCTCATCGAGGTTTTCGGGCAGGTAGCAGGCAAGGCTTTGCTCCTGCGCGCGGCCCGCCGCGAGCTGTTCATTGCTGGGCTGCGCGCCGGGTGTGGCGCAAATGCCATAGACGACGGCACCCATCTCGCGCGTGCGGCATTCGTACTCGGTCTCGGGATGCTCGGGATGGTCGCGGCGGACGTCGTCGCTTACCCAAAGCGTGTCGTAGCCGGCCGCGGCAAACTGCCCCAGGGCGTAGTCGCGCAATGGCTTACTGTCGGTTCGCAGTGTGACGGTGGCGCCGGCTGAAAAGAGCGGGCGGTAGAGCATCAGATGGTCGACATGGACGAGTCGTTTTTTGGCGTACTTGGCCTTGGGCTGCGGCGTGGGAAAGTTAATGGTAATGGCATCGAGCTCGCCTGCGGCAAACAGCTGCGGCAGCGATGCGGCGCCTCGGGGCAGGACGAGTGCGTTGGACAGCTCCTGCTCGCAGATTTTCTGTGCGGCATAGGCGATGCAGATGGGCTCCTGGTCCATACCGATAAAGAGGGTGTTTGGCTCGTGGGCCGCGCGCTCTACAAGGTACGTTCCCTTGCCACAGCCAAGATCCAGGTGAAGGTGTTCGAAGGGCTTGCTGCCAACTGGCGCGCAAGCCTCGCGCCAATCTCCGGCATAGGCCTCGGGGTTCGTCTCAATCGCATCGGCGTAGCGCTCCAGGCGCTCCTCGAGCACAAAGTTCTTAGGCGTGCGAACGTGGACGGCTCCCATGAGGCTCCTTGATCATGAGTATGGAACGCATGGCAGCACGTTCCATCAATGGGTTGAAAAGGGTGGGGCATAGCTTGCCCGAAAGTTGCGGTGCGGCTCGGCGGCAAGTCGCCGATGCCTACAGGCGCTTGAGAATCACGTAACGGTTGAGCTCGCCGCTGCGACCGTCGGCATGGAAGCGCTCAAGCTCGCGCACGGGGACCTCGCCGCTCTTGTAGAATGTGCGCACGCCGCGCACCAGGTCGGTGATCTGCTGATCGTCAAAGTGATGGCAATAGCGGTAGGCGTGGCGGTCGTTTTGCCAGCCAATGAGGTGGTCGCCGGCTTCAAACTGCGCGGAATCGTAACTTTCAAACGGCGGGGTGAGCTCGGCGCGGGCTTCGGCGCGAACGGCCTTGCGCGCCATGCGCTCGTCGTTCATAAACTCCCAAAAGCTGATGGCGATGATGCCGCCTGGGCGCGTCTGGCGCACCAGGGCGTCGAGCACGCGTACGCGGTACTCGCACGACGGCACGTGGTGCATAAAGCCAAAGCAGACCGAGATGTCGGCGAGCGGGGCGTCGAAAAGCACGTCGGGTGTCTCGGCGGGGTTGAGCTTCATGAGGGCATCGAGTACGTCGAGTTCCTGGAAGTGCAGGTTGGGAATGCGCAGGGCGTGACCGTGCGCATCGATAGCCAAATCCTGACACGAGTCAACACCATAGAACTCAAACGGGCAACTGGCGTCTGCCGAGGGGTTTGCGCCGTCGACGCCCTTGGCGGAAAGTGCGCCGCCGGCGGCAAAGTTCTCGAATCGCATGTTGCCGCAGGCAAGATCGAAGACGCGGACGGGATGCTCGATCGTGGCGACGTCGAGCTGCTCGAGCGCTATGTCCATGGTGCGTACCCAGCCGGGCCACGGTGCCTGGCGCGTATCGGAGAAGGAGGCGGAGTGCTCGCGATAGAACGTATTGTTGAGCTGAATGAGCGATGAGGCGAAATCGCGGTTCACGGCGCGGAACTCCCTCCGTTGGCGGTGCGGAATAAACAGTACGACCATACTACCGTTAACGCCGCAACGGGGACAACCGAGCTGCGGGTCATTGCTTTGTTTGGACACATTTCCGCAGCTCATATATGCCCGCAACCGCCGGTTGTCAAAAATCTCACTAGAATAGGTGGCATGCTTTTGGCGGTGGCGGATAGATTTTTAACTGTGCAAGGCGCCTTAAGAACAAAAACGGTCCGGCGGCACGGCTGGCATCGCATAGGAGGAACCATGAATGTAGAAACTGCGCAGCGGCTCGCCGACCTTCGTCGCAGCAAGGGTTTTAGCCAAGAAGGGCTGGCGCGAAAGCTGGGGCTGTCGCGCCAGGCGGTCAGTAAATGGGAGCGTGCGGAGAGCTCGCCCGATACCGAGAACCTGATCTCGCTCGCAAAACTCTATGGCGTGAGTTTGGATGAGCTCCTTAATCCGAGCGATGAGATCGAGGACGATATCGAGTTTGAGAACGAGGACCGCGCCCGTCAGCGCGAGGCCGAGGCAGCGGAGCGCGCCCGTACCCATGAGGCAGCGGCACGTGCTACCGAGGCGGCAACACAGGCGAGTGATGCCGCCGCCAAGGCGGCGCAAGCGGCAAGCTGGAGCGCGCAGGCCGCCAATGCCGCTACGGCGCAGGTGACGAGTGGCGGCGCAGCTGGCTCGACTCCGGTGAAAGGTCCGTTCCAGTCGTTTCCGTATTGGGCCGTGTGCTGGCTGCTGTTCTTTTTGCTGATGTTCCTGTTTGGTGGCTCCTTTGCCGCGCTGATCTTCTTTACAATCCCCATCTATCACTGGGTGGCGCGTGCGCTCGATGGCGATTGGGCACGCGGGGATATTCAGGTTGGTCCGGCGCCGGAGGCGGCTAAGGCTCAGGATGTTTCCGCTGCGGTTGATACTGACGTGGCTTCCTCGACCGCCGCTGAGCCGAGCGCCAAAGAAGGTGATGAATGATGAAGCTCTCGCATGAGTCCAAGGTCCGCCTGGGCGTCGGTATCGGAGCGTTCGTGCTCATCATCGGGCTTATCTTTGGCACTTCGCGGATATTGTTTCATTTTGATGGCCCGTGGGATCTCGGCGATATTGCATCCGGTTTGTCCGGTATGGACGATGTGGTTGACGGGGACGATTCTTTGGATGGCGGTAACTATTCCGCTCAGTCTCGGCAGCTTTCGAGCGAAACGTTTGATGCCGACTCATTCCAGTCCCTTGACCTGGATGTGACATCGGGTGAGGTTGAGATCAAGTGCGTTTCCGGCGGGCAGGTGCGTGTCATCGAGAGCGGTCGTGTTGCAAAGGGGGTAGCTACCTACGATGCTGCCACTCAGAATCTGGCCGAGGTTAAGGGTTCTGCGCTCAAGATTCGCCAGTTCGATTGCGATGACGAGCGCGCCATTGACCGCACGGTTACCGTCGAACTGCCGCGCGAAGTTGCCGATAACATGGTGGGCATTACAGCGAATGTAGGATCGGGCGATCTGACGGTCACGGACATTGCGTGTCATGACCTCAACTTGACTTTGGACTCGGGAGACATCGAGTTTGCGGGCACCGTAACCGACACCTTGGATGCCGAGGTCGGTTCGGGCGATGTGGCGTTCGAGCTCTACCAGGCCCCCGCGAAGTCGATGGACGTAAGCGTGGGCTCGGGCGATGTGGAGATATCGGTTCCGAACTCTACGGGCTTTAAGGCGAGCCTCACCGTGGGCAGCGGTGACTTTGAGAGCGATTTCCTTCCGCTTGGCTACGATGGCGAGACCATATTGAATGCTGAATTCGACAACGGTGACAAGTCTGCAACGTATCGTTTTAAGGTCGGTTCGGGCGACATGTCGTTCGAATCGGTGTGACATGCGGTTTTCGGAGATCGGTGCATATAGGCATGCTCTTTGATGGAGGCGCCGGGGCCGTGACTGGCTCCGGCGCCTTTGCCTTTACAATGGGGGCATGGAACAGATCATTTTGAACATACTCGAGGCTCTGCGTCGCGGCGAGACCGTGGACGACAAGGCACTCGTCAAGCTGATACATGCCGAGGCGCGCCGTGAGGGCGCCGACAAACGCGATTTGGCCAAGCGCCGCCTGCTGCCGTTTTACCAGCGGGTGAAGCGCGAGGAGCCGGCTCGTTGGGCTGGATGGAATGTCGATGCCGATCTGGAACGCCAACTGCTGCAGGTGCTGCGTATGAAGCCGCGCCGAACGGCCTCGGGCGTGGCGACCATTACCGTCATCACCAAGCCCTGGCCATGCTCGGGCGATTGCCTGTTTTGCCCCAACGATCTGCGCATGCCCAAAAGCTACCTGCACGCCGAGCCGGCGTGCGCCCGTGCGGAGCAAAACTGCTTCGATCCGTATCTGCAGGTGAGCGCCCGTTTGACGGCGCTTTCGCAGATGGGGCATGCGACCGACAAGATCGAGCTCATCGTGCTCGGCGGTACCTGGAGCGACTATTCGCAAGGGTATCAGGCATGGTTTATGTCGGAGCTCTTCCGTGCGCTCAATGATGATGCGGTGGCGGGCGTGGCGGCAAACCCCATGTTGGCGCGTCCGGGCATCAGCCGTGCCGAGGCGGGGCGCCTGCTCGATGACGCTCCCGCCGATGCCCTGCCGCCGGTGGTAACAGAGCGCCGCGAGCGCTATCGGGCTGCCGGCATTGCGACAGACGAGGCCAAGCTCGCTGCCGGCGTTGCCGACGAGCAGGAGCGTGTGGATGTTGCCGTGGGCGGCTATAACCGCGCGGTGCGTCGTCTGTACGGCCCCGGTACGCCGTGGGGCGAGGTCACCGAGTGGCAGACGGCAACGATGGAGGAGCTCGAGCGTCAGCAGCGCATCAACGAGACGGCGAAGCATCGCGTGGTGGGACTCGTTATCGAGACGCGCCCCGATGCCGTAACGCCGCAGGCCCTCACGCTTATCCGCCGTCTGGGCTGCACCAAGATTCAGATGGGTATCCAGAGCCTCGACCAGCATTTGCTCGATATCAACGAGCGTCGCATTTCGGTGGCGCAGATCGAGCGGGCGTTTTCGCTTGCGCGCCTGTTTGGCTTTAAGATCCACGCGCATTTTATGCTCAACTTGCTGGGCGCCACGCCCGAGGGGGACAAGCGCGACTACGAGCGCTTTATGACCGAAGGGGCCTTTATGCCCGACGAGGTCAAGGTTTACCCGTGTGCGCTCATCGAGGGCTCGCGTCTGGTGGGCTGCTATGAGCGTGGCGAGTGGCGCCCCTATACCGAGGAAGAGCTGCTCGATGTGCTGGCCGACGACATCGTGGTGACGCCGGCGTTCTGCCGCATCAGCCGTATGATTCGCGACTTTAGCTCCGACGACATCATGGTGGGCAACAAGAAGCCCAACCTACGTCAGCTCGTCGAGAACCGCCTGGCTGCTCGGGGTGACGGTGCGACGGTGCGTGAGATTCGCTATCGCGAGATCAGCACGGCGGGTGCCGACCTGGACGAGTTGACCCTTGATGAGGAAGTGGCGTACGAGACGCCGGTGACTTACGAGCACTTTTTGCAATGGGTGACGCCGCGGGGCAAGATCGCGGGCTTTTTGCGGTTGTCGCTGCCCGATCGCGCTTTTGTTGCCGCGCATGTGGACGAGCTGCCGACGACGCCGGACGAGGCGATGATTCGCGAGGTGCACGTGTACGGTATGGCGGCGCGCGTGGGCGACCAGGGTCAGGCGGCGCAGCACCATGGATTGGGACGTTTGCTCGTGGAGCGTGCGTGCCAGATAGCTCGGGATGCCGGTTATACGCACATCAACGTGATCAGCGCGATTGGTACGCGCGAGTACTATCGCCATCTTGGGTTTTATGACCATGGACTCTATCTGCAGAAGGAGCTCTAGATGAACAAGCCAAGTGTTTCTGCCGGCGTCGTTGCCGGCGTTGCCCTGGGAGCCGCGGCGCTTGGTGCGGCCGCCGTCGCTGTTCGCGCTGCCTGTTTGCAGGTCGCGAGGACCCGCAACGGGCTGGCGCGGGTGAAGCGCATGCACAATGAGGGCGGTGACGAGGTCCGTGTGCTCGTGCAGGGCGGCGTCTACCAAAGCGCGAGCTATGTTGGCGATCGTTGGGCGGAGCCGGCCTTTGCGTACTATCGTGCATTTGACGATGTGTTTGAGGCCGAGGATGCAATGCGCGACGCTTATGGTCACGGCATCGACCGCATGCTTATGCTCGGCGGCGGTGGGTTTTCCTATCCCAAGTTTGCACTGTTGTCGCATGAGGGCTTGCGTATGGACGTCATCGAGTATGACGGAGAGATAACGCGCTTGGCGCGCCGTTGGTTCTATCTGGATGAACTGGAGCACACGGTGGGCGATCGCCTGCGGGTGATTACCGCCGAGGCTCGCTCGTATCTGGGTGTGACGAGCGTGGGCCATCGTCGCTACGACGTCGTTGTGAGCGACTGCTTTGGCGGTGCCGAGCCTGTGCGCGAGCTGGCGACCGTTGAGGCGCTGCGCCTGGTGCGGGGCAGCCTGAATGCCGGCGGCATCTACGTTGCCAATATCGTGAGCGCAAACGAGGGGAGCGATGTGACGTTCCTGCGCGATTGCGTTGCCACGGCACTTGAGGTGTTCAACCGCGCTTGGGTGGCGCCTTGTGGCGATACGGAGTTCGGCGGCGAGGAGAACTACCTGCTCATCGCCAGCGACGGCGACTACGCCTTTGCCGAAGCCGTGCCCTTCGACACCGACTTCCTCGGCACCGTCCTTCACGACAAGTAAGTCTCCCCGTCCCAAAAAAGACTGGTCTTAGGCGTGGTCGCGCCAGCCGAGAACGCGCTGCTTCATACCCTCGATGTCGAGCACGCCTTCGGCAAAGCCCTTGCGCACGAGCTCTTCGGGAACAAACTCGTCGTAGCGGTCAAAGTAAGGCACCTCGCCAGGATAGACGAGCTCGATGGGATCGAAGTCCTTTTCGGCCTCGGCGGCGAGCACCTCAAAGAACGTCTCCTCGTCGGCCTTCATCTTAAACTGCATAAAGTACGGGCGTGACGGATCGAGCCCGCGAAGGCCCAGCTCCGCGGCACATTTAATCTTGAGCATGCGCTCGAGCGCCAAAAAGGCGTAGCTGCCCAGCCAGGGGAAGAGCACCCAGGTATCGCCGCCCAGGTTAATGAGCGGCTTGGTTCCCGCCCCCGAAATCTCGGCGGTATGACGAGCCTGCGCCAAGCGGGCCCGTGCGTTACCCATAAGGTACGGATATGTCGCGTGCTCGTTGAGCGCCTTGCGCATGCGCTCGAGCACATGCGTGTTAATGTCGCCGGGGCAGTCGCCAAAGTAGGCCGGCACCCGGCCCTTGACCTGCGTGGCAAAGACAGTGTGGCGCTTCCAGTCCACTTCCTCGACAATCCAACAGTGTCCGGCGATGGCGATGCGCTCACCGGGCGGGGGCGGATTAACGATCGTGCCCAGCTCGGCCGATTCGCTCCGGACGGTAAACTCCTCGTTTTCCTGGAACACGGCGTAGAACTTAAAGTTGTTGATGATGCGCTCGCCCGCGAGACCCACGATGAGCCCGCCACCTTCGGTGACCTGGATATGGTCGATCTTAATGAGGTGACGTAGCAGCACGCGGTAATCGTCTGCCGAGACACGGTGGAAATAGCTGAGCGTGAGCACGCGCTGGGCAAGTTCGGCCGGCGTGAGCTCGCCGGTGCTGGTGAGGGTCGACATAGTCTGGTGATAGAGCAGGCTGTAGGGGAGACGATCGAGCTTGGGTGGCTCGACCCACTTTTCCTCGCGATAGAGTTGTACGAGCGCGATACCCTGCAGGAGCTTCCAGGGAATGGTTTCGGGCATCATCGTGCGCGGCTCGGGCTCTTCCTCGCGCATGACAAACCACATCTCGGGCGGAAGATCGCGACGGCCCGTGCGCCCCATGCGCTGCAAAAAGGAGCTAACGGTAAACGGCGCGTCAATCTGGAAGGCGCGCTCCAGGCGGCCGATATCGATACCGAGCTCCAACGTAGAGGTGGTGACGGTTGTCTGCGTCTGCTCCTCGTCGCGCATGAGCTCCTCGGCCGTCTCGCGTAGCGATGCCGAAAGATTGCCGTGATGGATGAGAAAACGGTCGGGCTCGTGCCGGCTCTCGCAGTAGCTGCGCAGCATGGAGCACACGGCCTCTGCCTCCTCGCGCGAGTTGGCAAAGACCAGGCATTTGCGGCCGCGCGTATGCTCAAAGATATAGCCCATGCCGGGGTCGGCGTTGTCGGGCGCCGTGTCGGTGGGGTTGAGAAGCGCCTGCTCGGTCGCTCGTGGGATGTCGACTTCGCCCTCGGGGGCCGAGGAAGTGCGACGGTCTTTGGGAGCGGCCTTGCCCCGCGCCTGCTCACGACGTTGACGGTGTTCTTCCTGTGTAAGCTGTCCGCTGTGGCACATGTCTTGTCCGGATGCGGGCAGCGCCGCGGGCGCCGCCGTCTCAATACGCTCGCAAGCAAGCACCTCGGCTTCTTGTGGACCTGTGCCTACGAATCCTCGTTGCTGAGCCTGGGGGCCCGAGTTGTAGAAGTGCTCCATGGAGATGCGCCACACGCGGTGCGGTTCCTCAAAGCGGGGGATAACGCAGTCGCGCCCCGTTCCCTGCGAGAGAAAGGCGCCCGTGCGCTCGGGGTCGCCGATGGTGGCCGAAAGGCCAATGCGGCGGGGCTGCACGCCTGCCATGCGCGAGAGGCGCTCGATAAGACAGAGCGTCTGCCCGCCGCGGTCGCCGCGCATGAGCGAATGGACTTCGTCGATAACCACATAGCGCAGGTCGCAAAACATGCGCGGGATCGCCATGTGCTTATGGATCAGGAGCGCCTCGAGCGACTCGGGCGTAATCTGTAGGATGCCGCTCGGTTTTTTGATGAGTTTGGCCTTGTGTGATTGCGAGACATCGCCATGCCAGTGCCAGACGGGGATATCGGCTTCTTCGCACAGGTCGTTGAGGCGGACGAATTGGTCGTTGATGAGCGCCTTGAGGGGGCCAATGTAGAGGGCGCCCACGCTTGCGGGCGGGTTCTCCCAAAACTCGGTCAGGATGGGAAAGAAGGCTGCCTCGGTTTTGCCGGAAGCCGTGGATGCCGTCAGGAGCACATTATCTTGCGTGTTAAAGATGGCATCAGCTGCTGCAACCTGGATAGAGCGTAGGCTCTCCCAATCGTGGGAGTAGATGAAGTCTTGGATAAACGGGGCGTAGCGGTCAAAGGCGTTCACGGGGCCTCCTTTCAACAACGAATCTCTCAACGCGGCTGGCAACGGCTTGCTGCATTACTGCTTCAACGTTTGCCCAGATAAAACCTGCCAAAATAAACCTGTCCCTTTTTGGTAGGTTAGATGGTGAACTCGGCGAAGTTGCGGTTGCCGCCTGCGGTGCCGGTGTCGCCTGTTGCGGCTGCCGGCGCCAGCGCGTCGCCGCCGACGCTTTGCAGCAGCTCGGCCACATTTGCATCGGGGTTCTGACACAGGATATCGAGCAGCTCGATAAAGTCACGGATAACCTCACGCGGCGTCAAGTGCGTATCGGTTCCCACGCGGCCGAACTCAATCTTGAGAAAGTCCACCAAGTCGTTTTCGGCAAGCGTGGGCGTCCAGCCAAAGTAGCCGGCATGGATCTGCATGAGTTTTTCGATGAGCACCAGTAGCTCCTCGTAGGTGAGTGGCTGCAGGCGGATGATGGGCGCGAGCATGTCCTTAAGGTCTTCGCGCGCAAAGCGGCCCTGAGCGAGTCGGCTGCGCAGGGCCTCGTAGGAGAACACGCCGCGGCGGCGGTCTTCGATGGAGGTTGGCGTGCCGCCCATGATCATGCCCAGGTACTGCGCCTTGCCCTGGAGCGTG
The DNA here is from genome assembly GCA_937966215.1 of uncultured Collinsella sp. Classification (GTDB taxonomy): domain Bacteria; phylum Actinomycetota; class Coriobacteriia; order Coriobacteriales; family Coriobacteriaceae; genus Collinsella. The sequence goes on along the minus strand of CALCKK010000030.1, from coordinate 53,793 downwards.
TCGTTGTACATAGTCAGGATCTTCTCGTAGTTGTATTGGCGCGTGATGGCGTTGGGAATCTTATACAGATTCACGAGCTCGTCGATGAGCACCAGCATGCCCTTGTAGCCACTGCAAACCAAAAAGCGCGCAATGAGCTTAACGTAGTCGTACCAGTCGTCATCGCTGATGATGGTCGAGGAGCCCAGCTCGGCGCGTGCCTCGCTCTTGGTGCGGTATTCGCCGCGAATCCATTTGGTCACGCGGCTCATGGTCTCTTCGTCGCCCCCGGATGCGGCCATGCGATAGCGGCGGAGCATGCGGGTGAAGTCGAAGCCGTGGACCATCTCCTCGAGCGGGGCCAGTTGGGCATTGACGACCGACTCGTCGACGTCGGCACACGAGGCGACCCAGCGATCCAGAATAAGGTTGAGCGCACCGCCCTCGGGGCGCGTCTTGGTCGATATATTGCGGATGAGCTCGCGGTAGGTGGCAAGGCCCTGTCCCTGACCGCCCTGCAGGCGGCGCTCGGGCGACAGGTCGGCATCAGCGACGACGAACCCCTCGCCCATGGCGTGCGTGCGGATAGTCTGGAGCAAAAAGCTCTTGCCGGCGCCGTAACGACCGACCAGAAAGCGGAAGCTCGCGCCACCGTCGGCGATGAGACTCAGATCGGTGAGCAGGGCGCGGATCTCGACCTCGCGCCCTACGGTGATGTAAGGAAGGCCGATGCGCGGGACCACGCCGCCCTTGAGCGAGTTGAGAATGACGGCAGCGACGCGCTTGGGCACGCGAGGTGCTGCGGATGCGGTATCACTCATGGTCTAGGTATCCTCTCACGTCTGCTTCGTAGTCCTCGATAATCTGCGGCCCTGCTGCGCTAAATTCAATTACGGTGTCGCCCACCAGGTCAAAGAGCGCCTCGTTGATGGTATCGACGAGCATGTCCTCGCTCTGCTCCGATTGCACTACCGCCGATTCCGCCTGTACTGCGTTGTGCTCGAGCAGAGCGCGGAGATAGGCGTTTGCGGCGGGCGCGAGTTCGTTTGTGGCGTCAGCGGGCGTAGCAGCTGCGAACGTGGGCGTCGGCGCGAGAAGCGGTGCCACGACACCAAACTGTTCGGTGGATATGGTCGGCTCGTCGGACTCGTCCTGCCCTGCAGCCGCCGCGACCGCCTCGACCATCGCGTCGGCTACGGGCTCGGCTTCCGGTTGCCCTGAGTCCGCTGCCTCGGCTTCTGCGGACGAGCCGTCCTCGCGTTCCTCGTCAATCAAAAGCGCCTCGCGCGTTTGTGCGGCGGCGCTCCGAATATGCCCCAGCTGACTCAGATCGATATCGATCTTGACGGGCTGGTGTGCGGCGTCCCACGAAAGCCATGCCACAATCTCGTCATCGATAATCTTGGCCAGATATTTGGGGACCTTTTCTTCCTTAAGGGGATGGGCAGGGTCCAGCGCCAGGCGCAGGCGTTGGTCGCAGGCGCGCATCATTTCACCGAGCTTGCTGCTCTTTTGCCTACTACCGTGGATACGCATGCATTCCCAAAAGCCGTTTTGGCAACGGTAGATATGGATGGGGTCCAGACGGTATTCGCAGTCCTCGTGGCGCTCGGGCGCAAAGAATACGGCCGAGGCAAACATGGTGTAGGGCATTGCCGTCTCCTCCCCAAATAAACTTGCCACGATGCCGGTCTTTCGGTGCGTGTCATAGTAGCGCGCCATGCGGACATACACGGCGCACGCCACGTGGCGCAGATCGCGGTGGTGGCTGCGGTCGAGCCGCGAGCTACTTAGGTTGTACGTGGAGAGGGCGTTGATGGCGGCCATGAGTCGCTCCTCGCGCACCTCATCGGGCGGAAGGGGGAGCGTGGGCTCGGAGGTTTTGCGACGCTTAGGGGTCTGGCCGGACGGTGCCGGTACAAGGTCTCGTGCCGCGCGCCGCAGTTCGATAAGGGCGTTATCGAACATGACGGTTTTAGAGTCGCGAAGCAGCTTGGGGTCGAGCCCGTGGAACACGGCGTAATCTTGCAGCCACACGCGCGCAAACCGGTCGATGCCGGGCTCGAAGGCGCGATAGACATCCCAAAAAGCCCTGATCTTGTTAAAACCATCGAGTGGATCATCTACGCCAATGCCGCAGATCAGCTCATAGAGATACAGAAAGGCAAAGGACGTAGACGTTTCCTCGACGGTTCCGCGGCGCACTTGGGCACGCCAGGTAAAGTAGCCGCGCAGCTGCCGGTCGCTCATGGCGTTGTAGGTGGGAAAGTACGACTTAAAGGTGCCGTTGTAGGGACAGTCGTCCTCAAAGTCGGCCATCAGCAGGCCCTGGCGGTAAAAAAGCTCGGCTTCCGAAAGCCAGCGGCCCGCACCGCCCTTGGGGTCATCCTGCCAGCGCGATATCTCGCGCATTTTACGGTACTGGTCGGGGAGGAAATTCTGCATCTGTCGGCCGGTTTTGAGAATCGGCTCGTCTGCGTAGGTTTCGTTTGAGAAGCGGGCGGACTGATGGGTCCGGGCCTCGGCCATGATGCGCTCGATGAGCATCTTGATGTCCTGGTCGGCCACCGCTCCTCCTCTCGAACACAGCTACGGTGACCTCATATCATAGCACAGCATCAAACAGATGTTCGAGATGCCGCTGCGTTGATAGATTTAGAACAGGAGGGCGTAGATGACGGCGATGACGACGGAGGGAAGCATATTGGCCGTGCGGAAGGTCTGAGGACGGATGAGGTTGACGCCGACACAGAAGATGAGCATGGAACCTACGAGCGAAAGGCTGTTGAGGGCAGCTGTGGTCATGATGGGGGAGAGCGCGCTGGCAAACAACGTGATCGTCCCCTGGAACACGGCGACGGGCAGGGCCGAGAAGATGCAGCCGCGGCCAAGCGAGGCCGTCATGGTGCAGACGATGATGCAGTCCAGTGCGCCCTTGAGGGCAAGCGTTGACCAGTCGCCGAGCAGACCGTCCTGGATCGATCCCACAATGGCCATGGCGCCAATGCACACGGTGAGTGAAGTCGAGACAAAAGCGTTGGTGAACTCGTTATCGCCCTCACTGCCAGTCTTGCGCTTGAGCCATTCGCCAAGGTTCTCGATGGCGGCTTCCAAGTTGACGGCCTCGCCGATGAGCGAGCCGAGCGCAAATGAGACGATGAGCATGGTGGTACCGGTGGTCGCTAGCGCCTTTCCATCGATGATGAGCATCTTTTGCATGGTGCCGCCCAGGCCGATAAACAGGACGCACAGCCCCGATGCTTTCATGAGCGTGTCTTGGATGCGCGGTGTAATGAAGCGGCCGCCCGCTAATCCCAAAAGACCGCCCGCAACTAAAAGCGCAACGTTGATGATTGTTCCCAAGCCCGGCATGAGCCCTCCTGTATTGATGCCAACGTGGCAATCGTAGCAGAACGAAATGCGAGGCACATCGCGACTCATCTAATACGTTATATAAGTGGTATTAGGAATGATGCGCAGCATTTAAGCCTCAGGTGGTTGTCGGGACATAGGGGTAGTAGTCAAAGCGCAGTGTCATAAGCCGCTGCGGGGATTCAATAGCCGCGGCGATGATATTGGCATCGCGGGCACGATCAAACCCTTCGAGTTCGATCTGATACGAGACGTCTTGCATAATGTCCAGACGTCGCCAGGCTAGAAGTGTGTCGCCATCGAATTCCAAGGTCTTGCCTCCGTCTGGGGCAACGGCGTATAGACGCAGTTTAGCGGTGGTTGCAGGGTCGACAACCGTGACCTTTTTAATTTCGTTTCGAGTATTCTTGGCGCCCAACAAGGTGAGCAGTGTTGGGGCCACGACCTCGCCCGATGGCAAAAAGACGACTTCGATGGATTCGGGAAATGCGATGATGGCCGACTTGCGGACGGGCTGATTGGCGGCGGCAACTTCGATGTTTGCAGCATCGATGACCTCTGTGTGGTCGAGGGCGGCAAGCACGCAGCAGTTACCTTCATCGATCTCCTGAGGATCAGCAAGCCCCAGACTGTCCGCGAGCTCGGGATCGTTTGGACCGGTAGCGGGCTCATTCGGTGCTTCGAAAGAAGCTGGGACGCTGTTTGTCGGCGACGGCGTGTCGCCCGCACCTGCTTCTTTGTCCGTGCTCTCTTCTTGTATGGTTGCGTTGATGGGTTCGTCGTTTGAGGGGAGCGTCTTGGCGTCAAGCGCGGAGGGGACAATCCCGACGGCTCCGGATCCGTTCCACTCCATCTCGAGAAGCGCCGGGTCGGCAAGAATGCGTTGCCTGCCTAGCGTGTGGGTATCGATCGCAATAGGGCCTGCCTCCGTCCCGCGCGTAAGGCTGAGCGATCCGGCTGGCTTCTCGAAATGAATGTCTGTGTCTTCGGTGCTGGCGGCGTAGAACAGCAGGGATGCTTCTCCCGCCGCGATGGCATCGGTGCCCGCCTTGGTCAGCCGCAGCGATGCCGTGAATGAGAGGGTGGGCTGCACATCGTCTGCATTCGCGGCGGCGCAGCCCAGACATATACCGCCTCCTTTCTCGAAAAACGCACCGTCGAAGGCGACCTTCGCTCCGTTCGCCGAGTCATCGACCGAAGCGATATCGATGCGCAACCCCAAATCGCACGGATCGCCATCTGCATCGAGCACAATCGAGCGCCACGTGCAGACGGCGCACCCCGCCTGGGAGCCGTTTGCCTTGTTCGAACGATTGATATCCACGACTATCGAGCCGTCCGTATTACGACGAAGGCATCCCGAGGTTGAGATTGCGGCCTGTGCGAACGAAAAACGCTTGCACGCAATGGCGCTCGACGGATTTGGTGCGGAGCTTAGGGCTGCTGGTAAGGAGTCTGCCATGACGGGAGTCGCCCAAGCGGCGACAGGCGTTCCGGTTGCGAGCGCGCCGCAGAGTGCGACGACGGGCAAAAGGTTCTTCGATGCCATGGGGTCTCCTTAGCTAATTTAGTGCGGCCTGTCCGTGTTTCGTTTCTGGCTGCGTTTGATGTGCAGACCGAGGCCGGCGGTTCCCGCGCCTGCTGTCGTGGCGCCTGCTGCCAAGAGCCATCGTCTGTCGTCTGTCTGTGCCAACGGTTCCTTGCAGTTGCCGCGGTCGAGCTCCGAGAGGTCGACCGTCACCTGCGTGGCGGCCTGCGCCTGTTCTTGCTGGGCAAAGGCCATGGCTGGCCCAAACGCTAGGATACTGACGGCGGTGGCCAGGGCGACGGCCTTATGCCGTGTGCGCACCGGGCTCGACCGTCCAGGTGATCGTTGCAACTTGATCGCCTTCGCCGGTTACGCGGAAGATGTCGCGCGTGACGCGGGCGACGTTTCCGCTTGTCTTGAGCTTAATTTTGTCCGTGCCGCCGGCAATGCCCTGGTAGCCCATGTCGAAGGCTGCATTCTTGGAAAGATCGAGGCCCGTCTCCTGCATTGCGGCGCTGGCGTTCTGGAGTGCGCCGTTGGGGCCGACCTTAAAGTCGATGGAATTCTGCGCGGTTCCGGCCTTGGCGTCGGCGGCAATGGTCCAGGTGTTCATGGCGTCGATCTTCATGTTGGTGACATGGATGCCGTAGGCCGAATGATTGTCGATGGTGGTCGCGTCTTCTGAGGGGCCCTGAAGCGTGCCGTCGGCCTTGGCGACGAAGGGAATAACCGTCGGAACTTTGAACTCTACGTTGTCGATCTCGGTCCTGACCATTACTTTTGTGGTTCCAACGCGCCCGGCTGCCAGAGCTGGCGTCGGGGCGGCGCCCATTGCGAGCGAGAGCGCGAGCCCTGCGCCCACGACGAGCGCTCTGGCTCCGTTCATGTTCCTGGTGATGTCCATGGTCGTTCCTTTCTATTCGCCGCGGGCCGTCCCCGCGATGATTGGACGAATGCTGGTGAATTGCGTGCGGTGCCGCGTCGGTCGAAAAAGCTAGTTCTCGGCTTGCTCAACCCGTACCTTGACACGTGTCGGATTGCCGTGGCTGTCGAGGGTCTTGGCATCGAGTGCCTGGATCTCGATGTATGCCTCGCCTTCTTTGATGTCGCCGGCGGGGCACGTCTCGATTGTCTTGCCGGTCTCGACCACACCGGATTCGTACATGGTCTCGTCGTTTTGGATGACGCGGAATCGCTGGGGAAATTTATTGTCTTGGACGTTTTGCACGTTGACGCGCAGCTTGCCGTCCTCCTGTAGCTGAGCGACCGGCGCGACCGAAATCGTCATCATGTTGTCGCGGACGATGGCATCGAGCTCATCTTGGATTTCTTGTCGCGATTTACCCTCTGCCGTCGTGACTGAGGCGCCCGCTTCGGGCACGGGCTGCGACTGCCAGGCGTATAGTCCTACGGCGACAAGGGCGCAGACGATAGCCAGACAGACAACGACGAGTTTCTTGCGACGCCCCAGTCCTGCGAGGCGGGGCGGCTTCTTCGCACTCATGCGGCGTCCTTGGTGGTGTAGACACGTGCGAACGTGGACGGGTCCGCTCCAAAGAGCATGTGAAGCATCAGGCGGCGCGAGTAGATGAGCTCGTCAAAGTCGTGAGGGAGCTCGATGTCGTGGATACGCGCGATGTGGTGGGCGAGCGCCGAGAACGACTCGGGGTCGCAGATAACATCGGTGGTGACGTGGTAGACCGCCGTTTCGGGGAACGCCTCTTCGTCGAAAGGCAGGAGATAGGGATCGTCGTCGACCTCGATGGCGACGCCGTACTGGGGCCAGTAATATGCCATGGGAACCTCCCTGCTTCTGGGGCCAAAACTTCTATCGGTTTTGGCTGTCGACGCCGACCGTATCAGCCGCTACTTGACCAATTTCTGACCAAATGCTTGACGGATTGACATCTCCGCAGGTAAAAGATGGAAATAATTACTTCAACTTTTTTCGAGCGACAATCGAGCGGTCGGCGACGGCGGGGCGATATTTGTCAAAAGCATCGTCTGCCGAGGAAATCCAGCCGCTCGCCGAATTGCGCAAACGTAAAAATCGCCAATTATGGAGACGGTTTCGAACACGTCGACGAAACGATGCGGTAACATCTCCCTGCAAACACTGTAGTTAGATAAAGGGGGAGTTCGCGTGTCTGCAACCATCAAACCCTTCACCGACGAGTTCGAAGAGTATGGCCGCGACGAATCTCGCGCATCGGGCGAAGCATCGAGCATCTCGTTTCCGACAACGGAAGACGAGGTCCGTGCCATTTTGGAAACGCTCCATGCCGAGCGTGTCCCGGTAACGGTTCAGGGCGCCCGAACCGGCCTTGCCGCCGGTGCCGTGCCCCACGGTGGGCATATCCTCAATACTTCCCGTATGAATCGCTACTTGGGCCTTCGCCGCGATGAACAAGGCCAATTTCTGCTGCGCGTGGAGCCGGGCGTTGTGCTCTCGGAGCTGCGTAAGCAGCTGAGCAAGAAGGTACTGCCGACCGCTGGTTGGGACCAGGCATCGCTTGAGGCCTACGAGGAGTTCCAAGAGTCCCCCGAGCAGTTCTTTCCCACCGATCCCACCGAGGCATCTGCCTGTCTGGGCGGCATGGCGGCATGCAACGCCTCAGGCGCCCGCAGCTACGCTTACGGTCCCATGCGCCCGCATATCACGGGACTCCACGTCGCGCTGGCTGATGGCGATTTGCTTGAGCTTCAGCGCGGCGAGGCTTTTGCCCAGGACCGCCACCTGTCGCTCGTGACGGCAGCGGGCCGTACGCTCGAGCTCGATCTTCCCGGCTATACCATGCCCGAGACAAAAAATGCCTCAGGCTATTTCGTTGCGGACGATATGGACGCCATCGACCTCTTTATCGGCGCGTGCGGCACGCTCGGCGTCATTACCGAGCTCGAGATCGCCCTGCAGGCGGCACCTTCGGTCGTATGGGGTGTGAGTTGCTTTTTCGATAGCGAGGACAAGGCGGTGTCCTTTACCGATTCCGTGCGCCCTGTCCTGTCCCATGCGGCTGCCATCGAGTACTTCGATGCTGGCGCCCTGGATATTCTACGTCGCCAGCGCGAGCAGTCGACGGCGTTTGCCTCGCTGCCGGCGCTCGACGACGAGGCAAAGGTCTGTGTCTACGTGGAGCTCGACTGCGACGACGAGGCGCAGGCGACCGAGGAGCTGTACCACCTGGGATGGGTGCTGGAGCTTGCGGGCGGCCGCGACGATGCGACATGGGTCGCCCGCACCGAAGTCGATCGCGAGTGCCAGCGGTTCTTCCGCCACGCGGTGCCTGAGAGCGTCAACATGCTTATCGACGAGCGCCGCCGCACGGATCCCACTATCACCAAGTTGGGCTCGGACATGTCGGTGCCCAATGCATGCCTTGCCGATGTCATGGCCCTCTATCGCCGCACGCTGGCCGAAAGCGGGCTTGAGTCTGCTGCCTGGGGACACATCGGGAACAACCATCTGCATGTGAACATCCTGCCGCGCGATGCGCAAGACTACCGTCGTGGTGGAGAACTCTTTGCCCAGTGGGCTTCCGAGGTCACGGCCATGGGCGGTGCCGTTTCTGCCGAACACGGCGTCGGCAAGATCAAGGCGGGCTTCTTGGAGACGATGTACGGCCACGAGGCCATGGTCGAGTCGGCGCGTCTCAAACTCCAGCTCGATCCTGCCGGCCAGCTGGGTCGCGGCAACCTGTTTACGGAGAAGCTCTTGGATGAACTCGTTCAGAAAGGGGGCGCGTGAAGATGAGTGATTTCCATATGGTGGTGTGCGTCAAGGCGGTGCCCGGAAGCACCGAGGTCAAGATGGACCCCAAGACCAATACTATCGTGCGTGATGGCAAGCAGGCGGTCATTAATCCCTTCGATGCAAGTGCCCTCGAATGTGCGCTAGCGCTGAAGGACGACTTTATCGGCTTTGGCATGGACGTGCGTGTGACGGTGGTGTCGATGGGCATCCCCGCGACCGAATCGCTGCTGCGCGACTGCATCGCCCGCGGTGCCGACGACGCGCTGCTGCTGACCGACCGAGCCTTTGCGGGCGCCGATACCCTAGCCACCACCTATGCCCTCAAATGCGGCATCGAGGCACTCGATGAGGATTTTGACCTGCTCATCTGCGGCAAGATGGCAGTGGACGGCGATACGGCCCAGATCGGCCCCGAGCTGGCCGGCGCCTTTGGGGTCCCCTGCGTGACCGACGTGAGCTGTGTGCAGAGCGCGGGATTTACGACGTGTGGCTCGCTGGCGCTCGTTCACGGCTGCGATGCCGGCGAGGAGACGGTGTACCTGGAGATGCCGTGTGCGATGACGACTGCCAAGGAGATTGGCCAGCTGCGCATGCCGAGTATTGCCGGTATTCGCGCGGCCGAGGATGCAGACGTGCGCGTGGCCAGCGCTGCCGACGTAAACGCCGACCCCTCGCGTTGCGGCCTTGCCGGATCACCGACGCAGGTCGTGCGCTCGTTTGTGCCCGACCGTGACCAAACGTGCGAGGCCGTCGAGGGAACGGCGTCCGGGCAGGCGGTAAAACTTGCCAAGATTATTGAGGGGATGGCATAGATGAGCGGGCTGATTATCGATAGCGAAGCCTGTATCGGCTGCGGTCGCTGCGTTCGCGCCTGCGCCTCGGGCGGCATTGTGGTGGAGGGCGAGCGCCCCAATCGCTGTGCCCGCGTAACCGACGGCTGTATCCTGTGCGGCGGGTGCGTCGACGCCTGCCCCGTCAACGCCATCTCGATCGAGCGCGACGAGGCCGCCGGCGCGGTAGACCTTGACGCATATCGAGACATTTGGGTCTTCGTGCAAACTGACAAGCACGATGCCGTGGCATCCGTGGCCTTCGAGCTCATGGGCAAGGGACGCGAGCTTGCTGATGCCCGCGGCTGTCGCCTGGTGGCACTGGTCGGCATGAGCCCCGAGGGCTCGCTCGAGGACCTCGAACACCTGGTTTGTGCCGGCGCGGACGAAGTTCTGGTCTGTCGTGACGAGCGCCTGCGTCAGAACGACGCGGAGGTCTATGCTCGCCTGATCTACGATTTGGTGGCCGAGCGCAAGCCCGAGGCCATTCTGTACGGCGCGACCGCGTTTGGCCGCGAACTGGCACCCGGCGTTGCCGTGCGCCTGCAGACGGGCCTTACGGCTGATTGCACGGTGCTTTCGGTGGATACGGAGACGGGTCTGCTGCAGCAGACGCGCCCGGCGTTTGGCGGCAACCTGATGGCCACCATTATCTGCCCCAACCACCGTCCTCAGATGGCAACGGTGCGCCCCGGCATCTTTAAGGCGCCCGAGTTTGACTATAGCCGCTCCGGCACGATTACCCAGGTAGTGCTTGCGGATGACGTTAAGGCCCGCGTCGAGATCTCGATTCCCGCCGAGGAGTGGGGACAGCAGGCCTCAATTGCCGATGCCGAGCGTCTGGTCGTGGTGGGCCGCGGCATCGGCTCCAAGAAGAATCTGCCCCTGATGCGAAAGCTCGCCGATGCCCTGGGTGCCGAGCTTGGTTGCACGCGTCCCATTGTGGAGGCAGGCTGGTTGGAGTATCGCCACCAAATTGGCCAGACGGGTGTATCGGTCTCGCCCAAGCTCCTCGTGAGCATCGGTGTCTCGGGTGCTATCCAGCATCTCGCCGGCATCGGTGGGGCGGAGTGCATTGTTGCCATCAATGAGGACCCGGATGCCCCCATCTTCGGTGCCGCCCAGTACAAGGTCGTCGGCGATGCCGTTGAGATCGTTGAGGAACTGCTGGCTCAGCTCGAGTGCTAAGCGCTTGCCAGCCAGCGGCGCAGCTCGTCCTTAAGGCGGCTCCAGGTTGCCTGCGCGGCGGGGTCGGTAAAGGGTCGCGTAATGCCAAAGGGCGCGTCGAGCAGGCGATAGATATCGCCTTGCTCGCGCGCCAGTGCACGGCTTGCCGGATGGACGAGCTCAAACATAAAGCAGATGAGCCCCACCAGGTAGTCCGCCGGCTCGTTGCGCTCGTCACGCGCGACGCAGCGATGCTCGTCAAAGGCGGTAAGCGCCGGTGTCGAGAAGTGGCTGGCGAGAAACGTGTCCTCATCCACCTTGAGGATGGTGTCGACGGTGCTGTCGGCGATGGTGCGCATAATGTCAATCTTGTCGCCATCGCGCACGATCTCGCAGAAGCTCCGTGTACGGGTGTCGAGTTCCGTGGGCAGGCGAAAATCACTGTGGTGGGCGATGCTCGCGCGGATCAGTTCGTCCTCTGCCGGGTCATCGATAAAGTCGCGGATGCTCGTTACGGCGGGTGCATCGGCGGGATTCTCGCCAAAGAGGACCTCGATGCCCAGCGCTGCATGGCTCATGCTCTCGGCGTCCTTAAAGGTGTCCCAGCGCCGCAACTGCTCAAAGCGGCCCATATCGTGTAGCAGGCCGCAAAGCCATGCCAGGTCAATATCTTCTGACGACCAGCCCTGCTCGCGCGCTACGGCATCGCATGCCTCGGCCACGTGGTACGTATGCTCGATTTTGAGCGCGATGCGTGGGTTGGTGGCGTCGTAGGCATCGGTGTAGCTTTTGAAGGCCGCGCGCGCCCGGTCTCGATCGATAACTGTCATAATGACTTCCTAAAAAGTTGTGTCTTTCGATCCGGTGGCAATTGTAGGTGAACTTTATTGCCACCGGTTGATATTTCTGCTGCGTTGCAAGGCGCGCTGCAGACGACTTACCAGAATGGGAGTGGCATGGTCCTTAGGATCTTTAAAATCGTCTGGCCAGTGATGCTTACCTATGTTGCAATAGGCGCGCCGTGCGGAATGATCATGGGGCAGACGGGAATGGAGCCCTGGATGGTCTTTGCTCTGAGCAGCACGTTTGTGACGGGCAGCGGCCAGTTTATGATCTGCAACCTGTGGCTGGCGGGCGTGCCTGCAGCATCGATCGTCGCGAGCGTCGCCGCCATCTCCTCGCGCTTTGCGCTTTACTCGGCATCGATCGCACCCCATCTGGCGGGCGCCTCGAAGCGTCAGACGCTGGCTGTTGCCGCGACACTTACCGAGGAGGCATATGGCATCTCGCTTGCCAAGTTGGTTGAAGGGGAGGATTGGGGCCCGCGCGAGTCCTTTGTGCTCAACGTGATCCTTATCGCAACATGGGGCGTATCGTGTACGACGGGCGCCATCGTCGGCGCCGTTGTCGATGTTCCCACCGCTATTGCGAGTTTCGTCTGCACGTCGCTCTTTATCTGTCTACTCTTTTCGCAGCGGTTGTCGCGCGGCAACGTTGTCGCGGCGGTTTCGGGCGCGGTGTCCGTCGCCGTATGCAAGTTCTTGGGCCTCATGAATATTACCGTGCCGGCAAGCGTCGTGGTCGGCATTGCCATTGCGCTGGCGTGCGATGCTGTATTTGACGGAAGAGGTGCCCGCGATGCCCGTTAACGAGTTCTTGGTTCTGTGGCTGTCGTCGTGGGCTGCTATCGCGTTCTTTCGCATCGCGCCGGCGTTCGCCTTGCGCGGGCGGACCCTGTCGCCCCGTATTACCGAGGCCCTGGGCTATATCCCGCCCGCTGCCTTTGCCGCGCTGGTCGCCAACGACTTGGTGAGTCCCGGCGCGTTCGACGCGGGGCTCTGGCCTGCCTTGGTTCCCTGGATTGCGGCCGCCGGCGTCGTGGTCGTGGCGGTCAAGACAAAATCGATGCTGTGGTGCTGCGTCTCGGGCATCGTACTCTATATCGTCTTGAGCCTTATATAGGGGTGGCGTCGCGGGCGCCGAATCTCGTTCCATCCCAACTTGTCGAGTTTTTCACCGAGCTGGTCTATTTCTTCTGGTACCATGGTCAAACTTTACTGTAGCAAAGCGTGACGTGGGCTTTTGTATCCCGTCAGCGGAAATGGGGGTTTCATGGCACAGGAAGCAACCACCAACGAGCAAAAGAAATTCAAGGTCCCGCGCATCCCGGGCGACATCATGATTTATCCGATGATCGTCGGTCTTTTGCTCAACACCTTCTGCCCGCAGGTTTTTGAGATCGGCGGATTCTTTACGGCTGCCTGCCGCGGTGGCTCCAATACCATTGTCGCCGCGATCCTGCTGTTTGTGGGCGCCGGCATCAGCTTTAAGTCCACGCCGGGTGCCATCAAGACCGGTATCGTCGTGCTGATCCCCAAGCTGGTCGTCGCAGCGGCTCTCGGCCTGGGCGTGGCATATTTCTTTAACGACAACTTCCTGGGTCTGAGCTCCGTGTCTATCATCGGCGGCATCACGTTTTGCAACATGGCGCTCTATACGGGCATCATGGGCGAGTTCGGCGATGAGTCCGAGCAGGGCGCCGTCGGTATCCTGTTCTTTACGGCTGGCCCCGCCGTCACGATGATCATCCTCGGTGTTTCCGGCCTCGCCAACATTCCCATTGGCACCATTATCGGCTCCATCTTGCCACTCGTTATTGGCATGGTTCTGGGCAACCTGTTCCCGTTTATCAAGAACCTGCTGGTTCCCGGTGCCAATCCCGCGATTGCCGTCATCGGATTTCAGCTCGGTGCGTCCATGAGCCTGTCGAGCTTTATCACCGGCGGTATTTCCGGCATTCTGTTGGGCCTCATCACCCTCTTTATCGTTGGCCCCATCACCTTTGCCTTCGAGCGCTTGTGCGGCGGCAACGGCAAGGCCGCCGTTGCTTGCTCCACCATCGCCGGCACGGCTATGACCACGCCGGTTGCTCTTGCTGAGGTCGCGCCGCGCTATGCCGAGCTTGCGCCCACCGCGTATGCGCAGATCGCCACCGCCGTCATCATCACGGCCATCATGGCCCCGATTCTGACCGGCTGGGTCGATAAGAAGTTCTGCCACGGCGAAGAGGATCTGTCGGTCGAAGGCGTCGAGGCTATTGAGGAGGCCGTCGCGACCGACATCGACGGCGAGTAATCGTCGACGCGAGTCAATCAAGCCGGCGTGTGCAATTCGCGCCGTATGGGCGCCCGAACGAGAGCTGTCTTGCAGTGACGTTCGGGCGCTCTGCTATTATTCCCTATACCCCTGCGGAGTAGGGGTGTTTATTGCCCAGGCACGAATCGGGCGATTCTGACCACTTGGATATTGAAGGGATGGCGTCTAGTGGTTAAGGCACTCAAGATCGAGATATTCCTGCTATGCATGATTGTTCTTATCGGGCTTGCCGCGCGAAGTCGCCACTCCTTGTTCTCGAGTACCCAGCAGTTATTGTTTAGTACGCTCGGCTACACCTCTGCCGCGTACATGTTATTCGATATAATCTGGACGCTTTCGGACGGTGTGGGCGGCACGCTGGGCATTGCTGCCAACTGGATTTCCAACGCGGTTTCGTTTTCGCTCTTTGCCGCCGCGTGCCTTATTTGGTTTATCTATTCCGAGACGGTGCAGGGTTCTCGCCTTTTGACCGCGCGCTCTAGAGTGGCGCTTGTAACGCTGCCTGCGGCGCTGGTAGTCGTACTGGCGTTTTCGAGCTACTGGACGCATGCCCTGTTCTATATCGATGCGCAGGGCGCGTATCGTCGTGGTTTTGTCTATATGATCCAGCCCATCGTCAGCTACTGCTACGTTATATATACGTCCCTGCATGCGTTTATACAATCTTGCAAGGTCGAGAGCCTACAAAAGAAGGCCATCTATCAAACCTTGGCATTTTTCGCCATTCCGGCCCTGGTAGCTGGTGTCTTTCAGGTCTTTTATTCGGGTCCTTGCCTTAGTGTCGGCATCATGTTAAGTATGTTGCAGCTCTACATTGTTTGCCAGGAGCAGATGATCTCGACCGACCCGTTGACCGGTCTCAACAATCGCAACCGCTTTGAGACCTATATGCTGTCGCTCTTCTCGAATATGGATCAGGCCGAAGATGTGTATCTGCTCATGATGGACGCTGACGGCTTTAAGCAGATTAACGATCGCTATGGACATGTGGAGGGCGACCATGCCCTCCAGGTCGTATCTGCTACGCTCAAAGAGGTCTGCTCAGCGTCTGGTGGCTTTATCGCACGTTATGGCGGCGATGAGTTCGTGGTGCTTCAAAAGGCAGCGGCGGAGCAGGACATCATGGACCTGTGTTCGGCGATTAACGACGAGCTCGCTCGTGCCGAGGTGCCGTATGCATTGCGGATGTCCATTGGTTACGCGCGGGTCGGCGATAGTGTTGATACCTGGCAAGACTTACTTCGCGCTGCCGATGCGGAGCTCTACCGCGTCAAGGCCGAGAAAAAGAAAGCCGGCGTTCAGATACGCTAGAAAAAGGGGCGCACGCTTGCGTGCGTGGCGGCCCTCAGCTCACCGATGTACTCCAATAAGCTAAAGTGTGCGAACAACCTCTCAAAAAAGTGAGCTCGCTAGGCCTTTTTGGGTTTGTTGACGATGATGATGCCGCCGCAGACCAACAGCAGGGCAACGATGACGGTAACGGGGCTCGTGCCAGCGCCCTCGCCGAGCAGCAGCGCGCTCAGCAGCACGCCAAAGACTGGGTTCATAAAGCCAAAGACCGAAACGCGGCTTACGGGGTTGACGGCAAGCAGGCGCGACCACAGCGAGTACGCGACCGCGGAGATAAGCGCCATGTAGATGATGAGCGCGATGGCGGGGGCAATCGCTGTGGGGGAGAGCGTGCCGCCCATCAAAAAGCCGATGGCGGTGAGGACCAGGCCGCCGACCAAGAACTGCCACCCGGCAAGCAAGACGCCGTCGTGCTCGCGCGAGAAGATGCCGATCAGGCAGGTCGAAAGGGCACCCGCGACGGTGGAGGCCAGGATAAAGCCCTCGCCGTCGAGCGTAAAGCCAAAGGTACCGTCCGCGCCCGAAAGGTTGACGAGCGCGACGCCGGCAAAGCCCAGTACGCAGCCGAGCACCTTGGCCGCATCGAGCTTTTCGGTGTGAAACGCCAGGGCGGCAAAGAGGATGGCCAAGAAGTTGGCGCTGGCCTCGATGATGGAGCTCGACATGGCGCTGGCGCGCGAGAGTCCCAGGTAGAAAAAGAAGTACTGCCCGATAGTCTGGAAGAGCGACAACGTGAGGATAGACTTGATATCGCGCGCTTGCGGAACGAGCGGGCGGCGCTGGGCCACGCTCATGCCGACAATGACCAGCATGCCGGCAAGGGTGAAGCGCAGACCCGCGAAGAGCAGCTGCGAGGCGCTGTCGTGCGCGGGAATGCCAAAGAGGCCGTAGCCGATCTTGATGCAGGGAAAAGCCGACCCCCAGAGCGCGCAGCAGACGAGGCAGCCCAGGATGAGCCCGGGCAGGGTGGCGAGATACGGCTTGCGGCTTTCCATGATGTCCTTCCTGTATGCGCGAAGCAAAAAAGAACCCGCCACCGGGCGTGCCGGTGGCGGGTGTTGTTACCCGAGGGGATTGTACCCGATGGGATAGCTTTAAGCGAAGTAGGCCACGCCGCTCTCAAAGATCGGCATGAACTTATCGCCGGGGACATGCTCGGGCACGTTGCGGTACAGGTTGTCGCCGCGGCGCTCGGCATGACCCATCTTGCCCAAGACGCGGCCGTCGGGGCTCGTGATGCCCTCGATGGCGAGTGCGGAGCCGTTGGGGTTGACGGAAAGGTCCATGCTCGGCTTGCCGTCCTCGCCCACGTACTGCGTGGCGACCTGGCCGTTGGCGATCAGCTGGGCGAGCACCTCGTCGTTGGCGACAAAGCGGCCCTCGCCGTGGCTGATGGCGACGGTGTAGGGGTCGTCGAGGCTGCACTGCGACAGCCACGGGGACAGGTTGGACGAGATGCGGGTGCGCACCAGGCGGCTCTGATGGCGACCGATGGTGTTGAACGTCAGCGTGGGTGCATCCGGCGTGGCGTCGACGATGTCACCGTAGGGCACCAGGCCGAGCTTGATCAGGGCCTGGAAGCCGTTGCAGATGCCCAGCATCAGGCCGTCACGGGCCTTGAGCAGGTCGCGGACTGCCTCGGTGACCTCAGGAGCGCGGAAGAACGCCGTGATGAACTTGGCGGAGCCGTCGGGCTCGTCACCGCCCGAGAAGCCGCCGGGGATCATGACAATCTGGCTTGCACGGATGCGGCGGGCAAGCTCGTGGGTGCTCTCGGCGACGGCCTCGGGCGTGAGGTTGTTGATCACGAAGGTGTCGGCCTCGGCACCGGCTGCGCGGAAGGCACGGGCGCTATCGTACTCGCAGTTGTTGCCGGGGAACACGGGGATAACCACGCGCGGGCGGGCGATTTTGGCGCCGCCGTACACGTGGATGTCCTTGGCGCGGAAGTCGATGGTCTCGACCTCGGGGGTCTCGCCGGCGCTGCGGTAGGCGAAGACGCCCTCGATGCCGCTCTCCCAGGCCTCCTGGAGCTCGGAGAGCTCGATGACCTCGGAGCCGGTGTCGATGACATAGCCCTCGACGGTGGTACCCAGGGGCTCCACGACAACGCCGTCGGCGACCTCGGGCAGCTCGGCGTCCTCGGCGAGCTCGACGATAAAGCTGCCGTAGAGCGGGGTGAAGAGGCTCTCCACGTCCACGTCCTCGGCAAGTTCGATGCCAATCTGGTTGCCGACACACATCTTAAAGAGGCTCTCGGCGCCGCAGCCGTAGCCGGGCGTAGAGACGGCCAGGGCGTCACCGGTGGCGGTGAGCGCCTCGACGGCGTCAAACGCGGCGAGCAGCTGCTGGGCGTCGGGGCGGTAGTCCTCGCCATAGGTGGCGGGGGTGATGCGGACGACGCGGTGCGTGAGGCCCTTGAACTCGGGCGAGACGGCGCGGGCCGCCTTGCCCACGGCGACAGCGAAGCTGATCAGGGTCGGAGGAACGTTGAGCTCGCCGGCTTCGTCCTCAAAAGAGCCGCTCATGGAGTCCTTGCCGCCGATGGCGCCGGCACCCAGGTCGACCTGGGCCATAAGGGCGCCCAGGACGGCTGCCATGGGCTTGCCCCAACGCTCGGCCTCGGTACGCAGGCGCTCGAAGTACTCCTGGAAGGAGAGGTAGGCGCGCTTGTGCTCAAAGCCGGCGGCCACGAGCTTGGCGATGGACTCGACCACGGATAGGTAGGCGCCGGCAAACTGGTCGGCCTCCATCAGGTAGGGGTTGAAGCCCCATGCCATGGCGCTTGCCGTGGTGGTCTCGCCGTCCACGGGGAACTTGGCGACCATGGCAGAGCTCGGAGTGAGCTGCGTCTTGCCGCCAAAGGGCATGAGCACGGTCGCGGCACCGATGGTGGAGTCGAAGCGCTCGGAAAGGCCCTTGTTGGAGGCGACGTTGAGGTCAGTGACAAGCGAGGTCATGCGCTCGGCAAGCGTGGCGCCGGCCCAGCTGGGCTGCCACACGCTGCGGGCACAGACGTGGGCGACCTGGTGCTTGGGCGCGCCGTTGGAGTTGAGGAACTCACGGGACAGGTCGACGATGGCGACACCGTTCCAGGCCATGCGCATGCGCGGCTCGGCGGTAACCTCGGCGATAACGGTCGCCTCGAGGTTCTCCTCGGCGGCGTAGCCCATGAACTCCTCGACGTCACCGTCGGCGACGGCGCAGGCCATGCGCTCCTGGGACTCGGAAATGGCGAGCTCGGTGCCGTCCAGGCCGTCGTACTTCTTGGTCACGGTGTCCAGGTCGACATACAGGCCGTCGGCAAGCTCGCCCACGGCGACCGAGACGCCGCCGGCGCCAAAGTCGTTGCAGCGCTTGATCAGGCGGCAGGCGTCGCCGCGGCGGAACAGACGCTGCAGCTTGCGCTCGACCGGGGCGTTGCCCTTCTGGACCTCGGCACCCGAGGTCTCGATGGACTCGGTGTTCTGGGTCTTGGAGGAGCCAGTGGCGCCGCCGATGCCGTCACGGCCGGTGCGGCCACCCAAAAGGATGATCTTGTCGGTGGGGGCGGGGCACTCGCGACGCACGTGGTTTGCCGGGGTAGCGCCCACGACGGCGCCGACCTCCATGCGCTTGGCCACGTAGCCGGGGTGATAGAGCTCGTTGACCTGACCGGTGGCAAGGCCGATCTGGTTGCCGTAGCTGGAGTAGCCGGCGGCGGCGGTGGTCACGAGCTTGCGCTGCGGAAGCTTGCCCTCGAGCGTCTCGGAGACGGGGACCGTGGGGTCGCCGGCGCCGGTGACGCGCATGGCCTGATAGACATAGCTGCGGCCCGAGAGCGGGTCGCGGATAGCGCCGCCCACGCAGGTGGCGGCACCGCCGAAGGGCTCGATCTCGGTCGGGTGGTTGTGGGTCTCGTTCTTAAAGAGGAACAGCCAGTCCTGGTCCTCGCCATCGACATCGACCTTCACCTTGACGGTGCAGGCGTTGATCTCCTCGGACTCATCGACATCAGTCATGACGCCGGTCTTCTTAAGGTACTTGGCGCCGATGGTGCCCATGTCCATGAGGCAGACGGGCTTGGCGTCGCGACCGAGCTCGTGGCGCATCTCCATGTAGCGGTCGAAGGCCTGCTGCACCACGGCGTCGTCGATCGTCACGTCATCCAGGACGGTGCCGAAGGTGGTGTGGCGGCAATGGTCGGACCAGTACGTGTCGATCACGCGGATCTCGGTGATGGTGGGGTCGCGATTCTCATCGCGGAAGTACTGCTGGCAGAAGGCGATGTCCGCCTCGTCCATGGCAAGACCGCGCTCGGAAATAAAGGCGGCAAGGCCGGCCTCATCGAGCTCGCGGAAGCCGTCGAGCACTTCGACGGGCTGAGGCTCGGGGGTCTCCATGTACAGCGTCTCGGGCAGGTCGAGCGAGGCGATGCGCGCCTCGACGGGGTTCACCACGTAGTGCTTGATGGCCTCGATGGCGGCTTCGTCCAGGGCGCCCGAGATCATATAGACCTTGGCGGAGCGCACGGCGGGGCGCTCGCCCTGGCTGATGAGCTGCACGCACTCGCTGGCGGAGTCGGCACGCTGGTCAAACTGGCCAGGCAGGAATTCGACGGCAAAGACGGCGCCGTCGCTTGCGGGGAGCTCGTCGTAGGTCACATCGACCTGGGGCTCGCTAAAGACGGTCGGCACGCAGGAGCGGAAAAGCTCCTCGTCGATGCCCTCGACGTCGTAGCGGTTGATGATCCTCAGGGCCTCGATGCCCTTGATGCCGAGAATCTCGGTCAGCTCGCCCTTGAGCTGCTGAGCCTCGACGTCGAACCCGGGTTTCTTCTCCACGTAGATACGAGAGACCATTGGTTCCTGCCTTCCTGATCGGTTGGGCGTACGGTACGGTATGCGGCAGCGGTCGGTTTGCGGGGCCTGCCCTGCGGTCGCCTTGAGCCACATGTTTGTAAACCTCACTATGATACGACAGCTCGCGGCGCGTAGAGGACGGCGAGGGTGCTACAGTGAAGCGCAAACAAGAGAAAGGCATCACATGGCATTCGTTTCGCTCGCCATCATCGCACTCGTGGCCTTTGCAAGCCCCTTCATCGCTTCGGCGATTCCTGGAAAACCCGTTCCCGAAACGGTCTTTTTGCTCGTGTTCGGCGCGGTGTTGGGACCTCATATGCTTGGCGTCATCCATGTGGATGCCGAGGTCTCGCTTGTGTCAGAGCTCGGTCTGGCATTTTTGTTCCTGCTTGCCGGCTTTGAGATCGACCCAAAGAACATCACGGGCGTCGAGGGGCGCTACGGTATGGCCACGTGGGTTGTCACATTTTGTATCGCCTGGCTTGCCGTGCGCTTTACCCCGTGGTTCTCGGTCAGCCATTTCGACGGTATCGCCGTGACGCTCGCCTTGACCTCGACGGCGCTTGGAGCGCTCATGCCCATCTTGCGCGAGCGGTTGCTTGCCGGAACGCGCGTCGGTGATTCGATTCTCGCCTATGGTACGTGGGGCGAGCTCGGCCCCGTGCTCGCCATGTCGGTACTGCTGTCTGCCCGCACGGGTATCGAGACGCTGCTGATCTTGGGCCTGTTCGCCGTGGTGTGCGTGCTGCTTGCCGTGGTCCCCAGCCGCTCCAAACGCGTCGGCAGCCGCTTCTTTGCGTTTGTCGAGGAGCGCGCCGATACCACGTCGCAGACCTTCGTGCGCCTGACGGTGCTTATTTTGGTCACGCTCGTGGCGTTCTCGGCCATCTTTAGCCTCGATATCGTGTTGGGCGCTTTTGCCGCCGGCTTCGTCCTGCGCTATATCATCCCCGAGGGCAACCATACGCTTGAGACCAAGCTCGACGGCCTGGCCTACGGCTTTTTGATCCCGGTGTTCTTTACCGTGTCGGGCGCAAAGATCGATCTGACGGCCGTGGTGTCGCGCCCCGGGCTGCTCGTGGGCTTTATCGTGGCGTTGTTGATTATTCGTGCCGTACCCATTCTTATTTCTATGAGCATTTGTCCTGCGACGCGCGATGTGTCGGCGTATGGTCGCATTACCGTGGCCCTGTACTGCACCACGGCGCTGCCGATCATCGTTGCCGTGACGAGCGTGGCCGTCAACGCGGGCGCGCTGTCGCAAGATATTGCGTCGGTCATGGTTGCCGCCGGTGCCATCACGGTGTTCTTGATGCCGCTGCTCGCGCAGCTCTTCTACCGCGTGGTCGATGCCGCGCCGGTCGCCGCCGTGGCAGAGGTTGCCGAGCATCCTGCCGAGGCACTCGATATCCTGCGTGCCCATCACGATTTGGCGAGTCTGCTCGCACGAGAGCACGAGCTGCTGACCTCGCATGGCCATGGTCGCGTATTCGAGGGCCTGCCTACGCTCGATACGATTGCCGAGCGTCTTTCCGCCGAGGCGGCGAGCGGCCACATCGATGCCCGCATCGTGGACGCGGCGCATCTTCTTGCCGATAAGACCTATGGCGACGAGATAGATCCGTCCGAGCTCACCCCGCGTGAGCGTCGCCGCCTAGAGCGCGCCAAGCTCGCTGTGCGCGAATACCGCCGCCGCATGCTGGAGCTCTATGCGCGCGAAGAAGCCGAAGACGACGACGGTAAGTAGTCGATACTTTCTCGGGGAAGCCGCGTCCCGCTTTGAAGGCTCGGAACGGGATGTGGTTTCCGAAACGGGGGCCGTTGGGAAGCTGTGTCCCGGAATGGGCGCTCAGAGTGGGATGCAGTTTCCGCGAGAGGCTCGTTAGGGAAAGCGCATCCCATTCTGAGCCGGAATTATGGGACGCAGTTTCCTTTTCGAATAGAAGGAGGTGCGCTGCCTGCGGTTGATGCAGACAGCGTGCCTTCTTGCATAAAGCTCTGCTGAGGTTTGAAATTAGCTCGCTATGTAAAAAAGAACCCTTAATTCCCAATACTTCAAATTCTGAAATTAGACAATGCATTTCTTGAGTCTTAATTGCAAATATCGGATATATTCGAAATAATGAAAGACGATTAAGCTATTTGATTTCAAAGGAGCGATGAAGCGATGGCGTACAAGACGCTCGAAAAACTCTTTTATGCAGATCCAAGCTCCGATCGTTATGCTTGCCATGACGAGCTGCTGCGCGAGCGCCTTACTGCCGACGGCACGGTGCGGACTGGAATTCACCTTGAGCATGGTGAACTGTTCGCTTGTGTTCCTTTGAACCTGTCCGTTGCTAGCGAGCGGATCCTCAGAAAAGAGCGAAAGATTTCCAACCTGTGGAACAGCTTGCCTTATGTGGCTTTGGGGGCCTCGATTCGTTCGCTGGTGCTTGAGGAGGTTGTTTTCAGCAACGAGATGGAGGGTGTGCACAGCACGCGGCGCCAGATTGAAGCGGCGCTGGAGTCTGCGGAGGATGCTGCGGCCGAACTTTGCGGTGCCGCCGAAAAGGAGCACACTCCTTTTATTGAATTCGCTCGCCTCTACCTTCAGCTGGTGGATGGTTCAAGTCGTCCCGGCAAACCCGAGGATATTCGCGAGATTTTCGATGCCGTCACTAAGGGCGTGCTTGACCCGAAGGACCGTCCGGATGGCAAGATGTTCCGTTTGGGTCCCGTTGTGATTGAGAACAGTCGGGGCAAGATTCTCCATCAGGGTGTTTCCTCGGAGCCCGAAATCATTGACCTCCTTGGCAAGATGATAGAGTTGGGCAATCGCGAAGATGTCCCAAGCCTCTATGCAGCCTCAATCTGCCATTTTCTCTTTGAGTATATTCACCCCTTCTATGACGGTAACGGGAGAACGGGGAGGTATCTTCTCGCGTTGAGCCTGAACGAGACGTTGTCGCAGCCTACGGTGTTGTCGCTCTCTAGGACGATTGCTGAGAATAAAACCGCATATTACAAGGCGTTTGACGTGGTGGAGAGGCCCCTTAACGGTAGCGAGGCTACTCCGTTTGTTGCAATGATGCTTGATTTGGTCGAGCAAGCGCAAGATGCCGTTCTGAGCGATTTGGCCGAAAAGCGCGTACAACTCGATGATCTCAAGCGGGCGATCGATGAACTCGACGATACGTTTACCGAAAGGGCAAAAGATATTCTGTTTTATGCGGCACAGATGCATATCTTCGGTGCCTTTGGTGAATCTACGCTTGATGGTGTGTCGGGCTATCTCGATGTGACAAAGCCGACAGCGAGTAGGTCATTGTCGAGCCTAATCGCTGCCGGATATTTAGAAAAGGTGTCCGCAAGGCCGCTCGTGTGCAAGATGACGGTGGCGGGACTTAATCTGCTCGGGCTAGAGTGAACATCGGTTATCAGACAAATGAACACTCCGAGCGTTTGCCCGCCATTCCTCCATGGTGTGAAATCGCTCTTATCCCATTGAGGCGCCTTTGAGGTCGCCAATGGACTGTTGCGGCAAGCGGTGAAAGCTATGATTCAATTTCGTTCGACACGTACGCCATGAGTTCATCGTCTAAGGCCTTCAAAGAGTCTTTGATTTCCCGCCTGCGCGCGCGGGCCTGTTCTATTTTTGTGTCACATTCTCGTTTCGCTTTGAATTCGAATGGACTGAAGAAAGAACGTCTGCTCTTAAGCTCTCGAAGTTCGTTCCCCAAACGGTCAAATTCATCTTCGAGCGCTTGTTTTTGCGACTTTTTAACAGGATTATCTAACCAATATTTGGCTTGGAGCTCTGCTTCTTTTTCAGCGCGCTCACGTTCCTTCTTCTTCTCGGGGTCGTATTCGTCACGCTTTGCCATGTCCTTTTCTAACTGTTCTCTCCGAAGCTGCTTTGCCTCATCGCTAAGGAAAAAGCCGTCGTTTGTTATTTGTTCGCTGGAGTGTCCGTAGTATCCGTAGTATCGGCGATTTGTTCGAACTTTGATACATAGCTCCTCGAGACTGCACAATATGCCCCAGCATCTTAAGAGCATCTCGTCTGTGGCAGTACCTTGTTTAGTGACTTTATTGTCAAAGAGGTCGATAGCTAAGCGAGCCGCTTTTATGCAACTATCGTACGCATCTATGCATAGATCAAAAGCTTCTTTTTCGTTGTCATAGTCGAAATCATCTGTCGCGTAGTAATCAAATACACGGACCTTGTTCCACCGTTCCGACCATGTGGAGCAGCCGTTGACCGCAGACTTTAGGATCGTGATTGCAGCATTGTAATACATTGATGAAATGTTGCGCGCTGCAAGACCGGAAAGGTCTTCGGTAAGGGCGCCGAGGAGATCTTCGATATTCTCGGGTATCTTGGCACTCTCCCCCTGCTCTTTGCTGAGCCTCTTTACGGCAGCCGTTTGTAATTCGCACACGGCCTCTATATTTTTCCATTGGAGTTCACGCGACTGTAGGTGACGAATGAGCCCCGATTGAATTAACTCTAGATTCTTCGCATTCGGTAGATTTGCAAGTTCCTGGCAGAAATAGTCTATCTCAGAGTTTGCGATAGCTCGCAAATGCTCAATGAAACCTATCGCTATGTTTAGCGCGGTGTTTATCTCATCAAAATCTGATGGGGCTCGATTTAGCAGCTTTAGCATATTAATGCATGCTGCATTTGATTCCGACAAGCGATCGTTGTCAAACGTGAGCTGCCAGTCTATCGCTTTTGCCTTTATTGACCATGCCTCGGCGTTCTTAAGATCAATCTCGAGGGCCATGGAGGCATATTTCTCAGCATCAGCGTTGTTACCGGCTTTTTGAGCGGTTCTGGCCAAGGCGAGATATCGATCGACATCTTCAGTGCGGTCTGTTTTCACTGTGCCTTCGACTTGGACAACACCTTCGACCATCATTTTCTTTGCGGTTTCAAGCGTATATTTCATTCCACAGCTTTGACAGACGAAAAAGTCTCCATCCTTGATAATCTCTGTGCTACCGCAGAGCTCGCATTGTAGCGCTTTCATTTCGATTGCTCCATTTCATACCCCTTGCTGTTCATTTCCCGTATTAGTTTCTGCTTTATCTCAAAAACGTCTTCCTTGTAAGGGAGATATAAGATGCCGTTTATATCGGACGGTTTTTCTATTGGTGGGTCGGCTTCTTTGAGAAGGATCGCGGTCCTAGACCTGCCGAATTTCATCAGTAGCATCCCAAGCTCCAAAACTACGTTCTGGCGAGCTCTTGGCTGCGGTCGATCCTGTTTATTCTTTGGATAGCCTATGTCGTCCGGGGTCATAAGTACTATCCCGAAATTAGCGCAAGGGATGTATTCCATTAGTTGTTCGATTACTGTTCGGCCCCCTATAGGCTGATTATCGAGAAAAATAGGCTCGAGATTTAACTCTTCGAGAAGACGTTGGAGTTGGTTTCGTGCGGTTTTATCGTGGCCGTAAACAACGAAAACTTTGTTGTTTGGTTCATCAATGATTTCATCTTCGATGGCTTTTCGGACCTGATCAGCGTTATTTCCTTGACAAAAGAAGCCGCCGCTGTCGTAGACATATACGGCTGTTCCACTCTCGAGCTTTATTCGATAGCCAATAGTTTTGTATCTCCGGGTCGTTTTTACTGGAATTTCTTTTGAAATAAGAAGCGAGATTATTTTATCCTTATCGATCATTAGCTGTCCTTGCTTGCTTTAACCAGTGCTGCTCTTTGCCTTATCAATGAAGTCATGCGCAATATTTTCGAGTTCGCGCCTTCGATATCGTTTGATTCGATTGATTGCGATAGATCACGAAGTGCGCTCGATATTTCGTCTTCAACTTGAGCGCTTGCTTCACAACTGGCGGGGTCGGCAAGGCTTGAAGTTTCCAAGAAGCTGGTCATTGATGCGCGCAACTCTGAAGGTGATTCATCTAGAAGCAGTCTTAGCTGAAGTTCAAGGTTCTGCATGGATTGCGATTTGCTTGAAATTTGGTTTTCAATGGTAGATGCGTGAGATTCGGAAGCGCCTGTTGCGAAGAGCGTGGCTGTCGCAGCGCTTGCTAGCAGAAAACTGAGAATTGGAATTGCTGGAAGCGCCTCTGTTTTTAACGCGGACCCTAGTATGCCTAGCAACAATTGGACTGCAAACGATACGCCAATAACAAGTATCTTTGAGATACCAAATATCTTAAGATTCTTTTGGGGTCCAAATAACAAGGTTGAAACCACCAGGGCGAGCATGACCAAAGAGAATGCGCTCTCAATCCAAAAAGTGGTTGAGGGTCCAAATAAAAGTATTGTCACGCTTTCGATAGCTATGAAGAGGGCTACGGGGATTGCTGCAATATATGCCTGTGTGTTCTTCATTATGACCTCCGTGCTCCGCACTCGGGACAGAACTTCTCGGTTCCAGAGAAGCGATATCCACATTCGGAACAGAACTTTGCAGCACTTTGCTGCGAATTGGTATCCGCAGGGATGGGCTGCGTCGCGGACGTGCCGGTGGCTTGTGAGAGTGCATCGGTCATAACTGACCCCATGGTCCCGCCGACACCGGCCATTACGCCCAGACCAATTCCCATGTTTGCGTATTCGCCAGTCGCTTCGTTTTGGGCCATCTTTTCGGCAACATCGAAGCTGCGTTCCTGTTGATAGGTATAGCCTTCGATTTGCCGTTTTTCTGCGCGCGCTTTTGCGGAGATTACGGTGCGCTGCGCCGCAGTTTCTTGTTCGATAATGCTGACCTGTTGTTTTATCTGTGCTTCGCGTACGTCGGCATATTGCTTGAAATGGAGGTCCTTAAACTTCTCGTATACCGGATCACCTTCGGGTTTGACGATGGCGGTGACCAGCATTTGCGTTAATGAGAGGCCGTATGCGGCAAAGTCGGGAAGCAGCTTGTTCTTAAGCGAGTCGGATAACTCTTCAAGGTGTGCATCAAGTTCGAAAATGGAGAGTTTTTGTTCGGTAATTACTTGTGCCAGATGAGTTTTTACTCGAGTTTGCAGGAAAGCTTTGAAATAGCTGATCAGCTTGTCCTGGGAGAGCAAAGCTTCGGTTCCAACAAGCTTGAGAAGGAGCCTGCGGGGCTCTTTTACAGCAAGAGCCATCTCTCCGGACGCCCCGAGCGAGAGCGGAAATCCATAAGTCGGTTCCATGAACTGAATCTTGGAATTGGTTCCCCAGCGTATGCCCATCTGCTCGATGAGGTTAACAAAGTAGACTTCTGAGTGAAACGGGCTGACACCACCGGTCGTTATCTTCGAAATGCCGTTCAGTAACGGTAGATTTTGAGTCTCAAGTTCATGCCTGCCTGGTCCAAACGAATCCAGGGCCTGTCCATTAAGGAAGAAAATTGCTTCTTGGGTCTCGTGAACAATGAGTTGCGAGCCCGTATTGAAGTCTTCTGAGGGGTGTTTCCAGATAAAAGTTTGGTTATTGCCCTCATATTTGATGACATCCGTGATGCTCATAGTCCTCCTGCTTCCATGGTTAGTGATGTGGATTTGCTAAGATAGCCGCCGTTGCTACGACGGCAAAAGAAGTGCTGAGACCCAGGCGCAGGATGTCGCCGGGGTACAGCTGGGCGGGTGCGCCGGAGCTGATGTCGAGTTCGCTGTTATCGGCTGTTCGAATCAGATGCGTGCCGTTGGTCGAACCGAGGTCTTGTGCGTACCAAGCATTGTTCTCGGCGAAGATGCGGAGATGCTTGGCGGAGACATCCAGCCCAACATCGGTGACAGCGCCGTCTTCGAGTGCGAGCGCTCCGATGATGGAGCCCATGGTAGAAGGCTCAATGACATAAGGGCCCCCGACGACGAGTTCGTTGTCGATCCTGATAAGGCCGATCGCACGTTCGGTGCCCGTTTGTTTTAAATCGCATGGACAGAAAGAAATACTTGAGGGGGTAAACGACCTGACGTTCTCTGCGAATTCAAAGCGGTCCCTGATGTACGCGATAGCACGGGCCGGATCGCACCAACAGGCGGTCGAAACAACGAGCGTGATTGAGATAAGAGCCCTGTCATCTTTGTCTGGCTGGCTGCTGACGAGGCGCGAGGCGGCGTTCCGGTAAAGGAGCCCATTACGCCCACAGGCACCGAGCGCTTGAGCCATCGTGTCAGTCGCTGCCGCAATCATGGTATAGATGTCGGCGTTCGAATACCCTTTTTCCCGTAGCTTGTGCAGGATTTGATTCGATGCGCAGGACCAGTCGGCAAAGTAGCGATCTTCTAGGGAGCCCGGCTGCGAGTGCACAATCGTGCGCGAAAGCCAGCTGGTGTCCTGTGCCATTTGGGCGGTAGGCTGTCCATTTGTTAACGGCAGATCGGATAGTAACAGTTCGGCAAATGCGCGATGGCTCAGGGTAAATGAAGTCTTGAACAGGGAGAACATGACCTCGAGCGGTGTTTGCCGTCTTGGCATGACATTCTCCCTTCCTTGAACTTATTCGCTAAATAAAGGATAAGGGTGCCACTAGCCGATTTTACTGTGCAACAAATTGCATGTCGGTGAGCGGTCACGCCACCTGATGCGTTTGCTCCAGCATGAGAACTGGTTATCTTAGGGGCGCTATGCGGTCGCGTTTTGATTAGGATGGCACGACTCAGCCGCCCTTCGGGAAGCTGTGTCCCGGAATGGGCGCTCAGAGTGGGATGCAGTTTCCGCAAGGAGGTCCTGGGGGAAACCGTGCCCCGTTCTGATCCGAAATACTGGGACATAGTTTCCCTTTCATAACAGGAGAAGGCGCGCTGTCTGCAGTTGATTCAGACGGCGCGCCTTTTTGGTTGAGCTATGTTGAAGCTTGAAGCCAAAGCTTGTGGCTCCTTAGGAGCGGGCGGCTCCGTCGACGGGGAGCACGGCGCCCGTGACGTAGGAGGACATGTCGCTCGCCAGGAAAACAAAGGCGTTGGCGACATCCTCGGGCTCGCCCATGCGACCCAGCGGAATGGTGGCGATGATGGGCTTGATGACCTCTTCGGGCAGGTTGGCGACCATGTCGGTCTTAGTCACGCCGGGGGCGACGGCGTTGACGCGGATGCCCATGGGAGCGAGCTCGCGCGAGAGCGACTGGACCATACCGTTGACGGCAAACTTGGACGTGGGGTAACCGACGCCGGAGGGCTGGCCGTACTTGGCGACCATCGAGCTTGTGGTAGTGATGGTGCCGCCGTGGCCGGCCTCGGTCATGATCTTGGCGGCAGCCTGGTGGCCATTAAAGACGGCGACGACGTTAAGGTCCATGACCTTTGCGAACTCCTCGGCCGTGTAGTCCAAGAGGGGTGAACGCTGGGAGATACCGGCATTGTTGACGACCGTGTCCAAGCCGCCCATGTCGGCTGCAGTCTGCGTAAAGGCCTCAGTCACGGCCTCGAGCGAGGTGAGATCGCAGGAGCGACCCCAGACCTTGGCGTCGGGATAGGCGGCTGTCAGCTTCTCAACGGCCGTGTCGGCAGTCTCTTGGCGCGAGCCAAAGACGGTGACGGCAGCGCCTTCCTCGATAAAACGGCAGGCGATGGCATAGCCGATACCGCGTGTGCCTCCGGTGATGATTGCTTTCTTGCCCTCGAGCAACATGGTGCTTCCTCTCATCGCGGGCGGACATTCGCAACACAGCGTAGCCGTAACCGGAATCGGCCGTGTTTGCATATCGGTGAACGGTAGCCCGCGTTACCGATGAGCGGCTCGCGCAAATGTGCTCTGCCGTTGTGCTTAGGGCAGGTGACAAAAGGGCTCCCGTCCCACATCGGACGGGAGCCCTCAAGGCGCGTATTGCTAGGCGAGCGTTGGGCTAGTTCGCCATGACGCCTTCGGTCCAAGCTTCAACGTCCTCGATGCGCAGGACGTTGGCGACCTCGGCCACGCAGTCGACGCTGGCAAGCTCGGCGGCGGCAGCCTGGACGTCCTTCTCGAGCGCGCGGTGCGTTAGGAAGATGACCGAGCAGGCATCGCTGACGCCCGATTTGCCGTCCTCGACCTGGTTGATGAGCGAGATCGAGATGTTGTGCTTGGCAAAGATGTCGACCGTCTCGGACAGGGCGCCCACGCGGTCGGCGACTTTCAGGCGCACATAGTACTTGGTCTGGAGCTCGTCCATGGGCTTAAAGGCGAGGTTGTGACCATAGGGCTCAATCTCGGGCAGCGGAGCAACGCCGCGGCTGATCTGCTCGGAGAGCGACAGGATGTCGCCCACGACGGCACTCGCGGTGGGGAAGGAGCCTGCGCCGGCACCGTAGAACATGGTCTCGCCCACGGCGTCGCCTACCACGTAGACAGCGTTCATGGCGCCGTTGACCTTGGCGAGCATGTGGTCGGCGGGGATCAGCGTGGGATGCACGCGGACGTCGACGCCGGCGTCGGTGTTGCGTGCGATGCCCAGCAGCTTGATGGTGTAGCCGAGCTCGCGGGCCTGGGCGATGTCCTCGGCGCCGATGGTACGGATACCCTGCTGGTAGACATCGTCGGTGGTCACGCGGGTGCCAAAGCCGATGGAAGCGAGGATTGCCGTCTTGCTGGCGGCGTCGAAGCCGTCGACGTCGGCGGACGGGTCGGCCTCGGCATAGCCCTTAGCCTGGGCGTCGGCGAGCACGTCAGCGTAATCGGCGCCCTCGGCGTCCATGCGCGACAGGATGTAGTTGGTGGTGCCGTTGAGGATGCCGGCGATGGTCAGGATCTTGTTACCCACCAGGTCGTGCTCGAGCGTGCTGACAATGGGGATGCCGCCACCGCAGCTGGCCTCGCACTTAATCTGCACGCCGCACGCACGTGCCTTCTCGGCAAGCGTCTCGACATGGCGGCCCAGCAGGGCCTTGTTGGCGGAGACGACATGCTTGCCGTTCTCGAAGGCAGTGGTGAAGATCTCGGTTGCGGGATGCTCGCCGCCAATCAGCTCGACGACGATGTCGACGGCGGGGTCGGTGACGACATCGTGCCAGTCGCTCGTAAAGGCCTCGCGCTCAATGCCTGCCGCCTCGGCCTGCTCCCAAGCAAGCGCGCAGGCGCGGGTCAGCTTAAGGTCGATGCCGTAGGCTGCCAGGTACTCATCGTGGTGGCTCTTGATCAGACGGGCCACGCCGCCGCCGACGGTTCCCAGACCGATCAGACCGACGTTCACGGTGCGCAGGGGTTCGCTCATAGATAACTCCTTCGTGCATCTTATGGATGGATAAACCGCTTAAAGGTTGAGTGCATTCTAGCGTGAACCGGGGGCGCGTGCTCGCCAGGCAACAGGAGCCGCACAAAACGGCACCCCCGAAACGCTGCGGAAACATTGGAAACACGCTCGCTACAAACGGACTTCCGTAACAAACTGTCAACGTTTGCGCCATAAGGTTTGCCCTGTACCGCAAGACGGCCGCACCGCGGCCAGCGAAAAAAGGGGGACACCATGTTCAACATCAACAGCACGCTCAGCCGTAGGAACTTTCTCGCCGGCGCTGCGGCGCTCGGCAGCACCGCAGCACTCGCTGGTTGCTCGTCGGGTGGCTCGGACGGCGGCACCGCCGATGACGGCAAGACCTTCAAGATCGGTGTCATCGGCCCTCTGACCGGCGCCGCGGCAACCTATGGCGTTTCGGCCGAGAAGGGTGCCAAGCTTGCCGCCAAGGATTTCTCGACCAAGGACCTCAAACTCTCGCTTAAGTCCGAGGATGACGTCGCCGACGGCGAGAAGGCTATCAACGCCTTCAATACCCTGTGCGACTGGGGCATGCAGGCGCTCGTCGGCCCCGTCACGACTGGTGCCGCCGTCGCTGTCTCGGGCGAGATCGCCGACGATATGCTCATGGTCACGCCTTCGGCCTCGTCGCTCGACGTGACCAAGGATAAGACAACGGTCTTTCAGGTTTGCTTCACCGATCCCACCATGGGTGCCAGCGCCGCGAAGTTCTTGGCCGAGAAGTATGCAGACGCCAAGATCGCCCTGTTCTACAACTCCGGCGATACGTACAGCTCGGGCGTTGCCGACGCCTTTGCCGAGCAGGCCAAGGCATCCAAGCTCGATGTCGTCGATACCGAGACCTTTAAGGACGACTCTTCCACGAGCTTTACCAACCAGCTCACCAAGGCCAAGGAGGCCGGCGCCACGCTTATCTTTGCTCCGATCTATTACACGCCGGCGTCCGTTTTGCTCAAGAACGCCAAGGACATGGGATACGACATGACGCTTATGGGCACCGACGGCATGGACGGCCTGCTCTCCGTTGAGGGCTTCGATACCTCTCTTGCCGAGGGCGTGCTGCTCATGACCCCGTTCTCTGCTGACGATGAGAAGAACGCCGACTTCGTCAAGGCCTATAAGGACGCCTACGACGAGACGCCCAATCAGTTTGCCGCCGATGCCTATGACTGCGTCCATGCGATTGCCGAGGCTATCGATAAAGCGGGCATCGACATTACGGCTGACGGTGCCGATATTGCCGACGACCTTGCCCACGCCATGCGCAAGATCAAGATCGAGGGCCTGACGGGCGAGCTGACGTGGAACGACAAGGGCCAGGTCGAAAAGCCCGCCACAGCCTATGTGATTCAGGACGGCAAGTACATCGCCGCCTAAGTGCGCATAAAGCGCTACCGGTGAGGCCGTTTTAATCAGGGCAGGGACGCTTGCAACAGAATGGAAACATTACTTTTACACAATAAAGTGGCTAAACTGCATAAACCAATAGAAATACGCATAACTATGGATAAACGGACAAAACAAAAGAAAAGTTGAAATAATCGCCACTTTTCCTAACTAAAGCGTCTACTATTTTGCGAACGCCGAACACGGCGAAGGATGGCCTGTCGGGTAACCGAAACCCGACGAGATTTGAGAGGAGAGCCGCATGTCGAGCCTCACCGGTAAGTCATTGAACCCTGTTATGAATCGCAGGAGCGTTATCGCGAGCGCAGCAGGTCTGGGGGCGATGTCCATTCTAGCTGGCTGCTCCTCCAACGGCGGCGACAGCGGTTCCGCGTCGGGCGACGCTTCGTTTAAGATCGGCACCATCGGCCCGCTGACCGGCGCCAACGCGTCCTACGGCAAGTCCGTTACACAGGCTGTCGAGCTTGGCTGCAAGGATTTCTCGACTAAGGAGCTGCCGCTTGTCAGCAAGGCCGAGGACGACCAGGCTGACGGTGAGAAGGCCGTCAACGCCTTCAACACCCTGCTCGACTGGGGCATGCAGGCCCTCGTCGGTCCGACCACCACGGGTGCGTCGGTCGCCGTTGCCGCCGAGTGCGGCAACGACCCCGAGACGTTCATGATCACCCCGTCTGCGTCCTCCGAGGACGTTACCAAGGGCAAGGATTGCGTCTTCCAGGTTTGCTTTACCGACCCCAACCAAGGTGTCAACGCTGCCAAGTTCCTGGCAGAGAAGTATGCGAACGAGAAGTTCGTGCTGTTCTATAACTCCGGCGACGCCTATTCTTCGGGCATCGCAGATTCCTTTAAGGCCCAGGCCGCTAAGTCTAAGCTTGAGATTGTCGACGAGGAGACCTTTAAGGACGACTCTGCCACGAGCTTTACCAACCAGCTGACCAAGGCCAAGCAGGCAGGCGCCACCATGATCTTTGCGCCGATCTACTACACGCCGGCGTCCGTCCTGCTCAAGAACGCCAAGGACATGGGCTACGACGTCAAGATGATGGGCTGCGACGGCATGGACGGCATCCTGGGCGTTGAGGGCTTCGACACCTCTCTTGCCGAGGGCCTGCTGCTTATGACCCCGTTCTCCGCCGACGACGAGAAGAACGCCGACTTCGTCAACGCTTACAAGGATAAGTACGGTGATACCCCCGACCAGTTTGCCGCCGACGCCTACGACGGCGTGCATGCTGTGGTCGAGGCTCTCAAGGAGGCCGGCCTGGGCGTCGACGCCGACCCCACCGAGGTTGCCGAGAAGCTGCCTAAGGCTATGCTCAAGATTACTGTTGACGGCCTGACTGGCAAGCTCTCCTGGAACGACAAGGGTCAGGTCCAGAAGGACCCGACGGCGTACGTCATTACCGACGGCAAGTACGTACAGGCCTAATAGGCCGCCTTACATAGAGCGGTTTTGATCCCAAGCAGGGGAGGTTTTGGCCTTCCCTGCTTGCTTGGTATCTAGGGACGATGTAACGTCCCTGTTTCATACATCAACTGGAAACCTATTCGAAAGGGGGATGTGGAACATGACGGTCTTTATCCAATACCTGGTCAACGGCCTGTCCATGGGCAGCGTCTACGCCATCATCGCGTTGGGCTACACCATGGTCTACGGTATCGCCAAGATGCTCAACTTCGCTCACGGCGACGTCATCATGGTCGGTGCCTATGTCTCGTTCTGCGCCACGTCGTATCTCGGCCTCCCGGGCTGGGCATCTGTAGTTCTCTCTTGTGTGGTCTGCACGGTTCTCGGTGTTCTCATCGAGGGTCTGGCATACAAGCCGCTGCGTCAGGCGGGCCCGCTGGCCGTTCTGATCACGGCCATCGGCGTGTCCTACTTCCTGCAGAACGCCGCGCAGCTCCTGTGGGGCGCCACGCCCAAGAACTTCACTTCGCTCGTCACCTTCCCGGTGCCGGAGTTCTTGGCCAAGTTCAACGTAAGCGCCGTTTCGCTCGTCACCATCGTCGCCTGCCTGGTTATCATGGCCGGTCTGATGTTCTTTACAGGTAAGACCAAGATGGGCAAGGCCATGCGCGCCGTGTCCGAGGACAAGTCCGCCGCTCAGCTCATGGGCATCAACGTCAACCGCACTATTTCGATGACCTTTGCCATCGGCTCCGCCCTTGCCGCCATCGCCGGCGTGCTCCTGTGCTCCTACTCGCCGGTCCTGCAGCCCACCACGGGCGCCATGCCTGGCATTAAGGCCTTCGACGCCGCCGTCTTCGGCGGCATCGGCTCCATCCCCGGTGCCTTTGTCGGTGGCATTCTCATCGGCATCATCGAAGCGATGGCGCAGGCTTACATTTCCACGAGCCTTGCCAACTCCATCGTCTTTGGTGTTTTGATCATCGTCCTGCTCGTCAAGCCTGCCGGCCTCTTGGGCAAGTACGTCCCCGAGAAGGTGTAGGTGAGCGTTATGAAGTTCCTTAAAGACAAGCAGACGCGTCACGACTTTGTCACGTACGCCATGTGCATCGTGGCATTCGCCATCGTGTTCTTTATGCAGTCCAACCATATGATCCCGCGCATGATCGCCGGCCAGTTGGTTCCCATCACGGCCTACATCGTTATGGCCATCTCGCTCAACCTCGTCGTCGGCATCGCGGGCGACCTGTCGCTGGGCCATGCGGGCTTTATGAGTGTCGGTGCCTACACGGGCATCGTCACCGCGGTCGCCCTCGAGAGCGCCGTTCCCTCCGATCCGGTGCGCCTGATCATCAGCATTGTGGTCGGCGCTGTCGCCGCTGCCATCTTGGGCTTCTTGATCGGTATCCCGGTCCTGCGCCTGAGCGGCGACTATCTGGCCATCGTGACCCTGGCTTTTGGCGAGATCATCAAAGAGATCGTTACCTGCCTCATTGTGGGCGTCGACTCCCGCGGCCTGCACGTGATTTTTAACATCACGGGCAACTCTACGATCGACGACCTGCACCTGCTCGAGGACGGCACCGCCATCATCAAGGGCGCCCAGGGCGCCTCGGGCGTGTCGACGTACTCGACCTTCCTCGCCGGTGCCATCCTGGTTATGGTCGCACTCGTGATCGTGCTCAACCTGGTTCGCAGCCGTACCGGCCGTGCCATTATGGCCGTGCGCGACAACAAGATCGCTGCCGAGTCCGTGGGCATCTCTGTCACCGAGTACCGCATGATCGCCTTCGTGGTTTCCGCCGCTCTCGCCGGCGCTGCCGGAGCCCTCTTCGGCGGTAACTTCTCGCAGCTTTCCGCTACCAAGTTCGACTTCAACACGTCCATCCTCATCCTGGTGTTCGTGGTCCTGGGCGGTCTGGGCAATATGCGCGGCTCCGTCATCGCGGCGGCGTTGCTCACGGTGCTTCCCGAGCTGCTCCGTCAGTTCTCGGACTACCGCATGCTCATCTACGCCATCGTGCTGATCCTGGTCATGATCTTTACCAACAACCCGCAGCTCAAGGCGTTCTTCGCACGCATTAAGGACCGCTTTGCTTCCAAGAAGGAGGTGGCAGCCGATGCCCAGTAAATTTGAGTTCAACAAGGGCAAGATGGTCCCGTATCCTTCTGGCGCCATCGTTCCCGACCGCGACCTGGGCCAGCGCCCGGCGCTCGAGTGCATCCACTTGGGCATTGAATTTGGCGGCCTTAAGGCAGTCGACGACTTTAGCCTGACCATCGGTAAGACCGAGATCGCCGGTCTGATCGGTCCCAACGGTGCCGGTAAGACCACGGTCTTCAACCTGCTCACCAAGGTGTACCAGCCCACGCACGGTACCATCCTGCTCGACGGTGAGGACACCTCGGGCAAGTCGGTCTATCAGGTCAACCGCATGGGTATTGCCCGTACCTTCCAGAACATTCGCCTGTTCAACACCATGACGGTGGAGGACAACGTCAAGGTCGGTCTGCACAACCAGGAGCGCTACTCCGGCTTTGAGGGCGTGCTGCGCCTGCCGACGTATTGGAAGCACGAGAAGGCCGCCCACGAGCGCGCCATGGAGCTGCTGTCCATTTTTGATATGGAGCACCTGGCAAACGAGCAGGCCGGCTCGCTGCCTTACGGCGCCCAGCGTCGTCTGGAGATCGTCCGCGCGCTTGCCACCAACCCCAAACTGCTGCTGCTCGACGAGCCTGCCGCCGGCATGAACCCGTCCGAGACCGCGGAGCTCATGGAGAACATCGTCAAGATCCGCGACACCTTTGGCATCGCCATTATGCTTATCGAGCATGATA
This sequence comes from uncultured Collinsella sp., assembly GCA_937966215.1. Classification (GTDB taxonomy): domain Bacteria; phylum Actinomycetota; class Coriobacteriia; order Coriobacteriales; family Coriobacteriaceae; genus Collinsella. Next base: position 17,008 of record CALCKK010000030.1, on the reverse strand, counting down.
TGTCGCTCGTCATGAACATCTGCGAGGGCATCTGCGTGCTCAACTTTGGTAAGGTCATCGCCAAGGGCACGGCCGAGGAGATCCAGAACAACGATGCCGTAATTGAGGCATATCTGGGCAAGCAGGATAAGGGGGAGAACTAAATGGCAGAGCCGATGCTTTCCGTCTACAACATCAACGTCTGGTACGGCGCTATCCACGCCATCAAGGACATCTCCTTTAACGTCAACGAGGGCGAGATCGTGGCCCTGATCGGCGCGAACGGCGCCGGTAAGTCCACGACGCTTAAAACCATCTCGGGCCTGCTGCGTTCCAAGACCGGCTCCATCAAGTTTATGGGCGAGGACATTACCCATACGCCTGCCGATAAACTGGTGGGCAAGGGCCTGGCCCAGGTTCCCGAGGGCCGTCGCGCCTTTTTGCAGATGACGGTCGAGGAGAACCTGGAGATGGGCGCCTACACGCAGCCCAAGTCCACGGTGGCTCCGGGCCTTGAGCGCGTCTACGAGCAGTTCCCGCGCCTTAAGGAGCGCCGTCGCCAGGTCGCCGGCACCCTTTCGGGCGGCGAACAGCAGATGCTCGTTATGGGGCGCGCCCTTATGAGCAACCCCAAGCTGCTCATGCTCGATGAGCCTTCCATGGGTCTGGCGCCGATTCTGATCGAGCAGATCTTCCAGATTGTCGAGGACCTGCACAAGGCCGGTACCACGGTGCTTCTGGTCGAGCAGAACGCCCAGATGGCGCTTTCAATCGCCACGCGCGGCTACGTGCTCGAGACCGGCAAGATCACCATGACCGGCACCGGCCAAGAGCTCCTGCACGACGACAACGTCCGCAAGGCTTACCTGGGCGGCTAGGGACTTCCGCCGTTCTGCCGAACGGCGGACCGGCCGACGCTGCGCGGGCGCCCTGATCGACGTGCCGAAGCTCCTCACCCTTGGGGCTATGCCGCGGTACGAGGCCAGGTGGTCATGGTCCGGGAACCTCGCGATGTCGAATGACACCGCGAGGTTCGCCGCCGTCCTCGGCGGCCTCGACCCCCGAGTGGGCGATCCCCACGCGCTAACGCCTGCAAACAAGGGGATTGCCAAGACGCCGCCGGGCACCTCCGTCATAGACGTGGAAGTGCGGCCGCGCTGAAGCACTGCGCGGTGTCTGCTCGCTTATGTGCGCATCACGAAGGAAGACCAGATCGGTGAGCGGGATTGGCCCGAAGTCGAGAGATTCCCATCAGCCTCTCGTCGGTCGATGACCGGTTCACCACGCAGGAAGAGCGTGACGGAAGGTCTCGCAAAAAGGCTCCGAGCGCGGCGTGCTCATGCCCGTCGTGGTGCGCCCGAAGGGGGGGGACGGCTGCTACGAGCTCGATCATTTGCGAGGAGAAGACGAACCAGTCGTTGCAGATCCAATATGGATCTCGCCGACCTCGGCAAGCTGCTCGATGAGTGGAAGCCCTGTCGGGTCGTCTATTTCAACACCACCCAGAATGATGGTGTCATCGCGCAGGTCGATCTGCGTGTTGAGCACAGCGAGGTTAAAGCCGGAGGCCACAAATCCGATAGCAGCCAGGACGAGCCCCGTGGCAACAAGCCCACCCGCTACGGCAAGGTAAATCCTTTTTACGCTGGACATGTTTGCACTCCTTCCTATGCCGTGAGCGGCGCCGCTTCGGCGCCCATGCGGCTCTTATTGCCTCGATCTTTCCAGAAGGGCGAAACGGCTTTCTTCGCCCAAAGGGCAGAGAGGCGCGCGATCTGCTTGGACGCCGTCCAGGCGCCGGCTCCCGTGAGGAGCGCCACACCGATGGAAGCGAATCCCATTCCCATCGAGGCCAAAACGTACGGAACATGCCCGATAATGATGCCGTCCACGGCGAACAGGAGCCCTACCAGGCCCGCGCCCCCGAATGCCGCGGCCACGATCCACACGCAGAGCGCAAGAACCCAAATACAGATGTAGACTGCAGCGGCAACGGCGACGAACGCGAGCAGCAGCGGAATCCATACCGGAGAGCCCACGATGGCGAGCGCCCATAGAAGTGCCGTGCTCTTGCGCTTGGTCCTCGCGATCGCGCGCGGCACGGCGGGCAGTTCGTCGAGCGTTGCCTCGGCGACCTCACCGGGCGTGCCCATGGCGGCCACAGCCTCGGCCTCCGTCATGCCGTCCTCCATACGGTCGGCGATGGCCTCCGCGTAGAACTCCTGCGTTTCCTTTACCTGATCTGCCGGCAGGCAGGCCAGAAGCTCGCCCAGCCGGTTCAAGAACTCATCGCGCGTCATGGTGCGCCCCCTCCACGTAACGGTAGATCTCCTGCACGGATGGCCATTCGGCGAGGAACTCGGCGATACGCTCGCGCCCGGCGTCCGTGATGCGGTAGTACCTCCGCAGCCGCCCGTTGTGCTCGGCGGAGCGCGCGGTGATGCAGCCCGCCTTCTCCAGGCGCTTGAGCAACGGATAGAGCGTGGATTCCGTGAGCCCCATACTCGCGGGCACGTCCTTCACGATCTGATAGCCGTAGGATTCCTCGCCCGAGACGGCCGCGAGCACGCAGGCCTCGAGGAAGCCGCGCTTCATCTGTGCCTCCATCCGCACACCTCCTTTCGTAGTATACTGTGTAACACCTACTATATGACACATAGTATATGATGTCAACAGTTGTCGTATAGGGAGTCCGGTCTGTCTGTCCCCTGCGGGTACTCATTGGGGACGTACTTAAATGAGTACTTAAATGAGTACCCATCGCTCAAGGTGGCACCTGGGGACGTTCCTTATGTGCCGGCACTTTGGGACACTCCTTGTCAAGGTTTTGTTCCATCGTGCGGGTTGCTATTTAACGTGCGACAATGCCGTGTGGAAATCGAAATGTCTCCTGGGGGCTATCTATGCTGTACGAGTTTTGTGCCGAGAACTTTGAGCGTGTGCCGGCGGCTATCGATGCCGGTGCTAAGCGCATCGAGTTGTGCGACAACCTTGCCGTCGGTGGTACCACGCCCTCGGCCGGCGTTATCAGCACTACGGTCAGCTATGCTCACGAGCATGACGCGCGAGTGATGTGCATGATTCGCCCGCGTGGCGGTGACTTTCACTACAACCAGGACGAGCTGCGCATGATGGAGATGGACTTGGGTCTTGCCGTGAGCGCCGGCGTTGACGGCCTGGTCTTTGGCTGCTGCAAGCCCTGTGCCGGCGGCTGGGCGCTCGACGAGCTCACCCTCGGCGCCCTCGTGATGGCTACGGGCTGCGCGACCGAGGAGTGCAAGCGCGGGGCCATCGATATCACCTTCCACATGGCCTTTGACCAGCTCTCGCTCGAGGCTCAGCTCGATGCCATTGACACACTCGCCGACTGCGGCATCACGCGCATCCTGACGCATGGTGGTGCTGCCGGAACGCCGATCGAGGACAACCTGGAGCACCTGTCGCGTCTTGTCGAGTATGCGGGCGACCGCCTGACCATTCTTCCCGGTGGCGGCATTTCCACGGCCAATCGCGATACCGTGGCGGCGGCACTGGGCGTCTCCGAACTCCATGGCACCAAGATCGTGCCGCTGGAGGTATAACCCGTGGCGCTGGTATTTGACGTTCAGCAGGCGAGCGGTAAGCCCGACGATAATCGTCGCCCTGGCACCGCGTGCCCCTTTTGTGACACGGAGGGGCTCGCCAACATCATCCAGCGCGATGGTGACTGCATCTGGCTCGAGAATAGGTTCAAGACCTTGCGCGCCACCCGTCAAACCGTGTTGATTGAATCGGCAGATCACGATGCCGACTTGGTGACCTATGAGCCGGATGAACTCCACCATGTGATGCGGTTTGCTCTGGGCTGTTGGCAGCAGATGATCGATTCCCAGCAGTACCGCAGTGTACTCATGTATAAGAACAAAGGTCCGCTTTCGGGCGGCAGCCTCGTCCATCCACACATGCAGATTGTGGGCTTGGAACAGGAGGACGGCTATGCGGCGCTGACCTTAGCCAACTTTGAAGGCATCGCTGTCTGGCAGCAGGGGAGAATCTCGGTCAACATCTCAACCGAACCGATTATGGGATTCTTTGAGGTCAACGTCTCGGCTCCACAGGGAATCGCCGCCAGCGACGACGCCCGCGACCAAGCCGAAGCGGACCTGTTTGCCGATGCGATTCAGGTGGCCCTGCGCTATATCCTGCACGAGCACCACGGCGGCCGCGCGGAGTCGTACAACTTGTTCTTCTACCACATGGACGGCCGGACCATTGCCAAGGCGCTTCCGCGTTGGGTGGTTTCGCCCTACTTTGTCGGCTATCGTTTGGCCCAGGTTAATGCCGAGACCACGCTCGATATCGATGCTGATCGCCTGCGTGCGCATCTGGAAACGCTCGTATAGCAAGACTAACACCCGCGTAATGCGGACAGTCTAGCGTCCCATGGCGTCGCGGCCGGCCTCGACGCGCTTGCGTTGGGCGGCGCGCTCCTCGCCGGTCAGTCGCTCAAAGAGATGTCCGATAACCGAGGCGAGCACCTGCTGAAACAGCGTTCCGCACATGACGGGAAACACGACTTCGCCTGGAAAGTACTGTGTGGCGATGACGGCGCCCGAAGAGATGTTACGCATGCCGCAGGTAAAGCACATGGTGGTCGTCTCGCTATACGGCAGGTGCAACGCACGGGCGACCAGAAAACCGACGACAAAGCCGCTGATGGCGAAGACCAAAATAAAGAGGGCGACTTCCAAGCGCTCAACATTCATGTGCAACACGTACTCGCTCATGGCGGTGGAGTTGGACGCGATGACCCCCATCATCATGAACTTGCAGGCGGGCGAAAGCGCGGGGGAGAGTTTCTCATGTCCCCATCCGCGCGTGAGCTCGTTGATCACGATGCCGAACACGGCAGGGATGGCGATCATAAAGGCCATGTTCTGCATCATGCCCGGAACATCGATTGCGACGGTGGCACCCAGCAGGAGCTTCAGCGTGAGCGGAATCGTCACGGGCGAGATGACCGAGGACGTCAGGATGATGGTGAGCGCGAGCGGGCCGTTGCCGCCGAACATGCTAATCCACATAAAGGCGGTGACTGCCACGGGTACGCTGTACTCGAGCACGATGCCGCAGACAAGGTTTGGGTTGGAACCAAAGAACAGTGACCCCATGGCATACGCCGCGATGGGAATAAGCACCGCCGAGACGAGCAGCGCCAAGACTAGGTGCAACGGACGGCGGAACACCTCGGTTACCTGGTGAAAGGTGTTGCTGAGCGCACCCTGAAACGTCATAAAGGCAAACAAGGTGGGAACGATGGGCTTGAGTACGCCAATCTGTTGGGGAAAGAGCACGCCGAGTGCCACGCAAATCGGAACGATGACCTGCATGTGCCCCGCAAGAAACTTGCCCAGTCCAACCCATTGCTTCATATGCTCTTGTGACTCCCTTTGCTCGTGAATCCGTTTTGAATGGATATGCTAGACGCTCGCATGCGTCCGTGCGTCAGAAACGCTCGATTATTTCGAGGGTATTACCGCCCTCGTTTATCGAAACCGCGGCGTGCTGGACGTTGTGCGTCCGCGCTGCACGGTATAATAAATCCGTTCAACAGATCTGCCTGCCGAAGCGGGTATACACAGAGGACTCATCGCTATGAACCGTGAGAGGTATCGCGGCGACCTGCCCCTATCGGGGGTGGGCGCCTATGTCATCGCTTAAGACGACGCATCGCTGGGCAGTCGCTCGGCAAAACCCCGAGCTCGAAAAGGAGCTTTCGGCTGGCCTGGGCATACCCGGGCTGGTGGCGCGCATTATGGTTGCGCACGGCATAACATCCATCGAGGAAGGCCAGCTGTTTTTGACGCCTTCGCTCGATCGCGACTGGGCCGACCCACTCATTATTCCGGGCATGGCGGTCGTTGCCGACCGCGTCGAGCGCGCTATTCGCAACCACGAGCACATCGCGGTCTTTGGCGATTTTGACGTCGACGGCATTACGTCGACTTGTCTGTTGACCGAGGCGCTACGTTCGTTTGGCGCCAACGTCACGCCGTTTATTCCGCATCGCTTTGACGAGGGCTACGGCCTGTCGCGTGCGGCGCTCGACCGCGTCAACGAGCTCGCCCAACCCAACCTGATCGTGACCGTCGATAACGGCATTGCCGCCAAGGAGGAGGTCTCCTATCTGGAGAGCCTGGGGATCGATTTGGTGGTCACGGACCATCACGAGCCGTCCGACCAGGTGCCGCAGGGCGTGCCCCTGACCGACCCCAAGCTCGAGGACGAGGGTCCCTCGCGCGAGCTTGCCGGTGCCGGTGTGGCGCTCAAGCTGGTGCAGGTCCTGGGCGAGCGTTTGGGCAAGCCGTCGTATTGGCGTTCGCTGATCGAGGTCGCGGCGCTGGGCACCGTGTCCGACATGATGCCGCTCACGCCCGAGAATCGCGCACTGGTCGCCGAGGGCATCCAACAGATGCGCGTGACGGCCCGTCCCGGCTATATCGCGCTTGCCGCACTTGCCAAGGCCGACCTTTCTACCATTACGGCCGACGGCCTGTCGTTTTCGCTCATCCCTCGTCTGAATGCTGCCGGCCGCATGGCTGATCCCAAGCTGGCGCTCGACCAGCTGCTTGCCCGCGATCCTATCGAGGCAAGTGCACTGGCAGCCGAGCTCGAGGAAATCAACCGTCAGCGCCGCGAGATCGAGGCGGAGCTCACACGCGACGCCATGGCAAAGGTCGAGGAGACCTATGACGGCGGTCGCGCAATCGTCGTGGGTGGCGAGGGCTGGCACGAGGGCGTCAAGGGTATCGTAGCGAGCCGCCTGACCAACCGTTATCACGTGCCGGCGCTGCTCTTCTCGATTGAGGACGGCGTTGCGCGCGGATCGGGTCGCTCGGTGGGCAAGGTCAACCTGTTCGACGCCGTCGAGCGTTGTTCCGACCTGCTGATTCGTCGCGGCGGACATGCCGGTGCGGTGGGTGTGACCATCGAGGCATCCAAGCTCGATGAGTTCCGCCGCCGCCTTTCCGCCGTGCTATCGGAGCTTCCCGCCGAGGACTTTGAAGACACCGACGAGGTCGCCGCCACCGTCGACCTTTCCGAGCTGAATATCGAGACCATCGAGCAGATCTCCCGTCTTGAGCCGTTTGGCCAGGGCAACAAGGTGCCGCTGCTGGCTGCCGAGGGCGTGACGATGTGCGACCGCGCCGTGGTGGGCAAAACCGGCGAGCACATGCGCTTTGTGGCGACCGATGGCGCCGCGAGTGTGCCGGCCATTATGTTCCGCGTGCCGCAAATCGATAAGCTCATCAACTGCGATAGCGCTGTCGACTTGGTGTTCGAGGCCGTTGCCGAGCATTGGCAGGGGCGTGTGAAGCCCAAGCTCATGATCAAGGATGTTCTGGTCCGCGATACCACGCTGCCCAGCGTCGACGATCCGGCATGCGAGCTTCGTCGTGGCGTGCAGCCGGCGGATTCCGGCCTGCGCCTGGAGTCGCGTAAGCGCGAGACGCTCGCCCAGCTTTCCTATACCGAGCTCACGCGCTCGCTTATCCATAGCTTTATCGGATCGAACCAGCCGCACCGCGCGCAGGTTGAGGCGCTCGATGCCTTGGCCGACCACCAGAGCGTCTTGGCCGTTATGGGAACGGGCCGCGGCAAGTCTCTCATCTTCCATGTACATGCTGCGCGCGAGGCTGTCCTTCGCGGACGTGCGAGCATCTTTGTCTATCCGCTGCGTGCGCTTGTTGCCGACCAGGCCTATCACCTCTCGTCGACGATGGCAGCGCTTGGCATTGGCGTTGGCGTGCTGACCGGCGAGACCGTGGAGGCCGCATGCGATGATGTGTTCGCCGGCCTAGCTTCGGGCCGCACCGGTATCGTGCTCACGACGCCCGAGTTCCTATCTATCCACCGTGACCGCTTCGCGCGTTCGGGCCGCATCGGCTTTGTCGTTATCGATGAGGCGCACCACGCCGGCCTTGCCAAGGGCGGCGACCGCAGCGCCTATCTCGACATGCCCGATATCCTCAAAGCCCTGGGCGACCCGGTTGTTATGGCTGCGACGGCCACCGCGACGGCTCCGGTCGTGGCCGAGCTTGCCCGCATGCTGCCGATTACTCGCACGGTGGTCGACGAGACGGTGCGCGAGAACCTGCAGCTCGAGGACGACCGCGACCTTGCGAGCCGCGAGAATCGTTTGGTGTCGATCGTGGCGACGGGGGAGAAGACCGTCATTTACGTCAATTCGCGCGACCAGTCCGTGGCGCTCGCCAAGACGTTGCGCAAACGCGTGCCAGACTGTGCGACCCATATCGCGTTCTATAACGCCGGGCTCGCGCGTTCCGATCGCCGCCGCGTAGAGGAAGCGTTTCGTGACGGAAACCTCAGTTGCATCGTTTCGACCTCTGCCTTTGGTGAGGGCGTGAACTTGCCCGATATCCGCCATGTCGTGCTCTACCACATGCCCTTTGGCGCCATCGAGTTCAACCAGATGAGCGGACGCGCCGGTCGCGACGGCCAACCTGCCGTGATTCACCTGCTCTATTCGTCGCGTGACGCTCGCATTAACGAGCGCCTACTCGACTGTTACGCGCCCGAGCGCGATGAGCTTGTCACGCTCTATCGAGCGCTGCAGACCATGTGGCGCTCCAACCGTGGCAAGACGGGGGACGATTCATTCTGCGCAAGCGATATCGACATTGCGCAGATGTGCCTTGCCATCGATGCTCGCACGCCGGTCGACGAGCGCTCGGTGGAAAGCGGCCTGGGAATCTTCGAAGAGCTCGGTTTCTGTCGCGTTTCGGGGTTTGACGATACGCGTCGCATCGCGATGGCCGAAAACCCTGGCCGCGTGCAATTGAGCAGGTCAATTCGCTATTTGGAGGGCTTGCGCTCGCGCATGGAGTTCTCGGCTTTCCGGAGCTGGGCGCTCGATTCGTGCGCTTCTGATATGCTAGCCAAAGTTAACCGCCCGATCGTACCGCGGGCCTAGGGGAAGGGGACCTCGATGGATGCCGCAGCCCGTACCGCCCATGATTCCACCCTCCAGCCGTTTTCGGAGATGGAGCACTATAAGCATGCCGATGAGCTGCCGCCCGAGATTATGGCGGACAGCTACGACAAGCTAGAGCGCCTGTGCCTCAAATATATGAATGAGGACGACTTCTCTAAGGTGGAGCAGGCCTATTGCTTTGCTGCCGAGAAGCACTGCAACCAAAAGCGCCGCTCGGGTGAGATGTACATCAACCATCCCGTCGAGGTGGCCATCATTTTGGCCGATCTCAAGGTGGACTGCGATGTGGTGTGCGCCGCGCTGTTGCACGATACCGTCGAGGATACCGAGACCTCGCTTGCCGATGTTTCCGGCCTGTTTGGCGATACGGTGGCCGAGCTCGTCGATGGCGTGACCAAGCTCACCAACATCGAAGTCGACAGCATGGACGAGAAGCAGGCCCTCACGCTGCGCAAGATGTTCCTTGCCATGTCCAAGGACATCCGCGTCATTATCGTCAAGCTTGCCGACCGCCTGCATAACATGCGTACGCTGGCGGCCCTTCGCGAGGACCGTCGCCTGTTTAAGGCCCGCGAGACCATGGACGTATACGCGCCCTTGGCCGACCGTCTGGGCATGAGCTCTATCAAGTGGGAACTCGAGGACCTGTCCTTCTTTTACCTGGAGCCCGATGCCTACCAGCGCATCTCGCGCATGGTAGCCGAGTCGCGCGAGGTTCGCGAGCGCTATCTGGCCGAGACTATCAAGACGCTCACCGATGAGCTCAACCGCATTGGCCTGGAGGGCTTTCAGATCAACGGCCGTTCCAAGCACTATTGGTCTATCTATCAAAAGATGAAGCGCAAGGGCAAGGAGTTCTCCGAGATTTACGACCTGGTGGCGCTGCGCGTCATCACCCATTCGGTGCGCGATTGCTATTCCACGCTCGGTGCGGTGCATACGCTGTGGCACCCCATGCCCGGTCGCTTTAAAGACTATATCGCCATGCCCAAGGTCAATAACTACCAATCGCTTCACACGACGGTTATCGGACCCACGGCTCGTCCGCTCGAGATTCAGATTCGAACCTACGAGATGCATGAGCAGGCCGAGTACGGCATTGCCGCCCACTGGCTCTATAAGAAGTCGGGCGGATCGTCTGCCTCAAAGACCAATGATGCCCAGCGTCTGGATGATCAGATTAACTGGCTCAAGCACTCACTCGACTGGGCGGCGTCTGACGAGATCACCGATGCCAAGGAATACCTGCACTCGCTGAAGGTCGACTTGTTTGACCAGGAGATTTTTGTCTTTACGCCCAAGGGCGAGGTCATGGCGCTTCGTGCAGGCTCTACACCGCTCGACTTTGCCTACGCCGTTCATACCGAGGTCGGCAACCACTGCGTCGGCGCCAAGATCAACGGTGCGGTGGCGCCGCTTACGCACGAGATCAAGACGGGTGACCGTGTCGAGATCCTGACCAACAAGAGCTCTAAGCCGTCGCGTGATTGGCTCAAGATCGTTAAGACACCTTCGGCCAAGTCAAAGATCCGCCGTTACTTCGCCGCCGCGACCAAAGACGATGACGCTGCTGCCGGCCGCGATATACTGGCCAAGGACCTGCGCAAGCGCGGGTACGGCATCTCTACGCCGCGGTCCACGCGTGCGCTCAACACCGTGGCGGAGCAGTTTAACTACAAGCAGCTCGAGGACCTGTTTGCCGCCGTTGGTGCGGGTAAAGTCGCCCCACGTGCCGTGGGCAATAAGGTCGAGCAAATCTTGGACCCCAAACCCGAGGAACAGCTCACCAAGGCCGAGGCAATCGCCGAAGTTGTTAAGCAGCCTGCCCGCGGCTCCAACCGCAAGCCGCAAAAGCGCGGCAAGAGCGCCAGCAACGGCATTATCGTCAAGGGCGAGAGTAACAGCGGCTTGCTGGTTCGTCTGGCGCATTGTTGCAACCCTGTGACGGGCGACGATATTGTGGGCTTCATCACGCGCGGCCGCGGCGTTTCGGTGCATCGCGCCAATTGCCCCAACGTCAAGGGTCTTATGGAACATCCCGAGCGCATGATCGATGTGGAGTGGGACGGCGCTGCCGACACCCTCTTCCAGGTCGAGATCGTGGTCGAGTGCCTGGACCGCATGGGCCTGCTCAAGGACGTCACCATTGCCATTGGCGATGCGGGCGGCAATATCCTTTCTGCCGCTACGTCGACCAACCGCGAGGGTATTGCAACCCTGCGCTTTATGGTCGAGATCTCGGACGCGAGTGGTCTGGATCCGCTGCTGGCCTCTATCAGCAGCGTTGACTCGGTCTACGACGCGCGCCGCCTGATGCCCGGCGAGGGTGGAGCCCAGCTTAAGCGCCGCGTTTAGTCGCGACGAACGTGCCACATTATCGATATTCGCTATGCTCGAGGCATCGTTTGATGCCTCGAGTTCTATAGAGAGGAGAAGGACATGAGTGCTGTGTCCTTGGATTTAACTCCCAAGGGATCGGTCGAGATCGAGACGCTCGTAAACGGTCCCATTCAGACCAATAGCTATGCTGTCATTTCGGACAATGAGTGCGTGATTATCGACCCCGCATGGGAAGGCGAGCGCTTGGTGGAGCATATTCGAGCCGAACACCCCGGCGTACACGTGCTTGGCGCCGTATGCACTCATGGCCATGCCGATCATGTTGGTGGTGTTGCCGGCGTGCGAACCACCGCTGGTGAGGGCTGCCAGTATGAGCTGTGTGCTAAGGATGTGGCGGTGCCGCATGCGAATATCGAGGAACAGCGAGCTATGTGGGGCATCGAGACGCCCGATCCGGGTGAGCCGACGCGCCTGCTCGCCGAGGGCGATGCTATCGAGGTGGGCGATATCTGCCTGCAGGTGATCGAGACGCCAGGGCATACGCCGGGCGGGATCGTCTTGTTTGCTGTCACCGAGCAGGGGGACATTGCCTTTGTGGGCGACACCCTGTTTCCGGGCGGGCACGGCCGCACCGATCTTTCTGGAGGAGACGAGGCGGCGATTCTGCGCTCGCTCTCCAAGCTCGCCCGGCTTCTCCCGCCCGATACCGTTTGCCTAACCGGTCATGGCGATTCGACCACCATGGCACGCGAGCTCATGCAGAACCCTTTCATGCGGATGTAGCTTAATAGTCGGCTTTTGAAGCACGAGAAGCGTCCAAACGTCAAGCTATTTTTCCCCAACGGGTCAATTCCGTAGGGCAAACGGTCAAAAAAAGTCTGTTTGGACGATATTCGTGAACAAACGAACGTTTATGCTCGGGTACGCCGTGGTAAAATCTCAGGCGTTATCGGAGCAACCTTACAGGAGGTTTCTTTTATGCTCGTCAACGCAGCAGACATGCTCAAGAAGGCTGAGGCCGGCAAGTACGGTCTCGGTGCCTTCAACACCAACAACCTCGAGTGGACCCTGGCTATTCTCCAGGCCGCCGAGGAGGCCAAGTCTCCGCTGATCCTTCAGTGCACCGCTGGTGCCGCTAAGTGGATGGGCGGTTTCAAGGTCTGCGCCGACATGGTCAAGGCTGCCGTCGAGGCCACGGGCGTTACCGTTCCCGTCGCCCTTCACCTCGATCACGGTTCTTACGAGGACTGCTTCAAGTGCATCGAGGCCGGCTTCACGTCCATCATGTATGACGGCTCTCACGAGGAGACCTTCCAGCTTAACCTCGACCGCACCAAGGAGCTCGTTGAGCTTGCCCACTCCAAGGGCATGTCCATCGAGGCCGAGGTCGGCGGCATCGGCGGCACCGAGGACGGTGTGACCTCCAGCGGCGAGCTCGCTGATCCTGCTGAGTGCAAGCAGATCGCTGACCTGGGCGTCGACTTCCTCGCCTGCGGTATTGGCAACATCCACGGCGTGTACCCCGCCGACTGGGCTGGCCTTTCCTTCGAGCGTCTGGGCGAGATCAAGGCCCAGACCGGCGACCTGCCCCTCGTCCTGCACGGTGGCACCGGCATCCCCGAGGATCAGATCAAGAAGGCCATCTCCCTGGGCATCTCCAAGATCAACGTCAACACCGACCTGCAGCTCGTCTTCGCCAAGGGCGTCCGCGAGTACATCGAGGCTGGCAAGGATCAGCAGGGCAAGGGCTTTGACCCCCGCAAGCTCCTCAAGCCTGGTCGCGACAACATCGTTGCCCGCACCAAGGAGCTCATGGAGGAGTTTGGCTCCGTCAACAAGGCGTAAGCGTCGCTAAACTTCCCGCCGGAAGCCCCGTCCCCCTACACTGTTTCCTTTGCGCTCACCTGGCTTTGCCAGAAGTCGCGCCAAGAAAACAGCTCCGGGGGACGGGGCTTCCTTCGTTTAACGCCGCAGGGTTACGAGTCTGAATTAAGATGGCTACTGGCTTTGCCAGAAGTCGCGCGACGGAAACAGCTCCGGGGAAACGGGGCCTCCTTTGTTAACTTGCTACAGGGTTACTGGTCTGATTTTAGTTATATGGTTACCGTTCAGCGGTGTTGATGGCTCCCTTGTTGGGGCTTTCTTTTTATCTCGCTACAATGGGCTTCAAGCGTTCTAGTGACTTGGAGTTTTGGTATGGCTGTTATTAATGTGCTGCCTTCGGATGGGAAGGTTATTGACGAAGGTCCTGTTGGTTGCTCTGTTGATGTCTGCTGTGATGATTTTCGCCATCTCGATATTGGGCTACCGCCCGAGATTCTTCGTCTTAAGGATGCGGGGTATTTGACGCAGGCTGTTGCTGCCTGCGATCGCCTTTTGGAGCAGAACCCCGAGCCTTCGCTGGCTGCTTGTGTTCGTGCCGAGCGGTATCGCATGCTCGAGACGCCGCTTCATTTTTCGGTGTCGCGCGATCAGGCTATTGCGATGATTCGCGAGGAGTGGCCAGAGTTTACCGAAGAGCAGTTTGATGACCTGATTAATCGTAAGCGTATTGACTGGCGCTTTATCGATGGCGAACTGTTCGTTCTCGACAACTTCCTCGATTCGCTTCGCGTATATCCCAAAGAGGTTCCCGGCATGCGGCCCGATTCTACGGACGGAGTAGCACTGCGCAACGAGATGCTCAAGGAGATGGAGTCGCAAAACGGATTGGCTCGCGTCATTACGCTTAAAGCGTCCGTGTCTGTCCCCGGCGCTCTGGAAGGGGAGACCGTTTGCGCTTGGCTTCCCGTCGCGGCTGCCTGCCGTCAGCAGTCTCGGGTCGAGATTCTCGACATGACGCCGGAGGGCGCTGTTGCTCCCGCGAATGCTTCGGCGCGTACCGCCTCGTGGTCTTCCTCGAGCGAGCACTTATTTTCGGTGACCTATCGTTATCACATCGATGCTGCTTATTGTGATGTCTACGGTGGCACACTTCCGGTTCACCCGCGTATGGACGCGCCTCTGCCCGAGGATATTTCCGAGGACCGTCCGCACATTGCATTTACGCCGTATCTGCAGCAGCTGACGGCCAGTGTTGTTGACGGACTCGAGGATCCGCTCGATCGCGCCCGTGCTATCTATGATTACCTGACGCAGCATATCGACTATCGCTATCAGCCGCCGTACTTGCTTTTGGGATCTATTGCCGATGACTGCGCGCATTCGCTCCGCGGCGATTGCGGCGTTATGGCGCTCACGTTTATCACCATGTGCCGTATCGCGGGCGTGCCTGCCCGTTGGCAGAGCGGCCTGTATGTTGCGCCCGATTCGGTGGGGTCGCACGACTGGGCAGAGTTCTATACGCCGCAGACCGGTTGGCTCAACGCCGACGTGTCATTTGGATCTTCTGCTCGCAGGATGGGGGAGGAGTGGCGCCGCCGTCACTACTTTGGCAATCTCGACCCGTGGCGTATGGTGGCCAACAATCGATTCCAGGCAGAGTTTGAGCCCTCTTTCGACGGCATGCGCGAGGACCCTTACGATAACCAGATGGGTGAGGCTTCGGTCGACGGTCGCGGATGCCGTTGGCGCGAGATGCTCCGCACGGTCGAACTCATCGAAATGCTCGAAGTTCCATTTTCGGACTAATCGGTAGAAAGCTGTGATAAACTAACTCACGCATTGCGTGCCCGAGTGGCGGAATTGGCAGACGCAGTGGACTCAAAATCCACCGTTGGCAACAACGTGCGAGTTCGAGTCTCGCCTCGGGCACCATTCATGCAAGCGAGCGTTCAAGGGGGTTGCGGCCCCCTTTTTCGTGCCGAACTCGCGTGAGCGCGCGAAGCGTTAAGCAAACAGGCCTGTGGCCTGTTTGTAGCGGAGCGTGGCGAGGGCGCCACGCGCCCGAAGCCCGGGGCTTCGCGAAGCGAAGGCCCTTCGAGTCTCGTCTCGAGCACCATACATGCAAGCGAGTGTTCAAGGGGGTCAAGGTCCCTTTTTCGTGTACGTAATGTGATAACGCGCTGTACGTGTTATTATTCGCAAGGCGTTGTTCCCGCAATGCCCTAAAGAGGAACCTGAGGGTTCCCACCTTTTGGCGCCAATGAGCAGCTGACTGGTCATACAACTTAGATTCCCTTCCTCAAATCGAGGAAGTCTATGTGTACGACCTGGTTGCTGAGAAGCGCCGGGTTATTTTTTTATGAATGGAGGTAGGGAAAATAGCTAAGTCTGATGACACCCGCATCAACGACGAGATCACTGCATCTTCGTGTCGTTTGATTGGCGTCGATGGCTCTCAGCTCGGCCTGTTCGCCATCCGCGATGCCCAGCGCGTCGCCGACGATCAGGGTCTCGACCTGGTCGAGATCGCTCCCAACGCGGAGCCGCCGGTCTGCAAGGTCATGGACTACGGTAAGTTCAAGTACCAGCAGGCCATGAAGGCCAAGGCTGCTCGTAAGAACCAGTCCAAGGTCGAGGTCAAGGAAATGAAGTTCCGACCCAAGATCGACGTTGGCGACTACGAGACCAAGAAGGGCCACGTTCTGCGTTTCCTCAAGAAGGGCGCACGCGTTAAGATCACCATCATGTTCCGCGGCCGTGAGATGGCTCACCCGGAGCAGGGCCTTAACGTTCTCGAGCGTCTCGCCGAGGATCTCAAGCCTTACGCTACGGTCGAGTCCAAGCCTAAGATGGAAGGCCGTAACATGCTTATGCTGCTCGCCCCGATTAAGGGCGCCTTCGATGAGGATAAAGCGGCAAGCGATAGCAAGTAACTAGTGTTCTGTAACCGATTAAGGAGTATTTCATGCCTAAGATGAAGTCCCACAGCGGCACCAAGAAGCGTTTCCGCAAGACTGGTACCGGCAAGCTTATGCGCGCCAAGGCTTTCAAGAGCCACATCCTGAGCAAGAAGTCCACCAAGCGTAAGCGTGGCTTCCGTCAGGAGACCGAGATCGCCGCTGCCGACCGCAAGGTCATCAAGTCGCGTCTCGCCTAAGTTCGCGTTCCCGTTTTTCGTTTTACCGTCTAGGAGTTGATAGAACATGGCACGTATTAAGCGCGCTGTTGCCGCCAAGAAGAAGCGCCGTACCGTTATGCACCGTGCGAAGGGTTACTACGGTGCCGCTTCGCGTACTTACAAGCATGCTAAAGAGCAGGTCCAGCACTCCCTGCAGTATCAGTATCGTGATCGCCGCAACAAGAAGCGCGAGATCCGTTCTCTCTGGATCACCCGTATCAACGCTGCTGCTCGCCTGAACGACATCTCTTACTCTCAGTTCATGCACGGCCTGAAGGTTGCCGGCATTGAGCTCGACCGCAAGGTCCTGGCTCAGATGGCTTACGAGGACATCGAGTCCTTCAACGAGCTGGCTGCCATTGCCAAGAAGGCTCTCGAGGCCTAATAGATTCTGTTGAATCGCTAGGGGAGTGTCGCGTTGTGCGCGGCGCTCCCTCTTTTTATCTGAAGTGCGGTTTACATTGCTAAAAGCGCGGGTAGATAAACACTTACAGGTGACCGATCTCTATATATTCCTGAACCAAAGGGTCATCATCTGATATGTGCGGAAGATCCGCGCCAGTCTTTCTATTACCTATAGAAAGCGATATGTTGTGTAGGACTTGTGAAGAGCGGAATTGACGTCCCACAAGGCTTCGCGGTCTGGCAATATATCTCCTTGCCGCGCGGCCCGGTCGGACCGGATCAGCCGC
>CALCKK010000029.1:0-1459 GCA_937966215.1 uncultured Collinsella sp. | reverse complement strand
CTGATCGACGGCATCTCGACCAAGGACTTCAACGACCGCGATTGGGATGCCTATCGCAATAATCGCATCGGCTTTGTGTTCCAGAGCTATAACCTCATTCCGCATCAGAGCATTTTGGAAAACGTGGAGTTGGCGCTTACGCTCACGGGCGTGGGGCATGCCGAGCGCCGCCAACGTGCGCGCAAGGCGCTCGAGGCAGTCGGTCTGGGCGAGCACGTTGACAAGCGCCCGAGCCAGCTTTCGGGCGGGCAGATGCAGCGCGTGGCCATCGCCCGCGCCCTGATCAATGACCCCGAGATTGTGCTGGCTGACGAGCCGACCGGCGCCTTGGATTCAACGACGTCCGTCCAGGTCATGGATTTGCTCAAGGACGTTGCGCGCGACCGTCTGGTCATCATGGTCACGCACAATCCCGAGCTGGCGTACAAGTACGCCACGCGCATTGTCAACCTGGCGGACGGCAAGGTCACCGACGATTCAGATCCCTTTGATGCTGTCAATGCCGCGCGTCGCGAGGCCAAGCCCACGCGCAAAACCTCGATGAGCTTTGTGACGGCGCTTGGGCTTTCTGCCCGAAACCTCATGACCAAGAAGGGCCGCACGGCCATTACGGCCTTTGCAGGTTCGATTGGCATTATCGGCATTGCGGCGATCCTGGCGCTCTCCAACGGCGTAAACGACTACATCAAAAAGGTCGAGGAGGACACGCTCTCGAGCTATCCGCTTACGATTTCCAAACAAGATTATGACCTGTCGTCCATGATGGGCGGGCATGGGGCTACGGATGATGAGGTGTCCGAGGGCGAGGATTCATCCGACGCCACCGGTGGCAAAGATAAGGGAACCGATAAGATCCCTGTGGTCACGGCCGTAAAAGACATGTTCGCAAGCGTTAAATCTAACGATATGACGAGCTTTAAGGCATGGCTCGATGCCGGTGGCGACGGCATCGATAAAGAGGTCAATGCTATCCAGTACGGCTATGGCGTGACGCCGGTTGTCTATCGTGCGGGTAAGGGTGACGAGAAACCCGTTCGGCTTGTTCCCAACGCTATGACCGAGGCCATGAGCGGAGGTGCGAGCTCGGCGGCAACGGTGAGCATGGATTCCATGGGGACCTCGGTCTTTAACGAGATGATCGACGACCAGAGTCTGCTCGACAGCCAGTACGATGTCGTGGCGGGGCATTGGCCCACGTCTGCCAACGAAGCCGTGATGGTGCTTTCGAGCCGTGGCACGGTGGGCGACTACACGCTCTACAGCATCGGCGCGCTGGATATCAACGAGCTCAACGACCTGGTTAACAGTGCCATGACGGCCGACGGCAAGGTCGAGACGCCCAAGGCCGGCACCGACTTTACCTACGACGATGCGCTGTCCACGACGTTTAAGGTGCTGTCGCCGTCCGATGCCTATCGCAAAAACGAAGAGACTGGCATGTGGACTGACATGTCTGGCG
>CALCKK010000028.1:0-2090 GCA_937966215.1 uncultured Collinsella sp. | reverse complement strand
GATGACTTGAAGAAGGGGGAGGCCTCGCGGCCTCCCCCTTCTTTGCGTTTACGGGCAACATTCCTTATGCAATTAAATCAATTTAATCATCCACCGCTGAATATAGACGTTCACCGTTCTTTGGTCGGTTCTCTGTTCTCAATGGACTAATATTTGCTTTAGCGCACTGCTGCGCTTGTCCTGTTTTACACGGGTCGTTTTATTGATTGTGAAGGAAGGACTCACATGGCAGATGTTCATGAGCTGCTTGATACTTGGATTGCCAATGTCAAGGACGAGGAGCTCCTCGCTGAGCTTAACACGATGAAGGAGCAGGGTGATGAGGACGCCATCACCGATGCTTTCTTCCAAGATCTCGCCTTCGGTACTGCCGGCCTTCGCGGCACTATCGGTGCGGGCACTAACCGTATGAATATCTATACGGTCGGTCGTGCGACCCAGGGATTCGCTGACTACCTCAATGCGACCTTCGAGCATCCAACGGTTGCCATCGCTCGCGATAGCCGCAATAAAGGTGAGCTGTTCGTTAAGACGACGGCTGCCATTCTTGCAGCAAACGGCGTGACTGCCCTCGTTTATCCCAAGATTTCTCCTGTGCCGACGCTCTCCTGGGCCGTCCGTGATCTTAAGTGCTCCGGTGGCATTTGCATGACCGCTAGTCATAACCCGGCACCGTATAACGGCTATAAGGCCTATGGCCCCGACGGCTGCCAGATCACCAGCGAGGCCGCCGATGCAATTTCTAAGGCTATCGCCGAGACCGATACGTTCACCGGTGTGAAGTCCATGGACTTCGATGAGGCTCTTGAGCAGGGCCTGGTCAAATGGATCGATGGCTCGTGCCTCGAGCGTTATTACGACGCCGTTCTCGCTCGCGGCGTTACGAATCTTTCTGCCGAGGAGATTGCCGGCGCACCGCTCAAGCTTGTCTATACGCCGCTGAATGGTACCGGCCTCATTCCCGTCACCACGGTGCTCGAGCGCGCTGGCATCACTGATGTCACGGTTGTTCCCGAGCAGAAGGAACCTAACGGCGATTTCCCGACCTGCCCGTATCCTAACCCCGAGATCCGACAGGCCATGCAGAAGGGCATCGATCTCTGCGAGCAGGTTCACCCCGATCTGCTGCTTGCGACCGATCCCGACGCCGACCGTGTTGGCGTTGCCGTTAAGAATGGCGATGACTATCTGCTGCTGACCGGTAACGAGATGGGCGTCCTGTTGCTCGACTATATTTGCAAGACCCGTGCCGCCCGCGGCGAGGACCTCACTAAGAAGGTCGCGGTTACTACCATTGTTTCTTCCGCCATGGTCGATGCTCTGGCCGAGGAATATGGCTTTGAGCTCCGTCGCTGCCTGACGGGCTTCAAGTACATCGGTGACATCATTACCTCGCTTTCCGATGCCGGTGAAGTCGATCGCTTTATCTTCGGTTTTGAGGAGAGCTACGGTTATCTGGCTGGTGATCACGTGCGCGACAAGGACGCCGTGAGCACTTCGCTGCTGATTTGCCAGATGGCTCAGTATTACAAGCTGCAGGGTAAGAACCTCGCCGACGCGATGCACGAGCTGTACGAGAAGTATGGCTACTATCACAACAAGACGATTTCGCTGAGCTATCCGGGCGCTGAGGGTGCGGCAAAGATGGCCGGCATCATGGCTGGTCTGCGCGAGAACCCGCCCGCGGAGCTCGCCGGTTCCAAGATTGAGGCCGTCGTGGACTACAACACCTGCGTGAACGGCCTGCCGAAGGCTAATGTCATTGAGTTCGATCTCGAGGGTGGCAACAAGGGTATCGTCCGTCCTTCCGGCACCGAGCCCAAGATCAAGCTGTATATCTTTGCCAAGGGCGCGGATGCCGCCGAAGCTGATGCAGCACTTGACGCGATTGAAGAGTCCGGTCGCAAGCTGCTGGCATAAGGTATTTAAGAGTCTATTACTGTAGATAGGCGAAAGAGGGGATCTCGGAAACGAGGTCCCCTCTTATATTTACCCAGCCAGCCGAGAGTCCTTATATGTGTAGGAAATGTGTACGCCCAGATTCCCGCCCCCGGCGCCCCTCCGGTCTGGCAATATATCTCCTTGCCGCG
>CALCKK010000027.1:0-37844 GCA_937966215.1 uncultured Collinsella sp. | reverse complement strand
GGCCCGTGGGTTATACCCTAAGAGCAAACCACCCTTTTTAAGGGTGGTTCTGATTGGAGGAGAACGCATGCGGCCCGGTGGCACTCAGACAAAGCGCGGCGCCGCGGTGCGCATGCGACGCCGACCGGGCTTGGCGCCGCGGGCGTACGCACTGCTGTCTTGCTCGCTGGTGCTGGTCATAGCTGGCGTTTCTGCCTATGGCATGACCGTGCCGTCCATGATGCAGGCACATGCCGCACGCGAACCGCGCGTGGGGCATGAGGTCAAAAGTGACCTGGGGACCACGACTGGATATGCTTGGGCAAGTGTGGTCGCGCATATTGTGTTTGGCACCGGCGACGCGGACGGCGCCGAGGCCCCGGACAACGAAGTCACGCTTGCCAATGGCAAAACCATCGTGCTCACCAACACCAAGATCATCGATCGGTTGTCCAACAATAGCGTGGCGGCAACGGTGAATAAGGTCGAGCAGCAGAAGGAGCAGGACGCCCAGCAGTCCGGAAAGCCCGGTAGCTCGGATACTTCTGGCTCCGGCTCGGATTCGTCGAGTTCGGGCGGTGGCTCTGGGTCGGGTTCCTCTGCCGGAGGGTCTGGAAACGGCGGCTCGACGGGCGGCAACACTGACAACGATGCAAACTCCGGTGGCCTTTCCGCTGCTGAGGAAGAGAGCATTCACAGCTGGCTTGTGACCAAGTACAACATGCTCGACGGCTATGTTTCTCGTGCCAATGACGTGGTCTCGACCTATAACTCTACGGGAGATCCCAGGCCGTGCGACAGCCTGGTCGGGGAGATGTTTGTCATTCGAGCCGAGTTCGGTCGTCAGACATTCTCGCCCCGGTCAAAGTGGTATCAGCAGTATGCCAATCTGTGGGGCTGTTACACCAACCTATGTCAATGGGTCGGCCATTACGGCGATGATGACGTCGCGCTCGGTAACTTCAACAATAACGTGGCGGCGCTTGCCCTATGATGACCGATCTTGCATCCACCACACCACAATCGCTCGGTCGCGATCCCATGGTCGGCCTGCGCCTGGCGCGTGTCGACGGGTTTGAGCCGGCCATTGCGCTCGGTCAGGACGAACTGCCTGCCTATCTGCGTCGTTTTACGATACTGTTTGCCGACGATGCCACCATGCGCCGTGGCGGTATCGGCCGCGTGACGCGTGCCGTCAACGCCCAAGGCGAGGCCGTGGCACTCAAGCAGCTCATCTTGCCAACGTGCGATGAGTTTGACGATGCCGCCGCCCATGAGGCGCTGGTCGCCAAGTTCAAAGCGGCGTTTCGCGAGGAATACGAATGCCATCGCGCCCTTTCGGGCCTTAAGGGCTTTCCCCGCCTCTATGGCTGGGGCGAGGTCGACGGTGTGCCTGCAATTGTCATGGAATGGGTCGAGGGCGAGACGCTTGCCCGCTTGCGTTCGCGACTTGCCGTGGACGATGCCGGACGCCTGTCGCCGCTTGTGGCGGCGCGTCTGGGTCGCGACCTGTTCGATCTGCTCTGCCGTATGAGCCTGGTGGGCGAGGGCTTTGTCCATCGCGATATCTCGCCCGCTAATATTATGGTGCGTACGGCGCGTCTACCGCTTGACCGGCAGCTTGCCGAGGGCACCTTTGACCTGTGCCTGATCGACTTTGGCTCGTCGCTGGCGCTTGAGCCTGCGTCGGCCGTGGCCGGTACCGGCGGCAAGGCGTCGTTTACGGAGCGTTATGCCACGCTGCGTCGCGCGACGGTTGCCTATGCCCCGCCCGAGATGCTCACCGACGATATTCCCGACCTGCGCGCTTTGCGTATGTCGCCGGCGATTGACGTCTATGCCGCGGCAAGCACGGTTTACGAGCTCATTGCCGGCATCGCGCCATACGAAGCCGCGCCGAGCACTTCGGGCACCTCGGGTTCGCGCAAAAAGACGCGCGACATCGCCAGCCCCTACCGTCTCAAGATGGACACGCGGCCCGACTATCCCATTGGTGCCCATGCGCCCGGTTGCGATTTGACGCAGCTGCTTCATCGCGAGCCCGATGTGGCGCTCGCCGCGGCCGAGCAGGCCCAGCAGCTGGGGCTTGAGCCGGATTCCGAGGAGCTACGCGATGCGCTGGCGTTTGTCGATGCCCAGCTGTTCGACGTGGTGATGGCCTGTCTGTCCAGCCATCAAAAAGATCGTCCCGAGCCGGCGGCGGTCGAGGCGGCGCTCTCGGCGTTTTGTGACCACTATGCGCAAAATGTCGGTCGTTCGCTCCGCGGCGAGCCGCTCACGCCGTGCCCCATGGATGCGTCCGGCCGCGCGGTTCGTCGCGCGCTGATGGTCGGCGCGGCGGTCGTCTGTGGCGTGGTTTGGGCTGCGGTCGTGGTTTCGGCCGCGCTGCTGGCGTCGGGCGCTCGCGTGACGGCGACTTTGGGATCGCTCGTGTGGTCTGGGTCGCTACCGGGTGTTATTGCCGCACTGGCGCTGGCGCTGCCAGGCATGGCCGGCGTTGCCGCGGGGGCACTTGCGCGCGATCGACGCTCGGGGTTCCTGCAGGGTGTGCTTGCGCTTTCTGCCTGCGAGGTTCCGGTACTGGTTGTGACTGCATGTAGCGTATTTTCCCAACGCGCCGTGATGGGCGGCCTTGTTGCCGCTTTGGTTGCAACCTATACGCTTACGTGGTTTTTGCTTGCGATGGGCTTTGCCTTTGAACTTCCCGTTTCGGCACCGCGACGCACAAAAGCCCAGATGGCGACTCCGCTTGCCGGTGGAGCCGCAGCTGCCCGTACTTTTGGCGGACCTGTCGAAGTATCGTCCGATTCTATTTCTACGACCAAGGAGGCCTAGGTCATGGCATCTCAAGTTGAGCTCACCCCATGCGGCGCCATGTTTGACATCTTTAAGCGCGCGGCGCATCTGAGCCATATCGAGCTGTGCGGCTTAGTGCTTTCGTCCCGTCCGCTCGCCGACGGCCGCAGCCCGCAGAGCCGGGCCGCCGATCGCTCTTGGGTTTCCCGCTTTATCGTTCGCGCGCCGGTCGGCACGCTTCAGCAGCGCTACTTTGCCGAATACGGTACCTCGGCTGCGCGTATTATGTCGCAACTGGCCCTGCGCCAGCGAAATCCTATGGACTCCACGGCTGTGATCAATATGGTGTGCGGTCCTGCAGGTGAACTGATGGTACGCGCGCTCGAAGAGTGCCACCAGGACACGAATCTCTATCGCAACGCGCTCGATCGCCTGTCCCAGGCGGCGGAACTCATGCCCGCCGAGCGCGCCGAGGCCGTGCTGGTGCTGTTTGTCGCCGTCGGTTGTTCGGCGGATGTGCGGTCCTCGGTGAACTATGCCATCGACTACGCGCACGCGACCTGTGGCGGAGGCACCTCCACGCCGCGTTCGCTTGGCATGTCGATGGCCGCAGGCGAGCGCGAACCCGCCCCGGCGCACCCCTTGGGCTTGCTGCGCGTGCAAAACAGTTTTGTCGTGAGCGTCCCGCGCTGGATTCAGCCGAGTGAGGAAGGCGTTGAGATCGGCGCGCTGGCAACGGGGGAGGGCGGCATCACCGACGACGTCTCGGCCCGCCATGCCCATATCTGGTGCGACGATTCTGGCACATGGTTTGTCGAGGACCTGTCATCCACGAACGGCACCGTGGTGGTAAACGGGGCCACGAGCGTGTGTATTCAAGTAGAGCCCGGTCGCTCCGCCCAGCTCAACCCCGGCGACGAGCTCAAGCTCGGCGAATCCACTACCTACGCCATCCTCTTCGGTGCCCTCTAGCCGGCAGATAGGGACGCTCCTTTTCTGCCGGCACTTGGGGACACTCCTTGGCGCGTCAGAGCCGATTGCCCGGGAACACAGGGACCATTTGGCCCTTGGCGGTCAGTCGAGGTAAACCTTTACCGCCCGCCTATATTTGCCGCTATTACACTTGACGGCGGGGTACAATAAACCCGCATGCG
Organism: uncultured Collinsella sp.; assembly: GCA_937966215.1. Lineage (GTDB taxonomy): Bacteria > Actinomycetota > Coriobacteriia > Coriobacteriales > Coriobacteriaceae > Collinsella. The sequence continues at coordinate 33,915 of CALCKK010000027.1, read as the reverse complement.
GATTTTCGTTGCGGGCGCCTCCCATCGCCGGGGCGTGCCCGGGAGCATCCGGCATGCGGCCTTTGCGGCGCTCGGTCATGTGCAAGACGGGTAGCTGGGCCTGTGGAGCGCGTGCAGCCCTCCTCGTCTCGGCATGCCTTCTCTCCACGCCATGTACCTGCTGCCAAGTCCGCCTGCCAGATGATTGGAAGCAACAGCGAAAATCCCATCACGCCAACATCCCGGCGATCGCCGGGGCCTGTATACCTATATGAGAGGAGAGGGGTATATGGCGCGTAAGTTTAAGTCTATGGACGGCAACGAGGCGGCCGCATATGTTTCGTATGCGTACACCGAGGTAGCGGGAATTTATCCCATTACGCCGTCCAGCCCGATGGCCGACCATGTCGACCAGTGGGCGGCCCAGGGTCGCAAGAACATCTTCGGCACCCCGGTCAAGGTCGTCGAGATGGAGTCCGAGGCAGGTGCGGCCGGTACCGTTCACGGTTCGCTGGGCGCCGGTGCTCTGACCACCACCTACACGGCTTCTCAGGGTCTGCTCCTGATGATCCCGAACATGTACAAGATCGCGGGCGAGCAACTCCCGGGCGTCTTCCACGTCTCCGCGCGTTGCGTCGCTTCCCACGCCCTGAACATTTTTGGCGATCACTCCGACGTCATGGCCTGTCGTCAGACCGGCTTCGCCATGCTCGCCGAGGGCAACGTCCAGGAGGTCATGGACCTCTCGCCGGTGGCTCACCTTGCCGCCATCGAGGGTAAGACCCCGTTCCTTAACTTCTTCGACGGCTTCCGCACCAGCCACGAGATCCAGAAGGTCGCCATGTGGGACTACAAGGATCTGGCCGAGATGTGCGACATGGACGCCGTCCAGGCTTTCCGCGACCACGCGCTCAACCCTGAGCACCCGCACACCCGCGGCAGCCACGAGAACGGCGATATCTTCTTCCAGAACCGTGAGGCCTGCAACAAGGTCTACGACGAGCTTCCCGCCGTCGTCGAGGGCTACATGAAGAAGATCAACGAGAAGCTCGGCACCGATTACGGCCTGTTCAACTACTACGGCGCTCCCGATGCCGACCGCGTCGTCGTGTGCATGGGCTCCTTCTGCGACGTGCTCGAGGAAGTCATCGACTACCTCAACGCTCACGGCGAGAAGGTCGGCCTGGTCAAGGTTCGCCTGTTCCGTCCGTTCTCCATCAAGCACTTTGTCGACGTTCTTCCCGAGACCGTCAAGAAGATTGCCGTCATGGACCGCACCAAGGAGCCGGGTTCCATCGGCGAGCCGCTCTACCAGGACGTCGTTTCCGCTCTCTACGAGGCCGGCAAGACGGGCATCAAGGTTGTCGGCGGCCGTTACGGCCTGGGCAGCAAGGACACGCCTCCCGCGTCCGCGTTTGCCGTCTTCGAGGAGCTCAAGAAGGACGAGCCCAAGCGCGAGTTCACCATCGGCATTGTCGATGACGTGACCAACCTGAGCCTGCCCGAGGCCGAGGATGCGCCCAACACCGCAGCCCCCGGCACCATCGAGTGCAAGTTCTGGGGTCTGGGTGGCGACGGTACCGTCGGCGCCAACAAGAACTCGATCAAGATCATCGGCGACCACACCGACAAGTACGTTCAGGCCTACTTCCAGTACGACTCCAAGAAGACCGGCGGCGTCACCGTTTCGCACCTGCGCTTTGGTGATTCTCCGATCCGTTCGCCGTACTACGTGACCAAGGCCGACTTTGTCGCTTGCCACAACCCCAGCTACATCGTTAAGGGCTTCAAGATGGTCCGCGACGTCAAGCCGGGCGGCACCTTCCTGGTCAACTGCCAGTGGAGCGACGAGGAGTTCGCCGAGCACATGCCCGCCGTGGCCAAGCGCTACATCGCGAACAACAACGTCAACGTCTACCTGATCGACGCTATCGACCTGGCCGCCAAGGTCGGCATGGGCAAGCGCACCAACACGGTGCTCCAGTCCGCCTTCTTCGCGCTGGCCAAGGTCCTGCCCGCCGAGAACGCCCTGCAGTACATGAAGGACGCGGCTACCAAGTCCTACATGAAGAAGGGCCAGGCTATCGTCGACGCCAACCACAAGGCCATCGATGCCGGCGCTACTGCTTTCCGTAAGTTCGAGGTTCCGGCCGACTGGGCTACCGCCGAGGACGCCGCTCCCGTCGAGCTCTCCGAGGAGACCAAGTCCGCCATCGCCCAGCAGGTCAAGAACCTGCTCGAGCCCATCGATCGCATGGATGGCGACAGCCTGCCCGTTTCCGCCTTCGTCGGTTGCGCCGACGGCCAGTTTGAGCTGGGTGCCTCCGCATACGAGAAGCGCGGCGTCGCCGTGGTCGTTCCTCACTGGGACGAGACCAAGTGCATCCAGTGCAACCAGTGCGCCTACGTGTGCCCGCATGCCACCATCCGTCCGTTCGCGATGACCGAGGACGAGGCTGCCGCCGCGCCCGAGGCTACCCGCACGCTCGACGCCATGGGCCCCAAGGCCAAGGGCATGAAGTTCACCATGGCTGTGTCCCCGCTCGACTGCATGGGCTGCACCAACTGCGTCAAGGTCTGCCCCAAGGGCGCCCTCGAGATGGTTCCCACCGAGCAGGAGATGGACCAGCAGCCCGTTTGGGACTACATGGTCGAGAACGTCTCCGAGAAGAAGGAGCTCATCGCGGCCAACGTCAAGGGCAGCCAGTTTAAGCAGCCCTACCTGGAGTTCTCCGGTTCCTGCGCCGGCTGTGCCGAGACCGCCTATGCACGTCTGGTGACCCAGGTCGCCGGCGACCGCATGTTCATTTCCAACGCCACCGGCTGCTCCTCCATTTGGGGTAACCCCGCTGCCACCGCTCCTTACTGCAAGGACAAGGACGGTCACGGCCCGGCGTGGAACAACTCCCTGTTCGAGGACAATGCCGAGCACGGTCTGGGCATGGCCGTTGGCTATGAGGCCGTTCAGCACAAGCTGATCGCCGCTACCCAGGACATCATCGCTGCCGATGGTCCGTCCGATGAGCTCAAGGCCGCCGGTCAGGCTTGGATCGACTCCGTCAACGACGCCGAGGCCTCCAAGACCGCTGCCGCTGCCTACGTTGCCGAGCTCGAGAAGTGCGGCTGCGACGCTTCCAAGGCAATCCTCGCCGACAAGGCTTACCTCACCAAGAAGTCCTTCTGGATCTTCGGCGGCGACGGCTGGGCCTACGACATCGGCTTCGGTGGCCTAGACCACGTCCTGGCTTCCGGCCACAACGTCAACGTCTTCGTCTTCGACACCGAGGTCTACTCCAACACCGGCGGTCAGGCCTCCAAGGCCTCGAATCTGGGCCAGGTCGCTCAGTTCGCCGCTGCCGGTAAGGTGACCAAGAAGAAGTCTCTGGCCGAGATCGCCATGAGCTACGGCTACGTCTACGTGGCGCAGGTTGCCATGGGCGCCAACCCGGCTCAGACCCTCAAGGCCATTCACGAGGCCGAGGCCTACGATGGCCCGTCCCTCATCATCGGCTACAGCCCCTGCGAGATGCACTCCATCAAGAAGGGCGGCATGCAGAACTGCCAAGCCGAGATGAAGAAGGCTGTCGAGTGCGGTTACTGGAACCTCTTCCGCTTCAACCCCGAGGCTGCTGCCGGCAAGAAGTTCTCGCTCGATTCCAAGGAGCCCGCGGGCGGTTATCAGGAGTTCCTGATGAACGAGGCCCGTTACGCTTCGCTGACGCGTTCCTTCCCCGAGCGCGCCGAGGAGCTCTTCAAGGAGAATGAGCAGGCCGCTATGGACCGCTACGCTCACCTGCTGAAGCTCAAGACGGTGTACAACGAGGCCTAGGTCTCCCACCGCAGGATCTGAGGGCTGACCTTCGCGGACGTCCTCGGACATGAAAGAACCCCCGCTGCGCACTACGTGCGGCGGGGGTTCTTTCGTCCTGCGGAGTGTCCGCGAAGGTCAGCCCTCAGACCCTGCTACGACTACGTCCTCGGATTGTGGGGCTGAACGAGGGGCGTGGTTGGTGGGGCCTTTTATCCCGGTCGCTGTTTCGCGGCTTTGCCGCGAAACCACGCGCTGCTTTGGGCATAGAGGGGGACCTGGTTGCGGACTCAGATGACCTAGAGAGATATGGGTGCAAACGAGAAATCGTTGTTGGGGTCGTCCTTTTCCATAAACTCATCGAGACAGAATGTCATATAGATTGGAACGTAAAGGATCTTGCCCTCTTTGCAAAGGTTTTCGTGGCTCAGCACAACGGCCTCGGGAATTTTGTACTCGCCCACACTCATCAAACGGTCGAGGGCTGCATGTGCTCGAACTTTCTTGCCCGATTTGACTTCGATTGGGACAACATGCCCGCGGGCACCTTCGATTACAAAGTCGACTTCACCGACCTCACGCGTTTGGTAGTACCACGTATCTGCTCCGAGGGCAACGAGTTCCTGTGCGACCACGTTCTCATAGAGGCCGCCGAGGTTGGGGGTTTTCATGTCAAGGTAGACGGCGCGTGCCGTGCTGCCGGGATACCGCGATGCGAGCATACCTGTATCGGACTCGTATAGTTTAAAGGCCGTCGTTTTCTCCGTCCTCTTGAGAGGACTTCGTGCCTCCGTCACCTGGGGGACCATCAATCCAACGCCTGCGTTCACCAGCCATAGGAAATCCTGCTCGTATTTTTGAAGACGAGCTCCCTCGCCTAGAGACGAGACGATAAAGCGATGGGACTCCGCCTCAAGCTGAACGGGAATTTGCTCGAAAATGGAGCGAACGTTAAACGCTCGAGTCGATGCATATTTAGAGATATCGCTTTTGTACTGATCGACTAGCTGAATTTGAAGCTCACGCGTTCTCACGAGCGAATAGCCCGAATCGATATAGTTCTGAACGACCTCCGGCATGCCGCCGCAAACGATATAGGCTCTAAAGTTTTTGAGCATCGCCTCATGAATATAGTTTTCGACGGGACGTCTCTCGACAAGGCGGCTGCGAATATCTGCAAGCACATTTTCGCTGACGCTGTTTGCCCAACAAAACTCTTCAAAATCCATCGGCCGCATAACAATGTGCTCGACATACCCTACCGGAAAAGAAGAGATCCCCTTAAACTCAGTCCCAAGCATAGACCCCGAGAAGACATAGCTAAAGCGTCCGTCCTCGACCAGCGCCTTCATAAGTGTAACGATCTGCGGATACTCCTGAATCTCATCGACGAAGATAAGCGTGTCTCCTTCAACAAGCGGTGCATTCGCAAGAAGGGCCACACGGTTGATGAAGTCAATGGAGTTCTTAGCGCCAACAAGTACGTCTCTTGCCTCGGCATCAAGTAGCAGATTGACCTCATAATACGAAGCGTAGTTGCTCTTTCCAAACGCGCGAATCGCATAGCTCTTGCCAATCTGACGCGCACCGGTAACAAGCAGGGCCTTATGGGAGTTATTCTTCCAGCTCAAAAGCCTATCAGTGACCTTGCGGCGTAGCATTAAAACACCTCATTGACAAAAATTGGCAAATAGATTTGCCCCTAATCATACAAAAATTGACAAATAGATTTGACCCAAATCATACAAAAATTGGGAAATAGCAAAGCTCACTTAGGCCTCAAAGCCAGCGAGCCAGCACGGTACTTTGCGAAAAGGCTGGCGGCGCCGTTGTTGAGGGTGGCCAGGTTGACAGTGGCGCCGTTAGCGTTCTCGGCTGCTTGGGCGCGCAGGAGCGAAAGGGCGTCGGCAGCGTTCATGCAGAAGCCGACGGTAAAGTTCCATACTGCGAACTCGCAGTCGCTTGCCGCGGGGTGAAGCGCGATCGGCTATCCCTTATGTTGGATGAAAAGCCCCATGTTTTTGCAGGGGTGCATACTCGTCAAATTAATGTATAGAATCGCGTATAGTGCGAGTAAGATATTGCGCTGTCCGTTTTGTGTTTAGCAAAGATATAGTTTGCATAATCTGGTCTAATCCCTGCTCTATTTAAATAAAGTTGCACGTAAATGGCGTAGATGTGCCTGAACTGGGCTTCTTTACGCTGAGCGGGTAAAATCGACCGTTCGCCGCTTAGGTATTTTCAAAATGAATAAAATGAGCGATAAAGAGAATATAAACCTTAATAAACTCGCGTATCGCACGGACGCGGGTTATTAATGGGTTGTAGGCCTTTTACAGAAAGGATTCCAGCAATGTCTAAGCCTCTTGGCAAGCCCGATCGTATTGTCGTCGCCCTCGGCGGCAACGCCCTCGGCAACAACCCCGTCGAGCAGATCGAGGCCGTGAGCAACACCGCCCACGCCCTCCTCGGTCTCATCGAGCAGGGCAACGAGATCATCATCACCCACGGCAACGGCCCGCAGGTCGGCATGATCCAGAACGCCTTCGCCGCCGCCCACGACGCCATCGGCACCCCCGAGATGCCGCTGCCCGAGTGCGGCGCCATGTCCCAGGGCTACATTGGTTATCACCTGCAGCAGGGCATCGGCCGCGAGATGCACAAGCGCTATAAGCGTTGGCACGCCGCCACCGTCGTCACCCAGATCGAGTGCGATCCGGATGATCCCGCGTTCAAGAACCCGACCAAGCCGATCGGCCCCTTCTACACCGAGGAGCAGGCCAAGGAGTTCATGGCCGAGGATCCCTCCAAGGTCTTCGTCGAGGACTCCGGCCGCGGCTGGCGTCGCGTCGTCGCCTCCCCCGATCCCAAGAAGATCGTCGAGGCTGACTCCATCCTCAACCTGCTCGACAACGAGTTCATCGTCATCGCCTGCGGTGGCGGCGGCATCCCCGTCGTCCGCGACTACGAGAACAAGGGCTGCTACAAGGGCGTTCCCGCCGTTATCGACAAGGACCTGGGCGGCGAGCTGCTGGCCGAGGACTGCGACGCCGACGTCCTGTTCCTGCTGACCGCCGTTGAGCATGTCGCCATCAACTTTGGCAAGCCCAACCAGGAGGAGCTCGAGGACCTCACCGCCGACGAGGCCGAGCGCCTGGCCGACGAGGGCCAGTTCGGCAAGGGTTCCATGGAGCCCAAGGTCCGCGCCGCCATCAAGTTCGCCCGCTCCCGCAAGGGCCGCACCTGCATCATCGGCGCCCTGGACAAGGCCGCCGAGACCATGGCCGGTCTCTCCGGTACCCGCATCCACGAGTAGCCCCTACTCTGTTGCCTCTCTCGTGGGCGCCAGGCAAAGCGCCCACAGACTAGCCTCTCTTCATGAGCCCCGCGGTCCGCTCCGACTGCGGGGCTTTTGCTGTTGAGGTGACTGTTCATGGGTGGTCATTGGGGACAGACTTAAATGAGTGGTCGCCCAATGACTACTCATTTAAGTCTGTCCCCAATGACAAGATCCGATCCAATTAGATGCTCAGGTCATGGGATGCCTGAAACCAGACGATGACTCCGAGAATCCTGATTCGGCGTTTGTCCAGCACAATATCCGGTTCCGATGTGCGATATGAGTAGGATGACAGCATCACTGTGTTCGTGCCGGTGCTATACCGCCGTATGACCACTCTGGAATTATCGGACAAGGCGAGGACGGAGCATCCGTTCCAGGGCTTCAGGTTGGGGTCCACTAGGAGAAAGGATCCCATCGGATAGCATTTGGACATGGCAGATGTGTCCATTTGAACAAAGAAACACCCACGATGTTTTTTGAATACGGATGAGGGGAGCGCCGTTGTTCCGGTCTGCTTAAGTCCTGTTCTGCCTCCATTCATCTGGATTTTAAATACATCGCAAAGGGAGTCAGTAGCAGTTTCCTTGGAATTCGGCTTCCGTCCTCCGTGGTCGAGCTTTGCGGCAAGCCCTGCGGTTTCTGATGCGAGGTCGTCAAGCTGCAGATTGAATTTCGAAACGATCTTGAGCAGTGTCGACCGGCGGATGGCATAGCGGTCCTTTTCCCAACGGCATACCGTTTCTTTGGAGACGCCGACGAGTGCCGCGAACTCCTCCTGCGTGAGCTGGTCGCGCTTGCGAAGCGCCTTTATGTTTTGACCCGTTCCCATGTTATGAAGCGCGGACGAGGGGAAGGCAGAGGCAGTTGGGGCCGCCAAAGCCGTTTGTCAGCTCGAAGATGGAGATGGGAACAAGTTCAATACCGGCCTGCTCCAGTGCCTTGTTCGTCTCGGTGTTCTCTTCGTATACGCAGACCTTGCCGGGCTCCAGGCAAAGCGTGCTTATAGCATTGTTGGTTCTTTCGACCTCTGCCGCTCCGGGATTTGAGCCGCCGCAAGGGATAAATTGCGGTGAACTTAAACCCAGGGCTAATCCCAGCGCTTCTTTTAGTCCGCCTTCGACATGACGCGCCCGGGTTGTCCTTTCCGATCTGCCTCGTGTAATGCAGTAGACCCGCGCTTGGTCCAGGAGCTCCCGGTCAATGAGGAATGTCTCATAGTTAACACGAGCAAAGTATGTGTCGAGATGAATGCAGAGATCATCGTAGGGAACCTCAATGGCCCATACGGACTCAATAGTCGAGTTCTCGTCCCAGAGCAAGTTGTTCGCTAGGGTGTCTATAGCTGCTGGCTCGGTTCGTTGAGAGATGCCAACGGCTACATTTTCGCTGTTGAGGTTGTGAAGGTCGCCGCCTTCAATGTGGTAAGTCGATTCATGCTTGAAGAACTGAGGAGTCTCGCGGAAATCCGGATGATAGTTAAAAATCGTTTTATAGGCGATAACCTCACGGTTGCGCTCTGGCCAGTACATATGGTTGAGCGTGACACCTTCGCCGATGACGCTTGCTGGATCGCGCGTAAACCACATGGTGTTAAGGGGGGCTATGAGAAGGTCGTCGGGTGAGTATGCGTCTCCCGTCAGCTTTGAGAGGCTGAACACCTCCTTGTTCGTGTCGAAGACCTGGGAGTAGCGAACGCCGTTGACGGCTGCCTGGACCAGGTCGCGGGAACCTTCGATATGCTCAAGATACTCGCGAATGGCGGACTCGAGCTCCATGCCCCTCGCGCCGCATTCTGAAATGTAGCTATCGATAAAAGAGCGACGCGCTTGCTCTGTCGCATCAAGGGCTTCGGTAAGAAGGTTCTCGAGATAGAGAATCTCTACTCCTTCGTGCTCGAGCATTGCCGAGTAAGCATGATGCTCCCCAAGAGCCTTTTCAAGATCAAATGAATTGCTAGAAGGGCGTAGCGTAAAGACTTGATTGAACTGGCCGTCGGGGTAGTTGCGCGTTTCGGGGCCGGGGCAGTGCAGCAGGACCCTTTTTAGCTTTCCTATTTCGTTTTGAACATGCAATGCGGACATGTGACCTCGCTTTGGCGATGAGTATTGATCGCTTCCATAGTGTCACATTAGAAGCTTGTTTCAATTTACATCATGTTTGCCACAGGAGAATGGCACGACCCAAGTAAATAAGTGACGTTAAACATCTATCAAAAGTGATAATTGATGAATTACGTCAATCTAAAGTCCGTTTACGGGTCGATGCGCTTCGCTGGCGGGCGAAGAGACGGAAGGGTGTTTTGCGCGATGACACAATGGCTTTGCCGGCAACGAAAAACCCCTGAATTAAGGAGGAGAGATGGCAGAGACAGAAAAGAAGCGCACTCTTCGAGTCCCGCACGTGTACACCATCATTCTCGTCTTGATGGCCGTATTTGCCGTTCTGACCTGGGTCGTGCCTTCGGGTTCGTTTGAGCGCCAGGAGGTTAACGGTCGCGAGGTAACGGTCTCGGGCACCTATGAGCCTGTCGATAAGGTCTATACGGACGAGGACGGCAACGAGGTCGATCTTCGCCAAGGCATCTTCGAAGTACTTGAGGCCCCTGCGATCGGCATCCAGCAAGCGGTCGAGGTCGTTGCATTCATTATGATCGTGGGAGGTTCCTTCCAGGTCATCACGGCGACCGGAGCCATCACGAGCGGCGTCGCCCGAGTGGTGAAGAAGTTCAAGAGCAAGGACGTCCTCATCATTCCGATCCTAATGGTGCTTTTTGCCTTGGGCGGCAGCACCTTTGGTATGGCAGAGGAGACGCTTCCGTTCTTTGCGATTCTTATGCCGATCATGATGGCCATGGGCTTCGACTCAATTACAGCGTTCATGACGGTGTTTGTGGGTGCCCGTATCGGATACATCGCATCTACCGTAAACCCGTTCAACGTCCTGATTTCCCAGGGCATCCTCGGTATCCAGGGCAACCCCCAGCTTTGGTTGCGTACTATCGCCCTTGTCGTGCTCACTGCAGTTGCCATCGCATGGGTTGTGATGTATGCCCTCAAGGTTAAGAAGAATCCCGAGGCATCCCCAGCTTTCCACGATGATATCGAGAAGCGCAAAGAGTTTGGTGCGGACGAGAATCTCCTCGATAGCGAGTTCACCGGTAGGCAGAAAGCCGTTATGGTTATTTTCGTGCTTGGACTTGCCGCCATCATTTGGGGTCTGGTGGCCCAGGGCTGGTACATGAACGAAATCTCTGCGATTTTCTTGGCCATGGCCCTTCTTTCGGGTGTTGTTTCCGGGATGAATGAGAAGGAGATCGCTGGCGAGTTCGTTAAGGGAATTGCAGACTTCGCGTTCTCTGCCATCGTTGTTGGCCTCGCCCGCGGAATCCTCGTAATCGCCAATGACGGCCTCATCATCGATACGATTCTCAACACGCTCGCCACGGCTCTCTCTGGAGTTCCGGCAGTTATCTTTACGAGCATTCTCTACGTCGTGGATAACCTTCTGTCGATCCTCGTTCCGAGCTCCTCGGGCATCGCTGCTCTTACGATTCCCATTTTCGGCCCGCTTGTTGAGCTGATGGGCTTAAACCCCGAGGCTGCAGTTACCGGCCTTTCCATGGGCAGTGCTGCCATGTCTCTCATTTCGCCGACAAGCGCGATGCTCGTTGCCGGTCTTGGCGTCTGTAAGATTCCGCTTGGCCAGTGGTGGAAGGTCGCTTGGAAATTCTTCCTGGTCGTAAGCGTTATCTGCATGGCATTCACTGCGGTTTCGGGTCTTATCCCCCTGCCGTAAATGCAAAACCCCACATACAAGTTGTGAGAAAGAAGGATAGAGATGAACAAAGGACTGAACGTTCATAGCGAGATTGGCGCCCTCAAGAAGGTGTGCGTCCATCGCCCCGGTATGGATCTTGTAAACATGAAGGCGGAGGATTTCGACCGCGTTTGGATTCACGACGCGTTCTATCTGGACTATGCCCAGAAAGAGCACGATCAGTTTACCGGCCTTCTTCGCGGCGCTGGCGCCGAGGTCGTCTATATGGAAGAGCTGCTCGCTGAGACGTTTGACAAAGTCGAGGGCACTCGCGCAGAGTTCATGACGAAGTTCATGGGTGAGTCCGGCATCTCCAACGCGGTCCTTCGCCAGGCCGTTGTCGAGAAGCTTGATTCGATTAAGGACAACAAGGAGTTTGTCCTTGCTGCCATGGGCGGCCTCTACGTTCGCGACCTCGAGATCCCCAAGGTTGGCGGTTCTCTTGCCAGTATGGACGGCGAGGAGTTGAAGGGCGACGATATGGTCCTCTTCCCCATGCCCGCCTCGTATTTCTCCCGTGACCCCCTGGCTGTCGTGGGCAAGGGCGCTACCATGAACCGCATGTACTGGAATCAGCGCAATCGCGAGGTAATCTTCTACGAAACGGTGCTCCGCAACCATCCCGATTACGCCGGTAGCCCCATTTGGTATGACCACAACAGCGAGTGGCATATCGAGGGCGGCGATATCCTCAACATCAACGCCAAGACGCTCACCATCGGTATTTCCGAGCGCACCCAGACTGCGGCCATCGATGAGCTCGCCAAGAATATGTTCTGGGGTTCCGATGAGGCCGAGATCGAGAACATCTATGCCATCAAGATTCCGCACGGCTATGCCTACATGCACCTCGACACCGTCTGCACGCAGGTCGATCGCGATAAGTTCACGGTCTATCCCGGCATCTACCAGACGCTTCGTGCCTACCGCCTGACCAAGGGCGATTCGGAGGGGGAGGTGCATATCGAGGAACTCGAGGGCACCCTGCAGCATATCCTCGAGCTTGCGACGGGTATGGACCATATCACCATGATTGAGTGCGGTGGCGGCGATCCGATCGAGGCTTCCCGTGAGCAGTGGAACGATGGTTCCAACACTCTTGCGGTCGCACCGGGCAAGGTCTGCGTGTATGAGCGCAACGTTGTCACCAACGATGCTCTTTACAAGGCTGGCGTCGAGCTGCTCGTCGCTCCCTCCGAGGAGCTTTCTCGCGGTCGCGGCGGCCCGCGTTGCATGACCATGCCGTTCTGGCGTGAGGAAATCTAGTCAGCGTTAGCGTATCTGGGCGGCGCGTGTGGTCTGCGCCGCCCATCCCTCCTTGTGTGTTCCAACAACCGAAAGGACTCAAATCATGGCTCTTAATCTTTCTGGTCGAAGCGTTCTTACCCTGCTTGACTTTACGTCCGAGGAAATCGAGTACATGCTCGACCTCTCAAAGAACTTCAAGGATATGAAGCGCGCCGGTTATCCGCACCGCTTTCTCGAGGGCAAGAACATTGTCCTGCTGTTTGAGAAGACCTCCACGCGCACGCGCTGTGCCTTCGAGGTCGGCGGTATGGACCTGGGTATGGGCGTGACCTACCTCGACCCCGGCTCGTCGCAGATGGGCAAGAAAGAGTCCATCGAGGATACCGCCCGCGTGCTCGGTCGCATGTATGACGGTATTGAGTATCGCGGCTCCGACCAGTCGATCGTCGAGGAGCTTGCCGCCAAGGCTGGCGTTCCCGTCTGGAACGGTCTGACCAACGAGTACCATCCCACCCAGGCCCTTGCCGACATTCTTACCATGCGTGAGGAGTTTGGCGACACGCGCGGCATGAAGCTCACCTATATGGGTAAGGAGCAGGGCAACGTCAGCGACTCCCTGATGGTTATCTGCGCCAAGCTCGGCATTAACTTCTGCTCCTGCGGACCCAAGGGCGATGTCGAGGGCGCCACGCACTTCGATCCCGAGCTTCTTGAGCGCTGCCAGGAGATCGCCGCTCAGAATGGCTGCACGATCCAGCTCACTGAGGATATCGACGAGGGCGTCAAGGATGCAGACGTGATCTATACGGACGTTTGGGTCGGTATGGGCCAGGCTGAGGAGCTGTGGAAGAGCCGAATCGATCTTCTCTCTCCCTATCGAGTAACGCCCGAGGTCATGGCCAAGGCAAACCCCGGCGCCATCTTTATGCACTGCCTGCCGAGCTTCCACGATACGCAGACCACCATCGGCGCCGAGATTGCCAAGAAGTTCGGCGTGACCGAGATGGAGGTTTCCGACGAGGTCTTTGAGAGCGCGCAGTCTCGCGTGTTCCAGGAGGCCGAGAACCGCATGCATACCATTAAGGCCATGATGTACGCGACGCTTCGCTAGTGGCTGGGAAGTGAACGAACACTATGAGTAAACCGTACGGAAAGCCCGATCGTATTGTCGTCGCCCTCGGCGGCAACGCCCTCGGCAACAACCCCGTCGAGCAGATCGAGGCCGTGAGCAACACCGCCCACGCCCTCCTCGGTCTCATCGAGCAGGGCAACGAGATCATCATCACCCACGGCAACGGCCCGCAGGTCGGCATGATCCAGAACGCCTTCGCCGCCGCCCACGACGCCATCGGCACCCCCGAGATGCCGCTGCCCGAGTGCGGCGCCATGTCCCAGGGCTACATTGGTTATCACCTGCAGCAGGGCATCGGCCGCGAGATGCACAAGCGCTATAAGCGTTGGCACGCCGCCACCGTCGTCACCCAGATCGAGTGCGATCCGGATGATCCCGCGTTCAAGAACCCGACCAAGCCGATCGGCCCCTTCTACACCGAGGAGCAGGCCAAGGAGTTCATGGCCGAGGATCCCTCCAAGGTCTTCGTCGAGGACTCCGGCCGCGGCTGGCGTCGCGTCGTCGCCTCCCCCGATCCCAAGAAGATCGTCGAGGCTGACTCCATCCTCAACCTGCTCGACAACGAGTTCATCGTCATCGCCTGCGGTGGCGGCGGCATCCCCGTCGTCCGCGACTACGAGAACAAGGGCTGCTACAAGGGCGTTCCCGCCGTTATCGACAAGGACCTGGGCGGCGAGCTGCTGGCCGAGGACTGCGACGCCGACGTCCTGTTCCTGCTGACCGCCGTTGAGCATGTCGCCATCAACTTTGGCAAGCCCAACCAGGAGGAGCTCGAGGACCTCACCGCCGACGAGGCCGAGCGCCTGGCCGACGAGGGCCAGTTCGGCAAGGGTTCCATGGAGCCCAAGGTCCGCGCCGCCATCAAGTTCGCCCGCTCCCGCAAGGGCCGCACCTGCATCATCGGCGCCCTGGACAAGGCCGCCGAGACCATGGCCGGTCTCTCCGGTACCCGCATCCACGAGTAGCCCCTACTCTGTTGCCTCTCTCGTGGGCGCCAGGCAAAGCGCCCACAAACTAGCCTCTCTTCACGAGCCCCGCAGTCCGCTCCGACTGCGGGGCTTTTGCTATTCACCTAGTCATTGGGGACGTTCTTAAACGACTAGTCAAACAAGAACGTCCCCAACGACTACTCATTTAAGTCTGTCCCCAATGACTGCCCAATGGCTGGGAAGGCGCATCCCACACCGACGCATTGCCTTCGGGCCCTCTCCCCAGGCTCTCCATAGCTCAGCTGGACTCCCCGCAACCTGTTCCGAGTTGGCGGAACGAGCGCGACGTGGAGTGTCATTCTTTACCGCGTTAGACTAGACGCAGGGAAAGGAGGAGGACATGGATGCTCGCGTCAAGCAGCTTGTAAATATGATCGAGGACGCTCAGCCTGTCGCTGTCGCGGTACTTGCCAAGCGTCTCGAGGTAAGCGAGCGCGCCGTGAGAAACTATATCCATCGCGCAAACGACAGCCTTGCAGGGGTTGCACGCATCGTTGGCAGCAAGGGGCAGTATCGTATCGATGTTGCAGGTGCAGATGAGCTTGCTCGCTTGCTAGACGGTGCGGCTCTGGCCCATCCGGGCATTCCTGATACGCGCGATGGCCGTGTGTCCTTCCTTCTTAACGACCTCCTCATGCGGTCCCAGTGGGTGACGATTGAGGAGTATGCGGATTTACTCTACGTTTCGGCGCGAACTCTGTCCAATGACATGCGTCTGGTAGAGCAGAAACTCGCCCAATTTGACTTAACGCTCGAAAAGCGCCCACGCTACGGAATCCGCGTTGCGGGCGGGGAGTCACAACGGCGCCTGTGCCTGGCCTCGCTGGTGAGGCCCGTGTTGCCCGACACCGACGATGCAAAGCTCGCCGAGCGCCTGCGGGCCATCGCCGCATGTGTGGACGATGCCCTGACGGCCTCGCCCGTCACGGTGAGCTCGCTGGCATCCCGCAATCTCATCATGCATCTTTACATTGCTCTTGGCCGCATCGAGCAGGGCTGCTATGTCCCAGCTGCAGAATCGGACGTTCAAAAACTGGAGGGAACGCGCGAATACGCCGCGGCTTTCCAGATTGCCGCAAACATCAAGGATGCCCTGGGCGTGAGCATGCCCCGAGAAGAGGTTGCCTTTATCGCAATCCATTTGCTCGGCAGGGGCACGGGCGTGCCCGAGAAGGGCTCTGCCGTTATCTCGGACGAGATGTGGGAGATTGCTTCCGAGATGGTACGTGCGGTCAACGATGAGTTTAGGTTTGACTTTAGCGGCGATCTTGAACTTCGCATGAACCTTGCTCGGCATATCGGCCCTCTGGGCTATCGCCTTGAATATCACATGCATATGGATAACCCCATGCTGCCCGATATCAAGACGAGGTTTCCGTTGGCCTATTCGATGGCAGCTGGCACCTCGCAGGTACTCGAGCGTCATTTTGGCAGCCAGCCCTCTGATGAAGAGCTCGGCTACATCGCCATGGCATTTGCCCTGGCCCTCGAGCAGCAAGCCGACCAGCCGCGTCGCAAGCGCATCCTGATCGTGTGCGCCTCGGGAGCGGGAAGCGCCCGTATGCTCGAGCACCAGTACCGCAAGCAGTTTGGCATGTATATCGATTCGATTGAGACATGCGATGTCGCCCGCGTGGGAACGTTCGATTTTTCGCACATCGACTACGTGTTCACAACGGTGCCGCTCAACGTCAAGTTGCCCGTGCCCGTCCGCGAGGCCGATTTCTTCTTGGAGACGAGCGATGTCAACGCTATCCGCAAGGTGCTGAGCGACGACACTGCGCAATCGGACTCCGTAAGCTCTTTCTTTAGCCGTGCCCTGTTCTTCAACCGCGTTGAGGCGTCGTCGAAGCAGGCCGTTCTCCGATATCTCTCCGAGCGCGCCGTCGAGAGCGGCCGTGTCGATGCCCAGTTTGCCCAAGAGGTCGCCGAGCGCGAGAGCGCGAGTGCCACCTCGTTTGGCAATGGGGTAGCCATGCCCCATGGGATGCATCCCTTGAGCGCCGAGGCCTTTGTTACCGTGGGCCTGCTCGAACATCCCATTCTTTGGGACGAATACGGCCATGAGGTCGATATCGTCTTTATGGTGTCGTTTGCCCGGTCGGGCGGCGATGAGGCGCGGATCTTGAGCTCACTGCTCGCCGAGATCTTTATGGACCGCCAGGGGGTCGAGCGCCTACGCGAGCGCCGGTCCTGGCATGAGCTGATGGCGCTTGTGCAAGCGCATACGGCTTAAGACTTCTTTTGTCGATAACCCTGTCTGTCTACCTGCAATAAACCTCGAGGATTGCGGGCGGGAGATAGGCGTTTCGAATATTCAAGTACAAACCAAACATCACGGGAGAGGAGACCGTTATGGACGATCAGGGAACCGAGATGGTTTCGTTTCAGCTGGTCGCTGCAGCGGGAGAGGCACGCAGCCTTGCCTTCGAAGCCCTTGAAAAGGCAAAAGCGGGGGATTTTGACGCCGCCGCCAAACTCATGAAGCAGTCAAAGGATGCGGGAATCAAGGCTCACCACATCCAAACGCAGCTGCTTTCGACAGAGGCAGCGGGCGAGCATCTGTCGGTGGATGTGTTGCTGGTCCATGCTCAGGACCACCTCATGTGCTCCATGCTTGCTCAGGAGCTCGTGCAGGAGCTGATCTGCCTGTATGAGTGCACTGCAACCAAGAACGCCTAGCGGCGTGCGGTGACTATCCAACCAATCAATGCGAAGGGAATCCCTTATGAAGATCCTTCTTGTTTGCGCAGCTGGTCTGTCTACAAGCATTCTGATGAAGAAACTCGAGAAATATGCGGAGCAAAACGGCATCGAGCTCGATATCGATGCGGTGGGTATCGGCGAGTATCAGGAGACCTGCGCCGATTATGACGTGCTGCTCTTGGGGCCGCAGGTGTCCTACCAGCTCAACACCGTCAAGCAGGGGAGCGGTAAGCCGACCGCGGTCATCCCCGCACAGGACTACGGCATGGGCAACGCCGCCAACGTGCTGGCACTCGCCCAGTCGCTGTTGGGCTAGGAGGCGACCATGGAAAAGTTCATGACCCTGCTTCAGGAAAAACTGACCCCTATTGCCAATTTCTGCGGCACCGAGCGCCACTTTGCCTCCATGCAAAAGGGCTTTATGAGCGCGATCAGCTTCATCTTGGTCTCTGCCGTCTTTATGATCATCGCCAACCCGCCGGTCACGGCCGACCTGGTGGCGCAGGGCGGGTTCTGGTCCGTCTTTGGCCCTTGGCTCGATTTTGCCACGGCCAATAAGCTCACGCTGCTCATCCCGTTCAACATGACGATGGGCATACTGTCGGTGATCGTGACGTTCGCAATCGCCTATAACCTGGCGGGCACCTACAAGATGCCCAAGCTTAACGCCGGTATGACCTCGCTGGTGATGTTCCTGATCGCCGCGGCGCCGTCGTCCTACTACCAGCTTGCTGATGAGTCCGTGCTCCAGGCGGTCCCCTGCACCTATCTGGGTGCGCAGGGCCTGTTTACCGCCATCATCGTTGCCCTGGTCTCCGTCGAGGTCACGCGCTTCTGCCAGACCAAGGGCATCACCATCAAGATGCCCGATGGCGTGCCGCCGTTTTTGTCCGAAACCTTTGGCGCCATCGTACCTATGCTCGCCAACATCCTCATCTTCTTTGGCGGCAACCTGCTGATCCAGATGATCGATCCCGCGCTGTCCATCCCCTCGGTTATCGAGAAGCTGCTCGCTGCCCCGCTTTCCGTCGCAGTTGACTCTGTGCCCGGCGCACTGCTTATCTGCTTCATGACGCTGCTGTTTTGGTGCTTTGGCGTCCACGGCAACATGATCGTAATGCCCATCACCGCCCCGGTCTCGCTTGCCGCCTTTGCCGCCAACGCCTCGCTCTATGCTGCCGGGCAGCCGCTTGAGTTCCACCCGGTGCTCATGTCGTTGGCCATCAACCTCATCGGCGGCACGGGTAATACGTTCTCTTTTGTGGCGCTCTGCGCGTTTAGGGCAAAGTCGCAGCAGCTCAAGGCATTTGGCAGGGCATCGATCGTGCCGAGCTTCTTCCGTATCTCCGAGCCCGCGATCTTCGGCGCGCCCATCATCTTCAACCCGATCCTCATGATTCCGTTTGTGCTAGGCGGCATGATCTCGGCCCTGCTGTATTGGGGTGCGGTCTCACTGGGTCTTGTCTCTAACTTCTACATCTTGGTGAGCGGCACGTTCCCCATCTTCGTTCAGGGCTTTGTCCAGTGCCTCGACCCGCGCATCTGGGTGTTTACGATCGTTTTGATCGTGGTCATGGCTGTGGTCTGGTACCCGTTCTTTAAGGTGTACGATAACCAGCTCCTGGCTCAGGAGCAGGAGAACGCCGCGGCAGCTTCTGCCGAGGATGCTGAGTAGCATGAGTTACTTTGACAGAACGTCTGCCGCCGGTATGCCCGAGGGCTTTTTGTGGGGTGGTGCCCTCGCCGCCAACCAGGCCGAAGGGGGCTGGAACGAGGGCGGCCGCGGCATGTCGCACTCCGACCTGATCCCACAGGGTTCCGACCGCTGGGATGTAATGTTTGGCAGGCAAAAGCCCGTGGACGATCCGGACAGGCTGTATCCATGCCGCTGGGGCAACGACTTCTTCCATCATTGGCACGAGGATGTCGAGCTCTTTGCCGAGATGGGCTTTAAGTGCCTGCGTCTTTCAATTTGCTGGAGCCGTATTTTTCCCACAGGGATGGAGACCGAGCCCAACGGCGAGGGCTTGGAGTTTTACCGTCAGGTATTCGAGGCGCTGCGCGAGCATGGAATCGAGCCGCTTGTGACGCTGTCGCACTACGACTATCCGTTGGCTCTGGTCGAGCGCTATGGTGGCTGGCAAAGCCGAGAGATGATCGAGCGGTATGCGCACTACGTCGAGACCGTCGGACGCGCGTACCAGGGCCTCGTGCGTTATTGGCTTACGTTCAACGAGATCAACAGCGTGGCGCTGTCCTATCTCAACGCGGGTGTCACGCTCGAGGATGAGCGTGACCGTGCAGCCGTGACCGCGGCGTTCTCGCACCATATGTTTATGGCGAGCGCTCGCGCTGTCGAGATTCTGCACAAGATCGATCCCGCAAACAAGGTGGGTTGCATGGTCGCTGCCGGTGCGACCTATCCGTACCGTTGTGCGCCCGAGGACGTATGGCTTGCGTATGAGGAGGACCGCGGCCGCTACTTCTACACAGACGTGATGGCTGCGGGCGCCTATCCTGCTTGGAAGCTGCGTGCACTCGAGAAAGAGGGTGTTCACGTGCCCTTTGAGCCGGGCGATACGGAGTATCTGGCAGAGCATACGGTCGACTTCATCTCGTTCTCGTACTATTGCTCGCGCTTGGTGTGCGCCGATGATCAGGTGATCGCCGAGAAGGCGGAGGGCAACGTGTTCCCGACGTTGCGCAATCCGTACCTCAAGGATAAAGAGACTGCCTGGAAGTGGCAGATCGATGCGCTGGGTTTGCGCGTGACGCTTGCCGGCTACCACGATCGTTACCATCTTCCGCTCTTTATCGCCGAGAACGGTGTGGGCGGACTCGATGCGCTGGAAGACGGCAAAGTCCACGATGCGTATCATATTGATTACCTGCGAAGGCATATTCTTGCGCTGCGCGATGCAATTGTCGAGGACGGTGTTGACCTGATGGGATACACGCCGTGGGGCTGTATCGATTTGGTGTCGGCCTCGACGGGGCAGATGAAGAAGCGCTATGGCTTTGTTTATGTCGATGCCGATGATACGGGCAAAGGCACGTTCGATCGCTACCGAAAGGACAGCTTCTGCTGGTATCAAAAGGTCATTGCATCAAATGGCGAGGACTTGAGTTAACCCTTGCAAGCCTGCTGCCCCCGTGGCCCGTTTCGGCCGCGGGGGCTTTTGCTATTTACCTAGTCCCCGATGAGACCCTCATTCTGTGGGTAGTCATTGGGGACGTTCTTAAAAGACTAGTCATTTAAGTCTGTCCCCAATGACTGCGGAAACCCGGCACTTGGGGACGTTCCTTTTCCGCCGGCAGCTTGGGATAGTCCTTAAAGCCCGCATCGATCAACTGCGGAAAGCGCATCCCAGAATGAGCTTCCAACATGGGACGCGGTTTCCCTTGAGGCCCTCAAACGGAAAATGCATCCCGGAAATATGCCGGAAAGTGGAACGTAGTTTCCCAAACGGGCCGCTAACGGAAAGTGCATCCCGCTATTGAGCTCCAAAATGGGATGCGCTTTCCGTGTCGGCAGTTCCTGGCAGCCTGGGGCTACTCATTTAAGTCTGTCCCCAATGAGTGCAATGAGTGCCCAATGACTAGTAGTAGGCCCACATGGCTTCGATTTCGTTGAGGACTTCTACGACACCCCAGCGGCGGGCGCTGCGGCTGGCCGAGTTGGGGTCGTAGACTCCCACTTGATCGGCATCGTCGATGCCCCAGAGCACGATATAGTGTCCAACACTGGTAAAGGTGCCGGGACGAACCGATGCGATAATGGGCGCACCCGAGCGCAGCGCCTGGGTGATGGAGCTGCGATCGATATGGAGCTCCGTTCCGTTGAGCCCCAGCTGCCACGCACCGCCTGTCATAAACGACCACTCGGTGGCACCGGTGGGGGCGTAGTTGCCGGCTTCGGCCAGTGCGCATATATCGACCGGCGTCTTATCGGTATGGCCGGTCTTAAAGATATAGACCATGGTGAGGCAGGTGGGACCGCAAGCGTTTTCGCGAATAGTGCCACCGGCATAGGGCAGCTCCGACCATGCGGGGTCAATTTGGTAGATGTGGGGCATGGTGCCGGCACTCCACTGCGAGCGCGGGGTCGAAAAAGCAAATGAGTAGCCGGGTGCGACGGGAGCTTTAAGCAGCTTGTCCTCGGCAGTGGGCTCAAGACCGGCTGATCCGTGGGAGATGCAGGATCCCAAAAACACAAAGACGAGGCAGGCGGCAATGGAGCAAAGCGCAAGGCGTAGGCGGCGGGCCGGAAGCACGTGGCTTGTGGTATGCGACGCGGGGTGAGGGGCGGAATTGCCGCGATCGCGTTGAGGTCGCGAAAAGGAGCGTTTAACGTAGTAGTCGGTCTTACGGCGATCGTAGCGGCGCGGCTGCGATATGTCGGTCTGACGTTGGCGTGTGCTCGTACTCACGCGGTCTGACTGCTGCACGGTACGGCTTTGTTGCCGAGAAGAAGCCCCGGGCTGCTCTTGGGGGCGCTGCTGGTTGCCGTTGTCGGAGGTGCTTCTGGGCGTTGGCGTGGTGCGGCCGGCAAGGCGCACGCTTTGTGGCCGTTGGTCGCCGTCGTTGTATCCGTATGCCATTCGAATCACCTTGCCTCGTGTGTAACTTGTCTATCCTACATAAAAAGATGCGCGACACATGGGTATGTGCGCCAAAAGCCTGACAAATGGTATGAACGTTGCCGCGCCGCGCGCCAAGCGTCACGGCAACAGGTATTCAAAAGCAGACAAGATGAAAGCGTCCAAGACGAATGACGTCTCCCGCCGTTCGTCCCAAAAACGGTGCCGCTCGTTTTGCAGTTCTGCCTTCGGTCGAGCTGCGAGCGGCGCTGCTGCGCCAAGGCCGTATCTTAAAGCCATGGAATAAAAGCGCGCGGCAAAACGGACCGCGCAAGGGGTGACGCCAGGGGGCGTCAAAAAGGAAAGGAGGGGAACAATGGCGGACAAGAACGCAGAAGTTGCAGTCGAGGACAACGGCGGCATGAAGAAAACGCTTTCGCTCTGGAACTTCTTCACCATCGGTTTCGGTGCCATCATCGGTACCGGTTGGGTTCTGCAGGTCGGCGACTGGATGGTCGTGGGCGGCGGTCCCGTTCCCGCTATGATTGCATTCCTCTTGGGCGCAATCTTCCTCGTGCCCGTCGGAGCTGTTTTCGGTGAGCTCACGGCTGCTATCCCCATTTCGGGCGGCATCGTCGAGTATGTCGATCGTAGCTTTGGCCGTACGATGAGCTACATCACCGGCTGGCTCCTGGCCCTGGGCAACGGCATCCTGTGCCCGTGGGAGGCCATCGCCATCTCGACTCTCGTGTCCGAGATGTTCGGCAGCCTGCCCGGCCTTGAGTGGCTGCGCGCCGTCAAGCTCTACACCATCCTGGGCGCCGACGTTTACCTGTTCCCGACGCTGATCGCGCTCGGCTTTGCAACCTACGTCATCTTCCTCAACTTCCGCGGTGCCAGCTCGGCCGCCAAGCTGCAGGCCTTCCTGACCAAGGCCCTGCTCTGCGGCATGCTGCTCGCCATGGGCGTCTCGCTGTTCACCGGTTCGCCGGACAACGCCATGCCCGTGTTCTCCCAGGTCACCGGTGCTGGCGGCGGCAAGCCCGCTACCGAGGGCACCAGCCTGTTCGCCGGTATCGTGTCGGTCCTGGTTCTGACCCCGTTCTTCTACGCCGGCTTCGACACCATTCCTCAGCAGGCTGAGGAAGCAGCCGAGGGCCTCAACTGGAACAAGTTCGGTAAGATCATCTCCCTGGCCCTGCTGGCCGCCGGCGGCTTCTACATGGTCTGCATCTACTCGTTCGGCACCATCCTCGACTGGCATGAGTTTGTTAAGAGCCCGGTTCCCGCGCTTGCCTGCCTCAAGGGCATCAACATGCTCCTGTACCT
Source organism: uncultured Collinsella sp. (assembly GCA_937966215.1). Lineage (GTDB taxonomy): Bacteria > Actinomycetota > Coriobacteriia > Coriobacteriales > Coriobacteriaceae > Collinsella. Next base: position 10,985 of record CALCKK010000027.1, on the reverse strand, counting down.
GGCCATGCTCGTCATCGCCACGCTTGGACCCATGGGCCCGATGAACTCCTTCTACGGCGCTACGAGCCGCATCATGCTCGCCATGGGCCGCAAGGGCCAGCTGCCCGAGAAGTTCGCCGAGGTCGATCCCAAGTCCGGCGCTCCCAAGCTCGCCTGCGCCGTTCTGGGCGTCATCACCGTCATCGGTCCGTTCCTGGGCAAGAACATGCTCATCCCTCTGACCAACGTGTCGGCTCTCGCCTTCATCTTCTCCTGCGGCATGGTCGCCCTCGCTTGCCTGCGCATGCGCTTCACCGAGCCCGACCTGCCTCGTCCCTACGAGGTGCCCGGCGGCAAGTTTGGCATCAGCCTCGCTGTCGCTGCCTGCGCCGTCATCATTGGCCTGCTCGTGGTCCCGTTCTCTCCCGCCTCCCTCAACATGGTGGAGTGGAGCATCGTGATCGGCTGGCTGGCCGTTGGCCTGGCCCTCATGGCCTTCACCAATTCCCGCAAAAAATAACGCCTAGCCGGGGCGGATCGGGTGCGCGGACCCCTCTCTTCCGCGCACCGAACCCGGCACCACTTGGGTAGCTTTGTGAGGCCTTAACCCAACGCGGCCTCGCCCACTATATGGATCCATAAGGAGGAACCATGTCCACTAAGTATGCAATCGTTGGCGGCAAGCTCATCGACGGTACCGGTGCCGAGCCGGTCGAGAACTCCCTCGTTCTCGTCGACGACAATGGCAAGATCGAGTACGCCGGTGTCATGCAGGACCTTCCCGAGGGCGTTGAGGTTATCGACGCCGCCGGCAAGACCGTCCTTCCCGGCCTGATCGACACCCACCTGCACTTCTCGGGCAACCTGACCGACGATGACACCGACTGGGTCATGCAGCCGCTCCTCGAGAAGCAGGCCGTCGCCGTCAAGCAGGCCTACGACTGCCTCACCCACGGTCTCACCACCGTCTGCGAGATCGGTCGCTTTGGTATCCAGATCCGCGACTGCATCGACAAGGGCGTCTTCAAGGGCCCGCGCGTTCTGGCAACCGGCCTTGGCTTCTGCCGCGTTGCCGGCCACGGCGACTCCCACCACTGCAGCCAGGAGCTCAACAAGGAATCGCACCCCTGGGGCGATCAGGTCGACGGTCCTTGGGATCTGCGTAAGGCCGTCCGTCGTCGCCTGCGCGAGAACCCCGATGCCATCAAGATCTGGGCTACCGGTGGCGGCATCTGGCGCTGGGACTCCGGCCGCGACCAGCACTACTGCTCCGAGGAGATCCAGGCCGTGGTCGAAGAGGCAAAGATGGTCGGCATCCCCGTGTGGAGCCACTGCTACAACAACCACGCCGCTGCCTACGATTCCGTTCGCTTTGGCTGCGAGCAGTTGATTCACGGCTTCGATATCGATGAGCGCACCATGGACCTCATGGCCGAGCAGGGCACCTTCTTCACCCCGACGATCGCCTTCCTGCCCACTTGGTACGCCACCTATCCGCCCGTCTACGTCCCCGAGCTGCACGACAAGTACGAGGGCACCCTGGTCGAGAAGGAGCTGCAGCGCAACTACGACTGCCTGCGCGAGGCCAAGAAGCGCGGCGTCGTCATGACGATCGGCTCCGACTCCTTCTCCTTCGTCACCCCGTACGGCACCTGCTCTATCGAGGAGATGTACGAGTTCGTCGACAAGATCGGCTTCACCCCGGTCGAGACCATCACCTGCGCCACCCTCAACGGTGCCAAGATGTGCCACATCGAGGACGAGACCGGTTCCATCGAGGCCGGCAAGTGCGCCGACCTGCTGGTTGTCAACGGTGACGTCGCCGCCGACATCCACGTGCTCAACACCGACAACATGGACGTCATCATGAAGGATGGCTGGATCGTCGAGGCTGGCACTTTTGGTGAGGCTAACAAATACAGCGCCTAAGATACCGTTTGTCGATGGCTTGATGTAAAACACAGTTTTTGATTGCATAATGCAATGGAGAGGGTCGCTTGCGGCCCTCTTTATTGCTATGGGTGCTAAGGACAAGAGGGGATGACGGTGGATTTAAACAGGCTGATTCTGGGCAAGAGCTACAACTCTACCAAGGTCTTTCGTACGGCCCAGCATGTGGTTCAGGCCATCCTGCTCGGTATTGTCGTTCCGGCGCTTATCCTGCTGCTTATCTGGGATTTAACCGATAATCCCAATCCCGTTCCGGGCGTTGTCGTTATTGCCGGCCTGGTCATGCTGTGCTTCTTTTTCTCGTATGTCTTTGTGGTCCCCGACGACCTCACATCGAGCGCAACCGACCGTACGCTCGCCATCGCATCAAAAATATTCGCCTACACGTCGCGCGGCCTTACGCCCGAAGCGGCCCTGGGCGCCTCTAAAATTATCCTGTCCGAGACCATCGCCTCTGCCATCTGCTTTACCGATGGCAAACAGGTGTTGGCAAGCTGGGGCGAGGACTCGGCAAAGTGCCCTGCCGGCACCCCGGTTGTGCTCAAGACCACGCTCAACGTGATCGAGTCCGGCGAGCAGAGCGTGTTTTCGCGTGACGCTTCCAATGAGACGGGTGGCTACTTTCCGCGCCTGCGCGCCGGCATTGTCGCACCGCTTACCGTGCGCGGGCATTGCGTGGGCACGCTTGAGCTGTATTATCCCCGTCTGAGCAGCATCGATATGCGCCAGACGGCGCTTGCCTCGGGCTTTGCCGACCTCATTTCCACGCAGCTTGCGAGCTTTGAGCTCGAGCGCCAGGACGAGCTTACAGCTCGCGTGGAGCTGCGCGCCTTGCAATCGCAGGTCGATCCTCATTTTCTGTTTAACACCATCAGCACCATCGTGTCGCTCGTGCGTACCGAGCCGGACAAGGCCAGGTCGCTGCTCATCGACTTTTCCAATTACTACCGTCAGACACTGTCCGATTCCGATACCCTCACAACGCTCGAGCACGAGGTGGAACAGGGCACTCGTTACATCAACCTTATGCAGGCCCGGTATGGCGACGGCCGTCTGCGCGTCTCGGTCGATATCGACTTTGAGGTGCGCGACAGCATGGTGCCGCCGTTTATCTTGCAGCCGCTGCTCGAAAACTGCATCAAGCATGCGCAGCGCGAGACCGAGCCGCTTTCTATTCGTGTTAGGGCTTTTGAGACCGATGACGGTCTGGAGATCATCGTCGAAGATGACGGCATCGGTATGAGCGAAGAAGTCTGCGCGCACCTGTTTGAGCAGCATCGCCGAGAGGAGCCCGAGAGCATTACCGCCGACGGCTCCATCAAGCGAGGCTGCGGCCTGGCGCTCTTCAACGTGCTTCAGCGCATCCATTTCTTTTACGGGGAAGATTCTGGCATGCGCGTGAAGTCCCAGGAGGGCGTGGGAACGCAGGTCATCGTCGAGCTGAACGGCGAGCCGCATGAGCCGGCGCCGATGAAGGTGTAGCGCGCGGTTGGATTGAGAGAGAAAAAAGAGGGGAAGCGCATATGTCCGAGGGATGGAACATCTTGGTGGTTGATGACGAGCCTCCTATTAGGGCTGAGCTACGTTATCTGCTGGAAAAGGATGCACGTGTGGGACAGATTGCCGAGGCGGGCAATGTCACCGAGGCCGTGGAGTCGATTCTGTCGAACAAGCCCGACGTGCTGTTTTTGGATATCACGATGCCCGGCCGCTCGGGAATCGAGCTTGCCGAGACGCTGCAGAACCTAAAAACGCCGCCGGTCGTGGTGTTTGTGACGGCATTTGCCGAGTATGCGGCCGATGCCTATAACCTCGATGCCATTGATTACGTCGTCAAGCCGGTCGAGGATGCCCGCCTGTCAAAGGCGCTCGATAAGATCGAGGCCGCCCTGGGCGTTCGTCGTGTCGTCCATGCTCCGCGCCAGCCCTTGCGCCTGACGGTGGATCGCGGGGGCAAAAAGGTGTTCATCCCCGTGGCGGATGTCTGCTACTTTGAGGCGCGTGCCGATTTTTGCAACGCCGTCTGCGCCGAGGGAACATATCTGATCAATGAGTCGATCTCTTCGCTCGAGCGTCGCTTGAGCGCCGAGGGCTTTATTCGCGTTCATCGCAGCTATCTGGTCAATTTGGAAGACGTGCACAATGTTGAGATTGGCTCTACGGGGTTGATGGAGCTCAGGCTCGACCGCGTGAGCTCGACGGTACCGGTGTCCCGTCGTCGTGCCGCCGAGGTCAAGTCGCACCTGGGGCTTGCGTAAGAGGCTTGCGTGCCGTCGTTTACCATCGCAGGTTTGGCATGGGCGCGCGGTGGGCATAATGGGTGGCATCGAATGAAATGGAAAGGATCATTATGCCCGCGCTTATCACCCATCATCTGTTTGGCGAGGAAAGCATCGACCGTCTTCCGCAGGGCGTCATCACGTCCGATGAAGAGCGCATTGCCTTTATCTTGGGCAACCAAGGTCCCGACCCGTTTTTCTTTCACATTCTGACACCGCGTGTTTCCGGCTGTACGCTGCTGGCGCAGGTCATGCATCGGTCGCGCATGTCTCGCCAGTTCGCGTGCCTGCGCGACGGCGTGTCGCATCTGCTGCCGCGCGACGCCAGCTTGGGTCGCGCCTTTGCGCTGGGCCTGCTGTCTCATTACGTGCTCGACCGCAACGCCCATCCCTTTGTCTATGAGCAGCAGTTTGGCATCGTGGAGTCCGATTCAGAGCTTGAGGATTCGAGCAGTCAGGTCCATGCCGTGATCGAGAGCGACCTGGATGTGCTGATGCTGCAGCTTAAGCGCGATGGCGCTACGGTCGACGATTACCCGCCGGCGGGCGAGATCGTCACCACCGATCGCATCAATCGCGTGGCCGGCGTGCTGATGAGCTATGTTGCCGGACGCGTGTACGGCATTGACATTCCGGCTGGGGAGTACGGTGCTGCCGTTGCCAATATGCAGCGACTTTACCGTGCGATTGAGCCGGCCGGCTCCGTAAAGACGCGCGCGATCTCGCTGGTTGAGGGCTTGGTGCACGACTACTCGCTGCTCGACGGCCTTGCCCATCGCGTGACGACGGAGCTGCCCGAGCGCACTGGCAATCTGGGTCATCTGGCGTGGAAGAATCCCTTTACCGATGAGGTCTCGAATGAGAGTTTCCCCGAGGTCTTTGACCGCGCGCTGGTCGATTACGAGTGCACGGTCGCCCGATTCATCGAAACAGGCGACATGGAGGCCGTGACCGGTCACGTCAACTACAGCGGCCGCGTGCTCGGCACCGACGAGGAGTTCGACCGCGAGGAATAACAAGCCGACTCATAAGTTGCGGTGGAATAGTTCCTGAATGAAGCTCCCGGAGGGCTAAGCAGGAACTATTTCACCGCAACTGCGTTGATGGGATGGCGTTTCGCCCTGCGTGTCCGTATGACCGCTCCTGTCCCTTTGCCGAATCCTTACCGGTGCCTCTGTGCAATTGGGGTACGATGAACTAACTGCATATCGGGCGAATACGAAGGGTCCCTGTCCATGAAATACACCAAGCTCGAGCGTAACTGGGTCATGTACGATGTGGGAAACTCGGCCCTCGTGCTGCTCAATACTTCGGTGGTGCCCATCTACTTTAACGCCATCAATACCGGTGCTTCCTCGGCAGACCTGGTGGTCGCTTGGGGCAACGCGCAGACGATTGCCTCGCTGGTCATCGCCATGCTCATGCCCATTCTGGGCGCGCTTGCCGATTACGCCGGCAACAAGATCAAGTTCTTCTTGGGTTTCTTCCTCACGGGCCTGGTTCTTTGCCTGGCGCAGGCTATCCCAATGTCCGCCATGGCATTTTTGACCGTGTACGTGCTGTGCACCATCGGCCTTAACTCTTCTATGACGTTCTACGACGCCATGCTGCCCGACATTACCACCGACGAGCGCATGGACGCCGTGTCCAGCTCGGGTTATGCCTGGGGCTACATCGGTTCCACCGTGCCGTTCATCATCTGCTTGGCGCTTATCATGGGTGGCCCCGCTCTTGGCGTCCCCACCATGCTGGCAACGCGTCTGTCGTTTGTCATCACTGGTGCCTGGTGGCTCATCTTTACCCTGCCGCTCATTCGCACCTATAAGCAAAAGTACGGTCGCGAGCGCGGTCCCGAGGACACCATCGGCCACATCGTGGGCGGTGTGTTCTCCGAGGTCGGACACACCATGCGCGAGATTGCCCACGACAAGACCGTGCTGGTCTACATGATCGCGTTCTTCTTCTACATCGACGGTGTGCACACGGTCATTTCCATGGCAACCAGCTACGGATCGGCTTTGGGTATCGACTCGACCCAACTGGTGCTGGCGCTGCTCGTTACGCAGTTTGTGGCCTTCCCGTCCGCCATCATCTACGGCAGGCTCGCCGGCCGCGTGGGCACACTCAATATGATCTTGGTGGCCGTCGCCGCCTATATGGGCATCGTGCTCTTTGCCGCGTTTTTCTTAAAGACCGCCTTTGAGTTTTGGGTACTCGCTATTTTGGTCGGCCTGTTCCAAGGCGGCGTGCAGGCGCTGAGCCGCAGCTACTTTGGTCGTATTATCCCTAAGGAAAAGTCCAACGAGTACTACGGCTTCTTCGATATCTTTGGCCGTTACGCAAGCGTTATGGGCACCTTCCTGGTGTCGGTTGTCACCTCGCTGACCGGCAACCCGTCGCTGGGCGTCCTTTCTATTGGTGTTCTGCTGGTTGTTGGCTTTGTTCTGCTGGTCCGTCTGTCCCGCATGGCTCAGGCGGCACAGTAAACGCGGCCCGGATAGTGCTTGCCCGCGGTGCTCTTTTAGGGTTCCGGACATAAAACATTTCCGTCTATCCAACAATGCCGAGCCCAAGTGGGTATGATGGAATCAGCTAGTTCGCGGGGCGCCGCCTGTGTTTGGCGGCGCCCCGTTTTTGTGTTGTAAGGAGGGCAAGGCATGAATGCCACGGTGGTGATTCCAACGTATTGGGCGGGCGATGATGCCTGTGCAAATGCCCCCGGGACCTATGACCATTCGACAAAGCTCAACGCCGCCAACCCCGAGCTCGACCGCTGCTTGGGTTCGCTGGAGCAGGTGCGCGACATCCCTCGCATTATCTTGCTGGTGGTTTGTCCGGCGTCCGTTACGGCCGACGTATCAGAGCGCGTGCGCGAGATCGTTGACGCGCACCCTACGCTCAACGTGACCGTCGTTACCAATATCGAGGCGTCGCGCATCGCGGACCGTGTGGCGCAGATTGCACCCAAGGGCTCAGGCGAGTGTGTGAGCCTTCGCGGCTATGGTGCCATCCGCAACATGGGGCTGGCTTGTGCCGCCGTGCTGGGTCACGATGCCGTCATCTTCGTCGACGACGATGAGACCGTCATCGATGCCGACTTTATGAAGCGAGCGACGTATGCGCTGGGGCAGCAGACGCGTCAGGGCCTGCCGATTCTGGTCAAGAGTGGTTATTTCTACGACCGCGATGGATCGCCGCTTGCCCCCACCGACAAAGTGGGCATTTGCCATCGGTGGTGGACCAAGCGCATCGAGTTCAACCGTTGGATGAAAAAGGCGCTCTCGGGTACCCGCATCTCACGCTCCAATTACGTGTGCGGCGGCCTTATGGCCCTGCATGCCCGCGCGTTTACCCGTGTGGCATTCGACCCGTTTATTACCCGCGGCGAGGACCTGGACTATCTCTTTAACATGCGCATGTTTGGCTACGACGTGTGGTTCGACAACGAGTGGACCGTACGCCATCTGCCGCCCGAGTCCGAGAAACGCTCGCCGCGCTTTATGCAGGACGTGTACCGCTGGTACTACGAGCGGGCCAAGCTGACGTTTGCCGCGCACCAACAGGAGCTCATTCCCGTTACGGCCGCGTCGCTCATGCCCTATCCGGGTCCGTGGATTTCGCGCGAGCTCGACGATCGCGTGCGCAAGACCGCTATGGTGCGCAGCATGTTTACCCACGAGCACGAAGGCTACCTGCGCATCTGGCGTCACGGTATTGCCGAGGCCCAGGCATATGCGCGCCAAAACGCCGCGAGCTATCTGCGTTTCCAGAGCTTCTGGCCCAAGATTATGGACGGGCTTTGGCGTGACGCCCAACTGATTGACATTCTGGAGGGGAAGTAATGGCCGACCGCCGTGACGGGCGCGACAGCTCAATTTCGTTCTTCCGCATCGTTGCCGTGTTCTGTGCCATCTGCGTGATGGCCTACTTCATCTTTGCGCTGGCGACCGGAATCGAACCCATTGCGACGGTTGTCGCCTGTGCCCTGCTCTGCATCTTTCTGTGTATCTTTATCTTTTTGACGCTTAATCCCGATTCGGTGCGCTCGCAGTACACCGAGGAGACGCTCTCGGTGGCCTCTGCCATGCTCGAGGACATTAAGGGCGGTCTGACGCAGGAGTCGGCGCGTTTGGTGTGCCAGCGCATTTTGCCCGAGACGCGCGCCATGACGGTGGCCATCACCGATGAGGACAACGTGCTTGCCTGCGCGGGCGAGTTTGAGGAAAAACTACTGCCAGATTCTCCCATCCACACGCTTGCCACACGCTACGTTATCGAACATGGCATCGTGCAGTCGTTCAACCGTATGGTGGATGTCGTGGGCTCGGACGGCTCGCACAACCAAGTCCCCGCCGGCATTATCGCCCCCATCAAGGTGGGCGATCGTACCGTCGGCACGCTCAAGTTCTACTACAAGACCCCGCGCGCCGTCGACCGTACCCAGTACGCGCTTGCCTCGGGCTTTGCCGAGATTTTGTCCACGCAGCTCGCCATCCACGAGCTCGAGGTGCAAAAGGAACTCACAGCGCGCGCCGAGGTGCGTGCGCTGCAGGCGCAGATTAACCCGCACTTCCTGTTCAACACGCTGAACACCATTGCATCGTTTACGCGCACCGACCCGCTGAGGGCCCGCGAACTGCTTCGTGAGTTCTCATCGTTCTATCGCGCCACGCTCGACAACTCGGGATCGCTTATTCCGGTCTCGCGCGAGGTCGCACAGACCAAGCGCTACCTTACCTTTGAGAAGGCCCGCTTTGGCGAGGACCGCGTGCTTGCGACGTTCGATGTGTCCGAGGACGTGGAAGATACGCTGGTGCCGGCGTTCGTGATCCAGCCGATTGTCGAGAACGCCGTGCGTCATGGTATGGGCGATGACGACGCCCTGAGGATCGACGTGACCGTTCACCAAGACGGCGAGGATGCAATCTTGATTGCCGTGGCCGATAATGGCGTGGGCATGGATGAGGGTACCGCCGCCAGACTGTTTGACGAGCGCTCTGCCCGTCCCGACGCCAGCTCTCCCCAGGGTGGCGGCGCCGGTGTGGCCATGCACAATATTTCGGAGCGCATCCATCGCTTTTATGGGCCGCACTCCTATACGCGTGTCGAATCGGCGCCGGGCAAGGGCACCAAAGTGCTCCTTCATCTTGATTTGTCAGAGAGCATCTTTGACATTCAAGAGTAAAATAAAAGGCTACGGGCTCAACGTCATGCGACGGATGCCCGGCGTAGTTAGTTGACGAAAGGTTTTATCCCTATGCTGCGTGCGATGATTGTGGATGATGAGGCGCCGGCTCGCTCGGAGCTTCGCTTCCTGCTCGAGCAAACGGGCAAGATCGGCACGATCACGGAGGCGTCGAGCGTCCGCTCCGCCATCGAGATGCTTATGGAAAGTCGCGTGGATGTCGTGTTTCTCGATATCTCGATGCCCGGTGCCTCGGGCCTGCAACTTGCCGAGGCGCTGCATAAGCTCAAAAATCCGCCGGCGATCGTGTTTGTGACTGCGTATAGTGACCATGCGGTCGAGGCATTCGACGTGGATGCCGTCGATTATCTGATGAAGCCGGTTGAGGAAGCTCGGTTGGATCGCGCGATCGAGAAGGTCATGCAACGCGCCAAGCCGGTTACGGACAGCAAGGTGACCATCGAGCGTATCCCGGTGGAAAAGGGCGGCCGCAAGGTGCTCATTCCCGTGGACGACATTCGCTTTATCATGGCCAAGGACGATTACTCCTGCATCTATACCGTCGATGATCGTTTTTTGTCGACGACCTCGCTGGCGCAGTTTGAGGCCAAGCTCTGCGACTTTGGCTTCTTCCGTGTTCACCGCCGCTATATCGTCAACTTGGCGTGCGTTACGGACGTCGAGACGGTGCCCTCGGGCGCCATCCAGCTGGGCATTACGGGCGTCGACGAACGCGTGCCGGTTTCGCGCCGCCGCGTCGTGCCGCTCAAGAAGGCCCTGAGTCTCTAGCACACTGGCCCCGCAGCCCTGTAGACCCATCGTCTGCGGAGCCGTGGGGCCTTTTTTGTATGTATCTGCCGAATCGTTTTTTGCGGAAGGGATCCCATGAACAGTGCAAGCGCCAAGCGTATTGACATCATCTCGGACACCCACGGCTATCTTTCGCCTGCGCTCCTGGACGAGCTTGAGGGCGCAGACCTGATTATCCACGCCGGCGACCTTACGTCAGAGATGGACTACGAGCACCTATGCACCATCGCCCCCGTGCGGGCCGTACTGGGCAACAACGATTACTACCGCGACTACGGCCCCGATGTAGACCGTCTTGCGCTCTTTACTTACGAAGGCCTCAAATTCGCCGTAGCCCACTACCGCGAAGACCTTCCGGTGGGATCCGTAGACGTAGCCATCAACGGTCACACCCACGTAACCAAAGAAGCCCAAGTGGGCCGCTGCCTAGTTCTCAACCCGGGCAGCGCCAGCTACCCAAGGGGCAGCCGAGGCCCCACCATGGCCAGAATGCTCGTCAACGACGGCAAGATTATAAGCACCAAGTTTATTGACCTAGACTAACCGCAACAAAAACGGGGGATGCAGATGCGTTCCCCGTTTCCATTTGAGCCAATGGCCGAGCTTCAACAAAAACCTTAGACAACCCCGCCGCGGAGAACGGGGCCGCCGAGCCGCGAAGCGGCGAGCAACAACAACGGCTCGAACAATGTGACGGCAGGGAGGGTCTCCGGGGCCGGCGGGCGCGGGTTAAGTTTGTCGCGAGTTCCGCACGCAAAGGAAAGCACTTAATGTGCTTTCCG
>CALCKK010000026.1:0-97486 GCA_937966215.1 uncultured Collinsella sp. | reverse complement strand
TCCCTTTTCTCGAACCTTAATTTCAAAGTCCAAGAAATGGGATGCAGTTCAAATGAGTGCGCGATGGCATTGCGGACGACCAAGCTTTGGTGCGCAACAAGGCCGGCTGGATCAGCGAGGCAGGTTGCAATGCGACGTGCGATGCTGGCCTCATTGATGTTGACGGCGACACCTACATTATGAGCATCATGACATCGATGCCATGGAGCGACCATTCGAGTGAGGTTGTGACTGCCATCGCCAAGGCGCTCTATGATACCCGCGCTACGCTGGCTTAGCGTGTTCGTTTGGCGAGGTCAAACAAAATGCTGGTACCATACCGTGGTTGAGTATTTCGTATAGGTTTGGGGAATGGCATGGCTACCATCGCGATTATCGGTGCGCTCGAAAAAGAGATCATGCAGATTAAGGAAGAGTTGAGTAACGTTTGCATGGTACAGGAGGCGGGCTTGAACGTTGTGGCCGGCGGGCTCGACGGACTGACAGTTGTCGCCACAACGGCGGGCATGGGTACCGTGAACGCTGCCGCCGCAACACAGCACCTCATTAGCAAGTATGCTCCGCAGGCTGTTGTGTTTTCGGGCATTGCAGGCGGTTTGAACCCCAAGCTCCATATCGACGACGTAGTCATTGGCAAACGCCTGCGCTATCTGGATACCGATACCGCGCTTATCGCCGAGTCTGCACCGGGGCTCGAGGAGTTTGGCTCGACGCCTGCGCTGGTCGATATTGCCGTCGACGTGCTTGCTGAGCGTGGGTTTGTTGATGCTTCGACAAATGCAGCCGCTTCGAACGAGGGAGCCAAACAATTCCTGGTCGGCACGATTGCCACGGGTAACCGCTTTGTGACGGGCACCGCCATGCGCAACGACGCTATCGAGGCGACGCATGCCGATTGTGTCGGCATGGAGGGCGCGGCAATTGCCCATGTCGCAACCAAAAATGGTGTCGATTGCCTGGTGTTGCGCGCTATCAGTGATAATTGTGACGAGGCGTACGATGCAATTTGCGAGCGCGAGTTCGATCTGTTCGAGTACGCACGTGTCGCAAGTGACATCACGCTCGATATCGTCCGCCGCATTGCCGCTGCGCAATAGCGCGTCTATTTGTAAGAACCTACGACCAAGGAGTGTCCATGGCCGATTCCATTAACTACCAGCTTGCCAAGTTCGTCGCCAGCTACGGCAAGGTTTCGCAGATTCCCGAGTCCACCTGCCCCGAGGTGAGCTTTGTCGGCCGCTCCAACGTGGGCAAGTCGTCGATTATGAACAAGCTCTTTGGCCGCAAGAACCTGGTCAAGGTTTCCAGCACGCCGGGCAAGACGAGCAACATCAACTTCTTTGAGGCCGACGACGTGCATTTCGTGGACCTGCCGGGTTACGGTTTCGCCCGTCGCTCCAAGGCCGAGCGCGACCGTTGGGCCGAGCTCATCGGCGACTTCTTCGACTCCGAGCGCAGCTTTAACTTGGTCGTCTCGCTGGTGGACATTCGTCACGACCCCAGCAAGCTCGACCACGACATGATTGACTACCTACAGGGCAACGAGTTCAACTTTATCGTCTGCCTCACCAAAGCCGACAAGCTCAGCCGCACCCAGCAGGCCCGCCAGGCAGCAGCCATCAAAAAGCAGCTCAACGTCCCGGCCGAGAATGTAATCATCACGAGCTCCCAGACCGGCACCGGCATCGACGAACTCAAAAAGCGCATCGCCGAGGCCTGCCTCTAATCGGGCAGCAGCCCCTCAAAAGCTCTCATCTATATCACCCCAGTGATAGTTATTGGTAAACTATCACTGGGGTGATATTTTTTAGGAGGTCGATATGGAGCTTTGGCACGGGTCGGAGGTTGTTGTCGAGCATCCGTCGCTGGATAGATGTAAGCAGTTCAACGACTATGGACGTGGGTTTTATTGCACGCCACATGAGGAAATGGCGATGGAATGGGCATGCCGGACCGAGTCCGATGGTATCGCGAATCGATATGAGCTCGATATGGATGGTCTCGCGGTCTTGGATTTGGAGTCCGGGGAGTTTTCAATTCTTAATTGGCTTGCGATTTTGGCCGACAACCGGGAGTTTAATGTCTCGACGCCAGTAGCACGCGAGGGGCTTCGTTATCTGCTGGATAACTGCCTGATTGATATTTCTCCCTATGACGTTATTCGAGGCTATCGCGCCGACGATTCCTACTTTTCGTTTGCAAGACAGTTCGTTAACGGCATGATCTCGCTCAGGCAACTGCAACTCATTATGCGTTTGGGCGATTTGGGCATCCAATACGCTCTTATGAGTGAGCGCGCGTTCTCGGCGATCAGGTTCCGCGATTGGAAGCAGGCCTCGGGAGCTGAGTTTTATCCCAAACGATTTGAGCGAGAACAGAATGCTCGACGTAAGTATCTGGATACGATAAACGGATTTGACACCGAGGGTGTCGACATTAGGGATTTGATGGCAGGGAGGGTTGATTTAAATGATCCAAGAGTTAACGGATTGTGGGCCGAGTAGGACATATCCCGTCTATTACCTCGAGGACGCAATGAACAACCTAGGCGACTGCTTTGACTATGCCGTTAATGATTATGGAGCAGAGGGATCGGAAGTTGCTGAACTCTTTTGCCTCAGCGGCGTAGCTCGCGAGTTCGAACGCGGCAACGCATGGGTCGTATCGGGAAAATCGGGCGTTGAGCTGTTCGCGCTTATCGCTGAAAGATCGGGCTATCAAAACAGGCCTATACCGGACTGCACCTATCGATTTGAGAAGACGCCGGAATATTGGGCGGGCTGGATGCTGGCATACCTGCAGTGGCGTTTAGGGGAGTCTTTCGAAGATCTGCTGCATGTCGTTCCATTTGATGCGCTGCGCGGTCTGTATTATCCCTGGCATGAAGCCTCAGAGGAACGTGTGGCGCGTCTTATTTGCGATATGGCGAAGAAAACACCTCGTCAAACTAAACTGGCGCAAGCAAGAAAGAGGCTCAAGAAAACCCAACAAGACCTGGCATACGAATCGGGCGTATCACTCCGCTCAATCCAAATGTACGAACAGCGCCAGAGAAACATCAACGAAGCATCGGTAACAACCGTAAGGGATATGGCGAAAGTCCTGCACTGCAGCATCGAAGACATCTTAGAGCCAGTCTTTGAATACAAAGAAACTAGCGCAGCCTAAAAGAGATGCTGGCCGCTGATTGCTCAAGTTGCAGTTCGAGCAATTTGAGCAGCGAAGCCGGCTGCCTAGTGGGGGCATGTGGGCCTTCTAGGTATCAAAATCCGCCTACGTATCGAAATGCCCCGCCAAGCTAAAGTGCTCGGCGGGGCATATTTCGATTGACGATGCTAGCAGGGGTTGAACTTTAATATGCCGCGAGTAAGAGGCGTCTGCATTTAGCAATTAAAGTAAATTATTCAATTCGGGTGCTCAGCCAGTATTCTCCATTTGAAGCTAAGATTGCGTACGTAATTCCATTTTTGACAGTTGGCGTACCTACGCAGGCAGCGCCAATCTCCTTAGCGTCGGAAAATGAGAGTGTTGGATCAATTGCTTGTATGGTTGCTAATGCTGTCGCCGCGGCATAATCTGAATTTTCGAAGTACATGACTATGTTTTTGAAGCAGTTTTCTGATCCAAGATAGCTGAATAGTAGTTGACTGCTCGAGTCCGAGAAAAAACCTCCAATACCGGCAAGCGTAGAGCCATTTTTTATCTGAAGCTCGAGTCCCGTGCCGCTATCGTCTAACTCGTAACTCGCCTTCATACTGCTGCAATTGGGAATATCGGAGAATTCCTCGTTAAGTCGTTCAATAAAGCCTTCAGGTGAAATTGAAAACGATCCGTCGCCAAGAAAGGAAGTAATTTCCTTTTCGTTGCGGGTGTCAACGACCTCTCCGCATCTCCCGCATTCTCGAATTTCCTTCGAGGTGGCGTCAACGTAATCGACTTCGGTAGTCCAAGAACCTGGTTGATGCCCAAGGGGTTTCCCTTCGGTTTTGCCGCAGCGTTGACAGGTCTTCGGAACCGTGCATGTTGCTTCTTCCCATTCATGTCCGAGCGGTTTCCCCTCGGTTTTGCCGCAACTTTTACAGGTGCGAGGGCTTGTACAGTTTGCATTGGTCCAAAGTTTGTGGGTGCAAAACATTTGAGGAAACAGCATGGGTAAGCAGAAGATGACGGCAACTATCGCAGCAGTTGCGATAGCCGCTCGTTTATTACCACCAAGTTTGTTAATGGCACTCGTTAGAAGTGAATCGTCCTCTTCCTTATTGCATGTGGCGCCGTCTTCATTTGATGATCGATCGTCAGGGGAGGTGGTGTCGTCAGCACCATCAGAAACCTGCTTCCCTTCGATATTCGGCTTCTGTTCATCAGATGCACTGGGCGTTTGCTCACTATTGGGCTCTTTCATCTCGTCATCCATGCTTATCGAGTCCCCTCTCTCGTTTCAAATGTGCGATGCGAACAATTGCGATAAGTGAAACAGATACTCACATGAATATATCCTAGTTTGGGATATATCAAAATGGAATATAGCGTAAACGGTATGAACGTTGATGCTAATAGGACATGCGGAAAGTGCCTCTCCCAGATTCGTCGGGAACAAGGTATCACTCAGGTTGAACTCGCAAAGAAACTGAGGGTACCTCAGTCGTTCATCTCGAAAGTCGAAACCGGGGAACGCAGTCTTAGGGTTTATGAGCAGTTCGCCTATGCAGAGGCACTTGGAATTACCGTCGGAGTTCTCGTGCAAAGACTTGAGGCGGTTCTGAGCAGCGGAGATAAATAGATTGCGCCGCGAATCGGGCGATAATTAAATCAGCGAATGCGATTATCCTGTCGAGGCTGCGAAGGTCCCCTTGGGGCTTCCCCTGAAAACAATCCGCAGATCGAATTGCCCCGTCGCGCGAAGCGCACGACGGGGCAATTCATGATCGAGGACGTTTTCAGGGGAAGCCCCAAGGGGACCGGTGAGAGCAATGAGGCAGGGCGCTACAGGTACTCGATTTGAGCGCCCTCGGTGTCGCACGTCAGAATATGCGTCTCACACTTGGGGAACTGTTCACGCAGTTTGACCTGTAGGAACTTTGCCACGATGGTGTCGTCAGTCACGGCCATGAGGGTCGAGCCCGAACCACTGATCCAGATGGTCTTAGCGCCTCCGTTAAGGCAGGTGTCGCGCACGGCGTTGTAGTCGGGGATGAGACGGCGGCGATAGGGCTCCTGGATGCGGTCGTCATTGGCGGCGGCAATCAGGTCCAGGTCGCCGGTCTCCAGGCCGCGCGTCATGCCGGCGATGCGGCCCATTTGCCACACGGCGGTGGAGAGCGGAATCTCCTGCGGCACGACTTTGCGCGCCTCGCTCGTATGTACCTCGTAGGGCGGAATCACGGTAATAAAACGTAAGCGATCGCTCACCTCGTAGCGCAGGCACTGGGGCAGCGAGTCGGTCGGCGTAAAGGAGCAGACGGCGCCGCCCAGGATGGCGGGGGCGACGTTATCGGGATGGCCCTCGACTTCGGTGGCAATGCGAACCAGCTCGGCGCGGTCGACGGTGTGGCCTGTCAGTGCGGCGGCGGCCATAATGCCGGCGACGACGCAGGTGGAGCTGGAGCCCAGGCCGCGGGCGACGGGAACGTCAGTCTGAATGTCGATGGCGACGGGGAAGGTCGGCTCGCCCCATGCGGCCAGTGCATCGACAAAGCTGACGTAAACCAGGTTATTCTCGTTTTGGAACTCTTCGGGGCAGCCCGTGATGGTGAGTTTGTCGGCGCGCTCAAAGGTAAAGTGCGAGTAGAGGCTGACGGCCATGCCGAGGGTATCGTAGCCAATGCCCAAGTTGGCGCTTGTTGCTGGGACGGTGATCTTGATCATGGGAATCTCCTGGGCGGTCTGCCTGTTTAGTTCGCTGCTCGGGCAGTCCTGGCTCGCTCGGAAAGCACATTAAGTGCTTTCCGGCTCGTGCGGAACTCGCGACGAACTAAACAGGCAGACCCGCATGTCAGTTCGTCATCATCCCAAGGGTTATCTGATGAAAGAAGGTGCGCCGGCTTTCGCCGGCGCTTAATAAGGGGTTTAGTTAGTAGCCATCTTTTTTGCTGCAGACTCGACGTAGCTTGCCATCTCATCGACGTCGCAGACGTCTTCGAAACGGACGGGTTTGGATTCGAGTTCGGCGAGCTGGGTCGGGGCGACCGTGTTGGTGGCCTGCTCGAGCACACGCATAGCCTCAAAATCATCCTCGGGAACGTCGAGCCCCAGGGCGTCGCAGCAGGCGCGTGGGAACTTGTAGGGGCTGGCGGTCGAAAGCAGCACGCGGGCCTTGGCGCCCTCGGCGGAAGCGACCTGCTCAAAGACGTGGTAGCCGCAAGCGGTGTGCGGGTCGATCACGTAGCCGTTCGCGTCCCAGCAGCTCTTGATGGCAGCGCGGACCTCGTCCTCGCTGGCCCAACCGCAGCCAAAGACGCTCTGAATCTTTGCCAGCAGTTCGGCGGGTACCTCGTAGCGGCCGGTCTGGGCAAGCTGCTCCATAAGGCCGGCAACGAGCTCACAGTCGCCGTCGGACAGGAAGTAGAGCATGCGCTCCAGGTTGGAGCTAATAAGGATGTCCATCGACGGCGAGATGGTCGTGAAGAACGGACGGTTGCGGTCGTAGACGCCGGTGGTCAGGAAGTCGGCGAGCACGTTGTTCTTGTCGCTGGCCACGACGAGTTTGGCGACGGGCAGACCCATGCGCTTGGCATAGTAGCCGGCCAGGATATCGCCAAAGTTGCCGGTCGGCACGCAGAACTCCACGGCATCGCCGGCCTTGATGGCGCCGGCGCGCAGTAGCTGCGCATAGGCGGCAAAGTAGTAGACAACCTGCGGCACCAGGCGGCCGACGTTGATGGAGTTGGCGCTCGAGAGCACCGTGCCGGCGGCCTCCAAGCGCTCGGTAAGTTCCTTATCGGCAAAGATGCGCTTGACGGCACTCTGGGCGTCGTCGAAGTTGCCGCGGATACCGCAGACGGCGACGTTATCGCCCTCCTGAGTGGACATCTGCAGGTTCTGGACGCGGCTGACCTTGCCCTCGGGATAAAAGACAGTGATGCCCGTGCCCGGAGCGTCGGCAAAGCCGGCGAGTGCTGCCTTGCCCGTGTCGCCCGACGTGGCGGTGACGATCATGATGCGCTCGGCGCCGCCGTCCTTGGCGGAGGTGCGGGCCATAAGGCGGGGGAGCATCTGCAGGGCGACGTCCTTGAAGGCGCTCGTGGGGCCGCCAAAGAGTTCCATCACATAGGTCTGAGGGGCGTCAGCGCCCGGCGCAGCGTCGAGTTTGACGAGCGGCGTAACCTCTTCGCTCGCGAACGTGCCGCGGTATGCCTCGTCGACACACGCCGAAATTTCTTCGGCCGTGTAATCATTCAGTAACATTCCCAACACATCTTGAGCGATTTCAAAGTACGATTTATCTGCAAGCGAGCTGATATCGACCTGCTGGGTGCCAAGCTCGTCCGAGACAAACAAACCCCCGTCGGGAGCGATGCCGGTGCGGATTGCCACCTTACTTGAGCACGATAAAGTGCGTCCTCGTGTACTATGATAAGTTCCCATATAACACTGCTCCTCGGATGCCTTGGTCCCAATCGGTGAAACCATGGTATCAGAGCGCGCAAAACAGGTTTGCAGAGGCTTTTAGAAAGGTAACCTCCAGCCCATGATTAAGATTGCCAAGTTTGGCGGCTCGTCTGTCGCCGACGCCGAACACTTTAAGAAGATCAAGGCCATTGTCGATGCCGATCCGGCCCGCCGTTTTGTGGTGGTTTCTGCCTGCGGTCGCCGCTTTAAGGGCGACACCAAGGTGACCGACCTGCTCTACCTGGTTAACGCGCACGTTAAGTACCACGTGTCGTGCGAGGAGCTGCTCGAGGACATTGGGCAGCGCTATTTTGATATCGCTGACGAGCTGGAGCTCACCTATCCCATCCGCGAGGAGTTCGCGGCCTTTGCCGAGCGCGCCCGCTCGGGCGGCTACTCCACCGAGGAGCTCGTGAGTCGTGGCGAGTACTTCACCGCTCGCCTGATGGCCGAGTATCTGGGCCTGCCGTTCCTGGACGCCGCGACGGTCGTGGCGTTCCATCACGACGGTACGCTCAGCATGAACCGCACCTCCGAGCTGGTGCAGGAGTACGGTCAGCAGGGCGGCTTTGTCATGCCCGGTTTCTACGGCGCGACGCGTGAGGGTCAAATCAAGCTGCTCGACCGTGGCGGCGGCGATATCTCGGGCTCGATCCTGGCCAAGTGCCTGGGCGCCGACCTGTACGAGAACTGGACCGACGTTTCGGGCTTCTATTCTGCTGATCCTCGCATTGTGCCCGAGGCTCAGCCCATCGCCCGCGTTACCTACGAGGAGCTGCGCGAGCTTTCGTACATGGGTGCAAGCGTCCTGCACGAGGAGGCCGTGTTCCCTGTGCGCGAGGCAGGCATTCCACTGGTCATCAAGAACACCAATGCGCCGCAGGACCCCGGCACCATCATTAGCGAGACGGCTGACGAGGGTGAGGCAGAGCCCATCATTACCGGCGTGACCGGTAAGCGCGGCTTTGTCGCCATCAACGTTGCCCGCGACCGTACCAAGCCGCGCGTCGGCTTTATGCGCCGTGCGCTTTCGGTCTTCGAACGCTATGACGTTTCCGTCGAGCACATGCCCACCGGTGTCGACCGCTTTGGTGCTGTGGTGCAGGAGCAGGACGTGCGCGATTCGCTGTACTCGCTCGTAGGCGACATTCAGCAGGAGGTCGAGCCGCTCGAGATCGAGGTGGTCGAGGGCTTGGCACTTATCGCGACCGTCGGTCGTAACCTGCGCGGCCGTGCAGGTATCTCGGGCCACCTGTTTGGCATGCTTGGCCAGGCGGGCGTGAGCGTGCGTATGATTTCGCAGAGCTGCGATGAGATCAATATCATTATCGGCGTCGAGGAGAAGGACTTCGACTTGGCGATTCAGACCATTTACCGTGCCTTCTCCGACGAGAACGGCATTGTGAAAGTCGCGGACCTGGAGGCTCCCGCGCCGGTCGAACCCGCCCTGGCCGCCCTCCACAAGTAGCGGCCATTCCGGCAGATTTTGGGACATGCCCCAAAATCTGCCGTGGGGCGTTTCATTTCGGTTTCGTTTCGACGGGGCGGGTTTCATGCCCGTCCCGTTTTTGTATAAACTGGGCAAGAACATTTAGCCTGCTCGGCGTGCGGGCAAAAGCCACAACCTTAAAAGGGGGAAGCATGAAACAGTACACGGTTGCTATTTTGGGCGCGACGGGAGCTGTTGGCACCCAGATGCTCGAGTGTCTCAACGAGCAGGAGTTCCCGGTCGGCAAGCTCAAGCTGCTAGCGAGCGCGCGCTCTGCGGGCAAGACCGTCGAGTTCCGCGGCGAGCAGGTTGTGATCGAGGAAGCTTGCCCCGAGGCCTTTGAGGGCTGCGACATCGTACTCGGCGCTGCCGGCGACGATATCGCGAAGGAGCTGCTGCCCGAGGCCGTCAAGCGTGGCGCCATCGTGGTAGACAACAGCCATGCCTTCCGCATGGATCCCGAGGTGCCGCTGGTCGTGCCCGAGATCAATGCCGACGATATCAAGTGGCATCACGGCCTTATCGCCAATCCCAACTGCGCGACTATCATCGGCCTGGTTCCCACGTGGCCGCTGCATCAGCTCGCCGGCGTGAAGCGCATGATCGTCTCGACGTATCAGGCGGCTTCGGGTGCCGGCGCTCCCGGTATGGCCGAGCTCGAGGCTCAGCTGGCCGCCCTGGGTCGCGGCGAGGAGATTCCCGAGCCGCGTGCATTTGCCGCCCAGCTGGCGAGCAACCTGATTCCGCAGATTGGCGGCGTCAAGGAGGAGGGCTTTACCTCCGAGGAGATGAAGCTGCAAAACGAGGGCCGTAAGATCATGCATCTGCCCGAGCTGCGCGTGAACTGCACCTGCGTGCGCGTGCCCGTGCTGCGTTCGCACTCCGAGAGCATTACGCTCGAGTTTGAGCGCGACATTACGGTTGAGGAGGCTCGTGCTGCGCTGTCTGCCGCTCCGGGCGTCAAGCTGGTTGACGACATGAGTGCCGAGGATGCGCACGACCGCTTCCCCATGCCGATGGACACCTCCGACCAGGACCTGATCTGGGTCGGTCGCGTGCGCCGCGACATTTCGAACCCCGAGGCTGCGCGCGGCATCACCTTCTGGTGCTGCGGCGACCAAATCCGTAAGGGCGCGGCAACCAACGCCGTCCAGATCGCTAAGCTGCTCTGCGAGTAGTGTGACCCGTCCGGCGGGGGCCGGGCTTGGTTTTCAGAACGTCCTCGACCATGTGTGGCGCCTTGTCCTGCTCCTTCGGAGCCGCGGACAAGGCGCCACACTGGTCTGCGGAGTGTTCTGAAAACCAAGCCCGGCCCCCGCCTGCGGTGACGTTGCTGCGAGCGGCATGCGGTGAGGCCGTTGTTGGTTGGGGCCGCTGGGCTGATGTGGGGGCGCGCGGTTGTTGCGGGCTCTGGTCCCGGCGGCGGCCTCGGCGCTTCGCGCCTGCCGCCTGGGTCTACTGCGGGGCCGTGGCGGCAGCGGCGGCGCTTCGCGCCTGCTGCCTGGGGTGACTTTGGGCTTGGTGCGAATTGAGGTCTAATACTTTTCCCGTGAAGTGAACGACCTTATTTGGACCCCCGAAGCATTGGCATATTTTGACCGCTATTTCCTGCGGTTTTGCAGCGCGAATCCTGCGGTTTTTTGGTCTAAAGGTGTGGATGCTCCGGGGCTTCGTTTTTACTCGTTCACTTCTCGGGAAAGTATTAGAGCTCAGCTGGCGGGGGTACCGCCCTGGCGTCGAAGCCCCGCGTCTTCTTCGCTTGATTGGGAAAAACAGCCTCGCTGAAGTAATTGCGAGCCCGCCCGGACGTATCTGCGGGGGTTGTCTGCACAGTTCGCGGTATTATGTTTGCTGAGTTTTGAAAGGAGCCGCTGGTGGTCACGACGACATTTGCCTCGCCTTTGGGCGAAATCCTGCTTGCCGCTGATGGCCGCGGTTTGACGGGGCTTTGGTTTGAGGGGCAGGAGCACTTTGGCTCTACGCTGCTCAAAGAGGATGCGGAGTATGTCGTAGGTACCGATGCGGTTTCTGGTACCGGTGGGATGTCTTCGGTGAGTCCGGCAAATGGTGTGGCCTCTTCGGTGCTTGAGCGTTCATGGGCTTGGCTGAATGCTTATTTTGCGGGGCAGGAGCCTCGGTTTACGCCGCCGTTGCATTTGATTGGCACGGCGTTTCAGCGCGAGGTTTGGTTTGAGCTGCTTTCTATCCCGCGTGGCGAGGTCGCTACGTATGGCGAGATCGCCCAGCGTGTTGCGGCTCGACATCATGTGCCGGGAAACGAGGCACCCGTTGTATCTCCTCGCGCGGTGGGGGCTGCGGTTGCGCGTAACCCCATTTCGATTATCGTGCCATGCCATCGCGTAGTTGCCGCCGATGGTTCGCTCAACGGATATGCCGGCGGGCTCGATCGCAAGGAGTGGCTGCTTCGGCTTGAGGGCGCCTATCTATAAGCTGCAGGCGGCCGCAACGCCCATGCGGCAAGCGCGCTCGCTGTACGGGCGTTGTTTGCAGGGCGAGATGTGAAGCCGCCCGTTCCTTAAGTCCGACTAAGCTATAACCTTGCTTTTTTAAATATGCTCATCGACCTGCTAAGGCAGCACTAAGGCGAGTGCGGGTGCGCTATTATCGGCGCTCACGGAGCGCTTGGTGTTCTTGGCACGCATGGACGAGGGCTCGGCGGGCTTTACCATGGCGTCGATCGATCTTTCGGAGGCGGTGAACAAGGTGGCGGCGCCGTTTAAGTCGGTGGCGGTCTCAGGCGGTAAACGCCTGTCGACGTCGATTGCGACCGGCGTGCGGACCCATGCCGATGCCGCGGCGGTGGCGCAGGTGGTTGAGTTGCTACTGGACAACGCCACGCGCTATGCGAGCGAGGGCAGCGTGATTGAGCTGAGCCTGTGCGCCGTTTCGCACGGCAAAGGCAAGGGCGCCGCCGAGCTTGTCGTATCGAACGCCGTGGACGAGCTGCCCGAGGGCGACCTGGACCGATTGTTCGATCGCTTCTATCGTGCGGATGCGTCGCGCAGCTCCAAGACGGGTGGCTCGGGCGTGGGCCTGTCCGTGGTGCGTGCCATCGCCGAGGCCCATGGAGGCGCCGCCACCGTATCCGGTCACGGCAACCAGATCACCTTCACCGTTTGCCTTTAAAACCTGCCAAAAAGGAACAGGTTTATTTTGGCAGGTTTTATCTGGGGAAACGTCCGCAGGAGAGGGCATGGGCGGTGTGAACATATGCATCTCTACCTGCTAAAATATAGGCATCGTTATTCGGCTCCTGAGTGGAAAGGAGACGGTCATGCAGTACGAGATCGGCGGAGGGGCTTTCCCGGTTGTTACGTGCAACCTTAGCGATGGCGAATCCATGATCACCGAAAGCGGCGCCATGGCTTGGATGACCCCCAACATGGAAATGTCTACCTCGGGCGGTGGCATCGGCAAGATGTTCTCCAAGGCTTTTTCGGGTGAGGCATTGTTCCAAAACATTTGGACCGCGCGTGGCGATGGCATGATCGCGTTTGGCTCCTGCTTCCCCGGCCGCATCGTGCCAATCGAGATCGGTCCGGGCAAGAGCTGGATTTTGCAGAAGCGTTCGTTCCTTGCCGCGGAAAGTGGCGTCGAGTTGAGCATTCACTTTAACAAGAAGGCAAAGGCCGGCGTCTTTGGCGGCGAGGGCTTTATCATGCAGAAGCTCACGGGCTCGGGTGTTGCTTTTGCCGAGATCGACGGCGACCTGGTTGAGTACGAGCTCGCTGCTGGCCAGCAGATGATTGTGGATACCGGCAACGTGGCCGGCTTTGAGGAGACCGTGAGCATCGACGCTCAAATGGTCAAGGGCGTCAAAAACATCATGTTTGGTGGCGAGGGCGTGTTCAACACCGTGCTCACCGGTCCCGGTCGCATCTGGTTGCAGACGATGCCCATTTCCAATCTTGCGGCAGCAGTGGCCTCGATGACCAACAACAATAACTAGTCCGCATAGGATAGCGCGCGGCGGGCTTACCCTGTCGCGCGCTTTTTTGCTGGCAAACGCCTCGCTTATAGAGTGTGGCTGCGCTGCTACAGCGAGCGTCGTCATCTCGTCACCCTGATAGCTTGCGGCAAGCGTGGCAATGAGGAGTGAGAATTTGAGTGCTCAGTCCCAAGGCATAATGGCGGCCATGCCAACAAGCAAAAACGAGTTGCCGGTGTCACGGAAAGGCAGGCGTCGGTCGATTCCACGTGAGACGGCTGTGCCGATCTGCACGGCCGCCCCTGCGCGTCCCGCGCTGCCCCCAAAGAGGTACGTTTCCCCATATAAAACCTGCCAAAATAAACCTGTCCCTTTTTGGTAGGTGGGAAATGGGTAATACTAAAGAGTTATCCGACCAGATGGGAATTAATCGATGGCCTATATCGAATTCAAAGACGTCATCAAGGCATACGGCGAGGGCGATGCCCGCATCCACGCGCTCGACGGCGCGAGCTTTACGGTCGAGCGCGGCGAGCTCGCCATCATTTTGGGTGCTTCGGGTGCCGGTAAAACCACGGCCCTCAACATTCTGGGCGGCATGGATACGGCGACCTCCGGCACCGTGACGGTGGACGGACGCGACGTGAGCTCTGCCAACGAGGCTCAGCTTGTGGAATACCGTCGCGCCGATGTTGGCTTTGTCTTTCAGTTCTACAATCTGGTCCCTAACCTGACGGCACTTGAGAACGTCGAACTCGCGGCGCAGATCTGCCCCGATTCGCTCGATGCCGAGCAAACGCTTCGCCAGGTTGGCCTGGGCGACCGCCTCGCTAACTTTCCGGCGCAGCTTTCGGGCGGCGAGCAGCAGCGCGTATCCATCGCCCGCGCGCTGGCTAAGAACCCCAAGCTGCTTTTGTGCGACGAGCCTACGGGTGCACTCGACTACAAAACCGGCAAGCAGATCTTGCAGCTGCTACAGGACACTTGCCGCAAGCAAGGCATTACGGTCATCATCATCACCCACAACTCTGCGCTGGCGCCCATGGCCGATCGCCTGATCCGCTTTAAGAGCGGCCGCGTGGAGAGCGAGACGATCCAGCAAAATCCTGTGCCTATCGAGACGATCGAGTGGTAGCGCCCATGAATCAGGACCGCCAAAACAGTCAACGCCGCGACGCGCAGAACACGGAGCGCGAGCAGGATTTTACGACCTACCGTACCGCCCAAAGCTCAAACGATATGGTGCCGACGGTTTTTCGCCGTGGCATCTACCGCACGATTCGCGGCAGCCTCAAACGCTTCTTGTCTATCGTTGTGATCACCGCGCTTGGCGTGAGCGTGATGTGCGGCCTTAAGGCGGGCTGCGAGGACCTGTGTGATTCGGTCGACGCCTATTTTGACCAGCAGAATGTCTATGACATCAACGTGCAGTCGACCTATGGTCTGACCGATGACGATATTGCCGCGATCCAAGAGGTCGATGGCGTCGAGACGGCCGAGGGCATCTATACCGAGACCGCCTATACCGCCGTGGGTACGACGCGCGAGCGTGTCGTCGTACAGAGCCTCTCCAAAGAGAATATTGACCAACCGGTGCTAGTGCGCGGCGAGCTGCCCGAGACTTCGGGCGAAGTGGCAGTGACCTCACGTTTTTTGAAGGCTTCGGGCAAGAAAATCGGCGATACGGTGAGCTTTGCCGCCAACGATGCGAGCTCGTCGAACCAAAGCGCCAAGGACCAGTTTGCCGATGGGGACTACACCATCACGGCCGAGGTTCTCGATCCTACCGACGTGAGCTCCGACTCGACAGTCAACGCCTTTCGCGCTGCTTCGACTGCGGACTACAAGTTCTACGTGAGCGAGGATGCCGCGACATCTTCTTCCTACTCCGCTGTCCACGTGGTCGTCGAGGGAGCCAAGAGCCTCAACTCCTATTCGGATGCCTACTCGGCAAAGATCAATGAGGTCAAGGGCAATATCGAGAAGATCCGCGAGGAGCGTGAGAAGGCGCGCGCCCAGGAGCTGACGGTCGACACACCGGCGAGCTTGGACGCAGCTGAGCGTCAGGCGAATATGGTCTTTGGGATCGAGCAGGACAACATCAATCGCATGGCCGAGGGCAGCGACGAGCGTGCGCAGGCGCAAGCCGACCTGGACCAGCGCCGTGCCGCCGCCGACCAGCAGTTTGCCGATGCCCGCGCCGAGCTCTCTGACCTGGGCGAATGCACCTGGTACATCCAGGACCGCGATAACATCGCAAGCTACTCGAGCGTGGAGAGCGATAGCTCGTCAATTGAGGCCATTGCCACGGTGTTCCCGTTCATCTTCTTTATCGTCGCCGTGCTCATCAGCCTCACCACCGCCACGCGCATGGTCGAGGAGGAGCGCACGCTCATTGGCCTGTACAAGGCGCTCGGCTATTCGCGCGGGCGTATCCTGTCCAAATATGTGGACTACTCGCTGTGGGCGTGTCTGATCGGTGGCGTGCTCGGCAATATCATCGGATTTGTGGGTCTGCCGCTGTTCTTGTTTACGGTGTTCGACGACATGTACTCGCTGCCCCAGATGTTGCTTTCGTACGACATCGTGTCATCACTCGTGTCGGTAGCGCTGTTTGCCGTGGGCGTGGTGGGCGCCACGATTATCGCCTGCCGCCACGAGATGGCTGAGACCCCAGCCTCGCTCATGCGCCCCAAGGCCCCGCGCGCCGGCTCGCGCATTCTGCTCGAGCGCATTGGCTTTATCTGGCACCGCATGGGCTTTTTGAACAAGGTCGCTGCACGCAACCTGTTCCGCTACAAAAAGCGCGCCTTTATGACCATCTTTGGCATTGCGGGCTGCACGGCGCTTGTGATTTGCGGTATGGGCATCCGTGATACGTCGGTCGCGCTGTCGCCCAAGCAGTACGGGCACATCACACGCTACGATTTGCTGGCGGTCGCCAATCCCGATGATTTTTCGCAGACGTGCGCGGCGTTGGATGAGCGCAGTGCAGCCAAGGATTCCGACGTGACCGTGACTTCGACGCTGCCGATTATGACCGACAACGTTACCTTTACATTCGGCGGAAAGAGCGAGACCGTGCAGCTGATCGTGGTGCCCGATGACCGCACGAACGACCTGGATGACTACGTGCGCCTAGAGGACGAGTCCAAAGAACCGCTCGCCCTGCGTGACGGGGATGTGTATTTGAGCAAGAGCTCTCAGCTGGTGCTGGGGATCAAGCCGGGCGATACGGCACACGTCCAGGATTCGTCGCTCAATGTTGCCAAGGTCAAAGTCAGCGACATCTCGCTCAACTATCTGGGGAACACGCTTTACATGACGCAGGGCACCTATGAGCGCGCGTTCGGTCGAAGTGCACGCCTTAACGGCGTCTTTGTGCTGCTTAAGGGTTCGTCGGCCGACCAGATTGCGTTTAGTAAGAATCTTAAGAGTGACGGTTGGCTTACGATTTCGAGTACGGCCGAGCATTGGGAAAACTATGAGGCGAACTTTACGATTATCAATTCGGTCGTGGTGCTCGTGACCTTTATGGCGGCGTGCCTGTCGTTTGTGGTGGTGTTTACGCTGTCCAACACGAATATCTCCGAGCGCGAGCGCGAGCTGGCGACCATTAAGGTGCTGGGCTTCCGCCGTGGCGAGGTGCACCACTACGTCAACAAGGAGACGTTGATCCTCACGGCGATTGGTGCCGCGCTGGGCGTACCGCTGGGTGGTGCGCTGGCCGAGAGCTTTACGTACATCTTGCAGATGCCGTCATTGTACTTTGACGTCGAAGTCGAGCCGCTGAGCTACGTGCTTGCCGTGGTGCTTTCCTTCGGCTTTACGATCATCGTCAACCTCGCTACCAATCGCACCCTCAATAAGATCGACATGGTCGGCGCCCTCAAGAGCGCCGAGTAGCCTGCCAAAAAGGGACAGGTTTATTTTGGCAGGTTTTATCGGGGCAAACGCCGGACAACCATTAGGTGGCCCGGCGTTTGCCCCGTCAAACGGGCTTTCCATTTGCCTTTCATTCTATTTGGTTTTCGCTCGCAGGCGTGGATGAGAGGCTCTCTTTGGCCTTCGAGATTGGGCTTGTATGGGTCGTATGCCACAAAATGGGCCTATCTACTACGTTTGCTACCACACCCTCGACCGTGACAAAGATTATGAAATTAAAACCGCAGGTAGATGGCTTGCCAGTTTTCGGAAAAGGCGGGTATGGTCGGCCCTCTCGAGTTAAACGTAGTAAATAGGCCCTTTTCTTGGCGCGCGGTCAGCTCAATGCTAATCTCCGTGCCGGAACTGACCCAGTTGTTTGTAAGTTGCGGTGATATACGGACTGTTTGGCGCTTTGGAGCTTCAAAACAGTCCCTATCTCACCGCAACTTAGGAGAAGGGCGGGGGTGGTTGGGTGCTGGTGGGTCGGAGCGTGTTAGGCCTGTTTGCGGTGCTTCCATTGTTTGCGGCACCAGCGCATGAGCGCCTTTATGACGGGAATCGTGATGAGGATGATCCATGCAGGATGGGGCTGTCCCAAACAGAGCCACATGTAGAGGAACCAAGCGATGGCGGCTGCCGGGTAGATGGCCTCGATCAGCTTAGACAGGTGGCGCCGATCGATGAAGTCACCAATCGCGTAGTAGACGGGAACCAGAAAGACGAGGAAAAGCCCCATGCCCCATGTGCCGTAGACAATGCCGAGCACCAGATAGGCGAGAGTGACAAGTGCGGGGAAGGGGAATTTGTTCCATGCACGTCCGACCTTGGTGTGGAAATGATTGCCATGATGGTCGAGCTTGTCGTGTGCTTCCTTCCAGCTGGAAAACGTCTCGCCGTCGATGGTGACGGTGCCGTCGTCATTGGTGCGTACGCTATGTCCATCGTCCTCAAGCGTATCGATATGCACGCCGTCCGGCCCCACATGCACCTCTTCGCCCTTGCGCTCGTTGGTCACATGGATGCCGCTCCAACCAATATGGACTTCCTCGCCTTTATTGGGATCAATGACGTGGATACCGCGCGCGAGGGAAATATCGACAAGTGGTTTGTCGCCGCAATCGGCGTGCTCGGCAGAATCCTCGGCCTCGTCAGCCACATCCGCCGTCTCGGTGTCGGCGCTACCGTCCTCCAGGTCGTCGGCATCGTTGGCCGCCTCCCCATATAACAGCTCGTCCAACGACACGTCATACAGCGCGGCGAGCGCAATGAGGTTATCGGTATCGGGTGAGGACTCGCTGCGCCCCCATTTACTGACAGCCTGACGACTCACACCCAGCTGGGCGGCAAGCGCCTCCTGAGAAAGCCCGGCAGCCTTGCGGCGATCGACGAGGCGCTGTGCCATCGCAAGATCCATGGTGGTTCCTTTCGTTTGATGGTCGAATCGAATGAGCCGAGTATGCCGAGAACAACCGGTAGCGACCACCATTTCTAGTTAGAATCTGCCCCAACCCTACCGCAACTACCGGTAGCAATCCCTAACGACCAGCCATTTCAGGACAAATGTCAGTGCAAGTAGCAGCCAAGAGCCCCCACTCAGTAAGTTGCGGTGGAATAGTTTTTGGATTCAGCCATTTGCGGACTAAGCAGGAACTATTTCACCGCAACTGAATTTCAGACCAGGCACCCGCAGCAAGAAGACGAATAGCCTCGGCGAGTATGTAAACGCAGGGCCCTCCGACCCCGCCCGACGATTTCGATTGGCGACCTTTGACGGAGTCAAGGGAGGAGCCAAATCGAAATACGTCGGGCGGGGTCGGAGGGCCCGATGGGGTGGATTCCAGCCGAGGCTATTCGTCGCCGAAGCTGATGCCCAACGCCTTGGCCTCGCGCACCAGGTCGCTCTGGGGGTCGACATACTTGAGCTTGCCGGCGACCTCCTCGAGCGGTATGTGGCACATCTTGCCGTCACGCAGGGCGATCATGTAGCCAAACTCGCCGCGCAGGCAGCCGAGCGCGGCCTCGACGCCGCACTGGGTCGCAAAGATGCGATCCTGGGCATCGGGCTGGCCGCCGCGCTGCGTGTGGCCGGGGATGGCGACGCGGGTCTCGCGACCGGTCTTGGCCTCAATCTCCTTGGCGATGTCGTAGACGATCGACGGGCTCGTGCGCTCGGCAAGCTTCTTCTTGTATTCCTTCTTGGACAGCGCCGCGTCCTCCTTGGAGATAGCGCCCTCGGCGACGGCCACGATGGTAAAGCGGCTGCCGGTCTCCATGCGATGCTCGATGGTCTTGATGACGTTGTCCATGTCGTAGGGGATCTCGGGAATCAGGATGACGTCCGCGCCGCCCGCGACGCCGGCGTACAGCGGGATCCAGCCAACCTTGTGGCCCATGATCTCGATAACGAACACGCGGCCGTGACTCGAGGCGGTGGTGTGGATGTCGTCGATGCACTTGGTAGCGACGTCGATGGCGCTCGTAAAGCCAAACGTCAGCTCGGTGCCCCAGGTGTCGTTATCGATGGTCTTGGGCAGGGCGATAACGTTGAGGCCCTCTTCGCGCAGGCGGTTAGCGGTCTTGGTGGAGCCGTTGCCGCCCAGCATAAACAGGCAGTCGAGCTGCAGCTTATGATAGGTGTGGACCATAGCGGGCACCTTCTCGACGCCATCGGCCTCGGGAACATCCAGGCGCTTGAACGGCGTACGGCTCGTGCCCAGGATGGTGCCGCCGCGGGTGAGGATGCCGCTAAAATCGGCGGGCGACATGACGCGGAACCTGCTGTAGATAAGGCCCTGGTAGCCGTCCTCAAAACCATAGATCTCGATAGGCTCTTCGCTATTGGTCATGAGCGTTTTGACAATGCCGCGCATGGTGGCGTTGAGCGCCTGGCAGTCGCCGCCACTGGTAAGAAGACCGATCCTGAGCATGATGAATCCTTCCGGGCAAGTTATAACATGCGCATAAGTTTACCCCCGCACACTGTTGATACGGGGGTAAAACGTGTTAGCTCAAGCGTATAGAAATGTAAGCAACGTCAGGGAACGTAAGGCCGACGGGCCTGGCTCCTTACAGTGCGAAGGCATCGACGTTGCCCCAGTGGCGGCGCAGCGTGATGGCGGCAGCGGGCTCGGTGTTGTCGAAGACGACCGACCACTGCGTGTTGCTGGTGATGTCTTCCGGATTGGGCTCTTGCGCCGCAGCGCGCAGGGCCTTCCAAGCGACTGCCTCGTCTTGGGCACCGACATGGGCGTCGAGGACATCGGCGATTGCGATGACGCGTTCCTTGCCATGGCCCAGCTCGCCATTCTTTTGGTTGGGCAACACTTCGTTGCCATAGCAGGCGTAGAAGTTCGTAACCTGGCGTACAGGAGTCGCTTTGAAAGCACGGTCCGGATCGCGCGGATCCCACTCTACTACGCGCGCGTCACCGGCGGCGTCGTTGATAAAGAAGTGGTAATCGCGTCCGGCCATGGCGTGCATGTCGTAGGCGGAAAGCAGGTCGACGGCCTCTTGCGTGGTAGCCGCGCGGTCGAGCACCAGACGGATGGCGAGCGAGGTATTGATGACGGGGCGCTTTGTGTCCTGGTCACAGGGCTTGGAATCCAGGGTGAGCACGGCAATGGACACGCCGCATTCGTTAACACCGTCGAGCTGGGCAAACGGGCCCATCAACGCCGCAGCGCGTCCGCCGACGGAGTCAAGCGGAGTGTTATCGCCCAGGTTGTTAAGGGCGGCAAACCCGATGGAGGCATAGCCGCCGCGTGGGTGATTGCGCACCAGCAGCGCCGAGGTGTCGTCCTTAAAGTCGTAATTGCGACCGGTGCGCACGCGGCCTTCGGCATCTACGGCGACAAAAGCGCTGCAGGCAAACTGGGGCGCCTGGACATGTGCCGGCACACCGGGCAACACCTGCGCCACCACAGCATCAATGTAGGCCTGGTCATCGCGCACATCGGTTGCGATGATGCGGTCAAGGTCGTAGTCGTAAGCGATGTCGATTGCGTACAGGTCATAGCCATCCGCATAGTCGGTCAAGCGTTTGAGCGACGCAACGGACTTGATTTGCTTGCGGTAAACGATGCCGGCGGCAGCGGCAAGGCCGACGGCGACTCCCGCGACACCGCAGGCGATAGCAATGTTACGTGGCTTCATGACGGCTCCTCTCGTCCTGTTAGCGCAATTGTCGCAAAAGGAGCGCGGGCATGATGGCTCAACTTGGTGAGCGGCGCGGAATTAAGCACGGAATGAAGAGTGCGGCGCTGGCGTGGCGGGGTATGCTGGAGGGGATCATCAGTCCAGCGAAAGGGGAGAACATGACGGATCAGGAAGCGCCCGAGCGCGTGCACGTGACGGCCGACGATATCGAGGCAGCCAACGACCTTATCGACTTTATCGAGGCATGCCCCAGCATGTTCCATACGGCGGCGACCATTATGGCCGAGCTCGACGAGGCGGGCTTTACCTATCTGCCCGAGAACGCGGCATGGGATATCGAACCGGGCGGTCGTTACTACACGCAGCGCAATACTTCGAGTGTTATCGCCTTTAAGGTGGGCGAGGACTTGGCTGCGACGTGGGGCGAGGACGGCGTTGCCGGCGACTACCATTTTCAGCTGACGGCGTCGCACAGCGACTCGCCGACGTTTAAGGTCAAGGCCGTGCCTGAGCTCGACGGCGCGGGCGAGACGCTGCGCCTGAACACCGAGGCCTACGGCGGCATGATCGACTACACCTGGTTCGATCGCCCGCTGGCGCTTGCGGGTCGCGTACTGGTGCGCGAGGGCGACCGTATTGAGAGCCGCCTGCTTGCCACCGAGCGCGAGGTTGCCATTATTCCGAGCCTTGCCATCCACATGAACCGTGGCGTCAACGAGAGCTTTGCTCCCAACCGAGCCGTTGACCTGTGCCCGCTCATCAGCGCTGGTGGCCTTAAGCAGGGCGACTTTGACGCCCTGATCGCCGAAGAGCTGGATGTTGAGCCTGAGCAGATCCTGGGCCGCGATCTGTTCCTGGTTAACCGCCAGGATGCGCGCATTTGGGGCTGGGCCGACGAGTTTATCTCGACGCCCAAACTTGACGACCTGGCTTGCGCCTACACCTCGCTGCAGGCATTTTTGGGTGCCGAGAACGTGCATGACGTTTCGGTCTTTTGCTGCTTTGATAACGAGGAGGTTGGCTCCGAGACCAAGCAGGGCGCCATGTCGACGTTCTTGGCCGACGCGCTGCGCCGCATCAACGGATCGCTGGGCTTTGACGACGAGTCGTACCACCGTGCGCTTGCCGCTTCGATGCTCGTGAGCTGCGACAACGCGCATGCCGTGCACCCCAACCACGCCGAGAAGTGCGACGCTTGCAACCAGGTTGTGCTCAACGGCGGCATCGTCATCAAGGAGGCCGCCAACCAGCACTACTGCACCGACGCCTTTAGCCGCGCGGTGTTCCAGGCTATCTGCGATGATGCCGACGTGCCCACGCAGGCCTTTGCCAACAAGAGCGATATGGCCGGCGGTTCTACCCTGGGCAACCTGTCGAACATGCAGGCGAGCATGCATGCCGTGGACGTGGGCCTGCCGCAGCTGGCCATGCACTCGAGCTACGAGACCGGCGGCGTGCGCGACGTGATGTACGCCATCCACGCCCTCACCGCCTTCTACGAGCGCAACCTAACCATCAACGGCGCCGAAAGTGTGGAGCTCTAAAACCTGCCAAAAAGGGATGTTAATTTTGGCAGGTTTTATCTGGGTGAAAACAAAGGGTGAAACCGAACTAGATCGGTGATGCGTAGCCGCCGAGGTGCAATGTGCCTCGGCGGCTTTTTGTGTACAGAGTACGGCTATTGCTTATAAATGCTATACATGCTTTACGTATCTACCATAGAGTTTTATGATAGTCTTGAAGTATTAAGGAGGGGCCATGACCACAACAGCCGCTCAGATCAACGTACGTCTCGATGCCGATCTTAAAAGGAGCGGGGACGCCGCTCTCTCCAGGGCCGGTATGACGCCGAGCCAAGCGGTGCGAGCGCTCTGGCAGCTTGCAGCGTCGCTGGCCGATCGCCCCGGTGCGCTCGAGGATATCCTGCTGCCCAGTCGTGCCCGGGCGGAACAGCGCGAGCACGAAAAGGCCGCCAAACGTAAGCTCGAGCTCATCGACCAAGGATCGGAGCTGTTCGCTGCTGCTTGCCGTGAGTCGGGAATCGATATGGCCAAGGCTCAGCCATCGGACGACGAAGAGCTCAAACGGAATGCCTATGCGGATCGCTATGGCGAGGAGATGAGCTGGCTCTATGAGTGAGACTCCAAAGCGCATCTTGGTTGACACCAACGTGTGGCTCGATTACTTCATTCCCTCACGACGTGGTCGTTCAGTGGCGATTGAGTTTTTACGCAATGCATGCACGGCGCAGGTGGATTTGCTGTATGCGGCGACATCGTCCAAAGACCTGTTCTATTTGATTTCAAGCGAACATAAGGCATGGTATCGGCGAGAGCACGGTTCGCTTTCCCAGAATGCCGCTATGGCAGCGACTTCGCTTGCATGGGATTGTCTTAGCGTGTTGTCGCAGCTTGCCACGCCAGTGCCCTGTGACCTGAGCGACATATGGATGGCGAACAGGCAGCGTGAGCTCCATAGCGATTACGAAGACGATTTAATCATTGCGGCAGCGATACGCGCTCAAGCAGATCTACTGGTCACCAACGATGCCAAACTCTGTTCACACGCACCCGTCGCAGCAATGAACGTCGAAAACGCAAGAAACTATCTAACAACGCTCAAATAGCTCTAAACCTCACTGGCCGAATAATAGTCAGCGAATGCCCCCAGGCAGGGCCGCGCCAGCCAGTCCCTACAGGTTGAACAAAAGTCAGCGAGAGCCCGCCGTTTGCGCCAAGGTGCCGTGAAATGAAAAGGCGCTGACCTTCTGGTCGCGCCTTTGAAATTGAACGGCAGATTGGCCAAACGGCGGGCTCGCAGCGTCGAGGGGTTCCGGCGTTTGGCAAAACGCCGGAACAATTAGTGCTCGATCCAGCAGCGCAGGGTCTCGCCGGCCTGCAGGTGACGCAGATTCTCCGCGGCGATGTCTATGACGTTGTTGAGCGTGGCTGCCAGGTGGAACCAGCCGGAGACGTGCGGCGTGATGAGCATGTTGGGCGCATCCCACAGGGGGCTTGTCGCAGGCAGCGGCTCAGGGTTGGTGACGTCGACCGCGGCGCCGGCGAGATGTCCTGACTCCAGGGCGGCAACTAAGTCGTCGGCGACCACAAGATCGCCGCGGCCGCCGTTGGCAAAGAAGGCGCCCGGCTTCATCGCGGCGAAGAACTCGGCGTTCGCCAGGCCTTGGGTTTCGGGTGTGCTGGGCATAAAGGATGCGACGATATCAGCCTCGGCAAGGCGCTCGGGCAGGGCGTCCATACCGTCCATGTCCTCAAACACAATGGGATAGACGAGCGGATGACGCTTGATGCCGCGGACGTGCGCGCCCATGCTGCGGCAGAGCGTGGCAAAGTGGCCGCCAATGTCGCCCGCGCCCAGCACCAGCACGTTGGCATTTTTGAGCGAGGTGACCGGCCCCAAATCCTCCCAGCGATGCTCGCGCTGCAAGTCGTGATAGCCGGGCAGGCGCTTCATCATGGAAAGGACCATGGCAAACATGTGCTCGCTCACGGCCTGGCCGTAGGCGCCCACCGAGCAGGAAAGCCTAGCGTCGGCTGGCACGGTGCCGGCGGCCAAGTAATCGTCATAGCCCGCGGTCTGCAGTTGCAGCAGCTGGAGGTGCTCGCATGCGGTAAGCAGGGCAGGGTCGATATTGCCCAGGATCACGTCGGCGTCGGCAACCTGCTCGCGCGTGACGGCGTCGGCGCTCGTGTAGATAAAGTCCTCGCCCGGAGCGCTCGACTCGAGGATTGCGCGGTGACGATCGTTGGCGGGCAGCAAAACCAAGATGTTCAAGAGAATTCCTCTCCGCTTAACCTGCCAAAAAGGGACAGGTTTATTTTGGCAGGTTTTATCAGACAAAACGTTCAAACAAAAACGCCGGATGCAAGACGAGCGTGCCCGTCAGCATCCGGCGCATCCGCGGCTACCAGCTGAGCAGCTCGTAGCCGTCCTCGGTCACCACGAGCTGTACCTCGCACTGGGCCGAATCGCTGCCGTCCTTGGTGCGCACGCACCAACCATCGCCCTTGCTAATCTTGATGTCGGGCGCTCCGGCGTTGACCATGGGCTCGATGGTAAAGACCATGCCCGGGGCCATGATGGTGTCCACATCGGGCGCCTCGGTGGTAAAGCCCACAAACGGGTCCTCGTGGAACTCCTTGCCAATGCCGTGTCCGCCGTACTCGCGCACCACGCTAAAGCCAGCGTCCTCGACCGTCTTTTGCACGGCCTCGGCCATAACGGAGAGCGGCAGCCACGGCTTGACGGCGGCCAGACCCGCCTCCACGCTGGCACGGGTGACGTCGACCAGGCGCTGGCGCTCGGCCGAGACCTCGCCGATACAGAACATGCGGCTCGAGTCGCTAAAGTATCCGTCCAAGATCGTAGAGCAGTCCACGTTGATGATGTCGCCCTCGTGCAGCACGTCCGTATCGCAGGGGATGCCGTGGCAGACCACGTCGTTTATCGAGGTGCACACGCTCTTGGGGTAGCCTTCGTAGTTGAGATCGGCCGGCGTGCCGCCATGCTCGACGGTGTAGTCGTAGATCATCTGGTCGATCTGGTTGGTGGTCATGCCCGCGGCGATGTGCTCGCCCACGTAGTCGAGCACGCCTACGTTGATGGCGGCCGAACGCTTGATGCCCTCGATATCGGCGGGCGTCTTGTAGAGCGTGCGGGGCAGAACCTCCCAGCCCTCTTCCCACAGGCGCTCGAGGCGCTCGTCGAAGGCGCTATGGCATTTCTTATATTTCTTGCCGCTGCCGCACCAGCAAGCGTCGTTGCGGCCGGGCACGGGTCCATTGTCAAACATGGCTAACTTCCTTTCATTCGCAGCTAGTATAGCCCACCCGCAGACCAGCTCATTTGGGATGGGGCTAATTTAGCTGCTGGCGGGCGGCCGCGCTAGTAGCTCACCTGGCAGGGAATACCGAGGGCGCGCACGCGCGCGGCAATGGCGTCGAGCACCTCGGGCGCTGCTTTGGCAAGGCCGGCGACTGGTGTCTCGCGCGCGACCGTGTAGATGGTCGCCTCCTGCGGACGAATGCGCTCAAGCGCCGCGAGCCAGGGGGCAACATACTCCTCGCCGGTATTGTCGATGAGCTTGCCCTGATACTCGCCGGTCAAAAAGATCGTCTGGATAATAACGTGACCGTCAAAGCTTGCGAACGTCTCGATCTGGTGTTCGACGTTGTAGGGGCCAACAGGCTGGTCGAGCAGCTGGATAAACGCCGGGTCGACGGTATCGAGCTTAAGAATGTTGTCGTCGACCATCATGAGCGCGTCGTGCACCTCGGGGCGGTCGGCGCGTGTGCCGTTGGAGAGCACGGCGATCTTGGAGTTTGGGGCAAGCTCGTCGCGCAGTGCGACGGCGCCGGCGATGGCCCGTGGAAACTCCGGTGCGGCGGTGGGCTCGCCGTTGCCTGCGAAGGTGATTACATCGGGGAGCTCGCCCTCGGCTGCCATCTCGCGCAGCTTTGCCTCGAGCGCTTCGAGTACCACGGCAGCCGTGTTATACGGCTCATGGCAGGGGCGCTCGGCGTTGAGGCCGTTCTCGCAGTAGATGCAGTCGAACGTGCAGATTTTGCCGCTGGCCGGCATCATGTTGACGCCGAGCGAGAGACCAAGGCGACGGCTGCGAACGGGCCCAAAGATGGGGCTGGCATTCAAAAACGTAGACATAGGCATATGCTCCTCAAGACAATTGTGCCTAAGCATAGCATCGGCTCCAAAGCAAGGTGTGGGCTCTTGCTTTACAAGTTTCGTTTTTTCACGTCGCTCATGATGCCGTGCCATGAAAAGCCTCGGGTCGGGTAAAGTTAATCTGTTAACAAGGTGTAAAGCAATGCGGGTCCATCCAACCGTGCTGACGTGCAACTGGATGAGCATTGATGATGGGGGCACAACATGGATTTTACGGTCGAGAATGCGGGCACCACGATTGCCTGTCGCGAATATGCCGACCCGGATGTGTCGCCTGATGCTCCTGCCTTGGTGTGCGTGCACGGCGCTTGTGTCGACGGCACATTTTTCGACGGCATCGCTTGTGAGCTCAGTCGCAACTACCGCGTAATTGCCTACGACCGCCGCGGCTGTGGTGGCAGCAGCGATGCGGCAGACGGCAGCTATGATCTTGCCGCTCAGGCCGCCGATCTGCAAGCCGTGATCGAACACGTTGGCGCTCCGACAAATGTGCTTGCGCACAGCGCCGGTACGTTGGTGGCGCTGGAGCTTCTTCGTACCGAACCCCATCTCGTCGCCCGTGCGATTCTGCATGAGCCGGCTGTGTCGGCCGAAGGCGTCGGCATGGGCGCAGCCCCGGTTTTGCTCGATATGATTGCGGCTGGAAAGGTTTCAAGGGCGCTCCGGCTTTTCTTGGGAGCCCTCGGCGACTTGGACCCCGAGGCTCCTGGAACGACCGAAGCGGAAGCCAAACATGCCCTGCGCAATGGTCGTTGCTTCATGGCCAATGAATACGGGATTACTATGACCTGCGTTCCCGATTGGGATAGCGTTCGCGCGTCAAAAACGGTGGCCGCCGTGCTCCTGGGCGAGCTCTCGATTGGCACGCCCCGCGAGGCTGGCACGCGAGCGGCTGCCGAATATCTCGATTGCCCTCTCGTGACGATCCCGGGCGCGCATAACGGTCTGCGCGATCGCCCGGCAGCGGCTGCCCGGGCTGTCCGTGGCATCCTGGGGCTCTAACACCCGCAATGGCCAAAGCAGGCTTCACCCGCAAACGTTTCGGCCGTGTTAACAAATGTGCTCAAAACCTCACGTCTGCGACTTCAATCGCGCCGCCTGCCAACTCATAAAAATGTAACAGCATTCACGTACTTACCTGCATCGACAAGGTGTTACCCTTGTAGCATTTGGAACCCACCGCTACCATGCGAAACTATCGAAAGGGCCCTATATGCTCAATAATCACGAGGTCAATCTAACCGACGAGGAGGCTGCCGCTGAGGTCGCCCGTGTCGCGAAGAACTACCCCGTGGTGCGTTTGCTGTCGGCCGATCAGATTAAGAGCGAGCCTAACTGCTTGCTCGCCGGCGATCGCTGCCCTTGTCTGCGTCAGTCGAGTCTTGAGGCTTTGGCAGACTCCGATGAGGTGTCGGAGCAACTGCTCAATGATGGCACTGAGTACCGCGCCCGTCTACGCCCTCTGAAGGTCGAGGGCGAGCCTCACGTCTTGCTGATGGTGCGTCCGATTGATGAGCAAGAGGCCGCGGAAGAGGACCTTGTCTACACCGACGTGCTGACGAGCGTGCGCAATCGCCGATATTACGAGGAAAAGCTTCGCAGCGCCCGCATGAATGCCGGCGTTGCGATGATCGACGTTGATGATTTTAGGGCCTTCAACGATACGTGTGGCCGTCATGCCGGCGACCTTGCGCTCGGTGCTGTGGCGACAGCCATACGCAGCGGAATTCGTTCGACTGACGAGCTTGTGCGCTATGGCTGCGACAAGTTTGTGGTTGTCATGCCCAATATTCCCTCCGATGACTTCACCCGTCGCCTGCATCAGGTGTCCGATGCCGTTCATTCCACGATTATTCCGGGCCATGAGTACGTGAGCTTGACGGCATGTGTTGGTGGCGTTCGCATTCATGGCGAGACGGTCGATGAGGGCGTTGGCCGCGCTGCTCAGTTACTGAGCCGCGCTAAGGCAAAAGCCGGTACGGTCGTGACCGATGCCGATTCCATCGAGGCCTTCCAAAGCGAAAAGCCTTTGGTGCTTATCGCCGATGACTCCGAGATGAACCGAGCCATTCTCAGCGAGATGCTCAAGGACGAGCATTGCATCCTCGAGGCCGATAACGGTCGTGCGGCGCTCGACATGGTCGACCGCTATGGCGATGAGTTGTCGCTCGTGCTGTTGGACATTGTGATGCCGGGCATAAGCGGCTTTGAGGTGCTGGCCGATCTGTCGCGCCGATCGGGTATCGATAATCTGCCTGTCATCATGATTTCGAGCGAAGATTCCGATGATGCGGTTCTGCGCGCGTACGAGCTGGGCGCCTCGGACTATATCAACCGCCCGTTTGACTCCCGTGTCGTGCGCCGCCGCGTAAGCAACACCATCCGCCTGTACGCCAAACAGCGCCGCCTGACGAACCTGCTGTCCCAACAGTACAACGAGCGCGTCAAGAACAGTCGCATGCTCATCGACATCATGGCCGGCGTCATGGAGCTTCGCAACGGCGAGAGCGGCAGGCACGTTACGAACATCGAAAAGCTGACCGAGCTGCTGCTTGGCTATCTGGTCCAGCGTAGCGGCACGATCTCCCTCGACAATGAGGAACGCTCCACGATCGCCCTGGCTTCGGCGCTGCACGATATCGGCAAGATGTCGATTGACGATGCGATCCTCAACAAGCCCGGACGCCTTACGCCCGATGAGTTCGAGATTATGAAGACGCATACCACGATCGGCGCCGACATGCTGCTTGAGCTGGGTAGCCATCACGCCGGTAATGCGCTTATGGAATATGCGTACCAGATTGCGCGTTGGCACCACGAGCGCTGGGACGGCAAGGGTTATCCCGATGGCCTTAAGGGCGACGATATCCCCATCGCCGCGCAGGTGGTTTCGGTGGCTGACGTGTACGATGCACTGACGAGCGTGCGCGTGTACAAGGACGCTATCCCGCACGAGGAGGCGATCCAGATGATCCTGGACGGTAAGTGCGGCACCTTTAACCCGCTGCTGCTCGATTGCCTGCTCGAGGTGCAAGACCAAATTGCCGAGACGTTGGCACGCCCCGCCGACGTCGTCGCGTTTCCCACGATTTAGTTTGACCAAAGGAGTTTTTAATCCATGATTTCCATGCGTGAGGCGTATGAGAAGATCGGCGCTAATTATGACGACGCGTGCGCTCGGCTGATGGGCGGGGAAATGCTTGCCCGCTTTGCCCTCAAGTTTTTGGATGACGAGAGCATGGGCAAGCTGGAGGCCGCCATGGCGGCAGGAGACGCCGAAGGTGCGTTTATGGCAGCGCACACGCTCAAGGGCGTGAGCCAGAACCTGGGATTCGATAATCTGTACGAGCCGGCGGTTGTGGTGACCGAAGCGCTGCGCGGCGCCGATGCCGTTGACGGCGCTCGCGAGGGAATGCATGCGCTGCAGCAGCAATATGCGGCAACGATGTCGGCCTTGCGCGAGGCGGCCGAGTAAGAGGCTGTGAGCCTTGATGACTATGAGCGTGGATAATCTCCCGTTTTAGGCCCGGTGGCGGCCTCAAAGTGGGAGATTATCCACTCTCGTTCGATACGTGTCCAAAAATCCACTCTCACCCTTCGGATTAGTAAATAACCTATGCGTACCGGCTGGGCTTTGTACATGCAATCCATATCGTTGTTCGATAAACTATTCCGATAACGATAGATTCGATGAGGGTGAGTATATGTCCAACAGCGTTCAGCGTATGGCCAAGGCGGGCGAGACTGTAAGGAAGCTTGGCTTTTGCATGGCGGTCGTTTTTGCGGGAATGCTCGTCGCTTTCGCCGCGTTGGTTGTTTACGTGATCTGGTATGCGGTTGCAAACGCTGCTTCTGTCGATTCTTTCGGTGTTGTGACGCTTCTCAATGGCGGGTGCATCGTTATCCCAAGCGGACTGTGCATGGCGCTTGTCATGGGTATTTCGCTTGTCGTTTTGTGCGGAATCAGCCGTGACATTTCGCGGGGCGTATCGCCCTTTACCAGGGCGCATGTGCGGCTTATCCGTGTTCTCGCGCTTGCCTTTGCTGTTAACGCCGCGGTTTCGCTTGTTGGTGCCTATGGATCGGTCAATCTTACCATTGGTGGGCTGGAGCTTTGCGTCGTGCCTCATTCCTTCGTTATCGCGATTTGCCAGGGCGTTGCCTTTGACGCGGGGTCGCTTATCGGCGCGGCCGTCTGTTTGTTTGTCTCGGTGATCTGGAGCTATGCCTCGCTGCTCCAGGAGCAGTCTGACGAGCTTGTGTAGGAGGAAACATGAGCTATCTCATCATCGAGCTTGAGACGCAGCTGCTTAAGACCGGAAAGACCAGCTCTGATCTGATTCGTGCCACGGGGCATACTCCGGCTAATATTTCTAAGCTAAGAAACGGAAAAATTAAAGCTATTCGTCTTAAGACGCTTCTTGAAATCTGTGATGAGCTTGATTGTCAACCGGGAGATATTATTCAGCGCGTGAGCGAGAAGGAGCTCGAGGAACTTATTGTCGAGCGCGCGAAGAATGCCGTGAGGCAGATGCGGGATGGCAGAGGCAATGAGGTGTCGCTTCCGACATCGGTCTTCGCTGTAGATTTGAGCGACGAGTAGCATAAAAAGAACAACTATAACGAAATATCAGTGTAACGGAACCCGTGTCTAACACGGGTTCTTTGTTTATTAATTATCTTGACAAATATAAGTTATCGGCAAACAATAACATCAAGAACGAACGATAAAAGAAAGGAGGAACGATATGAGCTGGATTGTAAAGCCGAGTTATGTGGACCCCGGTGGTGGGTGCAACGGTTACTGCAAGGCATTCTGTGGAGCACGCGTCTGCGTCAATAACTGCAGCAAAAACTTGTGTGTTGTTAATTTCTAGCAGTTGCGGCTGCTGCCAGGCGACAGTCTGGCAGCAGCGGTTTTGTTATCAAGCAGAATAGGAGGCCAATGAGCGCATCAGCGATAAAGCTATCAAAGGTGTCAAAGCGCTATGGAAAACGGCGTGTGTTGCATGACGTTTCCTTCGAGGTGAATCAGTCTGAACTTTGCGCCCTTGTTGGTGCAAACGGGGCGGGCAAAAGCACGCTTATTAAAATAGTGCTGGGCCTCTGTGAGCCATCGTCGGGGAGCGTGGAGCTCTTTGGAGGCAAGTCGAAAAAAGAGCTGAGCCTGATGCGGACGCGTGTCGGCTATGTGCCAGATTCCAGCGGAGCATACCAATCCCTCAGTGCGGTGGAGAATCTTCGGATCCGATGTGCGGAATGGGGGCTCGATGAGACACGTGAGGTTCCTCGCGTCTTGGGCCTAGTCGGGCTGGACGTCGATGAGAAAAAGAGCGTGAGCAGTTTTTCTCTGGGAATGAAACGGCGACTGGATATAGCTACGGCTTTGTTGGGTGACACCGACGTACTAATTTTCGATGAGCCGGCAAATGGGTTGGACCCGCTGGGCATCGAGAGTATATGGGCCCTTATCGGCCGATTGAATCGAGAACAGGGTAAGACCATGCTCATCTCTAGCCATGATTTGGATGAGTTGGCATCGGTTGCAACAAGTTGCGTGTTTATTCATGACGGTGAACTGCTGAAAAAGGAATCGATGGATGTCATAAGGGATGAGGCGTCGTCCCTAAAAGAATATTACAGGCGCTTGATGAACGCGGTCTCGCTATGAAGCGGGCGATCCATCCCATAAAGGCAGATATGATGCGTCTACACAGGATGTTTCCGGCGCAGTTTGGTCTTACGCTTATGTTGGCGTGCGGTCTTCTCTTCGGTGTTTTTTTAAATAACGGAGCAACGTTGCTAGGCTTTGGCTATGGCGTTTGTGGGGAGGATATTGGTTTCCTCTGGAATGCAATCGATCCTTCTGCGCCTGATGAGTCCCTTGCGCGCAGCGCTTTTGCCGGTACATCCCTGTTCGTTCCACTCATCGTTTGTTTGGTGCTTTTACAGGAGCATGGCTATAAAGAGGGATACCGAATTTCTTCAGCAAGAGGTCTCGCCCGCTTTAATGGGGCTCTGGCACATGTGCTTTCGTCTGCTTTAATAGTCGGTGCAGCATATAGCGCACTTTGCCTTCTTTTGTTTGCAATAGCCATAATGCGTGGGGAGCAAAACTACACGCACGGCATGCTGGCTGCATTTTTTCCTGCGATGATAATCAACGCCGTATTGGTGATATCGGTTGCGTTGGAGACGATGACCATCTATCGGATTACAGGCAGCGCTGTATTGAGCGGGGCTGTAATAATAATTGGATTTGTCATGAGCTTGACGCTCTACGGAACCTTCCTTCAGGCACCTATACCATCCTTGCGATGGATCTTCTTCCTTCCTGGGCCGTACCTAGGGGTCGGATGTGCCCTTGGGTATAGCGATATGGGGCACCTGGCGCTTCTGGGCTATGGCGTGGCAGCCAGCTGTCTATCGGTATTGATTTACGCTCTCGTGACCTGTCGTGTCGGAGGTGTGCTCAATGGCTCGTCAGATTAAAAGGTTCCTCCATTCAGAATTGAAGCATGTGAGCAAATGGACGTACGTCTTAATCCTGGCAATTTATGCGTGTATGGTGATATTGCAGCTTAATTCTTTCCCGATGTGGTTCTGTAGCCTCCGCGAGGGCAGTTTCTTGGGCTTTTTCCCAGACCCGACGCTTAAACTGTCGGCAGAGGACGCCCTTCTATTTGGTAATGCAGAGGTTTTTCGCGGCTTGCTGTTCAACGTGGCCCCGTTGGCTCATGCATTGTTCTTTCCGTTCATCGCGGCTT
This sequence comes from uncultured Collinsella sp., assembly GCA_937966215.1. Classification (GTDB taxonomy): domain Bacteria; phylum Actinomycetota; class Coriobacteriia; order Coriobacteriales; family Coriobacteriaceae; genus Collinsella. The sequence continues at coordinate 63,888 of CALCKK010000026.1, read as the reverse complement.
GTATTGTGCCGCGCTTTGTTAGTTCGGGCTTTGTCGAGGAACCGTGGGGGCTGTCGGAGGCTCGGGGAGGGAAGCGGGCGTGCGTTACCGTTGCGCGAACGGTGCTGTCTTCTTTCGCCCTATTGGGCGCGTTTGTCCTGTCAAGTGTCGTTTTGTACTGTCTTAACTGTGCAATCGTTTTGGATGCTCAACAGTGTTTCAACCTGAATATGTTTTGCGATCGACTTCTTCTGGCGAGTGCCGTCTGCCTTGCATATGTGGTCTCTTGCGTGATCGTTGTTTCCTATTTTGGGTCCGGCTTCGGTCCTATTGGCATGCTGCTGCTTGTCAACGTCGTAACGATCTACATACAGGTCGGAGCCAATTCCATGCTTCCGTTTCCGTCCTCGATGCTCATGTGGATTTGCGGCGTGACCCCGTTGGAGGATAGTCAATGCACCTCGATTTTAATTGACTGCCTGATTAACGTAACAAGCGTTCTTGCCATTTGCTTTACCGTCGACCAATTGCGGTCGAGATTTCTTTGATTGTTTGTGAGGGATAAACATACCGAGCGTATCAAATACAGGGGGGCGGGCACCGTGGCTGGTGTCCGCCCCCCCCTGGCATGGAAGGTTTAAGCCTGTGTGATTCGCGAGCTAGCGAGCCCGCTTAACCTTGGCCGCTGCCTCGACAAACGACTTCCACAGGTCAAAGTCGGTCTCGAGCGTCTTCCACGTGTACTCAGGGTGCCATTGCACGCCCAGGCAGAACGGCTGGCCTTCGACTTCGATGCACTCGGGCACGCCGTCGGTTGCCTTGGCGACCAAGCGCGTGCTTTTACCCAGACGATCGACGCAGCAGTGGTGTGCGGAGTTGGTCTGGATCAGCCTGTGCCCGCCAACCGCGCGCTCCAGCAGCGAGCCCGGCACGACCTCGACAGGGTGCACAGGGTCGTTGAGCACGTGGGTGTGGCGCCACTGCGTTCGGCCCTCGCGCGCACCCAGGCTCGGCACGTCCATGCACAGGGTGCCGCCAGTGGCGACATTGAGCAACTGCGTGCCGCGGCAGGTGGTAAAGAGCGGCTTCTTGGCGCGAAGCACCTCGTTAACCAGCTTAAACTCAAAGCGGTCGCGAATTTCGCAGCACAGCGTGGGGTCGTACGGACGCTCGTCGCCCCAGCGTTTGGGGTTGACGTCCGGGCCGCCGGGAATGGCGATACCGTCAGCGATTTCCACGTAATGACGGATGACATCGACGTCTTCGGTAATGGACATCTGCAGCGGCAGGCCGCCGGCGGCAAGGATGGCATCGACAAAGACGCTCGCAATCTCCTCGTTGGGGGAGAGCGTCTCGCTCAAATAGGGTTTCGCTTCTTCCCAGCGTGGTGCTACCAGGATGAGCGGGCGGTCGGCGGGATTGACGTCGACGTGCGGAGTGTAGGACGATGAGGTGCGGGTTCCGATCATGGGTGTGGCTTTCGAATCCGGGTGGACATGGCACAGGGGTGACGTGGGACAAACGCTGGTGATGAATTTGCCCGCGTGGCAATTGGGCTAGTGGCCCTTGATGGAGTTGAGGAAGTCCTGGGCGCGCTTGGTCTGGGGGTGGTCGAAGAACTCGTCGGGCGTGCCAGTTTCTACGATCTGGCCGTCGGCCATAAACACGACGCGGTCGGCCACGCGGCGGGCGAAGTTCATCTCGTGTGTGATGACGATCATCGTCATGCCCTGCTGGGCCAGACGGACCATGACCTCGAGCACCTCGTTGATCATCTCGGGGTCAAGGGCACTCGTGGGCTCGTCAAAAAGCATGGCCTTGGGTTGCATGGCAAGCGAGCGGGCGATGGCTACGCGCTGCTGCTGGCCGCCCGAGAGCTGTGCGGGCACCTTATCGGCCTGCTCGGCAACGCCCACGCGGCTCAGCAGGTCCATGGCGCGCTCGCGGGCCTCGTCCTTGGACACGCCCAGCACGTCGACCGGTCCCAGCATGACGTTCTGCAGCACGGTCATATGTGCGAACAGGTTGAACTGCTGAAACACCATGCCTAGCTCGGCGCGCATGCGGGCAAGATCCTTGCCTTCCTGCGGCAGAGGCTCGCCCTCGATGAGGATCTCGCCCGAGTCGACGGTCTCCAAGCGGTTGATGGTGCGGCACATGGTCGACTTGCCCGAGCCCGAGGGGCCAATCACAACGACGACTTCGCCGCGGTCGACCGAGAGATTGATGTCGTTGAGGACGTGCAGATCGCCGTAGTGCTTATCGACGTGCCTGAGCTCGATCAACGGCTGATTGCCGGTGGATGAGGTGCTCTGTGCCATGGTGCTCGGCTCCTTATGACTCGAAATGGTAAAGCGTTAGCGGATGATGGTCGCGCCGGTCTTGTGCGAAACGTAGACAGCGGCCTTGTTGATCGCGACGTTGATGAGGATGTAGATGACCGCGATCACCAGATAGACTGATACGAGCGCGTCGTAGTTGGTGATGAGCACGCGGGCATTTTGCATGAGGTCGGGGTAGCTCACCACGTAGGCGACGGTGGTGTCTTTGACTACGACCACGAGCTGCGAAATCAACGACGGAATGATAAACCGAATCGCCTGGGGCAATACGATTTTAAAGGTGATTTTGGCCTTGGAGAGACCGAGCGCTTGGGCTGCCTCGACCTGACCACGCGGCACGGCGTTGACGCCGGCGCGGAAGATCTCGGCAAGTACGCCGGCTGCAGCGAGCGCGACGGGAAGCGTGAGCATCCAAAACGACGGCAGTGAAATCTTGTACTGAGGCAGCACCAAAAAGAAGAAGTAGATGAACAGCAGGCTCGGCACGCCACGGAAGAAATCGGTGAGCACGCGGCAGACCAGCTGCAGCGGCTTGATGTCGCTGGTACGGCCGAGCATGAGGGCTAAGCCCAGTACCAGCGCGATGGCGCCGGCGGTGAGCGCGACCTTTACCGTGCCCTCAAAACCGGCAAGCAGGAACTTCCAGGTGGTGAGGTGCGTAAAGAAGTACCAGTAATGGACCGAAAGCTGGCCGGTCACATAAAAGCGCTGCAGTACCAGAGCGATGAGCGCGGCCACGGCAACAAGTGAGATGGCGGTGCCGACGCGAATCTTGGCGCGCATCTTGGGGCCGGGAGCCTCGTAGAGCGCATCGCGCATGGTGAGCGCGGAGGTGGAGTGCTTGCTCATCGGAGGATCCTCACCTTCTTATCGATATAGTTGCCAATGTGGCTCACCACAAAGGCCGTGCCCAGGTAGCCGAGCGCCGAGATAAAGAACGCGGCGACGCCGCCGAGCGAGCGCGTGTTGATGTAGCTCACCACGCCGGTGAGCTCCTGCGGTTTAAGCGGCACCTGACTGCCGAGCGCGGTGGTGAGCATGACGGCGATAAAGAGGTTGGTCATGGGCAGCACGCTCGAGCGCAGCGCCTGCGGAATCACGATCTTGGCGAGGATACGGCTGAAGCTCATGCCCAGCGAGCGGGCGGCTTCCACCTGGCCGACACCGACGGTGTTGATGCCGCTCATAAAGTTCTCGGAGCCAAAGGCAGAACCCAAGAGCACTGTGGCGACGATGACGCAGGTGCGGTAGGGCAGGACGACCTTGAGCGGCGGCAGCGCGTAGACGACGATAATGAGCAGCGCGATGCCGGGGATGTTACGGAAGACCTGGACATACAGGTCGCCAAAGACGCGCAGCGGCTTGAGCGGCGACACGCGCATCACGGTGACGGCGACGGCCAGCACCATGGCGATGGCAAACGACTCAAGCGCCATGCCCCAGGTTGCTAGCAGCGCGTCGATATAGTTCTGGCCATAGAGCGACCAGAGCTCGGAGAGACTCATGCGGACCTCCCGCCGGTAAGGAAAGGGGCTCCCGTGTGTACGGAAGCCCCGACAACTCAGTGAGGAAACAGTTTAGCGCAATAAAGCGCATCGTGCGTTTCCGTATGGTTTCGTAGCGGCCGTTACTAGGCTTGCTGCCTAGGCGCCGATCTCGGGCAGCTCGGGAACATTGGTGTCGCCCGTACGGTCGCCAATGCAGATCTGCCACAGCTCGGTCCAGGTGCCGTCGTCCTCGATCTTCTTAAGGAAGTCGTTGACAAAGGCGACGCCGTCGGAATCGAGCGGCAGGCCGATACCATAGGGCTCCTTGCTGCCGAAGGGCTTGCCGGCGATCTTGTACTTACCGGGCTCGCGGACCAGGGCGCTCTGCTGCATGTTGTTATCGATGACGTAGGCGTCAACGCGGCCCTGCTGGAGTGCCTGGCGGGCCTCCTCGTCGGTCTTGAACTCCTGCTGGCTGGCCTTGGGGGCGAACTCCTCCAGGATGGCGGGGCCGTTGGAGCCGGACTGGACGGCGACGTTCTTGTCGGCCAGGTCGTCGACGCTCTTGATGTCGTCGTTGTCGGCGAGCACCAGGATAGCCTGCTGGGTGTAGTAGTAGGGACCGGCAAAGGAGACGAGCTTCTTGCGCTCGTCAGTGATGGTGTAGGTGGCAAAGACAGCGTCGACCTGGCCGTTCTGCAGGACGGACTCGCGCGTGTCCGAGGTCACCTGGGTGATCTCGACCTTGTTCTCGCCCAGAATGTAGTTGGACAGGAGCTGTGCGATACCGGCGTCGAAGCCGCGGGTCTGACCGTCCTTCTCGTTGAGGAGGGAGAAGAGCGTGGAGGTCTGGACGCCACCAATCGTAAAGACGCCGGCATCCTTGACGGCCGTAGCCCAGGTGCTGGCGGCGATGGCGTCGTCATCGGCCTTGGGGCCGTCGTTGACGAGCTTGTCGAATGCCTTGGCGTCGAGCGTGGCGGAAACCTCGGTATCCTCGGAGCTCTTGGAGGAACCGGCGGAACCCTTGTCGGCCTCGGTGCTGGTGTCGGAGCAGCCGGCAAGACCAAGGCCGGCGACGGTTGCGAAGGTGGCGGCGACGAAGCCGCGGCGGTCGAGAACGACCTGCTGGGAGAGGTTCTTGCTCATGGTAGAACACCTTTCTCAATAAAATCCCTAGCGGTTGAGTAGAGTTATACCCTATCCCACTCAAATGGGTCAACACGAAATAACTCAGAAACATACTTACCTTATGGGTTATTCTACCTACCAAAAAGGGACAGGCACCTTTGTGGTGGTTCTGGCCGATGCAGCGGCATGCCTTGCTGTTTTGTCTCGATCTGTAACATCTGCAGCCATTTTTGCCGAGTAACTGTTACAGATTGAGATTTTCTCTTCAGGGGGATTCGAATGTCTCGATCTGTAACAGTTAGACGGACAAAAGCTCCCTTTCTGTTACAGATTGAGATAAAGGTTTGGGACTAAGACGTCTTATCTAGATCTGTAACAGTTAGACGGGAATTCGGGCCCTAGATGTTACAGATTGAGATAATCGCGCCGCGAAAATAAAAACCTCCGCAGGGATGCTTCCCTTGCGGAGGCTTTCTTACTCGTTGAGTAGTCTCACGGCTTCGGCGGCCATGGTCTCGACCGTCATGCCGTTCTGAGCGAGCAGCTCGTTGGGGTCGTAGCGGTCGGGGAAGCCCTTGGCGATGCCGAAGGTGCGCGTGCGCACGGGCGTGCAGGCCAGGTAACACGCCACACGCTCGCCCCAACCGCCGTCCAAGACGCCGTCCTCGAGGGTGACGACAACGCGATGCTCGGCGGCAAGGCTGTCGAGGAACTCGCGGTCGAGTTCGGTTGCGAAGCGCGGGTTGACGAGCGTGGCCTCGATGCCGTACTCGGCAGTCAGACGGTTTGCCACGCGCTCGCCCAGCTCAAAGAAATCGCCAAGCGCGAGCACGGCAACGTCGCGGCCCTGACGTACGACGTTGTAGCGCGCGACGCTGTAATCGGCGCCCTCGGCGGGTGCCAGATCGAGGCGGCTTACCAGGCCGATGCCCGGTACGCGAATCGCCACGGGATGCTCGCGGTGGTCGAGCGACCAGCTCAGCATGGACAGGTATTCTTCCATGCAGACCGGTGCCAGGTAGCGCATGTTGGGAAGTCCGCTCAGCATGGAAATATCAAAGAACGAGAGGTGCGTCTCGGACGTGGTGCCAAAGACCGAAGCGCCAAACACCAGGATGGTTGCGGGGGCGTCGTTGAGGCACAGGTCGTGCCACAGTTCGTCGTAGGCGCGCTGCAAAAACGTGCCGTACGCGCCAAAGACTGGCTTGGCGCCGGCGCTGGCGAGCGCGGTGGCAAAGGTGACGGCGTGCTCTTCGGCAATGCCCACGTCGACAAACTGCTTGCCTGCCGCGGCGCGAAGCTCGGGCGTAAAGCCCATGATATAGGGCGTGGCAGCCGTGATGGCGACAACCTGCGGGTCGTTCGCGATAGCGGCGTTGAGTGCCTCGCCCGTAATGTCGGCATAGGTGCGCGGTGCGGGCTCGCTCGGGTGGCCCGGGCAAAGTTTGCGGCCGGTTGCCATATCGAAGGGCCCCACATGATGCCAGCGTTCGGGGTCGCTCTGGGCTGGCTCAAAGCCCTTGCCCTTGGCGGTGGAGACGTGCAGCACGATGGGATGATCGATATCGCGCAGCTCCTGCAGCGTATCGACCAACGCTTGGACATCGTTGCCGGCGTCCAGGTAGCGATAGTCGAGCCCCAGCGCGCGGAAAACGTTGCACTTGCAGGTGCCGTTGCTGGCGCGCAGCTCGGCCAGATTGCGATACAGGCCACCGTGGTTTTCGGCAATGGACTGGTCGTTATCGTTGACGATGATGATCAAGTTGCTGTCGAGCTCGGCGGCATTGTTAAAGCCCTCAAACGCCAGGCCGCCCGAAAGCGAGCCGTCGCCAATGATGGTGATGACGTTGTACGTATCCCCCGCCAGGTCGCGAGCGTGCGCTAGGCCGCAGCCCAGGCTCACCGACGTGGAGGTGTGACCCATGGCGAACAGGTCGTGCTCGGACTCGTCAGGATTGGCAAAGCCAGAAGCCTCACCATAACGCTCCGGATCGATATAAGTGTACGCGCGCCCAGTCAGCGCCTTGTGGGCGTAGGTCTGGTGCGAAACATCAAAGACAATCTTGTCGATGGGGGAGTTAAACACGCGATGAAGCGCGACCGTGAGCTCAACGACGCCCAGGTTGGGGGCAACGTGTCCGCCGACAGCGGCGGAGCTTTCGAGGATGGCGTGGCGAATCTCGTCGCAGAGCTGCGGGAGCTCGGCGCGATTAAGAGCCTTGACGTCCTCGGGCGTTGTCGTTTGCGTAAGCAGCATCGTTGTGGGTTACTCCATGCGAATCGTGCGCCGGCACTCCCTCGGCCGGCACAATTGCACAAGACAGTCTCGCACATTTTGGCGTTTGATATGTGACGGCGGCGCGGTAATTCGCCAACTGGTGGGGCAAAACGTTTTGTCCGATGCCATACTGGTAGATTCGATGGTGATTATATTCATTGCGTGCAGGCCGTGGCTTGCCGTCGTGAGCCGCTGGAAGGAGGCAGCATGTCTGATGCCGTTCGTGCCGAGAAAATCGCGCGCGAGGTCGACGATGCCGCCCGTCAGCTTGCCCAGGCGGGTCGCTTGGACCTGACGCACGAGTTTATCCAGCATGGCGATGTGACGGTCTATACACATGTGACTTCGGTAGCGCGGGCGAGCCTGTCCTTTGCCGAGCGCTTGGGCCGTGCTGGCATTTCGGTCGACCGTGCCTCGCTGCTGCGCGGAGCCCTGTTACACGACTACTTTCTCTACGATTGGCACGACCCCGACCCGAGTCATCGACTGCATGGCTTTCGCCACCCGTTTTTTGCCCTGGCGCGTGCGGAGGAAGATTTTGAGCTGACGTCGCGCGAACGGAACATTATCGTGCGGCATATGTTTCCGCTGGTGCCGGTGCCGCCGACGTGTCGTGAGGCATGGATTGTATGCCTGGCAGATAAATGGTGTGCGCTGCGCGAGACGGTCGCCGGCCGTCTGCCGCGCAAGGACGACACGGACGATAGCGTGAGTGGCGAATCGAGCGAAAAGAGGAGAGGGTAGACGGTGGAAACCGCGATTGATATGGCGTTTGGCGGCGCGACGCTTGCCGCCTGTCCGCTCTCGGCGCTGGTGCTCTCGTTTGCCTTCTACGGTTTTTGCGGTTGGGCATGGGAGTCGACAGTATGCGCCATGCTCAACCAAGGACGCTTCGCCAACAGCGGATTTTTGCTGGGGCCTTGTTGTCCTATCTATGGTGTGGGTGGCATAGCCTGCTGGCTTTTGCTGCGCGGAATTCCGGATGCCTCGAGCCAGTTTGTCGCCGCGGCGCTTGTGTGCAGCGTAATCGAGTACAGTGTGGGCCTTCTGTTGGAAAAAACAACAGGCGCTCGCTTTTGGGATTACTCGCATCTGCCGTTTAACTTACACGGACGCATCTGTCTGTACTGGACCTGCGCGTTTGGCTTGGGTGCGTTGTGCATTTGCCGCGTGGTTGAGCCGGCGGTGTTGGGCTTGCTCGGCCATTTGCCGGTGCTGATTGTGCGGTTGTCCGCCTTTATCGTCGCGGTCGCGATGATGGTCGACGCGGCATGCTCTTTGGCCAGTTGGCGCCGCCTGTCCGATCAGCTGGAGTGTGTGCGCGCCGACCTTGCCGACCGCATCAATGAGTCGCTTGCCGATGCGTCTGACTCCATGCTCGAACGTATTCCCGATTCGGCGATCGACTCGGTGGCGCAGACGCATATCCGCAGCCGTGCCGTTAACGCGTGGCTGGCTGAGCTGGGCGACGCAGCGCTCGATGCCCTGCGTGAGAAGGCTTCGATGCCGACGTTTATCTCGGACGGCGCTCATGGCCTGGCGCTTGTCGCCCGCCGCGTGGCCGATGCCGCGCCGAGCGTGCCCCATCCATCGCTCACCCGCCTCCGTGCCGGCAGGCGCGCGAACCGTCCGGTGCCGAGCGTGTCACTCAGCCGCCGCGACCTTCGCTTCTTTAATGCCTTCCCGCGTCTGCGCATCAATCGCTACGAAGGTGTCATTCGAGCAACCGACCTTCGCGACCGAGCCCGCGAGCTGTTCCGGCGCTAGCCGGGACGGGCGCGCTCACGGCTCCCTTGCTTGCGTATTTCCCGTTCGTTTCGCGCCCGTTGCCGCGCCGTTTCCAAGATTGCGGCGCCGTTGGAGATGGCACGATCTGGGTCGAGCCGGTCGAGGAAGTTATCCGCATCCGTACCGGCGAACACGGCCCTTCTGCGGTGTAGGACAATCTTTCGACTGACGGGTGTGCCTCTCTTGGGGTGCGCCTGTTCTCGTCTACAATATCGTGCAGACGAAGGAGAGGCACGCCCATGATCAAGATGTTCGCGAGTGACTTAGACGGAACGCTGCTTAACGCCCTGCATGAGGCGGATGGGACCATCCGCCGTGCCATTCGCGAGCTGACTGAGGTTGGCCTGCACGTGGTTCCCGCGACCGGACGCTCGACGCTGCCGATCGGCGAGCATGGCTTTACGGGGCTGGCGCTCGATGCCTGCTGCTCTAACGGCTCCATCGTGCGCGACAGTCGTGGCGAGGTGCTCAAGACCTGGACCATCGACCCGCAGGTTACCGAGGAGCTGCTCAAGGAGTTTCCGGATATCTGTTTTGATTGTTCTACGCCCGATGGCATGTTTTCGAGTGGATCGTTCGAGATGCATCAGGCGGGCTTTAAAAAGGACAGCCCCATCAAGCGTATTGTGATGCGCGGCATGCGTGCGCGTGGCGGCTATCACGAGGAGCAGTATTTCGACCAGTCGATTAGCGACATCTTGCGCCACGATGTATGCAAGATCAATTGTCGCGTGACCTCGCCCGAGCTGGAGCGTGACCTTAAGGCATATTTGGCCGAGCGATCGAACCGCGTGGTCAACGCGCCGTTCGATCCGGTGATGTTCGAGATCACGGACGTGGCGTGCAACAAGGGCGAGAGCGTGGCCTGGCTAGCGGGCTACTACGGTATTGCCGAGGACGAGGTCGCGGTCTACGGCGACGGCGGCAACGACATCGCCATGCTCAAGCGTTTCCGCCACAGCTACGCGACCAAAAACGCTAGCGATGCAGCTAAGGCCGCCGCGAGCGCAACTATCGGCAACTGCATGGTCCACGCCGTCCCCAAACACATGCTCGCCACCATGCGCAAGCAAAACTCCCGCACCGTCATCGAATAATGTGACAAAGGGACTGTCCCTTTGTCACATAGGAGATACCGGCTTTTGGCGTATAGGACTGTCACACTTTCGCTACCAACAAATTTCGAGTTATTCGGCCTGTCGGAGGTCGTTAAATGGCTAAAGATGCCCTCTCGGGAACATTCATGCCTCTAATGGTGTTTGATTCGGTGACGTAAGTGCGCAAATGGGCATGTATACGCTCAAATAAGGACAAAAACCCTCAGATAATCCCGGCGGTGCATTTATACAAAACCAATAGCGTGGCCGAATAACTCGAAAAATGTAGTTGGCAGTTCGGCGACAAGCTCGGGTATGGCAAAGGAACTGCTCCTTCGCTATACCCGAGCTCCGATCTTCTGAAATGCGAACAAACATTCGCATATCTAACTGCGCTTTGATAGAATTGTTGCTGTTGACGGCAGTTCCATGTGCCGGGCAGCGCCCTCCATTTGATGGGAGGTGATGCCCATGACCGATTTGATTGATTTCGTGAAGCTCCTGACCGCATTGGTCTCGCTTCTTACGACGCTTATCGGACTTTCCGAGGCACTCAAGCAACGCTCGAAGCGTAACAGAAGGGGTCGCCGCCGCTAAGGCGTTGACCCCCTAAAACAAGCAACGGCGCTGCCCAGCCAGCTACAACTTGGGCTGCCGTCGACACTATTCTACCCACGAATGACATTTTGGACAATCGGCAATGTCGCTTCAGGCTGGGACAAAGGGACAGCCCCTTTGCCACAATCTAAATATTGCCTTTACGTGTTGATGCACACGGTGTGCAATAATACTCGCACTGTGCAATAGCGCACAGGCTGAGTAACAAGGAGGACGCTTGTCCCAGCTCGAGAAATGCGATCGCCGGTCCCTTCGCTCGCAGCGTGCCCTTCGCCAGGCACTTGCCAGCGAGCTTGCCGAAAGCGGCGACCTTTCGCGCATTAATGTCGCGTCGCTCACCGAGCGCGCTGGCCTTACGCGCCGCACGTTCTATTCGCACTACCGCGATATCCCCGACTTTATCAATCAAATCGAGGACGGCTTGCTGTCCGAGATCCGTGAGCGCATTGAGCTCATCACCGCAGCCCAGCTGCCTGATCTCTATCGCAACATCGATGAGCTCGAGCCGGCGCCCGGTTCGGTTGAACTGCTGCGTTATCTTGCGGCCAACCGCGACTTAATCGGTGCGCTGCTGGGTCCGGGCGGCGACCAGGCCTTCATTAAAAGGATCATCGATACCGCGCGTGAGGCTGTGGTGCCGCGTGCACAGACGGGCATTTTGGGCCTGGCGCTGGGCACGTTCTTTGACTACTACGTCACCTACGTCGTGAGTGCCGAGGTCGGCATGATTCAGCGCTGGTTTGAGCGTGGGCTCACCGAATCGCCCGAGGCCATGGCGCGCATTATGACGGTGCTCGCTTTTGTGCGCCCTGGTGATCTGTATGGCCAACCCATCGATATCAACGTGCCGGAATACGGCATGAAGCTATTGAACTTGCAGCTCGAGGATGCGGCCGACACTGCCGCAACCGTCGGGTCCAACAACTAAGAGGAGAGACAGATGAGCAAACTCGTCGAGGGCATCAAGGATCGTGTGGTCGCTGCCGCACGCGAGGCCGCGCCCGCCGTGGTGGACGCGGCGCAGAAGGCCGCGACCGCGGCAGCCGAGAAAGTTGCCGAGGCAGTTGCCGATGCCAAGAACGCGGCAGGGGAGACGTCCATCGCTAGCGAGCCCGCCACCGCCGCTGAGCCCGTAGCCGCCGCCCACGCCCCCGAAGGCGCGATCTTCAACCCCGAGAACGCTCGTGGCAACCTGCACCTGGGCATCGACGTGGGCTCCACCACCGTTAAGCTCGCCGTGCTCAACGATGACAACCAGATCGTCTACGCCAAGTACCAGCGCCACCACACCGACGTCCGTGCCTGCGCCCGCGACCTGTTCGAGGGTGCTGCGACTGTGCTGCCGGCTGCCCAAATGACCTGCGCCATCACCGGTTCGGGCGGTCTGCTGCTGTCTCAGTGGCTCGACCTGGAGTTTGTCCAGGAGGTCATCGCCAGCAAGCGTGCCGTCGAGACCATCATCCCGGCCACCGACGTCGCCATCGAGTTGGGCGGCGAGGACGCCAAGATCATCTACTTCGATAACGGCATCGAGCAGCGCATGAACGGCACCTGCGCCGGCGGTACGGGCGCGTTCATCGATCAGATGGCCACCCTGCTGCACACTGACGCGAGCGGTCTCAACGAACTCGCGGCCAACGCCACCACCATCTATCCCATCGCCAGCCGCTGCGGCGTTTTTGCCAAGACCGACGTCCAGCCGCTGCTCAACGAGGGTGCCCGTCCCGAAGACGTGGCCGCCTCCATCTTCCAGGCTGTCGTGACCCAGACCATCTCGGGCCTGGCGTGCGGCCGTCCCATCCGTGGCAACGTCGCCTTCTTGGGCGGCCCTCTGCAGTATCTCTCCGAGCTGCGCCACCGCTTCTACCTCACGCTCAACCTGGACGAGGAGCACCGCATCGTGCCCCAAAACGCTCACCTGTTTGTGGCGAGCGGCGCCGCCATGGCGCACGAGTCCAACAAGCTCAGCACGTTCCCGCAGCTCATCGAGGCTATCGACAGCTTGGGCGACACGCAGGGTGCTGAGGTTGAGCGCCTGGATCCGCTCTTTGCCACCGACGAGGACTTTGCCGAGTTCAAGGGCCGCCACGACACCGAGGTCGTCCCCAAGGGCAAGCTCGACGGCTACACCGGCCGCGTGTTCATCGGCATCGACGCCGGTTCCACGACCATGAAGGCCGCGCTCGTGGGCGAGGACGGCCAGCTGTTGCACACCTGGTACGGCAACAACAACGGCGACATCCTGGGCACGGCCAAGGTCATCATGGCCGATTTCTACAACCACATCCCTGCCGGCTGCACCATCGGCCACGTGACCACTACGGGCTATGGCGAGGCGCTGCTCATCGAGGCTCTCAAGGCCGATTCCGGCGAGATCGAGACCGTCGCGCACCTGCGCGGCGCCAAGGCGTTCCTGCCCGGCGTCGAGTTCATTCTGGACATTGGCGGCCAGGACATGAAGTGCCTGCGCGTGAAGGACGGCGTCATCGAGCACATCATGCTCAATGAGGCCTGCTCGTCGGGCTGCGGCAGCTTTATCGAGAGCTTCGCCGTCTCCATGGACATGGACGTGCGCGCGTTTGCCGATGCCGCCATCCACGCCAAGGCCCCGGTCGACCTGGGCAGCCGCTGCACGGTCTTTATGAACTCGCGCGTTAAGCAGGCGCAAAAGGAAGGTGCCACGGTGGGCGACATCGCGGCCGGCCTGTCCTATTCCGTCATCAAGAATGCCCTGTTCAAGGTTATTAAGCTGCGCGATCCCAAGGAGATCGGCAGTCAGGTGATCGTCCAGGGCGGCACCTTTATGTCCGATGCCACGCTGCGCGCGTTTGAGCAGCTCACCGGCGTGCATGCCGTGCGCCCCGACATCGCCGGCTGCATGGGCGCCTACGGTGCGGCCCTGCTCGCCCGCGATCGCGCCGGCGCCGACGGCACCTCGACCATCCTTTCGGCTGAGGATATCGCGCACCTCACCGTGACGCAAAAGCATGTCCGCTGCGGCCGTTGCTCCAACAACTGCCAGCTCACCGTCAACGACTTTGGCGGCGGCAGGCGCTTCATTACCGGTAACCGCTGCGAGAAGGGTGCCGGCCACAAAAAGCAAAAGACCGAGGCCCCCAACCTCTTCAAAAAGAAAAACGAGCTGCTGTTTAACCGCGAGGTCCTGAGTCCCGACGAGGCCCCGCGCGGCACCGTCGGTATCCCTCGCGCGCTCAACATGTACGAGAACTACCCCTTCTGGCACGCGTTCTTTACGCGCCTGGGCTTTAGCGTGCAGCTGTCCGACCAGTCGAGCAAGAAGACCTACCAGGCGGGCATCGAGTCCATGCCGTCCGAGAGTGTGTGCTACCCGGCAAAGATGAGCCACGGCCACGTGATGAACCTTATCGACCGCGATGTCGACTTTATCTGGATGCCGTGCGTGCGCTGGGAGCGCAAGGAGGATCCGACCGCTGGCAACTGCTACAACTGCCCCATCGTCATGAGCTACCCCACGGCGTTGGCACTCAACATCGACGAGATCCGCGAGCAGAACATCGAGTTCCTGTATCCGTTTGTGCCGTATCACGATAAGACCGAGCTCAAGCGCCGCCTGTACCAGGTGCTCGCCGTCGACCGTGTGGCCGATGCCGAGGCCGGTCGCGGTCGCGTGCGCGGACCCAAGATCACGCGCTCCGAGGTCGATGCCGCCGTCAACGCCGCCTTTGAGGCCGATGCGCGTTTCCACGAGGACATCCAGACCATGGGCGAGGAGGCTCTTAAGTGGGTCGAGGACCACGGCGGTCACGGCATCGTGCTCGCCGGTCGTCCCTACCATAACGACCCCGAGATCAACCACGCCCTGCCCGAGCTTATCTCGAGCTTTGGATTTGCGGTCTTTACCGAGGATTCGCTCGCACATCTGGTGAAGCCCGAGCGCCCCATCCGCGTCGTCGACCAGTGGATGTACCACAGCCGCCTGTACGCCGTCGCCCGCTTTGTGACCATGCGCAACGACCTGGACCTGATTCAGCTCAATTCCTTCGGCTGCGGTCTCGATGCTCTGACCACCGATCAGGTGCAGGAGATCCTGGAAGCCAGCGGCAAGATCTACACCGTTCTCAAGATCGACGAGGTGTCCAACCTGGGCGCCGCGCGCATCCGCATCCGCTCACTCATGGCAGCGCTCAAGGACCAGGAGGCCGAGCGTCTGGCCGAGGCAACCGCCGCGGGCGAGGCTTATGAGCAGGGCGACGCCGCACCGGTGGCACCCTCCACGGATGCCCCCGCGTTCGCGAGCCGCAAGTACACGTTCGAGGAGCAGCGCGAGAGTGCTTCGACCGCGTGGCCCAAGGTGCCCTTTACCGAGCAGATGCGCGACGAGGGCTACACCATCCTGTGCCCGCAGATGGCGCCGATCCACTTTGACCTGGTCAAAGAAGTGTTCCGCGGTGCCGGCTACAACCTTGAGCTGCTGCCCTCGACCGATCACGATGCCGTCGAGGCGGGTCTACGCTACGTGAACAATGACATCTGCTATCCGTCGATTCTGGTGACGGGCCAGATTATGGAAGCGATCGAGAGCGGTCGGTACGACCTGTCCAAGACCGCCGTGGTCATCAGCCAGACCGGCGGCGGCTGCCGTGCCACCAACTACATCGCCCTCATTCGCAAGGCCCTGCGCGAGAGCGGTCACCCCGAGATCCCCGTGATCTCGCTTTCGGCCGTGGCGCTGGGCGAGGACAACCCCGGCTTCAAGCTGACGCCGGCGCTGCTTAAGCAGGCAGTCTACGCGGTGCTCTTTGGCGACGTGATGATGCAGATGCTCTATCGCTGCCGCCCGTACGAGGCCACGCCCGGTGCCGCCAACGCGCTCTACGAGGAGTACATGGCACGCGCTCGCAAGCTAGCGCCCAAGTTCAACAGGCATAACTACACCAAGCTGTGCCGCGAGGCCATCCGCGCGTTCGATACCATGCCGCTTGTGGGCGAGGGCACCAAGCCGCGCGTGGGCGTGGTCGGCGAGATCTTGGTTAAGTTCCACCCCACGGCCAACAACCACGTGGTCGACGTCATCGAGCGCGAGGGTTGCGAGGCCGTAGTGCCGGGCCTGCTCGACTTCTTCCTGTACTCCATGAGCAACGCCGAGCTGCAGAAGGACGAGTTGGGTAGCTCTGCTACGACGCGTGCGGGCATGCAGACGCTCATCAAGCTTGTGGACTGGATGCGCACGCCGGTGGAGGAAATGCTCGAAAAGTCCCGCCGCTTTGAGGCGCCCGAGCGTATCGGCACCATGGCCGACAAGGCCCGTACGGTGCTTTCGGTGTGCAACAACATGGGCGAGGGCTGGTTGCTCACGGCCGAGATGCTCGACCTGATCGACCATGGCGCGCCCAACATCATCTGCACGCAGCCCTTCGCGTGCCTGCCTAACCATGTGGTGGGTAAGGCCGTGATCAAGGAGCTGCGCCGTCAGCACCCCGAGAGCAACATCGTCGCGGTGGACTACGACCCCGGTGCATCCGAGGTCAACCAGCTCAACCGCATTAAGCTCATGATCAGCGTGGCCAAGGAAAACATGCGCGCCGGCAAGGGCTTTAAGCTCGAGAAGGTGGCGCCGCTCGCGATGGACGAGGTCACCGGTCAGATGCGTGCCCATGACGACTGCGTGAGCTGCGGGCCGGCCAGCGAGGAGGCCGTCACATCGGTCGCCAAGCGTCTGGGACGCGGCATTAAGAAGTAACTGGCCTGCTATGGGCTAGATATGAGACAAACGGGCGGTAGCGTATCGACTACCACCCGTTTTTGCTGGACATATGTTGCGTAAATGCCCCAACTATCACCCTTTGCGAACTTAGATTTCGGAAGTATGCGGCAAAATTTGAATAGGCCGAGCACGCTGGATATGTCCAAGCTCTGTGCCTGCGGTTTTATTGGTGAAAAACCGGGGTGTGCTCGAGGGCTCCGGAATTTGCCGCATACTTCCGAAAACAACGTCTCGGTGGCACCAAAAATTGTCCTCGGAACCCTGAGATAATGAACATATGTAGCCGTTTGCCGCGAAATACCGCCCGTTTATAGAACCCACCCCCAGCGCGCGTCATCCTTACGGTTGAATAAATACACATCTATGGAATTACGTAAGAGAGGACCGTTCCATGAGCTACAAGACCGTTTGTGTTGCCGGCGGCGGCGTGTTGGGAAGCCAGATTGCCTTTCAGGCTGCCTACTGCGGCTTTGATGTAACGATTTGGCTGCGCAGCGAGGGCAGCATCGGCCGCACCCAGCCCAAGATCGATCGCGTGCGCAAGGAGTACATTGCGGCAATCGAGGGCATGGCGGACGGTACGGGCGAGTGGTGCGCCGGTATCGCCGATGGCACCCAGCCCTTCGACAAGGAAGCGGCGCTCGCCGCCGTCGAGCGTGCCTACTCCACACTCAAGCTGGAGCTCGATCTTGCCAAGGCCGTGGCCGACGCCGACCTGGTCATCGAGTCTATGGCCGAGGACACCCAGGCAAAGATCGACTTCTACAAGAAGCTCGCCCCGGTTCTGCCGCAAAAGACCGTCATCGTGACCAACTCATCCACGCTGCTGCCGAGCACCTTTGCCAAGTACACCGGCCGTCCCGAGAAGTACCTGTCGCTGCACTTTGCCAACTCTATCTGGAAGAACAACATGACCGAGGTCATGGCACAGGACCAAACCGACAAGCGCTACTTCGACGAGCTCGTCGACTTCGCCAACGACATCCGCATGCTTGCCCTGCCCGTCAACAAGGAAAAGAACGGCTACCTGCTCAACTCCATGCTGGTACCGTGGTTGCTTTCGGGTCTTGACCTGTACGTCTCGGGCGTGAGCGACCCCAAGAGCATTGACCTCGCATGGACGCGTGGCACCGGCGCTCCCAAGGGCCCGTTCCGCGTATTCGACACGGTGGGTATCCAGACGGCCTACAACATCGTCATGCAGTATCAGAAGGTGCCGGGCTTGGTGAGCCCGCTGCTCAAGAAGATGATGATGCCCTACAACTTTAAGGCTATGGCGTCCGTCCTCAAGAAGATGCTCGACGAAGGTAAGCTGGGCGAAAGCTCGGGCGAGGGCTTCTTTACGTACTAAAAATGATCTCTTGGGGGCGGAAGCGTTGGGGATCTACGGTAGTATGCGACAAGATCTGAATAGGTCGAGCAAGAGCCGTAGCGCGCGTTGACGTTTGGCCAATAGAACGCAAAAATGCACCGTTCGCCGATACTCCTCTCGCGAGTGGTTGCCATATGGTTTGATGTTGTAAACATATGATTGCCGGCAGGCCGTAGGTGACGTTCGTCATGATACCGGAGGTACCAAGTATGTTTTGCACTCCGTTAAACAAGTATCGGGCTGGTTGACATGAACCGCCGTACTATCTCGATAGCCCTCGCAGTGGTCTGCCTGGCTGTGCTCCTGGGCGCTGCAGGGCAGTTTGCTATAAATCGAGAAACATCCTATATGCAGGAATGCGTTTCCGAAGGCTTTGCCATTGATGGTTACTATCGGGATGACGAAACAAGTCGGGAAACCCTGGCTTTTCTTGAGGAGGACAACTGTCGATGGCAGCTGGTCGACCAAGACGGAATCTGCACAGACGGGCAGTTTAAGCGTACGGATGACCCCAACATCCTGATATTAAAGAAGGAAAACGGCGAAGAATTCGGTGCGGTCCACGTGGCGTATATTTCGCGCCGACGCGATCAGGGCTTGCTCTACCTATTTAGAGATACCAGGGTGACCCGTTTTTATCTGGTGAGTACCGGTCCGGCGTTTACAGTGGAGTCTGGCGATGTCGATGCGGACAGATGATTCACGGCAATAAATCAGCGAGCGGAGCGCGGCCATGGACCGCGCCCCGCTATTTGCTCGTGGCCCGCGTCACGTCTGCGCCATGTCGTGACTCGCGGCTGCGCGCATCCATCCCACGTCGCGTATTACTGCACATCAAACTCCACGCGATCGAGCTCGGGCACATTGAGGTCGATGAGCTTGCGGGCTACACGGCGGTCGTGTGCCCCAAGCGTCTCGCTTGTCGTCACGTGGGCGACAACCTCGCGCTCGACAAGGCCCTCCTCCTCGCCTTCGGTGGCCGAGGTCTCGACGGCAACGGTGTAATCCTTAAAGCCCGGCAGCACCGCGGCAAGCTCGCGCGTGGTTTCGGTGACGCCGTAGCCGTCCTGCACGCCGGCCTGTGCCGAGCCAATGGACCCCGCGGTCATGACGATGCAGGGGATGGCAAAGATCACCGTACCCACGATGATGCGGCGGCGCACCTTGTGTGACAGCTCATCGACCTCGGCATTTTCCTCGGCGGTCACAATGCCGTCGCCGTTGAGGTCGCGCTTGAGCGGCACGCGCAAAAGAAGTAGTACGGCTTCGGCCGCCAGCGCGATAAAGACGACGTTGATGCCAAACTCGTAGAGGGCCGAGAGAAACAGCGACCCGCTCGCGATGGCGATGCCATAGCCCGCCGCGCACAGGGGCGGCATGAGCGCGGTCGCCACGGCCACGCCGGCGATGAGCGTGGCGGGTTCCTGGTCGCGCGAGTTGCCCAGTCCGCCCGCAAAGCCGCCCGCGAGCGCGACGGCAAGGTCCCACACAGTCGGTGTCGAGTTGTCGATGATGGCGGCCGTGGTGGTGCCAAGGGGCGAGAGCTTAAAGTACAGCGTGGACGTGATTAGACAAAAGACCATCTGCAGCGCGAGGCCGGCAATTGCCTCGACGGCAATCTCGCGGTCGAGCGTGGCGATGCCGTATGCCATGGCAAGGACCGAGCCCATGAGCGGACAGATGAGCATGGCGCCCACGATGGCAATGTCCGAGTCGATATCGAGGCCGATGCTCGCGATCAACATGGCAATGATCAGGATGCATAAGTGCGAGCCAGTCAGGCGCGCCCCGTTTACAAAGCGCTTGCGAATCACGTGATAGGGCGCGCGTCCCTCGCGTATGTTGAACGCCTGCTTAAGGAAACGGGTGGCATTCTCCATGGCCTCGCTGTGTGCAGGGCGTATACCGTGACGACGATGATGACGCTCGCGCAGCCGCTTGATCTGTTGTTTGTCGAGTTCCATGCTTACCTCGTTTAGCTTCTGAGCCGCTTCTTGCGTCTGTCGTCTTTACTCTACACCGCGTTAGGCGAGGTGTCAGACAAGGTTTGTTGACCTGGAAGTCAGGACAATCGACATGGCTAAAACGCCGTGAGGATCATAAGAGTCAAATAGACAAAAAAGCGCGGGGCCGGTTTGATTCCGACCCCGCGCTCTGCGCTGGTGCGTTGTTGTTCGGCCTACCCCAGCAGGCTCAGACCAACAGAGACAAACGCCAGGATAACGCCGACGATGGACTCGCCGCCCAGCAGGCCGCTGGCAACGACCAGGCCCTGCTCCTGGAAGGCGGCGTCCTTGGCAGCCTTCTCCTCGTCAGAAAGACCAGCGGTGGCGTCGCGGTGTGCTGCCCACTTGTCGTAGGCGAGCTTGACGCAGGAGCCCAGGAATGCCGTGAGTGACATGTAGAACGGCAGGTACACGCCCAGGCCGATCATCATGGCCGGAATGCCGAGCCAGTACATGACGATGCCGGCGATAAAGCCGCCAACGAACCACGGCACGCTCGGGATGCCCGAGACCATGGTGGCGACCACACTTGCCTGCGCGGCAACAAAGCTCTTGTCGGGGCCAAAGGCGTCCGGACCATAGGCGGTGACGAGCGCGACCATGACGGCTGCGGCGACCAGGGCACCCACGATGCCGCCAATGGCCTGGCCGATCCACTGAGCACGCGGGTTGGTGCCCAGCACGGCGCCGGCCTTAAAGTCGTTCATGACGTCGCCCGCAAGGCCGCACGCCACGGCCACGATGCCGGCGATAAAGAACAGCTTGACCTGGGCGATCTGTGCGAAGGCGGCCACGATGAGCATAACGATGAGGCCAAAGATCTCCATGGGGTCGATGCCCGTCTGGCCGCAGCTCTGTGCGCTCATGATGGTGGTGACAAAGGTGAACAGCGTGACGATGACGGCCGGAACGGGGCCAAGGTCGAGCACGATGGCGATGATCACGGCGATGGCGGCAGCGCCCAGGCCGATGATACCGGCGTCGAGCTTAAGGGAACCCGAGATGAGCGACTGCTCGTCGGTGTCGGTGGAGCTGTCGGCGGCGAGGCCGCGGACGATACCGGCGACCTGCGGCAGGATGTCCTTGAGGACGACGGCGACACCAAAGCCCATCATGAGGCCCATACCCAGGGACTTGACGATGCCCTGCGCAGTCACAACGTCGAACAGACCGGCAGCGGTGCCGCCCACAATGATGCCAAAGTTGCCCAGCAGGGCGCCGGCAAACCAGAAGGCGACGGGGGCGAAGCCCACGAGGAAGCCGACGGAGAGCAGCATGGGCGAGTTGTAGATACCAAAGGTCACGCCGGGAATGTTGAGCGTGCACAGCATGCTGGGCACAATGCCCAGGGCGTCGCGCAGCACGCTATAGATGCCGGCGATGGCCATGGAGCCAAAGAGCTGCTTGCCGGTCTTGCCGCCGGCCTCGGTCGCGCGCAGGGTCTGAGCTGCGGCGTTGCCAGTGGGGAACTCAAGCGCGGCGTCCACGATAAAGTGACGGTGGATGAGTGCCGTGGCCAGCAGGCCCAGGATAGTGCCGGCGAGTGCCACGATAAACATGTCGAGCCAGCTGATCTGGTTGGCATAGCCCAGCATCCAGGCGCCCGGGATGGTAAACGCCAGACCGCCGGCGACCATGGCGCCTGCGGACATGATGGTGTGGGTGACGTTTGCCTCGTTGAGGCTGGCGTTGCCCATGAGCTTAAGGAAGAACAGCGAGATGACGGCAGCGAAGACGATTGGCCAGGGGAGTGCGCCCATCTTGAGGGCGGTGTAGGCCGAGCTTGCCGTGATGATCACGCAGCCAAGGACGCCGATGACGACGCCGCGCAGCGTGAGTTGCCCGCGCATCGAAGCGCGGTTCGAGGGATTGCTCATATAGAACTCCTTTGCGTATATCCGCTTCCCCCGGGAGCGCCGCTACGGATACGGCGCGGGAAGTCGGGTTACCAAGGGCCGCCGCGTGAGCTCGCAAACGACCGCGCACCAGTATAGCCGCAAGCCAGTCATTTTGGGATGACTGGTTTAGGTAGGCGATATACTGCTGGACAGACGAAAGGAGCGCCGACGATGCTTAATGGGTGCGCATATATATTGACGGTCGACGTGGGTAACACGTTCATTCGCTTTGGCCTGTTTGCCGAGGATTCGGCCGCGGCGCAGGAGCGCCCGCTCGCGACGTGCGAGATCACGACGCCGTCGAGCATTACGGCCGACGAAGCGCGTATGCGTCTCGCGCAGGTCACGGCCGCGCTGGCGGCCGATGCGGGCATGCCGGGCGCGCTTGTGCCCACGGCTGCCGTGCTGAGCTGTGTGGTCCCGGCGCTCGAGCGCCCGTGGAAGGCAGCACTTTCCCGTACCTGCACGGGGCGCGTGCTCACGGTGGGGCCGGGCCTCAAGACCGGTATGCCCGTGCACTACGACGATCCAGCAGAGATCGGTCCCGACCGCATCGCCGACGCCGTGGCGGCACGCGCCGTCTACGGCTCTCCCTGCATCGTGATCGACTTGGGTACCACGACCAATATCGAGGTCATCGACGCGCGCGGCACCTTTGTGGGCGGCGTCATCGCGCCGGGTCTGGCGCTTGGCGCCCGCTCGCTTTCGGCTGCTGCGGCGCGTCTGCCGCAGGTCGAGCCCTCGGCACCCACGCATGTGATCGGTCGCAACACGCGCGAGGCCATGCGTTCGGGCGTGGTTCTGGGCGAGGTGGCCCGCATCGACGGCATGCTCGACATGGTGCTCGCCGAGATGCGCGCGACCAAGGCCGCGGGGGAGGGCGACGTGCCCATCGTCATTACCGGCGACGATGCCGAGGCGCTCGCGTCGCTGGTCGGCCACAGCCTGACGGTAGACGACGCGCTGACGTTGCGAGGACTCGCCGAGCTCTACCGCATCAACCAAAAGCCCCGCCGCGTGTAAAAGTGAGGGCGCCGGTGGGACAAACGCCCCCCACCTTTCACCTGCTACAATGGGTCAAACTATTGCGATTACGGAGGTGTCTGCCATGTCGGACGATCTTCATCAAACTTCGTCAGGCAAGCGCCTGGACGTCATTAGCTGGGACGAGTTCTTTATGAGCGTGGCCATCGCCGCACAGCGCCGCAGCAAGGACCCCAACACGCAGGTGGGTGCGTGCATCGCCAGCACCAACCACCGTATCCTTTCGGTGGGCTACAACGGTACGCCCTCGGCGCTCAACGACGACTTTTTCCCGTGGGGTACGAGCGACGACCCGCTGCAGGACAAGCACAACTACGTGGTCCATGCCGAGGCCAACGCCGTGCTCAACTACCGTGGCTCGCTCAAGGACCTCGAGGGTTCCACGGTCTACGTCACGCTGTTCCCGTGCCACGACTGCGCCAAGATTTTGGCGCAGGTGGGTGTGGGCGAGGTTGTCTACCTGGACAACAAGTACGCCGACACCGACGACGGCCGCATCAGCCGCCGCATTCTCGACTCCTGCGGTATTAGCTACCGCCAGGTTATCGTCGATGTCCAGATTGGTACCGGGGGGACAGGCTCGGCAGTAGCGCGTGCCAACGCCAGCTGGTAACAACAGGCAGCTAAAAGATCCCCGTCCCAAATTGACTACTCGTGAAAGTCGCGTCTGCGCGCATGGACGGCTCGTGAGCGGGTACACGGCTGTAGTAACATAGCTTCTGTCCGCGGGCGCGCCCGCGTAATTGTGAGAAAGGAGCCCCTGTGGCTGTTAACGAAGAGCTGCTTAAGAAGGTTCTTGAAGAGATCCGCCCCAACCTGCAGGCCGACGGCGGCGATATGGAGTATGTGGGCGTCGACGACGAGGGTGTCGTCAAACTGGAGCTGCAGGGCGCTTGCGCCGGCTGCCCCATGAGCTCGCTGACCCTGTCCATGGGCATTGAACGTATCCTGAAGGAGCATGTGCCCGGCGTTACCCGCGTTGAGCAGGTCAATGCTTCCGGCGAGGCCGAGGACCTGTACGACGAGTACGCGCCGTTCTAAGATGCGAAAGCTGCGGACGGCATACTCCGCATAGACGTTACGCCCAAATATGCGGCTGCGAGCGCAAGGCCCGCGGCCGCATTTGTATGTAGGGAGTAGGAGGTCGACATGCTCAACGACTTCTACCATATGCTTGATCCTGTCGCGATCTCGGCGGGCCCCATCACCATCTACTGGTACGGCCTGGCCTACGTGGTCGGCGCTCTGCTCACGGCGGTCGTCATGTACCGCACGCAGCGCCGCTGGGGCTTTAACATCACGATTGACGACCTGACGAGTGTCGTGGTCGGCGTGGTCTTTGGCCTCATTATCGGTGCGCGCCTGTTCTACGTCGTCTTTTATGGTGATGGCTACTACTGGGCGCACCCGCTCGAGATCTTTGCCACCAATGAAGGCGGCATGAGCTTCCATGGCGGCTTGGTGGGCGGCATCATCGGCGGCATCATTGTGTGCCGCATGTATAAGCTCGATGCCTGGACTTTGGCAGACCTTGCCGTCATCGGCGCGCCGCTGGCCTTGTGCCTGGGCCGTTGTGCCAACTTTGTCAACGGTGAGCTGTGGGGCAAGCCGACCGATCTACCCTGGGGCGTGGTCTTCGGTGGCACCGCGGGCGATATGCCGCGTCACCCCTCCCAGCTCTACGAGGCATTTCTTGAGGGCATCGTGCTCTTTTGCATTCTGCAGGTGCTCAGCCGCAAAAAGCCGCTACTGCCCCAAGGCACGTTTATGGGCGTCTTTGTGATGGGCTACGGCATCGTTCGCTTTTTGATTGAGTTTGTGCGCGTGCCCGATGCGCAGCTGGGCTATCTGCTGGGTGGCGTCATCACCATGGGTCAGCTGCTGAGTTTGCCGCTTGTGATCGCGGGCCTGGCGCTCATCATCTTTGCTCGTCGCCGCAACCAGCCCCAGCGCATCTACCTCGACGCCTAGCCATCACGAACCACCACAAAGGGGGCAGGCACCTTTGTGGTGGTTCGCTGGGCAACGATGACAGAACTGTAACGTTTCACCAGATAAAACCTGCCAAAATAAACCTGTCCTTTTTTGGCAGGTTTCTAGAAAGGCTCTTTGGACTGTGAAGGATTCCGATCTCTCCACAACGGCTGCGCGCGACGCTGCCCGCATCGTCTGGTTTAAGCGCTACCCCGCCAAGCAGACGCTCATCGCATTTTTGCTCGCGCTGTTGGCGACCACGGCGTTTTCCATCGATCCCGCCCCGGTGTCGAGCAACGCAGTCTTGGCGATTGACCCCAAAGCCTCGGGCATGCTGTACGTGTGCTACGAGGTGCTCCTCTCGTTTGCCGGCCATACCGACGCGGTCATGCTGCTTGCACTTGCCTGCCTGCTCACCTTGCCGTTTCGCTACGTGTTCTTTGGCCGTGGCGACACCTGGCGTCCATCGATCATTCTGCCGTCGCTGTTCTTCGCCATCTGCATGGTGTTCGGCCGCAGCTACGATCTCACCGACTCGGCCGAGATTGTCCTTGGCGACAAAGCCCGCATCATCTGCGCCTGGATTGGCGGCGCGGGCTGGATGCTCTTGGCGGTCGTTGCCTTCTACCTTGCCTTTGAGTGTCTAGATTGGCTGAGCTCTCGGCGCATTCCGTTTTCCGAAGCGCACTTTGGCCGCGTATGGCGTGTGACTCACGCCGTGCTCTCGGTCCATCCCTTTGCCGGGCCCTTCCTGGTGCTTATGATCGCCTGGGCGCCCACGCTTATCGCTTCGCTGCCCGGTCTTTTTATGGGAGATACGGGTGCGCAGATTCGCCAGTGGTTCAACTACCCCAACGGCACGAGTGACTACCTGCGTCTGCTCAATCCCAATGTGTTGCTCAACGGACATCACCCCGTGGTGCACACGGCTATCATCGGTTCGTGCGTCCAGCTGGGGCTTTCACTGTTCAACAGCGCCAACGCAGGTCTTGCCATCTACACCTGTGCTCAGTTCGTCATCACGGCTGCCTGCATGGCCTATTCCATTTCGTCGCTGCGCAAACTGGGCGTGAGCCTGCCGGTCCGCGGCGTGATCTTGCTGTTCTTTGTGTTTATGCCCATGTTCTCTAACTACGCGGCCCTGCTCACCAAAGACGTGCTCTTTGCCGACGCGTTTTTGGTGCTGTTGGTGCAGACCGTGAAGCTCGTGGCCTGCGGCCTGCCCCGTCGCGATGCCAATGCCGAGCGTGCGGGCGAGAAGGCCCCCGTGCTCTTTGCGCGCCATGACTGGCTGTTGTTTGCGCTTGCTGCCATGGGTTCCACGTTTTTGCGCAATGGAGGCCTGGTGTTTCCGCTGGCGGCGTGTATGATCGCGGCGGCGTTTTGCGCATGGGATGTACATGTCGCTCGTCGTGCGGCTAAGCAGACGGGCACCGCGGTCTCATGCGCCACGCCGCGCTTCCGCTGGGTTGGCGTCCTCGCGGTGCTCGCGCTCTGCCTTGCCTCTAATATGTACTTCACCAAGGTCTTTATGCCGGCGCACGATATCACGCCTGGTTCCAAGCGCGAAATCCTCTCGATTCCGTTCCAACAGACGGCTCGTTTCGTCCAAAAGCACGACGGCCTCAACTCGGGTGTCAACCCCACGGTAAAGGAGGACGGCACCATCGTGGAGGCGCCCTGCGACGGTTTGGTAACTGATGAGGAGCGCGCCGTGATCGACCGGGTGCTCAAGTACGAGAATCTGGGCCGCCGTTACAACCCGGATAAGTCGGATGCCGTCAAGAACTGCTTTAACGAGTACGCCTCGCAGGAGGACATCAAGGCCTATTTTGAGGTCTGGGCGCAGATGTTCAAAAAGGATCCCGAGTGCTATATCTCGGCGCTCATCAATAACTATTACGGCTACTTTTATCCGAGTGCCCGCGATGCCTGGGTCTACAGCACGGCGCGTAGTGCCGAGATCATGGCGCGTCCCGACAACCTCAAGTACTTCGACTTCCATCCGGTTGACAGCAACGTGGTGCGCTGGTGTGACCATCTGATCAATCTGTACCGTGTGGCGGTGCAGCGCATCCCGTTTATTTCGCTCACCATGAGCTCGGCCACCTATGTGTGGATCATGATCGCCGTGGTGGTCTACCTGCTGCGTCGTCATTCATGGCGTGCGCTGGCGATCTGGGTGCCGCTGTTGGGCGTGCTCGCCGTGTGCCTGATTGGTCCGTGCAACGGCTCGACCTACATGCGCTACCTGTATCCGGTCATCGCCTGCATGCCCTTCGCCATCGGCGCCACCGTCACCCGCAGCGACTTCCTCTGGTCCTAACTTGGTGCATTGGGGTCAGGTTTCTTTGCACCAAAGGGGACATCATCACGACGCCTTCATTTTGGGGTTTATCTCGCAGGCCAGTAGGTATATCATAACGACGTTTGTTTATATTGCCCGAGCATCTGCGCTGGGCTTTAGGTCGAAACCGATAGGAGACACGTATGTCCGGACACTCTAAGTGGGCCACAACCAAGCATCGTAAGGGCGCGCAGGACGCCAAGCGTTCCGCCCTCTTCTCCAAGCTCAGCCGCAACATCACCGTTGCTGCCCGTCTCGGCGGTGACCCGCTGCCCGAGAACAACGCCAGCCTCGCCGCTGCCGTTGCCAAGGCCAAGGCTCAGTCCATGCCTAAGGACAAGATCAAGTCCGCTATCGACAAGGCTTTTGGTTCGGGTGCTGACGCCGCCGTCTACGAGAACATCGTGTACGAGGGCTACGGTCCCGCCGGTGTCGCCGTCTACGTCGACTGCCTGACCGACAACCGCAACCGTACCGCCGCTGATGTCCGTTCCGCCTTCTCCCACGCTGGTGGCAACCTGGGCACCTCCGGCTCCGTCGCCTTCCAGTTTGAGCGCAAGGGCCAGATCGTCGTCGCCAAGGAGATCCTGGACGAGAACGCCAAGAAGGAGACCATGATCGCCAACGGTGCTGCCGGTGACGAGGATGAGTTCATGATGGCCATCGCCGAGGCCGGTGGCGAGGACTACGAGGATGCCGGCGAGGAGTGGATCGTCTGGACTGCTGCCAACGAGGTCATGGCTGTCTCCAAGGCGCTCGAGGAGCAGGGTGTCCAGGTCAAGGGCTCCGAGACCACCATGGTCCCGACCACCCCGACCGAGGTTTCCGGCGCCGACGCCAAGAAGGTCCAGCGCCTCATCGACCGTCTTGAGGAGCTCGACGACGTCCAAGACGTCTACAGCACCATGGACATGACCGACGAGGTCATCGCTGCCCTCGAGGAGGAGTAGCGCCAGCACGGATTGAGCCGTGCATATCTGGGCATAATGAAGCGAGCATGCAAGCCTCGTGGAATAGATGAGCCGGATCCGCGTGCGTAGAGCACCGGACCCGGCTCTTTTATAATGATGCGAACCGTTCTGCATTTCGAGAGCCGAGATTTGAAGGGAGCGCCGCGTGCGCGTACTCAAACGAGCCCTAGCGATCGCGTATCTTGCCGCCACCATCGTGGCATTGGGTACGCTTGTCTGCCAGTTTTGGGGGCCGTATACGTATCGCTTTATGCTGCTGATGCGCGACCCCATGCCGCGCATCGTCGTGACGGCGTGCGCCGGCGTCGTGGCGATCGGCGTACTGCTGAGCTTTTTCCGCCTGATGTTCGCCCGTCGCGAACCGTCCTGCGTGCATCCGGCGGGGGAGCGCAATATCGAGGTTACCCTTGCGGCGCTTTCTTCGTGCGCCAGGGTTGCTGCCGAGCGCGACGACCGCGTGATGGTCGAGCATGTCGAGGCTCGCGTCCAAGGCCCCGACGATTCGCACGTCCGTTTTAAGGTCGAGGCTATCGCGCTTGACGATAAGGACGTGGCATCTCTGGCTACCGCGATGCGGCAGCGCATCGAAGAAGCCTGCGATACCATGCTCGGCGCGCCGGGTACGACCGCGCGCGTCCGTTTTTTGCCGTCCAAGACTACCGTCCAGACCGTGGAGGTTTCCGGTGAGTGATACCAATCAAGATAAGACCGCTCGTACGCCGCGCCTGACGATTGACCAGAGCGCCACGTCGGCGAGCGAACCTGTTGATTCCAAAGCAGAGGCAACCGAGTTACAAGACGCGGCAGCCGCGGATTTTGACGAGGCTATGGGTCTCATCAAGGGTACGGGCGCTGCCATCTGGAGCTATGCTGTGCGTCATCCCAACACCACGCTCGGCGCCGTCGCCGGCTTTATCCTCGCCGTGCTGGTACTTACGTTGGGCCTGTGGGACACGCTCGTCATTGCATTCTTCGTGCTGATCGGCGCTGTGATCGGCCAAATTCGCGACGGCGAGAACGGGATCGTCAACTTCTTCGGCCGTCTGTTTAGCGGCCGCTAATATGTATTCGACTGTCGCATCCGCGGCAGGCATAAGGAGGAACCATGGCTTTTAATACGAAGGTCGATGTAGCCGATACCGAGCTCGAGGAGAACGAGGCGGTCGTCGCCGAAGCTGAGGATGTGACGCTCGAGGATGAGGCTCTCGTCGAGGCCGAGTCCGATACGGATGAGGACGACGAGGAAGCGGATGAGTCCGAGGACTCGCTGACCTATTCCAACGGCGTGATCGAGAAGATCGTTGCCATGGCCACCCGCGAGGTTCCGCACGTTCTGGGCATGAAGGGTAACCTCATGCACTTTGTGCAGGAGCAGTTTGGTGCCGAGAATCTGACCAAGGGCGTGACGGTCGAGGTCACCGACGATAATCGCGTGGTCGTCAACATCTCCGTCATCATCGAGTACGGCGCCTATGCGCCCGCGATCTTCGACGATGTCAAGGCACGTGTCACCGAGCGCCTTGCCGCGATGACCGGCCTTGAGGTGGCGGGCGTCAACCTGCGCATCGAGGATGTCATCACCCCCGAGGAGTACGAGCACCGCACCAGCCAGCACGAATAACCTTCCAAAAAGGGACAGGTTTGTTTTGGCAGGTTTTATCTGCGAAAACATTAAACGGCCGACCGCGCAAGCAAAAGCGTGGCCGGCCGTTTTTGTACGCTCCCGATATAGTCATACCGCTCGTCTAACTAAGGGTTGCAATCCCCACGTTCCGCGTTACTCTAATGGGCGCATTGTTTCCAAATTGTTAACGAGGGGTTGCCGTAATGGCCGACGAACACGAGACCGAAAGCAAGGCATGGGCAATTGAGGCCGCCGCGGCAGAGGCGGCGTCGCGTGCTGCCGAGGAGGTGCATCGTCCTCCCGTAGTGCCGATGGAGCGCGTGGTCGATCGCGATGTTATCGAGCGGGGCGAGCGCGCTGGTCGCAAGCGCAGCCAGGAGCCGGGCTTTCCGCGCTTTTTTGCCGAGCTCAATTTGGGTCTGATCCTCACGGCCTTTGCCATCGTCGCGTTTAAAACCCCTAATCACTTTGCTTTTGGCGGCACCTCGGGCGTGTCGGTCATTCTGTCCACGCTGTTCCCGACCCTGCCCGTCGGCGTTTTTATGTGGATTATCAATGCGGTCCTGGTCGTTTTGGGCTTTATCTTTTTGGAGCGCAAGGCAATCCTGTGGAGCGTCTTTGCCTCGTTTGCGCTGTCCGCCTATGTCTCGCTGTTTGAGCTCTTTATTCCGACCGATGTCTCGATGACGGGCGATATGTGGCTCGACCTGTGCTTTGCCGTGATTCTGCCGGCGCTCGGCAGCGCCATCGTCTTTGATATTGGTGCCTCGACGGGCGGCACGGACATCCTCGCCATGATTCTCAAACGCCGCACGACGCTTGAGATCGGCCGTGCCCTGCTGTTGGTCGATATCGGCATCGTGACCATCGCGGCCTTCTTGTACGGCCCGCGCGTCGGTCTGTATTGCGTGCTCGGCCTGTTTGCCAAGACGCTTGTGGTCGACAAAGCCATCGAGAGCATCCACCTGCGTAAAGTCTGCACGGTCATTTGCTCCGAGCCCCTTAAGGTCGAGGAGTTTATCGTCAAGCATCTCAACCGTACGGCGACTATCAGCCGCGGCTACGGTGCTTTCTCGGGCAAGTGCGTGACGGTGATCATGAGCGTGCTAAGCCGTCGCGAGGCCGTGCAACTGCGCCGCTATGCGCGCGAAGTCGATCCGGGTGCCTTTATCACGATCGTCGACAGCTCCGAGATCGTCGGCAAGGGTTTCCGCGGAACGAACTAACGCGGTCGAGCTCATCAAACAATCGAATAGCGCCCTGCGCGTTGCAAATACGTCATGTTGGAGCATTTGTCCCCACATTGGGTGATAATGATGCTAAAGACATCGTTTGCGATCCAGATGATTCGCTCATGATACGAAGGGATGATTTCGATGTTCTGTTCGCAGTGTGGTGCCCCCATGGGCGTCAACGACAAGTTCTGTGGCGCGTGCGGTGCTCCTAATGCCGGTGCCGCAGCCTCTGCCCCTCAGGGTCAGCCCCAGCAGTTTGTTCCGCAACCGCCCGTGGCGAATGCGTCCAAGGGCTGTGTGGCTCAGGCGTTTGAGGATATGACCAAGACGCCGGGCGTGCTGCAGCGCGTGTGCCAGATCGCCTTTTTGCCGGCGCTGATTTGTGTTGTGTCGGTGCTCGTGCTGTTCATTCCCGTTATCGGCGGTATCGCGGCTGCCATCGGCTTTTTGGCAGCTTGCATTGCGAGCGTGTGTGGTTCCGGCTTTGGTATTGAGTGGGGTCGCGATCTGTCGCTCAAGGTTGATGACGGTATGGATCGTCCACTCATGCGTTCCACGTCGTTTGGCCTCGGAGTCTTTTCGAGCGTTATCTCGGTCGTGCTCGAGGTTATCGCTGCCATTCCCGTTATCGGTGTAGTGCTTTCGCTGGTGGAGAGCGTGGTAATTGGCGCCGCGGGCTCGTATTCGTATTACGGCTCTTATGCACTCGAGGCAGCGCTGTTCGGCTCGCTTGGCCTGCTTGTCCTGGCTATGATTGCCACGGCGGTCTTGGGGGTCTTCTTTAAGATGTTCGCCGACATTGCCGTGATGCACTTTGCGGTGACCGGTCGTGTCGAGAGCGCGTTTTCGCTCGATAAGGTCTGGGCGGCCTTTAAGCACAACAAGACCAAACTGTTCTGCGCTTCGTTCCTTCCCGAGTTTTTGACGGGCCTGGTCGCCAACGTTGTCACCTGGATCCTGACGTTCGTCTTTGGCACCATTGCCTCTGTCGGTATGTATAGCTACTACTACCGTCCTACGGCTATTGAGGCGCTTGTTACCGGCGGTGGCATCACGCTCGTATTGTTCTTGGTGCTGACGGCGTTTGTCACGGTATTCCTCACGGTCTTTGGCAAGATGCTCAAGCACCGTGCCGTTGGCTATTGGGTTGCGCGCTACGCAAGCGAGTGGGCCGACGAGGACAAGGACGACGTCCTGACTTTTGTGCTGCCGTTTGAGAAGAAGTCTGCTCCGGCTGGTTTTAGCGCCGACGCAGCGCCCGTATCCGATTCCGCTGCAGTGCCGGCGCCTGCGCCCGAGCCCGAGCCCGAGCCCGAGCCCGTGCCTGAGCCTGAGCCTGAGCCTGAGCCCGCGCCCGTGCCTGAGCCCGAGCCCGCGCCCATGCCGGAACCGGAGCCCGAGCCTGCACCTGAGCCCGAGCCTGCGCCAAGCTCCGACGAGGACCCGCAGGACGAGTAACCCTGCCACCTGCCATTTGGGGACGGGGTAGAAACGGTAGAAATAGCGCTTGACAAATAAGCGGGGGCGGACGTGCCGAAGCGTCCGCCCCCGCTTTGATATCGCGATGCGGCTATGACTGCGAGATGGTCGTGGATCGACTACTCGTCGTGCTTCTCCTCGCGGCGGGCGGCGGCGCGAGCGTCGTGGATGCCCTTGATTGCGGCGTGTCGGGCGGTGCGGGCATCGTGCATGGCGTCGCGGGCCTCGGCGGCCGTGGCCTTGGCAGAGCG
Source organism: uncultured Collinsella sp. (assembly GCA_937966215.1). GTDB lineage: Bacteria > Actinomycetota > Coriobacteriia > Coriobacteriales > Coriobacteriaceae > Collinsella. Next base: position 31,221 of record CALCKK010000026.1, on the reverse strand, counting down.
CAGTTTGGCTGCCAGGTCGGGATTGGTCTCGGCGACCGCGGCAATCGTGGGGCCGTCGAGCTCTTCTTGTGTGGGCTCGGCCAAAAAGTCGATGGCATATTGGGCGGCCACCATGGAGCCCTTGGCCAGTACCGACTCGTCAATCTTGTAGAAGCAAGAATGTTGGGCGTACGTGGCGCCAATCTGGGGGTTGCGCGTGCCAACAAAGGCGAGCACGCCCGGTACGCGGCGCAGGTACTCTGAAAAATCCTCACCCGAGAGTGTGCCGCGATAATGGCCTTGGCCGGTGGGGCCCAGGCATTTGATTACTGCCTGGCGGCAGCGCTCGCTCGAGGCGGCATCGTTTTCGACCTTGTAATTGGCGATGGTGTAGTCGGTGAGCTCTGCCTCGGCGCCCAAGGCGGCCGCGGTATGCTCCACGATGCGGCGCATGAGCTCCGGCATTTCCTCGTGGGTCGAATCTCCGTAGGTGCGCACCGTGCCGGCAAGGTAGGCCGTGCCGGCGATAACGTTGCGCGCGGTGCCGCCGTGCAGCTCGCCGACGGTAATGACGGCCGGCTCGTAGGGACTGATCTCGCGCGAAACGATGGTCTGCAGAGCGTTGACGATCTCGGCGGCAACCATAACGGCGTCGTGACCGCGCTGGGGCATGGCGCCGTGGCACGAGGTGCCGCGGACGTCGATGCGGAACCAGTCGGTATTGGCCATGCGCGGACCGGGCTCGCAGCTCACGGTGCCGGCGTCGACCTCACTCCAGATGTGCGCGGCGTAGGCGCCATCGACGCCGTCGAGCACGCCCGTGCCGATCATGAGCTTGGCGCCCTGGCCGTTTTCCTCGCTGGGCTGGAAGACGATGCGGACTTCGCCGTGGATGTCGTCGGTCATATGGCGCAGGATTTGCAGCGTGCCGAGCATCATGGCGATGTGGCAGTCGTGGCCGCAGGCGTGCATGCAGCCCTCGTTGACGCTGGCAAACTCCTCGCCGGTCTGCTCGGTGACGGGCAGGGCGTCGATATCGGCGCGCAGCAGGATACGGCGGCGCGGCGTGCCGTCCTCGCGGTAGGCATCCGGCGCGGTACCGCGAAGCGTTGCCACCAAGCCGGTCTTAAGCGGACGCTCGTAGGGGATATTCATGGCGTCGAGCTGGTTAGCGATGTCGGAGGTCGTGCGCTCCTCGGCAAGGCTCAGCTCCGGGTGCTTATGGAAGTGCCGGCGCTGCTTGATGATATAGGGTTCAAACTCGGTGGCAATATCTCGGATGGCCGCGGTGACGTCGTCTGCCGCGCGAACCTCGGTTGCCGCCATAATCTGCTGTGCCTTGGTCTTCGTCATGGTCGATTTGCTCCTTGCTGGGTTGATCGCAAAATCGTACAGGCTCTCTCCAGTATGCCACCTGCCGCTAGGGCTGGTAAAGTTGCCGTTTGCCGCTTGGGGTTTTGTTGCAAGGGCGGGGGAGTACACTCGGGGGTGTTGAATTACCTGCCAGAGATGGGGATGCCCATGCAACATATCGATCGGATTATCCGCTCCAAGAACGTCTTTACCGCCCAAGACGGTATCGATACCGCCCGCGAGCTGGCGATCGCCATCGCGGGTGATCGCATCGTCGCGGTCGGCGCACCCGATGACGTGATTGCCGCCGCTCCTGCCGCCACGCCGGTTATCGACTATGGCGAGCAGTTTGTCTGCCCCGGTTTCCATGACGCTCATCTGCACTTCTTCCATACTTCGGTTGGCTCCTCGCCGTACATGCTCATGGATATGGGCGCGTCCGAGGCAGCATTGGTGCAGCATGCGCTCGAGTTTTCCAAAGGCTTGCCAGATGACGCCTGGGTCGTGACCCAGGGTTGGCGCGATTACCGCTGGGATCCGCCCGAGCACCCTACCAAGGCCTCCCTCGATGCGGCATTTCCCGATCGTCCCTGCGTTATGTACTCGGGCGACGGGCACACGCTGTGGCTCAACAGCCGCGCACTCGAGGCGCTCGGCGTTACGCGCGACAGCGAGCCTCCGGCGGGTGGCAGTTACGACAAAGATGCAAATGGCGAGCTTACGGGTATCGCCCACGAGGCGGCTGCTATGCAGCTGCTGCCGCGCTGCCTGGAGTGGCTGGGCGAGGACCGCATCGCGAGCGCTTACGCCGACCAGATGAAGCGTATGGCCGAGCAAGGCATCACCTCAATCTGCGATATGTCGCTCATGCCCATGCCGGGCTGCGACTTTATTCGCGACGATGTTTACGACAAGCTGCAGGCCTCCGGCAAGCTGGGCATCCGCGCCCATCTGTTTCCCACGCTGCTGGATGACCAGTCGCGCTTGGAAGAACTCCAGACCCGCTACGCGAACAACGCGCTGCTCTCGGCGCCAGGCTTTAAACAGTTCTTCGACGGCGTGTCGAGTGAGCATACCGCATACCTCACTGAGCCCTATACCAACCCGCGCTTCCCGGGCGACCAGGGCCGCCTGACGGTCCCTGTCGAGCGTATGCGCAAGTTGGTTTTGGCGGCAGCCGAGCGTGACCATACCGTGCGCATCCACGTTATCGGCGACGGTGCCATCCATGCCGCACTCGATATCTTTGAGGAGGCGGCAGAGCTCTACGGCTTGCCCCAGCACGGCCACAATACGCTTGAGCACCTGGAGAATCTGCTGCCTCAGGACATCGATCGTCTGCGCAAGCTCAACGTCATTGCCTCGAGCCAGCCTTGCCACATCACGCTCGACCCGGGTGGCCCGGAGCGCGACCTGGGCCTGGAACGCAGCCGCATCATGTGGCCGTTCGCAACTTATCAGCAGCGCGGTATCCGTCAAGCTTTCGGTACCGACAGCCCCATCACGGCCGTTACCAGCATGAACGTGCTCTACACGGCTATCACACGCCAAGATCCCCGCAGCCACTGGCCCGAGGGCGGCTGGCTGCCGAGCGAGCGTATCGACGCGGCAACGGCCCTGCGCAGCTACACGCTTGGCAGCGCGTACGCAGCGGGCGACGAGCAAAACCTCGGCAGCCTAGAGCCCGGCAAATACGCCGACCTGGTAGTCCTGGACCAAAACCCGCTCACCATCGACCCCCAAGAGCTGCAAGCCACCAAGGTTCAGGCCACCTACCTGGCGGGCAACTTAATCTACGAGCGCTAATATTCATGCCGTACCGTTAAACGCGGCTCGGGCAGCATATTTTGGGATGGCGCTCGAGCCGCGTTTGCGTTTCGGTGAGGATCCGCCATGTGCGTCCCTGCTCTGTTGGATTTGGGCGCGGGGTTGAGGTGCTGCTCCGTGCGTTCAATTTGGACATCAGCAGTGAAACCTCATGGTGTTTTGCATACTTCCAGTTGCAGATTGCATAAAAAAGCTGAGATGTTCTTTCCGGTCCTGATGTACCCCCGCCTGGGCCGTGCAAAAAACGGAGTATTCAGCACCGCGAGCTCTGCCGGTGCCGCTGCGGCTGAGTAACGTTACGGAGATTGACGTCATTTTGGGCTCCGGTACGGCGCGAAGTACGCCTATTTGTCCCAACGGGGTCTGCCCACCGACCAAAACCGCCCGCTGAAGGCGTTCTTGGGACCAATAAGGTATGTCCGGCGCGTATGCAGCCGTCCTGGCTTGCTGAATACTCCCAAAAATGCACGGTGCTCCCCAGGGGACCCGTGCGCGCAGCGAAGACCATGCCCACATTCCTATCCGCATCGCCATTTTGCTGCACTGACTTTTCTGAATGCCGGGCCCGAATTAGTTAACCTGCCTCCCGTGTGGCTCCGGAGGGGCGGGGCATAAGGTTTATCGCGAGTTCCGCACGAGCCGAAGGCCACTTAATGTGGCCTTCGTGCGAGCAGGACTGCCCGAGCAGGAAACCTTATGCCCCGCCCCTCCGGAGCCACACGGGAGGCATCGCTAAGTTATCCCCCGGCATTCAGAAAATCTAAGTGCCAAAAAATAAGATTTTTTGACTCCGTGTTGTATAACCCGCCATTCGTGGGTACCATTCAACGCGTACGCAAACAAAAAGGGTTAATTCGCGTGGCATAACCACGCGGCCCAAAAAGGAGGAGACAAGCATGTCGTCTTTGAAGCCGCTTGCAGATCGTGTTCTGGTCAAGCCCGACGAGGCCGAGCAGAAGACCGCTTCTGGTCTGTATATCGCCAGCAACGCCCAGGAGAAGCCGCAGCGCGGCACCATCGTTGCCGTTGGTGCCGGCAAGGTCAACGACAAGGGTGAGCGCATCCCCATGGACGTCAAGGTCGGTGACGTTGTCATCTACGGTAAGTTCGGTGGCAACGAGGTCAAGGTCGACGGCGAGAAGTATCTGCTGATGCGCGCCGACGACATCTACGCTGTTGTCGAGGCCTAGTCTCGTCAGAATCTCTGATTCGTCTTTGAACGCGCCCGCCGCATAGGACTCGGAAGCGGCGACGCGAGTCACATTTCTTTTGGAGGATTACCTACCATGGCAAAGAACATTACGTTCAACACCGATGCCCGCGCTAAGCTCGCCAAGGGTGTCAACACTCTGGCCGACGCCGTTACCGTCACCATGGGCCCCAAGGGTCGCTACGTTGCTCTGCAGCGCACGTTTGGTGCCCCGACCATCACCAACGACGGCGTTTCCGTCGCCAAGGAGATTGAGCTCGAGGACAACATCGAGAACATGGGTGCCCAGCTGGTGAAGGAGGTCGCCACCAAGACCAACGACACCGTGGGTGACGGCACCACCACCGCAACCCTGCTCGCTCAGGCTATCGTCAACGACGGCCTGCGCAACGTCGCCGCTGGCGCCAACCCGCTGGCCATCCGTCGCGGCATCGACAAGGCCGTCAACGCCGCCGTCGCCGAGATGAAGAAGCAGGCCAAGCCGGTCGAGACCAAGGAGCAGATTGCTTCCGTCGGTACCATCTCCGCCGGTGACCCCGAGGTCGGCGAGAAGATCGCCGAGGCCATGGAGGTCGTGGGCAAGGACGGCGTCATCACCGTCGAGGATTCCCAGACGTTCGACATCACCATCGACACCGTCGAGGGCATGCAGTTCGACAAGGGCTACGTCTCCGCTTACTTCGTCACGGACAACGACCGCATGGAGGCCGTGATGAAGGATCCGTACATCCTCATCACCGACCAGAAGATCTCCAGCGTCCAGGACATCATGCCTGTTCTCGAGGCTGTCCAGCGCGCTGGCCGTGGCCTGCTCATCATCGCTGAGGACATCGATGGCGAGGCTCTGCCGACCCTCGTCCTCAACAAGATCCGTGGCGCCCTCAACGTCTGCGCCGTCAAGGCCCCGGGCTACGGCGATCGCCGCAAGCGCATCCTGGAGGACATCGCCGTCCTCACCGGTGGCCAGGCTGCTCTGGACGAGCTGGGCGTGAAGGTCGCTGACATCACCGCCGATATGCTCGGTACCGCTAAGTCCGTCACTATCTCCAAGGACAACACCGTCGTCGTCGGCGGCGCTGGCTCCAAGGAGGCCATCGACGCCCGCATCGCTCAGATCAAGGGCGAGATGGAGAACACCACCTCTGACTTCGACCGTGAGAAGCTCCAGGAGCGCCTGGCCAAGCTCTCCGGTGGCGTTGCCGTCATCAAGGTCGGCGCTGCTACCGAGTCCGAGCTCAAGGAGATCAAGCACCGCGTTGAGGATGCCCTGCAGGCTACCCGCGCTGCTGTCGAGGAGGGCATCGTCGCCGGCGGTGGCGTCGCCTTCATGGACGCTGCTCCTGCGCTCGATGCTGTCGAGATCGACGACCCCGAGGAGAAGATTGGCGTCGATATCGTCAAGAAGGCTCTGACCGCTCCGGTCGCCACCATCGCCAAGAACGCTGGCTTTGAGGGCGCTGTCGTGGTCGACAAGGTTGCCGAGCTGCCCGCCGGCCAGGGTCTCAACTCTGCCAACGGCGAGTGGGGCGACATGATCGAGATGGGCGTCCTCGACCCCGTCAAGGTCAGCCGCGTCACCCTGCAGAACGCTGCTTCTGTCGCCAGCCTGATCCTCATCACCGAGGCTACCGTCTCCGATGTGCCCAAGAACACTCAGCTTGAGGACGCTATCGCTGCTGCCACCGCTGGTCAGCAGGGCGGTGGTATGTACTAAGGCCGACAAGGTCTAGAACTCCCACCGGGAATCCGGGGGCGTGACGGGGGCTTCCCTCCGGAACGTCCTCGGTTAGATTGGGGCCCCTTGTCCTGCTCCTTTGGAGCCGCGGGCAAGGGGTCCTTTTTGTGCTGATGTCTTTATTTAATGAGGCGCTTTCCGCTTTGTTTGAATGGTGATGTAAGAGGTAGGGCGCCGAGGAATCAGAGCAGCCCTTTTGCTCGCTCGTTGTAGATTATATTGAGCTCCGATTGCATATACTCTTCTTTGAGCTTAGCAATGAAACGCGCGTCCGAGAACAGTCGGTAGACGAGTATCGCTGCGCCTCCGAGGTCGAGGCACTTGGGATTCTCTTTGATTAACGCCCGTATGACGCTGCTTGAAGTTGCGATGGTATCGGACAGGAGGATGATTTTCTTGGTACGTGCTTGGTACATCTCGGTGCAGTAATCTGATCCGTCGTCCTTGAATATCAGTGAGCACCCGTGAAGTGCCGCTATCAACCAGTTGATAAGCGCGGCCATACCTGCCTGCGCGCCGACCTTCAGCACATCGCCGGTGCTGACGTATTTGGTAAGCACCTCGGTATGTGTTTTGTCGAGGATGAGATTGGCGAATGGGATCTGTATCCCGCACGGTGTGTACAGGTCTGTGCCGATGTGGATCAGCTGCTTGATTAGAGCAGCCGCGGCGGCATCCGGCTCGCTCACGACGCGTCTTCCCGCCGCAACCAGCATCTCTACAGTCCCAGCGGGCGCCCCGATCTGTGGATTTTTCCCAAAGGCGTCATAGGAGACCGAGTAGGTTGCGGGAATTCGTGCACCAATACCAAAAACGTTAGTATCTTTAACGCAGGTGATGCTGTTGGTCATGATGTTAGATGTTCCGAACACGAGACCGAGCACTGGGTCGTGGCCGAGGGTCGCGAACCGGTGGTTTGCGCCCTTGAAGAGCCCGATGTTTTCTGCCTCATAGCGTGTCGCGTCGTAGGGCACTCCGCGTGAATTAAGAATTTGATGTTTTGAGGCGAACAGATGGTTCGATTCCCGTGGCATCCTGTCATCGAAACCAGAGAAGACACGACTTTGGAAGTTGTGCAGAGCGTGTTCTTTTACGTTGCCCGCTCCGGCACACTCGACCTCCGTCAGTGAGTTGATGATAAGAATGCGGGCGACTTGGAGCATGGTTGCGGCGACGACAAAGGCGGCGTCAGCATCCTGCAGTCGCGTCCGCTCCTTGAACTCCCGGTCGATGCGCTGAAGGTTCTCGCCGTACTCGCGGACGGACTTTTCGACTGCCTGCTCGGCCCGGCTCTCGTCAACGGCCATGCATGCCACCCTCGCCGCCATATAGTCGGCAAAGAGTCTGCAGGCATGCTCCTCTTCTTCTGTCACCTGGCCGTCCGCCGCCGCGGCGACTTGCAACTGCTCGGCCATGGAGTCCAGCGACACGATGCTAACGTTGTCCAAGTAGTCCTTGACTTGGTCGAAGGACAAACCCTTGTCATCCGCGATGACCTGCACCTTTGTCTTGACGTTATTTGGGAGGCCGCCGTCCAGCTTGAGGTAATCGAGACCCTCCTCGAGCCACTTCTGCTCCTCTTGGGAAAAGTCACCGTCGCAGCGCATCAGGAAGCAAAGCGTTGCCACATATGCGTAGATGAAATTGTGTCGCTTCTCTCCCGCAAGGTAGGCGCCCTGCTTGATTCCGTCACGGAAACCCTTGATACGTGCCCTGCGGAGTCGCGCGGAGAATGAGTTCTCCTTGATGGCATTGATCCCGCCCTCCACGGTCGACGCCGCGTCGGACGCAAGGGACGATGCTCCTTGGGCCAGATCTACGGCGGCACCGATGGCAATTCCGCCTACCGCGTTCGCGGCCCCTATAATCGTTTTGCCTGCATCGGACGATGCAATTTGCTCGCCGGCACTCGACATACCTTCCGCAACCGAGCACATGGCGCTGCCGATGGCCTCGGATGCCGAGGTGGCCGTATCGACGATAACGTTTCCCGCGCCCTCAGCTGCATTCGTGGCGCCTTTGGCGGCGGACTCGATGGCCGCCGATGCGTCTTTTGCCATCTCACCGGCGGCTTGGGACAGAGCTTTTCCGAGATCAAGTTTTACTGCCAATTTGTTCTCCTGACATACGCGGGTTGCGCAGCGACCTCCTTCATACTACTGCGCGGTGCGAAGCATTGGGTGCGTTGGTGGATTGATGATTACGGAAAATGGGACGCATCTCCATTCCGTTTCTCCCGCGACAAATTACCCTCGGCATACTTGCGCGAACGATTGCTCGTGCTACACTTGCAAGTGCTGTTTCAGGGCGGGGTGGAATTCCCCACTGGCGGTAAATCGGGCGGTGCCAAAGGGGTGCCGCGGAGCAGGCGAGGCGTCTGCGACCGAGCCGATGAGTCCGCGACCCGTGCGTGTGTTGGTTCGCATGCCGGCTGAACTGGTGAGATCCCAGTGCCAACGGTTAGAGTCCGGATGAAAGAGGCAGGTGATCTTAATGTCTGAACAGTCGCAGCATATCCATTTTGAGAACACGAATAGGTGGAGCACCAAACAGCTCGTTACCATGGCGTTGATGTGCGCCTTGGGAGCGCTGTTTATGTATGTGCAGCTGCCCATCCTTCCCTCGGCACCGTTTTTGACGTATGACCCGTCGCTGGTGCCGGCGATGGTGTGCGGGTTTGCGTATGGCCCCGGTGCCGGTACTGCTGTTGCCGCCATGGCGATCGTTATCCATGCGCTCACTACGGGTGACTGGGTCGGCGCGCTTATGAATCTGGTTGCCACGCTGGGCTACATTCTGCCCGCGGCTATCGTCTACCAGAAGATGCATACCTATAAGGGTGCCGTGATTGGCCTGGTGCTCGGCGTTATTGCCGCTACGGCGTTGTCTATGGTCGCAAACCTTACCATTGGCGTATGGTTCTGGTATGGCTCGGTCGATGTGATCGCCCCGCTCATGATTCCTGCCGTGCTGCCGTTCAACCTTATCAAGACCGTGCTTAACTCGGTATTGACGCTTGCGGTGTACAAGGCGGTTTCCAACCTCATCACGCCTAAAAAGGACCAGGTCAAAGGCCGCGCATGATTGAGTGTCGGGGCGTTTCCTTTAGTTATGACGGTGCCGCACCGGCGCTCGACGGCGTCGATCTGAACATCGAGGACGGGGAGTTTTTCTGCATCCTCGGTGGCAATGGGTCGGGCAAGTCGACGTTTGCCAAGCATCTGAATGCGCTGTTGCAGCCCGATGCGGGCACGGTACGCATCAACGGCATGGATGCGTCCGACCCCGAGCTGGTCTACGACATTCGTTCGACCGCGGGCATGGTATTCCAGAATCCCGACGACCAGCTGGTGGCAACGCTTGTCGAAGATGACATTGCGTTTGGTCCCGAAAACCTAGGCGTGCCATCGGCGCAAATTGCGCAGCGCGTACGCGAGGCGCTGAAGGGCGTGGGCCTGGTGGGCTTTGAGCACCACGAGACCCATGCGCTTTCGGGCGGCCAAAAGCAGCGCGTGGCGCTTGCCGGCGTGCTTGCCATGGAACCGCGCGTGCTCATATTGGACGAGGCTTCCTCGATGCTTGATCCGCGTGGGCGCAAGGCCCTCATGAAGGCTTGCCGCGCGTTGCACGATCGCGGCATGACCATCGTGATGATTACGCACTTTATGGAAGAGGCCGCCGAGGCCGATCGTGTCGCGGTGTTTCGGGCGGGGCATGTTGCCATGCTGGGTACGCCCGAGGAGATTCTGACGCGGGCGAATGAACTCGCTCAGCTCAACCTGGATATGCCGGCGTCGTGCTGCTTAGGTAGGACACTTCGTGCGAAGGGCGTGCCCGTTTGCGCGCAGGTACGTGAGGCGGATATGGTCGCCGAGATTGCGCAGACTTATGCCGAGCGAAGTGGGGCAGGCACCGCGGGGCAGTCTTCCGCATCCCAGTTGGAAATCGCTGACGGCACTGTTCCGGTAGACAACGAGGGCAACGCGTCGGAGCCCGTCATAGAGCTATCCCATGTTTCGTACAGTTATTCGCTCAGTCCGCGCGAGCGCCGCCGCTGGCATAAGCGCTCGGCCACTGCGGGCAAATCGAGCAAACAGGCTCTCTGGGGAAACGACCCCAGCAGTCCGTGGGCGCTGCGCGATGTATCGCTGACGGTGCGTCGCGGCGAGTTCCTGGGGCTAGCAGGCCATACCGGCTCGGGTAAATCGACTCTGGTCCAGCATCTCAACGGGCTGATCCGTCCGCAGGAGGGAAGCATTTGCGCGCTGGGGCTCGACCTATCAAACAAGAAAGACGCCGCTGCGGTTAAGGCCAAGGTCGGCGTGGTGTTTCAGTATCCTGAGCGTCAGCTGTTTGCCGAAACCGTGGCGCAGGACGTGGCGTTTGGTCCGCACAACCTTGGCTTGCCGCAAGATGAAGTCGACCGTCGTGTCGAGTCATCGCTCTCGCGCGTGGGCCTCGATCTTTCCACGGTCGGCGACAAGAGTCCCTTTGAGCTTTCGGGCGGTCAGCAACGGCGTGTGGCATTCGCCGGCGTGCTCGCCATGGAACCTGAGGTGCTGGCGCTCGACGAGCCCATGGCAGGCCTCGATCCGGCTGCCCGCAGGGATTTCCTGGAGCTCATTGGCCGTTTACATGACGAAGGCCTGACCGTTGTCATGGTTTCGCACAGCATGGATGACCTGGCAAATTGTTGTGACCGTATCGTTGTGATGAACGAGGGCGCGGTGTTTGCCGAGGGAACGCCCGCTCAGGTTTTTGCGCATGCGGATGAGCTTAAATCAATCGGCTTGGGTGTTCCCGCCGCCCAGCGCATGGCGCTGGCGCTCGCGAAGGCAGGCGTGCCGCTGCGCTTTGACGGCCTCTATACGGTTGAGTCGCTGGCAGACGAGTTGGTGGACCTGCTAATCGGTCGCTCGGGCGGTCCTTCTAACGTCGCGGACATTGCTAAATCCAAGACGGTCGCGCGAGAGGAGGGCTGCTAATGGAGGCGTTTTCGTTTGGCAGCTACTATCCCGGCGATAGTGCGATCCACCGCCTAGACCCGCGAACTAAGTTGCTCTTGGGCTTTGTGTTTCTGATCACGACGCTCACAGTCAGCAGCTTCCGCGGACTGGCCCCGGTCGCAATCTTCGTTGTCCTGATCTATGCCGTGTCCCGGGTGCCGTTGCGCCGGGTCCTATCATCGATGGCACCATTGCTGGCGATTGTCGTGGTGGTCGCAGTGCTCAACCTGTTTTCCGACCAGAGCGGGCGCATCCTGTGGCAGCTCTGCTTTCTGCAGATAAGCGAGGGCTCGCTGCGTTCTGCCGCCTTTATGGCGTGCCGCCTGACCCTGATGATGGCCGGCATGAGCGCCATTACGCTCACCACGCCCACGCTCGACCTCACCGCGGGCTTTGAGCGTCTGCTCGCACCGTTTGCGCGCGTGGGGCTCCCTGCGCATGAGCTCGGCATGATCATGGGTATCGCGTTGCGCTTTATGCCGCAGTTCGCCACCGAGATGAAGCAGACGGCGGACGCGCAGGCAAGCCGCGGCGCGCGCGTGACGTGCGGTCCGCTCGGCGGCGTGCGTATGCTCGGCAGTGTGGCGATTCCGCTGTTCACGGGCGTGTTCCGTCATGCCGAGACGCTTTCGGCCGCCATGGATGCCCGTTGCTATCATGGCGAGCAGGGCCGCGCACGTTTGCATGCGCTTGCATTTGGCCGCAGCGATGCGTTGGCGGCGGTGGTGACGGCGTTGCTGCTCATCTGCGTCATCGTCATCAATCTTCAACTTGTTTAGGCGCGATTCGAGCGCAAGAAAGGGGTCCCTATGACCGACAACGACCGCACGGCTCAGCTTGAGCGCGCCTGTTCGTATCTCAGGCGCATTCCGGCGTGGTATCTGGCCACGACCGATGTGGCCGACGGGTATCAGCCTCGCGTGAGGCCGTTTTCATTTGCCATGGTCGATGACGGTAAGCTGTGGTTTTGCACATCGCGCGACAAGGATGTGTGGGCGGAGCTGAGTGCGAATCCCAAGTTTGAACTCTCGGGCTGGAAGCCGGGGGAGTGCTGGATCGTGTTGACCGGCGAGGCCGCACTTGAGGACGACGCAGTTGCGAGCGACAAGGTGCGTCAAGCGGGTTTTAAGCACATGGTGGGCATCGGCGAGGAACACGAGAGCGCCAACGACGGCCGCCTTGCGTTCTTCTCGGTCCGCAACATTGCCGCGCGCTTCTGTGATATCGACGGCAGCGAGGAGCGCCTGGAGCTCTAATTTCCCAAATTGATTACCCATTCCAAAAAGACTGGTCAGGCGACAGGAGGACACATGGACGGATTGAATACGGTGTTGGAGTATCTGACGTCGGTGCCGGCATGGTATTTGGCGACGAGCGTTGACGGACAGCCTCATGTGCGTCCGTTTTCGTTTGCGCAGATCCAGGATGGCAAGCTGTGGTTTGTAACAGCGCGCACCAAAGACGTGTGGCAAGAGCTGCTACAAAATCAGCGCTTTGAGGCCACGAGTTGGTGGCCGGGCCATGGCTGGCTCATCTTGCGCGGGCGTGCCGGCTTGGATGACCGGGCTTCGAGCGAAATGCGCGAAGCCGGGTGGAAGCATCTAGAGCGCCTGGGTGAGCACTATGAGGGGCCTAACGACCCCACGCTCGTCTTCTTTAGCGTCGAGGATTCCGAGGCTTTTATCTGCAATCACGACGAATGGGTGCCGGTCGAGCTCTAGCCAGCTGGCTCATCCTAACAACTTGGTTTTCGCATGGGCGGGCCCCGTATTGCCCGGCGCCGTTAGGAGCGCCGGTCAATACGGGGCCCGCTCCATTTGTCAATTCCTTCGAGCGAATGTGTCGGGAATGTTTCAATGCATGAATATGCAAGTCATTTACGTGTTCATGCATCTTTTGGTGCTAAAGTTTCAAGCCACTTCATAACGACCGCTGCGAAATGCGCATCGGTGCATAAATCGCAGACAAGGAGTCTGATATGTCTTTGAAGGTTGGAATCGTCGGCGCGGCTGGATATGCCGGAGCCGAGCTCATTCGCCTCGTGCTCGGTCATCCCGAGTTTGAACTTGTTGCCATTACGTCCAACGCTGATGCCGGCCAGCCGTTGTCTGCGGTGTACCCGAGCTTCACCGGCGTAAGCGATCTTGTCTTCACGACGCATGATGCCCCCGAGCTCAAGAACTGCGACGCGGTATTTTTGGCCGTGCCGCACACGGCTGCCATGGCTCAGGTGCCCGCCCTGCTTGCCGCGGGAGTCTCCTGCATTGACCTCTCGGCCGACTATCGCCTGAGCGATCCGGCCACCTTTGAGGCCTGGTATGCCGCCGAGCACACGAGCCCCGAGTTGCTCAAGACCCGCGCCTTCGGTCTGCCCGAGCTGTTCTGCCAGGACTTAGAGACCGCTGCTTCCAACCATGCCGCTGGCAGGCCCGTGTTGGTCGCCTGCGCCGGCTGCTATCCCACCGCAACGAGCCTTGCTGCCGCTCCTGCCGTGCGTGCGGGCTGGGTGGCTGAGAACGGTCCCGTGATTGTCGATGCCATTAGCGGCGTGACGGGCGCCGGTAAGTCCTGCAACGCCCGCACCCATTTTTGCAGCGCCGACGAGAACTTGGAGGCCTACGGCGTGGGTAAGCATCGTCACACGCCCGAAATCGAGCAAATCCTTGGTCTAACAGATCGCGTCGTCTTTACCCCGCACCTGGCACCGCTCAAGCGCGGCCTGCTCTCCACGGTGACGCTGCCGCTCACGCCGCAGGCCATCGACTCCCTGACCCTTGAGGACGTTGTCGACTATTACAAGCAGTTCTACGCTGGTCGCACTTTCGTGCGCGTACTCGACGCCGGCCAGCAGCCCAAGACGGCTTCGGTCGTCGGCACCAACGCCGCCCAGATCGGCCTCGCGCTCAACAAGCGCGCGGGCGTGCTGGTGGCGACGGGCGCCATCGACAATCTGTGCAAGGGCGCTGCGGGCCAAGCAGTCCAGTGCGTCAATATCGTCTTTGGCTTTGACGAGCGACGAGGCTTGCCCACAGTGGCGTGCCCGGTGTAGCACATTCGATTGTTAACGATTTGGTAGTCGGGCATCGAGTGGGGCGCCACTCTTAAGCTGGTCTCATGATCACGACTGGCATGGCGCACCAACCGATGTCCGTTTTTTGTTTGACATAAGGAGTCATAAAGACGATGAATACCGAGCTGTTTGATATCAAGATTCGCGCCGTCGAGGGTGGCGTTACGGCTGCGGCTGGTTTTAAGGCTGCAGGCATCCACGCTGGGTTCCGCAAGAACCCCGAGCGTCTGGATTACGCGCTCGTCGTGCCCGATAAACCCTGTCCCGGTGCCGGCGTGTTTACCACCAATCGCTTTTGCGCGGCGCCCGTGCAGGTGAGCCGTGCCAACCTGGGCGGTGCCGACAAGGGCTACGGAATCATCGCCGGCGTTTCGGTTAACTCTGGCAATGCTAACGCCGCCACGGGTGAGACCGGCCTTGCATGCGCGCGCGAGACGTGCAGCATCGCATCGCAGGTCATCGGCTGTGAGCCCCAGCAGATTCTGGTTGCCTCCACGGGTGTGATTGGCCAGATTCTGCCGATCGACACGTTTGAGACCGCCATTCCTGCCGCCTACGAGGCGCTCTCCGCCCACGGTGGCGCCGATGCCGCTCGCGCCATCATGACGACCGACACGCACTCCAAGGAGTACGCCGTGTCCTACGTCAGCGAGGCGGCGGGTCATGCGGGTAATGTCTATACGGTAGGCGGCATGTGCAAGGGCTCGGGCATGATCATGCCCAACATGGCCACCATGATCGCAGTTATCACCACCGATGCCCCCGTCGAGCCTGCGGCACTTCATGCCCTGCTGCTCTCGACCGCCAAGCAGACTTTTAACAAGGTAACGGTCGATTCCGACACCTCGACCAACGACACCTGCATCATGCTTGCCTCCGGCGCCGCTGCCGCAGATGCCGAGGCCATCGTCGAGGGCACTGATGCCTTTGACGAGCTGGCCTTTGCCGTGCACGAGGTGTGCGAGAGCCTGGCGCGCAACATTGCGGCCGATGGCGAGGGTGCGTCAAAGCTCGTGACGGTTAACGTTACCGGCGCCGCTAACGACGAGGAAGCCGATATCGCCGCCCGCGCCGTTGCCAACTCGCCGCTCGTTAAGACCTGCATCGCCGGCCACGACTGCAACTGGGGCCGCGTTGCTATGGCGCTTGGTAAGTGCGGCGTGAAGTTTAATCAGGAAGACGTTTCTATCGACATGATGGGCATGCCCGTCTGTCGCGACGGTCTGACTGTTCCCTTTGACGAGGACGAGGCTCTACGACGTTTCGAAGCGCCCGAGATCGTGATCTCGGCCGACCTGGGCGCAGGCGACGCGGCAACGACTGTGTGGACCTGCGACCTCACGCACGAGTACATCTCCATCAACGGCGACTACCGTTCCTAGATTCCAGGCACGCTGCGTATCTTGCCGCGATTGCGGACAGCGGAGCACGGCGCGATAACGATACGAAAGACGAGGCAGATTATGAAATTCGCACGCGATTGTCGTTCGAGCGAATCCAACGAAGCAACCGCGCAGCTGCTGTTCGAAGCGCTGCCGTGGATTAAGAACCTGACCGGCAAGACGGTTGTTATCAAATATGGCGGAGCCGCCATGGTTGATGAGCAGCTGCGCCGCGACGTGATGAGCGACATCGTTTTGCTCAAGATCATCGGTATGCGCCCCGTCATCGTGCATGGCGGCGGCAAGGCTATCAACGAGGCGCTGAGCCATTACGATATTCCCGTCGAGTTTAAGAACGGCCAGCGCGTGACCACGCCGGCGACTATGGATATCGTGCGCGAGGTGCTGGGCGGCAAGGTCAACCAGGAGTTGGTTGCTGCCATCAACCACCACGGTAACCTGGCCGTGGGCGTGTCGGGCAGCGATGCCGGCACGCTCATCGCCGAGCCGCTCGACCCCGAGCTCGGTCGCGTGGGCAAAGTGACGCACGTCAACACCGACTATATCGAGCGCTTACTCGATAGCGAGTACATCCCCGTCATCGCTACCGTCGCGGCGGGGGAGGACGGCGGTTTCTTCAACATCAACGCCGACACCGCCGCCGGTGCCGTTGCCGCGGCGCTCCACGCGCATAAGGCGATCTTTTTGACCGATGTCGATGGTCTGTACAAGGACTTTAGCGACAAGGACTCGCTTATCTCCAACCTAACGCTCGACGAGGTTAACGAAATGCTCTACGGCGGCGAGGTCGATAAGGGCATGATTCCCAAGCTGCGTGCGGCTGTCGACGCGCTTACCGCTGGCGTGTTCCGAGCCCACATCATCAACGGCACGACGCCGCATTCGCTGCTCCTGGAGCTGCTGACCGATGCCGGCGTCGGCACCGTGATCCATTCCACCGAGACGGCGTACGAGTTCGATACGCATCCGCATCCGCTTTCGACGTTTGCTGCGCGTCTGACCGAGAACCTTGACGAGGTCGAGAAGCTTCAGACGGTCTAGCTGACCCGCAGCCGCCCCATTCCTGCACCCATAGCCCCGCGCCGTCTGGCGCCCAACGAAAGGCATCCCATGTCACTTGCAGCTCAGCAATCGCTTGAATCCCATTACGTTATGCATACCTTTGGCCGCTCTCCGGTCGAGTTTGTCGAGGGTCACGGCATGAAGCTCACCGGCGACGATGGCCGTGAGTACCTCGACTTTCTTGCCGGCATCGGCGTGTGCAGCCTAGGTCATGGCGACCCGGCTGTGCTCTCGGCGCTCGAGGCACAGACCAAAAAGCTCATGCATGTCTCCAATTACTTCTACATCGAGCAGCGCGGACAGGTCGCGGCGCTGCTGTCCAAGCTTGCTAACGACGACGTAGATGGTGCGCGCGTTCTTGCCGATGCCATTGTCGCCGGCGATGAGACCACGGCAGCTGCTCTTGGTGCCCCGGCTGCGGGCGAGCAGGTGTGGGAGACGTTCTTTGCCAACTCCGGCGCCGAGGCCAACGAGGGCTCGATGAAGCTTGCGCGCCTGTACGCCAAGCGTGCCGGTAATGGCGGCAACACTATCGTGTGCATGCGCGGCGGCTTCCACGGCCGTACGCTCGAGACTATTGCGGCCACCATGCAGGATTGGCTGCAGGACAGTTTCCGCCCGCTGCCGGGTGGCTTTGTGGCCTGCACGCCCAACGATGTCGATGAACTGCGTGCAATCTTTAAGCAGCTGGGGAGCGAGATTTGTGCCGTGATGCTCGAGCCGATCCAGGGTGAGAGTGGCGTGCACCCCATGACCGAGGAGTTTATGGCTACGGCGCGCGACTTGGCGCACGAGGTGGGTGCCGTGCTTATCGCCGACGAGGTCCAGTGCGGTATCTTCCGCACGGGTAAGCCGTTTGCGTTCCAGACCTATGGCGTGGAGCCCGACATCATGAGCCTTGCCAAGGGCATTGCCGACGGCGTGCCCATGGGTGCCGTCGTGGCAAAGAAGGAGATTGCCGACGTGTTTAAGCCGGGCGACCACGGCTCGACCTTTGGCGGTAGCTGCTTGGCCATCGCGGCGTGTGCCGCGACGCTCTCCGCGCTCGTGCGCGGCGATTATGCCGACCATGCTGCCAAGGTGGGCGCCTATATGGAGGCAAAGCTCGCCAAGCTGCCGCACGTGACCGAGGTACGTGGCCGCGGCTTGATGCTCGGCTGTGATTTGGATGATGCCGCGGGCGACGCGCATGATGTTGTTGCCCGCGCGCTGGCCGCCGGTGCCGTGATCAACGCTACGGGTGCGCATACGCTGCGTTTCCTGCCGCCACTTGTCTGCGAGGAAGCCGACGTGGACAGCCTGATCGAGATCCTGTCGGACGTTTTGGCCTAACACAGCGAAATAACTTAACTTTGACCGGGTTCCGGACTGCGGACGTGCCCTATGTGGCATGATTCAGCGGTCTGGAGCCCGTTTTGCCTTAGATTTGCTAAGGCGGGGAGACCTGCTGGTCAAAAAACATCGAATATGAGTACTGTTATCGATTTGGTAGCAGCAATTTTGGACTAATAAGGCCAGATAGCTAGTCGAAATGGCGATGAATGTACGATTTTGATCCAATTGTTAGTCCTTATAATGGACATATGTTGCGTAACTTAAGCAAATACTATCTTTTGATATGTTGTAAGCAAGGTAGCAGTACTCATTTTTGCCATTTTTTGGCCACGGCCTTTGTGACAGACGTGCTGGCGGGTTCGAATCCCATGCGCTGGGCCTGAAAAAGGAAAGGCCTCCATCGCTGGAGGCCTAACAATTCAGTGGTGGGCGATGAGGGATGTCCGCGTGCGGCCGGCGCCGCCCGCGCCCCGCTTCGCCGCTCCGCTCCTCGCGTGCTGCGCTGGAAAACGCTTGCGCGTTTCCTCAGCTCCGCACCCTGGCGGGTTCGAACCCCATGCGCTGGGCCCAAAAAAGAAAGGCCCCCATAGCTGGGAGCCTATCAAATCAGTGGTGGGCGATGAGGGATGTCGCGTGCGGCTGACGCCGCCCGCTCTCGCTTCGTCGCTCCGCTTCTCGCGTGCTGCGCTGGAAAACGCTTCGCGTTTCCTCAGCTCCGCACCCTTGCGGGTTCGAATCCCCCCGCGATGGGCCCAAAAAAGAAAGGCCCCCATAGCTGGGAGCCTATCAAATCAGTGGTGGGCGATGAGGGATTCGAACCCCCAGCCTTGTGCGTGTAAAGCACCTGCGCTAACCGTTGCGCCAATCGCCCGTGCGGAGAGAGTATAGCAAAACAATCGCCCCATTCACCTCATATCCATTAAAGGTAACCGGCACGTGTCACAGCGGAGCTGATTCAGTTGAGATTGCCTGAACATTCCGCCCCTCTTTACGCCCTCGGGTATACTCAAAAGCTACTGATTCGATTTGATGCCCAGCAACAGCAGAGGGGATAGTATATGTGCGGTTTTGTCGGTTTTGTCGGTGGGACGGATAACCAATCCGAGGTGCTCACCAAGATGATGGACCGCATCGTCCATCGTGGTCCCGACATGGGCGGCCAGTTTATCGACGGCCGCGTTGCCCTCGGCTTCCGCCGCTTGTCGATCCTCGACCTGACCGAGGCCGGCGCTCAGCCCATGGCCAATGAGGACGGTAGCGTCGTCATTGTCTTCAACGGCGAGATCTACAACTTCCAAGAACTCCGTTCCGAGCTCGAGGCCAAGGGCTACAAGTTCCACTGCGGCGCCGACACCGAGAGCCTCCTGCACGGCTACGAGGAGTGGGGCGAGGCAGTACTCGATCGCTTGCGCGGTATGTACGCCTTCGTCATCTGGGACAAGAAGAAGAATAAGCTTTTTGGCGCCCGCGATATCTTTGGCATCAAGCCGCTCTACTACTATCCCATGGCCGATGCGGGCGACGGCGCTCCGGGCGTGCTCTTCGGTTCCGAGATCAAGAGCTTCCTGGACTACCCGCACTTCCACAAGGCGGTCAACAAAAAGGCCCTGCGTCCGTACATGACGCTGCAGTATTCGGCAACCGAGGAGACCTTCTTCGAGGGTGTCTACAAGCTGCCGCCGGCGCATTACTTTACCGTCGATATCCCGACCGGCAAGATGAACATCGAGCGCTACTGGGATTGCGATTACTCTGCCGTCGAGAAGCCGTTCGAGGAGTACGTCGACGAGCTGGATGAGGTCGTGCACGAGAGCGTCGAGGCCCATCGCATCGCTGACGTCAAGGTCGCGTCGTTCCTCTCCGGCGGCGTCGACTCCAGCTACATCGCCGCTTGCCTCATGCCCGACAAGACCTTCTCGGTGGGCTTCGATTACAAGAATTTCAACGAGACTAACTACGCCAAGGAGCTATCCGACAAGCTCGGCGTCGAGAATGTCCGCAAGATGATCACCGCCGACGAGTTCTTCGGTGCGCTCGAGGACATCCAGTATCACATGGACGAGCCGCAGTCCAACCTGTCTTCCGTGCCGCTGTGGTTCTTGGCCGAGATGGCCCGCAAGGACGTCACCGTGGTGCTTTCGGGCGAAGGCGCCGACGAACTCTTTGGCGGCTACGCCTACTACGAGGATACGGTCCCGGTGCGCAAGTACAAAAAGATGGTGCCGCTGCCCGTCCGTCGCGCGCTCGGTAACCTGGCGCTGCATATGCCGTACTTCAAGGGACATAACTTCCTGGTCAAGGGTGCCGAGATCCCCGAGAAGTCGTTCCTGGGACAGGCTCTGGTATGGCCGGAGCGCGAGGTCGACGACGTGCTCAAGCCCGAGTACAACACCGGCGATGGTGCCTTCGAGCTTGCCGCTCCCATCTATGCGCGCGTGAAGGGTCAGCCCGAGCTGGTCAAGAAGCAGTACCTGGACATGAACATGTGGCTCCCGGGCGACATTCTGCTCAAGGCCGACAAGATGTGCATGGCACACTCACTGGAGCTGCGCGTGCCCTTCCTGGACCGCAAAGTCATGGAGTTCGCCGAGCACATTCCCGATCGCTACCGCATCAACGAGAACGGCAACAAGCAGGTACTCCGCCACGCTGCCAACAAGTCGCTGCCCGATGAGTGGGCCACCCGTCCCAAGGTGGGCTTCCCGGTGCCGATTGTCTACTGGCTGCGCGAGCAAAAGTGGTACGACTATGTCAAGGAGTACTTCACCGCGCCGTGGGCAAGCGAGTTCTTCGATACCGACGAGCTCATGCGCCTGCTCGATCTGCACTTTGCGGGCAAGGGCGATTTCCAGCGCAAGATCTATACGCCGCTCGTGTTCCTAGTGTGGTACAAGCGCTTCTTTATCGACGAGGGCCAGCCTTCTGTTCAGGCTGCCTAGCCTCGGCTTACGAACGCCTGCGCGTAACGGCTCCTCCGGGAGCCGTTTTTGCGTGGGTGCGTTTCAGTTACTATAAAAACCGTCCCTGCCAAATGGCTGAGAAAGGTGAAAGATGCACCATTCGGATTCCGCGACCGTGACCACGGTCGATACGCTTGCCAAGCTGCTCGATGTGTGCGGCGAGCTGCGCGCATCAGAGCAGGTTGACGAGCGTGCCGTGACCGGCTGCTCGTTTGATTCGCGCGCGGTCTCGGCAGGTGACGTGTTCTTCTGCAAAGGTGCTGCCTTTAAGCCCGCGTTTTTGCGCATGGCGCTCGATGCGGGCGCCGTCGCATTTGTGTGCGAGGAGTCGCTGGTCGAGTCTCTGGAGCCGCTGGCGCAGGAGAGCGGTGCTGCGATGCTGGTCGTGGACAGCGTTCGCACGGCCATGGCCTTGTTGCCGCCGGAGGTCTACGACCGTCCCGACCACGACGTCAAGATCGTGGGCATCACCGGCACCAAGGGAAAGACCACGGCCGCTTTTATGCTCCAGTCCATCATCAAGGCGGCGGGCGAGTCCTGCGGCATGATCGGCTCGGTGAGTACCGACGATGGTATCGAGTGCTACGAGAGCACCAACACCACGCCCGAGGCCCCCGAGGTTTGGCGCCATATCGCCAACTGCCGCACGTCCGGTCGCCAGTCCATGGTCATGGAGGTCTCGAGCCAAGCGCTCAAGTACCAACGCGTCGAGAATCTGCCGTTTGACGTGGCGTGCTTCCTCAACATCGGCCGTGACCACATCTCACCGATTGAACACCCCACGTTTGAGGATTATTTTGAGAGCAAACTCAGGATCTTTGACCAGGCAAAGACCGCCGTGGTGAATCTGGGCATCGAAGAGGTCGACCGTGTGCTGGAGGCAGCGTCGACGGCCGAGCGCTTGGTGACCGTTGGCGTCGAGCATCCCGAGGCAAGCCTGTGGGCGAGCGATGTACGCATGGTCGGCTTTAGCATCGAGTTCAACTTGCATGGCCTGTGTGCCGACGAGTCCGAGGCGGGGGAGAAGATCCTGCTGGGCATCGCGGGAGACTTTAACGTGGAGAACGCGCTGGTCGCTATCGCCGCCGCGCGCGAGATCGGCATCGGTATCGAGGCCATCAAGAAGGGCCTCTCCAAACTGCGTGTGCCGGGCCGTATGGAGGTCGTGGAGTCGAAGGACGGCCGCGTGATTTGTGTCGTCGACTACGCGCACAACCAGCTTTCGTTCCGCTCGCTTTTCTCGTCGGTTAAGCGCGCGTTTCCCGCTAGTCCCGTCATTGCGCTGTTTGGCGCTGCCGGCGGCAAGGCGCAGGAGCGTCGCGAGCAGCTTCCGCGCGAGGCCGCACCATATTCCGACCTGATGATCTTTGCCAACGAGGATCCAGCTCACGAGGACCCGATGAAGGTCTGTCGCGAGCTTGCCGAGCATGTTCCCGACGATACGCCGAACAAGATCATCCTCGATCGCGAAGCCGCTGTGCATGCGGCGTTCAAGGCGGCGCGCGAGGAGTACGTCAACCCCGATGCTCCCACCATTGTCTTGCTGCTGGCGAAGGGTGACGAGGAGCTCATGCATGTGGGCGACGAGTTCGTGCCCATCGAGAGCGACCTTTCGCTGGCCAATCGCCTGATCGATGTTACCCAGTTTGACTAATGAACCATGATGGCGGCGGCGCCCTGAGTGCGCTGTCGCCATAAGCGTGTTCCCTCAATCAAAACATGCCGTCCAAGTCCAAACCCTTCTACGTAAACGGAGTAACCATGTCCCACAATACCCTGCCGACCGTCGCTGAGCTTTCGGGCGAGATGCGCGAGCGCTTGGCCAAGGTCAAGTACGTCTTTACCGACCTGGATGCCACGATGCTCGCACCCGGCTCGTGCGTGCTGCGCGACAACGACGGCAACCCCTCGACCAAACTCGTCGAGGCCGTCGTGGCGCTCGCTCGCGCTGGTATTCAGGTGGTTCCCACCTCGGGCCGCAACCGTACCATGATCCACGAGGACGCGCGCGTGCTCGGTCTCAACTCCTACATCGGCGAGATGGGCGGCCTGGTCATGTACGACCTCAAAGCCAACG
Organism: uncultured Collinsella sp.; assembly: GCA_937966215.1. Taxonomy (GTDB): domain Bacteria; phylum Actinomycetota; class Coriobacteriia; order Coriobacteriales; family Coriobacteriaceae; genus Collinsella. The sequence continues at coordinate 8,204 of CALCKK010000026.1, read as the reverse complement.
ATTGGGAGTATCTGACCGGCGACATGCCCTACGACTCCTCTTGCGGCCTCACGCCGCACCAGGTGATCGAGCAGACCGGCGTGTGCGAGAAGATCCTCGCCCGCTGGCCGCACAAGATCGAGTATCACAACGACATGTCGACCGGCTACAAATACCGTGAGGTCACCGTCGGCATGCGCGGCGATGTGCCCGACGATGAGGTTCAGGCCATCCTGGACGAGGCCGGCTGCGGTCTGATCTGGGCTTGCAACGGCCATCTGACTCACCTGTCCAAGCCGACGACGCTCGAGCTCGATCGCGTCGAGGACGGTCGCTCATTCAACATCAACCCCGCGGGTCTCAACAAGGGCGTTGCCATCGCGCGCTTCTGCGAGCACCTGGGGATCGAGCGCGAGGAGACGCTCGCGCTCGGCGATTCCGAGTCCGACTTCTACATGGCCGATCACGTGGGCACGTTCTGCCTGGTCGAGAATGGCCTGACGAGCGCCGGCGCGCCCGAGTTCCTGGCTGCTTGCGAGAACGCTTTCGTTACGCGCGGCAAAATTGTCGACGGTTGGGCGGCGACGGCAGAGCTGCTGGTCGCGGCGCGTTCGTAGCGCGGCGCCGCCGCACTTGGACATGTCTTTTCGAGAGAGACTGGTGAGGTAATGTCCGATATCGAGAATCCGGCAGGCGACACGCGCCCGATTGGCGTGTTCGATTCTGGTTTGGGCGGTCTGACGGTTGCGCGCGCCATCGCGACGGCGCTGCCGCACGAGTCCGTCTACTACTTTGGCGACACCAAACGCTGCCCCTACGGCACGCGCACCGAGGATGAGGTGCGCTCGTTTGCGTTGCAGGCGGGTCGTTGGCTTTCGAAGCACGACGTCAAGATTATGGTCATCGCCTGCAATACGGCGACTGCTGCGGCCTTGCGTCTGGCCCAGCAGGTGCTCGACGTTCCTGTGATCGGCGTGATCGCGCCGGGTGCCCGTGCGGCAATCAACAGCACCCGCACGCGCCGGGTGGGCGTGCTCGCCACCAACCTCACTATTCGCTCGGGCGCCTACACGCGCGCCATTCAGGATCTAGATGCCGGCGTCGATGTATACGGCTGTCCTGCCTCGAGCTTTGTCGAGGTTGTCGAACACGAGCTCGCCTCGGGTGCACATCTGCAGGAACAGTGGCTTGAGAACGAGGACATCTTCGATACGCCTGCCGTGCGTGCGCTGGTGGGTGCCACGGTTGAGCCGCTGCGCGACCACGGTATCGATACCGTGGTGCTCGGCTGTACACATTTTCCGCTGTTGGTGGGACCTATCCGCCATGCGCTGGGGCCTGGGGTGCGCGTCGTGAGTTCCGCCGAGGAGACCACGTGCGAGCTGACCGATATCCTCACGCGCCGCGAGCAGCTGGCGGGCGACGCCGCCGAGCCGCAGCATCGTTTTGCCACGACGGCCGATAACATTGCCGAGTTTGCGGTGGCGGGCAGCTTTATCTTTGGTCAGCCGCTCAAGAGCATCGAGCATATCGATATCGATGAGCTGAAATAGATGTAAGGCAGCCGCCAAAGCCTTCGCCTCATCTTTTGCCGAAAGGATATTTCTATGGAGTACATGCAGGTCAACCGCGCCAACGGTCGCGCCGCCAACGAGTTGCGCCCCGTTAAGCTCACCCGTGGCGTCATGAAGCACGCTCACGGCTCGTGTCTGGCCGAGTTCGGTGACACGCGCGTGCTGTGCGCCGCCACTATCGAGGAGGGCGTGCCGGGCTGGCGAAAGGGAGCTAAGGCCGGCTGGGTGACCGCGGAATACGCCATGCTGCCGGCGTCGACCGGCAAGCGCTGCAAGCGCGAGCACGCCAACCGCAAGGGCCGCTCCATGGAGATCGAGCGCCTCATTGGCCGCAGCCTGCGTACCGTCGTCAACATGAAGGCGCTCGGCGAGTACACCGTCACCGTCGACTGCGATGTGATTCAGGCCGATGGCGGCACGCGTACAGCGAGCATCACCGGTGCCTGGGTGGCGCTGCACGACGCCCTCGCCATGTGGGTCGAGGCGGGCAAGATCGAGCGCATCCCGCTTATCGGCCAGGTGGCTGCCATCTCCATGGGCGTTGTCGACGGCAACACTCTGCTCGACTTGGATTATTCCGAGGACAGCCATGCCGAGGTCGACATGAACCTCGTCGCCACCGACACTGGTGAGATGATCGAGCTCCAGGGCACTGGCGAGCAGGCGCCCTTCGACCGCAAACGCCTCAACGCCCTGCTCGACCTGGGCGACAAGGGTATCGCCGAGCTCATCGAGCTCCAGCGCCAAGCCCTCGCCTAACCTACCAAAAAGGGACAGGTTTATTTTGGTAGGTTTTATCTGGGAAAACGTCGAAGTATAAGACTGCCGTTGATTGAGAGGGGAGAGAGGCCGAGGTCCTCGTCGTCCTCAACACGGCATTGCTATAGAGACAAGGAGGCCAGCTATGGCACTTGAGAAGATTGACATCGACACCCTCGACCCGGCGGCGACCATCGTCGTGGCAACCGGCAACGCCCATAAGCTCACCGAGATCGAGGTCATTTTGGGCAAGGTCATGCCCGAGGTACGCTTTGTGGCGCTCGGTCAGCTGGGCGATTTTGAGGACCCCGAGGAAAACGGCACGACGTTTTTGGAGAACGCCATCATCAAGGCGCAGGCTGCGGTCGAGGAGACGGGGCTCATGGCCATTGCCGACGATTCGGGCTTGGTCGTTGATGCCCTGGACGGCGAGCCGGGCGTGTATAGCGCGCGCTATGCGGGCGTGCATGGCGACGATGCCGCCAACAACGCCAAGCTGCTCGTTAACCTGGAAGGCGTGGCCGACGAGGATCGCACCGCGCGCTTTATGAGCGTCGTTGCACTCATCGACACGGACGGTTTGGTCACCTATGGTGAGGGCGCCTGCGAGGGCACTATCGCACACGAGGGGCGCGGCGATCACGGCTTTGGCTATGACCCGCTGTTCCTGCCGGTCGACACGCCGGGCAAGACCATGGCCGAGCTGACGGCGGACGAGAAGAACGCCATCAGCCATCGATTCCATGCGCTCGAGCACCTATCCGCCAAACTGACGGGCGAGGAGTAGGCCGTGCGCGCGGTGGTGCAGCGCGTGCTCAACGCCGGCGTGACGGTCGACGGCGAGTGCGTGGGTCGCATTGGACGCGGCTACCTGGTGCTGCTGGGTGTGGGCCATGGCGATACGCGTGCCGAGGCCGACAAGCTGTGGGGCAAGCTCCGCGGGCTGCGTATCAACGAGGATGAGAACGGCAAGACCAACCTGGCACTTGCCGATGTCGACGGCGAGGTACTCGTGGTGTCGCAGTTCACGCTGTTTGCCGACTGCCGCCACGGCCGCCGTCCGTCGTTTACGGATGCCGGCGCCCCCGATGTCGCCAACGAGCTCTACGAGTACTTCTTGACGCTTGTGCGCGAGGACGTTGAGCATGTGGCGCACGGTATCTTTGGCGCCGACATGAAGGTCGACCTGGTCAACGACGGCCCATTCACCATCGTCTTGGACACCGATAGTCTGTAAGTAATCAATTTGGGACCGGGTTTTTAGCTACTTGCGTATGGCCACAACAGGGTGCTATAGTATTAGAGTTTTGTCTATCTTAGGGGTATTATCCCCTTTTTGAATTGCACCTTCTGGAGGCCCTGTTCATGGAAGAGATGGAAGTCAATCACGTCGACGACATCCACGAGAAGCTGACCGATATGGTGGGCGATCGCGTCAAGGTTAAGGCCAACATGGGCCGTACCCGCGTCGTCGAGCGCATGGGCACCATCAAGAGCGTCCACCCGGCCGTCTTCATTGTCGAGGTCGACGAGCGTCGCGGCCGCAAGTCGCGTCAGTCCTACCAGTATATCGATGTGCTCACCGGTCAGGTCGAGCTGTTCGACCCCGAGAGCGGCGAGCACATCTTTACCCCGCTCGGCAATCAGCTCGAGGAGCATTAACGGTGACCGATCGGTCCCTGACTCTTTCCGCGCCGGCAAAGATTAACCTCTACCTGGGGGTTCATACCGAGCGCGATGACCGCGGCTACCACAGGGTCGATTCCCTGATGGCGGCCGTCGGTCTTTCCGATACCGTGACGGTCACGCCGTCGCAGGCGCTGACCGTCCAGACGGTTCCAGCATCAGATTTTCCCATGCAAAAGAATACGGCGTATCGGGCTGCGGTTGCTATGGCCGAGCATTATGGTCGCGAGGCAAACATCTGCGTGACGATTGAGAAGCGCATTCCATTGTGCGCCGGCTTGGGCGGCCCCTCGACGGATGCGGCCGCGGTCATTGTCGCCTTGGCAGAGCTCTGGGGCATTGATCGCACCGACCCGGCGCTCGACGACATTGCGCGGGGCATTGGTGCTGACGTCCCGTTCTTTTTGCACGCGAGTCCTGCGTTCTACGTAGGCGGGGGAGACGTGCTGGCAACTGAGTACCCCGCGCTGCCCGCGACGCCCGTCGTGCTGGTCAAGCCGCGCGAGGCAAGCGTTTCGACAATTGAAGCCTATCGACGTTTTGACGAGGCCCCGGTGCCTGCGGACGAGCCCGGCGCGATAGCTTCTGCCTTGCGTGCTGGTGATGCTGAGACGGCATATGCGCTCATCCATAACAACCTTGGTGTCATTTCCGCACAGATGGAGTCGCAGATTCAAACGGTCCTCGACTGGCTGCGTAAACAGGACGGAACCGTTGCTGTAGATGTGTGCGGATCGGGTGCCTGCTCGTTTGCCATTTGCGACACCGCTGCCACGGCCGAAAGGCTTGCCGATGCTGCCCAGCAAAATGGCTGGTGGGCCTGCGCGACTGAGCTTATTCCCAACACGGTTCAAATCGACGCGCCAAAGAAATAAAAATTTCTCTAGCACACGACGAAAATCTTTGTTACTATAGTCGAGCTAACGGGTTGTGGCTCAGTTTGGTAGAGCACTGCGTTCGGGACGCAGGGGTCGCTGGTTCAAATCCAGTCAACCCGACCAGAGCATGAGGAGGGACCGCTTCTTGCGGTCCCTTTTTTTAGCTAGTGTTGTGATACCGCGATACCCGCGGTATACTCATTCGAGCTTGTCTCGCTGTATTGTGGAGGTCTACATGTTTGGACTGAGGGCTCCTGAGCTCATCATTATTCTCGTCGTTGTCCTGATTATCTTCGGGCCCAAGAACCTGCCGAAGCTCGGCAAGTCCCTCGGCTCTACCGTCAAGAATATCCGCGAGGGTATGGAGGGCGACGATAAGGCCGAGACCAAGCAGGCCGAGGAGGTCGTGGTCGAGCAGTCCGAGGAGGACAAGGAGATCGCTGAGCTCGAGGCCAAGCTCGCTGCTGCCAAGAAGAAGCAGGCAGAGGACAGCGACGCGGACGCAGAGTAGTCCCATCCCTTTGGGGTGAGCACCTGACCGGCTTGCCCGCAGGCTAGCCGGTCTTTTTCGTTTTGTTGACAGTTGATTGTTTGATCAGAGTTGGGGAGATATCCGTATGGACGCAAGCCAGATCGTACTGACCGCTGAGGGCCGCCAGAAGCTCGTCGAGGAGCTCGCTTGGCGTGAGGGCGATTACGCCAAGGAGATCGTCGAGGACATCAAGGAAGCCCGCGCGTTCGGCGACCTTTCGGAGAACTCCGAGTACGACGCCGCTAAGGACAAGCAGGCCCAGAACGCCGCTCGTATTGCCGAGATCCAGGCCATCCTCGCCAACGCTCAGGTTGCTGCCACCACGGGCGACCTGACCGTCTCCATCGGTTCCACCGTTTCGCTGATTGATCCCAACGGCGAGGTCATGGAAGTCACGCTCGTCGGTACCACCGAGACCAACTCGCTCGAGCACAAGATCTCCAACGAGTCTCCGGTCGGTCACGCCATCATCGGTCACGGCGAGGGTGATTCCGTCGAGGTCGTTACGCCTTCCGGCAAGACTCGCGTCTACACCATCGCCAAGATCGCACGCTAGACCACGGTCCCGCGTAAAGGTATGTTTTCGCTCCCTGGGACCGAATCCTGGGGAGCGTTTTAGTTTGAGGAGCTAACTTATGGCAGAGAACCAGAACGCCGCCGATCAGGCATCGACGCTCAACGACGAGCGCGCCACCCGCCTGGCCAAGCGCGCCGCCCTGTTCGAGGCGGGCCAGAACCCCTATCCCGAGCACTCTGAGCTTGAGGACTACGTCGCCGATATCGAGGCTAAGTACGCCGAGCTTGCCGATGGCGAGGACACCGAGGACGTCGTGAAGATCGCTGGCCGTGTGGTCGCCAAGCGCGGTCAGGGCAAGATCATGTTCGTCGTCGTGCGCGATGCGACTGCCGAGATTCAGCTGTTCTGCCGCATCAACGACATGGACGAGGCTGCCTGGAGTACGCTCAAGGCCCTCGACCTGGGCGACATCCTGGGCGTGACCGGCGTGGTCGTGCGCACCCAGCGTGGCCAGCTTTCCGTTGCCCCTAAGAGCGCGACCCTGCTTGCCAAGGCCGTTCGTCCGCTGCCCGAGAAGTTCCACGGTCTTTCCGATAAGGAGACCCGCTATCGCCAGCGCTATGTCGACCTGATCGCCAACGACGACGTTCGCGAGACCTTCCGTAAGCGTTCGCAGATTCTCTCCACCTTCCGTCGCTTTATGGAGTCCGACGGCTACATGGAGGTCGAGACCCCCATCCTGCAGACCATCCAAGGCGGCGCTACTGCCAAGCCGTTCATTACCCACTTCAACGCGCTCGATCAGGAGTGCTACCTGCGTATTGCCACCGAGCTGCACCTCAAGCGCTGCATCGTCGGTGGTTTTGAGCGCGTGTTCGAGATCGGCCGCATCTTCCGTAACGAGGGCATGGACCTTACCCACAACCCCGAGTTCACCACGATGGAGGCCTACCGTGCCTTCTCCGACCTCGAGGGCATGAAGGCACTCGCCCAAGGTGTCATCAAGGCTGCCAACAAGGCCATCGGCAACCCCGAGGTCATCGAGTACCAGGGCCAGACCATCGACCTTTCTGGTGAGTGGGCCAGCCGTCCCATGACCGACATCGTCTCCGACGTGCTCGGCAAGCAGGTCACCATCGACACGCCGGTCGAGGAGCTTGCTGCCGCCGCGCGCGAGAAGGGCCTGGAGATCAAGCCCGAGTGGACTGCTGGCAAGATCATCGCCGAGATTTACGATGAGCTGGGCGAGGACACCATCGTTAACCCGACGTTCGTGTGCGATTACCCCATCGAGGTCAGCCCGCTCGCCAAGCGTTTTGAGGACGACCCGCGTTTGACCCACCGCTTTGAGCTGGTCATCGCCGGCCACGAGTACGCCAACGCTTTCTCCGAGCTCAACGACCCGGTCGACCAGGCCGAGCGCTTTGCCGCCCAGATGGCCGAGAAGGCCGGCGGTGACGACGAGGCCATGGAGTACGACGAGGACTACGTGCGCGCCCTCGAGTACGGTATGCCTCCCGCGGGCGGCATTGGCATTGGTATCGACCGCGTGGTCATGCTGCTCACCAACCAGGCTTCTATCCGCGACGTGCTGCTGTTCCCGCACATGAAGCCCGAGAAGGGTTTCCAGTCCGGTGCCGCTGCCGCCAAGGCTGCCGAGGCCGGCAACGCCGCGAGCCCGTTCGTTACGTCGCTTAAGCCCACGCTCGATTACTCCAAGATCGCCGTTGAGCCGCTGTTTGAGGAGTTCGTCGACTTTGATACCTTCTCCAAGAGCGACTTCCGCGCTGTGAAGGTCAAGGCATGCGAGGCCGTCAAGAAGTCCAAGAAGCTGCTGAACTTTACGCTCGACGACGGTACCGGTACCGACCGCACCATCCTCTCCGGTATTCACGCTTATTACGAGCCCGAGGACCTGGTCGGCAAGACCTTGCTCGCCATTACCAACCTGCCTCCACGCAAGATGATGGGTATTCCCAGCTGCGGCATGCTGATCAGCGCTGTCCACGAGGAGGAGGGCGAGGAGCGCCTCAACCTGATTCAGCTCGACGCTTCCATCCCTGCCGGCGCGAAGATGTACTAACTAGTTACGCGGTTCTACGAACCGCGTAACGGCTCGACGCTGCGCGGGCCGCATTTGGGCAATCTGACGTTCAACTTCAAGGGCGCGACCAGAAGGTCAGCGCCCTTTCGTTTCACGCCACCTTGCCTCAAATGCGACCCGCTCGCTCATATGACCCAATCCACTGTCAAGGGCCACAATGGCCCCGCCGACCGCT
>CALCKK010000025.1:0-1274 GCA_937966215.1 uncultured Collinsella sp. | reverse complement strand
GCTATAGAACGACCCCCGGCAGAACACCGAGGGACATCGAAACAGGAGGTTGCAACTTATGGGCTTTTTAACTGGTAAAACCGCCATCATTACCGGCGCAGGGCGCGCTGTTCTGAAGGATGGGAGCTGCGGCTCCATCGGCTACGGCATCGCCACCGCATACGCCAAGGAGGGCGCGAACCTCGTCATCACAGGCCGCAATGTCAAGAAGCTGGAAGCAGCCAAGCAGGAGCTGGAAAGCCTCTACGGCATCAAGGTGCTGACCGTGCAGGCCGATGTCTGCGCGGGCGGCGACAACGAGGCCACCGTGGCAAATGTGGTCAAGCAGGCCGTCGATACCTTCGGCGGCATTCAGGTGCTCATCAACAATGCACAGGCTTCGGCCTCCGGCGTGCCGCTGGCCGAGCACACCACCGAGCAGTTCGATTTGGCCATCTACTCCGGCCTCTACGCCGCTTTCTACTACATGAAAGCCTGCTACCCCTATCTGGCTGAGTCTCACGGCAGCGTCATCAACTTCGCTTCCGGTGCCGGCCTCTTCGGCAACTTTGGCCAGTCGGCCTATGCTGCCGCCAAGGAGGGTATCCGCGGTATGTCCCGCGTCGCCGCCACCGAGTGGGGCAAGGACGGCATCAACGTCAACGTGGTCTGCCCGCTGGCATGGACAGCCAAGCTCGAGCAGTTCAGGGACGCCTACCCCGACGCTTTCAAGGCCAACGTCAAGATGCCCCCCATGGGCCACTACGGCAACGCTGAGACGGAGATCGGCCGTGTCTGCGTCCAGCTGGCCATGCCGGACTTCAAGTATATGTCCGGCGAGACCCTGACGCTGGAAGGCGGCATGGGCCAGAGACCGTAAAACGACATCATCTGCTTCCTTGCATAACGAACCCCCGCCTGCCGGATGGTGCAGGCGGGGGAATTTTTGCTCTGATTCCCGTTCGGGTCAAACAAAGCGGCAGCAACCACGGTAGACATTCCTGAAGATTGGGACCCGAACACTAAAAAAGAGCCCACCGGGCTCTTTTTTGCCGCCTGCGGGCGGCCGCCCTGCCGGGTTGTGGCTCCCAGCATCCGCTTCGCGCCTTGGGCGGCGCTCGCGTCTCGCTGGCCACGGCCCCAACAATGACTCCCTGTTTCTGCCGCAGGCAGCGGTCGTCATTGTTGCAATTCCTCGTTCGGGTTGCATAAAAAAGCTCCTCAATCCTAAGATTGAGGAGCTTTTTTATGACCCGTACGGGAATCGAACCCATGTTACAGCCGTGAAAGGGCCG
>CALCKK010000024.1:0-47278 GCA_937966215.1 uncultured Collinsella sp. | reverse complement strand
GGGTCAGCCCGTGGGAGGCCAGGGCGCCGCTGACCGGTGGACGGCACCGAGCCGTACGCTTGAACTTAGAAGGGGGAGGCCTCGCGGCCTCCCCCTTTTTTGCGTTTACGGGCTTTTGTCTCACATAGTAGCTGTGTTTTATAACCCTCGTTTGTCGCATCTTCTGTGAACGGGCTACAATAACTTAGTCTGTGCGATATGGAGGTGAACATGGCTGAAGCTGGTATCGGCGTTGATATCGTCGAGATTTCCCGTATGAAATCAATTCTTGAAAAGACGCCGTCGTTTGCTCGGCGTGTGTTTACCGAAGAAGAGCGTGCGTATTGTGATGCATCATCGCGTCCCGCTGCTCACTATGCCAGCCGCTTTGCTTCGCGCGAGGCGGTACTTAAAGCTCTCGGCACGGGTTTTAGTCAAGGCGTTGGTCGCAAGGATGTTTCGGTTACGCGTGATAAACTCGGCAAACCGAAGGCGCTGCTTTCGGGCCGTGCACTCGAGATCGCTCAAGAGCTGGGTGTTGTTGAGGTCGCTCTTTCCATTACGCTTACAGGAGACTTAGCCGTTGCGAATGCCATCGCCATTACCGAAGATGCTCGGCCTAAGCCAAAAGAGGAAAAGGTGAGCACCAAGAAACGCGTTGCGCAGACATTTAAAGAGGCTCGCTCTGTTTTAGATGAGCTTGAGCAGCTGCAGAATTTAGCATTGACGGAGCATCTGGGCGATGCTTCGCAAGATACGCTAGGAGCATAGATGAAACCGGTTTTGAGTACCGAAGAAGTCGTTCGTCTCGAGGGCATCATCGAACGCGAAGGGACTTCAAAGGCCGAGCTTATGGAGCTAGCGGGTGAGTTTGCCGCCAACGAGGTCTTGAAGCTCAATCCCGATCGGGTTCTCGTTCTGGTCGGTTTTGGTAATAATGGCGGCGACGGTTGGGTTGCCGCCGATATCCTGAGCCATAAGGGTGTGGACGTGGATATCGTTTCTCCGGTTGAGCCGGATGAGATTCCTGCTGCTCTGGCACGTCATGTTGCTCGTCGTACCGCCGGCCGCGATGTGCACGTTTGCGTTGGTCCCTCGCGTGACGAACTCGAGGTTTTGATCGATAAGGCCGATGTTGTTGTCGATGCCATTTTTGGTACCGGGTTCCACGGGAATCTGCGTGCGCCGTTCTCCATCTGGATTCCTACGGTCAATGAATGCGCCGATTGTGTCGTATCCATTGATGTCCCCTCGGGCCTGAATGCCGAGACGGGCGTTGTTGATGACGACTGCATTCGTGCCGAGCATACGGTGACGATGATTGCGCCCAAGATTGGTCTGTATAGCGCTGATGGCCCTGAGTATGCTGGCGATTTAATCTGCGGCAATCTTTACGACCGTCTTGACGAGGTCATCGATGATGTCGACCACGCCGCCGAGATTGTCGAGCCCGGTGACTTAGTTGAATACTTTGCTCCACTACCTACGAATATCGATAAGTATTCCCGTGGCTCTGTGCTTATTGTCGCCGGATCGGCGCAATATCCTGGTGCTGCCATTATGGCGGCCAAGTCTGCAGCTCGCGCGGGTGCTGGTTACGTGGCAGTCGCGGCTCCTGACGCCTGCGCCAATCTCATTCGCATGGCACTTCCTTCGATTCCGGTCTTTGCTATTCCGTCTGATTCCCGCGGCTCCTTTGGCGCCGCTGCGCGCATGACGGTGTGCGAGATCGCAAAGAAGTACAGCTGCGTGCTGTGCGGTCCCGGTATGACGACGTCTGCCGGCGCTATGCAGGTGGTTTCGGGCTTGCTCGAGCTTGATGTACCGCTAATTTTGGACGCCGATGCACTCAACTGCCTTGCTAAGATTGCCATTGACGGTATTGATAGTAACCCCGAGATGTATCGCCGCGAGCAGCCGTTGGTTATGACGCCGCACTATCGTGAGCTTTCGCGCCTGGTTGCCGGTGACGAGGTGAACGACCTTGGTACCGCGATTGCGGCCGCGCAGAAGGTTGTCTGGGCTGCAGGCTCCGACAATCTGGTGGTCATAGCCAAGGGGCCGACGACGGCTATCTGTGGCGTTGAGCGCGTGCTGCTGCCACTCTCGGGTCCGGCTTCTCTGGCAACTGCCGGTTCTGGTGATGTTCTCGCGGGTATTTTGGCCGGCACGCTTGCCACCATGCGCGACGAGATGGATCGTTGGGAGCTGCTGTATTCGTACGCCGTCGCACTTCACAGCTACGCCGGTTTTGCTGCGGCGACGGAGTATGGTGAGAAGAGCGTTATCGCGACCGATCTTATCGACTTGATCGGTCCTGCCATGGAGCTGGCGGCAAAGGATGCGCTCGAAGATCTGGGAATCATGGACGAAGGGTCGGATGACTAATCATGAATAAAGCCGATTTGACGCGCTGGTCCTGGGTCGAGATCGACCGCGGGGCGCTCCGTCGCAACACGAGGGCCTATAAGAACTTGCTGAATCCACGTCAGCGCCTGTGCTGCGTGGTCAAGGCCGATGCTTATGGTCATGGAGCTGTTGAGTGCGCCAAGATCATGTATTCGGCCGGTGCCGACATGTTTGCCGTGGCGACGGTTAACGAGGGCGTTGAGCTCCGACAGGGCGGGATTACGAAACCCATCCTCATCCTAAGCGAGCCGCCTATCGAGGCCATTCCGACGTTGCTCGAGTTTGATATCATGCCCTCGGTCTATACGTCTGACTTTGCTCTTGCGTATGGAGAATGTGCCGTCGCGGCGGGCAAAGTGGGCAAGTACCATCTTGCCATCGAGACGGGCATGAATCGTATCGGCGTTCACTACACGCAGGTGCTCGACTTTGTCCGCGGTATAAATTTCCATCGCGGTATTCAGTGCGACGGCGTATTTACGCACTTCGCCACGGCCGATGAACCTTCGGGCTGGGACTACAAGCTGCAGTGCCAGCGTTTTACCGAGGCCGTTCAGGCCATTAAGGACGCAGGTTTTGAATGCGGTATCGTGCATTGTGCCAATACGCCATCCTCGATGCTCGATTCTTCAATGCACTTTGACATGATTCGTGCCGGCATCGGTTTGTATGGTCTGCAGCCATGTGAGCTGAGTGGTCGCGTGATGCAGCTTGATCCCGTCATGAGCGTCCACGCGCGTGTGACGCGCGTGGCACACCCTGCGATGGGCGAGGGCGTGGGCTACGGCTTTACCTACCGCGTACCGCGCACGCGCGTTCAGATCTGCACCCTTCCGATCGGTTATGCCGATGGCCTTTCGCGTACGCTTTCCAATCGTATGGACGTGCTGTATCGCGGCGAGCGTGTGCGTCAGGTGGGCAATATCTGCATGGACCAGTTTATGGTCGCCATTCAGTCCAACCCGGCGCATGAGATTCCCGAGGCCGAGTATGGTGACGAGATGATCATTGTCGGCCGCGATGGAGATGCCGAGATTACCATGGACGAGATGGCGCGCCTACGCGGCACGATTAACTACGAGGTCGCCTGCGGCTTTGGCATGCGTCTCGACAAGGTCTACGTGTAGGAGCCGCTATGGGCGTCATGCACATCCCCGGCCATAGCCATCAGGCGCCGCGTGAGGTCGCACTCGAGGAGATCGAGGCCGTTCTGGGCGATTGTCACCTTTGCCAGCTTTACCAGTCGCGCCACAATATCGTGTTTGGCGTGGGAAGCCCCAGCGCCCGCGTGATGTTTATTGGCGAGGCGCCGGGCCGCAATGAGGATTTGCAGGGCGAGCCCTTTGTGGGGGCGGCAGGCGAGGACCTCAACGGCATTTTGTCGCTGGCGGGGCTCAAACGCGAAGACGTCTACATTGCCAACGTGCTTAAGTGCCGCCCGCCGGGAAACCGCAATCCGCGTCCCGAGGAAGTGCTGGCTTGTTCGCCGTTTTTGCGTGAGCAGATTCGAAGCATCTGGCCCGATATTATCGTGACACTCGGCAACCCCGCGACGCACTTTGTGCTTAAGACCGAGATTGGCATTACTAAGCTGCGCGGCAGGTTCCATCAGATGGGGCACTTTGTGGTGATGCCCACTTTCCATCCGGCAGCAGCGCTACGCAATCCAGCGTGGCAGGAGCTGCTGGAGGAAGACTTTAAGATGCTGGGCGACTATCTGGGGCGACATCCCGCGCCAGAGGACGCCTCGGAATAATAAGGAGCATATATGTCCCTGGAGCGCCTGGGGGTAGGTACTTACAAAACGACTTGCGCTGCCGATACGGAGTACTTTGGCGAGCTAATTGCACCGTGCCTTGAGGACGGAGATGTGCTCATCCTGACCGGTGGCCTGGGAGTGGGCAAAACTCACTTTACCAAGGGCGTCTCGCGCGGGCTGGGCGATGGGCATATGGTTACGAGTCCTACGTTTGCGCTCATGGCCGTTCACGATCAAGGTCGTATTCCGCTGTTTCACTTTGATCTATACCGCCTGGAGCATGCCTACGAGCTCGAGGATACGGGCATTTTCGATGTGCTGGGCTATGAGGGTGCTTGCCTGCTGGAATGGGGCGAACAATTCCAGGACGAGCTGACGGATGAGTATCTTTCGGTGACGCTCAGGCGTGATGAGGGCGACAGCGATGTGCGAACGATAACGCTCGAGGCGCACGGTGACCGCGCAATGGAGCTTTCCCATTTGATTGATAAGGCTGTACAAGATGAGCTTGCATAACGACAACGCGCTGGTGGTGGCGCTCGATACCTCGACCGACATGCTTGCCTGCGCGGCAAGCTGGATTGATGGGCAGACGGGTGAGACGAAGCTCGTGAGTGGCGACCACATGTGTCGCCGTCACGCCAACGTTGAGCTCGTGAATACCGTTGATGGCGTGCTGGCTCAAGCCGGTCTGGATCGCAGCGATGTTGGTTGCTATGTGGTCGGCCGCGGCCCGGGGTCCTTTACGGGTGTGCGCATCGGCATCTCCACTGCCAAGGGCCTCGCGCGTGGTGCCAATGTTCCGCTGCTGGGCGTGTCGACGCTCGACGCTTGCGCTTGGACGGCGTGGAAGGCTGGCGTGCGCGGCAAGCTTGGTATCTTGGCCGATGCTATGCGCGGTGAGGTATATCCGGCGCTGTATATGCTGGTCGATGAGGGTCCCGAGCGTCAATTTGAGCGCGAACACGTGGTCAAGGCCGCCGTGGCGCTCGATGAGTGGCGCCAAGCAGCGGACTGGGGCCAGGTTCAGCTGACCGGTGACGGTCTCGTGCGCTATGGCAAGCTGCTGGATGAGGACGAGGCCGCCCGCTGCGTGGAGCGCGACCTGTGGTGGCCTTCGGGCGAGGGCTTGCTGCTCGCGCACGCTGCGGGTGACGGCGATCCGGCCCGCGTCCTGCCGATTTACACGCGCCTTTCGGATGCCGAGGAAAACGAGCGCAAGCGTCTTGGTCTTGCCGAGAGTGCGCACAGCGAAATTACGGGCGTTGCCGATGAGCTCGCCGGTCGTCATCTGCAGTTCCGTCCCATGGGCGCGGCGGATGCCGAGGGCGCGAGCGCGCTGGAGGCCGCCTGCTTTGAAGGTGCCGGACACGAGGCGTGGACGCCGGGCATGTTCCTGTCCGAACTGGGCGAGGACGTCGCTGCGCCGCGTAGTTGGTGGGTGGCACACGACGACGGCAAGCTGCTGGGCCTTGCCGGCGGTATGGTCGTGGACGGTGATGTGCAGATTCTGGATGTCGCCGTCGACCCGGCACATCGCCGTGAGGGCATTGCCCGCAAGCTGCTGTCGCACGTGAGCTATGATGCCCAGATGCTCGGCTGCACTACGGCTTCGCTCGAGGTCGAGGACGGTAACGAGGGAGCGATCGCGCTTTATAACGCTCTGGGCTTTACCGAGGCTGGCCGTCGTCGTGGCTATTACGGTGCCGGCAAGGACGCCATCGTCATGACGGCTCCGCTGCCCCTGGTGCTTCCGGTCGACAATGCTTCGCCCGAGCCGACGGCGGCAGAGCAGCGCGTATGGCCGCTGCCTGCGCCTTGGCGCTCTGCCGAGGAACGTGTCGAGATTGAGCGTCGCCGCCTCGTACTCGCTATCGAGAGCTCCTGCGACGAGACGGCGGTGGCGATTATCGATGCGGATGGCAATATGCTGGCCAACCAGGTGTCGACACAGATTGATTTTCACGCCCGCTTTGGCGGCGTGGTGCCCGAGATCGCCTCGCGCAAACACGTTGAGGTGATTGTGAGTGTCGTGGATGCGGCGCTCGAGGATGCCGCAGCATCGCTTGGTCTTGAGGGTGGAGCCATCGCGCCGAGCGAACTCGCCGCTGTTGGCGTGACGCAGGGTCCGGGCCTGGTGGGTGCTCTGGTAGTGGGCGTCGCCTTCGCCAAGGGCTTTGCCTATGCCGCCGGCAAGCCGCTCGTGTGCGTCAACCATCTGGAGGGCCATCTGTTCGCCAACCTGCTGGCGCAGCCCGATCTCAGGCCGCCGTTTATCTTCACGCTCGTCTCGGGCGGTCATACCATGCTCGTGCACGTGAAGGCATGGGGCGACTACGAGGTACTTGGTGAGACACTCGACGATGCTGTGGGCGAGGCCTTCGACAAGGTAGCCAAGGCGTTGGGTCTGGGCTATCCCGGTGGCCCCATCATCTCCAAGCTTGCCGAGACGGGCAACCCCAAGGCGATCGATTTTCCCCGCGCGCTTAACAGCAGGGGAGACTACCGCTTCTCGCTTTCGGGCCTCAAGACGGCGGTGACGCTCTACATCGAGCAGGAGACCAAGGCCGGGCGCACGATTCACCTGCCCGATCTGGCGGCCTCGTTTGAGGCGGCGGTCTTTGACGTGCAGTACAAGAAGGCCAAGAACGCCCTGCATGCCACCGGGTGCAAGGAGTATTGCATCGGCGGCGGCGTCTCGGCCAATCCGCATCTGCGCGAGATGATGATCAAGAAGCTTGGACGTCAGGGGATTCGCGTAACGGTGCCGCCCTTGTCTGCCTGCACCGATAACGCAGCCATGATCGCGGAGGTCGCTCGCCGTAAATTCGACCGAGGAGAAATCTCGCCGTTCGACGTCGACGCCGATCCAAACATGACGCTGTAGTCGTACGGGTGCGGTCCCCGGCCCTGACCGGCCCGGCGGCCCCATATGAACTTTCCTGCTCTACAGTCCTGCTCACGACGGAGGCCACATTAAGTGGCCTCCTGTTCGTGCGGAACTCGCGATAAAGTTCATATGGGGCCGCCGGGCCGGTCAGGGCCGGGGACCTTTCTGTATCGGTATAGCTTCTGAGCTGGTTTGGCGTCGACAACGTCTGGCAAGGTTAGCCAGCTGCGTTGACTTTCCGGCGTGCTTTAGCTGAAAGAAAAAGATGGTGTGCGGAGCTTTGCTCCGCATTTGAGATGGGAGCTCCCGCGGCTCTCAGGGGCAACTCTCATGCAAAAACTGTCGTGTGGTAAAGTCCGAGGTCAGTGGCGTTTTATAACGAGAAATTCAAAAGAATTTGAAAATCCATTACAAATTTGCGTTGACTTTAGGTAACTAAAGTTTCATACTGCTTTTCATCCACTGGGGGATGTGAACACGCACGGATTGTTCGCATCATGATTGAAGAGGATTTCCTAGACATGTTCACGCATCAGCTAAACATTATCAGCGTAGTAATTATCTGATGCGGGTTAGCACATACAGCTAGCCCGTACGATAACGGGCGGCTGATGAAGATGAGGGCCGTCGAGCGCAACCGACGGCCCTCATTTTTTATGTCTAGGAAGTTCTTTTTAGAGGAGGAAATGTAATGAACGGAGTTTTGCTCATGGTTGTGGCCGCGGCGGTGCTCGCCTGTGGCTATCTGGGCTACGGCCGCTGGCTGGCCAACAAGTGGGGCGTTGACAAAGAGGCCCTCACGCCGGCCAAGCGCATGAAGGACGGCAAGAGCTTCTCGCCCGTCTCCGCCTTTACCGCGTTCTCGCACCAGTTCAGCTCGATCTGCGGTGCTGGCCCTGTCACGGGTACGATCGTCGCCATGGCCTTTGGCTGGCTGCCCGTCGTGCTCTGGGTCCTCGTCGGCGGCATCTTCTTTGGCGCCGTCCACGACTTTGGTGCTCTGTACGCTTCGATGAAGAACAACGGCAAGTCGCTCGCTCAGCTCATCGAGAAGTACATCGGCAAGACCGGCCGTCGCCTGTTCCTGCTGTTCTGCTGGCTGTTCTGCATCATCGTCATCGCCGCCTTCACCGACATGGTCTGCAAGACGTTCATGTTCACCCCGGCCGTTGACGCTTCTGGTGCTGCTACCGGTGCCATCGACTTCACCAAGTCCTATGCCGCCGGCTGCGCTGGTACCATCTCCATCCTGTTCACCTTCGTCGCTATCGCCTTTGGTTGGGCCCAGAAGAAGTTCAACCTCACCGGTGCTACCGAGTTCGTCACCGGCGTGGTCCTCATGGTCCTCATGTTCGCCGTCGGCATGCAGTTCCCGGTCTACCTGGACAAGTTCCAGTGGTTCGCCGTTGTCATGGTCTACCTGGTCTTTGCTGGCGCCATGCCCATCCAGATGCTCAAGACCCCTCGCGACTACCTCACTTCCATCATGATGATCGTCATGATCGCCTGCGCTGTCCTCGGTATCGTCGTCCTGGGTGTTAACGGCCAGGCCACCATCACCGCTCCGGCCTTTACCGGCTTCTCCAGCGCTTCTGGCATGATGTTCCCGGTCCTGTTTGTTTCCGTTGCCTGCGGTGCCCTCTCCGGCTTCCACAGCCTCGTTTCTTCTGGTACCTCCTCCAAGCAGGTCGAGAAGGAGCAGGACGCCGTCAAGGTCGGTTATGGCGCCATGATCGTCGAGTCCTTCGTCGGCATCCTTGCCATCATCGTCGCCGGCATCATGTTCTCCGACATGAACACCGCCGGTACCGGCGCCCTCAACGCTGGCGTCGCTTCCACCCCGTTCCAGATCTTCGCTGCTGGTATCTCCCGCGGTATGCAGGCCTTCGGTGTTGACGGCACGCTCGCTACCGTCTTCATGACCATGAACGTTTCCGCTCTGGCCCTGACCTCGCTCGACGCCGTCGCCCGCATCGCCCGCACCTCGTTCTCCGAGTTCTTTGCCCAGACCAACGACGCCCTGGCCATCGAGTCCAAGGCCGGCTACATGAAGGTTCTCGGCAACCCCTGGTTCGCCACGGTCGTCACCCTGCTTCCCGGTCTCGCCCTCGCCTTTGGCGGCTATGCCAACATCTGGCCGCTCTTTGGTGCTTCCAACCAGCTGCTCGGCGGCATGACCATGATCACCCTCGCCGTGTTCTGCAAGTGCACCGGCCGCAAGGGCTGGATGCTCTACGTGCCCGTCGCCTTCCTGCTCTGCTGCACCTTCACCTCGCTGGTCCAGAGCGCCATGGGCTGCATGACCGCTGTCCAGGCTTACGGCTTCTTCGGCACCATCCCGGCTACCGCCACCACGGCCGCCGTCTCCGTCGCCGCCACCAAGGGCTTGCAGCTCGTTTTCGCCGTCCTGCTGATGGTCCTGGGCCTCATCGTCGCCGTCAACTGTCTCAAGGAGTTCTTCGGCAAGGAGGCCGGCTCCATGCCTGATGAGGAGCCCGAGTGGTCCGAGATGGGCAAGGCCGAGTACGGTCGCGCCGCTGCCGCTGAAGCTCCTGCCGACGCCGAGGCCGCCAAGGCCTAGTCGGTCGGACGGGTTGAATCTCCCATCTATTTGACTCGGAAAGACCGGGTCCGCAATCAAGCGGACCCGGTCTTTTTTCTTGTGAGAACAGGTGGTGCAAGGGCGTTCTCGCAGATGTTTTGCGTGGATAGGCTCGTGCGTTGTACCATATGGACGTATATGTGTGCATATGAAAGGGGCCCCGTGGCCAAGACGGTATATTCCGATAATCAAAACAATGTCGATGCTCTGGCTGAGCGTCTGAGCAGCCAGACGTCGCTTTCTGCCGAGCGCGCCAAGCTGGTTGCCTACGACCTGCTCTGCCGCAAGGCGCTCAAGATTAAGTCGAGCGCGCTGGCGCAGATTTTCCGCTCCGTCGATAAGGAATGCGACACCAAGGCGATGCGCGATGAGCTTATCGCGGCAAATATCGTGACCAAGATCGAGGGCAGCGGCATTAACGGGCGCCCGGCGTTCTATACCATCAATGTCGAGATCCGCGATGCTCAGGAGCAGCCTGCCGAGTCCGTCGAAGATTTTGTCGTCGAGGATTCCGCTGACGTGCCTGCTGTGGAAGAAGTTGCTCCGCGTGAGCATGTTGATACCGATGAGTTGCTCGATGAGAACGTCGTGCGTGCCTTTACGGCCAAGGCAGGACGCGGCGGTTTTGGCGGGGGTGGCAAGCGCGATGCGCAGCGTCGCGCTCAGCAGGAGCGCTTCCGTCGCGCCGTTGCTCAAAAGGGTGAAACGGATGCCGAGGCTGTTGAGAACGAGGTTGCTGCCGAGTCGCAGAGGCCCGCGAAGGAGCAAAAGCCCGTGGAGGCCCAGGAGCCCCAGCGTCGCCGTGGTGCCCACTTTAAGGCTGCGCAGCAGGATGTCGCGCGTGAGGTTGAAGAGCCTTCCGAGGTTGCAGACGATGTTGAGGAGTCTGCCAAGAGGGCTCCGGGTTCGTGTCGTCCCGGCCGCGGTTTTGCGGGACGCGCGTATCCCGTAAAGCGTCAGGAGAAGGGCGAGCCGGCTTCGATCGCTCAGGCCGAGAAGGCCGAACAAACCGAGAAAACCGTTGAGCCGGCGACTCGCGAGCAGAAGCCTGTTGAGCCGCAGCTTGAGGTTGATGCCGAGGCCAAGGGCCAGCAGCTTACTGATGAGCGGACGGAGCAGAGCGCGTCGAGCAAGCCTCGCCGCCGTCGCCATCGTGGGGGCCGCAGTTCCCATGCCGAGACTGCAACCGAGAAGACCACGCCGCAGGACGAGGATGTGACTGCCGAGGTTTCTTCGGGGCAGCCTAAGCGCCAGTCGGCGAAGGAGAGCAAGTCCGATCGTCCGCAGAAGCAGGCGTCTATGCCAAAGCGCGAGCGCAATTTCCAAGGCGATTCTAAGCGCAAGTCTCAGAAGAAGCCGGAGTCTGCCGTAGCAGATAGTGCTACCCAGCAGCCCGAGTCGGCCGTCCACGGCGAGGTATCGGCGTTTGCCCTTGCCCGCGTTTTGGGCAGGCAGCTGCTCAAAGTTGTCCCTACGCCTACGGCGCTCTCTAAGATCAAGGAACAGCAGACTCAAATTGTTAAGGTCGAGGGCAAGGACGGCAAAAAGGCGCCGCAGCGCACTCAGCACAACGAGATGTCCAACCGCAAGATTGCCGAGGAAATCGCAATCATCCAGGCTTGGATCGAGCAAAACCGAGGTGCCGATACGCCGGTTGCCTCGCGCCGCCAGCGTGCCTACCAGATTTTTAACGACGAGAAGGCTTTTGACGGCAAGCACGGTGAGCGCCTGATAAGGCGCATGACCGAAAAGGGCATCAGCATGCAGGCGATCAAGGTCGCCCCCAACCGCCCCGTGCACTTTACGGGTTTCTTTACGCTGGGCGCCGATAAGCCGTTCATTATGGTCGAGAACCTGGACACCTACGACGAGATCGTTAGGCTGCTGCGTGGCCGCAAGCACGCCAAGCTCTTTGGCATCAAGGTGGGCGGCGTGATTTTTGGCGGCGGATGCAAGGCGAGCGTCTCGCATGCCCTGGACGATTATCTGGCTGAGATCGGCTATCGCTTTAACTACGTCTACTACGTGGGCGATATCGACCGCGAGGGCGCGCGCATCGTCGAGCAGGCTCGCAATGCCAATGTGGTTGAGATTCGTCTGCATGCCGGCATGTACCGCGCCATGCTCGCCGAGCATAAGCGTCGCGTGAAGGCCGGCGGCGAGTGCGAGCCCGCGGCTGCCAACCAGGGCGTGCCGCAGAACTTGGCGGCGACGATCAAGGATCTGCCCATGGTCACGCGCGTGCAGTTCCGCAATGTGCTACGCGAGGGCGGGCGCATTCCGCAGGAGATCCTGATGACCGCCGACTATCGGGATGGCGACTCGGGAAGCTTCGACCGCATGCTGAACAACTAAATTCCGCCGGCCCCGGGAGAGCGGGGACACCGGCTTAGGTTTCCTGCTCTACAGTCCTGCTCACGACGGAGGCCACATTAAGTGGCCTCCTGTTCGTGCGGAACTCGCGATAAACCTAAGCCGGTGTCCCCGCTCTCCCGGGGCCTGTCGTGGCTTGGCCGTTGCATGCGGCTCGTTTTTCGGAACGGGGCTGACGGACACGTTCCGAAATCTACCACCGTCGCTGTGCAGGGTGTCTATAAAGAGCCGTGGCCAAAAAACATCAAATATGAGTACTGATACTCTTTTAGTAGCAGTAATTTTGACCACATTTAAGGTGATTTGACGTGTCGATCGAGCAGATAAGCTGCCGTATCTCCTCAAGTGTTCATTAAAGGAAGACCTTGATGCGAATAAATCTCATTAAGATCTTCTTTTATTAACGAAAATAATGTAGCTACAACGGTAACAGTACTCATATTTGCCGTTTTTTGGCCACAGTCCTTCGGAGGGTCCTCGAAAATAGTCCCGAGCCGGCACTTGGGGACGTTCCTATAATGCCGGCACTTAGGAGCGTCCCCAAGTGCCGGCACCGCGTCTGCCTGCGGCGGCCGCGCCCCGCTGCGTCGCTCCGCATCCTTGCGGGTTCGGATTCCTCCGCTTGGCGGCGTTGGCTCGATTTGCTTGACGTGAGGGGCTCTTGGCTGGTGTGGGACGGAGGGATTCCGCGTCTGCCTGGTCGGCGGCCGCGCCCCGCTGCGTCGCTTCGCTCCTTGCGTGCTGCGCTGGAAAACGCTTCGCGTTTCCTCAGCTCCGCACCCTTGCGGGTTCGAATTCCTCCGCTTGCCCACAAGAAAGCGCCCTGGGCCGTTATGGGCTTAGGGCGCTCAGTTTTAATGGCTGGGACGGAGGGATTCGAACCCCCAACAGCCGGCACCAAAAACCGGAGTTCTACCGTTGAACTACGTCCCAATGTGTGGTGTTGCCCAAAAGCAACTCGTCTAGTTTACCTAATCTGCGAGGGCATCGCAAACGCCGTCGAGTAGGCGTACGGCGAGCGTCTGCGCGTCGCTGGCCGTGAAGGTGCCGTTGTAGCGCGTCATGCCCGTGAGCTCAATGCGAATGCGAGCCGGCTTCTGCTGCGCGGCGACATTGGCGGTGCGGATGCGCTGGGCCAGGTTGTGGCACTCGGCGAGGGCAATCGTGGCGCGTGGCGCGGCGTCGGCGGGCAGCTCGTCGCTTGCGATCTCGAGCACCAGGTCAACGTCGGTTGGGACCTCGGAGTCGCAGAGCATCATGCCGCTGTTGTCGGTCGTTGCCGTGGCGATGTTCCACATGCGCGAAGCAACGCTGCGTGCGATGGGGTCCTCACCGATAACGGCGATCTGGAAGCGCTCGAGCACGTTGGCGGCGCGAGCAAAACCGATGCGGGACTCGGCTTCGGTGACCGAGGGCTTGCCCTCCCACACATGGTGCAGGCGGTTGATGTAGGCGTAGGTGTCCTGGAAGGCCATGCCGTCGGCAAACAGGCCGACATTTTCCTGGAACTGCTGCAGGGCGGCCTCGGTATGCGGACCAAAGTAGCCGTCGTCTTCGCCACAGGCAAAGCCCAAAACGTTGAGAGCGCGCTGCAGGGCCTGCACATCGGCGCCATGGAAATTGGGCATGCGCAGATACAGGGTGCGGTCGCCCAGCTTATACGAGGCGTCGACCAGGGCGCTCCAACAGGGGATATCGACGGCATGACCGGCAGCAAGGCCGCTGTCGAGCCTGAAGGTGCTGACGGCCTGCTCGGTGGTGGTGCCAAAGCGCTTGTCGACAACCTCGGCGTCATCGATTGTATAGCCGAGCTGCAGAAGGCGGGACTGGACGTCCTCGACGGCTGCTCCCTGCATGCCTGTGGTAATAGGTTCCATGAACGAACCCCTTTCGGCGTACCATTCGTACTATTTTGAGCGTGTGTCGGATAGACAACGCGAGACAATTTATAAACATGCACTCAATAGTGTAGCAACTTGTACCCAAACTCGCTGCCCACAGGTTTTATGACCCCCGCTAGTTAAGGCGCTCCACAAAGAAATCTGCCATGGAGAGGAACAGTTCACGTGCATGTGGGTCGAGCGAAACGTCCTCGATGGCCGCTTTGGCCTTAGCGGTCAGGTCGAGCGCATAGGTGTGGGCGTAATCGATGGAGCCGGTCTCCTGGAAGATCTCCACGGCGCGTGCGAGCTGCGCAGGGTCCTCGGTGCCCGAGGAAAGGATTGCCTCGATCTCGTCGTGATAGCGCTCGTCTGACAGGGCATGCACGGCAACGAGGGTGCGCTTGCCCTCGGTGATATCGGTGCGGAAGTCCTTGTTGGCGGCCTCCTTGGTGCCGATCAAGTTGAGCAGGTCGTCTTGAATCTGGAAGGCAAGGCCCGTGTGCAGCCCAAAGGCGCGCAGTGCCTCAATCTGCTCTTCGCTGCCGCCGCCGATAATGGCTCCGGCGGCAAGCGGCGTCGCTCCGCTGTAGTACGCGGTCTTGTGCGTCGCCATGTCCAGATAATCGTCGACCGAAATGTCAAAGCGCCCGTCGCGGACCCAGCCCAGGTCGAGCGCCTGGCCCTCGATGGTACGGACGATCATCTCGGTAAGCTCGTGGAGCACGCGAAGCTTCACGTCTGCGTTGAGTGTAGGGTCGTCGAGAACCGTCTTGGTGACCATGGTGAGCGCCAGGTCACCGCAGTTGATGGCAAGACCGGTGCCCTCGGTAAGGTGCATGCAGGGCTTGCCGCGACGAATCTGCCCGTTGTCGGCGATGTCGTCGTGGATGAGTGCGCCCGACTGAAAGTGCTCGATGGCCGCCGCTGCGCTGCGGGCGCTTTCGAAGCTTCCGCCCACCGCGGTGGCGGCGAGCATGCAGATGAGCGGGCGGTGGCGTTTGCCGGCGTTGGCCGTAAAGGCCGAAAGTGGTGCGTACAGGTAGCGCTCGATATCGGCGGAAGTCGCCTGTCCGTCAAAGAACGTGGCCAGATAGTCGTTAATCTGGTCAAAGTGCTGGGCTAAAAAGCTGGTAAACGGACTGGACACGGGTTCTCGCATTCTTTGATAGGTTGCATCGTTGCATTATGCAGACAACATATTGCCACATTAGGGCGTCGAGCGCGGCGGTTGAAGACGATTGGTCCATGCGGCCGCAAGTGCGGTAGGGGCTTGGCTAGATAAGCCCAAAGTGTTCGAGCGCGGTGACGACGCCGTCGTGGTCGATGCTGTCGGTGACATAGTCGGCCTTTTCCTTGAGGAAGTCCGGTGCGTTGCCCATGGCGATGCCAACGTCGACGGCGTTCATCAGCGAGACGTCATTGCTGGCGTCGCCGATGCCGTATACGGTTCCGTGGTGGGGATCGAGGGCGTCGAGTACGGACTGGATACCCTCGCGCTTGGTGCATTCGCGAGGCGAAATCTCGGTCACTTCGAGCTCGAGCTCGTTAAAGCAGAGCAGCGGCTCAAACGCTTGATCCTGAGCGATGCGGTTGGCAAGCGACGTGGACATTAAGATCTTGTAGGCGCTGTAATGTTGCAGCTGCGTAATTGCATCGCCCACGGTGCGGGCGTATCCCGGAGCGTCGGGCGCATCGGCACTCATGCGAACGACGCCATTGAGTCCCTCAAAACGAATCACTTCGTCCGATTGCTCAAGAATGGGAGCAAGGCGCTGCAGCATGCCGGGCGTCATCGCCAAATCGCGAATCACGTGTCCCTCAAGTTCGACATAGCCACCCGCGAGGCAGACGATGCCGGTCCAGGGCAGCTCGAGCAGCTTTGGATGGATGCAGCTCAGCGTGCGCCCTGTGCAGATAAACGCCATATTGCCCTTGGCGACAAAATCACGGATGGCTTGCGAGACCGCTTCATTGGGATAGGGGGAGAGGTCTCGCTCGCTCTCGGGAAGCTCTTGTGCTACTCGAGGGTCTTGCCAGGCGAGTGTTCCGTCGATATCGAAAAAGCAGATATCGCCGCGCTTATGGGCTGCGCTGGCGGCAGGGGAGGCCGAGGTGGTGGGCACAAATCCCGGCTCGAGGCCCATGATCTGGTCAAAATGCTCTTTAACGCGGGGAACGGAGATGCCGATAATCACCTGGGCGGTCTTGCCCGTAATGATGAGGCCCTTGGCGCCCACCGCGACAAACGACGCATTATCTGCAACGATGGAAGGGTCTACGACCTCGACGCGCAGGCGCGTGGCGCAGTTGGTTGCGCCCACGATATTGCCAACGCCACCTAAAAGCTGAATTACCCGCTCAGCGAGGACGTGATCTTGATCGTATTGAATACTGACCTCGCCATTGGGAGATTGTTCTTTGACAAAGCCGCTTCCCGTTAAACGATCGATTGCCGCGCGATTGGAGGCATGATTCTCGCGGCCCGGCGTCTTAAGGTCATAGACCAAGATGAGTGCTCGAAAACTAACAAAAAAGATGAGGCTAAAGGCAAGACCGATACCGAGCGCCAAAAGGTAGGAGCCGGCATGCATTCGCATGAGCGGGATGAAGTTGAAGGCCGTCATTTCCATGAGACCGCCCGAGAAGATGCCGACGATGCCAAAGAAGTTCATGGTCATGGCAAGGCAGGAGGACAGGACGGCGTAGAGCAAAAAGAGTCCGGGATAGGTGAACATAAAGAGAAACTCGAGCGGCTCGGTGACGCCGCATACCACCGAGGCGACGATGGCGGGCAAAAGGATGGCCTTAAGGCCGGCGCGGCGTTCGGGTTTGGCGGTGAAATAGAATGCTGCCGCGATGGCGGGAAGGCCAAAGAGCTTGCCCCAGCCGGTGGCGGTAAAACCTGCCCAGGGCGCAAGTTCATTTAAAGGGCGCGTGCTATGGGAGAGAATGGGGAGCAGGTTGGTCCACGTGGCGTAAATACCGTCGTGAATGACCAGATTGTCGTAATAGATGGGCATATAGAGCAGATGGTGCAGCCCCATGGGCTCGAGCGCTCGCTCCAAAAACACAAAGATGCCCACGCCGAAGGGGCCGACGCCCGCAAGTGCGTGGCGCAGCGTTTCGGTCACAGCGTATGCGAAGGGCACGATGGCGGCCGAGATGGCGGCAAGGGCAAACACGGCAAAAAAGCTGATGAGGTAGACCAGCGAGGAACCCGAGAAGGTGCCGAGCCAATCGGGAACCTTGGCATCGTAGAAGCGGTCATGGATGGCGACGACGGTTGCCGATACCGCCAGCGGGCCGATAATGCCGGTGTCGAGCGTCTTGATGCCGTCGATGACGGTGATACCGCTGGCGGGGGTCAAAGATGATGGGTACTTAAGCCCAAGGTTGTCTCCGCTCAGCTTAATGATCTCGCTCAAAAAGAAGCAATAGGCAAAATAGGCCACGAGTGCCTCGAGGCAGCAGCGCGCCGGTTGCTTTTGGGCAAGACCGATAGGCAGCGCTACGGCAAAAAGGAGCGGGAGACGTTTAAAGACCGTCCACGAGCCGCGCTGGATGATGGTCCAGAAAACGTACCAAGGGGTTCCGTATACGGCGAGGTCACCGACGATGTCTACGGTCGTGGCGAGGGCGGAGATGCCGACCATGAGGCCTGATATAGAAAACAGCATGGCGGGCGCGAACATGGCTCCGCCAAAACGTTGGATTTTCTGCAGCATAATATGCCTTCCGGATGCAACATGCTGTGCGAGCAAGAACGTTTAAACAATGAACTCATTGTAGAGGACTGGCTGCTTGCCGCATTGACGGTTTTGATTCGGTCCGATTTGGGTTTCGGGGGAACCGTCGACGGTAAATAATCCGTACTTTACCGATAATCGGTTTAAACAACTTTAAGAAATGCTATCGTGCCTAGCCATACATATTCATTAGAGGTGAAATCATGCCAAAAGCGATTTACGAAGGAATCTACCGCGAGATCCGTTCGCGCATCATCGACGGGACCTATGCGTTTCAGGAGATGCTGCCAACCGAAGCCGAGCTGACCGCGGAGTTTGGCTGCACGCGCAATACCGTTCGACGCGCCTTGAGCATGCTGGCCGACCAGATGTTTGTGCAGCCTATACACGGTAAGGGCGTGCGCGTTATTTGGCTTAAGGGCGAAACCGACATGCTGGGCGCACTCGAAGAGGTTGAGTCGTTTGGCGAGTTCGCAAAACGCAACAATGCCGTCGCATCGACCGAGGTCAAGTCTTTTGAACATTTGATTTGCACTGAGCAACTCTCTCGTCGCCTGGGCTTTAAGGTGGGCGAGGAGCTGATTCGCGTCGTGCGTGTCCGAAGCCTCAACGGCAGCGCGCGCCAGGTGGACCACGGCTACTTTTTGGCGTCGATCGCCAAGGGCCTGACCCCCGAGATCGCGGCGGATTCTATCTACGGCTATCTGGAGCACAAGCGCGGCATCAAAGTGATGGCGAGCCGCCGTACGGTGAGTGTCGAGCTCGCCAACGATGAGGACTGCAGCTACTTGGACCTTGGCAAGTACAACTGTGTCGCCGTCATGGAGAGCCAGTCGTACACTTCGGACGGCATCTTGTTCGAGGTCACGCATGCCCGCACGCATCCCGAGATCTTCCACTACCGCGTCAACTCCAAGCGATAGCCGGCTAGCTCGCAGCCTGACGAGACTCATGCCCTCAAAGAGAAAACGCCCGGTCAAACCGACGATGCATCGGCTTGACCGGGCGTTTTCTCTGCATTCGATAACAAATAATTGTTTATACAAAACTTGTCAAGTATCAAGTTGAAATTACCGTTCACCGAAGTTTTTCTACCGCTCTAGTAATACTTGTTCAAACAACTAGCCAAATAGCGTATTGTACAAGTCAGCAAAAGGGGCAAAGTCCCCGAGCCAATCTCCGAAGGCGGCGGCAAAGGGTGCCGCCACGGTGTGAAAGGGTGGATTGTAATGAAGAACGAAATGAGCAGAAGGCAGTTCCTGGGCTTTGCTGGTTCCGCGGCTGCGGTTCTTGGTCTGGGCCTCGTGGGCTGCGGTGGTTCTGCCGGCTCTGGCTCCTCTGCTTCTGGTGACGCTGCCGAGGTTTACTTCCTCCAGTTCAAGCCCGAGGTCGACAAGGAGTGGAAGGAGATCGCCAAGGCGTACAAGAAGGAGAAGGGCGTCGAGGTCAAGATCGTGACCGCCGCCTCCAACACCTACGAGGAGAAGCTCAAGTCCGAGATGTCCAAGAGCTCCGCTCCGACGCTGTTCCAGGTCAACGGCCCCACCGGCCTTAAGAACTGGAAGGACTACTGCGCCGATCTTTCCGACACCAAGCTCCGCGGCGAGCTCATCGACGACTCCCTGGCGCTGCAGTCCGACGGCAAGGATCTGGGTATCGACTGGGTTCAGGAGAGCTACGGCATCATTTACAACAAGGAGCTCCTCGAGAAGGCCGGCTACAAGGCCGAGGACATCAACTCCTTCGACAAGCTGAAGGCTTGCGCCGATGACATCCAGGCCCGCAAGGACGAGCTCGGCGTTGACGGTGCCTTCACTTCCGCCGGTATGGATGACTCTTCCAGCTGGCGCTACACCACCCACCTCGCCAACCTCCCGCTCTACTACGAGTTCGAGAAGGAGCACAACCAGGAGGACGACGAGATCAAGGGCGAGTATCTCGACAACTTTAAGCAGATCTTCGACCTGTACATCACCGACTCCACCTGCGATCCTTCGCAGCTCGCCTCCAAGACCGGTGACGACGCCACCAACGAGTTCGCAACCGGCAAGGCCGTCTTCTATCAGAACGGCTCTTGGGCCTACGCCGACCTCACCAAGGCCGGTATGACCGACGACCAGCTCGGCATGCTGCCGATCTACATCGGCGTCGACGGCGAGGAGAACCAGGGCCTGTGCTCCGGCGGCGAGAACTACTGGTGCGTCAGCTCCCAGGCTTCCGAGGATGCCCAGAAGGCCACCGAGGACTTCATGTATTGGTGTGTCACTTCTGACACCGCCACCAGCATCATCGCTGACAAGATGGGTCTGACCGCCCCGTTCAAGAGCGCTAAGGAGACCACCAACGTCTTCTCTCAGCAGGCCGTTGCTATGGCCAAGGACGGCAAGAAGACCGTCGCTTGGGACTTCGTTTACATCCCCTCCGAGGAGTGGAAGAAGAACCTCAAGCAGGCTCTCATCGCTTATGCTGCCGACAACACCAAGTGGGACGGCGTCAAGAACGCCTTCGTCGATGGCTGGAAGACCGAGAAGGCTGCTTCCGAGTAAGCAGTTGCTGCCCAAGCTATCTGATTAGCGACAGGGGGCGGGCAGACGTAGGTTTGCCCGCCCCCTGCATATTGAAAGGACCCTTCTATGGGCAAAGCACTCAAGCGCTGGTGGCCGCTCTTTATGCTGCCCACGTGCCTGGCGTTTATGATCGGGTTCGTGATTCCCTTTATCCAGGGTTTCTATCTCTCGTTCTGCCAGTTTATTACCATCAATAACGCGCACTTTGTCGGTATCGAGAACTACGTGCGCGCGCTGTCCGATCCGCAGTTCTCCACGTCGTTCTTCTTTACCGTGGCGTTTGCCTTCCTGTCGACGGTGCTCATCAACGTGATCGCGCTGGCCATTGCGCAGGCGCTCACTCGCAAGGCGCTCAAGGGCACCAACATCTTCCGTACGATTTTCTTTATGCCTAACCTGATTGGCGGCATTGTACTGGGTTACATTTGGCAGATTCTGATCAACTGCCTGCTCTCCAACGTGGGTGCCCAGCTTATCGCCCTCAACTCCGCCGCTGGCTTCTGGGGCCTTATCATCCTGACCCTGTGGCAACAGGTCGGCTACATGATGATCATCTACATCGCCGGTCTGCAGTCCATTCCGTCTGACTACATCGAGGCCGCCAAGGTCGATGGCGCTACGGCATGGCAGACGTTTTGGAAGGTTAAGATCCCCAACCTGATGCCGACCATCACCATCTGCCTGTTCCTGTCCATCACCAACGGCTTTAAGCTGTTCGACCAGAACCTCGCCCTTACCGGTGGCGCCCCGGCGCACTCCACCGAGATGCTCGCCCTGAACATCTACAACACGTTCTATTCGCGTGCTGGCATCGCATGGCAGGGCATCGGTCAGGCCAAGGCAGTTATCTTCTGCATCCTGGTTGTCGCTATTTCTATGATCCAGCTTAAGGCCACGAGGTCCAAGGAGGTGCAGCAGTAATGAAACGCGATAAGGCTATCAACCGCGCGCTCTCGATCTTCTTTACGATTCTGTCGCTCGCATGGATCTACCCCGTGTTCATGATTGCGCTCAATTCCTTTAAGAAAGCGACCGCAATCAGCACCACCACGGCGTTCGATCTGCTCACGCCCGAGACGTTCAACGGCCTCGCAAACTACGTGCACGCTCTGAACGAGCAGGGCTTTGCCTCGGCGTTTATGTACTCGCTCATCATCACGGTCACGTCGGTCGTGCTGATTCTGGTGTGCTGCTCCATGTGCGCTTGGTACGTGGTGCGCGTCAACAGCAAGATCTCGAACTTCTTCTATTACCTGTTCGTCTTCTCGATGGTCGTACCGTTCCAGATGCTCATGTTCACGCTGTCCAACCTCGCGGACCGCATCGGCTTTAACACGCCGTTTAACATCTGCTTCATCTACCTTGGTTTTGGCGCGGGCCTCGCGGTCTTTATGTTCGCCGGCTTCGTCAAGAACATCCCGCTCGAGATTGAGGAAGCGGCCATGATCGACGGCTGCAACCCGGTCCAGGTGTTCTTTAAGATCGTCCTTCCCATTATGAAGCCCACCTATCTTTCGGTCGGCATCCTTGAGACCATGTGGGTCTGGAACGACTATCTGCTGCCCTACCTTACGCTCGACTCCACCAAGTACAAGACCATTCCTATCTTGATCCAGTACTTCCGTGGCGGCTATGGCCACGTCGAGCTCGGCCCCATGATGGCATGCATCATGATGGTCGTCATCCCCATCGTCATCATGTACATCTTCTGCCAGAAGTACATCATTGACGGCGTTGTGGCAGGTGCCGTCAAGGGCTGATGCCGTAACTGTTTTGCAAGTTTTGGCGGCGCCCCTCAGCGTGGCGCCGCGTATCGAAAGGTAGAGACATGGCCGAGATCGTTCTCAAACATGTTCAGAAGGTGTATCCCAACAACGAGTCCAAAAAGAAGGGCTTCTTTGGCAAAAAGAAGAAGACCGAGGAGAAGAAGCACAACCTCAAGGTTACCGAGGACGGCGTGCTCGCGGTGGAGGACTTTAACCTCACCGTGCATGACCAGGAGTTTATCGTCCTCGTTGGCCCTTCTGGCTGTGGTAAGTCCACGACGATGCGCATGGTCGCCGGCCTGGAGGACATCACCTCGGGCGATGTGCTCATCGATGGCAAGCGCGTCAACGACGTCGCTCCCAAGGACCGCGACATCGCCATGGTGTTCCAGAGCTATGCTCTGTACCCCAATATGACGGTGTACGAGAACATGGCGTTTACGCTCGAGCTCAAGAAGGTCCCCAAGGACGAGATCGACCGTAAGGTTCGCTCCGCTGCCGAGATCCTGGGTATTACCGAGTACCTCGACCGTAAGCCTAAGGCGCTCTCCGGCGGTCAGCGTCAGCGCGTCGCCATCGGCCGCGCCATCGTGCGTGATCCTAAGGTCTTCCTGATGGACGAGCCGCTGTCCAACCTGGACGCCAAGCTGCGTAACCAGATGCGTGCCGAGCTCATCAAGCTGCGCCACGAGATCAAGGGCACGTTCATCTACGTCACTCATGACCAGACCGAGGCCATGACCCTCGGTGACCGTATCGTGGTCATGAAGGACGGCGTCGTCCAGCAGATCGCCACCCCGCAGGAGGTCTTCAACCATCCCGCGAACATCTTCGTCGCCGGCTTTATCGGCGTGCCGCAGATGAACTTCTTCGATGCCCAGCTGGTGCGCTCGGGCAACGGCTTTACCGTCAAGACCGAGGATATGAACGTGGCGCTCGCCCCCGAGACCTGCGCTCAGCTTGCTCTCAACTGGGACGGCGGCGACGTGAAGGAGATCACGGCCGGCGTGCGTCCCGAGCAGATTCTGCTTGCCGACAAGGACGAGGAGGGCGCGCTCCAGGGTACCGTCGAGGTGACCGAGCTCATGGGTTCGACCGAGCATGTCCACGTGACCGCTCCCGATGGCCAGTTCGTCCTGATCATTCCCGTTGTCGACCTCGAGGCCAAGGGTGCGCTCAAGGCGGGCGACCCCATCTGGTTCAAGTTTGAGAAGAACGCGACCCACCTCTTCGATAAGGTCTCTGGCAAGAACCTTATCTAGGCCCGGTGCAACCAGGCCCTTCCTTTGGGCGACTGCGGTATTGCCATCCTTTTGCCGCGGTCACATATAAGGCTCCCCTCCCGTCCACTGGGCGAGAGGGGAGCCTTTCTTTGTGTTGGGACTGCCTGACCGGTCGTTTGTCTCGATCTGTAACGGATAGGGCCGATTTCGGACGTTAGATGTTACAGATCGAGACGGTTCCGCTGAGCTAACCATTTCATCTAAATCTGTAACACCAAAGGCGAATTTCACCTGCTAGATGTTACAGATTGAGATAAACCCAAGGGGAGGGGCCGGTATGTCTCAATCTGTAACAGCTGGGACCGTTTTGGTTGAGTAGTTGTTATGGATCGAGATTGTTTGGCCGAGTCGGATCACAGGGTAACGTGCGGGCACAAAAAACGGAGCCGCGTTGCCACGACTCCGTTCCTCAAGAGAATGGGTAAGGGGAATGGGTTAGTCCAGGTGCCAGATCTCGTCGTTGTACTGGGAGATGGTGCGGTCGGACGAGAAGGTGCCGGCGTTGGCGATATTGATGAGCGCCTTGCGCATCCAGGCGTCCTGGTCCTCGTAGTCGGCCAGCACGCGCTCCTTGGTCTGGATGTACTCCTCAATGTCGAGCAGGGCCATAAACCAGTCCTTGCCCTTAATGTCGTCGTGCAGGCGCTGCAGGCGCTCGGCGTTGCCGGTTGCCATGAAGGCCGGGTTGGTGATGAAGTCCACCAGCAGTTTAATTCCGGGCTTGCGGTAGAGCGCACCGGCGTTGTAGGTGCCGTCGGCGTAGAGCTGCTCGACCTGTTTGGACGAGGCACCAAAGGTATAGATGTTCTCGTCGCCCACGAGCTCGGCAATCTCCACGTTGGCACCGTCGAGTGTGCACAGGGTCAGGGCACCGTTGAGCATGAACTTCATGTTGGAGGTGCCGCTCGCCTCCTTGGAGGCCAGGCTGATCTGCTCGGAGATGTCGGCGGCGGGGATCACGCGCTCGGCGGCGGTGACGTTGTAGTTCTCGATCATGACAACCTGCAGGTAGGGAGCCACGTCGGGGTCGTTTGCAATCCACTGCGACAGCGTCAGGATCAGATGGATGATGTCCTGCGCGATAATGTAGGCAGGGGCCGCCTTGCCGCCAAAGATGATGGTGACGGGGTGCTTAGGCTTATTGCCGTTCTTGATGTCGAGATACTTCCAGATTATGTAGAGCGCGAGCATCTGCTGGCGCTTGTACTCGTGGATACGCTTGACCTGAACATCGATGATGGCGTTGGAGGGAATGGTCACACCCTGCTCGAGCGCCATAAACTCGCGCATGATGGCCTTGGCCTCGGTCTTGGTGGCAGCCAAGCGCTCAAGAACACCTTTGTCGTCAACGAACTCGGCAAGCTTGCTCAGGTCGCCGGTGCTGCGCCAATCGGTGCCGATTACATCGTCGAGCAGGCTGGCGAGCGCGGGGTTGGCGCCATGGATCCAACGGCGGAAGGTGATGCCGTTGGTCTTGTTGGAGAACTTCTCGGGATAGATCTCGTAGAACGGATGGAGCTCGGTATCCTCCAGGATCTTGGTGTGGAGTGCGGCGACGCCGTTGATGGAGAAGCCAAAGTGAATGTCCATGTGGGCCATGTGGACGGTGTCGTATTCGTCGATGATGGCGACGCGTGGGTCATCGTGCTCGGCCTTCGCGATCTCATCGAGCTTGACGATAATGTCGGCGATGGCAGGGGAGACCTTCTGCAGGCTGGCGAGCGGCCACTTCTCGAGCGCCTCGGCAAGAATCGTGTGGTTGGTGTAGGCGACCATGGAGCGCACGATGGCAACGGCCTCGTCAAACTCGATGCCGTGCTCGGTGGTGAGCAGGCGGATGAGCTCGGGAATGACCATGGTGGGGTGCGTGTCGTTAATTTGGACCACGGCGTAGTCGGCCAAGTCGTGCAGATTGCTGCCGCGCTCGATGGCCTCGTCGATGAGGAGCTGGGCGGCGTTGCTCACCATGAAGTATTCCTGGTAGATGCGAAGCAGGCGGCCCTGCTCGTCGGAATCGTCGGGGTAGAGGAACAAGGTGAGATTCTTGGCGATCTCGGTCTTGTCGAAGTCGATGGAGCTGCCGGGGACCAGGCCGTCATCGACGCTTGACAAATCGAACAGACGCAGGCGGTTCTTGGTGGGCTGGCCGTAACCGGGCACATCGATGTTGACGAGCTTGGAGGTAACGGCAAAGTCGCCGAACTCGACGGTGTAGGAGCGGTCGTCATCGATCAGGATGTCCTGCTCGCCGAGCCACTCGTCGGGGACGGCCTTCTGCTGATTGTCGACAAAGCGCTGGCGGAACAGGCCGTAATGGTAGTTGAGGCCCACGCCGTCGCCGGTAAGGCCCAGCGTGGCGATGGAATCCAAGAAGCACGCGGCCAGACGGCCCAGGCCACCGTTGCCGAGCGACGGCTCGACTTCAAACTCCTCAATCTTGTTGAGGTCGTGGCCGGCGGCGACGAGCTGGTCCTTAACCTCGTCATAGATGCCAAGGTCGATCATATTGTTGATGAGCAGCTTGCCGATCAAAAACTCGGCAGAGATATAGTAGAGCTTTTTCTTGCCGTTGTTGAGCGGACAGGCGGCAGAGCGCTCCTGCACGAGCTTGGCCAGCAGCTTATAAATACGACGGTCATCGAGCTGCTCGAGCGAGGTGCCAAAGGACTGCTCGGCAAGATCCGCAAGATTGATACGGGGCATGTTTCCTCCTGTGATGGGTTGATTACATGTCAGAAATTCAAAAGAAGCCCGCGCGAGGGATTGGAGTGGCCTCGCGCGGGGAAAACGGACGCGTCCGCACGATGGGGTGGGGTCGGGCGCGGTGGCTCCTATTGGGGAAGCTCAATTTCGTCTTCCGACGGGATGCGGAAGTAGGTCTCGGTCCAGCCGGTGAGCTTGTGCTCGAGCTCGCGGGTGATGGCGCCATCGAGCATGCGCCAGGTCCAGTTGCCGCCCATGGTGGCGGGAGTGTTGATGCGCGCCTCGTTGCCCAGGTTGAGCAGGTCCTGCATGGTGTAGATGCAGGTATCGCTTACGCTGGCGGCGATGGCGCGGTTGAGTGCATCGGCCATGGGCTCGCCTGCCTGCTGGTGGGTGTACAGGGCCGCCTGCTCGCGCTGACGCGGGGTGGCCGTTCCCTCAAACCAACCGCGCGCCGTCTCGTTGTCGTGTGTGCCCACATAGGCGACGGTGTTGGCAATGTAGTTGTGCGGCAGGTAGTACGAGTTGGTGCCCTCAAAGGCGAACTGCAAGATCTTCATGCCGGGGAAGCCCGAGTTGTCGCGCATGTCGATGACGCCGGGGGTGAGGAAGCCCAGGTCTTCGGCGATGATGGGCAGCGTGCCGAGCTTTTCCTCGAGCGTCTTGAAGAACTTGAGGCCGGGACCCTGCGTCCACGAACCGTAGGACGAATCGGGCGAGGAGAACGGCACCTCCCAATAGGCCTCGAAGCCGCGGAAGTGATCCAGGCGGATGACGTCGTACATGTCGAGGGCGGCGCGAATGCGGCCCTCCCACCAGGAGAAGCCGTCGGACTCCATGGCGTCCCAGTCGTAGATGGGGTTGCCCCAGTACTGGCCGGTGGCCGAGAACTGGTCGGGCGGCGTGCCGGCGACGCTCACGGGATTGCCGGCGGCGTCGATCTTAAAGAGCTCAGGTGTCGCCCACATCTCGACGGAGTCACGCGAGACATAGATGGGCAGGTCGCCGATGATGAGAATGTCGCGCTCGTTGGCATAGGCCTTGAGGCGGCTCCACTGGCGATCGAAGAAGTACTGCGTCATCTGGTGGTAGAGCATACGCGCCGGATGGTCGGCGCAGACCTTGGCGGAAGCCTCGCCGCGGGTGCGGAGCTCCGCGGGCCACTCCCAAAACGCCTTGAGACCGCACTCCTCTTTGACGGTCATGAACTCACAGTAGGGGATGAGCCAGTCCTCGTTGGCTTGGATAAAGCCATCGAAATCGGCTGGCTTGTCGGCGGCAAAGCGCTCAGCGGCGCGGTCGAGAATCTGACGGCGGCCGCCAAAGATAGCACCGTAGTCGACATTGCTGGGGTCGGATCCCAGATACACGCCATCGATATCGCGCTGCTCCAGATACCCTGCCTCGATAAGCTCGGCAAAGTCGATAAAGTTGGGGTTGCCAGCGCGGGCCGAGAACGACTGATAGGGCGAATCGCCATAGCTGGTCGTCGTAAGGGGCAGAATCTGCCAGTAATGTTGTTTGCACGAGGCGAGAAAATCGACGAAGTCGTAGGCATTCCAGCCAAAGCCGCCGATTCCGTATGGTCCGGGCAGAGATGAGACGGGCATGAGGACGCCGCTTGCACGCTCCATGAATGCGCTCACCGTCCTTTTGAATAAGGGGCTGCGCCGTAGATGGATAGACGGCTCGTCCCGAGTTTCCATTGCTATTGTCCCTATTGTAGAACATGTTGTTTAAACATGTATAGAGAGAATGAAAAAGTTGCCGACTTTCGGTGAATGGTAGTGCGCCATAGACGATATGAGTTGAACATTGGGAGCTCCTCCCCTTGCGGCTCTTTTGTGGGTCGGGCGACAATGGTCGTCGTCATTAAAGACCGGCTGCCAGCCAGGTTGCAACAATGCAAGAAGGGTTCACATTCAGTTGGCCGTTGACACAAACAATCGCGCGAAGACCTCGTCTTCTTCGGTAAGTCCAGGCGCGGCAAGACGCGCATGGCAGTCGCCCTCACGATGCGCGCGGTCGCCGCGGACATGTCGGTCAGGTTCTGGCAGACCGCGCAGCTGGTTCTCGAGCTCGGCAACGCGAAGCGCAAGGGAACGCTGTCGAAACTGTTGAACGACGTGTCGCCCGCGAGGCTGCTCGTGCTCGACGAGTTCGTCTACGTCCCCTGCGACGTAGACGGTGCGAGGGTTCTCTACCAGGTCATTTCCGTCCATGTAGTGCTCGTAGGCCGCGGCGTCGTCGGGCTCGTCGAAGGAGAGGGACTCCGTCCAGTCCCAGTAGGCCCCCGTCCAGGCGCCCCTGCGCCTGCCGGCCGGCGTCGTCTCGTCGAAGACGAGGCCGTGGCGCAGCAGGAACTTCGACATCCGCTGCTTGGCGTGTTGCAGGTCGTCGCGCGCGTCCTCGAGGGCGCTCGTCGGGGACCCACACCTCGACGACGTTGCGGCGCGCCAGCATGCGTGCCAGCCACTCGGCGTCGCGGCGGTCGTTCTTGCGGCCGCGGTCGGCCGCGGGCCGGTGCATCTTCGGGACCGCCCCGACGACGCAGCCGAGGCCGAGGGCCCGCAGCGCGCGGCCGCGGTTGATGGTACGACCATTGTCGCCCGACCCACGAGAGAGCTGCAAGGGGAGAGGCCCCAATGTTCAACTCATATCGTCTGTTGTGCCAGAGTCGCTCGGGAAAGCGCGACCGACGCAGCGCGCTGTTTTCCAGTCACATCCAGTTCGGGTTGATTTCAGCATGCGATAAGAAACTGGATTTGAATTTCGACTCGAAAGATGGGCAATGCTGATGAGAAACGCTTGGAGTTCGGGATTGCGCGGCGTGAAGCGACCCTCTTCTTATCGAGTTCGTTACAATGTAGGAAAAACAGTAAGTAAGAAGACCTCTGATTGCTTTAGGAGGAGCTGTGGTGAATAGCGCCCAGAAGATCGATAAGTCCATCCAGAAGATGATGACTCTCGGAAGAAGGCTTGGGATTCTGTTTACGGCGCTGTTTATAGCGGTGTGTTGCTGTTCGGTGGTGGTGGTTATTTCCATTGGGCTTATGGCTGCTCAAGGAAACCTATATGATCCATCAAAGACGGTTTCCGTAGTGGTTCCTTTGATGTATCTTCTGATTTCCGGAGGGGCCACATGGACCCTGCGGGGAATCAGCATGGACATGGCTCATGGCGAATCGCCCTTTACCCTTTCGCATGCTCGAAGAATCTCGATTATCGGGTGGCTGTTTGTTGCAGCGGCAATAGGTGACCTCTTGTTTTCTCCGGGGTTTCTTTCGATAGTGATTGGCCCCTTCGACTTGCTGGGGAACGCCTATTCGATGTTTGAAAACCTGGCCCTGCCCATAGATATTGGTGCTGTGCTGGGGGCCGTTTGCTGCTTCTCGATTTCTGCGATATGGCGCTACGGAGCTCTGCTTCAAGACCAGACCGAGGATTTGGTGTGAGGGGCGGCATGGACTATCTGATTATTGAGCTTGAAAGCTTATTGCTTCGACGCGGAAAGACGAGTACGGATATCATTCGGGCGACCGGGCACACACCGGCAAGTATCTCAAAAATACGAAATGGCAAGGTGAAGGCAATTAGGTTAAAGACATTGCTGGATATTTGCGTAGAGCTTGATTGCCAGCCTGGCGATCTTATTAAGCGCGTCAACGAAAGAGAACTTGAGGAACTGGCGACGCGGCGCGCCCGCAACGCGCTGAGCAGGGCGACCGCGACGGGTGATGACCCGGTCCTGGAGTCAGATCATGTTTACGTGGTCGATCTTAGAGACGACTGAGGCTGGAGAATAAAAAAGTATTGAGCAGGTGCAGCCCGTGAAAACAACGGTTTTCACGGGCTGTTCATTCAACGTCCTGCAGTGGCCTGTATTTCTCGCCGCGTCACTGGGGAACGAGAGAGTCATTTCCTGTGCTGGATGCAGGGGGGTGCTTACCTTGTGTAATATATAAATAAGCTTATATTGAAATATGATACATATCGAATTAGAATAACATTATCAATTCGGTATGCAAGGAAAGGAGGGAGAGATGGATTGGATTAACGAGCCGGAGGAAGGCGTTGCACCCGCGTGCGGCAACTGCTTCTTCTACGCGCACGGGGGATGCACGAAGAGGTGCCCCAATCAGTCCTGCACGTTCCGTTTCTAGGGGGCAGAGATGAACTGGCTTTCTACCGCGAAAGGAGGGGAATGAAATGGAATGGATTACCGAGCCGTCAGCCGGGGCTGAGCCCATGTGCAGCAATTGCTTCTTTTACGCGCACGGCAGCTGCAGCACCAAGTGTTCTTCACAGGAGTGCACTATCCGCTTTTAGCGGATAGTGCACGCCGTACGGCGTGCACAGACTGTTCAAAGATATTTTGGCCAGCAGCGCCTGAGGGGCGATGTGGCATTGCAATATGGGGGGCGAACCGACGTTACCTATAACCCCGCACAATTGCCATGTCGTCCCTTTTTATTGACGGGGAGGATGTCGTCCATGCGGGAAGTCCCAGTTGAATTGCGTGCCATATCCAAGAGATATGGCGGGTTTGAAGCGGTTAAATCAGTCTCGTTCTCTTTAATGGAAGGCGAGCTGTGTGCACTCATTGGGGAGAATGGTGCCGGCAAGAGCACGTTAATTCGATTGATCACGGGGCTTTCGGAGCCATCGTCAGGAACGATCTCGATGTTTGGGCAAACCGGGAGACGTGAAATACGGAGCTGCAGGGAAAGGCTGGGTTATATGCCCGACCTCAATGCTTCGTATCCTAATCTGACCGCGCGAGACAACTTGGTCGTTCGCTGTATTGAGTGGGGGCTTCCCACCGATCGTTCCATCGACGGTGTGTTATCAACCGTCGGTTTGGGGGAGGCCGGCGGGAAGAAAGTGAAGAACTTCTCAATGGGAATGAGGAGGCGTCTCGATCTGGCCATAGCGTTGCTGGGCGATCCGGAGCTGTTGATCCTGGACGAGCCGACAAACGGCCTGGATCCGATGGGGATAGTCGAAGTAAGAAAAATCCTTACGCATCTTAACAAAGATCAAGGTAAAACGATTCTCGTATCCAGCCACAATCTTGAGGAGATGCACAAGCTGGCAACTGATTACCTCTTCATAAGTCATGGTCGCCTCATTCGAAGGATGACCGCACCTCAGCTGGAAAAGTCATGCCGCGGTGGTTTCGTGTTGCATGTGGACGATCTGGAGCGAACGAGATCGGTTCTCGGAGATGAGACCTCACATTCTTTTCTGCCGGACGGCAGCGTCCTTATGCGCTATGAGGAGAAAAAGGAAGGGCGGGGCATTGCAATCGAAGCGCTCTCGACCGCAGGTGTGAGGGTTGCGGAGGCGTATTCTCATAGGAAGAGCCTTGAGGAGTTTTATTCGGAGCTCATCGGTCGAGAGAGCGAGCTGTGATGAAACGCGAGTTCATCTCAGCTTTTCGGAGCGAGGTATGGTTGCTCGCCAGGCACCCGGCGACCGCTCTGATGATTGCGCTTGCGGCTGTGCTGTATGTGGTTGCGGCTGCGACTTCGTCTGAGGTGCTGATCATGGTCGCCGGTGATGACCCGTATACGCTTGGAGGGGCTATAGGTTTTATTGGAAACCTAGTGGATGCAGGGGACGTTTTGGGCTCTGTTGCCCGGACGTCTTTTGCGTCTACAGTGGTCTGGATTCCGGTGACGATTCTCTACGCGGTTTACGCTACGTCGAGAGACTTTGAATCCGTGGCTTACGCCGTATCGAGATCGCGAGGGGTGTCGCAGGCGGCGATTGTGATCACGAAGCTGTTGGTGAACTGCACTCTGGTCGGTGCCGTGTATCTTCTTTCTACGACTGCGCTGTATTTAACCAAGATGGCCCAATGGGACGTTGGGGCCTCGTGCTCAGGGTTTGCCCAATTTGTATCGATTGCGCTGATGATCGCGCTGCTGCTCATTTCGATGTACGCCGCTACCTTCGCCCTGTATTTGCTCACGAGGAGTGTGGTGGCGAGCAGCGTCGTTGCAATAGCGGTTTCGACATTTGTGATGGTGTGGTTCCCAAGTACATACGGAAGCGGTCAGCCCAGCTTGCTGCTCATGCTCTCGCCCGTGTATTACCTGATGAACCTGTGTTCCCTGAGTATGCAGAATGTTGGTGTAATTCAGGTTTTGCTGTATGCGGGCGGCACTGTGCTTGTGTCGGTTGGAGTTGCGCTCGTCTCGCTATTTGTAAGGACGGCGGTTCGATGAATCTTGGGATGTCGGTCAGGGCGGAACTGTTCCGCGCAAGGAGAATGAAACTCGCCGTGATAATAGCGCTGATGTATTTGGGCATCGCGGGGATTTATGTGTTTGCCGGGTCCGGCGCATGGGTCTCCGCAGGGGGAGAGGGCCAGTTCTTTGGCTTTTCCGCCGATCCGGGCTATCTTTTCTCGATAGGGGTTGGGCCAACGGGTATCTCTTCCTGGCTAAGTGTCGTCTCCATGGCGCATACGGTGTTCTTCCCAATCGTCTCTGTTGTTGTGGCGGGGACGCTATTCGGTGATGCGACGAGCGTGTCGGCAAGGGGAGTTTCGATTGCTCGGGGCTTCCGCAGCTGGCAGCTGTTTGCGGCAAAGACATTGGCTTGCGAAGTGTATACGCTGTGCCCCTACATCGTGTTTACTCTCGGTGTCGCTGCGGTCTTTGCCGTGTGCTCCGGAAGCGGTCTAGACAGCCTTACGGTTGGTAATGTGACCTCGGCACTCCTGTCGAATATCGTTATAGACGCCGCTTATACGCTGATGGTTGCGGTTGCATATGAGGTGTTCAGGATCAGATCTCTTGTGTCGGGAGCCTTGCTGGTCGCAACGTTCGCGGGCCTTGTTATCGCGATGAGTTTCCCAACCGTTTTACCCCCGGTTCACATGGCTTATTGGATGAGGGCGTGCGGGGCTGCCGGCGGGACGGTCCTGATGGCTGCATGCGGCCATGCGGTCATCGTGTCGCTCGCATGTCTATTGCTGCTTTCGTGCAGTTTTTATCGAAGAAGGTAGTGCGCTGGCGTATGCGCAGCGTCTGAGGGTCGATATGGATTTGGTTGGAAATGG
Source organism: uncultured Collinsella sp. (assembly GCA_937966215.1). Lineage (GTDB taxonomy): Bacteria > Actinomycetota > Coriobacteriia > Coriobacteriales > Coriobacteriaceae > Collinsella. The sequence goes on along the minus strand of CALCKK010000024.1, from coordinate 14,246 downwards.
AGATGGTGCGAAGTGAAACTGTCGCAATTTAATGTGGTGCATGAACATAACGGAAGTCTTCTTATCATGAATGCGCGAACCGGCGGCATCCTGTCGTTAAATCCGGAATACGCGCAGAAATTCAAAAGGATTCAAGAAGGGGACGTTCGGGATGCCGATGATCTTGTCGCGGAGCTGATAAGGGGAGGCATCCTAGTCAATGAGGAGAGGGACGAGCTTGGGGAGATCAGGTTGCAAAGTCGCGCCGCGCGCTTTGCGAATACTGCTCTGTCCCTTACCATTGCGCCAACGATGGCTTGCAACTTTTGCTGTCCCTACTGCTATGAAAAGGGACAGGCGTACACGACGATGGGCGAGGAGGTTTTGACACAGCTCTCCAAGTTCGTGAAAGATTACTATCCTGGTATCGCAAGTCTCTCAGTTGGATGGTACGGCGGCGAGCCTCTGCTCGGAATGAAGATGATCGAACGGATTACGTCGGATCTGAAAGATGTCGTGGGGCCAACGTGTGAATATTCCGCATCGATAGTGACAAATGGCTATCTGCTGACGCCTGATGTTGCAAGGAGGCTCGCGGCATGTGGTGTGACGAGCGCGCAAGTGACTATAGATGGATCGAAGTCGGATCACGATTCGAGAAGGATTCTTCACGACGGAAGCCCTACATACGAACGTATTCTCAAGAACGTCAAAGAGTGTGCCGACATCATCGATATTTCGATAAGGAGCAACGTCGACAAGACCAACATCGAGGCCGCTCAAGAGCTATTGGATTATCTCGAGCTAAATGGCCTGATGAATAAGGTTCACTTCTATTTAGCCCCTGTTGACGATATCAATCAGGTATGTGCGAACGACAGCCACTGCTTTACTGTAAAAGAGTTCTCGTATGAGGAGACTGAGTTTTATAAAAGGGCAATTGCGCGGGGCTTCAAAGTTCAACCTTTTGGTGGGACGAATTTCGGGATATGTTGCGCCGTTGGAATCAACTCGTACGTGGTTGATCCCGTCGGAGATTTGTATAAGTGCTGAGATGACATTGGAATGAAGGAGCGGAGGGTCGGAACTATTTTCGAGCCGCCAATGTTGAGCAAGAACATGATTAACTGGATGGCATATGAGCCGGATGACCCGGAATGCCAAGAGTGCTTTGCTTTTCCCATGTGCATGGGAGGGTGCCCCAACCACGCCTTAAACGGTGAGGGGAAACGTTGCGTTTCCTTCCGGTATGATGCCGAGCAAAAAATGCTGCTCTCCCAGATGATGAATACGGCAAAACGGGGTGCGGGGCAAAATGAGGCTGATGCTTAATCTCTGTAGAAAATATATACTGGGCGGTCGATTCTACGCCTATCTTGTCGTAACAGTTTTGGTCGGGCTGCTTGCGCTTGCGGGTCCCTTTCTTACCGGCATAGTGGTAAACCGATTGGCGATGCCGGCCAGCGCCGATCTTGCCGCCGTTCTCGTTTGTTGCCTTATTTTGGTTGCGGTCCAAGCGGTTCGAGCGGGACTAGTGTATTGCTCAGAGATGCTGTACATCAACCTTCAGTCGCATGCGGGGTTCGGCTTAAATGCGGATACGCTTGAGCACGTGAAGCACCTTCCCCAGGCATTCTTCGAGGGCTTCAACGCGTCGTATTATAACCAGCAAATCAATCACGACGCTAATGACCTTGTCATCTTCGTAATCAACTCGGTTGTGGGGGTTTCAAGCAACGTTATCACCCTTTTGTCCGCCCTGTTTGTTCTCGGTAGCCTGAATATCAAGTTGAGTGTGGTCTGCCTTGTTCTTGCGGCAGCGAGTGCCGCTTTTTATGCGGTTTCACGCGCAAGGCTGTTTGAGAGAAGTTTTGACGTACAAGAGCAGAGCGCGAGGTTTTTTTCCTGTCTACAAGATCAGTTGGAGAAAGTTGATTTCATCCGCAAACATGCTTTGTTCGATAGGTCCCGCGCTGTACTGGTCGAAGCTTTTAATGGGCTCTATCCAACGATGAGAGCAAATCAGGAAGTAGGGTCTAGATTTACCTTTGGCAACGCGTTGGTCGCTTCCGCCGCTCAAGGATGTCTTCTTGCTGTGGGCGCGGTTGAAGTGATGGGCGGGAGACTGTTGCCTGGTTTTCTCGTGACTGCTGTTGGATATTATTCGAACTTAAGCTCAGCGGTACAGTATTTGTTGGGCTGGGGAAGGGATTACCAGACTAATCGCGTATGCTATGAGCGGCTGAAAAGAATTTGGGATGTCCCGGTGGAAGCGAATGGCAAATTGGCGCTTGGTCCGATTGAGGAAATCCGTCTAGAGAACATCAAGCTACGTTATCCAGGGGCGGAAAGGGTCGCGTTAAGCATTGAGGGGCTCGCGTTTTCCAGGGGTCGGCTATATGGAATCTCGGGGCCGAATGGTTCGGGGAAGAGCTCGCTGCTGTCAGTGATATTGGGGCTATATCCAGATGACACAGAAGGGGCCGTTCGCTACAACGGGGTGTCACAGCGTTGCATCGATCGATATGCATTGCGGCGGTGTCGAGTCAGCATTACGGAGCAAGAACCCCCTATCGTTGAGGGGACGATTCTCGATAATCTTACGCTGCTTTCTGATGATTACGAGATGGATAAGCTGAATCGGATGCTTGTCATATTGGGGCTAGACGAAATGGTTGCTTCTGTGGAGAACGGGGCAACGGCGATGCTTGACGGCGGGAAAGGAGGGGTGTCCGGCGGCGAGAAGCAAAAGATTGCAATTGTGAGACAGCTGTTGAAATCGCCGGACGTTATGCTTTTTGATGAACCGACCTCAGCACTTGATGCGAAGAGTCGAGGCGCGCTGATCAAATTGCTTCATGAAATTAAGAGAGACCATATTGTAATCGTTGTCACTCATGACGAGGAGATGCTTGCCGCCTGTGACGAGGTCATTTCGACGGCTGGATGATTATCGGATTGTGGCGTTGAAGACCAAGAAACTTGAAATGGCGTGGGCTCTGGGTAGGTCTCCACGGGTACGCCGTCGGTGCTGTACTCGACCGCCCGGCAAGAAGGTTTTATAGCGTGTTTCCCCAGAGAGGTCCCTTTGTCCGGTAGTGGCGAGGGGAGCCTCTCTTTTGCTCACCTCTTGCGGCGGAGGGGGACACCATGCGCCTATGCAGGACAAACTGCGCGTTCTTGTCGAATGATGGGCTATGTGTAGAGATGATGGTCTCGGGTAGAGGCCGTGTCGCGCTCGGCTGCGATGAGCCAGGCAATTCAATCTTCATCCGGGAGGGCCTTGGCAAGACAAGCAGGGCGAAGACCTTGGCGACGTTCGGGAGCCGTGTGGCGCCCGGCTCCACGCTCATCCACGACATGGAGCCGGGCGCCACACGGCTCCCGTCAACAATCTGTCACTGAAGAGCCAGCACTACAACGCGAAGCTGCTCAAGGGCGTTCCCGACGGCCAGAACCCGCTGGGGCCCGTGAACCGGATGCGCTACTTCATGCAGTGCTTCCTGAGGGCTCATCCCGGCTCCAACCGGGACGACATGCGGGGCTGTGGCTATGAGTCCGCCCGAGGACAAGCTTGAGAAGGTCGCGATGGTGCTCGATCGGGCAATGCGATACCCGAAAACGCTCAGGTTCAGGCAGTTCTATGCAAGAAAGCCCAGTTCAGATGAGTTCGACGAGCAATATTTATCAACACAGTGCAAGGGGGGATTATATTTGTATTTCATCCGTGTTGAGCTTCACACGGTGCGCGACTCATCGCAAACTGGCGGGCGCAGCGGAAAGAAAACCGACTGCAGACGAACGATCGATATCGGGAGCAAATAGCCACCGGATGCTTTTCGGTCTCCTACGCGTCGACCTCCGCGATTTCTTCTGCGTCTCGCCAAGTTGAAAGGAGCGATGTCGAAAACTCCTTTTCGGTTAGCGTCAAGACATCCTTCACGCAAAAACCTTTCAATTTGTCAGGAAGCCCAAAACGCGCTTTTTTCCTAATCGAGCTGGCAACCCGCTTCAACGCGGTCTTGTTCTTGTCCTCGTTGTATACCAAAACAAAGACGCAGTGCTCGCGAAACCATCTCGTCCTCTTTCCCCACAGGTCCGAGCAGATCAAAACGCTGTCCTTGCACTTCTCGATGAGGGCGTCCCTTTGGCCAAGATTGATACCAAGCTCTTCGTCATCCTTGGGATTGAGCCTCTTCCCCAGCGTCTCCTTCAGACTGCCGTTTTTAAATTCGACTAGATATAACGTTTCCCGATCGCAATACAGCGCATCGGCGGAGCGCGGGAGTTGCATCCACCTATTGACCTTCTTGCAGTAGCATTCTTTAACAGAGTCAAAATTGACAACAGGCAAATCGTCATCCACAAGAGAGACGCTCCCGTCTCTGGATGTTTTGGAGATGGTCGACGTGCAGTCCCTTAGGATACAGGTCCTGCAACGGGAGCAACCATCGCTGCCATCTGGCACCGCGGGAGAGTTCGGATGAGGGCAGGAGGCGCACAGGTCGCTACTCAAGGCCGTACTCCTCCCTCTCAAGCGTATCAAAAGGAGCCGCCAGCTTCTCGTAGGCGACCTCAGTCGAGCCGGTTATATCGGCAAAGCGAGAGCGTCCATCAGTGCAGGTCTCCGCAAGATAATATGAGCACAATCCATCAACAGCGTGCTTCTTAGAATACACTTCGATCGCATTCAGGAAATATGGACTATGGGTGCTCATTAAGACGTGCATCCCGAGCTCTTTCTGGAGCAGCACGATTATCTCGGCGAAGGCCAGCTGCCATGCAGGATGAAGATGAATCTCGGGTTCATCGAGGATAATAGTCCCTCCGGCATCTAGCGCGCCGGACTTCAAGAGCACCTTCATGATGGCGAACGTCTTCAAGCCAGCAGAAAGGTTCCCAGGCTCCAACCCCCGAGCGAAGCCCTCTTCGAGATACGTAAGGTGACCGCGACTTTCGCTCCTCTCGAAATGCCCCGGACATAAGGAGGAAACCTTGTCCATGAGAACCTTCAGGTGTCGCTCCTTCGCGATCTCTTCGAACAGCGAGGACTCGCTGTCATCGTTACGGATGGTCGCCTGAATCAAATCTTGCCGCAGCTCCTCCTGGTGTCCAAGGAGGGGCTTGAACCGAAAAGCGGGGCCGTAGGGTCCTCCGAGAGAATCGATCAGGAACGGGTCGTCCAGATAATGCGCCCTGAATCGCAAAACCCTCCTATCGTGCACCTCCGCCACCTCGTCACTTGCAACCGAGAAAACCGTAGATGCGTCCTTTATCTGGAGTTCGACCTTCCCGGGCTCTTCGCCGAAAACCGAATTGATCTGGCCGTTGAACTCGCTTCGGAACCTGTTTGTCGCAATCGCACGAAATACCTCATCATCGGAGATATCCATGATCTCGATAATCTGATCGGCAACTCCTGCTACGCCATTCGTGAAATCGGATTCGATCTCACGGGAGATCTCCTCCCCGTAATACTCCTTTATCTCATCAATAAGCTCGTCCCTCGTGCACTCGCCCGAAAAAACCCTGTCGATGAAACTATTCATTCTTCCAGCAGTTCGCCTGTGGCGAGACGTGGAGTCGAGAGGGCTTCCCACATATGCCTTCCTGATGGCGCGCTCAACACTATTGCGCCTCATGCGGTCGATTTTGTTCTCCGAATCGGACATGCTGTTGAAGGCCGCATAAAGCGCTTTTCCAACCGTGCTTTTCCCCGTCCCGTTCTCCCCGGCGATCACGGCAATACCATTAATCTCGATATCGGCCTCAGCGACCCTGCCGATGTTTTTCATCTTGATTTTCAATGCATATCACCAGCTCTAAACTCGCGAGACTCAATAGCTCGATTATCGCACAGAGAGATCGACTTCTCGAGGACTCCCTAAATGGAACGCGCGGTGAGGACATGGCTCGCCGCCGTCCGCTTCGCGTTCGCGCGGGGGAAGGTGACGACCAGGGACCTCTCCGGGCTCATCGAGAGGAGCGCCAGATTCTCCTCGTCCATTTGAACTGTATCGTATTCAAGGACACTTGACTTAGAGGAATGGCGTTGAGCGGCGATAATCGTTTCAGCGCCAAAAAGAAAGGAGTGTCAGTCATGGCAGACGGGCCCTCCTACACAGCGGGGTACCGCGCCGAGGCCGCAGACTTCGCCGCCGCGTCGGGGAAGCCCATCGCCCAAGTGGCAGCCGACCTCGGCATCAACGAGAAGACCCTGGGAAGATGGGTGACGGTCAGGAAGAAGGAGCTGACCAACCACCCGGTCGCGGCGGCCGCAAGTGCATGCGCGAGCTCGAGCTCGAGAACGAGTTCCTAAAAAGCCCCGACCTCACATTGGAGGCCGGGGCCAGTAGATTTTTGGGACATGTCTAGAAATCTACCCATGCAGGAAGCGGCATGTGCCGAGCATGTCGCGTGCTAGGTTTTGAGGCATGCCACAAAACCTAGCACGGGGGAGTGGCTACTCGGCGTCGGCGAAGCCGTTGGGGTTATGGCTCTGCCAATTCCAGCTGTCGCGGCACATGTCCGCGATGTCGTACTGGGCCTTCCAGCCCATCATGCGTTCGGCCTTGGAGGCATCGCACCAGTTGGCGGCGATATCGCCGGCACGGCGCTCGCGAATCACGTAGGGCAGCTCCTTGCCGCAGGCCTTGGAGAAGGCGGCGACGACCTCGAGTACCGAGGTGCCGGTGCCGGTGCCCAGGTTAAAGATCTCGACGCCGGTCTTGCCGTTCATCCAGTTGAGGGCGGCAACGTGACCGGATGCCAGGTCGCACACGTGGATGTAGTCGCGCACGCCGGTGCCGTCGGGGGTGGGGTAGTCGTTGCCAAAGACCTGAACGGCCTCGAGCTTACCGACGGCGACCTGGGCGACGTAGGGCACCAGGTTGTTGGGGATGCCCTTGGGGTCCTCGCCGATCAGGCCCGACGGATGGGCACCGATGGGATTGAAATAACGGAGCAGCACGACGTCCCACTCGGGGTCGGCGGTGTGGACGTCCATGAGGATCTGCTCAATCATCCACTTGGTCCAACCATAGGGGTTGGTCGCGGGCTTCTTGGGGTCTTCCTCGGTGACGGGCGGATTGTCCGGATCGCCGTAGACGGTCGAAGAGCTCGAGAAGATGATGGACTTACAGCCGTGGTTGCGCATGACATCGATGAGCACCAGGGTGTTCTCGATATTGTTGTGGTAGTACTCGACGGGCTTGCTCACCGACTCGCCAACGGCCTTAAAGCCGGCGAAGTGGATGACGCGGTCGATCTGGTGGGTATCGAAGATCTTGTTCATCGCATCGCGGTCGAGCACGTTGGCCTCGTAGAAGGTGAGGTTCTTGGCGGCCTCGTCGCCCACGATGGTCTTGACGCGGTCGATGGCAACGGCGCTGGAGTTGGAGAGGTCATCGACGACGACAACCTGGTAGCCACCCTCGAGCAGCTGAACGACGGTGTGCGAGCCGATAAAGCCGGCGCCGCCGGTAACGAGGACGCAGGTGTCTTTGGGGTCGAGTGCTTTGGACATGTAGTCTCCTATCGAATCAGGAACACTTCTTGAGGGGAGTATAGCGCAGCTGGGGGCGCCCAAAACACGCGGGGCAGGAAAACCAGAGGATTGATGTTAACGTACTCATAGGGTGTTATTTGCATAATCCTTACCTTTGGTGTGGGACGTATTTGCGAGCCGCTGACCATGCTTTTCCAGCCGTTCGTGGAAATAGTTGGGACAAGCGCGATGTGCGTTAATATGTTTGAGTTGAGCGACATATAAATAAGCATGTAACGGAGTACATATGTCACCAAACAACGATTCCATCTTTACGCAGGAGCTTTCGCGCCGCACTGCCCTTAAGGCTCTTTTCGGCGCCGCTTCTGCGGCTGTTCTTTTTGGCCTGCCCGCCCGCGCCCATGCGGCTGAGGCCAGTCAAGAAACCACCGACAAACTGAATGCCGCCCAGGCCCAGCTCGACGAGGTCCAGGCTCAGCTCGACAGCATTGCCAATGAGTACGCGGCGCTCGCCAACAAGAATGCCCAGACCCTCAACGACATCGAGAATGTCCAGGGCAAGATTGACGACACGCAGGCCCAGATCGATGAAAAGAAGGCCGAGCTCAAGAAGAAGCGCAACGACCTTTCCGATCGCGTGGCCGCCAGCTACAAGTCCGGCGGTACGAACATCCTGTCGCTGCTGCTGGCCTCTGGCTCGTTTGAGGAACTCGTCGCCAACGCGCATTACGTTGAGAAGATCAACAAGAGCGACCGCGATGCCATCGAGGATATCCAGACGATTCAGGCTGAGCTCGACGCGCAGAAGACCGAGCTCGAAGCACAAAAGGCCAACCTGGAGAAACTCAAGGACCAGCAGACGGCTCAGATGCAGGATATGCAGGCCAAGCAGCAAGAAGTCCAGACCGTGCTGAACGGTCTTTCCGACGACGTCAAGGAGCTCATGGCTCAGCGCGATTCCGAGATTCTCGCTGCCGCCCAGGCCGAGGAGGCCGCTAGGAAGGCCGCCGCTGCCGCGGCCGCCGCGAACAAGAACAATTCCTACTCGGGTGGTTCGAGCTCGGGCGGTGGATCGTATGCGCCCGGAACTCCGCAGCAGAATGCCGGCTCGGGCAAGCAGCAGGCCGTCGTCAACGCGTGCTACTCCACGCCTTCGCCGGGTCAGAACTGGTGCGCGGCGTGGGTTACCAATGTCTTCCGCAATGCCGGCGTGGGCTATTTTGGCGGCAACGCGTGTGACATGTTCAACGCCTGGTGCTATAGCTCCGACCGCTCGGCGCTGCAGGTGGGCATGATCGTGGCCGATTCCTCGCACAGCGGCACGGGTGCTCCGGGCCTTATCTACGGTCATGTGGGTATCTACGTTGGCGGCGGCATCGTAATGAGCAACGAGGGCGCCATTACGTCTAAGTCGCTTGATTCGTTCATTAGCTTTTATGGTACTGGCTCTGGCGTGCGTTGGGGCTGGCTTGGCGGTATTGCGCTGTCGTAAAGCCGACTGGGCCGCGTGCCCGCCCGCAATATATTTGATTGCCTGCTCGGGCAGTCCTGCGCAAGACGAAGGCCACATTAAGTGGCCTTCTTTGCGTGCGGAACTCGCGATCAATCAAATATATTGCGGGCGGGCACGCGGCCCTCTCGGGTTCGGGGCGCTACGCACCGGATTGGTTGTCTGAATAAAAGAAAGTGAAGGCCCCTTTCGGGGCCTTCTTTTTTAGAGGAATTCGCCGACTCGGTGGACTTCGGGTTCGAGGTCTACGTCGAATTGGTTTTTGACGGTTGTTTGGATGTGGCGGATGAGTTCGTCGACGTCGGCGGCGGTGGCGTGGTCGGTGTTGACGATGAAGCCGCAGTGTTTCTCGCTCACCTGGGCGCCGCCGATGGCGTGGCCGCGCAGGCCGGCGTCCATGATGAGCTTGCCGGCAAAATAGCCCTCGGGACGCTTGAAGGTGGAGCCGGCGCTCGGCATGTCGAGCGGCTGCTTGTCCTCGCGGCGTTGGCGGTAGTCGTCCATGTCGGCCTTGATCATCGCGGCGTTGCCCGGGGCGAGATTGAAGGTGGCCGAGAGCACGATAAAGCCGTCGTCGGCGATGCGGCTCTTGCGATAGCCCAGGTTGAGCTCATCGACATCGAACTCAATGATATTGCCGCTGCCGCGGGTGCCGTCGTCGAGCTGGCGAGCAGGTTTGTAGACGCGCACGGACTCCAGCACATCGGCCATGCAGGCGCCGTAGGCACCGGCGTTCATGTAGCAGGCGCCGCCGACCGATCCGGGAATGCCCGAGATGGGCTCCATGCCGGTAAGACTAGCCTCGGCTGCCGCTGCCGCTACGTCCGAGAGCAGCGCGCCGGCTGCTGCCGTAACATGCGTGCCGTCGACGGTGATGTTAGAGAGGCCTTCGCCCAGCGCCACGACGACGCCGCGGATGCCCTTGTCGCCGACGAGCAGGTCGGAGCCGTTGCCCACGATGGTGAGTGGCAGATCGCAGCGGTAGCAGGTATCGAGCGTGGCAACGAGTCCCTGCTCGGTGTCGGGCGTGACAAAGACGTCGGCCGGGCCGCCGATCTTAAACGTGGTGTGCTCGCGCATGGGCTCGCTCATGAGCACGTTGTCCTCGCCGGCAACGCCAGCGAGCGCGCAGAGCAGGTCCTCGTTAAAAAAGTCATTCTCGTGCATACGTATATCCGCCTTATGGTGGTCGTTTTCATCAATCGAATGCAATATACCCCACCCGGATGGATTTGGTGCAAAGTAACCTGACCCCAATGCATCACATGGTGCAAAGGGGTCAGGTTGCTTTGCACCAATCGCGGCGATAAAACAGCCGTCTACCGGATTGGTAAAGTGTTTATCATCGAGGTAGAGGGACGGTCGCTATACTTTCAAGAGATTGCGCGAATACTCGGAAGGAGCGAGATGGGCAACAAAGTTACTCTCAAGCAGATTGCCCAGGAGGTGGGGCTTTCCCCCTCGTCGGTCTCGCTTGTTCTCAACAACCGGCCTTGTCGCATCTCGGAAGAAAACCGCAAGCGCATCAAAGAGGTCGCGGCGCGCAACCACTATGTTCCCAACCAGATCGCGCGCAGCCTGGTCATGCGCGAGTCGCGCACGCTGGGCCTTATCGTTCCCAACATCGAGAGCCGATTTTTTGCCTCGCTCGCTGGCAGTCTGGAAAAGCGCTGCCGCGAGGACGGCTACGCGCTCTTTATTACCAGTTCGGGTGGAAGCGCCGAGGACGATCTAGAGCTCCTGCGCCAGCTGGTGACGCGCGGCGTCGATGGTGTGTTTTTGGTCGTGGGCGACGAATTCTCGGACGACCGCGCTTTGCGCGAAGAAGTCAGCCATCTGCCCATCCCGGCGGTAATGGTTGACCGTGCCATTGAGGGACTTGAGTGCGACAAGGTGATGTTCGACCACGAGATGGGCGGCTATATGGCCACCCGCTATCTGATCGAGCAAGGCCACCGCCGTATTGCCTGCCTGGTTAACGCGCGCCGCTCCAATACGGGTCGTAAGCGTCTTGCCGGCTACGAGCGTGCGCTGCGCGAGGTGGGGCTGCCCATCGATGCGCGCTTGGAGTTCGAGAGTGAGTATTACATTCCGAGTGCCTACGAGGCCTCGGAGGCGGTGCTCGCAACTGACGCCACTGCTGTGTTCGCAAGCTCGGACAACATTGCGCTGGGCCTGCTCAAGCGCCTGCACGAGATGGGGAAGAGCATTCCGGGCGATATCTCGGTGGTGAGCTATGACAACTCGGCGGCCGACGTTCTCTTTGAGCCGGCGTTGACCGCGATCGAGCAGGACCCCGGCGTGCTCGCCGAGCATGCTTTTGGCTGCATGTCCAAGCGTCTTGCCGGTAGGGGCGGCAGGCGTGCCGAAGAGGTCGTTCTGGAGCCGGCGCTTATCGTTAAGGACAGCGTGCTCGAGCTTACTAAACACAACTAAACACGTTTATCAATTCATGCAGATTGAATGTGGAGTACCTGTGACAGACAATGCCGCAGGTGAATGTCTGCTTTTGCCTGTCCATATGGCAAATCAGGATGGTAAAACGTTTTTTCACCATGATAAAACGTTTTAGCAAATATACTAGTCCCAACGAAAGGTTGCCGTATCGGAAGGCGACCGCGCAGCGAAGGGACATAAACAATGGCTAAAACACTGGGAACGCCGTGGCAAAAACTGGGACATGAGGTTCCCGCTTCCGAGCTCGAGGGTGTCGACCTGTATTGGCGCGCTTCGAACTACCTGTCCGTCGGCCAGATTTACCTTCGCTCCAACCCGCTGATGCGCAGCGACTTTGTCGACGAGAAGACCGGCGAGACGCGCGATTTTGGTCGTCCGGACGTTAAGCACCGTCTGGTCGGTCACTGGGGCACCACGCCCGGCATCAACTTCCTGTTCGGTCATGTCAACCGCCTCATCGCCGATCACAACCAGAACGCCATTTTCTTGATGGGCCCGGGCCACGGTGGCCCCGCAGGCACCGCCCAGTCGCTGCTCGATGGTACCTACCGTGAGATTCGCCCCGACATCACCAATGACGAGGCCGGCCTGCAGAAGTTCTTCCGCCAGTTCTCCTATCCCGGCGGCATCCCGAGCCACTTTGCGCCCGAGACGCCCGGTTCCATCCACGAGGGCGGCGAGCTCGGCTACACGCTCAGCCACGCCTACGGCGCCGTCATGGACAACCCGAGCCTGCTGGCCGTGGCCGTGGTGGGCGACGGCGAGTCCGAGACCGGCCCGCTTGCGACCTCTTGGCAGTCCAACAAGCTCGTGAACCCGGCAACTGACGGTATCGTCCTGCCGATCCTGCACCTCAACGGCTACAAGATCGCCAACCCCACCATCCTTGCCCGCGTGTCCGACGAGGAGCTCACCAAGTTCTTCGAGGGCATGGGCTACAAGCCGCACTTCTTTGTCGCCGGCTTTGACGACGAGAGCCACGCAAGCATCCACGAGCGCTTCGCTGCCCTGTTTGAGCAGGTCTTTGATGAGATTTGCGACATCAAGGCCACCGCGCAGGCCCAGGCCGCCGCAGGCGAGACCGTGGCCCGTCCGGCCTATCCCATGATCGTGTTCCGTACGCCCAAGGGCTGGACTTGCCCCAAGCACATCGACGGCAAGAAGACCGAGGACTCCTGGCGCGCCCATCAGGTGCCGTTGGCGAGTGCCAAGGACACCCATGAGCACTTCCGCGTGTTGCGCGAGTGGCTGCGCTCCTATAAGCCCGAGGAGCTCTTTACGCCCGAGGGCCAGGTGCGCCCCGAGGTGACGGCCTTTATGCCGACCGGCGAGCTGCGTATCGGCGCCAATCCCAACGCGAACGGCGGCAAGGTGCGCCGCGAGCTCGAGCTCCCCGATATTCACGCCCACGAGATTCCCGTTGCCGAGAAGGGCCATGGCTGGGGCTCCACCGAGGCCGCCCGCGTCTTTGGCGAGTACACTGCCGACGTTCTGGCTAAGAACATGGAGGACTTCCGCATCTTTGGCCCCGACGAGACCGCGTCCAACCGCCTGCAGGCTGCCTACAAGGTGACCAAGAAGCAGTGGGATGCCGGCTTCTACGAGGACGAGGCCAACGACGAGCTGCTCGCCGGCTCCGGTAAGGTCGTCGAGCAGCTGTCCGAGCACCAGTGCGAGGGCTTCCTCGAGGCCTACGTGCTCACCGGCCGCTCCGGCGTGTGGAGCTCCTACGAGAGCTTTGTGCACGTGGTCGATTCCATGGTCAACCAGCACTGCAAGTGGCTCGAGGCCACCAAGCGCGAGATTCCGTGGCGTGCTCCCATCAGCGGCCTCAACATTTTGCTGTCGAGCCATGTTTGGCGTCAGGACCACAACGGCTTCTCGCACCAGGACCCCGGCTTTATCGACCTGCTGCTCAACAAGGCCAACGACACGCATATCGTGAATGCGTACTATCCGGCCGACGCCAACATGGCCCTCGCTGTGGCCGAGCGCGTCTACCAGTCCACCGACTGCGTCAACGCCATCTTCTGCGGCAAGCAGCCCGCCCCGACCTTCCAGACGGTCGACGAGGCAAAGGCCGAGCTCGCCGAGGGCGTCGCGACTTGGAAGTGGGCATCGACCGCTGGTTCACTCGCCGAGGCCGACGTCGTGGTTGCGACCTGCGGTGACGTGCCGACGCTCGAGGCTCTGGCCGCAACCGATATGCTGCGCGAGCTAGGCATTAAGGTGTGGTTCGTTAACGTGGTCGATCTGCTCAAGATCCAGAACGTCTGCGAGAACGACCAGGCCATCAGCGACGAGCGCTGGGCTGAGCTGTTCGGCTGCGGTGAGAAGCCCGTGCTCTTTGCATTCCACGCCTATGCCGGCACGATTCGCCGCCTGATCTGGAACCGCCCCGGCCACGACGCCTTCCGCGTCCACGGCTACGAGGAGAAGGGCTCCACGACCACGCCGTTCGACATGCTACGTCTGAACAACATGGACCGCTGGGCCCTGGCCGCCGACGTGCTGCGCATGGTCGACGCCGACAAGTTTGCAGAGCAGATTGACGAGTGGGAGGCATTCCGCACCGAGGCCTTTGAGTTCGCGTGCAACGAGGGCTTCGATCACCCGGCCTTTACCGACTGGGTCTGGCCCGACGCTGCAGCTGCAACTGCTGCCGACGGCACGCTCTCCGCAACCCAAATGACCGCAGGCGACAACGAGTAGGTAGGCATCCGGGACTGCCTCGCGCTGGGGCCTGCTCCGGGCGGGTTGCCTTGCTCCGGGAAGTGGGCTTCGCGAACTTCC
>CALCKK010000023.1:0-2265 GCA_937966215.1 uncultured Collinsella sp. | reverse complement strand
TAAACGACTGCGTAACGTACCTTTTGCAAATAACTCTGAGATCCAGCATGGACGGCAACCTCTCTCGCGCGGGCGCGCTCGCCCGCTCCCCCGCCGTTCACGTTCGGCGCGTTTGTCCTACTCTATCCTCATTTTTGGCCGATACCAGTGAGGAATGTAACGAACCGCGCCAAAAAACGAACGGGACAGCACGCCGCATGGCGCACCATCCCGCGTATAACATCCCCGATGCGACAAAGAGGCTGTCACTTTGTCACATTCCAATGCGCGCTACTTTTCGAGCCCGCACGGCATAACGTTAGCGCTGCCGCGGCGAGCCTCAGTCACGGCTGCAAAGAAGCGATAGCCGCCCGAGAAGTTAAAGCACTCAAAGCCATGCTGCGCCAAAATGCGGCAAGCAATGTAGCTGCGAATGCCGCTCTGGCAAATCACGTAAACCGGCTTGGCCCGGTCGAGCTCGCCCAGGCGATTGCGCAGATCATCGACGGGAATGTTTACGAAACCATCGATATGCCCGCGCTCATACTCCCCTTCCGTACGAACATCGAGCAGCTGCACGCTGCCATCGCGTGGCAAGTTGGGCTCATCCTCCCAATGCCACTGCGCCAGTATGCCGCGATTGAGGTTCTCGATCATAAAGCCCGCCATATTGACGGGATCCTTCGCCGATGAATACGGCGGCGCGTATGCTAGGTCCAAATCCTTAAGCCTATCGCCGCGCATGCCTGCCTGGATGGCAGTCGCCAGAACGTCGATACGCTTGTCCACACCATCGATGCCCACGATTTGCGCACCCAGCAGGCGCAATCCCTGCTTCTCGAAGACAACCTTCATGGTCATGGGCGTTGCACCCGGATAATAACCCGCATGCGAACCGGGCGACAGGACCACGCTGTCGCAGTCAATTCCCGCCGCGTGTGCTGCCTTTTCGGATAGTCCCGTGCTTGCCGCCGTCAAGTCGAATACCTTGATAACCGATGAGCCCAACGATCCGAGGTAGCAGCTGTCCATGCCGGCTATGACATCGGCGACGACACGCCCCTGCTTGTTGGCGGGGCCGGCGAGCGAAATGACCGCGTCCTCGCCGGTCACCTGATGCGTGACCTGCACGGCATCGCCCACGGCATACACGTCGGCAGCAGAGGTCTCCATGCGGTCGTTGACCACAATAGCCCCCTTGATGCCCAGTTCGAGCCCCGCCTCTTGCGCCAGATGGCTCTCAGGTGCCACGCCAATGGCAAGCAGTACCATATCGGCTCCGATAGGGCCATCGCCCGCAACATGGGTGACAACGCGGCCATCAACTTCCTCAAAACCTGTCACATCGGCCTTGAGGCGCAGATCGATACCGTGCTCACGCACCTCGGTATGCAAAAGGGTCGCCATGTCGTAATCCAGGTTGTTCATAAGCTGGACGGGACGCTGCAGAAGGGTCACCTGGAGCCCCAGCTCGCACAGGTTCTCCGCCGTCTCGACGCCAATGAAGCCGCCGCCGATCACGACGGCACTGCTCGGTCGCCGCTCTCGAACATAGCTGTGAATACGCAGCGTGTCCTCAACGGTGCGTAGGCTAAAGATTTTATCCGAGTCGATGCCCGGCAACGCAGGGCGGATCGGCTTTGCACCCGGCGACAGGATGAGCTTGTCATACGTCTCGACAAATTCCTCGCCCGTCAGCATATTGCGAACCTCGACCGTATGCGAATCGGGATGGATGGCAAACACCTCGTGACTCGTCTTGACCGCAATGCGAAAGCGATCCCAAAAGCCCTTGGGAGACTGCAGCGTCAATGCGCTCTCTTCTTCTATCACGCCGCCAATGTAGTACGGAAGCCCACAGTTGGCATACGATACAAAACCCGTGCGCTCAAAGATGACAATTTGGGCCTGCTCGTCGAGTCTGCGCAAACGTGCCGCCGCCGATGCGCCGCCCGCGACGCCTCCAACGATAACCACCTTCATAGCTAACGCACCACCTTTCCCGTGTAGCCGCTTATGCCGCCGATATTCTTGACACTGCCATACCCAGAACGCTTAAGAAAACTCACAGCTTGGTTGCTTCGCGCACCGCTCAGGCAATGCACGAAAAGCTGCGTGCCCTTTCGACGTATACCCATGATGCTACCCCGAAGCAGAAAAAAGAGTCGCTGTTTCCAGCGACTCCCCTTCTTCAGTTGTCTGTCCCACGGACTTACTGTTCGCTCTTCGCGAGTGCCTGATCGATCAGTTTGTTGAGCGCCTCGCGCTGCTCAGCGGAGTTGATGC
>CALCKK010000022.1:0-15829 GCA_937966215.1 uncultured Collinsella sp. | reverse complement strand
ACGCCGTCGATTCGGCCGGCAACGTGAGGACCTGGAGGTTCCCCGTCAGGGTGGAGAGAAATCTATCTAACTTCACTTCAATAGATTTGAAATCTGATTCATCCAATTTGTGCGTAGGGGATACGCTTTCAATTACACCTCGGATTACCATCCGAAAGAATAATCAGATTTCATACAAATATGTTTGGATGCGGAACAACTGGGCTGAATGGGGTGTGATTGACTCCGGCAGAGGTAAATCCTCAATTGACTGGAGAGTCGATAAATCTGGCGCTGTCACCGTTTTTGTTGATGTTATTGATGAGGCCAACGATCAGACGATGACCTCGAAGACTGAATGCTCGATTGGCTCCGAGAAGTGGAATTACGAGTCCTTGAGTTCTTCTGCAACGCTTGTCAGGCCTAATGAAAGCACTGAGATCGATGCCAGATGCTCGGGTGATACTAATTACTTACAGTATAAGTTCGTCTGGAATAAGAATAATTGGGCTGACTGGGGCGTTGCTCAACAGGGCACAAGTTCACACTTGCAATGGGATCCAAAAGACGCCGGAGACTATGAATTGATCTGTGACGTTTCGGGGTCAGATGGAGTTGTCCAAACAAAAAGAACAATCATTAGCTGTTGGGATTTCTCGAGGATTACTGCAATTTCGACTGATGGCAATAATTCTTGGGGAGTTCGAGCTGATTTGGGAACGCTTGCAGCTGAAAAATCTGGGCAATTTCAGTTTAAATTTGTTTGGGCCAAGTCCGACTGGAGTAAATGGGGTGTTCTAAAAGAATTTTCCAGTGTGAATGACGCTTATTTCAATCCCTCTGCACTTGGATTACAAGATGGTTATTACGATCTTTACTGCGATGTCTTGCTTCCTGATGGCACTCTCCAGTCGAAGTCGACTCAGATTTACTACAGCCCATTTGGCAGCTCAACGGTTTTGGGGGTTAGTCGTATTGGACTCGTCACTTGGCTTACGTCGCATCAATTTGATGGCTATTATTTAGGAACGAGATATTCCGGTGGCTTCTCCTATGATAGTTGCCTTTACCCAAAAGGTGCCCCGAGATGGGATGGCTATACTGGCATGAATTGCACTGGCTTCGTGGCTCATGCTTATGCTGCGGTTGGTGGCGATGTCAATCGTATTGCGCAGAATAATAATCACTCTCCTTGGGCTGGGGGGCCAGGCGGTGGCGGCTATATTAACGCTTGGAGATGGTATGGCTATGCTCGAGATTTGGGATGCAAAATGTATGAGTTCCGTACTGTCCAAGATATGCTAAATAGTGGTTATGCTCAAAAGGGAGATATTGTCTTCTTTAAGACTGACGGATCAATCGACTGTCATATTGGGTTCTTTTGGGGAGATAATCCGCATGACAATAAAATGTGGCATCAAATTCTGCCTGGGAATTTAATCGGACCCTGCTTTAACAATGCGAACAAAGGAGAGGTTCGGCAATCGGTTGTTCTGATTAAATAGTGCTTTAATTTCTGAATGGTATTTGAAGCAACTAATTGTGAAACGGTGATTCTGATAAGTAGCGCAAGCAGAAGACTTACTGGCATAATAATTACATATGGTTATATACTGGCTCAGGCTTTAGTCGGCTTTGTATATGTTCCGATGTTGTTGCAAAACATTGGACAAGACGAATATGGACTCTATCAATTGATAGGTTCTATCATGTCTTATATAGTTTCCATTAATGGGATTTTGTCTGCCGGTGTTGGGCGTTTTTATTGCAAGTATATGGCAGAGGGCAAAAATGACTTAATGGAGAATACTCTCGCAATAGCTAGGCGTCTGTACTGGGTCCTATCTGTGTTCGTGATGCTAATAAGTTGCGTTCTCGCCGTGGTTGTTCGGTTTGTATATTCAGCCAGTTTTACAAACTCACAGCTTGATGAGTGTTCCGCAATGCTTGTTGTATTAGGGATCAACACAATTGTTATCATGAACAACACTATTAGCGTTGCGGCGATAACTGCTAATGAAAGGTTCGTTTTTTTGAAGGGCTCGCAATTGGCCGCCCTAATAGCTCAGCCTTTCATTGTGTATGGACTTACGACAATTTTTAAGAATGCATTAGCCGTATGTTTAGTTGTGCTTGTTACAAATGTGTTGTGCGCGGTGAGCCAGCGTTTGTTTGCTAAATATAATCTGCATATTAGTTTCAGATATCATGGCTGGGACATGAAACTGGCTAAAGGATTGCTATTTTTTAGCGGCGCGATTGTATTGGTGACGATTGCTGACCAGATTTTCTGGAAAACCGATCAATTAATTGTCGGCTATTATTTTGGTGCTGCCGCCGTTGCGGTATATTCTGTTGGATCTCAAATCTACACGATTTATATGACAATCGGTACGGCAGCCTCTTCAGTTTTTCTTCCTCGAGTTTCAGAACTGTATTGCCAGAATAAGGATATGTCTGAAATTTCGGATCTCTTCATTAAAGTCGGTCGCATTTCCTTTATCGTCTGCGGATTTGTTCTTAGTCTATTTATTGTTCTGGGGAAAGATTTCATCATTATTTGGGCTGGTAAGGACTATATAGACGCTTTCTATATCGCCTTGATCGTAATGGTTCCATTTACCATTGACTTAATTCAGAACCTGGGACTTACCATAATGCAGGTTGCGAATGTTTACCTGTATAGGGGGTATATGTATCTTGCGATTGCGCTTGTCAACGTGGTCGTGACGATTATATTGCTCAAGCTTATGGGCATAGTGGGCGCAGCAGTTTCAACAGCCATCGCTATGGTTATAGGTAACGGTTTCTGTATGAATTGGTATTATTCTAAAAAACTTGGGTTGAACATAAAGAAATTTTGGCTTGAAATTGCCAAACTTTCCGTCTTGGTTATTGTCGGTACGGGGGCTTTGCTGTTGCTCTATAACCTAATTAAAAGCCTTTTATCTGGCCTTGTGGTGGTTTTGGTGTCAGCAATAATTTATTTCTTTATCTATTTCTTCTTGGTTTTGATGTTTGGGCTAAACGAATCCGAAAAGACGAGCATATCTGCATTTATCAAGCGATAATCTGCGACGCTTATTAAGCAGAATAGCCTAATGTACTTTCATTACTTTTATGACCAACCGGCTTGCCTGACATTTGATTATCGAAGGCTAAGTCGGTTGGTTTTACTACTCGGTGCCAGGAAAAATGAGCGATGACAACAGGGCGATTAGCTCAAGATTTTCAGTATCAATAGTTTTAGCTGTTCACAACAGCGTATTACTACTCGAGATAACAAATAGTGCTTATTCTTTGCCGCAAGGAACAGTAAATAGCTGTCAGGTCTGTAGGTGCTGCAAGGGACATCAGCTTTAATTGAGGGATTAAATAAGGCCTCTGAAATTGAAACAAAGTTACGTTTTTTGGTCTCATTATTGTCACTGAGCTCGTTGATCGATAGAAGATAAAGATACTGTTCCGTTCTTGTTTTCCATGCCAGCCTTTCTGTTTCTTCTCCCCAACGAGCAGCGATTTTCACTAGGCTTGAGGTGACGAAGGTTAAATCTGAAAGCTGTTTTTCCTTATAGCTGTGTGTTGCACTTTGTTCGTTTTGACAATTGTAATAATACAGTGCATCACTTATTTGTAAAACCGATCCGGCTGAATCGACTATGGGTATCATTTGCAGAAAATCTTCTGCAAAATCGATTCTCTTTGTATCGGTATTGCTTAAATCGTCAATCAGACAGTTTCTTTTGATTGCCTTTCCCCAAATTGAATTGAGTTTCCCTCGTGCCAAACATTTTCTGACTTCGGCGAGATCGTCACCTTCATAGATGCCAGACGGAAGGGCGGGATTGATAAACGGATCGTTTGAATAGTCTGGGTTTCTTGTATAGCTGAAACAGATTATGTCTGGATTGCACTTATCGATTTCGCGAGCAAGAATAGATAGGGTATCGAAGCGTAAAGAATCATCCGCATCAACAAAGACCAGGTAATCTCCGGTGCTTATCTCCGCGCCTTTTCGCCTGGCCTCATATACGCCCATATTATTTTGTTTAACGTAATGAGTATTGTTGTGAGATTCACAAAACACTTTGCAGACACTTTCAGTAGCGTCTGCTGATCCATCATTGATGAGAATAATTTCATAGCCGTCATATGTTTGTTGGTAGATGGATGATAGCGTTTCCGGCAAACTGGATGCCGCATTATATGCAGGGATAATAATTGAAAACAGCATTTAGTCCCTTTCCGTATTGGAAGAACAAGATGGTTAGTTAGAAAGCCCGTTTACAATGTCCCTGTATAAAATAAATTGACGCTTGGCAATGGCCTTCCATTGAAAGTGTTCAATTGCATACTTTCTAGCTGCATTTGCAAGTTTACAACGATATTCATCGTCATTGAACAGGGTGAGAATTGCGTTAGAAATGGCTTCGAGATCAGATTCTACACCGATTCCAATTCCTTTATTGTTCGCTGTTTCTTTCCATGTGGTTCCCTCGGTAACAATAATTGGGAGGCCATATGCTAGTGCTTCCAAAACAGACGTCGGGAAACCTTCAGTGCGTGAAAGTTGGATATAAAACTGCGATTGGAGAAAAGCGTCCGCTTTAGATTGACCATTAACTGGACCATTTAATAAAACAATATCGGATACTTGATTGTCGGCAATAAGTAGTTCCAGTTTGGCCATAGACCCATCTTCGTCTGGACCGTAGATGTAGATTTTAGCTCCGAGCCCTCTTAGCTCATCAGCAATTAGCGGCAAACTTTTGATCAGTAGATCAAGACCTTTGACCTCTATATCTAGGCGGCCAATAAAAAGCGCGATGCGGCTGTCTAAGTTTGAGGCTTTGGCTTTTGGGATGCTAACACCATTTGGAATAATGCTTGCTTTCCTATGTTTAAAGCCGTTTGAACTCATCGCCTCTTTTTCCGATAGGAAATGGATACAATCAGCATTGCGAATAAAGGCGTTATAGAAGAAAACATTAAGCAATTGTTTAGCTAAATGATGCTGTTCTTGCGCCACATATGTTAGAGACCCATGTGGTGTGATGATGTATGGGATCGCACGTCTTCTGAGCCAATGGCTTAGTTTAATGTGATCCGGCCTATATATCTCATGAAATATTACGAGTGACGGATTGCAAAACGGTTCAGGAAGTTTTTCTATGCATGACTGATGGAAGACGGGATATTTCGCATCTTTAGGTCTGTAGTTTGTAAGATTTAATAGAGCTATATTCATGTCCTTTATTTCTGACTGCTCATTTAGGTATTGAGGCACCACTGTAGACACGCCAGAAGCGAAATCACTTGTAATATATGCCACATGAAGGACTATTAAACTATCGGTAGTTTTCATTAGCGTTTGCTCCCGCAGCGGTGTTGGAGGTTTTAGTTGACAGATTCACAGTTGGTTTCAGTGCTCATGCCTTGTTATAGGGAGAGCGCCAAAGATTTTACTGAGGCACTAGCGTCTATTTTAAAGCAGACCTATCATCGAATCGAGGTAGTTGTTGTTTTTGATAATCCAGATGACAACACACTTTACGATATTGCTCAAAACTATAGCTCTCATGACAGCAGGATTTGCCTTGTGAGAAATGAACGCAATCTTGGTCTTGCTGCATCTTTGGAAAGGGCGTTCAAGGTCTCACACGGTCAGTATATCTGCCGAATGGACTCAGATGACATTTCTGAGGCGCAGCGCATTGAACGGCAGTTGTCGTATCTTGAAGAACATGAGCTTGACCTAGTGGGTTCTTATTTGAACGCCATTGACGAAGACGGTAGTCAATTATATCTCGTTGATTCAATTCCAAGTTCGAGTGAAGGCGTTAGGCGTTCTCTTATGATTAGAAATTGCGTACCTCATCCGAGTTGGTTTGGAAGAAGGTCTGTATTTGAAATGGGGTATCGGTCTGTTCCGCTAGCAGAAGATTATGACTTACTGTTGCGTGCCGAGCTGGAAGGGTTCACTATTGGAAATGTTCCAGAGCCGCTCATTCGATACAGAATGACTGTTAATAGCATTTCGCGTAGCAATTTGTATAAACAGTTCGTTGTTTCTCAGTGTTTATGTTCAGCTTTCAAAGAGGGTCGATCACTGGATGCCGATAAGATTGATACAATCGTCGCCGAGCGGTTCGATCGGCGCCGAGCTGAGAACTATCTAAAGGCAAATGCGTTATTTAATAATGGGTTGAGAAATATTCATTCTGGTAATCGAGCAAAAGGTATTTCCCAATTGCTTCAAATCCCATTTTGCTCTAAGTCGTATTTAATGAATGTCATTAATATGGCGCATGTGGTTACAATTAAAACATTTGAGAAAACCTCGTAGTTGTGCACCTACGCTTAGAGAGACATGGCGTAACCATGCCGTTTGACACTCGGAAGATTGCTAGCTTTGAAATCTAGGGCTAGGTTTGTTGCGGGGTTCTCGATGCCGTGTGCACCATTCGTGGTTGATTTCCGATCTCAGCCGAACACACTGCGCAGATAGTCCGTACCCGCGGCTAGCCGAACGCCCCCGCGGCCCCCATGGACCCCGGGGGCGCCGTTTCCCCAGTTGAAGGAACGGTGGATATGTGTTCGATAGGTCCGGGGGCCATTCTCCGCCCTCAGTCTGGCACCTCTTTCCAGACTCAGCCGGACGGTCGGTCCGCCTCTTCCGTTTTGCCTTTGGGCTAGGCCAGCGGGGCGTCGCGCCTCTCTGCGCGTGCCCTCTCGATGAGGCTCGGCGTCAGGTCGAGTCTTCCGATGGGCACGTCCTCCAGGCTGTAGGCGTCTAGCAGCGCCTCCGCATCGCCGCCGAGCATCGCCCTGGAGGCGCGCGGGCGTCCAGCTCCAGCATCTTCTGGACCGTGTCCCTTTCGTGTCTGGTGAGCGCCTGCCGTAGATACTCGGGGTCGCCTTCTCGGAACCCTTTTTCTTCTTTCCGGACATGCCGTCCTTCGAGTCCCCGGGGCCAACCGGTTCGGCCCTCAGGGTATCGGGTTCCCACATTCATCCGCACATGTGCGGATGAATGTGGGAGGTGTTCGGATGAAGTTGATAATCAAGGGTTGATAATCAAGGGTGCACCATTCGTTGTGTCTATTTAACCATTTGTATATCTCTCGGTATAATAATGAGAAAAACTAGAGATCGGTTTATGTGTATATGACACCTAAAACTCTTATCGCTATTCCTGCTTATAATGAGGAGGAATGCATAGAAAAGACGATATGCGAGCTCAGGCAAATTGCACCTGAGTTTGATTTTGTTGTTATCAATGATGGGTCTCGAGATCGAACGCTAGCTATCTGCAAGGATCTTGGTTGTGACATCATTGATATGCCCATTAACTGTGGTTTGACCGTTGGGTTTCAGACGGCTGCGCGTTATGCGGTTGATCATGGATATGACTATATGGTTCAGTTTGATGCTGACGGCCAGCATTGTCCGGAATATATAAAGGTCCTTGTTGATAGGGCTCAATCTGATGGATCAGATATTGTCATTGGCTCTAGGTTTGTAAGCGTGCGCAAAGACAAGACGCTTCGCATGATCGGCTCGCGTATGATTACGGTGCTAATAAAGATTCTGACAGGCAAGAGGATCAGTGACCCCACGTCTGGATTTAGGCTATTTGGGCGGGATATTCTTACGAAATACTATTACGACAATACCTTAAATCCGGAACCAGAATCTCTCGCTCTCTTTTTGAAGCAAGGGTATTCTATTTCAGAGGTACAGGTTAAGATGCGCGAGCGTCAAGGTGGCGAGAGCTATCTTAACCCTGTTAGGTCTATGCAGTATATGGTTCGTGTTTTCGTTACGCTCCTTGTCGTTCAGTGGTTTAGGTGATCCATTTGCCGGTCTCTCTTCGTATTTTGCTTCTCGTTTGCGCTGTTTTGGTATTCGTGTTCGTATTGCGCAAATTAAAAAAATCCCAAATGCAAGTTTTGGATTCTCTGTTTTGGCTGCTATTCAGCGTCAGTTTTGTAATTTTGGGCGTTTTTCCACAAGTTGCAATGTGGCTTTCAAGTCTATTTGGTTTCCTGTCGGCTTCTAACTTCGTGTTCCTTTACGTTATTGCCGTTCTTGTGGTCCGTGATTTCTGCAATTCTCTTCGCCTCTCTCGACAGGAAGAGCGTTTGAACTCGCTTGTTCAGGCTGTTGCGTTAAGTAGGGAGAAGGAAAAGTAGGCTATGCGTTTCGCTTTGGCGTATAAATCATCCGGATGGGAATGTCTCTACTTATATTTCTTTCAACAGTTGTGAACAGTGCTTGGTGCCCATACTTGTCATCCAGATGACTGGGAACGATTCTTCGAGGGCCCTTGCAGCTTGATTTGGATAAAGGTGAATTAGCCCCGTGTTGTCTCGATGCGTAAACCAAAAGCAAATAATGAAAGCCGTCTTCGTTGCTCTTCTCTTTATTGTCGAGCTTCTGTGCATGAAGCACTTTTATGTGAACCACTCTGTCTCACAGCTGTTCGTTTTAGCGCTCTATTGCGTCGTTGTAGATGTTGCCATTTGGCAATCATATTATATCTTCCTTTCCTCAGATGATGAAAAAAAGCGTGGCAACTGTTCTGGTCGCTGCGCTCAATTATTAGTCCTGTTGCTTACGGCATTTGCTGTGGCGGTCATCTGGGAGGGCTGCACCGTTCTTGGCTCGCCGGCTTCTCATTTCTCGAATATTGCTGACTGGAATAAAAAGCGGCTCATATTCTTTTTTCTGATTTCCTATTGCGCAATACTCTATTTATTCCAAAGCGGCTTTTCTCTGAAAGCGTTGTTCCATTCTGCTTCGGCGAGGGTCAAGGCTACCGATTACGTTTCCCTGCTGATTATCGCATTCTTTATTGTTTTTGGCTGCTCTACGATTGCATTCGTGAATGGGTTCATTAATGCTGTTGTTTATTTCCTGCTGGTAATCATAACTTCGGTTTTCACGGCTTGCTCGGGCATTCGAAAGAGAAATTCTGCCCTTCCTGTTGCTTTCTTTATCGCTGCATTCTCAATTGGTGTTTTCCTTGTGGTGAGCACTCCGATAACGACGGGTATTTCATGGGATGATCAAATTCACTATTCCAATGCCCTTTCGACATCTTATTTATTTGAAACTCAAAAAACTGATTCGGATATTAACTTTACTGACGAAGCGGTCCGTCGTGCACAGGGCTATGAAGAGCCCTCTCTTTCCCATTTTGATCGAGCGGAAATTCTTGAGCATGCTAGGCAGTTGAATGGCTCCTATAGATCTGATATCGCTTCTGGTCATGTGCAAGTTAACAAGCATGAAGAATTCGTTTATACGCTTAGCAGCATTGGGTATATTCCATCGGCAATTGGCCTTTGGCTCGCTCGCCTTCTGCATTTCGATTTTTCTTCTATGATTCAATTCGCTCGGATTTGCAATTTATTTAGTTACTGTCTTGCAATTGCCATTGCAATCAAGGTTACGCCCTCAAAAAAGGGACTATTTGCTTTTGTGGGAATGCTGCCAACTTCGATCTTTCTTGCGTCATGTTTCTCATATGATGCATGGCTCATTTCGTTTATCATTCTCGGTTTTGCTTATTTTTTGAGGTATGCATGGGGTGATTTAAATGAATTTACAGTTCGCAATATAGCACTCGCATTTTTATTTACCTTTTTAGGACTCGCAGTCAAAGCTGTGTATTTTCCGATAATCGGTCTTTTCTTTATGGTTCCGCGTAATCGTTTTGCGGGCTCGAAGCAACGAGTTCATTACTATGCCGCCGTGTTTGTTTTGGGCTTGATTGCTTTTGCCTCATTTGCGCTTCCGTTCTTGTTTTCAACGGCCGGCGGATCTAACGTTGGCGATATGCGAGGCGGCTCCGATGTTAACTCTGGTCAGCAAATCGCTTTCATTCTCGCCGATCCATTGCGCTACGCGGAAATACTCGCCAATTATTTTTCAACTTATTATTTAAATCCGATAACCTCTTCTGGATATGCATTGAACTTTGCATACCTTGGATCGCTTGCTGCTCAGATTTCTGTAAATGCAATCCGTGGGTTGGTTCAGGTGCTTCCAGCTGTTTGCCTATTGTTGTTTGGGCTTTTTTCGGCCGATTCGATTAGCGTTAATCATATTGGTCTCGCACAATTTCTATGGGCCTCATTTGTGTTTTTGTTTACGGTGATTTTGGTGGCAACTGCACTTTATGTGTCTTTTACTCCCGTTGGATTGGGGACAGTTAATGGTTGCCAGAGTCGTTACCTTTTGCCACTTCTGGTTCCGTGCCTATCGTTTATCCTTAACCAAAGTCGCTTGGTCTTTGGGGACAGCAAACGATTCATATTGATATGCCTCGTATTCCCGTTTACTTTGGCTACGATTTGCGAGTTTGTTTTAGTTGTTGGAAAGTGTTGCTGATATGGGCATAGTTTTTAATACCGAATTTAACAATAAGCTAAATTGCCGTGGCGACGGCAAGCTATATCTACTGTATGAAGCCGCATCCGTTTTTCCTGATGCTGTTGAGTCGCAATCACCTAATGGGCAAATTCTGCCCGCAAGAATCATTCCTATTTCAGAGACTGAATTTGTTGCTGTTCTTGCCGATTTTGGTGTCGACCAATCGCTGTCTTTCTTTAGCGGAGATAATGTAATTTACCAGCGCCGCATCAATCCTGGCAAGTTTTCGATTGAGTCGAAAGTTAACGGCTTGCTGCGCGCGGAGCATTGTGGACAATTTCGCAATATTGACCGTTCTGGCGTGCATGCGCTCGCTTCTATCCAAATTGAGAGCTTTATTCCCTGCGTTGATGGCGTAATCGTTAGAGGTGTTCTTTCGGGTACTGATTACCTTGAGGGTGATCGTATTGTCGCTTTTAATGAAGAAGCCTGCGTTGTTGGGGAATCTTTGTTATTTAATAAATTAATAGCCGATGCGAATCCTGGTCTAATAAATTTCTCTCTTCATATTCCTGAGGTCGGGGATAGCCTGTGCATTTGCATACACAGGGCTTCTGGTCATCTAGATACGTTTATCAATCTAAAGAAAGATATGCTTAAAGAGCTTTTGGATGAGGCTGATCGGAATCATGCGTGTGCATTCGATCAACCCCGTTATTTGTCCTGGTTTTCTGGGCGCAGATTGACTGGATCCGATTCGCGGGCACAAGCACAAATAAGACTTGCATACCAGCCCTTGTTTTCAATCATCGTTCCTCTATATAAGACTCCCTTGAATTTCTTCAGGGATATGGCTGATTCTGTGATTGCTCAGACGTATTCGAATTGGGAACTCATCCTGGTTAACTCTACGCCAGATTACGATGGACTTAGCGACTTGGTTTCCGAGTACGTGACTGCAGACTCTAGAATTAAAGTGACTGATCTTGAGGGCAATCTAGGTATCACTGAGAACACCAATGTCGGAATCAAGATGGCCAAGGGAGACTACCTTTGCTTTTTCGATCATGATGATGTTCTCGAACCGAATATCTTGTTTGAGTATGCACACGCTCTAAATCAAAATTCGGATATTAATCTTCTCTACTGTGATGAAGATAAGCTATTGCCTGATGGGTCCTTGGCTCATCCTACTTTTAAGCCGGATTTTAGTCTTGATATGGCTCGAGACAATAATTATATTTGCCACCTTCTTACTATTAAGAGGGCATGTTTAGACAGAATTGACCTTTCTAACAGCGAGTTGGATGGCGCCCAGGACCATGCCATGGTGCTGAAGATTGCCGAACTTGGTGGGACGATCCATCACGTTCCTAAAATCTTGTATCACTGGAGAATAAGCGAGAATTCGACTGCGGGTAATTCCGATAGTAAACCCTATGCAACCCTCGCTGGAATAAAAGCTGTTCAGGAGCACCTTGATAGATGCGGTATCAAGGCGACTGTGGTCAATTCTCATAATCGTGCTTTTCGTTATAGCCCCATTTATGATGTTCCTTCATCTGAGTCCTGTTCATTAATCGTTACCACCCGCGGCAATTCTTCGGTTCTTTCGACTCTTGTATCTTCAATCAATGACACCGATTTTGATGATCTTGAAGTCGTTTTCGTGTGCTCGCAGGAAGCGGAAGCTGCTGTTAAGCAATCGAGCTCTGGACTTCGTTGCCGCTATATCGTTCACGCGCTTGATGACCCCTTTAATATATCTGTGTGGAGAAATGCCGGTGCTTTCGCCGCGCGTGGCGAGCAACTCGTCTTTATTCATGACGATATTCAGGCACTAGACTCCTCGTGGCTAAAGACTCTCGTCGGTTTTTCTCAACGAGAGGATGTTGGCGTCGTTGGAACAATGACGTGCGATCTTGACGGCATTGTGCAGCAGGCAGGCCTGTCTTATGTTGGAGAATCAATCGTCAACCTGTCGCAAGGCATTCATCGCTCTTCTCCTGGCTATATCTATATGCCATTGACCGTAAGGGATGTATCGGCGGTGAGTGGTGTCTGTTTAGCTATTTCACGCGAACATTTTAATCGTCTGGGTGGTTTTGATGAGTCGTATCTTCTTGACTATTCGGATGTTGATATTTGCTTCAAGTCTTCTCAAGCTGGGTTAAAAGTGATCTATACACCAGAGGCATGTCTCTACCATATGGCATGTGTTGACAAATCCCTTGATAGTAAATCTCGCTCTCATAAGCATTTTGAGGATAAGGCACGATTGTTGCATAACTGGTCCGAGCGTTTCTCTGAGGGAGATCCATGGTTCTCCGTTAACTTTTCTCGAGATCCCAAGCGCGCAGCGTTATATAAGTTCGATCCTTTTGACTACGAAGCGATTTGAGTGCTTTAAATGAAACAAATTGCCTGGATAATATCTCCGCCGGCAAAGGGTTCTGGCGGCTTTCGAACCATCTGCAGCAAGGCTTCCTTTCTAGATTCTCGCGGATATGAGAACTACTTTTACATTATGCCGGGCTGTGAAGCATACAAAAGTGCTCATAGAGTTCAGACCGAAATAAAGGATTGGTTTGGTTATTCGCCTAAAGAAGTTCGTGTGGCTCCGAGTGTGTCCGAGGATTTTTTTGCAGTAATCGCCACCGCTTGGAATACGGCGCACTTTGCATCTATGCAGAAGTGCACCCATAAGTTCTACTTCATTCAGGATTTTGAACCTTGGTTCTATCCGATGGGGGAGATGTATCTAAATGCCGAAGCAAGTTATCGTTATGAACTAAACCCCATAACAATAGGCAGATGGCTTTCTAAAAAAGTTGAACCCTATTATTCGCATGAAGTCCCATATTGTGATTTTGGCGTTAGCGATATATATACTGCGCAGGAACAAAATCTAAGCAGAGAGTATGCCGTCTGTGCTATTTATCAATCCAATAAGGATCGGCGTTTGTCTGGCATGTTGCTTGATGCAATTAAATTGCTTCTCAAGCTCGACGATGCAGTTGTCGTATATTTATACGGCGAAGACGCAATGCCTCCCATTCGTGATCCACGTGTACGCAGCCTCGGCATCTTGACCGCTGATGAATGCGCCTCGCTTTATGCCAAGTGTGTTGCCGGCGTATCGTTGAGCGTGACTAATCCCTCTCGCCTGCCTTTCGAAATGCTTGCATCGAAGCTTTCGGTAATTGAAATAAACCGTGAGAATAATCTACTCGACTTTCCGGAGGGCACCATCCACCTCGCTGAGCCCTCTGCTTGCGGCATTGCTTCTTCTATTCTTGAGGCTCTTTCAGGCTCAAAATGCGATTCGCCTAATCGATTTAGCTGCACGTCGATTGAGCGTGAAAATGAAATGTTCTTCGAGGCCTTTACACGTTATCTGAATGAAGAGCCATCCTTGGTTAGCGGGAAGTCCGCCTTCGGGAATGTGCTAAAAACCGAAGAACTAAGTAAGGTCTTCTTGCTCAGCGATCATCTCGCTGATGCTCGATTGCGATCGTCTGCCATGTCTCAAACGCTCATTCAAGCTTCTTCTGTTGATTTGACTGTGCGTTTTGAGTCGTCTTTGATGCCAGTGGATGTTCGCGCGGCAGTTTGGTGTGCCCTTGATCAGTCTGATATTCGCTGGATTAGTCTTGAATCTAGGGACGGTCTTTTTGCGGGGCATGTTCCGCTGTTTTTAAATGATGATGAAGAGGCCTATCTTCGCATTCATATATACTCTTTTGCGGAAGACGGCAAGAATCCGCTTTGTGTCGCCGAGCTAAGCCAACTAGTCTGTCTTTCGCCTTCTCGCAACGCTCATCCTGTTGTTCGTTCGGTTGAAAGTGGCGCATGCAGCGTGTCTGCCGTTTTTAACCTATCTGATGATTATTGTGAACCGTTTCAGCCTTCTGCTTCGACGGGCGTCGAAGGCGGTCACGTTGCTCTACTCAAACGTTTATTTCGGAGAAACTAATGGCGCGCTTTAACCAATGGACTCAGCTACTTAAAGCCTCTGCGACATCGTGCAGGCACGATGAAAAATCCGATGGTGTTAAGCAAGAACGCTATCTCCTTTTGGATACGGCTATGGGAAGCGAGAACTCTGGTGACCATGTGATCATGGATGCCTGTGGCTGTATCGCGGATCAAATCTTTGGCGGTGCGTTGCCCCATGTGGCAACGCACTATTATTCCAAAGAGCTTGAAATGTATCCTGAATACGTAAAGCTGTTGTGCGGCACCATTATTCTGTATACGCATATGGCTGATCAGCAGCAATGGGCGCTTGCCAAGCGGTTGGGCAATAATAGAAATGTTGTTTTGTTCGGCGTGGGCATGTCTGATATTGGGGTGGACGATGCTATCGACGCCTATACAAAGAAGTTCTATAAAACCTTGCTATCCGATGAATATCTTCATAGTGTTCGAGATGAAATGACTAAGAAGAGGCTTAACTCTATTGGCATAGAGAATGTTCTTAATACCGCATGTCCGACCATGTGGTCGTTAACCCCATCTAGGCAACTCGAGATATCCTCTAAGCGTTCTAAAAACGTTGTTACGTCAATTACCGATTATTGTTTCGATGCGGAACGTGACCGTAAGATGCTGGAATTGCTGTCGTCGGAATACGAAAAGGTAACGATTTGGATTCAAGGAAGCCATGATGTTGATTGGTGTCTTGATCAAATAGTCGATCTGAAGCAATTTAATGTCATAGGCCCCAATACCGAAGAGCTTAATCGTGTAATTGAAACCGAGGAGTTTGATTATGTGGGGACGCGTCTCCATGCGGGCATCCGCTGTTTAAATGGAGGACATCGCTCTCTAATTATTGCAATTGATAATCGAGCCCGCCAAATCGGTGAAGACACGGGACTTCCCGTTCTTGAACGCGAGGACGGCTATCTCCATAAATTAGCTGATTGGGTAAACCATCCCGTTAAAACTGAGATTAATCTTCCCTGGACGAGCATCGATAAATGGAAGAAACAGTTTAATTAGCTGTATTCCTTGGCTATTGCTTTCCCTATTTCTTATCGTGTGGTGCCTTTGGCGTTTCTCCGATTATCCAACCCATATTTGTGGCTCGAATTAGATTCGTCAACATATAGGCGACTGATCCAAATCCAATCAGGTTAATTGCTGCCATCGCCATTGGGGCTATGTTGGGCCAGTAGGTAAAAGAAATGTAAACCAGTGGAGAATGAAAAAGATATATTCCCATACTGTTTTTGCTAATCTTTTCGGTTAGTAGGTTTGCCTTTTGGGGGATGACACAATAAATTGATGCAAGCGCCATGCAAGTAAGGGCGGTGGAAGCAATGGGGGGCACCACTTGTTTTAGTAAGTTTACAAGGAATAATAGTATTAGGACTATTGATATGCTTTTACGCCTTTTATAGCTCTCGAACCCTTGATTGGCAACTTCATCCGAACACCTCCCATATTCATCCGTACATGTACG
>CALCKK010000021.1:0-1065 GCA_937966215.1 uncultured Collinsella sp. | reverse complement strand
GATGGGCAGCGTGCCGAGCTTTTCCTCGAGCGTCTTGAAGAACTTGAGGCCGGGGCCCTGCGTCCACGAACCGTAGGACGAATCGGGTGAGGAGAACGGCACCTCCCAATAGGCCTCAAAGCCACGGAAGTGATCCAGGCGGATGATATCGTACATGTCGAGGGCGGCGCGGATGCGGCCCTCCCACCAGGAGAAACCGTCGGCCTCCATGGCGTCCCAGTCGTAGATGGGATTGCCCCAGTGCTGGCCGGTGGCCGAGAACTGGTCGGGCGGCGTGCCAGCGACACTCACAGGATTACCGGCGGCGTCGATCTTAAAGAGCTCGGGCGTGGCCCACATCTCAACGGAGTCGCGCGAGACATAGATGGGCAGGTCGCCGATGATGAGGATGTCGCGCTCGTTGGCATAGGCCTTGAGGCGGCTCCACTGACGATTGAAGAAGTACTGCGTCATCTGGTGGTAGAGCATGCGCGCGGGATGGGCGGCGCAGACCTTGGCAGAAGCCTCACCGCGGGTACGGAGCTCCGCGGGCCACTCCCAAAATGCCTTGAGACCGCACTCCTCCTTGACGGTCATGAACTCGCAGTAGGGGATGAGCCAGTCTTCGTTTGCTTGGACAAAGTCGTCGAAGTCGGCTGGCTTGTCGGCGGCAAAGCGCTCGGCGGCGCGGTCGAGAATCTGACGACGGCCACCAAAGATGGCGCCATAGTCAACGTTGTTGGGATCGGAGCCCAGGTACACGCCGTCGATATCGCGCTGCTCCAGATAGCCGGCCTCGATAAGCTCGGCAAAGTCGATGAAGTTGGGGTTGCCCGCACGGGCCGAGAACGACTGATAGGGCGAGTCGCCATAGCTCGTCGTCGTAAGGGGCAGAATCTGCCAATAATGTTGTTTGCACGAGGCGAGGAAATCGACAAAGTCGTAGGCGTTCCAGCCAAAGCCGCCGATACCGTACGGTCCGGGCAGAGACGAGATGGGCATGAGAACACCGCTTGCACGCTCCATGGATGTGCTCACCGTCCTTTTGAATAAGGGGCTGCGCCGTAGATGGATAGACGGCTCGTC
>CALCKK010000020.1:0-96512 GCA_937966215.1 uncultured Collinsella sp. | reverse complement strand
GAGTTCCGCACGAGCCGGAGAGCACTTAATGTGCTCTCCGTGCGAGCAGGACTGTAGAGCAGGAAACTTTACCCGCGGACCCCGCCGGGAATAGCAAAAGGGCGACCCCTGTCCGGAGTCGCCCTTGTTGAGCTGCTTATGTGCGGCTGTTACTCGGCGTCGTGGTGGCGGCGGGGCTTGCGGCCTCCGTTGTCGCCGGGACGGCGCGGACGGTCGCTGCGCTCGGAGCGCTCGCGACGCGGACGCTCACGACGCCGGAAGTGCTCGCCGTCGCCCTCGGAGGTACCCTCGGCGCGAGCCGGAGCCTCGGGCTTGTCAAGACGATCGAGCGAGATCTTGCCGCGATCGTCGACCTCAATGACGACGACCTTGACCTCGTCGCCCACGTTAAGGACATCCTCGACCTTCTCCACGCGGCCCTTGGCGACGCGGGAGATGTGCAGCAGGCCGTCCTTGCCGGGCAGCAGGTTGACGAAGGCGCCGAAGGGCTGGATGGAGACCACACGACCGGTGTACTCCTCGCCCGGCTCGGGAACCTTGATGATGAGCTTGATACGCTCGACAGCCTGATCGACGGACTCGCCGGTGCCGCCGACAAAGACGGTGCCGTCCTCCTGGATGTCGACCGAAGCGCCGGTCTCGTCCTGGATGCCGCGGATGACCTTACCGCCGGAACCGATGACGTCGCGAATCTTGTCAGTCGGAACCTGGATGGAGACGATACGCGGAGCGGTGCTGCGCGTGGTGTGGCGCGGCTCGGGGATCACATCGAGCATCTTCTGCAGGATGAAGGCGCGACCCTCCTTGGCCTGCTGCAGGGCGCGGGCCAAGATGTCAAAGGTAAGACCAGTGGCCTTGTTGTCCATCTGCAGAGCGGTAATGCCCTCGGTGGTGCCGGTGACCTTAAAGTCCATGTCGCCAAGGAAGTCCTCGAGACCCTGGATGTCGGACAGGACCACGGTCTTGCCCTCCTCCTGGATCAGGCCCATGGCGATACCGGAGACCGGGCGCTTAATGGGCACGCCGCCGTCCATAAGGGCGAGCGTGGAGCCGCAGGTCGAAGCCATCGAAGAGGAGCCGTTGGACTCCATGACCTCGGAGACGACGCGGATGGCGTAGGGGAACTCGTTCTCGTCGGGGAGCACCGGAAGCAAAGCGCGCTCAGCCAGGTTGCCGTGGCCGATCTCGCGGCGCTTGGGGCTGCCCATGCGGCCGGTCTCGCCGGTGCAGAACGGCGGGAAGTTGTAGTGGTGCATGTAGCGCTTGCCCTCGGTGGGCTCGATGGTATCCAGACGCTGGCCCTCGTTGAGCATACCGAGCGACAGGACGGAAAGCACCTGGGTCTGGCCACGCTGGAACAGACCGGAGCCGTGAACGAGCGGCAGGTAGTTATCCTTCACCATGATGGGGCGAATCTCATCGGCGGCACGGCCGTCGACGCGCTCGCCGGTCTCGACGACCATGGTACGCATAGCCTTCTTCTCGAGCTTCTTGAGCGCCACGGGAATCTCGCGCTCCCAAGCGGACTGCTCCTCCTCGGTGAACTCGGCACGGATGGACTCCTTCAGAGCCTCGACCTTACCGATACGGGAGAGCTTGTCGGCGTCGCGAAGGGCGGCTGCCATCTCGTCGTAGTGGGCGAAGATGCGCTCCTGGACCTCCTCGACGGGCTGGTCGAGCGGGTACTCCTTCTTGACGATGGCGCCGTTGACCTGCTCCCACTCGGCGACAAACTCGTCCTGAGCCTGGCAGAAGGCAGCAAGGGCCTCCTGGCCAAACTTCATGGCGGCGAGCATGTCGTCCTCGGAGATCTCCTCGGCGCCGGCCTCGACCATCGAGATGAAGTCGGCGGAGCCACCCAGCTCCAGGTCCAGATCGGAGTTCTCGCGCTCCTCATAGGTGGGGTTGACGATAAACTCGCCGGTCTCCACGTTGCGGCCGATGCGCACGCAGGCAAGCGGACCCTCGAAGGGCACGCCGCCGAGCGTCATGGCCAGGGAGGCACCCATGACGTTGATGACGTCGAAGGGGTTGACCTGGTCGGCGACGAGCGAGGTGGCGACAATGTGCACCTCGTTGCGGAAGCCGTCCGGGAAGCTCGGGCGAATCGGACGGTCAATCATGCGCGCGGTGAGCGTGGCCTTCTCGCTGGGACGGCCCTCACGCTTGAGGTAACCACCCGGGATGCGGCCGGCTGCGTACATCTTCTCGTTGAAGTCGACGGTCAGCGGGAAGAAGTCGTAGTTCTTGCGCTCCTTGGAGACAACCACGGTGTCGAGCATCGTGGTGTCGCCCTGCTTGACCAGGCAGGCGCCGGTGGCCTGCTTGGCAAGCTCGCCGGACTCAAAGGTGTAGGTCTTGCCGTACAGCTCAAAGGTCTTGGATACGAGTGTCATTGTTCTCCTTTACCCCACAGGCCCCTTGCCTGTGGGCTTCTCATGTGACGCGGGCCCCCTGCCCCCGCCACGCTTCAGAGCGTGATTGTTCGCGCCCTTACACAAAAAGAGCGCCCCGCTGCGCAGGACGCTCTTAGCATGTACAAATCCTTACTGGATGTTGTCGCGGATGCCCAGAGCCTTGATGAGCTCACGGTACTCGACGATGTCGTTCTTCTTGATGTAGGAGAGAAGACGACGACGACGGCCGACGAGCATGAGCAGGCCACGACGGGTGTGGAAGTCCTTCTGGTGGGACTTCATGTGCTCGGTCAGCTCCTTGATGCGCTCGGACAGGATGGCGACCTGAACCTTGGGGTTGCCGGTGTCGACCGGGGTGTTACCGAACTGGGCAGTCAGCTCAGCCTTGCGCTCTTTGGAAACAGTCATTGTTTCACCTTTCGTTTCTTGTCGCCCGCGGGCGACACTATTCGCCTCGGACTGGGAAGCCGTCGGTGGAGCGAGCATCCAAGGTCGAGGTACCAACAGGTCGGTATGTTACCACAAGCAGACCGCCCATGCGCATCATCACCGACCCAACATGAATTCCATCGCACGGAGGCGCTGGTCGGTGTGCGTCGCAGCCCACACATGCGAAAGCCCGAGCAAGAACGCCGCCGTATGCGGGTCGATTCGCTCGACCATGAGTGCATCGAAGGTCATGGACATGAGGGCGCGCAGCCACTCGACCTCACCGGTCGAAACCAGCTCGGCACCCGGAACGCTCGACGCGCACGAACCGCACATGAGCCCGCCCGCCTGGGGCGAAAAGTACGACAGCATGGGGTCTCCGCACAGCACGCAGGCCGAAAAATCGGGTCGATAGCCCACGTGCGACAGAAGTTTAAAGACAAAGGCCGCCACGAGCAGGTCCATATGTGCCGAGTCGAGCCCACAGCCGACAAGCGTGAGCGCCCGCTGCGTGATGGCAAAGGTAAACGGGTCCTCGGCGTCCTCGAATGAGCACACGCGCGCGACCTCGGCAATCGCGCTTGCGGCGCAGGTCGTCTCGTAATCGGGCGCGGCGCCAACCGGCGCTTCCAAAAGCTCGGCCTGAGAAACAACGTCGAGCGAGCGTCCATGTGCGAGCAGCATATCGACGGTACAGAATAATTCGCAGCGCGCCGCCAAGCGCCCACCGGGTTTGCGGGCCCCCTTTGCCACGGCACGAACCTGACGACCCCGCTCGTCAAGCATCGTCAGAATCAGATCGGTCTCTTTGAGCTTGGTCTTGTCGAGCACGAGCACCTTCGTGCGATATGTCCGGGAGCCTGTCATGCGCGCTGCGCGTCCTTAGTCCTCGGCGTTGTAGCCAAAACGGCGAATCTGAGCCTCGTCGTCGCGCCAACCGGCCTTGACCTTCACGTCCAACTCCAAAAAGACCTGCGTGCCAAAGATGCGCTCAAGATCGCGACGGGCGTCGATACCGATATGCTTGATCATCTCGCCGCCCTTGCCGATGATGATGCCCTTTTGGCCCTCACGCTCGACATAAATGGTGGCGTGCACACGCAGCACCTTCTTGGTCTGCTCGAGCGCATCGCAAATAACGCCAACGGAGTGCGGAATCTCATCACGGGTGCGGCGCAAGACCTTTTCGCGCACAAACTCGGCAACGAGCGTCTCGTCGGAAGCGTCGGTACCCATGTCCTCGGGGAACCAACGCGGACCCTCGGGCAAAAAGTGCGCAACGGTCTCGATGAAGGCATCGACGTTAAAGTTCTTGACCGACGACGTCACGATCTCGTCGTCATATTCCATAAGCTCGTGGGCGGCCTTAAGCTGCTCCATGACCTGTGCGGGGTCGGCTTCATCGGCCTTGGTGAGCACCAGGACCTTCTTGGAACGGGCATTCTTGACACGCTCGGCAACCCAGGCGTCTCCCCTGCCGATCGGTTTGGTGGCATCAATCAAAAACGCGACAACATCGACATCGTTCAGCTCGAACAGCGCGCTCTTGTTCAGCTCGGACCCTAGACCGTCCTTGGGCTTGTGGATACCCGGGGTATCGACAAAGACCAGCTGGTAGCCGGGGCGGTTGACGACGGCGCGCATGCGGCGGCGGGTCGTCTGGGCCACCGGCGAGGTGATGGCGACCTTTTTGCCATAGCAGGCGTTGAGCAGCGTTGACTTACCGGCGTTGGGGCGGCCGACCAAGGCCACGAAGCCACTGCGGAAACCGGGCTCAACGTCGCCAAAGCCCGCGAGGCTGTCGTCCTCATCGCACAGGGCGTCGAGCTCCTCGTCGCTCATGCCCTCAAACGGGTCGAACTCCTCGACTTCCTCATAGGCCTCGGTCGCCTTAGCATCCGGGGACTCGTCGTCCAAAATCTCATAGGTAGACTGCATATTGTCGGACATGGGAATCCCTTTCTAAATAAAGCCGAGCGCGTGGGCAAATACCAGCACGCCCACAATCGCGGCGGTGATGGAAAGAACGTATACAGAGGCGGCGGCGATGTCCTTCGCACGCTTGGCCAGCGGATGGAGCTCCTGGGTCGCTAGGTCGACGATAGCCTCCATAGCGGTGTTGCACAGCTCGCCGTGAATCACCAGGCCACAACAGATGATAATCGTGGCCCACTCGGCAATGTCGAGCCCCACGATGCAGCCGGCAATGACGGTGCACACGCCCGCCACGAGCATGACCTTAATGTTGCGCTCGGTCTTGACGGCGGTGACGAAGCCCTCCATGGCGTAAGAAAACGACTTTAAAAAGGACGGATGGTCCTTGTTCGATCCGGGAATCATAGACGGCTCCTAGTCGTGGGCATGGTTGGTGATGGGGCCGACGTGGACTAGCTTGGGGTCCTCGCCGCGCTCGAGCGCCAGATCGCGCAGGATAGCGTCCTCGCGGGCCTCCATAACCTCGGCCTCGTCGTCCTCGATGTGGTCATAGCCCAGCAGGTGCAGCATGCCGTGAACGAGCATCAGACGGCACTCGTCAGCGGGGCTATTGCCAAAACCGGGGGCCTGACGGGCAATAACCTGCGGGGCCAAGATGATATCGCCGAGCTCGAGCGTCTCATCGGCGGGAATGTCATCGTCAAAGGCCGAATCGCACTCAAACGAGAGCACATCGGTGGTGCGGTCGATACCGCGCCACTCGTGGTTGAGCTCGTGCATCTCGTCCTCGTCGACATACGAAAGGGAAATCTCGACTTCACGCTCAACGCCCTCGGCGGCAAGCACGACCTCGCAGATGTGCTCCACCTCCTGAGCATCGAGCAGCGTATCGAGCTCGGCATCGTTGCTGATCAATACACTCAACGGGACTCCTTTCGGTCGCGTGAGCGTTGCTCACGCACGTCATCATAAGCATCATATGCCTCAACGATACAACCCACTAGGGCATGACGCACCACGTCGGCACGCTCGAGGTGAGAAAATGCCACATCGTCGACACGGCCCAAAATCTTCTCGACATCCGCCAAGCCACCACGACGACCCACCAGGTCGCGCTGGCTGAGGTCGCCGGTAATCACGAACTTGGAGTTGAATCCAAGGCGTGTCAGGAACATCTTCATCTGCTCGGGCGTGGTATTTTGCGCCTCGTCGAGCACCACGAAAGCATCGCTCAGCGTACGACCGCGCATGTAGGCGAGCGGGGCGATCTCGATCACGCCGCGCTCCATAAGCTCATCGGTGCGCTCACGATCCATCATGTCAAAAAGGGCATCGTAGAGCGGGCGCATGTACGGATCGATCTTTTCCTCGAGGGTGCCGGGCAAAAAGCCCAGGTTCTCCCCTGCTTCGACAACCGGACGCGTCAAGATCAAACGGCCCACCTCATGGCGCTTGAGCGCGGCAACGGCGAGCGCCATGGCCAGATAGGTCTTACCGGTACCGGCTGGACCCAGGCCAAACGTGATGGTATGCGAGCGGATGGCATCCACATAGCGCTTTTGCCCGAGCGTCTTGGGGCGAATGACGCGGCCGCGATACGAAAGCAGCACGTCATCGCGAAGCGATGTGGCCTCGTGCTCACCGTCGCGCAAGACGGCCAGGCAGCGAGAGACATCGTCGGCAGACAGGGTACGACCGGCCGCCGCCTCGCGAAAAGCATGTTCGAAAAAGCGAGCCACGAGCTCGACCTCGTCCGGGTCACCGCTCACGGCGATGCTATCGCCACGGGCGACCACGTGAGCGCGAACCAAACTCTCGAGCGCACGAAGGACGCCGTCGCCGGCGCCCAAAACGCGCGAGGGATCAATTCCCTCGGGAACGGTAAGTCTAATCTTCGAGGCTTCCATGGACCTCCCTGCGCGCATGGACCAAGCCGGAATCATCGACTCCGATGATAGCAACATCGAGCAGGCACGGGGCTGTAAGTCCACAGGTATCGTCAAGACGGGCATGATGGAACGAACCGAGCGTCAGGTTGTCACCATACTCGAGCACGGCACGCTCGACAGTGCCCACGCGACGACGAGCATCGGCAATAGCGAGCTCCTGCGCCGTGTCTCGCATACGACGGCTGCGCTCGGCCATAACCTCGGGCGGCACCTGGTCGGGCATGTCGGCAGCAAGGGTACCGGGACGCTTGCTGTAGCGGAACACGTGCATACGCGAGAAACCCACACGGCGGCACAGCGCCAGCGACTCCTCGAACTCCTCGTCCGTCTCACCAGGAAAACCGACGATGACATCGCACGAAAGAGACGCCTGGGGCAAGTTGGCGCGAATCATACGCACCGTGTCCTCAAAGGCCTCCGCACTATAGGGACGACCCATGCGATGCAGGGTCGCCGTACAGCCGGACTGCACGGGCAGGTGCAAAAACGGGGCGATACGCTGCGGATAGCGCGCCATAACCTTAAGCAGGCGCTCAGAGATATCCATGGGCTCGACCGAGGAAATGCGCACATGCGCAATAGTCGTGCGCTCCATGATGGCCTCGAGCAGCTCATCGATTTCGACATGCTCGTCGGTCGCGCTCTTGCCATCGTAGGCACCCAGGTTCACACCGGTCAGCACCACCTCGGGCACGCCGGCCTCCTGGGCCTCGCGAACTTGCTCAAGCACGGACTCGACGGGCACGGAACGCTCGGGGCCGCGGGCCTTCCACACGATGCAATAGGTGCAACGGTGGTTGCAGCCATCCTGGATCTTCACGCCCAGCCGCGAACGACCGAGCGCATCGACCACGTCACCATCGCAGCAGGCGGGAACGCTATCGGACTCAACGCCCAGCACATCGCAGACACGTTCAGCGACATCGATCTTGGACGGCTCGGCGATCACGCGATCCGAAAGCTCCAACAGCTCCTCGGGATGCAAATTGACCACGCAACCGGTCACGAGCACATAAGGCTCGTTTGGATGGGCCAGCGCATGACGGACGGCCTTACGGGTCTTGGCCTCGGCCTCGCCCGTAACGGCACACGTGTTAATGACGATCAGCTCTGCATCCTGAGGCTCCACCATCGCAAAACCCAGGCGCATAAGATCGGCAGTGATACGGTCGGACTCAACCCGGTTGACACGGCAGCCAAGGTTGACCACAGAGATATGGGGTGCGAGCACGCGGGCTCCTTAATCGAGAATGTCATCGAGAGCGCTCTTGATGCGATCGGTCACCGATTTCTTGCCGGGAGCGACATCGTCGCCCGACTCGGCGGCGAAGGCCTCGAGCAGGTCACGCTGCTTGGCGGAAAGATTCGTGGGTACAAGCACGCGCAGCTGAACGATCAGTCGGCCACGCGAGCCACCACCGCCAATACGGGGCATGCCGAAGTTAGAGACGCTCACGGTATCGCCGTACTGCGTACCGGCGGGGACGCACACCTTGACGACCTCGTCGGGCATAATGCCCTCGACCTCGATCTCGCAGCCGAGCGCTGCCTGCGCAATCGAGATATCGCTCACCAGGTACAGGTCGTCGCCGTTGCGCTTAAAGCGCTCGTGGTCGGCAACGCGCACGTTGACGATCAGGTCGCCCGAGGGCTCGCCGCGAAGGCCGGCCTCGCCAAAGCCGCTCACGCGCAGCTGACGACCGGTCGAAACGCCGGCGGGAATATCGATGTCGATCTTTTCGTGCGAAGGCGTGCGGCCCTGACCGTCGCAGGTCTCGCAGGGATGATCGATGACCGTACCCTCGCCGTGGCAGTCGGGACAAGGCGAAGAGGACTGAACCTGGCCCAAGAATGAACGCTGGACCGTCGTGACATAGCCCGTGCCGTGGCAGCGGCTGCACTGCTTTTCGGCCGCGCCCTCGGCCCTACCGGTACCGTTGCAATCCTCGCAGGGAGCGAGGCGATCGTAGCTGATCGTCTTTTTGCAGCCGAGCGCCGCCTCCTCAAGGGTCACCGAGAGAGAGATGGCCATATCTCGGCCGCGGCGACGCTCGC
Organism: uncultured Collinsella sp.; assembly: GCA_937966215.1. GTDB lineage: Bacteria > Actinomycetota > Coriobacteriia > Coriobacteriales > Coriobacteriaceae > Collinsella. The sequence continues at coordinate 87,727 of CALCKK010000020.1, read as the reverse complement.
GGCGATTTCGGGCGGTGCTACCGGCGCCGCCACCAAAGAACGACGAGAAGAGGTCGTCCATGCCCATGCCGCCAAAGATATCGTTAATATCAACATAGCCGGAGCCGCCGGGGCCGTCGGGAGAGCCGTAGCGATCGTAGTTTGCACGCTTCTGCTCATCGGAAAGAACGGAGTATGCCTCGTTGAGCTCTTTGAACTTGGCCTCGGCCTCGGGGTCGTCCGAAACGTCTGGGTGTACGGTACGGGCCTTCTTTAGAAACGCGCGCTTAATCGTCCGCGCGTCGGCATCCTTGTCGACGCCAAGTACCTCGTAGTAATCCCTATTTTCCGACACGACCGAATCCTTCCGACTTTCATTATTGTCACAGTGCGTCCTATACCCAAGCTGGGCAGGGCGCAAACAGAGGGTTTGATGTTATTGCATTGCGTAGGGCGAAAGCATGGCACGCTGCGAGCAGCTCGCAAACCAAACCGACACGAGCGCAAACATAAATCCGTTAGCAAAACCGTTGGCAAACTGCATCGCGCCGCGCTTCCACCACAGCAGGCTACGGTGCAACACGCCGTCCGAGAGCACCATGAACAGGCCCATGGTAAACGGAATAAAGCACATCATGGCAAAGGCCGAGAACACGCCCGAGATGGCCGACAGCACCAAAAACGGCGCCACGATGCCCATCAGGTAAAAACCGGTACGCGCCTTGCCTTCCAGGCGCTCGGCCTCAACATGGGCGCGGCCGACCAGGTCGCCGCCCGAGGCACCGTTGGTGCCAGCATGACCCATACCGCTAATGCGAACCTCGTCGCCATCGTGCGTGCCGGCGGGAAACTCAATCGTCTGCTCGGAGGTTACGCGGGTTCGCCCGCTGCCACCGCAATCGGGGCAGGGGTCGGCGACGACCTTACCGGAACCGCCGCACTCGGGGCAGACCGACTGAAACGTACCGGCGCCAAACAGGAAGGACAGGTCGACATCGATATGGCCGCGACCACCGCAGCTCGGGCACGTATGTGCATGCTCGGACGAAACAGAGCCCGAGCCGCCACAGTGACCACAGGTATCGAAGCGCGCATAGCGGACAGTCTTGCGGGCACCGCCCTTGGCCTCCTTGGCGTCGAGCTTGATGTCAACGACCACGTTGGCACCGTTCTCGGGATTGTAGGCAGCCTGACCGCGACGCTGCTGGCCCCAGGCGCCACCAAAGGGAAAGCCGCCCTCAAAGGGATTGCCATAGCCCGCGCTGCCGGCGTAGCCGCCGCCATAAGGCGAAGCCGTAGGAGCACCGGCAAAGGGGTTACCCGAGCGCATGGCGTCATAACGCGCACGCTTTTGCTCGTCCGAAAGCACGGCGTAAGCCTCGGAAACCTCTTTGAACTTTTCCTCGGCATCCGGTTCTTTGTTGACGTCCGGATGAAGCTTGCGGGCCTTTTGCTGGAAGGCCTTCTGTATATCACGCGAGGTGGCGTCCTTGGAGACGCCCAAAATCTCGTAGTAATCTTTTTCGTTCATCGTCGCCATGCGCGGCAACCTCCTGCTCACAGCAGCGTTTATATTGCGGTAATTCTACCCGAGCGACCTAAGCTAGACCCCAAAACAGCTCGAACAGCACATTTCCATCGAGCCAGCCCAAGTGGGTAGGAGCCAGGCGGGCGCGGGTGCGACCTTCGATAACGTCTGTCGATGCAACGCGCCCCGTATAGCCTTCAGGATCATCGGACACCCAGGTGGCAAGACCCAACTCAAGCGCACGGTCACAGGCCGATGCCAGCTCGTCCTCGCCGATCACACGTGCCGAGCGAACCAACAACTCAGATCCAACGCCACGTGTCATGCGGCAGGCGAGCATCAAATCCTCGGCAGCCGCCTCGCGTTGCGACAGATGCTCGGCGTCGAACGTCGTCGCGGAATCGTCGCGCTGTACCAGACGCACGCGATACGCGTCACCTCGAGCAGGCACATCACGAAACAGCCCAGCCAAGCGATCGAAGTCCCCGGCATCGAGCATGCCAGCGGCAGAGCGCCCCAGACCCAGGTAACCCTGTCCGGTCCAATAGGCAATGTTATGGGCGCACTCATGGCCATCGAGCGCATAGCTCGCCACCTCATAAGGGTGATAGCCGGCCGCACCCAGACGCTCACGCGCCGCGTCCATGCACGCAGCCTGAAAATCCTCGTCGGGCTCGAGCGACTCGTCGCAACACGCCATGCGATAGAGCGGGGTGCCCTCTTCGAGCGTAAGCGGGTACACCGAGACATGATGCGGAGCCGCCGCCAGCACCCCATCGAGCGTGCGCTGCCAGCTCGCGGCCGTCTGTCCGGGAAGACCGCACATGAGGTCGCACGAAACATCGAGCCCAGCATCCTTCACCGTGGCGATGGCCGCAAGAGCGCGGTCAGCATCGTGGATTCGGCCAATCGCGGCAAGCTCAGCGTTGTCGAGGGTTTGCACGCCCAGGGAAATGCGCGTCACGCCCACCTCGGCAAGCGCCGCGGCGACCTGCGAAGTCAACGACTCAGGATTGGCCTCGCAGGTAAACTCGACGGGCTTGCACCATCTGGAGATACGCCGGGCAAGCTCTACTAGACGCTCCCCTGCCAGCGATGGCGTGCCGCCGCCAACATAGACGGTGCGGATGCCTTCAAGCGCCCCGGCGTCGCCAAACGCATCGAGGCGCACATACAGCTGCTCAAAATAGGCATCGAGCGCAGTGCCCAGATCGCACGGGGCCATGCTCCGTGAGTCGAAGTCACAGTACCGACACTTTTGGGCGCAAAACGGCACGTGCACGTACAGTGCGGTAACGGCCACCCTTAGGCCTCCAGCGGATGGGTGGGCACCGACTCGCCAGCGGCAAGCGCGGCCTCGCAGGCCACCACATCGCGCTCGATATCATCGACCAATGCCATGAACTCCTCGTATGTGGAGCAGCGAACCACCTGGGCGCGCCAAGCGGCGGCATGGGGCATGCCCTTGAGATACCAGCTGGCGTACGTGCGGGCGCGCGACATGAGCGGCAACAGCTCGTGCGTGAGCGTCAGGTGCTCGCGCAGGGCGTCCAGACGCTCGACCGAGGAGCGAGACGGCACCGGCGTGCCGTCGAGCGCAAGGGCGCGGGCATCGCCGAACACCCAGGGATTGCCATAGATACCGCGCGCGATAAACACGGCACTGGCGCCGGAGCTGCGCAGACGTTCCGCCGCGTCCTCGGCCGAGAATACGTCGCCCGAACCGATCACGGGAATCTCGACGGCGTCGGCCACCTCATCGACGACCGACCAATCGGCCTGGCCCGTGTAGAGTTGCGTGGCGCAGCGACCGTGCACCGCCACCGCCGCGGCCCCCGCCCCCTCGAGCATCTGGGCAAACGTCGCGGCATTGCGGTCTTCAGCGTAAAAGCCCTTGCGGATCTTTACGGTCACGGGAACGTGCGCCGCGCCCACCGCCGCCTCGACGATTCTTTCGGCCACATCGGGCGTGCGCATAAGCGCCGAGCCCTCGCCCTTGGTGACGACCTTGCGAGCCGGGCAAGCCATGTTGATATCGATCAGCGACAGGCGATCGCCCACGCGCTCCTCGACGGCAGCGACAGCGCTCGCAAACTGATCGGGCTTGGAGCCAAAGAGTTGCACGCAGATCTGCTGCTCCTCATCGGCCGGCAGCACCAGGCGCCACGTCTTGTTGCTGGCATAGGCAAGGCCCGCCACGCTCACCATCTCGCTGTAGGCAAGATTAGCGCCACGGCGGCGGCACATGATGCGATAGGCGGGGTCGGTCACGCCGGCCATGGGAGCCATGAGGAACGGCTGCTCGGCATAGGCGCCCAGCAGCCACTTGCTGTATTCAGAAAGCGCCATGGACCTACTCGTCCACCTTGAGGATCGCCATAAAGGCCTCCTGCGGGACCTCGACCGAGCCGATGGCCTTCATGCGCTTCTTGCCCTCTTTTTGCTTCTCGAGCAGCTTGCGCTTACGCGAGATATCGCCGCCATAGCACTTGGCCAAAACGTCCTTGCGGCGCGCCTTGACGGTGGAGCGGGCGATGATCTTGTTACCGATGGCACCCTGAATAGGCACCTCGAACAGCTGGCGCGGAATGATTTCCTTGAGCTTGTCGCACAGGCCGCGGGCCAAGCCATAGGCCTTGTCCTTGTGCACGATAAACGAAAGCGCGTCCACCTCGTCGCCCGAAAGCAGGATATCGAGCTTGACGAGCTCGGAGGGACGGTACTCGTTGAACTCGTAGTCGAGCGAAGCATAGCCCTTGGTACGGCTCTTGAGCTGATCGAAGAAGTCCAGGATGAGCTCGGCGAGCGGCATGTCGAAGCGCATCTCAACCGATTTGCTCGTCAGGTGGATCATGTCGGTCGTAACGCCGCGATGCTCGATAGCGAGCTGCATAACGGCACCCGTATACTCGGGCGGGCAGATAATCTTGGCCTTGAGGTAGGGCTCCTCGATACGCTCGATGCGCGTGGCCTCGGGTAGGTCCTGCGGGCTGCGAACATCGATCATCTCGCCGTCGGTCTTGTAGACGTGATAGTCCACCGAAGGGCTCGTAGCGATAAGATCCAGGTTGAACTCGCGCTCCAGACGCTCCTTGACGACCTCCATATGCAGCAGGCCCAAGAAGCCCACGCGGAAGCCAAAGCCGAGCGCCACCGAGGTCTCGGGCTCCCATACCAACGACGGGTCGTTGACATGGAGCTTATCGAGTGCGTCGCGCAGATTCTCGTAATCCTTGTTGTCGATCGGGAACAGACCCGTATAGACCATGGGCTTGGCCTCGCGGTAGCCCGGAAGCGGCTCGGGGCAGGGATTCGATGCCCACGTGAGGGTGTCGCCCACGCGCACGGCCTCGGGGTCCTTCAGGCCCGTGACCACGTAGCCCACCTCGCCGACCGTCAGCGCGTCGACTGGCGTCTCGGCGGGACGCTTGACGCCCACGCCGTCGACCAAAAAGTCGCCCTCGGCCTGCATCATGCGCAGGGTATCGCCCTTTTTGATGGAGCCGTCAAAAACACGAACCGTGGCGACCACACCGCGATACTCATCAAAATAAGAATCCAGGATGAGTGCCTTGAGCGGCGCATTCGCATCGCCCTTGGGCGGCGAGATCAAAAAGACGATGGACTCCAGCAGGTCGTGGATACCCTCGCCGGTCTTGCCCGACACGCATACGGCATCGTCGGCAGGAATCGCCAGGTCATCCTCGATCTCGGCCTTGACCTCGTCTGGGTGTGCCGACGGCAGGTCGATCTTGTTGATCGCGGGCACGATATCCAGATTGGCGTTCATGGCGAGTGTCGCGTTGGAGACGGTCTGTGCCTCGACACCCTGAGTGGCGTCGACGACGAGCACCGCGCCCTCACAAGCGGCCAGCGAACGCGAGACCTCGTAGGTAAAGTCCACGTGGCCCGGCGTATCGATGAGGTTAAACTGATACGTCTCGCCGTCGTCGGCGTCATAGGACACGCGGACGGCGTTGGACTTGATCGTGATGCCGCGCTCGCGCTCGATATCCATGGTGTCGAGCAGCTGCGACTCCATGTCGCGCTCGTCGACGGTATGGGTGAGCTCGAGGATGCGGTCGCTGATCGTGGACTTGCCATGGTCGATATGCGCAACAATCGAGAAGTTACGGATGTGGGAAATGTCAATTGAAGTATTCATGCGGACTATCTTACCCGAGCGGTACAAAAAATGGAGCCTGTTCCATAAAACAGGCTCCATTTATGCGCGTAATCTGTGTGGTGTGAAATTTACAACTTAGGCGTTGATGCTGTTCACGAGCTTGGCAAGACCGGACTTGCGGTTGGAAGCCTGGTTCTTGTGGATAACATGCTTGGCGGCAGCCATGTCGAGACGCTTGGTGACGGTCTTGAGGGCAGCCTGGGCCTTCTCGGCGTCGCCCTCGGCGACGGCGGACTGAACGTGCTTGGTCAGCGTCTTGAGCTCGGACTTGACAGCCTTGTTACGCATGCGAGCTGCCTCATTGGTGCGGATACGCTTCTTCTGAGACTTGATGTTTGCCACTTCTGGAGTTCCTTTCGAGTTCCTTGCAAAAAATGTATGACACCTCTGAGACACGGTGAGGTCATGCAAGCGCCTACTATAGCACGCTCCCCCTCAAAGGGATAGAACGAATTTGTCAAATAGGCAGGTATCATCACGATTTTCTCAAGATGTTCGTAATCCAGAGCAAAAGCGCGGTCTGAGAATCGGCCGAACCCTTGAGCGCGAGCTCCACATCGACCGCGCCCTCGAGCGCGGCAACGAGCTCTGCCATCGAAAAGCGACGTGCCCAGGTCAGGTGATTCTTGACCTGCCAGGACTGGAGCTTAAGTGTTGCGGCCAACTCACGACCCTGTCCGCGCGCATCGAGCGCCTTGGCAACGATAAGCTCGCGGATGCGGCCGCACAGCAATGTGTAAGTCCACACGTAGCTCTTGGCGGGCAGTAGATTGAAGAGCTCGAGCGAGCGTCGCATGTCACGGGCCGAGACCGCATTGAGAAAGTCCCAGGGTTGAACCTCGGCCGTACGTACAATCCAGCGCTCAACGTCGGCAAGCTCAATCTGCGGCGCCTCGACCATCTGGGCAAGCTTAGCCAAGTCGTTATCGAGCATGCGAGTGTTTTCACCCGAACGCGAGACGAGTTCCTCGGCGGCCGCCGTCGAGATCGACTTGCCGTGCTGCGTCGCCATCTGCTGCACACGGCGCGGTAGCTCCCAGCGCTTGGTGCCGGAGCAATCGATCACGACCTTCTTGTCGATCTTGGCGATCGCCTTATACAAGCGCGTGTTCTTGGCAAGCGAGTCGGCGATGATGAGGCAGACCGTTGTGGGGCTGGGACTTGCCAGATACTCAACGAGCGGCTCCGAGACCGCCTTGGCGAGCTTTGAGCAGCCGTCAAGGATTACCAGGCGAAACTCGCTGCCCATCGGAAAGGTGTTAAGCGATCCGATAATGGACTCGATATCGGGGTCCTTGGTCATGTCGCGCTCGTCGAGGTTGAACTCAACCATACCCGACTTTTCCAGACGCGCTTTCATACGCGAGACGGCGTGATCGCGCTTGACTCCGTCGGTACCGACAATCAGATATGCCGGCAGCAGACCGGTTTCGGACATTGCGCTCCCCTCCCGCAGGCCTTCGTATTCGTTCCGTGCCATTCTAGCCCAGGGGCCCACCACACGCCAACGACGTCGTCACGGTCGCTGGCATCGCATCGCAAAGCCATTCGCAGTCGGCGTGACGGTAATGTCGCCGTGTTCGATGGTGCACGCGAACACGCCGCCCGCTTCCTTAACGGCATCGATGCAGGCATCGGACGGATGGCCGTATCGATTCCCCTCGCCCGCGCTCGCGAGGGAAAGCTCGGGCTTCAGGACGTCCAGCAACTCACCATCAACTGAAACCTTAGAGCCGTGATGCCCAAGTTTAAGGACATCGATATCCCCCACCTCCTGCACGAATTCCCGTTCTTGGTCGAGCTCGGCATCACCGGTGAGAAGTATTCGCAGGCCCTTGCCTTCCTGAACATAAGAGAGAAGCAGGACAAGCGAGTCCTCATTTCCCTCGCCATCCACGGACTCGAATGGCCACATCACGCGGGCGCAAAATGTGCCGATGTCGACCGTATCCCCACGGCGCACCTGCCGATACTCCACGCCAGGTCGGTTCAATACCTCGGCAGGGGCATCCTCCAGCGCATCGGCCGCCACGGCAATCGTTCCGACCGAAAACTGTTCGAGCACGGCAGGCAAACCACCCCAGTGGTCCTCATCCCAATGCGTCACAAAGACGGCATCGATATGGTGCACGTTATTGCGAACCAACGCCTCCACCACACGCTCGTCGAGCCCACAGTCGACGAGCGCTACTGCGCCGCCCTGGTGGATAAGAATCGCATCGGCCTGGCCCACATCGAGCACCGTCACCGAAGGCGGAGCAAATCGATCCCAATAGACGTACGGAATCGCAGCCAAGAGCACCAGACATGCAAGCCCCACCGCCATAGGACGCGCACGGGGACGAGGCCACCAGACCAGCAGAACCGCCAGCAAACACGGCACTAGGTAAATCCACATGCTATCGGGCGGCACGCTCACGGATGCACCCGGCATGGCGGCAAACAGCTGCTCGAAGAACAGCGCGCAACGGGCGGCAATCATGGGCACAACGAGAGCCCAAGTCCGCAACGGTCCCACGAGCGAAAAGGGAGCCAGCACGATCGACACAGCGAGCAATACGCTCACCACCGGACCGATGACCGCATTTGCAAGCGGAGCAATGAGCGAGAACGTACCGAAGACAGGAATGGTAATAGGAAGTGTCGCCAACTGCGAGCACAGCGTGACGGAAAGCATGCTGGCAACGCCCGATGGCACACCCAGCTCACCCAAAGCGTAGGTCGCATAGGGGCAAAAGCACAGGATGGCAAAGACACTGGCGCATGAAAGCTGAAAGCCCATCTCGAACAGCACCGACGGCCGCAGTAGCACAAAGATGGACATGGTTACGAAGAGTGCCGAAAGGCCGTGCCGGCGACGCCCCGCGCCGTTTACGACAAGCGTCGCGAACACCATGCAGCACGCGCGCACGGCCGAGGGAGAGGCGCCCGTAAAGGCAGCGTAGCCCACAAGCGCTATCACCAATATCGCCCGCTGAAGGCCACGTGAGCACCGAGTCTTTTGCAATACACCCTCGATTACAAACCCCACGATAGCCAAATGGCTGCCTGAGACGGCGATAAGATGCGCCGTTCCCGTCACCGAAAACCAGTCGCCCACCGGCTGGGCGCGTAGCTCGGCCGAACGACCGCAGACGACACCGGCAATGAGCGCACGCGCCGGGTCGGTCGCAGGCGTGATGGACGCAAGCAGCCCATTTCGCAGTCGAAGCAACGGCCCCGGTGAGCCCTCATCGACCGACACAATCCGAACGGCTTTAACCTTGCGTACCTCGCCTCGGAGCACGCGCGATCGTCCGTACGCATCGTTCTCAAAACGTGAAACGCGGCCGATAACACGTACGCGCGCCCCGACCTTGAGCTCACGATCACACGATAGGCGAACTGTTGCCAAGTTCTTACCGTACGCGCGTGCCTCGCAGGTATAGGAATACACGTCGTCGTTTATGGATGGGTCACCCTGCACGACAAACTCGAGACTGCTTGCCGCTCGACCGTCGAGCGTCTTCGAGGCACTGAGCACACCCACGGCCCACCACGCCGAGACGACCGCTCCCGCTACGAGACCGACGGACGCAGCATACAGCCACCGCTTCAAAGGGGCAAGCCGCGCACAAGATTGAGCCAGTACAACGAATACCGCCGCCACAACGGGAATGGCCCATAGCGGCCCGACCGCCGGCGCCCGCTCCCCCAGCAGCGCATCAGCGGCCATGTTGAGCACCAAGACGCAGCTCATGCACAGGCCGGCACACAAGGGCATCGTCCATGGCATGAGGGGCCGCGGGGGCATCACATGCTCGCGCTTGGGCGTGCTCATACGCAGATACAATCTTTGATTTTGGCAAGCTTCTTCTCGCCGATTCCCGACACGCGCATCAGATCGTCAACCGAAGCAAAAGCACCGTTCTTTGTCCGCTCATCGATAATCGACTGTGCCATTGAGGGACCGATGCCCGAGAGCGTCTGTAGCTCTGCCGCGCTTGCCGTATTGATGTTTACTAGACCTGTTGCGCCACTAACGCCCGACGATGCGGAAGCCCCACCATCAACACCGGCTTCCGCAATGGACGCCTGCTGCTCCCCTACCGTTGGAACGTGAATCTTCTGTCCATCGACGACCTTAGATGCCCGATTGAGCCCCGTAATGTCTGCCTCGGGCGCCAGCCCGCCGGCGGCATCAATCGCCTGAGCCACTCGCGCGCCGTCCTTGAGACGATATACACCGGGCGACACAACGGCGCCATCAACATCGACATAAACCTCTGCCGCGGCAGACGCCTTAGACGAAGAGCCTTCGGATGTCTTTCCGCTCGAGGCATCGCCGGATCCCGGATCCACCAACGAACCCGATCCATCAGTGCGCTCAAACGACACACCGCCGGCACCGCCGCCAAGGTTCGCCATTGCCAGTCCACTCGCCATCGCAATGACGACCAGTATCGCCACCACCACTGCCTTATGACCGAGCAGTTTGCCCGCCCAGCGGTCCATCTTTTTGACTCGTTCGTGTTGTTCGCGCTGCGCCATAGCAAAACCTCCCAACACCATCGTGTCAGGAAAGGAGCTCCGCAACAGCCACGCCCCAAAACCGGTTTTTGCGGTCAAACCAAAAGCTGACCAAAACCTTGCGAAATAATGTCCAAATATTCAGGCACACGTCAGCAAATGAACACTTAGTCGCAAAATGCCCAGATAGCAAAAGACCGACGATGCAGGCGCATCGTCGGTCTATGCACAAATTTATTCGTGATCTTGGTAAATCTCACGTGGAGCAAGCTCCGAATGTTTGCGTTTTAAGGTCTTGGGGGCCTTGTACGTGTTGCTCTCGAAGTCGATGTACTCGGTCTGCTTGAGCAAGCGCTCGATCATCTCCTCGTGATCGAACAACTCCCAGGCCTCATGCACGGCATCGAGTTTAGCGTGCGTCTCGGGACGGCGCGGCATAAACAGCGTGCAGCAGTCGGGAGCGGCCTCAGTCGAGATATCGAACGTACCGATCTCCTGAGCGCGCGCAATGATCTCCTGCTTGTCCGAACCGATGAGAGGACGGAACACGGGGATCTTCACGGCCTCGTTAACGGCCATGATGTTCTCAAGCGTTTGGGAGGCAACCTGCCCAAGCGATTCGCCCGTAACGATGGCCTTGGCACCCTCGATGTGTGCAATGCGCTCGGCAACCGAATACATAATGCGGCGGTACATGATCACGCGCAGGTTGCTGGGACAGGTGACCGAAATCTCACGCTGGCAGTCGCCAAACGGCACCACGTACAGACGACCGATCTGGACACCCGGCGCAAGCGCACGGATGATGTCCTGCACCAAATACTCGCTCGTATCGGGCGTCTGCGGACGACCGGAGAAATGCACCGGCACGCACACCGCGCCGCGACGCGCGAGCATCCAGGTCGCCACCGGAGAATCGATACCCGACGACAGCAGCGTCACGACCTTGCCGGCAGAACCCACCGGCAGACCGCCCACGCCGCGCTCAGAGCGCGCGTACACATAAACGCTGCCCTGGACCACCAGTACGTGCACCATCGCATCGGGGTCGTGCATTTGGACCTTTTTATCGGGGAAGGCCTCACACAGCACCTCGCCCACCTGACGATTGATATCGATCGAGGTGAGCTCATAGTCAGTATTGGAGCGCTTGGCGTGCACCTTAAACGAATCGAATGAACCAAACTCGCGCAGCGCCTTCACGGCGGCGGCGCAGTACTCCTGCGGGTCGCGATTGGTGTGATACGCCAAAGACACACGGGCAACGCCGGGAACGGTGCGAATGACACGCGCCGCCTCGTCGGCCTGATGCTCGTTAAAGGTCACGAGGATATAACCGGAAATTCGAGACACGGCATTCACGGAAAAGGCGGCCAAGGCCGCCTTGATGTTATCCATGAGGATATGCTCAAAATGTGCGCGGTTCTTGCCCTTCAGCCCAACCTCGTGATAGTGGACCAGGCAGACGCGAGCCGCCATTTAGGCTTCAGCAACCTTGTGGCCGAGCGCCTTCTCGTAACGGGCCTCGTCGTAAGAGATGTCGCCGTCGACAATCTCGTCCATAGCCATCGAGATGGTATCGGCACCGGAAAGCCCGATGGTGATGTCATCGACATCCTGGACGGCAAGCACGCGGTTGTGCTGGCCACGCAGCATGCTATTGATGTCGCAGGCGCGCTTGGAGGCAAGCGAAGCGAGCAGGAAGCGGTTGTGATCGGTCTTCTCCAGAAGATCGTCAATGCAAGGCTTTACAACGGACACGGACCTCAGATCCTTTCATGCATATCGAGAACGCGAACGAGCTCATCGGTCGCGCGGTCGAGATCGTCATTCACCACGACGTCGTCGTAGCGGTCGGCAAGGGCAAGCTCATCGGCGGCGTTTGCCATACGCAGCTCAATCGTCTCGGGCGTCTCGGTACCGCGACCGACTAGACGCTCGCGGAGCACCTCAAGCGAAGGCGGCTTGATAAAGATCAGCACGGCCTCGGGGAAACGCTCCTTCACCTGCAGGGCGCCCTGGACATCGATCTCCAAAATCAGAGACGAGCCCGAGGCGAGCTTGGATGTGACCTCGCTCACCAACGTGCCGTAGCAGTTACCGTGGACCTCGGCCCACTCAACAAATTCACCGTTTGCCACGCGGCGGTCGAACTCCTCGCGCGTCAGAAAAAAGTAGTTGACGCCGTCGACCTCACCTTTGCGTGGCGCTCGCGTGGTAGCCGAAACCGTCAGACCCAGGTTCGAGCGGCGCTCGCGCACACGAGTGACGAGAGTACCCTTGCCTGCGCCTGACGGTCCAGAAATCACAAAGAGCTTGGAATCCTGAGCGCTCACTTATTTGGTCAGCTGCTCGAGGAGCTGCTCGCGCTGACGGACGCCGAGGCCCTGGACGCGACGAGTAGCGGAGATACCGAGCTCCTCCATGATCTTGGCGGCCTTGGCCTTGCCATAACCGGGGAGAGACTCGATGAGGGTGGAAACCTTCATGCGGGAAGCGATGGGGTCATCGGAGTTGAGCACGGACTCGAGGGACTTCTCGCCCTTCTTGATCTGCTCGCGAAGCTCAGCGCGGGCGTGACGTGCGGCAGCAGCCTTCTCAAGAGCCTGCTTGCGCTGCTCGTCGGTAAGCTGAGGGAGTGCCATTCGTACCTCCAAATAGTTGGGTTATATCTGATTCAATAATTGGCATTTTAGCACGTAGAACGTACAAAATGCCTAATCGCGGCTCCATAGGTTAGACGATACCCGCAAAAAGTGCAATATACTGCGCCCAAAGTTAAGCCCCTGACCTGCGATTCCACACAAAGGATGGGAAAGTTTACGCAGGCACAGGGGCTATTTTGTGCTAATGAGACCCAAAAGTGGTGACTTAGGGGAATCTTTTACGCGACGTTTTCGACCAGCTCGGCGACGATGGCGTCAAAGGCGGCAACCGGATCGTCGGCACCGGTGATGGGACGGCCCACCACAATGTGGCTTGCGCCACGCTCGATAGCCTGGGAAGGCGTCGCCACGCGGGACTGGTCACCAAGGGCGGCACCCACCGGACGCACACCCGGAGTCACGATCAGGGCATCAGGACCCAGCAGCTCACGCATGTCGTGAGCCTCCATCGGTGAGCACACGATGCCATCGATGCCATTGGCCTGAGCAAGCTTTGCCAAGCGGGCGGCCTCCTCGGCCACGGGAGACTCGACGCCGATCTCGCTCAAGGCATCCTGATTCATGCTCGTGAGCACGGTGATGGCGACGAGCTTGGCGCGGTCCTCACGCGCCTCCTCGGCACCCTCGCGGCAGGCAGCGAGCATAGCACCCGAGCCCAGGCCGTGGACCGAAAGCAGGTCGGCACCGGCAAGCGAGGCCGAGCGGGCAGCGCCGCGCACCTGATGCGGAATGTCATGGAACTTAAGGTCGAGGAAGACCTTAAAGCCAAGGTCCTTAAAGGTCTTGACGATCTGGGGACCCTCAGCGTAATAGAGCGTCATGCCGACCTTGAGCCAGGCGGCATGGCCCGAAAGCTCGTGGGCGAGCTCGAGCGCGCGCTCACGGTCGCAGTCGAGGGCGACGATAACACGGTCGCGGGCATCATTCTCTAGCATTCGAAAGCACCCACCAGCTCGTTGATGTCCTTTACGCCCTGGGACTCGGCCCAGGCCTCGAGCTCATGCGCGATCTTAAGCGAAGCGCACGGATCGACGAAGTTGGCCATGCCGACCGACACGCAGGTGGCGCCGGCCAGGATAAACTCAGCCGCATCCTCGCCAGTCATGACACCGCCGACACCGTTGATGGGGATATCGACGGCCTGGGCAACCTCCCAGACCATGCGCACGGCGATGTGGTGGCACAGCGGGCCCGAAAGGCCGCCCTTGGGCTTGGCCACGCGGGACTTGCGGGTATGGACGTCGATGGCCATGCCCTGGATGGAGTTGATGACCGAAAGGCCGTCGGCGCCGGCAGCCTCGAGGGCCTTGGCGATCTCGGCGACGTTGACCGGCGCCATCTTCACGAACAGCGGCTTATCGGTCACCTTGCGGCAGGCGGCCATAACGGAAGAGGCGCCCTCGGGCGTGGAACCCATGGCGGCACCGCCGGCGGCGATATTAGGGCAGCTCACGTTGATCTCGTAGCCGGCAGCCCAGGGGCACAGCTCGACATACATCTCGAGTGCGCGGACAAACTCGTCAACGGAGTGGCCGGCAACCTGACAGATGACCTGGCAGCCGTCCTTGGACAGCTGTTCGAGCCACGGACCGGACTCGCGGGCAAAGGCGGCCACGCCGGGGTTCTGAAGGCCCACGGAGTTGATCATACCGCCGGGAATCTCGGCCATGCGGGGTGCGGGATTGCCGGGCCAGGGCTCGGCAGCACAACCCTTGGTGGTGATGGCGCCCAGCTGGGAAACATCAAAGAAGTTCTGGAACTGCCAACCGTAGCCAAAGGTACCGGCTGCGGTGTTGATGGGGTTCTGCATCTTGACGCCGCCGAAATCGACGGCCATGTTCACGGTACCCACTAGAAGACCACCACCTTGGAAGCATCGAACACGGGGCCGCACATGCAGGCACCCTTCATACCGTCGACCGTCTCGACATTGCAGGTGTTGCAGGCGCCAAAGCCGCAGCTCATCATGCGCTCAAGCGACACCTCGCAGTACACACCGGCCTCGGCGGCAGCGGCGGCGACCTTCTTCATCATGACAGCGGGACCGCAGCTGGCGACATAGTCGTAGCCACCCTCGCTAAGCAACTCGGCGGCCGGATCGGTGCAAAAACCATGCGTGCCAAGCGAACCGTCGTCGGTGCACACGTTGACCGTGGCGCCCAGCGCGCGGAACTCATCGATGCCCACGGCCTTGAACGCGGTGCCAAAGCCCAGGCATACGTCGACGGCCACACCCTGCTCGGCAAGCATGCCGGCCAGGCAGAGCACGGGCGGAACACCGATGCCGCCCGCAACGAGCAGCGCCTTTTTGGAGCCCTCGGGCACCAGCCAGCCGCGGCCGCCAGGGCCCAGCAGGTTAGAAGTGGAACCGGGGGCCATCTGCGACAGACGGCGGGTGTCGTCGCCCACGACGGCGTACCACAGCTCGACGGTGCCTGCCTGGGCGTCGGCGCGATAGAAGCTCAGGGGCACGCGAAGCAGCGAGGACGCATCGCCGGGCACGGCGATGTTCACAAACTGACCGGGCTTGAGCGCACTTGCAAGCTTGGGGGCCGAGATGACGAGCGAGAAGATGCCCTCAGCGATCTCCTGGTTCGAGACGACCTCGAAGTCGTGCATGCGTGCAGTGGAAGGTGTGGGCATAGACGCTCCAATCCCCCATGCGGTTGCATGGTCAAAACGAACAGAAAGCGCGGCACCGCAAGGGCACCGCGCACAAAAGCGATAAGGCTATGCTAGCAGATGCAGCCGTCGGCGAGCGTCTGCTTGCCGCCGACAAACACATCGGTGGCACGCCCGGTAAGCGTGCGGCCGGCAAAACCGGAGTTCTCGGCGCGCGACTCATAACCGTCCTCGCCGACCGTCCAGGTGGCGGACGTGTCGAACACGGTCAGGTCGGCGACGGAGCCCGCCTTGACCTGAACCTGGTCGAGACCCAGGATCTCACGAGGCTTGATGGCCATGAGCTCGACCATGCGGCCCATGCTCATCTTGCCCGTGTTGACCAGCTCGGTGAGCACGAGCGACAGCGAAGTCTCGAGGCCGATCATGCCGAAGGGCGCAAGCTCGAACTCGCGGGCCTTCTCCCACGGAGTGTGGGGAGCGTGATCGGTGACGATAGCGTCGACGGTGCCGTCGATGACGCCCTGGCGGATGGCCTCGGCATCTTCAGCAGTACGCAGCGGCGGGTTGACCTTGAGCGAGGTGTTGTAGGTCTCGTCCAGGTCGTTCTCGGTCAGGAACATGTGATGCGGCGTGGCCTCGCAGGTAACCTGAACGCCAGCAGCCTTACCGGCACGCACAAGCTCCAGGCCATGGGCAGTGGAGATGTGCTGGATGTGCAGCTTGGCGCCGGTCAGCTTGGCAATCTCGATATCTCGGGCGATCTGAAGCTCCTCGCCGGCAGCCGGCCAGCCCTCGAGTGCCAGACGGGTCGAGACCTTGCCCTCGTTGATCTGGCCGTGACCGACCAGGTCCTCGTCCTGGCAGTGGCTCATGAAGACCTTGCCGAACATCTTGCCGTAGTCCATGCAGCGGCGGAGCATGCCCGCGCCCTGCACGCCGCGACCGTCGTCGGTGAAGGCGACGGCGCCGTGGGCGACCATATCGCCCATCTCGGACATGGCCTCGCCCTTAAGACCGCGGGTCATGGCGCCCGACGGATAGACGCGGCAGTGACCGACCTCGGCAGCGCGGGACTTGACGAACTCCACAACGGTGCCGTTATCGGTGACGGGGTCGGTGTTGGGCATAGAGCACACACCGGTAAAGCCGCCCTTGGCAGCTGCGCGGGTGCCGCTCTCGATGTCCTCTTTGACCTCGTAACCGGGCTCGCGAAGGTGAACGTGCATGTCCACCAGGCCGGGGACGAGGTACTTGCCGGAAAGGTCGCGGACCTCGGCTCCCTCGACGGCGAGATTCTCGCCGACCTCGGCGATCTTGTCGCCGTCAATCAGGACGTCAACGACACCGTCAAGCTCGACGGACGGGTCGACGACGTGGGCGTTCTTAAGAAGCAAGGCCATTATCGGCACCTCCAAGCAGCAGATACAGGATAGCCATACGCACGCAGATACCGGCGTAGACCTGCTCCAGGATGACGGAGCGTTGCGGGTGGTCGGCCATATAGGAGTCGAACTCGACGCCGCGGTTGATGGGGCCCGGGTGGCAGATGATCGCATCGGGCTTCATGAGCTTCTCGCGGTCCTTGGTCAGGCCGAAGAGCTTGTGGTACTCGCGAATGGTCGGGAACGGGGCGCCCTCGAGGCGCTCCTGCTGCACGCGCAGCATATAGACGACGTCCAGCTCGGGCAGGACGGAATCGAGGTCGCTCGTCACGTGGTCGCAGCCCAGGACCTCGGGCGCCGGCGGCAGCAACGTGCCGGGGGCGACGGCGTAGGTCTCGCAGCCCATGATCTTCAACGCGGGGATCAGCGAACCGCAGACGCGGGAGTGAGCGATATCGCCGACGACGGCGACCTTCAGACCGTGGAAATCGCCCTTGTGCTCCCAGATGGTGTACAGGTCGAGCAGGGCCTGCGTGGGATGGTTGTGCTTGCCGTCGCCGGCGCAGATGACGCTCGCGGGCGAGTTCTGCGTGACAATGTAGGGGGCGCCGGCGTGCTTGTCGCGCACGACGATGCAGTCAATCTTGTAGGCGTTGAGGGTCTCGACGGTGTCGACGAGGCTCTCACCCTTGACCGTAGAGGTCGAGGAGCCGCCGAAGTTGAGGCTGTCGGCCGAAAGACGCTTCTCGGCAAGCTCGAAGGAGCTACGGGTGCGCGTCGAGGGCTCATTGAACATGTTGACGACGGTCTTGCCCTTGAGCGTGGGGACCTTCTTGATGGCACGCTCGTTGACCTCGGAGAACGCCTTGGCGGTCTCGAGGATGAGCTTGATGTCCTCTTCGGAGTACTCGGTAATGTCGATCAGGTGCTTATGGTTGAACGCCACGGTACTACTCACCTCCCAGCGGCGCGGAGCCCACGTGGGAGCCCGGCGCGACGTCGTTGATCTCGACAGCCGTGTGGCCGTCGACTTCCTTCATATATAGGTGCACGTTCTCATCATGCGACGAAGGAACGTTCTTGCCGACAAAGTCCGGCGAGATGGGGAGCTCGCGGTGGCCGCGGTCGACGAGAACCGCCAGCTCGATGCGGCTCGGACGACCCAGATCCATGACGGCGTCGAGAGCGGCGCGGATGGTACGGCCCGTATACAGGATGTCGTCCACCAGCACGACGCGCTTGCCGTCGACGCTAAAGGGAATGTTAGTAGAGTGGATCGCGGGAGCAAAATTGGTCGCATAGTCATCGCGATAGAAGCTGATGTCCAGGCTGCCGAGCGGAACGTCGACGCCCTCGATCTCCTTGATCTCCTCGGCGAGCTTCTTTGCCAGAAGGTCGCCGCGCGTGACGATGCCGACCAGAGCGAGGTCTTCACAGCCCTCGTTGCGCTCGAGAATCTCGTGCGCGATGCGGGTCATCGCTCGATTGACGGCGGTCTCGTCCATGATGACCGCCTTGGGGGAAGTCGTGCCCATCGATCTCCTTCCTCACATGTCTTGACTGCTGACACAGTCAAAAAAATAGATGCCCGACCGCTTAAAGCGGACCAGACACCCACAGGAAGGGCTGCTCTTTGGCAGCTATGTAATTCCATGTGGGTATCTCGTACCCCTTTAATGGTCAAGGGATAGTGTAGCCAACCTCGAGCGTAATTGCGAGCATAAATATGGAGCAATCTGTAAACGGACCAGACGCTCCATAAACCTATATATATTTGTGGGACGAGCTTGAAAACGTCGATGCGAGCTGGCATAATCCCCTCTGCTGCACGCAATTCGGATCTACGTCCAGGGCCGTAGCGTGCGCACTATCGCCAAAAGAGAAATATCTCTGTGTAGATTACGCACAGGGAGCTGCTTCTGTGCTATAGTTCAGGCTTGTTTGTTAACGCGACATGTTCGTTTGTCGCCCAAGGAGGGTCAGTTATGTCCAAAGTTTGCGAAGTTTGCGGTAAGCACCCCGTTGCCGGTCGCTCCATCAGCCACTCTCACCGCGTCACCAACCGTAAGTTCCGCCCCAACATCCAGCGTGTCTACGTCGTCGTCGATGGTCACCGTCGCAAGATGAACGTTTGCTCCACCTGCCTCAAGTCCGGCAAGGTTGCGCGCTCCTAAATAAGGTCTTACCAACAAGTACCTCGGACTCTCCGGGTCAAAGACCTCGCGTTCACATAGAACTTACCAAAGGCGTCCTCCCCCACGGAGGGCGCCTTTTTGCACTCATTGGGGACAGACTTACATGAGTGTTTTCACGCATTGGGGACAGACTTAGATGAATGCTTTCCTAAGCTCACAGTGCATCGATCGGCCCCAATCCATACCTCAGGCCGCCTCGTTCCAGCCTGTGGTGGCCTTGGTTACGCTTGTAGCGCCGATACCGGTGATACGGGCAATTTGCTTGACCGTAAGATGGGCCCGCCTGAGCCTTAGCAGACAGGCATCGCGTTCGGGGCGTGGCAGGGCCTTGAGCAGCGCAGGATCAATGCTCGGCAAAACTTCGCGCGCAACGGAAAGGGCGTCCTCATCGGGGATCCGTCGGCGCGGAAGAATCTCCACTGACCAGATGCGCCCGGCAACTTCCTCGAGATGCTCGCAATAGCAACGAGAGCCTCCGACAATATCGAGCATAGGGGCCGCGTCACAGATATCAAAGGGATCGTATCCCAGCTGGTATGCCTTGTAGCTTGACCAGCGGTAGGCATCGAGCGAGTCGAGCACACCTTTCACAGGATTGAGATGGATATAATCGAGCAACTGCACCGCCTGCGTGTCCGACTCGACCGCGATCCGCGAATAGCGATTATCAAACAGGTGACCCGTTCTTCCCGTTTTTCCATTGAAATACTTGGCATAGGCCGTCAGCGCGCACTGCATTGCCTTTGAAAGGTTGTCATATGGGTCATCAACCATCAAATGGAAGTGATTATCCATAAGGCACCAGGCCAACACCGCCACGTCATGGCACGCAAACCTGTCTGAGATGTCCGATAAGAAACGATAGCGGTCGGAATCATCTTCAAAAATGATCTGTTTGGAGTTGCCGCGGTCAAAGACGTGGTAATAGCCGGTGAGCGATATTTCGCGGGCGCATCGGGGCATGGTCTCTCCTTTCAAAGCCGTACAGGCAACACCTAAAAGGAGAGAAGGAACGCGAAATGCTGAGCCTGTGACCTATTTATATCCAATCTGCGCCAAAAACAGGCCCAAAACGGCAAAATGACAAATCCATGTCTGTCACAAATGAGTGAAAGCACTCATGTAAGTCTGTCCCCAATGAGCGGGGCAATGCAATAGGCAGATAGTTATAGTTGAAACGTTTCAGTTGATTGAAGCGTTTTAGTATGCCTTTTACGGGAATCTTACCGTTCGCCGAATAATTTCTTGCTATCATGCAAGACGTAGGGTAAATCTCCGATCGCAAGGAGACACAAATGGTGAAAAAGTCACCGGAAAACACTACTCCCGCAATTGTGGACAACGTAGAGGCGCTTGAGGCTAAGCTCGCTCAGATGCGAGAGGCCCAGGCGCTTTTTGCTACGTACACGCAGGAGCAGGTCGACAAGATCTTCTATGAGGCCGCCATGGCCGCCAACAAGGCTCGTATCCCGTTGGCGAAGATGGCCATCGAGGAGACCGACCGCGGCGTTCTTGAGGACAAGGTCATCAAGAACCACTACGCCGCAGAGTACATCTACAACGCTTACAAGAACACCAAGACCTGTGGTGTCCTGGAGCGCGACGAGGCCTACGGCATCACCAAGATCGCCGAGCCCATCGGCATCGTGGGCGCCGTCATCCCGACGACCAACCCCACCTCCACTGCGATCTTCAAGACGCTGATCAGCCTGAAGACCCGCAACGCCATCATCATCTCCCCGCACCCGGCAGCCGCCAAGTGCACCATCGCCGCCGCCAAGCTCGTGCTTGACGCCGCCGTCAAGGCCGGCGCCCCCGAGGGCATCATCGGCTGGGTCGATGTCCCCTCCATCGAGCTGACCAACATGGTCATGCGCGACGTCGACATCATCCTCGCCACCGGTGGCCCGGGCATGGTCAAGGCCGCTTACTCCTCGGGCAAGCCCGCCCTGGGCGTTGGCGCCGGTAACACCCCGGTCGTCATCGACGACACCGCCGACGTGCTGCTCGCCGTCAACTCCATCATCCACTCCAAGACCTTCGACAACGGCATGATCTGCGCTTCCGAGCAGTCCGTGACCGTCATCGACACCATCTATGACCAGGTTAAGGCCGAGTTCCAGAAGCGCGGCTGCTACTTCGTCAAGCAGGGTGCCGAGATGGAGGCCCTGCGTGCCGCCATGTTCAAGAACGGCGCTCTCGACCACCGCATCCCCGGCATGGCTGCCGCCAAGATCGCCGAGCTCGCAGGCATCGAGGTTCCCGCCAAGACCAAGATCCTGATCGCCGAGGTCACCTCCACCGACCCCGCCAAGGAGGAGTTCTCCCACGAGAAGCTCTCCCCGGTCCTGGCCATGTACCACGCCAAGGACTTCCAGGAGGCCGTCGACAAGGCCGAGCACCTGGTGCTCGCCGGTGGCCCGGGCCACACCGCCTCTCTGTACGTGCACCCCGCCCAGGCCGAGAAGATCAGCCTGTTCGAGCACGTCATGAAGGCCTGCCGTATCGTCATCAATACCCCGTCCTCGCACGGCGGCATCGGTGACCTGTACAACTTTGGCATGAAGCCGTCTCTGACCCTGGGCTGCGGCTCCTGGGGCGGCAACTCCGTCTCCGAGAACGTTGGGGTGAAGCACTTGATCAACGTTAAGACTGTGGCCGAGCGCCGTGAGAACATGCTGTGGTTCCGCGCTCCCGAGAAGGTCTACTTCAAGAAGGGTTCCACGCCCGTCGCCCTCGACGAGCTGGGCAACGTCATGGGCAAGAAGCGCGCCTTCATCGTCACCGACCAGTTCCTCTTCAAGAATGGCAACACCCGCGCCATCGAGGCCAAGCTCGACGAGATGGGCATCGCCCATGACTGCTTCTACGACGTCGAGCCCGATCCGTCGCTGCAGTGCGCACGTCGCGGCGCCAAGCAGATGGCTCTCTTTGAGCCGGACGTCATCATCGCCGTCGGCGGTGGCTCCGCTATGGACGCCGGCAAGATCATGTGGATGATGTACGAGCACCCCGAGTGCAAGTTTGAGGACATGGCCATGGACTTCATGGACATCCGCAAGCGTATCTTCACCTTCCCCGAGATGGGCAAGAAGGCCTACTTCGTCGCCGTCCCGACCTCTTCGGGTACCGGCTCCGAGTGCACGCCGTTCGCCATCATCACCGACAAGGAGACCGGCATCAAGTGGCCGCTCGCCGACTACGCGCTGCTCCCCAACATGGCTATCGTCGACGCCGACAACTGCATGACCGCCCCGCGCGGTCTGACCGCTGCCTCCGGCATCGACGTCATGACCCACGCCATCGAGTCCTACGTCTCCATCATGGCTTCCGACTACACCAAGGGCCTCTCCGAGCGCGCTGCTAAGCTCGTCTTCGAGAACCTGCCCTCCAGCTTCACGAACGGCGCCAAGGACCCGCATGCCCGCGAGGAGATGCACAACGCCTCTTGCATGGCCGGTATGGCCTTCGCCAACGCCTTCCTGGGCCTCAACCACTCCATGGCTCACAAGCTCGGCGCTTTCCACCACCTGCCCCACGGCCTTGCCAACGCTGTCATCCTGACTCGCGTCATGCGCTACAACGCCGCCGAGGCTCCCGTCAAGATGGGTACCTTCTCCCAGTATCCTTACCCCAACGCGCTGCACAACTACGCCGAGATGGCCAAGTACTGCGGCATCGAGGGCAAGGACGACAAGGAGGTCTTCGAGAACTTCATCACGAAGCTCGAGGAGCTCAAGGACTTCATCGGCGTCAAGAAGACCATCGCCGACTACGGTGTTGACGAGCAGTACTTCCTCGACACCCTCGACGAGATGACCGAGCAGGCATTCAACGACCAGTGTACCGGCGCCAACCCGCGCTACCCGCTCATGAGCGAGATCAAGGAGCTCTACCTGGACGCCTACTACGGCCGAGAGCCTCAGGACTACGCCGTCTGCTAGTTTTAGCACGGTTTTTAACGGCGGGGGTGCACGGGTGTTTCACACACCCCCGCCGTCGCTTCTATCGCATCGTTGAAAGGATGCAACCATGCTGCTACCCGATTCCAAGACCGAGCTCGTCCGCCGTGGCAACAAGGTCGTTTACGACCTGGGCGACAAGATCGTCAAGGTCTTTAACGAGACCAAGCCCGTCTCCGACGTGTTCAACGAGGCTTTGAATCTTGCCCGCATCAATGAGTGCGGCATCCGCAGCCCCAAGGCTCTCGAGGTTTCCCAGCTCGAGAACGCCAACGGCTGGGCGCTCTTGACCGAGAAGGTTCCGGGCACCACCCTTGCCGAGAAGATGACTGCCGAGCCTCAGCGCTTTGGTGAGTATCTCGAGATGTTCGTCGACCTCCAGATCGAGATCCACGGCTACACCTCCCCGCTGCTCAACCGTCAGCGCGACAAGTTCGCCCGCATGATCGACAGCCTTGATCAGCTCAATGCCACCACGCGCTACAACCTTCAGGAGCGTCTGGACGGCATGACCAAGGAGTTCAAGGTCTGCCACGGCGACTTCAACCCCTCCAACGTCATCGTCGGCGACGACGGCCAGCTCTATGTGTGCGACTGGGCACACGCCACCCAGGGCTCCCCTGCTGCCGACGTTGCCACCACCTACCTGCTCTTCGCCCTCAACAGCAAGGACCAGGCTGAGGCCTACCTGGAGCTCTACTGCGACCGCGCCGACATGCCCATGCAGGTCGTGCGTCAGTGGACGAGCATCGTCGCCGCTTCCGAGCTCGCTCGTAAGCGCAACGTGAACGATGAGTTCCTGAAGAACTGGATCGACGTCGTCGATTATCAGTAATATCTGAGCGATTTATTTCGCATCGGAGGCACAAGAAAACCCCGCAACTCATATGGGCTGTGGGGTTTTTCTTTCAGATATCGAGGATGCCACAAGATAAAAGGACGGCCCCACATCTCCCCGATCTGGAGAAATGCGGGGCCGTCCCGTATATCGAACTACAAGCGAAATCGTCGATTAACGGCGGGCCGCCTTAACAAGCTCAGCAACCTTGGCGACGACCTCGTCGATCGCCACGTCCTCACGCTCGCCCGTGGCACGGTCCTTGAGCTCCACAGTACCATTCTTGAGGCCACGCTTACCCAGAACGACCTGATACGGGAAGCCCATGAGGTCGTTATCGGCAAACTTAAAGCCGGGACGCTCGTCACGGTCATCGACGACAACCTCGATACCCTCGGCGCACAGGCCCTCGACGATTTGGTCGCAAACGTTAGCGCACTCCTCCTTCTTGGGATCGAGCGGAATCACCGCGACCTCGTACGGGGCAACGGAGACCGGCCAGACGATGCCGTGTTCGTCGTTGTGCTGCTCCACGACGGCAGCAAGCGAGCGGGACACACCAACGCCGTAGCAACCCATGATGAGCGGCTTCTCCTTGCCGTCCTCGTCCATAAAGGTGGCACCCATGGCCTCGGAGTACTTGGTGCCCAGCTGGAACACCTGAGAGACCTCGATGCCGCGGGCAGCAGAGAGCGGCTTGCCGCAGTGCGGGCAGGGATCGCCGGCAACGACGGTGACCAGATCTGCCCACTCATCGACGGTAAAGTCGCGCTCGGGGCAGGCACCGGTAAAGTGATAATCGACCTCGTTGGCACCGCAGGCCCACTGCTTGGACTCGCGCAGGCTCTCGTCGCACACCAGACGGATGCCCTCGGGCAAGTTAACCGGTCCGATAAAGCCCTTGTGCAGACCGTAGGTCTGGAGCTCCTCGTCGGTCATCATGCGATAGCCCTTGCCAAAGACATGCTCGGCCTTGCAGTCGTTGAGCTCATGATCGCCCGGGACGATGGCCACGACGGGCTTGCCCTCGGCATCGATGAGCGCCAGGGACTTGCGCGTGCCGTTCTCGGGGAACCCAAAGAACTTAGCAACAGCCTCAATGGTGCCCATGCCCGGAGTCTCAACCTTGGTAAGCGTACCGTCACCGGGACCCTCAGTCACGACGACCTTGGTGCTTGCAGCCTCGTCATCGGCAGCAAAGCCGCAATCGTCGCAGTAGACGAGCGAGGCCTCGCCGGCGTCAGCCAGAGCCATGTACTCGACGGAGGTGTCGCCGCCGATCTCGCCGGAGTCGGCGACAACGGGTAGAGCCTTGATGTAGCAGCGCTCGCAGATGTTGGCGTAGGCCTGCTTCATCTTGTCGTACTCCTCCTGCAGGCTCTCCTGCGTGGCGGAGAAGCTGTAGGCATCCTTCATGATGAACTCGCGACCGCGCATCAGACCAAAGCGGGGGCGGAACTCGTCGCGGAACTTGTCCTGAATGTGGTACAGGTTGACGGGCAGCTGCTTATAGGAGCGCAGCTCATTGCGCACTAGGGCCGTGACGGTCTCCTCGTGCGTGGGTCCGAGCACAAACTCGCGGCCGTGGCGGTCATCAAAGCGCACAAGCTCCTTGCCATAGGCATCGATACGGCCGGACTCACGCCACAGCTCGGCATCGACCATGATGGGCATCATAAGCTCCTGGGCGCCGGCAGCGTCCATCTCGTCGCGCACGATGTTCTCAATCTTGCGGATCGAGCGCCAAGCAAGCGGCAGATAGGAATACAGGCCGGCGGCCTCCTTGCGGATCATGCCGGCACGGAGCAACAGGCGGTGGCTGGCGAGCTCAGCGTCCGCCGGATCCTCTTTAAGCGTCGGCGCATAGAGCTTAGACATATACATTGCTCGAGTCATTTACTTCTCCTCAATAAGCTTGTCGACCTCGGCCATAAGCGCGTCGACAATTTGGTCCTCAGCTACTTTACCAATGATCTGGCCATGCGAAAAGAGCAAGGCCTGACCACGTCCGCAAGCAACGCCCAGGTCGGCATCAGAAGCCTCACCGGGGCCATTAACGGCACATCCCATGACGGCAATCGAAAGCGGCGCGGAATAGTTCTTAAGCCGCTCGGTGACCTCCTCGGCGATGGGAATGAGGTTAACCTGGCAGCGGGCGCACGTGGGGCACGAGACAATCTCGGGACCACGGCGACGCAGGCCCAGCGACTGTAGAATTCCCCAGGCGACCGGCGGCTCCTCAACCGGATCGGCCGTGAGCGACACACGCATGGTGTCGCCGATGCCTTCGGAAAGCAAGATACCCAAGCCTACAGAGCTCTTGATGGTGCCCTGAAGCTTGGTCCCCGCCTCCGTCACGCCCAGGTGAAGCGGAACGTGGGGAATCTCACGTGACAGGGCTCGATAGGTATCGAGCGTCGTTTGCACGCTATGGGCCTTGGCCGAAAGCACAATGTTCGTAAAGCCGCGATCCTCAAAGTGCTTGACGAAGCGCTCGCTCGACATCACGAGCTTTTCGGGCTGCGTGAGGTCGTCGCGCTCGGCAATATCTTGCTCAAGCGAGCCCGCGTTCACGCCAATGCGAATCGCACAGCCCGAGGCACCCGCAGCATCGATCACCGCGTCAACCTTGGCCCAATCGCCGATATTGCCGGGATTGATGCGCAGCTTGGCGGCACCGGCCTCAACGGCACCAATGGCGAGCTTATGGTTAAAATGGATATCGGCGACAATCGGCACCGGAGACTCGGCACAGATGGTGCGGAAGCCCTCAAGCGCGGCCTCGGAGGGCACGCTCACGCGCACGATATCGCAGCCAGCCTGCGCCAACGCGCACACTTGCGCAAGCGTTGCCTGGGCATCAGCGGTATCGGTGCAGGTCATAGATTGGACCACCACCGGCGCGCCGCCACCGATCTGCACGCCGCCCACATGCACGGGGCGCGTCAGCTCGCGAGGCAAAGGATGGGATAAAGACAATCCAAACACTCCCCTACAGAATAAATCGAAGGATGTCGGAACGAAGCATATAGACAAACAGCAGCGCAAAGAGCGCGATGCCCACATAGCTCACAATCGTCTGGACCTTGAGCGGAAGCTCGCGGCCCGCAATCTTCTGAATGATCTCGATGACTAGCTTGCCGCCATCGAGTGGCGGGATGGGCAGCAGGTTCATAAAGCCAAGCGAGAATGAAATGAGGGCGGCAAACGAAAGGAACGTGGCAGGGCCGGCAGCAGCAGCCTGTGAGGACATAACGCTAATACCCACGATCGAAGAGGACTGATCGAGAATCTCCATCGTATGCTGCGGCTGGAGCAGGCGCATCACGCCCTCCGCTGTCTGCACAACATAGGAGAACGACAGGCGAGCCGACGTGATGGGGTCTAAACGGACCACCTGCGTAGAGGCATACACACCTAGGCGATCGTCCTCTTTGAGCGCAACCGTGGTCGAATGCTGCTTGCCGTCACGCTCGTACTCAATGGCGATATCGTCCTTACCGGCAGCCTTGCCGATGGCATCGTAAACGTCCATCCAGGTAGAGCACGATACTCCGTCGACCGAAAGAATCGCGTCGCCGCCCTCGATTCCCGCCGAGGCGGCAATCGAGCCTTCGTCAACCTGGCCAATCACATTGGTATCCACCGGCACAGTGACACCTGCGATGGAATAGATGCTCATAAGGAGCAAAAAACCCGTCAGGATATTGACGACAATGCCCGCAAGCAGCATAAAGGCACGCTTGACAAAGCCCTGGCCCAAATAGGTGTGCGAGCGCTCTTGCGCAAGGAACTCGGCCTCGCCGAACGGCAGCTCCCACACATCGCCCTCGGCAGTCGCATGTTCGCGATCGAAACGGCGACCATCAAAGGTGGTATAGCCTGCCGTGTCTCGCGGCAACGTCTGATATTTGGTGGGATAGTAGCTCGGCGAGGGCTTCTCCCCTTCCTCATACCAGGGCGCGATGGAGCCCCAGCCCAGCAAAAGGGCGCATGCCTCGAGCACATCCTCCTCGGAAAGCTCGAGCTCGACAGCAAGGTCGGCCACGGTCACGCGACCATGACGATAGATAGCCGCGAGCACGCGATCGGCGCACGAAACATCGGTCGGATCCATACCGCAGATGGCAGCGTAGCCACCCAGCAGCAGCGGGGTCACGCCAAACTTGGTTCCAATGCGACGCGACGTGTAATGGATGTCAAAGCGGCACGGCAGACCCAAAAAGAACTCGGTCACACGGACGCCGCAGGCACGCGCCGCCAAAAAGTGGCCGCCCTCGTGCAAAAACACGAGGACAGAAAGCATCAACAGGCCCCAAAAGACCGATGAGAGAACGCTCAGAACAGTATCCATAAAACGAAAAAGCAATCCTTATGGGTTAGGAACGGGTTGCGGCGAGCACCTGCGCAGCTTTTTCACGCGCCCACGAATCGATGTCGCGAAGCTGCTCAAACGAATCGATCGCCTGCATATCGTGGGCATCCATGCAGGATTCCACAATGCGATCGATATCGGTAAAGCTGCAGCCATCGTGCAGGAAGGCATCGACGGCGACCTCGTTGGCGGCATTGAGCACGCACGGCATGGTGCCACCCGTCTTGCCGGCGCGTTCGGCCAGTGCCAGACAGCGGAAGGTATCCATGTCGGCAGCATCAAACGTGAGCTGCCCCAGCTCGCGGAAATCGATGCGAGGCGCCGGGGTATCCCAACGCTCGGGATACGAGAACGCGAACTGGATGGGAATACGCATGTCGGATGCACCGAGATGCGCCATCACGGAGCCGTCGGCGAACTCGACCATAGAGTGAATCTTGGACTGACGCTGCACGACCACGTTAATGAAATCGAGGTCGCAGTTAAACAGATGCATGGCCTCAATGCGCTCCAGGCCCTTGTTCATGAGGGTGGCGGAGTCAATGGTGATCTTGGCACCCATGGCCCACGTGGGATGCGCGAGGGCATCGACACGCGTCACGCGATCGAGCTCGTCGCGCGTGCAGCCAAAGAACGGACCGCCCGAGCAGGTGAGCCAAATACAATGAGCCTCGCGCGGGTTCTCCCCCAGATAGCACTGGTAAATGGCGGAGTGCTCAGAGTCGACTGGAATAAGCTGGCCCGGTTGCGCCAACGGCATAAGCAAGTCGCCACCGACGACGAGGGACTCCTTGTTGGCAAGGGCAAGGCGCTTATTCGAGGTCAAGGCCGCATGGCTCGCCTCGAGACCGGCGGCGCCCACAATAGCGACGAGCACGCAGTCGACATCGTCGCGACGCGCGAGCTCGCAAACCGCCTGCGCGCCAACGCCGAGCTTCGTTCCCTCGGGCAACTCCTGCAGCACGGCGTCATCGCCATGATCGACATCGGCCACGGCAACCGCCGGAACCGAGAACTCGCGGGCAGC
Source organism: uncultured Collinsella sp. (assembly GCA_937966215.1). Taxonomy (GTDB): domain Bacteria; phylum Actinomycetota; class Coriobacteriia; order Coriobacteriales; family Coriobacteriaceae; genus Collinsella. The sequence goes on along the minus strand of CALCKK010000020.1, from coordinate 58,455 downwards.
GGCAACGAGCTCGGAGGTACTGGAGTTAACGGACAGCGCCGTCACCTGCAGGCGATCGGCATGCTGGCGGCACACATCGAGCGCCTGGGTGCCAATAGAGCCTGTACAGCCCAGGATGGCAACGCGAAGGCGTCCATCGGGGCCATACGTCGTCTGGAAGGACATTACAGCACGCCTCCGATCATCAGCAACAGCTGCGCGGTGATGCAGCCGAAGATAAGCGAATCGCTACGATCGAGCATTCCGCCGTGGCCCGGGATAAGGTTGCCGGAATCTTTGACGCCCACACCGCGCTTGATGCGCGACTCGATAAGGTCGCCGATAACGCCCAGAATGGACACGACCACGCCGCACAGCAGCGCATAGGGCAGGCTGAGCTTGTAGAAGTGCGTCGCCCACAGGATGAGCCAAATCAAAACCGAGCCCAAGATGCCGCCGGCAAACCCCTCCCAGCTCTTTTTGGGAGAGATCTTGGGAACCATCTTGTGCTTGCCAATACGGCTGCCCACGATGTAGGCAAACGAATCGGAGACCCAAAGGGACGCGCAAACGCCCACTGAAAGGAGGGCGCCGGCAAAACCGGGCACGGCATCGCGCAGCAGCACGATAGCCGACAGCATAAAGCCAGTGTAGATGGGACCCATGAGCGTCACGGCCACATCAGAGATGCGGGTACGCGGCGACCAGACATACCAAATGCCCACAGCGAGCATCAAGGCAAAAAGCAGGGCATTCAGCAACATCGAATCGCCCAACGCCGACAGCGGAAAGAGTACGGCGGCAGCGATACCCATGCGCTCGTTAGCCATCTTGCCATCGAGCCTTGTCATACGGAAAAACTCATAGCAGCACAGACCGCTCATGACGGAAACAAAGATGGCCGTGGGCACGATACCCAAAACCAGGCACAGGATAAAGACAACGGCGTAGACGATACCGGCGGCGGCACGGGTAATAAAGCCCGCCAGCCACGAACCGGTGCCGCTCTTCGCTGCAGGCGCTCCCGCAGTGGCAGCTTTGCGCGCAGGCGTCTTGGGAGCAGATGCCTTGGGACGATCGGACACGATTAAGCCTCCTCGGTCTTGCTCAGTCCACCAAACCTACGGTCACGGCCCTGATAGGCCAAAATGGCGTCGACAAGGCCCCAACGATCAAAGTCGGGCCAATAGGTATCGGTGACGTAGAATTCAGAATAAGCCACCTGCCACAGCAGATAGTTCGAAAGGCGCAGCTCACCAGAGGTGCGAATCACAAGCTCAGGATCGGGAAGGCCGGCAGTATAGAGGTGGGAAGCCACCATGTCGTCATCAATTGCGGCAGGATCGATCTTACCGGCGGCAGCGTCGAGTGCAATCTGACGGACAGCGCGGGTAATCTCGGCACGCGCGCCGTAGTTGACGGCAAGCGCCAGCGTCATACCGGTGTGATCGGCGCACTCGGCAAGACCGCGTTCAAAAACGTCGCGGGTCTTCTTGGGCAGCGCGGAAATGTCGCCCAAAAAGACAACACGCACATTTTCGCGCTTCAGAAGCGGCAGCTCGTCGATAAACGTCTTGGCAAACAGATGCATCAAGACGTTGACCTCATGCTGCGGACGGTTCCAGTTTTCGGTAGAAAACGCATAGGCAGAAAGCACGTCGACGCCCAGGCGCACGCAGGCGGTAATGATCTCGCGCAGCGAGAGGATACCTGCCTTATGACCCTCGGTGCGTGCAAGACCGCGCGACGTGGCCCAACGACCATTGCCGTCCATGATGCACGAGATATGGTGCGGAATGTTATTGAGGTCAAGGTCGGAAAAACCGACGCCCGCAGGGGCGTCGGCAAAGTACTCGACCAGTTTATGCTCGTCGTATTGCACCTTAGATCTCCATGACCTCGGCTTCTTTTTCCTTCAGAAGCTCCTCGACCTTGGCGACATACTCATCGGTGTGCTTCTGGACCTTGGCCTGCTCGCGACGGACATCGTCCTCGGTGAGCTCCTCATCGCGCTCGAGCTTATTGTTGAAGTCGCGACGGATGTTACGGATAGACACCTTGGCCTGCTCGGCGTACTCGCGGCACTCCTTGACGAGTTCGCGACGGCGCTCCTCAGTGGGGGCCGGGAACGGCAGACGAACGACGGTGCCATCGGAGTTGGGGGTAATGCCCAGATCGGAAGCGCCGATGGCCTTGACGATAGCGTTGATGAGCGCCTTGTCCCACGGCTCGATGAGTAGCATGTGAGCCTCGGGGGTCTTGACGGCGGCAACCTGCGTGACCGGCGTGGGGACACCGTAATAATCAACGGTGATGTCGGACAGAATGTTGGCGTTGGCGCGACCGGTACGGACCTTGGAGAAGTTATGCTTGAGGGACTCGAGCGACTTGTCCATATGGGCGGTGATGTTCTCTGCCATGCTTAATCCTCCTGATAGACGAGCGTGCCGACGGGCTCACCCGCGAGCGCGCGCTTGACGGTGTCCTCGCCATCGATGTTGAGGACCAAAATAGGCATACGGTTATCCTGGCACAGAGCCGTAGCCGTGGAATCCATAACCTGCAGGCCGCGAACGAGAACCTCGTGATAGGTAATCTTGTCAAAACGGACGGCATCGGCGCACTTGACGGGATCCTTGTCGTAGATGCCGTCAACCTTGGTGGCTTTAATCAGAATCTCGGCGCCGATCTCGCACGCACGAAGAGCCGCGGCGGTGTCGGTCGTAAAGTACGGATTGCCCGAACCGGCGGCAAAAATAACGACGTTGCCCTTGGAAAGGTGGTTGATGGCGCGACGTCGAATATAGGGCTCGCAGATCTCGTTCATCTGGATAGCGCTCATCACACGGCAGGGAACGTCGTTATGCTCGAAAGCATCCTGCAGGGCGAGCGCGTTCATAACGGTCGCGAGCATGCCCATGTAGTCGGCCTGAGCACGCTCCATGCCACCGGCAGCGCCGGCCATGCCACGGAAAATATTGCCGCCGCCGACAACGACGCCGACCTCATGGCCAACGGCGAGCAGCTCCTTGACCTGCTTGGCAAGATGGTCGGTAACCTTGGGGTCAATGCCATATTGGCCGTCGCCCATCAGTGCTTCGCCGGAAAGCTTAAGAAGCACGCGTTTATATCGGATGTCGGACAAAGCGATCCTCCTTTAATTAGACTCTCAATATGATATCAAAGGCTCTGATAAGAGCCATGAAAAAGCAGGCTGTGAGTAAAACCCACAGCCTGCTCATTACCAGCTACAAGAGCTTATTTACTCGCCACGGACCAGACGGTCAAAGGCAACGACGGTAATGGTGTCGCCGAGCTCCTTGGAGACCTGCTCAGCGTACTTCTTGATGGTGAGGGAGCTGTCCTTGATGAACTCCTGCTCGGTGAGCACGGACTGCTTGTAGAACTTCTCCAGACGGCCGACAGCCATCTTCTCCTGGATAGCCTCGGGCTTGCCGGACTCGGCAGCCTGGGCCATGTAGATCTGCTTCTCGTGCTCGACGGTCTCGGCCGGAACCTGATCGCGGGTGGCGCAGATCGGTGCGACGGCGGCAACCTGAAGGGCAACGTCGTGAGCGAAGGTCTTGAAGGACTCAGCCTGAGCGGTCTCGGCCTTCTCGAAAGCAAACTCGACGAGGACGCCGATCTTACCACCCATGTGGATGTAAGAAGCGAGCGCGCCGTTCTCGGCCTTGCGGGCAGCGAAGCGGGAGATCTTCATGTTCTCGCCCATGATGTGAATCATCTCGGTGAGCTCGGAGGAAACGGTCTCCTCGCCCATCGGCTTCTCGAGCAGAGCGTCGACGTCAGCAGGCTCGGTGGTAGCGACAACCTCAGCGACCTTAGAAGCAAAGCCGGTGAACTTGGCGTTGGAGCCAACGAAGTCGGTCTCGCAGGAGAGCTCGAGCAGAGCACCGGTCTTGCCATCCTCGGAGACGAACGCGGCGACAGCGCCCTCGTTGGTCTCACGGCCAGCCTTCTTGGCAGCCTTGGCAAGGCCGTTCTTACGCAGAACGTCGACAGCGGCGTCCATGTCGCCGTCAGCCTCGACGAGAGCCTTCTTGCACTCCATCATCGGGGAGTCGGTCATCTCGCGGAGCTGCTTGACCATAGCGGCGGTAATCTGGGCCATTGTGGTTCCTTTCAAAGAGATGAAAAAGAATTAACTAAGACTGATCTACTCGGCCTTGGGCTCAGCGGCCATCTCGGCCTCGGAGACCTGCTCCTTGCCGGAGCCAGCGAGGCAGGCGTCAGCCATGAGCTCGCACATAAGGGTGACAGCGGAGATAGCGTCATCGTTGCAGGGGATGCCGTACTCGACCTCGTCGGGATCGGAGTTGGTGTCGATCAGAGCGACGACGGGGATGTTCAGGCGCTGAGCCTCCTTGATGGCGTTCTCCTCGCGCTTGGTGTCGATGACGAAGAGAGCCTGGGGCAGACCCTTCATGTCGCGGGCACCACCGAGGTTGGTCTGGAGCTTGGTGAGCTCCTTGCCGAGAACAGCCTGCTCCTTCTTGGGGAGCACTGCCATGCGGCCGTCCTCGACCATGGCCTCGAGCTCCTCCATGCGGTTGATGCGGGAGCGGATGGTGACGAAGTTGGTCAGCATACCGCCGAGCCAACGCTGGTTGATGTAAGGCATGTTGGCGCGCTCAGCAGCGTTCTTGACGGCCTCCTGAGCCTGCTTCTTGGTGCCGACGAACAGCACATTGCCGCCCTTGGCGACGTTCTTGACGAAGGTGTAGGCCTGATCGGCGTCGAGGATGGTCTGCTTGAGGTCGAGGATGTAGATGCCGTTGCGCTCACCGAAGATGAACGGCTTCATCTTGGGGTTCCAGCGACGGGTCTGGTGACCGAAGTGGCAGCCGGCCTCGAGCAGGGTGCGGATATTAATCTTGGTAGCCATGTTAAACCTCCTGTGGTTTGCCTCCGCGCGGGGTCATCCTCCAAAACCAACCCGGACATGTGCTACCAAAGCCCGGGCACCACGGTATGAAGTAGCCGCGCGTGCGTGATAAAAACATGTTGCCGTGAAGCAACCCGATGAATGATAGCAGGAATGCTTCTTCCTGCCAACCCGCAATCAAAACCACACACCTGAGTGCGGCGCGGGACGTCCCAGCCACTATTCGCCTCGGGGATGGGCTTGAGCCACGGCACGTTTGAGCCGATCGGGCGTGAGATGCGTGTAGATCTGCGTCGTGGACAGGCTCGCATGACCCAGCAGCTCTTGAACCGAGCGCAGGTCCGCGCCGCCCTCGAGCAAGTCGGTCGCAAAGGTATGGCGCATCGCATGCGGGGCGATGTCGGCCGGAATGCCGGCGAGCGTCGCCAGCATATGAAACCGCCGCCTGAGCATGGCGGCACTCATGCGATTACCGCGCGCCGATATAAGCAGCGGATGCGGCCCGGTAGCGGGGTCACGACGCTTTGCCTGAGCGAGCAACTCCGGCCTCCCCTCCTCAATATAGAGACGCGTCGCCTCGAGCGCACGACGATACAGAGGGACGATACGTTCTTTGCTCCCCTTGCCCCACAGGCGCAGCGTGCGTTCGGACCACGCAATGGACTCCACATTGAGTGCTGCGAGCTCAGAGATACGGGCGCCCGAGGCATAGAGCAGCTCGAGCATCGCCGCATCGCGCAGTCCCGCGGGTGTTGAGGTATCAGGCGTCTTGAGCAGCGCCTCCACCTGATGGGTCGTAAGGACGCCCGGCAGGTCACGCGGCAGCTTGGGCGATGCGATCGCCGAGACTGCATCGCCCTCCACGACCCCCTCGGCAGCCATCCATCGATAGAGCGATCGGATAGCCGACAGATGCGCCGCAAGCGTTCGGGGAGCCACCTGCTCACGCGAAAGCTCGGCAAGATAGCGACGAATGGTGCGCACGTCGGCAGCGAAAGCATCGATATCCTCGCGCTCGCACCAGGCAGCAAAGCGCTCCAGCCTCGAGCCATAGGCCGTCACCGTATTGGGAGAAAGCCCCTCGACACGTGCGATATAGGCGATAAACGAGTCGACGGTGTCGTACAGGTCAAAGGCTATGACCGGTCGCCTCCAAACAGATCGGGGCGAGTGGCCAGATAGGCATCAAGGGCCTCGAGCGCACGGTCCGCATAGGCCTGGTAGCGGTCGCGCTTGCTGCGGCGCTTACCATCCTCGAGTGGCGACACCAGGCCAAAGTTGACATGCATGGGCTGGTAGCCCACGGTGGCAGGATCGGTCGCATAGCCCACGAGCGCGCCCAGGGCGCCCACGCGGGGCAACTCGACGCCCGCGGCGCCGATAGCCTCGGCATAGGTGTTGAGCGCCGCGAGCAGACCGGTCGCCACGGCTTCCATGTACCCCTCGGTGCCGGTGATCTGACCGGCCAGGCGCACGCCGGTACCAGGCACGGCAAAAGTGCCATCGAGCACGTGCGGGGCGTCGACAAAGGTATTGCGGTGCATGACACCGTAGCGGAAGAACTCAGCGTTCTCCAGGCCCGGCACCATATGGAAGACGCGCTTCTGCTCGCCAAAGGTCAGGTTGGTCTGGAAGCCCACCAGGTTATAGGCGGTCTTCTCCTTGTTCTCGGCACGCAGCTGAATCGCCGCCCAAGGGCGACGTCCGGTACGCGGGTCGGTGAGGCCGACGGGCTTCATGGCGCCAAAGCGAATGGCGTCCTTGCCGGTGCGCGCAACTTCCTCGGCAGGTTGGCAGGCCTGAAACAGATCGCCGCCCTCAAAGTCTTTGAGCACCACGCGGTCGGCCGTGGTAAGTGCCTCGATAAAGGCCTCGTACTCCTCCTTGTTGAGCGGAGCGTTGAGATAGTCGCCGCTCCCCTGCTCCTCGTAGCGCGACTGCGAAAACAGCACGTCCATATCGAGCGTGGAGGCATCGACGATCGGCGCCGCGGCATCGAAGAACGCAAGGGCGTCGCCACCGACGAGCTTCATGACCTCTTCGCTCAGCGCCGGTGAACACAGCGGGCCCGCGGCAATGACCACGTGGCCCTCGGGAATCTGCGTGACCTCGCCGTGCACGACCTCGATATTGGGACGGGTGGCAACCTCGGCCTCGACAAGCTCGGAAAACTTGACGCGGTCGACCGCCAAGGCGCCACCGGCGGGAACAGCCGCGCGATGGGCGCAATCGAGCAGGACTGAACCCATGCGCTCAAGCTCGGCCTTTAACAAGCCCGCCGCAGAGTCCGGACGGGTCGATTTAAACGAATTGGAACAGACGAGCTCTGCCAGGTGATCGGTATGGTGGGCCGGGGAGCTCACCTGGGGGCGCATCTCGCGCAGCTTTACGGCAAACCCGCGGTCTGCCAGCTGAATCGCGCACTCCGAACCCGCCAGACCGCCACCGATAACCGTCACCTGATCGAACTGCATCTGCAAACACCTTTCTAATTGACACGTTTTCCATTGTGACCGAAGGGCGTCTGGGCGTGAAGGGCAAACTTGGAGGGCGCATACCTTCCATCCATCATGCGCTCGATAAGGCCCTCGAGTTCAAGCGAACCCAAGAGTTTGAGTACGCCGACAGCATCGAGCGAGACGAGCGCCGCGATGTCGTCGACCTTGAGCGGAGAGGCAATGAGCGCATGCATCACGGTCTGCTGTGTTTGATCCAGGTCGGCAATGCCGGGAGCATCGGGGCGCGAGTAGCGCAGAGTGCCGTAGATGCGTGAGATAGCCATCTCGATAGATTCCTCGTCGATGATGCAACAGGCACCGTTCGCAATGAGGTAATTCGTGCCACGCGACTCGGGCGATAGGATCGACCCCGGCACAGCGAGAAGTTCTCGCCCCAAATCCATAGCAGCCTCGGCTGTAGAAAACGTCCCGGAAGGCATACCCGCCTCGGATACAAAGAGGGCTTGCGACAGGGCCGCGATCACGCGATTGCGGCGCGGAAAGGCAAACTTGCGCGGACCCATGCCCCACGGGGAGATCGACACGACCGCGCCACCCGTATCGAGCGTGCGCGTAATAAGCCCCGCGCTCGAGCGCGGATAGACCACGTCGGCGCCCGTCCCCAGCACCACGACGTGTTTGCCGCCAGCGTTGACCGCAGCCCAACCCGAGGCCTGGTCACAACCGACCGCGCCGCCCGAAACTACCGTCACTCCCGCCTCGACCGCCACCTTTGCCGCAAGCTCTGCCACGGCAAGACCATACGGCGAGGCCTTGCGCGCGCCGATGATGGAGACCGCGGGCGTCGAAAGCACCTCGGGGTTGCCGCGCACATAGAGCGTCTGGGGTACATCAGAAAGCTCCAAAACGATCTCGGGATACAACGCATCACCTGGATGCAGCTCGTAGGTCCCCTCGGCCATCATTGGTCCCTCCTTCCCTGGTACATCGCTGCCTCGAGCACGTGGTCCTGCGTCACTTGCTCGCTCTCGGCGACGTCGGCGATTGTACGCGCGATACGCACCAGTCGCACGATGCCGCGACCCGTGAGATGTGTGCGCTTCGACAGGCCGAGCACACACTTCTCTGCCGCATCATCGAGCTCAAAGGTCGAAACGACGCCGTCAATGGACCGTGTCTCGTCATCCTCGGCCTCGGCATCCGCATCGTCCATACGGGATTCGCGCCAAGCGCGAAAAGCGCGACCGCGCACAACGTAGTCACGTAACTCGGCAGACGACATACCCTCCGCACCCTCGATAATCACTTGGGGGTCGGGACGGGTCACATCGATCATCATGTCGATACGGTCGGCCAAAGGACCGCGCAGTTTAGACCGATAGCGCTCGACCATCGCCGCCGAGCAGCGACACGGCACCTCGCGATCACCCAAGAAGCCGCAGGGGCAAGGGTTACTCGCAGCCAGCAGCTGAAAGCGCGACGGGAAGGTAAAGGCCCCGTCGACGCGCACGATCCTCACATAGCCGCGTTCGATGGGCTGACGCAGCGTCTGCAGCACACCCGTGGGAAACTCGGCAAGCTCGTCCAAAAAGAGCACGCCGCCATGAGCAAGGCTGATCTCACCCGGGTGCACCGGGCGCCCGCCGCCGATAAGGCCTGCGGTCGAAATACTGTGGTGGGGACTGCGGAAGGGCCGGTGCCCCGCCAACAAGCCATCGATGTTCTCACCCAAGACCGAATGGATGCACAGCGCCTCCTGTTGATCCTCAACGGAAAGCTCGGGCAGGATGCCGGTCATACGACGGGCGAGCATCGTCTTGCCCGATCCCGGGGACCCAATCATAAGCAAACCGAGCTCGCCGGCGGCCGCAAGCGCCATGCCGCGCTTGGCGACTTCCTGCCCCAGCACATCGGCATAGTCGAGTTCGGGCTCAAAGGTCGCCTCAACACCCTCGGAATCCAGATAATGACGCACGGCATCGCCCATGCCGCGAGCAAGCTGAGACAGATGATCGATAAAGCCGCAATCAACGCCCGCAAGCGGCACATGCTGATCGGACCTGCCGGCGATAAAGGACAGCCCCATGTCGCGAGCCAGCAGCTGAAACGCCACCTCGCCCTTGACGGGAAGCACCGTACCGTCCAAGCCGAGCTCGCCGGCGATAAGGCAGCGATCGAGGTTGTCACGGGGAATCTGCCCATCGGCCGCCAGAACCGCGATGGCGATGGGCAGATCAAAGCCGCTACCGGTCTTGCGAATATCGCCGGGCGCCAGATTGACCGTAATGCCCGAGCGTGGGATCTCGAACCCGGCGGAGCGCATCGCGCAGCGAATACGACCGCGTGACTCCATCACCTCCATACTCGGAATGCCGAGCATTTGGATGCCCGGAACGCCACCGGCAAGCGAGACCTCGACCGTGACGTGAATCGCCTCGACGCCGCGGATGCAGGCCGCGTGAACGGCAAACGTCTCGAACGCCATCACGACACCTGCCAATCGAACGCGTTGTACTGATGCTCGATCTCGGCGATATGCCCGCCACGAATGGTGACACCCACGGCATCGAAGCGAATCGCCTTGAGCGGATAATGCTCCATGAGATAGCAACTTGCGATGCGGCGGTAGCGGCGTTGCTTTTGAGCGTCCACGGCCTCCTCGGGAAAGACCCGCGTGCTGCAATCCAGTGCAACGCGTCTGGTCTTGACCTCGGCCATCACCACGACATCGTCGAGCTCATCGAGCAGCACCAGATCGGCCTCGCCCTCGGTGCAACGATAACCCTGCTCCAGCAAGGTGTAGCCGCGCTCGTTAAAGTAGTCGATGGTGATCAGCTCGCCCAGCATGCCCAGTTCGCGGGGACTGAGTCCCTTGATAAACTCGGGCGTCATCGCCCCGCAGTCGAGCTCGCCGTTTTCCCAACGCTCCTTGAGCTGCTGCGTCTTGCTCTTTTTGCTTGCGGCACTCATGGGGTCTCCTTTCCCGCACGCTGCATTGCCCCGATGATGAGGGCACCTTTCATGCGGGTAAGTACCGGAAGCAAACCAAAAGCTGACCAAATGCCGTCAAAAAACGGGCCGTACGCAGCAATGATGTTGCATACGGCCCGCTACCAGCAGGTTTATAAAACCCCTGAGGTCCCTGTCTCCACAATTGACCTAGAAAAGGCGCTCAGTCTGCAGAAAGTTTCCGCAAAAGCTCACGCGGTGCAGTGAACAAAGTCCATGTTTGCGAATGGCCTCGATGTGCTCGGGGCTTGCGTAGCCTTTCGATTCGGCCAAATGGTACTCGGGATACTCGGCGTCGTACTCGACCATCATCTCGTCACGCGTGACCTTGGCCATGATGGACGCCGCGGCGATACAGGCGATCTTGGCATCGCCCTTCACCACGTCGCGCTCGTTGGGAACGGCGCCCAAGGGGTTACCGTCCATAAGCACGCAATCGGGCTCGAGCCCCGTATCGGCCACGGCGCCCGCGACAGCGGCTCGAATGGCGCGGGCCATGCCCATCTCATCGATATCCTTAGGCGCGATATGGCAAAAACCAATTGCCGTCGCCACCTCGGCAATCTTCACTGAGAGCAACTCGCGGCGCGCCGGCGTGAGCTTTTTGGAATCGTTGATGCCCCAGACGCGCGGCTCCATAGGAAGGCAGACGGCGCATACCGTCAAAGGACCGGCCACCGATCCGCGACCCACCTCGTCGACACCAACGACTACCCCATCGCCGCCAAGCTCATGCATAAGCTCGTACATGTCATTGACGCGCTCGCGCTCGGCAAGTTCCTTGGCATGGCGCTTAAGAGCACGCTCGCAAGCCTTGATCACCTGCTGGCGCGGGTCCTCGCGATAATGCTCCACGAGGGCGGGGATCTCCTCAAACGTAGCGCTCGCCAACTCACCGGCAACCTGCGATGCCGAAACCGAGCTCGTCATATTGGCCATACCAGGCCCTCCTTGCATGCAAATCAGATAAAAAGAAGGGCCACCCGAAGGTGACCCTTGTGTCCAAACGAGTGGACAGACGCTGCGATCTTCTTAGCGCTTCTCGGGGATGCGAGCAGCCTTGCCCACCTTGTCGCGGAGGTAGTACAGCTTGGCGCGACGGACGCGACCATGACGAACGACCTCGAGCTTGGCGATCTTGGGGCTGTGAAGCGGGAAGGTACGCTCAACACCGACACCGAAGGACATCTTGCGGACGGTGAAGGTCTCGCGGGCACCGGCGCCGGCCATGCGGATGACGTCGCCCTGGAAGACCTGGATGCGCTCGCGGTCGCCTTCCTTAATGCGGTAGTGAACCTTGACGTTGTCGGCGACGCGAACCTGAGGAATGTCCTCGCGGATCTGCTGACGCTCGATTGCGCGGATGTAATCCATGTGCAATTCCTTACTCTTCTAGAGGTGCCGTACCACCTTGGCCGGCACGTAGTTGAACAAACGTATTCGAGTATACACGCGCGGGTTTGCACTGCAAGAACAATTTTTTACGCAGACAAAAAGACAAAAACCCGCACATGATAACCGCCCGCCTCAAGAATGAGACGGGCGGTATGAAGGGGCGCTACGCTAGGCGTCGATGCGCAGGGGGCTAGGCGTTGCGCTTGGCCTCGAGCTTGGCCTGAGCGGCAGCCAGGCGCGCGAGGGGCACGCGATAGGGCGAGCAGGACACGTAGTCCACGTCGGCCACGTTAAACAGGCCCTTGATGGACTTGGGGTCGCCGCCATGCTCGCCGCACACGCCAAAGTGCATGTCGGGATTGGTGGCGCGGCCCTTCTCGACGGCCAAGCGCACGAGCTCCAGCACCGCCGTGTCGATGGTCTCGAAGGGATTGTCCTTCAGGATCTTCTTGTGCATGTACAGCGGGATGTACTTGGCCTCGGCATCGTCACGAGAGAAGCCGAAGGTCGTCTGCGTGAGGTCGTTGGTGCCAAAGCAGAAGAAGTCGGCATGATGGGCGATCTCGTCGGCGACCATACAGGCGCGCGGCAGCTCGAGCATCGTGCCCACGGGAATGTTGAGCTCGACGCCCTCTTCGGCGGAAACCTCGGCGATTACGCGCTCAATGACCTCGCGGGTCTGGACATGCTCTGCCGTGATGGAAACGAGCGGAACCATGATCTCGGGGCGTGGGTCGACGCCCTCCTTGATAAGGCGGGCAGCAGCCGTGGCAACGGCGCGAACCTGCATGAGAGGCAGATCGCTAAAGACGACGGACAGGCGCACACCACGCAGGCCCAGCATGGGGTTGGACTCGACCATGCTGTCAATGCGACGCAGGCGGGCGCGCAGGGCAGTGAGCTCCTCCTCAGGAGCGCCGGCGGCCTCCTTCTTGGTGATGGCGACCTCGAGCTCGCGAGGATTATCCAGGAACTCATGAAGCGGCGGATCGAGCAGGCGGACGACCACATCGCGACCGGACATGGTCTTGAACATCGCCAGGAAGTCCTCGGTCTGAACCTTGAGCAGGTCGGCCAGGGCCTGCTGCTTCACGGCCTCATCGTCAGACAGGATAAAGCTCTGGATGATGTTCTTGCGATCGCCCAGGAACATGTGCTCGGTGCGGCACAGACCGATGGCCTCGGCGCCAAACTCAAGAGCGAGCTCGGCATCCTCGGGGTTGTCGGCGTTGACGCGCACGTGGTTGGCGTGACCGTCGGTCTCGTCCAAACGGATCTCATCGGCCCAGGACAGGATGGTGTCCAGGTCGCCGGTGAGCTCGGCCGAAACCAGGTCGACGGCGCCGTCGACGACGATGCCCTGGGTACCGTCGATGGAGATGACATCACCCTCGCGCAGCACGCGGTCGCTGCCCTCGATGTGCACGACCTTCTCGGCAGCGTCGATATGGAAGCGCTCGACACCGCAGACGCAGGGCGTACCCATGCCGCGGGCGATAACGGCGGCATGGCTCGTCTTGCCGCCATGGCTGGTCAGGATGCCCTCGGCGGCGACCATGCCCTTCAGGTCGTCGGGGTTGGTCTCCCAGCGGACCAGAATGACCTTGTGGCCCTCGTTGGCGCGCGCGACGGCGTCATCACTCGAGAACACGACCTCGCCCACGGCGGCACCAGGGCTGGCGTTAAGGCCGCTGGCCAGGGCCTCGTACTTCTTGGAGGCGTCGAACTGCGGGTGCAGGAGCTGGTCGAGCTGCGCGGGATCGATGCGGCTCACAGCCTCCTCGCGGGTGATCAGGCCCTCCTCGACCATCTCGATAGCAATGCGCAGGGCGGCAGTGGCGGTGCGCTTGCCCACGCGGGTCTGGAGCATCCAGAGCTTGCCCTGCTCGATGGTGAACTCGATATCGCACATATCGCGGTAATGATCCTCGAGCGTCAGGAACACGCGCTCGAGCTCCTCGCCTGCGGACTCGAGGCCCGAGGTGGTCTTGAGGTCGGCGATGGGCTCGGTGTTTCGGATGCCGGCGACGACGTCCTCGCCCTGGGCATTCACCAAAAAGTCGCCATAGAACTCCTTGGTGCCGTCGGCCGGGTTGCGCGTAAAGGCGACGCCGGTCGCAGAGGTCTCGCCCTTGTTGCCAAAGGCCATGGCCTGGACGTTGACGGCGGTGCCGAGCTCGTCGGAAATGCCGTGCTGCTTGCGGTAGATGCAGGCGCGCTCGTTCATCCAGCTGCCAAAGACGGCCTGGATGGCAAGGCGCAGCTGGAGCTCCGGATCGTGCGGGAAAACGGGCTTACCGTCGGCGACCTCGAGCTCGGGATACAGGGTCGCCTCGACGTTCTCGGAGAAGATGCCCTTAAAGGTCTCGACGAGCTCCTGCAGGTCCTCGGCCGAAAGATCGGAATCGACGCGAACGCCGGCGACCAGGCGGGCCTGGGTCAGGGCATTCTCGAACAAGTCGGCATCGACACCCATGACGACGTTGGAGAACATCTGGATAAAGCGACGATAGCTGTCCCAGGCAAAACGCGGGTTCTGTGTCTGGGCGATAAGGCCCTGGACGGAATCGTCGTTGAGGCCCAGGTTGAGAACCGTGTCCATCATGCCGGGCATGGAGAACGGAGCGCCCGAGCGGACCGACACGAGCAGCGGATCGGAGGCATCGCCGAGCTTCTTGCCGCAGCGGGCCTCGAGGTCGACCTCGGCGGCAACGATCTCGTCGAGCGCGCCCTCCGGCCATACGTTGCCGGCGCCGGAGTACTCAACGCAAGTCTGGCAGGTAATGGTAAAGCCACCGGGAACCGGCAGGCCGATGCGGCTCATCTCGGCAAGGTTCGCGCCTTTGCCGCCAAGCACAAAGTTCATGGACTTGTCGCCCTCGGTGACACAAATGCCCTGGGCATCGGTTCCAAAACGGTAAACCCTCTTGCAATCGCTCACGATACTTCCCCTTCCATGCGCTCTCGCGCACGACCGTGGTAACGAATCGACCCGCCGGATGCGGGCCGTGAGGGAACTATACGGCGGGATATGAACGGGCTTGAGCAGAGGATACGCGGTTTGGTAAACGTGCTAAAACAGGCGGTAAACGGTAGGTAAAGGTGGTTACCTTATGAAGATACCACTACAAGGAAAGTGCAGGTCGGATGCGATGTTTTTGCTAAATCGCTTTACCATTTATCAGCATTATTTCCAAGTATTCTCTTTGGTTAGCTAAAAGAGCCCCGTCCCAAATTAGCTACCCAAACAACCTTGTCCCAAGTGAGCTACTTTTGTTGAGCGCGGCGGACGGCACGGCGGGCTCTTGCCTCTTGAATCTCTTCGAGGTGAGCAATGATCTCGGCAGCGCTTTCCTCGATGGCTTTGCCGTCGGTACGCACAACAAAGCAGCCTAAGCGCTTCATGAGGGCACGAGCTTCCTCAAGCTCGCCGCGCACGCTCTCGGGCTCGGCATAGGAGCCGGCAACGGCACGAGCGTAGTCATCGCCCAAGCGGCTATCGCGAATTTCGGAAATCACATCGACGGTCGAAATCAGGCCGAACAGGCGCATCGGGTCGACCTCGTAAATCGACTTGGGCGGCTCCATGCCGTGCGCCAGAGGGACGTTGGCAACCTTGTAACCCTGATAGGCTAAATACATCGACAGCGGCGTCTTGGATGTACGCGACACACCCAGCAGCACGATATCGGCACTCGACAGATCGTCGCAACCACGCCCGTCATCGTGCTCAACAAAATACTCCATGGCCTCGATGCGATGGAAGTAACGGTCATCGGTCTTGTGAATCACGCCCGCAACGCCCTTGGGCGGCACGCCAATGAGCGACGACAGCACGGCGAGCGTCGGGCCGATCAGGTCGACTGAACGAATATGCAGCATGCCCAGGTAATCGAGCACGCGGGCGCGAAGCGTCGGATCGACAATGGTATGGAACACGGCAATATCGCGATGGTCGGCATCGACGCGCGGGCCCACAAACGACTTGACCTGCTCTACCGAGGTCACCTTGGACAGGCGCAAGAGACGAAAAGCCCCTTCATCAAATTGCCCGGACGCCGCAAGCACCACCTCACAAGCGGTATCGCCGAGCGAGTCGGAGATAACGATAACGTTGGGACGAGCGGTGACCGGGCAATCCATGCGGGGCTCCTTTTGCGCTTACGCGCAGGCTAGCTTACTTTTTGCGGGCAAGCTCACCGATGTTGGCGATGCCGGAGAAAACGGCCTCGAAGCGGTTGAGCAGCTTAAGGCGATTATCGCGAAGCTGCTCGTCCTTGTCCATGACCATGACCTCGTCGAAGAAGCGGTCGATGGGGGCACGCAGGGCGGCGAGGGCAGCAAATGCGGCCGGGTAATCCTCGACAGCGAGAGCAGCATCGACGGCGGTCCGAGCGGCCTCGGAGGCGTCGGCAAGCGCGAGCTCAACCTCGCCCATCAGGGCGCGGTCGTACTCCGCACCCAGCTCGGGCTTGGAGATGTGCGCGGCGCGGGCATAGGCGGTCGCCAGGTTATCGAACGTCTCAGCGTCGTTCTTGCGGGCCTCGTCGAGGGCGGCGCAGCGGGCGAAGAAGACGGACGGAGCAATGATGTGCACCGCGGAGACGGCGGCAACGGTATCGGCCGGGATCTTCTCGTCGCGGGCCATGCTCACCAGGCGGCCATGGAAGAAGTCGCGAACCTGCTGGGCGACCTCGGCGGCGTCGAACTCAATGCCCTGCTCACTGTAGAGCTCAAGGGCGAAGTCGATGAGCGACGTGGGATCGATCGGCAGACGGTCGCGCAGGATGTTGATGATGCCGATAGCGGCACGACGCAGCGCGTAGGGGTCGGAGGAGCCGGTCGGGGGCTCGCCGATGGCAAAGATACCGGCGATGGTATCGAGCTTGTCGGCGCAGGCCACGATGCAGCCAGCGGTGCCCTCGGGCAGCTCGTCGCCGGCAAAGCGGGGACGATAGTGATCGCGAATGGCATGAGCGACCTCGTCGTTCTCCCCCATCGCGCAGGCGTAGTAACCACCCATCACGCCCTGCTGGCTCGTGAACTCGACGACGGCGTTGGACACCAGGTCTGCCTTGCACAGGTGTGCGGCGCGAGCAGCGTCGGCGGCAAGATGGGCGCCCAGGTGAGCCTCGCGGGCGATGGCGAGCGCGAGCTGCTCGATGCGCTCGGACTTGGCGAGCACGCTACCGAGCTTCTCCTGGAAGGCAACCTTGGCCAGACGCTCACGGAACTCGTCGAGGGAGATCTTCAGGTCCTCCTCGTAGAAGAACTTGGCATCATCCAGACGGGCGCGCACGACGCGCTCGTTGCCGTCGATCACGCGCTCGGCATTCTCGGGCTTGCTGTTGGAAACGACCACGAACTCACGCGTGAGCTTGCCCTCGCCGTCATAGATCGGGAAGTAGCGCTGGTTGGTGAGCATGGACTCGCAGATAATCTCGTGCGGGACCTTGAGGAACTCCTCATCGAAAGTACCGACGAGCACCGTCGGCCACTCGCAGAGGTTGATAACCTCCTCGAAGACCTTCTTGGGCGTATCGACATGGCAGCCGGGACGGGCAGCCTCGACCTCAGCGATACCGGCGAGGATGGCCTCGCGACGACGCTCGGCAGAAAGCACGCCGGCGTCCTCGAGCACCTGCTCGTAGGCGGCGGGGCTGGCAACCACATGGTCACCAGGGCCAAGTACGCGATGACCACGCGTGGTGTTGCCACTCGTCACGTCGGCAAACGACACGGGCACAACATCCTCACCCAAAAGGCAGCAGATCCAACGGACCGGACGCACGAACGTCGCGTGCTCGTGGCCCCAGCGCTGGGAGCGGTAGTTGGGCCACTGCAGGCCGGCGATAGTCTTCTCGCACAGGGCCGTCAGGATCGGGGTGGCCGGGGCGGAAGGAATGTTCTTCTCGGCAAAGACATACTCGCGACCGTCCGTATCCTCGCGACGGACCAGGCCCTCGGCAGCCACGCCGCACTTGCGGGCGAAGCCCTGGGCGGCCTTGGTGGCGTTACCGTCAGCATCGAAGGCGATGTTGGCCGCGGGACCGCGCTTGACCTCATGGACCTCATCGGTCGCAGTGGCGACGTTGGCCACGAGCGCAGCCAGTCGACGCGGGCTCGAGATCACGCGGACCTCGCCATGGGCCAGACCGGCCTCGTCGAGACCCTTGGCGATCATGGTGCCAAGCTGCTTGACGGCATTGTTCAGCGGTGCGGAGGGCATTTCCTCCGTACCAATCTCAAACAGGAAATCCTTAGCGTCTGCCATGGCTTACGCCACCTCGCCTTCCTGGTCGGCATTCTCGTTGACTCCGGCGACCTCGGCCATATAGGCCTCGCAGCACGCCTTGGCGACGGCGCGGACGCGCAGGATGTAGTTGGCACGCTCGACCGCGGACAGGGCGCCACGGGCGTCGAGCAAGTTGAAGGCATGGCTGCACTTCATAACGCAGTCGTACGCCGGCAGCGGAAGCTTGCGCTCCAGGCAGGAGTGGCACTCGGCCTCGTAGTCGTCAAACTTCTGACGCATCATCTCGACGTTGGCGACCTCAAAGTTGTAGGCACTGAACTCGCGCTCGTTCTCCAGGAACACGTCGCCATAGGTCATGGGCGTGCCATCGGGCAGATAGCTCCACACCAGGTCATAAACGGAGTTGACGCCCTGGGCGTACATGGCGATGCGCTCCAGACCATAGGTGATCTCGACGGGCACGGGGTCGACCTCGATGCCGCCCACCTGCTGGAAGTACGTAAACTGCGTGACCTCCATACCGTTGAGCCAGACCTCCCAGCCAAGGCCCCAGGCGCCGAGCGTCGGGCTCTCCCAGTCGTCCTCGACAAAGCGGACGTCATGGTCGTTGGGGTCCAGGCCAATGGCGGCAAGAGACCCCAGGTAGAGCTCCTGGGCGTTGACCGGCGAGGGCTTAATGAGCACCTGGAACTGATAGTAGTGCTGCATGCGGTTGGGGTTCTCGCCGTAGCGGCCGTCGGCGGGACGGCGGCAAGGCTGCGCATAGCAGGTGCGCCACTCGGAGGGACCGAGCGAGCGCAGCGTGGTCGCGGTATGGAAGGTACCGGCACCGACCTCGGAGTCATAGGGCTGCATAATGACGCAGCCCTGCTCGCCCCAGTACTGCTGGAGGCGCAGGATGATGTCTTGGAAGGAAAGCGATGAAGCGTTCATGCCTCTAATATCCCCTCGTCGAAACGATTACACGGTTAGGTACTGTACTATAGCGTTTTTTAGTCGATAGCGCCGATGCGGTTGAGCGGCCAGTAGCGCACGAGCGCCACGGCGATCAGATCAGAGCGATCGACGGGACCAAAGTAGCGTGAGTCGGCAGAGTTTTCGCGGTTGTCGCCCATCACCCACACGCACCCATCGGGAACGGTGTAGGGATAGCCTACCTGAGCGCCGGGAGCCTGGACCGAAAGCGGCCAGCTCATGCCGGTCGTGTAGTCCTCGTCGAGTGCTTGGCCGTCAACGACCACCTTGCCGTCCTGCAGGTCAACGGTCTGGCCGGCCGTGGCAATAACACGCTTGACGAGAACATCGTGCTCGGAGGTACCATCGGGGTTATGGAACACCACGATATCGCCCTGCTTGACGGGCTGACCGAGCTCGAGGCTCACCTTTTGGGCCAGGATCTGGTCGCCAATCTCGATCGTGGACTCCATGGAACCGGTGGGCACCACAAAGGGTTCGACCACAAACGAGCGAATCAAGAAGGTGGCGACGAGTGCGATCGCGACGACCACAATCCACTCAAACGCACCCCTTAGCACGGAATGCTGCGATGGGACCATTCTCACTCCTCGCTCTGCGAATACGACGCGTCCAGAATCTCTTGCGCGTATGCACGCTCCTCGGGCGTAAGCCGCGCCGTCTCGATTAGGTCGGGACGCCAGCGGCAGGTGCGCTCGATGGCATTCTTGCGGCGCCAGGCGTCGACCTTGGCGTGATCGCCGCTCACGAGCACGGCGGGCACGCCCTCGCCGTTGAACTCGGCGGGACGGGTATACTGCGCGTACTCGAGCAGGCCACCGTCCTCGGCGGTCGAAAACGACTCGTCGACGTTGCTCATCTCGTCACCAAGGGCGCCGGGGATGAGACGCACGACGGCGTCAGCCACCACCATAGCGGGCAGCTCGCCGCCCGTGAGCACGTAGTCGCCGATCGACAGGCGCTCATCGGCATACGCATACGCACGCTCGTCGACGCCCTCGTAGCGGCTGCACACAAACAGCAGGCGCTCGCTTTTGAGCAGGCGCTCGGCCACATGCTGCGTAAAGGGCTCGCCACAGGGCGTAAAGAACACCACGGTGGGCTTGGGACCCTCGGAGCTAATAGCCTCGATGGCCTCGGCAATAGGCTCGACCTTCATGAGCATGCCCTGCCCGCCGCCGTACGGCTCGTCATCGACGGTACGATGGCGGTCGTGCGTCCAGTCGCGCAGGTTATACGCCTTAAAATCAAAAAGGCCGGCCTTGCGGGCGCGGCCCAAAATCGATGTGGACATGACGGGCTCAAACATCTCGGGAAAGACCGAAAGGGTCTCAATCAGCATGTTGTCCTCCCTACTTGTCCATATCGATCAGGCCGTCCATAACGTGGACGAAAATTGTTCCTGTGTCGGGAAGATCGAGCACAACCTGCTCGATTACGGGAATCAGCACCTCGCCGTACCGATCACCCTCGACAACCCAAACATCGTTAGCGGGCGTCGACATGATCTCGACGATCGTGCCGAGCGAACCGAAGCGCTCGTCGACCACCTCGCGACCCATCAGGTCGGTATAGGCGGCGTCGAGCGAATCGAGCTCAAAGTCGTCACGATTTGCCAGCACATAGCATCCCGTGATGCCCTCGGCGGCCGTCAAGTCGTCAATGCCCTCAAACGAGACCAGATCGCCATCGCCCGTATCGGTGACGGACACGACCGTGCAAAAGCGGTCGCGCTTGAGCGCCGGCGGCGTCAGGGCGACGCGCATACCCGGCGTCAATACAGAAGGAAGCCCCCGCAGCGGCTGCGCGAGGACCTCCCCCTTCCTTCCGTGCGGCTTGACCACACGGGCGATGTTTTTGTACTGGGACCTCAAGGTCCTAGCCCAGAACCTCTACCTCGACTGCAGTGTCGAGGCGAGCGGCCAGTGCACGGGCGAGCGTGCGAATGGCCTTGATGGTACGGCCACGACGGCCGATGACCTTAGCGACGTCATCCTCGGCGACAGAAACCTCGATCGTAGAGGTGTCGTCACCATCGATGACCTCAAGGCTCACGGAATCCGGGTCGTCGACGATCTGAACAACGAGATATTCGACGAGATCGGCGATGCGATCTGAGAGCATTGCCTCACCCTCGAGCTGTGCAGCGTCAACCTCAGGCACGATTTACTCCTCGGCGCCCTCAGCGGCCTCAGCGGCAGCCTTAGCGGCCTCGGCCTCTTTGGCGAGCTGCTTCTTGGACTTCTTGACGACGGTCTCGGTCTTCTCGCCCTCGTTGGCGGCCTTGACCAGAGCGGCGACGGCATCGGTGAGCTGAGCGCCCTTGGACTGCCAGTCGGCGATCTTCTCGAGGTCGAGGTTGATGGTCTTGGGGGCGGTCATCGGGTTGTAGCGGCCAACCTCCTCGATGATACGACCGTCACGCGGGGCGCGGGAATCGGCGACGACGACACGGTAGTACGGACGCTTCTTAGCGCCGTGACGAGCAAGGCGAATCTTGACTGCCAAAGGAAACTCCTCCAACCAAGCAGCTTTAGGCTGCAACTACAAACAAACAGTTGAACATAATACGCCATCGACGCGGGCAGGTGAAGTCCGTGAGACCAACTTCTTCGGTGTAGTCGAGGGCAAATCCATATCTTAGACAAGAATTCGGGATTTGCAAGCACATACACGCACCCCACATGAGCTGCGCGGTATACTCATGACATGGAAAGACGCGAACATACATACGGTTATGAGGATGCCATGGGCGTCACGCCGCCTCCCTGGACGGGTCCGGCGGTGGGCCTGATGGACCTCGATGCGTTTTTTGCGAGCGTGGAGATGCTCGATCATCCCGAATGGCGCGGAAAGCCGCTCATCGTGGGCGGAGACGCCGATTCCCGCGGCGTTGTGTCCACCTGTTCTTACGAGGCACGTCGCTTTGGCGTGCACTCCGCCATGCCCTCAGCCGAGGCACGGCGCTTGTGCCCGCAAGCCATTTGGACGCACGGGCACTTTGATCGCTACCGCGAGGTGAGCGCGCAGGTCATGGCGATTCTTGCCGAGGAGACGCCGCGCGTTGAGCGCGTATCGATCGACGAAGCCTTTATCGATATCACACCGGGTCGCTTTGCGCCCGAGGACCCGCTGCTGGTTGCACGGCGTATAAGCGACCGCGTGGCAGCGCTGGGAGTGACGTGCTCCATTGGCGTAGGCTGCAACAAGACGGTCGCAAAGATCGCAAGCGAGCGGGATAAGCCGTTTGGGCTGACCATCGTGCGCCCCGGAACCGAGCAGCGCTTTTTGGCCGCGCTGCCGGTATCTGCCATGAGCGGCATCGGGCGCTCGGCCGAGGAGCGACTGCGCCGCATGCGCATCTACACGCTCGGCGAGCTATCACGTGCACCGGAATCCACCTTGGCCTCTATTTTTGGCGTCAACGGCGAACGCATGCGCCAGCGTGCGCTGGGACTCGAAATCTCCGAAGTCACGAGTCTCGATGAAGGGCGCGAGGTCAAGTCGGTCAGCAATGAACGCACCTTTGCGAAAGATTTGACTGAGCGCGGGGACATCGAAGCGGCGATTGCGCTGCTGGGTGAGTCGGTTGGACGCCGCCTGCGCCGTCAGGGACTGACGGGTGGCACGGTAACGCTCAAGCTCAAGTATTCGTATGGAAGCGGGCGTACGGCACAGCGCCGGCTGCCTCATCCGACCGACGATGAGAACATCTTCGTGGCCGTGGCCCTCGAGCTACTCGACAACATCTGGCAGGAAGGCATGCATGTTCGCTTAGCAGGCATCGGTATGAGCGACTTCGACCACCAAGGCGGCATCCAGACCGACCTGTTCTGCGAAGTCGACGACCGCGGAGCCCAATCGAGCGACCGTCGCGACCTCTCCGTCGCGATCGATGCCGTCCGAGACAAGTTCGGCGACACCGCCCTATCCTTCGGCCGCCAATCCCGCTTCAATGATTAACCGCCTTTGGGCAAAAAGAAAGCCGGGCAGGTGCGGAAAACCGCAACTGCCCGGCAAAATGCGCGAGGCCAACTAAAAGCCCCATATCAAATGAGCCACTAGAGGAGGTCGAGGGGGAGCTGGGGGGCGTCACCCCAGAGCTTTTCTAGGCGGTAAAAGTCGCGGGCTTCGGGAGTGAAGACGTGGACGACAACCGAGCCGTAGTCCATGAGCATCCAGGTCTTCTGCTCGCGGCCCTCGATAGAGAACGGGTGCTCACCGCAAGCCACGGCGACCTTCTCCTCGATCTCGTCGACGATAGAATCGACCTGACGGTTATTGGTACCGGTGGCGAGCACAAAGTAGTCGCACACGTCGGAGAGCTCGGTCAGATCGAGCACCTGCACGTCCTCGCCTTTCTTGTCGTAGGCGGCCTGCGCGGCGGCGCGGGCGACATCCTCGGCGGCGACACCGCTCGCGGACAGCGAGGCGGCAGTGCGGTCGGACGTGGCAACGAAGCTCTTGTGCTCCACACCTTCAAGAATCTGCTCGTCGGTCATGGTCTCGTCGGCCATGGAATACCTCTTTCTAGACAGCCCGAGCTAGCGCAGCTGGGCGTAATGGTTGTAAATCGTAATAGCCGTGGGATAAAGATAGCGCCCGGACTGGATCACATAGACCAGACCCTGCGCAAAACAGGAGAAGAACAACTCATCGAGCGAGGACTTCCCCACCATCTTGCGCAGCGCATGGACATAGTCGCCGTGACGGTTAGGCTCGATGGCATCTGCCACAAAGACCACCATATCGAGCGGCGTCATATCGCAGGCACCCACGGTGTGACGGTCGACAGCCTGGAAAACAGCCGGCGACAGCTCGGGGAAAAGCTGCGGAAGCTCATAGGCGGCAACAGGGCCATGCAAAAGCGGCGTCGCGGCGGAAGGAGAGCCGGCAACTTTGATGCCATAGTGAATCGCGCGGGCCACGAGCTCGTCATCGGAAAGCACCTTGTCCCAGTCGTGAATTAAGCCGGCGGCAGCGGCATCAAAGCGGTCAACGCCGTAGACCTCGGCCAGATGAAGTGCGGTCTCGGCAACACCCAACGAATGCACATAGCGCTTGCGCTTATCTTTCATGCGAACATCGAGCAGCTCTTGAATGCGCTTGAGCAGCGCGCGCTCATCGCCCTCAAACTGATCCTCTACCGACAACGTAGCCCCCATCACTCAAAATCTTCTTGACCCAGATCGGCATATAGCCTGCGCTTGCGAATGTAGCCGAGCACAGACTCGCTCGTAAGATAGCGCACGCTCATGCCGCGGGCAACTCGCTTACGAATGTTCGTCGAGCTGATCGCCAGCGCCGGAATCTGAATATAGCGCACATCGAACGGCAGCCCCGACTCTTTGATTCGGGCACGCGCCGTATCGATATCAAAACCCGGTCGCGTCGCCGCAATAAAGGTAGCAAGCTCAGCAATTCGCTCGGCATCATGCCAGGTCACAATATCAATAATCGCGTCGGCGCCCGTAATAAAGTAGAGCTTTACCTGCGGCGGGTAAAAGTCGCGAAGGGCATGAAGCGTATCGGCCGTATAGGTTACGCCCGGACGGTCAATCTCGAACCGGCTCGCCAAAAAGGCCGGGTTCGCGGCGGTGGCGAGGACCGTCATGGCATAACGGTCCTCGGCAGGCGTCACCGGCTTGTCAAGCTTAAAGGCGGGAGAGCCCGCCGGCATAAAGAGCACAGCGTCCAAGTCGAGCGACTCGCGCGCCTGCTCGGCAGTCACCAGGTGCCCGTAATGAATCGGGTCAAAGGTGCCGCCCATAATGCCAAGCCGAAACTCCTTGCCCTCTTTTATGGGTAGCTCGGGCAAACCGATTCCACCGCGCAGCGACATGGCTTACTCGCCCTCCGAGGTCTCGGCATCGTCCGCGGCATCAGCCGCATCGATAGCCTCGACGCCCTCATCCGCAGCATCGGCCACGTCAATGGCCTCAACGGCAACGTCCTCGCCAGCGTCCTCGAGCTCCTCGTACTCCGAGAAGTCCTCAGCGCCCTCAAAGTCAAAGGCACGCTGGCAAATGCGGACCTCGTCGCCCGCACGGCAACCGGCCTTCTCGAGCGCGTCGTCAACACCCATACGCGCAAACTTGTGCTGCAGGTAAATGACGGCTTCCTCGTTTTCCCAGTCGGTCTGGATGACCATGCGCTCGATGGCACGACCGACCACGCGGAAGGCACCGGGCTCCTCCTGGACAATGCGGAAACGCTTCTCGCGCTGCAGACGGCGACGCTCCCACTCCTCGTCGCGCAGATCGACCGGCTCATCAGAGACCGCCAGCTCGGCTCGCAGCTTAGCCACCTGCTCGCCCACGGCAAGCATCAGCGTATTGAGGCCGGCACCCGTAACGGCGGACACGGCAAAGAACATATGCCCGTCGTCGAGCGCCGCACGCTTGAGGTCGGCAATCTTGTCGGCCGTGCCCGGCGCATCGCACTTGTTGGCGACGACGATCTGCGGACGCTCCGAAAGCTCGGCGCCATACTGCTCGAGCTCACGGTTGATGATGCGGTAATCCTCAACCGGGTCGCGATCCTCAAAACCACCCGTCATGTCAACGACATGCATGATCAGGGCCGTGCGCTCGATGTGGCGCAGGAACTGATGGCCCAGACCCTTGCCCTCGCTCGCACCCTCGATCAAACCAGGAACGTCGGCAACGACGTAAGAATACTCACCGGCACGCACCATGCCGAGGTTCGGCACGAGTGTGGTAAACGGATAGTCGGCGATCTTGGGACGGGCGGCACTCATGCGCGCGATAAGCGAGGACTTGCCCACCGAGGGGAAGCCCACGAGTGCGGCATCGGCCATAAGCTTCATCTCAAGCTCAATCCAGTGCTCCTCGGCCGGTTCGCCCAGCTGAGCGAACGCGGGCGCGCGGCGCACCGACGTCACAAAGTGCGTATTGCCCAGGCCACCGGCACCGCCGGGCGCCACGACAACGCGCTCGCCGTCGTGCACCAGGTCGGCAATCTCGAACATCGGGGTCTGCGTCTCGGGATCGAGCTCGCGGACCACGGTGCCCATGGGGACCTTCAAAATGAGGTCCTCGCCGCTCTTGCCGTTGCGGCGGGCGCCCTGACCGTGCGTTCCGCGCTCGGCACGAAAGTGATGCTTAAAGCGGTAATCGATCAACGAAGACAGCTGAGCATCGGCCTGGATGACGACATTGCCGCCACGACCGCCGTCGCCGCCATCGGGGCCGCCCTTGGGGACAAATGCCTCGCGCCTAAACGACATGCATCCGGCTCCGCCGTCGCCGCCGCACACGTTAATGCGGCTGATATCGGTGAACTGTGACAACAGAATCGCCTCCTACAAAAAGAGGGAGACCCTTGAATCCTAAAACTCAAGTGCCTCCCACATATGTGCTCTATGAAGGGTGAATTACGCGTTCGCGAGCGGGCGTACGCTGACCCTGTGCTTGATACCCTTGTGGAACTCAACGGTACCGTCGACCAGCGCGAACAGCGTGTCGTCCTTGCCACGGCCAACGTTCTCACCCGGGTGGATGTGAGTGCCGTGCTGACGGACGAGAATCGTGCCCGTGGTTACCGTCTGGCCGGCATAGCGCTTCGTGCCAAGGCGCTGACCGCGGGAGTCACGGCCATTACGGGAGGAACCGAGTCCTTTTTTGTGTGCCATTGTGTATACCTACTCTTTCGTTACGAGTGTAATCTACTCGGCGACGGGAGCCTCGGCAACAGCCTCGGCCTCTGCCTTGACAGCCTTCTTGGCGCGGGACGTAGCCTGGACCTTCACGATCTTCAGCTTGGTGAGCTGCTGACGGTGACCCTTCAGACGACGATAGCGCTTACGCTTGTGGAACTTGAAGACCAGCTGCTTCTCGCCCTTGAACTGCTCAACGATCTGAGCGGTAACCTTGGCCTTGGCCAGCTTGTCGGGATCGGTGACGATCTTCTTACCATCGTTGAGGAAGATGACCGGCAGGGTGACCTTGTCGCCCTCATTGCCCTCGATCTTCTCGACGGTGATGACATCGTCGGTGGCGACCTTGTACTGCTTGCCGCCCGTGTTAACGATTGCGTACATGTTTACTTGCCCTTCATGCATCAGTTAGTGCAACAGCCGAATATAGTAGCAGGCGAAAATACCCCCGTCAACGAGTATGTGGAGCAAATCCACAAGTTCGCACAGGTATGGGGCTGACGAGTCGGCCCTCGTCGTCCTCGCATGCTTGATTCTGACGCTCGACATCGTAGGAGCAGATGGTCACGAGGTCTTGCATACCGGTGGAAACAATAGGTGCATCCACGCCCGGGGTCAAGCCCTGCAACAAAACATCAGCAGCGGAAAGCAAAATTTCCGGACGCATGGAGCCCTCGTTGTCGGCATGGGTGTCGAGCATGAGCACCAAATGGTCCGGGCGCTCCCCTGCCGTGAGCTCATAGCCCACGAGCGTGTGATCCAAATCCAAGCGCTTGCTCTTTTTGCCGCGCGCGTAGTCGATGCCATGGTCCGCGCGCAGCATGTCAATCGCAGCGCGCACCTCGTCGGCGCTTACGGGCGCCTCGGGATCCAAGTGCAGGTCGATGCGATACGACAGACGCGTGAGCTGCGCCGTCAACGCCGGCGTGCGCACGTCGATGTACGCCGCCTCGATGGGCGCCAGATCGGCCGGAGACGCCGCAGCCAGGCGCCCAAACGCCTCGTCGAGCGCCACGAACTCGGTCATAAACAGGTCATACCACTCGCAGGTCGACGACGTACCCACCGGTAGCGCCGAAGAGAAGCCCACGCGCATGTGCGGAGAGAAGCCCTGCGTGACGGCATAGGGAAGTCCCGCGCGGCGCACGATGCGCTCAATGGTATGGATTACTTCGAGATGGCCCAGGTACTTAAGGCGATCGCGCTTGCCATAGCGAACACGAAGCCTAAAGAGCGTGGGGGTGTCGGTCAGGCGCTCACTCATGCGCGATCACCCATCAATACATTCTTGGCGTGAAGCGTGGGGCAGATTCCGCAGCCGGTGCACGACGTGCGGGTGCAGTCGGGAGTCGTGACGCCCTCGAGTGAGCGACGGTACTCGCGCTCGAGGAAGCCGCGCGTGCAGCCGGGGCTCACATGCTCCCACGGCAGGCGCCAGTCCAACTCGTAGGGCAGGTGCACGAGCTCATTGAGGTCGATGCCGTTTTTGGCAGCAGCCTCCTTCCAGTTATCGAGCGAGAAATGCTCTACCCAGGCGTCAAAGCGAGAGCCCGCGCGCCAAGCATCGATGATGACGGGCGTCATGTCACGACCGGCGCGGGACAGCGCGGCCTCGATGAGCGAAGTCTCGGCATCGTGGTAATGCACGCGGACGGCACGGTTGCGAACGCTCGTGATAAGCAACTTCTGGCGACGCTTGACGTCGTCGTAGTCGAGCTGCGGGCACCACTGGAACGGCGTGGCAGCCTTGGGGATAAAGACCGAAACCGAGATGGACACCGAGATCGAGCCGCGACGAGCCTTGGGCACCACGGAACGACCAAGCTCCAGCACGTGATCGGCCAGATTGGCGATGGCCACGATGTCCTCGTCGCGCTCGCCGGGAAGGCCCATCATAAAGTAGAGCTTCATGCGGTTCCAGCCGGCCTCGAAGGCCGCCTTGGCCGCACGGTCCAGGTCCTCCTCGGTCACGTTCTTGTTAATGATGTCGCGCATGCGCTGGCTGCCGGCCTCGGGCGCGAACGTCAGGCCGCCCTTCTTTTCGCCGGCGACCGACTCGGCCATATCCACGCCAAACGAATCCAAGCGCTGCGACGGAATAGACACGCGAATACCCGTATCCTCCAGGCGACGGTTGAGCCTGCCGAGCACGTCACGAATGCAGGAGTGGTCGGTCGTGGAGAGCGAGGTCAGCGACACCTCGTCATAGCCGGTCTTTTCCAGACCCTGAATCACCGACGAGACGATCTGGTCGGCCGAACGCTCGCGCACCGGGCGATACGTCATGCCGGCCTGGCAAAAACGACAGCCGCGAGCGCAGCCGCGCAGAATCTCGATAGACAGGCGGTCGTGAACCAGCTGCGCATAGGGCACGCACGACTGCGACAGCGGATTCGTGGCGCCGAAATCCTCGACGACGCGCTTGTAGACCACGGCCGGAGCATCCTTGCCCTCGCGCGGCACGGTGTAGCCATGCGGCGAGCAGGGCTCGTCGTGACGAATCTCATAGAGCGACGGCACGTAGTTGCCGGCAATGGATGCAAGCTGCTCAACAATCTGCGCGCGCGGGACTCCTTCGTCGCGCAGGCGCCGATGCAGCTGGCAGGTCTCGAGCAGCGATTCCTCGCCCTCGCCGATGAGGATGGCATCGAAGAAGGCCGCGTACGGCTCGGGGTTGTACACCGAGGGGCCGCCGGCGATGATGATGGGGTCGTCTTCACCTCGGTCGGCCGCTAACAGCGGAATGCCAGCGAGATCGAGTGCCTCGAGGAAGTTCGTCACCGCCATCTCGTGCGGCACATGCAGACCGACGATATCAAACGAAGCAACGGGGGCAGCACCTTCGAGCGACAGCAGCGGAATGCCCGCCTCGCGCATGGCGTCACCCATATCGGGCCACGGCACATAGCCACGCTCGCAGGAGATGCCCTCGGCCTGGTTAAGGATGTTGTAGAGGATGGCGATGCCCTGGTTGGGCAAACCAACCTCGTACACATCCGGGTAGATCAGGCAGCAACGGTAGTCGGCATCGGCCTTGGAAAGCGTGCCCCACTCGTGATCGATATAGCGGCTCGGCTTTTCGACCTTGGCGAGCAGCGGCTCAATTAAATGAAAGCAGTCTTGATACGGAACGCGCAACAGAAAACCCCTAAACAGCGAGATCGGATGCGTCTTGGTAGGACGCCATAGGACGGGTAGCGCCCGCGACCGTGGTCACCAGATCGCGAACGCGGGAGAACGTGGCAGTGACCACCTCGTTGGCACGGCTGTAGTCGACATCGCGCTCGTAGAGCGAAACAAGCGCACGGCCCATGCCATAGGTGCCCGCGGCAGCAGTGAGCGCCTTAACGGCAAACCCAATATGCGGCGTCTGCTTGACGAGCGCGCGGGTGACCGCGCGGATCACAAGACCGCCGGCAAGCACGCCCGCGACCTCGTAGCCGCGCTCAGGCTTAATGCCGCGTCCAAAGACGGCAGCGAGCTCAAAGAGCATGCCCACCTGCGCCAGCGCCATAACGGGATAATCGGCGCCCGGCAAAAACACCAGCGCACCGGTCGCCATATTGGTGAGCGCGCACGAGGTGATGATACGATTAGCTGCCGCGATGCGCATAAAGGCAAAGTTCGCCGCAAAAGCCGTTTCCTTGTCGGTGCGATCGAGAATCCAGCGGGCAAGCGTCTCGAGCAGATACGTCTTATCGGTTGCCGCCACCACGCCGAGCATGGGCGTGGACTCCTCGATAAACGGCACCTCCACAGCAGACTCGGCAAGCACGCACACGGGCGCGCCGGCGATCACGAGCTCCTGCACGGCACTCTCCAGGCGGTCGGAACCACACGAGAGCACCAGTACCACATCGGTATCGGTCTTTGGAGCAATTCGCTCCTCCCCCAGACGCTCGACGCGCACAATGCCCGAGGTCGTCTGCGGCACAAAGGCGTCACGCACCGTCTCAGCAAGAAAGCGCGAGGCGGACGAATCCAGATAGACCGAGACGCGCACCGGCGTATCGGAATCCTTCTTAACGGACGCGCCCATCTTAAAAGCGCGGGTCAGCTTATCTACGGGAATTTTCATAGCAAACCCCTCCAGCGGTTACGCGGCGCCCGAACGATGCCGCCATATGGATTGTACGATACCCACCGTCAGCAGCTGAATCATCATCGAAGACGAACCGAAGCTAATAAACGGTAGCGGAATACCGGTAATCGGCATCATGCCGATGCACATGCCGATGTTTTCGAAGGTCTGGAACGCCCACATGCCAACGATGCCCACACACGATAGGCGCAAGAACAGCGACTCACACTTAAAGGCGACGCGAATCGTCGAAAAGATCAGCAGCACGTAGAGGCATAGGAGCAAAAAGGAACCGCAAAAGCCAAAGGTCTCGGACAGGAAGGCGAAGACGAAGTCGGTGTGGAACTCAGGCAGAAAGCCGCCGGCCGACTGCGTCGCATGGCCCAAACCCTTACCAAAGAAGCCGCCCGAGCCAACGGCGATAAGCGACTGCTGCAGGTTGTAGGCATCGTCCGAATCGGCATTATCGGGGTCGATAAAGACCGTCAGGCGGTTCATCTGATACTGCTTGATGAGCACATCGTGGCCGAGCAACGAATCAAAGACCGAATCGAGCGCCAGGACGAGGGCCACCAGGCCCACGAGCAGGGCCAGGGTCGACAGCACCCATTCGCGGCGTGCACCGCTCATGCAGATGACGATGGCGCCCGAGACCAGCACGACCAGGCCCGAGCCCAGGTCGCCCATGGCGACGACGGCCAAAAACGGAATGGACAGCATGCCGCAGAGCTTGACGTAGTCGCGAACGGTATCGATGCGGCCGTTATACTGCGAGCCAAGCGTGGCGATAAAGAAGATGGTGATGAGCTTGGCAAGCTCAACCGGCTGGAATGTCAAGCCGATACCGGGAATCTTGATCCAGCCCGTCATGCCCAGACCGCCCGTATAGGACAGGCCCGGAATCTTGGGCGAGAAGATCACAATAAGGTCAATGACGAGCAGCGCCGTCGAGAAGTTAGAGATGCCGCGCAGATCGGTACGCCAGACGAGCACCGCAAGCACCGCGCCAATGCCAATGCCCAGCAGGTGGCGCGAGAATGAGGCGTCGGCCTTAAACTGTGACGCCGACCAAATAATGATGGCGCCATAGGCAACGAGCGCGACGGTAGCCAGCAGCACACCGATATGCACCTTTTGGCGAAACGTGCCGCGCGAGGCCGAAAGTTGCTTGTTGACGCGGTCCAGGCTGCTGCGAGAGCCGGTCTTGGTTGAACGGAACAGATCCGCCGGAGAAAAATCCATCGCAACCTCCTATCGAACCGAAGAATCGCCCGAGGCCGAAGAGGTATCGGGCTCGTCATAAATCGCGCCGAGCACGTCGCGCACGACATGCATCGCGGTATCTGAGCCACCGCCGCCCTGCTCCAGGACAGTAGCGATGACATACTTGGGATCATCGGCCGGCGCATAGGCGCAGAACCACGCGTATTCGTCCTCGCCGCTTTTCTCGCCCGTGCCCGACTTGCCGTATACCTGCGGCGTCAGGGTGCCAAAGTGAGCCGCCAGGGACGTCGATGCCGTGTAAATCACGTCGTGCATGCCGTTGCGAACAAGAGCCAAATCCGAATCGCTGT
This sequence comes from uncultured Collinsella sp., assembly GCA_937966215.1. GTDB lineage: Bacteria > Actinomycetota > Coriobacteriia > Coriobacteriales > Coriobacteriaceae > Collinsella. The sequence continues at coordinate 26,143 of CALCKK010000020.1, read as the reverse complement.
TGATCTTGGCCTCCAAGCGCTTCTTCTTGCCTTTGCCGTTGTACTTATAGGCATCGCCGTCGCCATCGCGCGACACGGCAGACAAAAACACGTGAGGCACGTACTGCTTACCGCCGTTGGCAAGGCCCATGTAGGCGCATGCCATCTGCAGAGGCGTCACCAAAATGTCGCCCTGGCCGATGGCAATGTTGGTCATATCGCCGGCATTCCACTTGCGGTCCTCGGCAGAGGCGTCGGTAAAGTACGACTCTTTCCACTCGGCATCGGGAATACGGCCCGCGCCCTCACTCGGCAAATCGATACCGCAGGTCTTGCCTAGGCCCCAGCGACGAAAGACCTCCTGCAGGCCCTCGGAATGTTGCTCGTCATAAAAGAACGCCTTGCCCATATCGTAGAAGACGGGGTCGCACGAGTTGGCAATACCCGACTGCAGCGTCATGGTGCCGTGTCCAGACGTCAGCCAGCAGCGCTTGCCCCAAGCCTTGCCCAAGCCCGTCCAATAGCCCGTGCAGTTGGTTGTCTGCGTTGAAGTGTAGGTTCCAAACTCAAGACCGGCCAGTGCCGAGAGCGGCTTGATGGTCGAGGCCGACATGTACTGTCCGCTAATGGCGCGGTTGAGCAGCGGGTGCGAACCCTTGTCATCATTGAGCTCGGTCCACACGTCATTTGAGACGCCGCCGATAAAGACGGACGGATCGAACTTGGGCTCGCTCGCCATGCCCAGGATCTCGCCGTTGTTGGGATCGAGACACACCACAGCGCCGTTGCCGGCATTGCTGTAGCCAGTGGTCTTGGCAAGCTCGATGGCGCTCGCCAGCGCCGTCTCACAGGCCTGTTGGATCTTGAGGTCGAGCGTGAGCTTAATGTCGGAGCCGGCCTTGGCGGGCACGGCGCCGGCCTGACCGGTCACATTGCCCGAGGCATCGACCTTGACGGTCTGCTCGCCACGAATACCCTGCAGCAGGTTTTCGTAGTAGCTCTCAACACCCGCCTGGCCCACGATATCGCCCGACTGGTACGTAATCCGGCCAGCAGAAGCATCATCGTCGCCAGAGGTTTTCTTATTCTGGGCCTCAAGCTGCTCGGAGGTAATGGTGCCGGTATAGCCCAAAATGTGACAGGCCGTCTCGCCGTACGGGTACTGGCGCTCGGTACGCTCGGCAATCTTGACGCCCGGGAACTCGCCGGCGTGCTCCTTGATATAGGCAACCGTGGAGCGACGGACGTCCGTCGCGATGGTATGCAGGCTCTGGGCGCCCTCGGAATTGTCCTGAATATTGCGCAGAACCGCCACGTAGGGCATACCGAGCACGTTGGCAAGATGGCGAACCAGAACCTCATCCTCGGCAAGGTCGCGGTAGGCCACGACAGCAAGTGAGGGACGGTTCTGGACAAGTGCCACGCCATTACGGTCGAGGATGCGGCCGCGCACAGCGGGTGTGGTAACGGTGCGCGTCTGATTACTATTAGCCTGCTTTTCATAATAGTCCGACGAGACCATCTGCATGCCCCACAGCTTGACGGCAAGCGCCGCGAACATCGCGCCCACACCCGTGGTGAGGATGGAGAAGCGGCCCTTAAAGGCGGTCGCCGCGGTATTGCCCTCGCCCTCGGTGGCGCGCGGGGCCGTTCCATGCTGCGTATCGTAGGTAAAACGGGAATCGCCGCGACGCATGATGACCAGCGCGACCACGATGGCCACAACCAGCACGATACCGGCGATAATAACCGTCATCTGGGAAGACATCTACGGGCCTCCCCTATTTGAGCTTACGGGTCTTGGGCTTAAAGCGCATGCCCGTCTGGCGTCCGCCACGTGCGGAGAATCCATAACCGGACTGCGGCACGACGCCGGACATCAAAAACGGAATGGCAACCAGACCCGTCAGGATCGAAGACGGCACCGCATGGCCGAAGATCGCCACGACAAAGCTCGTCTCCATACCCATAAACAGCAAGATGATGCTGTAGATCACATTAATGACGAGCGCAAAGGCGCCCACAGTGATGCCGCGCGCACTCGGGGTACCGCTCGTTTGACCGGCAGCGCTGTGCACCAGGGCAAAAGAACCCACGGTCAGCAGGAGCGACATAACTCCCACCGGCACGGCAGCGGACAGGTCATAAAACAAGCCGCTGCAAAAACCGCACACGACGGCACGGGTCGGGTCGCCCGAGAACACGCTTAGGCACACCAGGATAATCATGAAGTTGACGCGACCGCCCGCAATGGAGATCTGCGGTGCCAGGCCTGCCTGCAGCAGCACGCACACGATGGCGGCGATTACAAACGTGCGGGAGCTCATCCCCTGCTCGTGTAGATCCATGGACATGCCCCCTATTCGCTCGAGCCGGAATCGGTCGTCTCGGACGTGTCGGAACCGTCATCCGAGCTCTCGTCCTTCGTCTTGGTCGCAGCATCGCGCGACGTTCCCTGCGGCGTGCTATTAGCGGTGCTCACGTCCTCATCCGAGGCCGACTGTTCGTCGGTCAGCGAGGTGATGACCAGCACTTCCTCGTTGTTCTCGGCCGTCGTCTGGGCGCGTACCACAATGGTGTAGTACACGTCGTTTGCCGATTTCTCAACCGACGAGACGGTGCCGAGCGGAAGGCCCTTGGGGAACACACCGCCAATGCCCGAGGTCACGATGATGTCGCCAACCTTAACGTCGGAGTCGACGCTCACGTACTCAAGACGCAGCGTGCCGTCAGCCTGACCCTGCAGCATGCCCTGGGCGCGCGTGTCCTGCACCATAGCGGACACGCCCGAGTTCTCATCGCCGATCAGACGCACGGTGGACGTCTTGGCCGAGACTTCGATGATCTGTCCGATAACACCAGCCGAACTCGTCACAGGCATGTTGATGGTAAGCCCGTCGGCAGAACCTTTATCGATGGTAACGGTCGAGGTCCAGGCATCGCCCGAAGCGCCGACGATACGAGCTGCAGTGGACTTGAGGTTGTAGGTCGACTGCAGACCGACCAGACCCTCCAGTCGCTCGGCGGTCTTTTGAGCCTCGGAGAGCTCGGCAACCTTGGAGGTCAGCTCCTCATTTTGCTTCTTAAGCTCGTCAAGCGTGTCCTGTGACGCCGTAAGGTTAGAGAACACGTTACCGATCGCATTGAAGGGAGCCGCCACAGTCGAGCCCAGAAAACGCACCGGCGAGGTAATCGTCGTCACGCCCGAACGAACGGCATGAATCGGCCCCGTCTCGCCCTCACGAATATAAAACGTGAGCAGCAACACCGAAATCAGGCTGAAAACAATCAACGGGCGCATACCCGTTGATTGTCGCTTGGTATTCAGATTTGTGGAGAAACCCGAAGATCGTGCCAAATGGAATCCACCTTTTGGAAATTAAGCATTGGTCTGGACGAAGCCGCCATCAAACGCATTGGCCTCGAGCACGCGGGCACAGCCGTTAACAACGTTATCGAGCGCCGTGGGGCTGACGTTGACCGAAACGCCGGTCTCATCGCGCAGGCGCACATCGAGACCGCGCAGCAGCGCGCCGCCACCGGTCAGCAAAATGCCATAGTACATAAGGTCCGAGGCAAGATCGGGAGGCGTAGCGTCGAGTGCGTCCTTGACGGCCTTGGCCATCTCGTCGAGCGGCTTGTTGAGTGCGCGACGAATCTCCTCGCTCTCGATGCGCACGGTCTTGGGCAGACCGGTGATCACGTCGCGGCCGTTGACCTCGACGTCGAGCTCATCCTTGAGCGGCACGGCGGAGCCGACCTTGATCTTGATGTCCTCTGCCGTACGCTCGCCGATGGCCAGGTTGTAGGCATCGCGAACGTGCGTGAGGATGGCCTGATCGAACTCGTCGCCGGCAATACGGATAGACTGCGAGACGACGATGCCGCCCATAGCGATAACGGCAACCTCGGTGGTACCGCCACCGATGTCGATGACCATGGAGCCGGTGGGTTCCTCGACGGGCAGGTCGGCGCCGATGGCAGCCGCCATGGGCTCTTCGATCAGATAGGCCTGGCGGGCACCGGCCTGGATCGTGGCCTCAAAGACAGCGCGCTTCTCAACCGACGTGACACCGGAGGGAACGCAGACGACAACACGCGGACGCGGAGTCCACGGATAGCGCTTCTCGGACGCCTTGTCGATAAAGTAGCGAAGCATGGCCTCGGTAACATCGAAGTCGGCGATGACGCCGTCCTTCAGGGGACGAACGGCCACGATGTTGCCGGGCGTACGGCCGAGCATGCGCTTTGCCTCGATACCGACCGCCAAGATGCGCTCGTCGTTCTTGTCGATGGCGACAACAGAGGGCTCGCGAATGACGATGCCCTTGCCGCGCACGGAGACAAGCGTATTGGCGGTGCCGAGGTCGATGGCAAGATCGCCCGCATAGCTACCGAAGAACATATCCATCAAAGAAAACAACGCAACTCCTGATGTGTTGGATGATTGCTGGAAAACTACTAGCTCATCATACTAGCGCAAGCCCGGCGCCTCACTTGCGGTGAAGCGCCGGGCAAAGCTAAATCCCATAAGGTCACTACTGGTTGTCAGCAGCCGAGAAATCCATATCGAGCGAAGAAACGGCCCAGCCGATATGGTTGTCGGAGCGCACGAATTTGACGGTGTACTCCTGCTCGCCGCCCTTGGACAGCGATGCCTTCACCTTGGCGGTCGTCTCGGTCATGGACTGATCCATGCCCTCGACGGACACGGTGGCACCCTGCGGAATCGAGGAGATGATCATCGACTTAGCGTCCTCGGACAGGCTCGAGGCCAGGCAAGACTCGGCCTTTGCGGCGTCACCGTCGCCGGCAGCCTGGAACAGATCGGTAACGACAGACTCCTGAGACGGGAAGCCAAAGCCGCGCGTGTAGGCAAAGCCCAGACCGCCCGCGGCGATCAAAATGAGCAGAAGCAGCACGATGAAGACTTTAAGACCCGTGTGGCGATGGCGACGACGGACCTTGGCCTGCTTACGATCCTGACGGTCCTGCTGGACCATCTCGGACTCGGACAGCGTAAAGAAGCCGGTGTCCGAGGGATCGGGCATAAACTGACCGGTCGCGCCCGTAGGATCGAGCGGATCGACGGCAGGAGCGTCCATCGCGGGCGCCGGAGCCGTGGCCATAGCCGTCTGGGCAGACAGCGCGGCAAGCGAATCGTGCACGCGGGCAAGCTCATCGGCCTGCTCGGAGGTGAGCTGGTAGATGCCATCGGCAGTAGCGGCGTTAAAGGCGTCGAGTGCGTCGGAGGGACGGCCGGCGGCAGAAAGCGCCTGACCCATGCCGGCGTTGAGCGCACGCGTGTCGTCGCGGGGGCCGGCAAAGTCGATAGCCGTGCGGTAGGTCTCCACGGCATCCGCCGGACGGCCGAGCTTAATGAAGCAACGACCGAGCTCGCCGAGTGCGGCGGCAGGAGCCGGATTGGCGCCGTCGATGGCAGCCTGACGGAAGGCGGTTCCCGCGTTGGCATAGTCGCCCGACTGGAACAGCGCATTGCCCAGGCCCAGATAGGCCTTGAACGGCGTGGCATAGGAAGCATCCTGCGTAGCGGCAGAGAAAGCCTGAGCGGCCGTCGTGTAGTCGCCCACGGCGGCGAGCGCCTTGCCGCGGTTGGTGAGCAGCGCGCCGCGCTTGCCGTAGGTACCGTCGTTGAGGGCGGCGGCATAGGCCTCGGCGGCCTCGGCATACATGCCAAGGTGCATCAAGGCGTTGCCACGAAGGTGATCGGCCTCGCCCATAATCTCATCGGGAGTCTTTGCCGCCCCAAGCATCTGGGCTGCAGCAGAAAAATCACCCGCGCGGTAAGCGGCGCGGCCCTGTTGGATCAGCTGGCTATTCAAGGAAGTCCCCTTTACTCGTGAACGATCTCGACATGGACGATCTCGTCGCCGGCACGCAGCTGCGAAATCACATCGAGACCCTCGACCGTGGTACCAAAGACGGTGTAACCGGAATCGAGGTTATGCTGGGCACCCAGGCAGAAGTAGAACTGCGAACCCGCGGAATCGGGGTCCATGGAGCGTGCCATGGCAAGGGCGCCATCGACATGGCTGTTGCGCGGATTGGTGGCAAACTCGCCCTTGATGCAGTAGCCGGGGCCACCGGTACCGGGCATACCGTCGGGGCCCTCAAGACCGGCAGCGACGTCGGCGCCGGACATGTCGCGGGTATTGGGGTCGCCGCCCTGGATAACAAAACCGGGCACATAGCGATGGAACTTAAGGCCATCATAGAAGCCCATCGTGGAAAGCTCGCAGAAGTTCGCGACATGAATGGGAGCGCCCTCGCCGTCAAACTTGACCTTGATGGTACCCTTCGACGTCTCGATTACGGCGCACTCGTCGCCGACAAGCTGATACTCGGGCGTGTAGAGCTCTTTCTTAAAACCAAACATGTGGTTCCTTCCTCGTGCGTTTAAAGCATATTTGTACGAATTGTAGCAATAAGCACGGGTTTACATCAATTGCGCACGTAGGTTATGCCGACTATGGCGAACTAATTTTAGGAACGCTGCTGCGGCTTCCAGGAACCCACATTGGCATCGTACTGGTTCAGCGCGCTGTTGCCGCCCTGCGCGATGGGCGCCAGGATCTCGCTTTGGTGGGAACTCATCGACTCGCCATCGGGAATGGCCAGCGAGATATCCCAGCTCTGGCAGATCACGTCGACGCGCTCATACATCCACTCGGCAAGCTGCTTTAAGTGGGCGATGTCATCCGCATAGACCGTATCGTCCTGTACTTTCAGGTTGTTGAGCTCATCTTGCGTCTTTTTGATCTGGTCGCGTAGGGCGTAGGCACTCTGCGACAGCTCCTGACGGGTGGACAGCGGCGTTCGGAGATAACCGTTGTTAAAGGAATCGATGACCTCGCCGATCTGGTCCTCGTCAGCGTAGGACACGATGGTCTGATACAGACCATCGAGCCTGGTATAGAGCTGATCATCGGTGAGCACGGTTTCTTCCTGAACCACCTCGGCAGAATCGCCCTGCTTGGTATCGTCCTCAGTCGCCTCGCCCTTTTGACGCGTGGGGAAGGTGGTTTGTGCAGCTTGGCCAAACTGGTCGTAGAAGCCAGGCATAACACCCATGGGATCGGTCGTCACGAACCAATAGGCACCACCGCACACGACGGCAAGGACCGCGATGATAATGAGCGGCTTGGGAATATGACGCTTATGCTTGTGATAGGCGTCCTCGTCGGGGTGCACCTTGCGCTTGGGTTTTTGAGCATCGTCATGCAGGGAAACGGGCGTGGGAATATCGACCTTGGGGATACCGAAATCCTTATCGAAAGCTGGCAGCACGCAGGTCTCATTGGGGTCGGCGGCGTCCGAAAGCACCGCAGCGGCAGAGGCCGGCGCATGCGGCACCTCGGTATCGATCTGCTCTTGCGTTAGGCGCGGAAAGCCCGCCGTGCGGCCCGCTGCCAGGTCGGATGCTGCCGCATCCTCGGAGAGGATACCCGGAGCGGGGCGTCCGCATTTGGGGCACGTACGATCATGCGGAGAAAGACGGGCACCGCAGCCCTCACAGAACACGAATTCGGTGTGCTCGGGACCATCGCCCGGACCCACATAGGCGTTGCAGTAGGGGCAGAACGAGGCGCCGTCCTCGATAGTCTTAAGGCAATGCGGGCAGATCACGGCATCCTCTTTTCGAAGCAATTCAAATAATCGAGGTTAGAGCATAACATCGCCACGGCCCTACAGGAGCAAGGCACCAATTCAACATCGCCAGGGCGCGTAGTTACTTCTTCTTTTTGCTCGGCATCGAGACTTTGATGCCTTGGGCGGACTTGGTTACGCGAGAGCGCTTGGCTCCGCTACCCTTCTTTTTCTTGGGCTGGGCCTGGGCCACGCCCTCGAGTGCGCGGGCCTCGGCCTCGCGAGCGGTGCGATCTTCGCGGCGCTGCGCCATGTCGGCGGCGACGCGCTTGGCAAAACGCTCGGCCGTCGAACCCGTCGAGCTCACCTTGCCGCCACCGCGACCCAGGTGGACGCGCACACCGCGGCCAAAACCAGTTGCGGCATGACGACGACGCGGCTTGAGCGAATCCATCATCGTGGCGAGCTTAAAGAACACCGAGCAGGTAAAGACCACGATGACAGCCAAGATTACCATCTGGCCCATCGACAGGTTGGCAATAGACAGCAGCTCCGGGAATCCGATAACGCCCACCAGGATGCCGGCGACAACAAACACGAAGAGCACCACACGTAAGGGCGTGAGAGGCTGCGAGATGCGCCAGATCAGGCTGACGCTCGCCGCGCACGACGAAAGCAGGCACATCGTAGACAGCGTGAGCTGGCTAAAGCCAAACACGCGCGCCACAAAGATATCGAGCGCCGCGGCCAAAATGACCGCAATCGACGCCGGCAGTGCCCGCTTGAGCACGTTCGTCAGGAACGACCCCTTCACGCGAGCATTGTTGGGCTCCAGGCCCAACACAAAGCCCGGCGCGCCGATGCAGAAGAAGTTGATGAGCGTCATCTGAATCGGCTCGAAAGGGTACGGCGGCAGCGCGATGCACAGCGCCGCCAGGCCCATCGAGAACAGCGTCTTAGTCAGGAACAGCGAAGCCGAACGCTGCAGGTTGTTGATGGAGCGACGGCCCTCGGCCACCACGGCGGGCATCGAGGCAAAGTCGTTGTCGACGAGCACGATCTCGGCCACGTTACGCGCGGCATCGGAGCCGGCCGCCATGGCCACGGAGCAGTCGGCCTCCTTGAGCGCCAGCACGTCGTTGACGCCGTCGCCTGTCATGGCCACGGTGTGCTCGCGGCGCTTGAGCGCCTGCACGAGCTCGCGCTTCTGCTGCGGGGTCACACGACCAAAGACATGGTAGCGGTCCACTGCGGCATCGAGCTTGGCCGGCGTATCGAGCGTCGTGGCGTCCACATAAGCGTCCGCCCCCGGCACGCCCACCACGCGCGCGATCGACGACACCGTACGCGGGTCGTCGCCACTGATCACGTTGAGCGTCACGCCCTGCTCGTTAAAGTAGCCGATGGTCTCGGCCGCCGAGGTACGAATCTCGTCGCGGATGGTCACAAAGCCCACGGGCTCGGCCTCGCCCACCATATCGCCATCGGGCGTAAAGCCGTCCACGCGCGCCACCACGAGCACGCGGCAGGTATCGGCAAGCTCGGCGACACGGTTCTCGACCTGGGCAAACGCACGATCAGAGAGCACAAACTGCGCCGCACCCATCACATAGGAGCCCTGTGCAAACGACGCGCCGCTCCACTTTTTGGAAGACGAGAACGGAATGACCGACAGCGGCTCGGACACCTCGACCGGACGGTCGGCGTAATAGTTGAGCAGCGCCTGACAGGTCTCGTTGGCATCGGCCGAGGTCGCACGTGCGACGTTAGCCAGAGCAAAATCGAGCACCGTGGTATCGACGGGAACGGCGGCGTCGCCCTCCCCCGCACCCATACCCTCGACCGGCAGCGGATACGTACCCTCGACCTCCATGCGACCCGACGTGATGGTGCCCGTCTTGTCCAGGCACAGCACGTCGACGCGAGCGAGCGTCTCGATGCAGTAAAGCTGCTGCGCCAGCACCTTGCGGCGGGCCAGGCGCACCGTGGCGATGGCGAGCACCGACGAGGTCAGAAGCACCAGGCCTTGCGGGATCATGCCCAGCAGGGCGCCCACCGTGGACAGCAGCGCCGACGAAGGCACATGACCAGCCAACAGCTCGGAGAAGCACCACGAAAGCGCGCTATCGCCCGGGGTTCCCGCGGCATCCCACAGCTCGCTCACACTCGAGGCAAACAACGCCAAACCGAGCGGGATCATGATGATGCTCGCAAAGCGCACGATGGCGTTAAGCGCGTTCATGATCTCGGAATTGACCTTTTTGACGTACTTGGCCTCGTTATTAATTTTGGCCACGTAGTTGTCGGCGCCGACATGGATCACGCGGGCGCGCAGCAGGCCCGAGTCGATAAAGCTGCCGCTCATGAGCTCGGAACCGGGCTGTTTCTTAATAAGGTCGCTCTCGCCCGTCAGCAGACTCTCGTTCACGAGCGCCTCGCCCGAAACCACCACGGCGTCAGCGGGAATCTGGTCGCCGCGCCCCAGGCGGATGATGTCGTCGAGCACGATCTGGTCCAGGTCGAGCTCCACCTCGGAGCCGTCACGCACCGCGATGGCCTTCTTGGAGGTCAGCAGCGTGAGCTTATCGACCATCTTCTTGGAACGCATGGACTGAATGACGCCAATAGCGGTATTGAGGAACACCACGAACAGGAACGTCAAATTCTTAAACGAACCGGTCAAAATGACCAGGAACGCCAAGATCACGTTGATCAAATTGAACAGCGTGCAGAGGTTCTCGATGATGAGCTCTTTGACCGACTTGGTCTTGAGCTCCATGTTGCGGTTGATCTTACCGGCGGCGATGCGCTCCTCGACCTCGGCGGTCGAGAGTCCGCGCTCGATATCCGTTGCTGCCATACCACGTCCCATCACGTCGCGTCGGTATAAGAAAAACCGCCCGGACCATGCGAGGTTCGGACGGTCTCACGTTCGATGGTGCCCCGTCTGCCTAGATTCTAGAACCGAGATCTGCGCCGTTGGGACCGTCGTGCTGCTCAGGATACCACGGGCGGCGTAGCAACACCTTTTCTCGAGAAAAAACCCGCCCGGGATAACCCGAGCGGGCCGCGGCTAGCGCCCGTTGATGCTCACGAGGCACAGGCCGATTGTCGCCACGGTGCCGCCGAAGAGCGCGCCGAGGACGAAAGCCAGCGCGATCATGCTAGTACGGGTTGCCGTCGGTGACGCAGACTTGGAGTCGGTCGAGCGGCTCGCCGTAGAAACCGGCGTAGTCGTCGCCGCCGTAGGTGGAGCCGTCGTCGCACACGGTGTCGAGCCATCCGGCGCGCGCGGTGGTCTGCGAGCGATACCACGCCTGCTTGTACTCCTCGCCGCCCGGGGTCACGTAGTACATGCGTACACCGTCGATGGTGTGGCCGGCGATGCCGGCGCAACCGTTCACGGTATCGTTGCGGTCGCCCTTGGAAACATAGTCAAGCCAGCCGTCCTCGATGGTGTGGACCTGATACTTGAGCGTGCCGCGATCGACTCGGGCGCAAAGGAGGTCGTGCTGTCGGCACGGGTAGCCCGCGAAGCCGTTGTCCCCGGCGCCGAAGTCGGTCACCTCGTCCAGCCAGCCGCCGCCCTTGAGGTGGAGGGAGTAGTGGACGGGGATGCGCTTGCCAGATGCCTTCGTGAAGCAGCCGGATGCCGCCTGAGAGGGCTTTGCCGCGGCAGGCTTAGCGGCGGCGGAGGGGGCGGGCGCCTTGCCGCCCTTCATCGCGTCGTACCACGCCTGGGCGCGCTGCATGTAATGGTCGCGCTGGGAGCCCGCAAGCTCGCCGGGGCAAGCCGTGGCGCTCCAGTAGCGGTGCGGGAACACGTTCTTGCACCACTCGGGGCGACCGAGGCCGTAGTACAGGCACAGGGCCGCGACAAGGTGTGCGCCGCTCTCGATTGCCTTCTCGTGGACCGTCCACGGGTTGCTGCCGCTGTTGGCGTGCTCGATGGAGATGGTCGTATCGTTGCCGCGTCCAGTGCCGATTCCGTCGCCGCAGGCGTAGGCGCGGTCGAGATCGTTGACGTGCTGCACGATGTAGCCGTTGCGGTCGACCGAGTAGTGCGCCGAGCAGCCGTTGGCGCCCCAGATGCCGTTGCACTGGCCGGCGTTGAGGTCGCCCGCCATGTGGTGGATCGTGACGCCCTTGATGCCGAACGGACGGCCCGCCGAGAAGTTGCGCCCCAGAAGCTTGTACTCGTCCGGCTGGACGTTTGCGAAGTCTGCCATTAGTCCTCCTTGATGTCGCCGAGCGCCAGCAGGGCGTCCAGCCATTTGTCCGTGATGCCGACCGATTTGAAGGCCGCGTAGGCCACCTGAACGCCGCCTACCGCGGCGAAGATGGACGTAACCCATGCCGAGGGTTCGGTCGGGACGCCGCCCGACATGGCCGTGAGGGCGCCGCATCCCGCCGAGACGGCGATTGCCGTCCAGCGGGCGACGTTGCCCGTCATCGCCTTCGTCTTGATCGCCTGCACGATGTACGGCACGACCAGGACCGTGCACACCGTGAGGCCCGCCTGGATCTCATTCATTCGATTGCTCCTATCTGTCGGATTCCTTGCTGTAGATAAGGTCGACGCGGTCGCAGATGTGGTCGACCTTCTCGGCCATCCCCTGGCTCCTCGCCTGGCTGTGCGCCAAGTCCGCGTGCAAGACCTCGTTGGACGCCACGACGGACTCCATGAGCGTCTTCATCGCCTCCATGAGGCTGTTGCTGCGCTCCATCTGCGCGGCGATGCGGCCCTCCATCTGCGAGCGCTCGCGGTCCCGCTGCGCGCGCTCGTCGACTTCGGCCTGCTTGCGCTCCTCGCGCTTGAGGTCGAGCTCGCCCTTCCGCTGGTTTTGGCGTTTGTACTCCTCAAGAAATTGTTTCCCGAAGTAGAACGCAACGAGCGTCAGGAGCACGCCGCCAAGCCAAGCCGGTCCGTAAGGCGCAAAAAGTTTGAGCACTTCCATCCTGGGCGCCCTCCTTCCGCCTATTCGGCCGTGTACTCCTCGCCGGTGATCTCCTTGTACTCGTCGGCGGTGATCCACTTGCACTCGACGGCCTTGTGTACTCGCGCCTTACTCCAAAGAGGTCGGTCGTAGTACTTCTTGACGAGCGCGAAGTGCTTGGAATGCTCGTCGGTTTTCTTCGTTGGCATTACTGGTCACCTCCGACCGTCATGAGCAGGTAGTCGATGTTCGCCGTGTTCTGTTCGGTCTGCGTCGGCTGCGACGCCCGCTCGCGCATCTGGTCGATCAGCGCCGACACGTCGAGCGTCTCGCCACTGTCGTAGGCGGCGAGCGCCGCGGTGTAGGCGAGCTTTCGCGCCTTCCGCTCAGCGTACTCGTCATCGTCGATAACGCCCGCGTCGTGCGCCGCGTCGGGGTCGCCGATCTGCGACAGCAGATCGCGCAGGGCGTTGACCTCGGCCATGGTGCCATCTTGAAGATCGTTGGGGCGCGGCGTGTCTTCCTCAGTGTCCATGCGGACTCCTCTCTTGTCGGGGAATGTGCCGCCATCGTATTAGCGCCGTGAGATTGCCGAGCCGCTTTGATGGGCGCAAAGGAAGAAGGCGCGCCGCAGCACGCCTTCGATGTTTCTGTTATTTCGCAGCCGCTTCGCTTAGGCCGCTGCTTTGAGTTGCCGGTTCTCCGCTATTGCGAGGGCTTGCTTCCGCTTGAATCGTCCCTCTGGTTGGCCTGCATTGAGCACCCCCCCTGCGCGAGATTTCCGAACAGGCTTCGGTACAGCGCGTCCATGGCCCGCACGCTGCGGTGCGCGTCCAGCCGCTTCATGCCTCCGCGCCAGCTCTGGTAGCTCTGCTCCACCTGCTCGGGGGTCATGATGCCATCGGCGACCATGCGGGCCATCTTCTTGAGCTTGCGGCGCTCCCGCGTTATGGAGTCTCGGCACGGCTTCACGACTATGCGGCCCGTGTCCGTGTAGAAGATGCGCTTCTTCAGCCACGTGAACCCGCGCGTGAGCTTCACCACGCGGGTCTTGCGCGGGTTCAGCTCGATGCCCAGCTCGGCGCATTTGCGCTCTATGAGCAGCAGGCACACCTGCAGGTAGTCCTTGGACTCGTGTATCAGGTAGAAGTCGTCCATATATCGACCGTAGGCCTCGGGGCGCAGCATCTCGATTGCGTAGTGGTCAATGCGGTTGGGGTGCGCGACGGCGCATATCTGGTTCGGCTCGCTGCCCAGCCCCAGGCCCACATCGCCCTGCGCGTCTATCAGGCGGTGCTCCAAGGCGACCACGCGCGGATCTAGCAGCGCGGAGGCCACCTGGTCTTTGACGGGTTGGTGCGCTATGCGCGCGAAGTAGTCGGAGAAGTCGCCGAGCAGTATGTAGCCCTCGCGGCCGTGCCGCCTCCAGTGGTCGGCCAGGTGGCGCTTGAGCAGCTTCAGGGCGTAGTCGGTGCCGCGCCCCTTTATGTTCGCGGAGTTCGCGGCTATGAGGGTGGGCACGATCGCGGGCACGAGCGCGTTCTGCGACAGCGACTTCTGCACCACGCGCTCGGGAAAGTGCACGGCGCTGATGTGGCGCAGCTTGCCGCGCTCCCATAGGTCGAAGCGGATGAAGCCCCGGCATATGTCGCGGCCCTCCAAAAGGTCGCGGCGGGACAGGACGGCGTTGCGCAGGTAGTCCTTCATGTACCGCTGCGTGGACGCCTTCCACATCACGCCGCGCGCGGCCTGCTTGGAAGCCTTGCACAGGCTGTTGAGGTCGGCCACGGTCTCAAGCGTGCACGCCTTGACGCGCTCGGCCTTGGCCTTGGCCCGCTTCTCCTCGCGGCGCTTCCGGCGCGCCGCCCGCCTTTGCTCGGAGTTCACAGAAGGCACCCCGCACGGCTTTCAATGTGGCTCTGACAGCCGCTTGAGGTATGGCCATGAAACGCGGCGAAGCCACGGAGCGCCGCGCCATGCAAGCAGCGTCCGACCACCCTCGCGGGGTGCGTATTTACGGGCGTGAGCCCGGCGGTCGCGCCTTCCTTCCTCTCTGCGCTCTGCTTTCGGCCCTGGGGCCTACTCGGTCTGGCAATAAGGGAATCCGGGGCGGGGGCGAACCCAGACGTTCGTCGCCGAGTTGTAGTTGGCATTGCCGTTGTTGTTGACGTAGCACACGTTGGACGAGGAGCCACCCATGACGGAACGCAGCCACCAATTGTACCGATATACAAGGCGGGACCGCCGCCCATTATAGCGAACGCAGGCGCTCTAGCTCGGCCTCGGCCTCGGCTATGCGCTCGTCGGTCGTCTTCTTGCCGGTGACGCGTACGTTCTTGCGCGCGCCCTTGAGCAGTTTGATCTCCTCCTCGACCATGCCCGCCAGCGCCTCGAAGCGGTTGGCGTTCACGGGCAGGCCGATGTCCATGAGGCACTGCATGTCGAGCATCAGCTGCTCGCAGTCGGCTATCGCCAGCGTCAGGTACCGCTTGCGCTCCAACGCGTTGAACGAGCTGTTGGGGTAGAAGCAGTCGGCGCGGTTGACGTTGTACACGATGCTGCGCGCCGTCTCCACGGTCGGCACCGCGTTCAGCAGACGATAGGCCTTCGGAACCACGGAGGACGACGCCATCAGCTTGTTGACCTCCACGCGGATGGCGATGGCCTGCGTGAAGAACTTGTACTCGGACACCTCGCGGTTTCGCTGGTAGACGCCGCTCATGGCACCTCCCGGAAATAGCGGCAAAAAAAACGGCCCGCTGCGCGGGCAGGGATGCGACCGCGCAAGGCGGTCGCATCGAAAGAGAAGTATAGAGCACTCGGCTGGCTAGCCGACGAGGAAGCCGGGGCGGGGGCGAACCCAGACGTACGTCGCCGAGGTGTAGTTGGCATTGCCGTAGTTGTCGACGCAGCACACGTAGGACGAGGAGCCACCCATGACGGAACGCAGCCACCAATAGTACCGATTTCCGTTGACTCGGTGCGCCGTATCTCGGAACAGGTCAAACTGGCAGTCGAAGCCCACGCTGTAGCCCTTCGTCCCCCACACGGGGCAGCCGTACACCTCCATCTCCGACAGCGAGAACACCTTGCCGATATCCTGCCAGCTCCACGAGTTGGAGTCATTGAGCGCGCCGCTGGCGCTGTACCGCTCCTCAAGCAGCACGCGCTGGGTAAGCAGGTACTTGGTCAGCCCCTCGGGCAGGCACGCCTCGAAGGCCGTCTCCCACGCCTTGAGGTTGCTGTTGGGGTAGGGGCATTTCTGGTCGGCGGTGCCCTGGTTCGTGTTGGTGGTGTTCCACATCAGGAAGCTGTCGTTTGCCACGCCGGTCACGGTCTTGGCTACGGGCACGGGAGCGGACGCCACGAACGCGATATGGTGTCCCTTGCTGTTGTCGCCGCAGTAAAGGTACGGGTCGATGTGGGCAAGCAGGAACCGCACAGATTGCTGTGTGGTGACGGCGGATGCGCTCACAAGCGGCACGTCCAGGTAGTCGCCCACGCGCAGGCCTGCGAAGTTCGCGGCGGCGATGCGCTTATGCAGCGCGTCGTACACGCTGCCGCTGCCGATCTCTCCCGCCAGGATGGTGGCGATGTTCTGCCCGCCGTACTTGCCGATTTGGCCCTGGCGGTTGTACTCGGCGTTGTTGAGCGCCGTCTGCGCGTTGCTGCGCGCGATATCGTCGATGACGTTGAGCGGCTGGCCGCCTACGACCAGCGTCTTTGCATTTGCCATTTATCCTCCTTAGGAAAGGGTTACCGTGCTGCCCGATACCGAGCACGTGCTGCCGAACGTCACCGTGTCCCCGGATACCGACGCCTTGCCGGCAGGGCAGTAGACCGTGCCGTCCATGTAGATGAACTTGTCTGTCGCGTCGGCGAGCATCGTCGCGAGCTGGCCGTTCTGGCGGCGCAGCTCGGCGATGTCGGACTCGCCGGCGGCGCCCTGCGCCGCCGCGTTCGCGATCTGCAATGCCGCGCTTGCCGCCGCATCGGCCCTCGACGCCGCACCGCTAGCGGCGGATGCCGCATCGAACGCGGATTGACCGAGCCGAGATAGCTCAGTGCTCCACTTCCTGTAGAGCTCGTCGAGCTCCTGGTCGTAGCTGACGGCAGGCCCTGTTGTCCCGTCCACATTTCCCAGGATGACGAGCGCGAAGTCCTCGGTAGTCTCGGAGGCCCCGTTGGCGTAGAACTCGAAGTAGGCCAGGCGGCATTTGCCGGTGCCGTTGACGGCCTCCGGCGCCAGCGTGGCGCTCACCGAGGCCGTGCCCACGGTCGCCGCACAACGAGCCCACGTGCCGTCGGCGTGGAGCACGCACAGGCGCGCAAGCTGGCACGTCGGGGTGTACGTCGCTCCGTCCACGGTGAGCGACGCCGTTATCTTCTGGGTCTGCGTCTCGCCCCGGCGCACCGTGACGCGCTGCGGGACTGTGCCCGGGCGCTTGCGCATGTCGAGCGCTATCGCGTGGTTGATCATTATTCCTTGGCCTCCAGCGCCTTGAGCGCGGCGAGCGCGGCCCTGAAGGCCTCGACCGGGTCGACGGCCTCGGTCCCCTCCCCCGTCTCGTCGGCCGTGGCCGGCTGCGGGTCGACGATGGCCGAGAGCGCGTCGAAGCACGCCACGGTGGCCGCCGTGCGCTTGTCGACGTAGGGCGGGAGCACCACCGCGACGCCGTTGATAGCCGGGTTCGGTTCCTTGACGTCCCTCGCGTCGACGACCTCGCGCCTGCCGTCCTCGTGCTCGGCTATGACGATCATGCCGCCCTCCTGCGCCTTTGCGAGCAGGTCGGTGTCGTAGTCCGAGACGTACCCCTCGCAGTTGCCGATCGGGTCGTGCAGCAGGTAGGCGACGATGCGGTTTGTCGCCTTCTCCATCTCATCGGTCATGTCTTCCTCCTATCCCATGTTGCGTATGCAAATTCCGTTGATGAACTCGGTCTCCATTGTTCTGAGGCTTGCGGTATCCCATCCGTCACCCGGTGGGTAGGTGAAGCCGACCGGGTAGTACGTGCCGGTCGAGCCGTGGAATGTGGTCACCGACGTGTCGCTCGTGGCCCTGACGGATATTTTCGGGGCGCTGATGCGAACCGAGCCGTCCGCCTGGAACTGGAGGCCGTATCTCGTCGTTCCGTCGGACTTGTCGTACATGGACGACGAGAAGTCGATGTAGCCGACCCGCGAGGTGGACGAGGCCCCGCCTTTCGTGCGGTACCCCTCCATCTGACCGACGCTGTTCAGCTTCGTGTAGTACGAGCTCCCGCCGCACGAGAAGGTGCCGCTCGCCGTGATGTTCTTCGCGGTCATGTAGTTGGTGTTCAGCACGCCCTCCTTGAGGTTCCACGAACTGCGGCCCTTGGCGTCCGCGATGGTGCCGGTGGCCATGTACGAGGCGTTGATGTACACCCTGTCGTTCTGCATGTAGATGCCCTGCGAGGCGCCGCCGTTCGTCAGGCGGTCGAAGATGGCCTTCTGGTCCATCTGCTCGTCGTAGGCGCTCAGGATGCCGTCGGCGTAGTCCGATGCGTTCTTCAACTCGATGGCATGACGCGCCCCGGTCGCGGCCTCGGCGTAGTCCTTCACGGCGGTCGAGTAGGCGCCGTAGGCCGCGTCGTACTCGTACATGGCGTCCTTGAGCTCCTCGGCCGTCTTGCACTGGAGCACCTTGTCGACCTTGTCGGTGTAGGCGCCGTACGTGCCGCCCTCGTCGGTCGTGCCGAAGGCCTTGGCATAGCGGGGGCCGAGGACGGACGAGAGGAACTGGGCGCTGAGGGCCTTGTTCGACTTCAGCGCGTTGAACTGCGAGGTCGCCTCCTCGCGCTCCTTGTCGACGTCCTGCTTGGCCTTCTTCACGGCTGCCTTCTCGGCTTCGGTCACCACACCGTCTTTGGCGAGGTCCTGCACCGTCGTGTCGAGGCCATTGAGCGAGCCCGTGAGGTCGTGCGCGCTCTGGTAGGCCTTGTTGTACGCGGCCTCGAGGACCGGCGATGTGTGGGTCACGGAGCCATCGCCGTATGTGACGCGGTCCATCGACCAAATAAAATATCCGTTCGACCATTGCGGGATGTCTTCCGACCACCCCAGCTCGGGGTTCTGCATGTTAATCGGCGGCACGCTGTCCGATTGATTCTTGGCGTAGAGCTTCACGCGCGCCGCGATGGCGCTGCCGGCCATCTGGTTCGATCCGTTGATGGCCTTGGCGAGGCACGGCGCGGTGTAGGTGACCGAGCCGTCCGTCCACGTGATCTTGCTGCGAGTCCAGATGTACTTGCCCTTTGCCCACGCAGGCTGCGCCTCCGACCAGCTGCCGCCGGACTGCGCGGTGGAGCTCGTGGACAGGTAGTACTGCTCGACGATGCCGCGCACGCCGGTGCCGGTCGAGCCCTTGTCGCCCTTCGCGCCGTCGGTGCCGTCCCTGCCGCTGATGCACACGGGCTCGCTGTACTCGATGTCGCCCGACTGCATGGTGGTCTTGGTGCGCGTCCAGATGTACTTCCCCGAGACCCATTGAGGAGCGGTGGTCTGCCACCCGCCCTGCGGCTCGGTGACGCGCGATGTTCCCTGGGCGTACTCGACGTCCACCGACGCTATCACGGCATCGGCGACGGCGATGTCCTTGCCGTCGAGCTTGGCGCCGGGGCCTAGATGGACCTCACTGGCATCGAGATTCCAGTAGTTCTTTCCGAATCTGTCCTGGATGGTGCCGGCCTTGATCAGGCTGGCGCTTAGCGTACCGACCGTGATGAGGTCGGCGGTGAAGCCCGCGCCGGTGCCGAAGGTGCGCCAGTCCCACGAGCCGTCGGCCTTGCAGCCGGAGGCGATGCGGAATCCCTGGGAGCACAGCTGCATGGCGCTGCCCTTGCCCGTGGTCGAGCGGCCGTTCGCGTCCATCGGGACGGATGCGTAGATTGTCCCCTGCTCGAAGCTGGTGAAGGTGTAGCTGCTGCCGGACATGTTGAACTGCTCGTTCATGCCGTCCATGACCTGCTGGAGGTACGACGGCGGCGTGGATGCCGCCACGTCCCAGTTGGACGAGCGCTTCGACAGGCTGGACACTTTCTGCTGCTGAGCCAGCAACATGTCCGTGATTGTCTCGGTCACGTTCCCGAGCGTCACGCGCATGGAGCCGCCAAGCTCGTCGGTCACGAGCTTGGTCACGCGGCCCTCGCAGCGCAGCGCCGGGGAGAAGCACGTGTCGACGATCTGGACGTCGTCGCCCACGGCGACGCCCTCCCACTCGCGCCCGAACTGCACGAGGTCGACGACGTCGGCCTCGTAGGTCATTCCCGGCTCCTTGCGGGAGTCGAGGTACGCGCGGGTCTCGGCGAGCAGGGTCGCCGCGTCCTCGCAATTTGAATTTTCATATTGCCCGAACACGTGCGCGCGCCCGCCCCTGCCGTCGGGTCGCCCGTACAGCCTGAGCGCGGTCGCGTCCTCCACGTAGTTCCTGCCGTTGTTGATGCCGCCGAAGGTCAGCTTGCGGCCGTAGCCGCCCGTGTCGGTCTCGATACCCTTGCCGTAGCCGTAGCAGGCAGTGATCGCCCCGTAGTGCTCGGTGCGTGATACCGATGTCAGGTCCTTGGTGTAGGTGAACCGGCGGTGGCCGCCCTTCGCGCCTCGGTGCGAGCGGATGCCCACCCTGCGAGATGTCACCCTGCCGCCGGATACGGTGATTTCAGTCTCAAGCTCACCGCCGCATTTCAAGATTGACTGGAGCGCCTCGCGCGCCGAGGTGTGGTAGAAGGTCAGGCCCTTGTCGACGGTGCCGGTCTGGTCGACCGTTCCGGCGGTCCAGCGGGTCGGCCCAAGGCAGACATTCAGCGCCTGCAAGAAGCCGTAGCCGTAGGGGCGCTTGTCCTCGATATAGTCGCCGTACGTCTCGCAGATTGAGTTGATCGCCGTGTCCGTGTAGACCGTATCGCCTCCGGCGTGGAGGCCCTTGGGGTCTTGGCAGACGTGCTCGTGGACCTTGCCGAGGCGGTCGACCCACACGAGGCGGTAGCCCTGCTTGAGCGCGAAGGTCGTGACGATGTCCACGCTGTCCTCGCCGTTGAGCTCGTCGGTATGGGTGAGGGAGAGCAGCTCCTCGGGGCCGATTGTCGATACGTAGGCGTCCTGCCACGTGTATACGTCAATTCGCACCTAGAGCCACCTCTCCTCCCATTCGAGCGTCGCGGTGCCGCCGCTCGTCTTGATCTGCTGCACGCCGTCGAGCGAGAAGAAGTCACTCGCGACGGTCACGGGCCAGTCCGCGCCGTTGACCGTGCAGCGCTCCGCACGCATGTCCAGCACGACGGTCTGTGCGCCCGTGAACGACGCCTCGACGCGGACGAACCGCCCGGTCGAGACGTTGGTGATTGTCCAGCTCGAGCCTGCCGGGGGCCTGCACGTGACCGTAGGGTAGGCCCTGTAGTTGCCCCCGGCGGCGACGGCGCGCTGGGATGCCGTCACCTGCTCGGAGCGCCGCTGCCCATAGGCGGCGGGGTCTGCACAGTAGAACGCGAGCGTGAGATTCGGCATGTGTGCGTTGCGCCCCTGCTCCGCCCCTCCCCTGTAGCGCGCAAGCATGTAGCGCTCGGGAGCGTCGTCGAGCACGAGGGCCTTCTCGCCGCCGGACAGCGCCGAGGCGAGCACGGCCCTTGCCTCGGCGACCTCGTCGAGGGAGCCGCCGACGATGTTGCAGTCGACCGCTATCTCGACGGGCTCGAGGCCCGTGGCGCGGATATGCGAGCCGTCCATGCCCGGGACCTCGGTCTCATCGAGCCGCACCTTGGGGACAATCGGTCTCGTGACCTTGGTCACCAGCAGGTACGGCGTGAGGTCGATTCCGCCGAATATCATGCGAACCCCCTTGCGGCGAGCGTGTGCCTGCCGCGCATCGCGATGGCGGAGGAGACGCGCTCCGAGTCGATGTACAGGTTTCCGTCCTTGTCCCGGATCTGCTCGAGGACGGACAGGATGCCGGCGAGGGCGTCGTCGGAATCCTCCTCGGGACGCGCCGGAGTGTAGACCGCGGACGGAGCGACGGTCAGGCCCGTCGAGAGCATCCCCTGCGCGGTGTCCATGGCGCCGCTGATGGCGGAGACCACGGTGCCGGTGCCGGAGCCGATGCCCTGCGCCCAGCCCTGCATGAGGGCCTTGCCCGAGAAGGTCGTGTAGCCGTGCCCGGAGAAGGGGCCGACCTTTGCCGGCGAGAACGGGAAGAAGGAGCGGATTCTGGATACTGCGCCGGAGACCGCCGAGGTCACCGAGCCGATAGCGGACATGATGCCGTCCTTCAGGCCGTTGAGTATCGACTTGCCGGAGTTGAAGAGCCAGTTGCGCGCACCCGAGAAGAACCCGGTGATCTTGCCCTTGATGCTCGTGACGGTCCTGTAGACGGAGTTGATTCCGTTGGACGCCGCGCTCTTGATGCCCTCCCAGATGGACGAGCAGGCGCTCTTGATGCTCCCCCACATGCTCGACCACGTGGAGCTGATGCTGTTGAGCACGGAGCTGATCACGCCGCTGACCTGATTTATCGCCGAGTTGACGGCAAACTTGATGCGTCCCCAGACCACCTCGGCGAAGTCGCGGACGGTGTCCCACACGCTTGACCAAATCGAGCTGATTCCATCGAGCGTGGACGTTATCACGGACTCGACGACCCCGATGGCCGCCCGCACGGCGAACTCTATCTGAGACCAGACGAGCTCGGCTACCGACTTGATGGTGTTCCAGACCGTATCCCAGTCTCCGCTTATCGCGGCGGTGACCGTGGAGATGACTGTCTGCACCACGGCCATCGCGACCTGGACGGCAGTGGAGATTGCATCCATCACGCCGGTCAGGACAGCGGAGATCACCGGCCAGACCGCGTTCCAGACGGCGGAGATGATGCCCATCGCCACCTGAATCGCGCCCTGGATGAGCGGCATCGCAGCCAGCACCGCCGACAGCACGGACTGCACGGCGGGCATGGCGATGGCGACGAGCTGCGAGACGGTCGTCATCACGTCAGCGATGACGGTGACCAGGAAGCCGATGACCGGCGACAGCGCCTGCACGATGCCGAGCACCACCTGTATGCCGGTTGAGAGCACCGGCAGCACGGCCTGCGCGATGTTGAGCAGCGCCGTGCCGATTGGCGCGATGAGCGGCGCGATGAACCCGATTGCCGCCTTGATGCCGTTACCGACGGACGTGGCCACGCCAAGGATGGCCTGAAGCGCCGAGCAGATCTGCGAGGAGTCCACCTTCGGCAGCTTGATCCCGATGCCGGCGAGCGCCCCGACGGCGATGTTCCACGCCGTGGCGAGCGCCTCGGACACGATGGGTGTGAGCACCGACGCGATGCCGGAGAGCGCCGCGGGGAGCGCATTGATGATGCCCTGCCCGATCTGGGCGACGCGCGGCGCGATGTTCTTGGCGACCGCGCCGACGGACGTGAGCAGCTGCTCGGTGAGCTGCGAGAAGTCCACGTCGTCTCGGCCAAGGCCGGTGAGGAAGTTCTCCCATGATGCCTTGGCCATGCCGATGGAGCCGGAGATGGTCGTCGCGGCCTCCTTGGAGGTCGTGCCGGTGATGCCCATCTCGGACTGCACGGTGTGGATGGCCTCGACCACGTCGGCGTAGCTGTCGATGGTGAGGTCGGCGGTCTTGCCCTGCGCCGCGCGCAGCTTGTTGGCGTCCGCGATGAGTCGCTCCATCTCGGACTTCGTGCCGCCGTAGCCCAGCTTCAGGTTGTCCAGCATCGTGTAGTTTTGCTTGGCAAAACCTTGGTAGGCGTTCTGGACGTCGGCCATGTCCGAGCCCATCTTGTTG
Source organism: uncultured Collinsella sp. (assembly GCA_937966215.1). Taxonomy (GTDB): domain Bacteria; phylum Actinomycetota; class Coriobacteriia; order Coriobacteriales; family Coriobacteriaceae; genus Collinsella. Next base: position 2,816 of record CALCKK010000020.1, on the reverse strand, counting down.
ACGTTGTCCGCCATGTCGCCCATCGCTGTGTTGGCGGACTCGGCGGCCTTCGCCACGTCGCCGCCGCACGAGCTCACGAGCGATGCGGCGAAGCTGGTCGCCTGGGTCATGTATTGGTTTGCGCTCATGCCGCACGTCTTGTACGCATCCGCGGCGTATCCCTGCAGTTTGCCGGACGCGGAGCCGAAGAGCGTATCGACGCCGCCGACCAGCTGCTCGTAGTCGGCGTATGCGGATACCGCAGCGCCGCCGATTGCGGTCACCGCCGTGGTGAGCGCGCCCATGCCAGCCGCGGCGACGGTGCCCACGCCCCTTGCGACGGTGCCGAGCCCGTTCAGCAGCCCGCCCGAGCGCTTGACCCCGCCGTCCACGCCGGAGGTCATCGAGTCGCCGAATGACTTTCCGGCCTTGGAGCCCGTGTCGCCGAACTCCGAGCAGATGCTGCCGGCGAAGCCCTTCATGGACGGCATGAGCGTGATGCATGCCGAGCCTACGCTAGTCGCCATCCCGTCCTCCTAATCCTAGAATCTCGTCGATTTCCGCCCTGTTCGCGAGGGCGTTGCGCTGGCGCCTCTTGAGCTCCGCGAGCTGCCCGGGCGTCTTGAGCGGCTGCGGCTCCTGCGGCGGCCGGTGCTTCTTGTCGCTCAGCCCCCACGCGAGGCTCCTGAGCTGGTGCTCGATGCGCCAGAGCATGTACGTCTCCTCGCTCCATTTGAGCTCCGGGTACATGCGGAGCGCGCACCTCGACTCCTTCGGCAGCTGCTCCCACAGGAGGGCGGCGCGCCGGAGGTCGTCCGGTCCGCCCTCGAGCGGGAGGTCGATGCCGTAGTACTGGCGGAAGTCCGCTACGACTTCTGCGCGGTGCCCTTCGAGCTCGAGGACGAATCCTGGGAGTTTTTTGCCTTCGCCGCCTCGAATGCGGCCTGCATGAGCGTGCCCGTGGACTCGACTGAGCCGCCGAGGCGCTCCATGTACTCCTCGTCGCGGCCCGCGAAGACGCGCTCGAAGGCCTCGAACATCCCGCCCGGCTCGGTCTCGCTCTTGGCGAACTGCTTGTTGGTCTTGTAGCTGAGCAGCTCGTCGAGGTCGGCGGTGAACTCGCCGTCGATGCCGGGGATGGTGAACGTGAGCTCGGTCATTACTTGCCCTCCGCGGTCTCGGCGGCCTTGGCGGCAGCGGTCTCGGTGGACTGGATGTAGTCGTAGCAGGTGTTGCCGTTCTCGTCGGTGAGGTACTTGACCGTGAGGGCGCGCGCGGCGAGCTCGCCCACGGCGAGGGTGAGGTCGTCCAGCTCGGAGGACTGGGCGAGCGGCACGACCTTGCGCCAGCGGCGGCCGTCCTTGAGCACGAGCTCGAGCACGGCGGGCCACTTCTCCGTGGAGTCGCCGTTGTGCTTGACGGTGATCATGCCGCCCTCGTCCTTGACGTTGCCGGAGCCGTACATGACCTTGAGGGTCGCGGCCTTGATCTCGGCGAGCGTGAGCTGCGCGCTCTCGACGCGGGAGGTCTGCGGCGAGTCCATGAGGTCGCCGTTCATGTCCTTGATGTCCTCGGAGTCGGTGTCGAGCGTCTCGACGTAGCCGTCCTCGCTGATGTAGCCGAGGCATTTCCACGCCTCGGGCAGCGCGGTCTTGTAGTCGTTCGGCAGCGCCGTTCCGACGGGCGCCGTGAAGATGTAGCCGCCCTTGACTCCCTTGGCGCTGGAGACGTTGGCGACGTTGTTTTTGTTGCTTTCTGCCATGATTGCTCCTTATTCGCAGATGGTCAGGTTGATGTTCGTCTGGTATCTGGGAGTCCCCGTGTCGGGGTCGTCCCATCGGTACGTGCCGTCGGGCACGGCCGAGAACACGTTCGGCTCGTCCTCGATGGCGGCGCACGCCCGCTCGACGGCCTCGGCGATCTCGCGTGCGCGCCTTCGGGTCTTCGCCCACGACGTGGCGAGCACGCGCGGGGACTGGATGAACCGTGTCGCGCTCGTGGCGGCGAGGGTGACCTGGACGAACTCATCGGGTCTCTCGCGCGGAACGTCCGGCACGCACTTGATGCCGGTCGCGTGCATGAGGCGCTGGGCCACTACCCTCTCGATGTCCATCAGTCACCCCCGAAGATGAATTGCAGGCGGTTGTGTTTGTGCTCACTTGCGCGCGCGTGCTTGCTCGCCGCGTATATGAGTCGGCCCTTCGTGAGCTTTCCGCCGATGGTCTTGACCCCGTAGCCGTCCGCGCCGAACTTCTGCGGCAGCGATGCGTTGGCGGACGCGATCGCGGCGTCGGCCTTCTGGTCGAGAATGCCCTGCACCCCGCCGCCGTTCATGACCTCGGCGTATCCGCCGCGGTTCCACTTGAAGTTCTTGAACTTGACCTCGCACTTCGCCTTAGCCATCGGTTCGGGTCACCTCGCAGGTGAGGTCCCAGGGGCCGGGCGTGTTGGCCGCGGTGTATCGCTTGGGGTCGCCGACCACCTTGTAGTCGGTGCCGCGCACCGTGACGGTCGCGTCCTTGAGGTCCACGTCCGCGCCCTTCGGGAAGCAGAGCGTATAGGCGACCGTCACGCCGTTCGGGCGCGTAGAGTCGAGGTCGGCGGTCGCGCCGGGGCACACCACGACGTTGTCGACCGTCGTCTCGGTCGCCGTCTCGCCGGTGGGCTCGCCCAGCTCGTCGAACGACTGGGCCGCATTGCGCACGGTCACGGTCTCTCCTGATATGAGGCACATCATTCGGTCACCCCTCCCATCTCCAGAGGCGTGAGCGCCCCGAGCGCCGAGGCACATCATTCGGTCACCCCTCCCATCTCCAGAGGCGTGAGCGCCCCGAGCG
>CALCKK010000019.1:0-46197 GCA_937966215.1 uncultured Collinsella sp. | reverse complement strand
CTTGAAAAGTGCGAACATAAAAACAGTTTCATCAATATTCTCCTTTATATATAAAATCTAATTTGTTGAACTAAGCCGTGTATACCATACTCTCCAATGAAAGAACGCCCTGATATAGCGAAATATTGCCGTTTTCCTGCATACGTGCGTACGCACTCCACAGGAATTCTAAGGGGCCTGCCCCCTTAGCACGCGGACTTTGGAACAAAGTCTAGTGTGCTACGCCTTGCCAGAGGTGTACTGGCTCCCGGTACGCACGTACGCAGCAATTGCCATCAATGCGTCATATGGGTGGCGATCAAGTTCGCACAAACCGACCTTGATCCCGAAAAACAAAAGGTAGGATACCATCACCACGATGATATCCTGCCTTTTGTTCGTTCCTGTTTACCGTTCCGAGTAGTCCTTCCGCAGAATTTCCGATAAACAAAAAACGTACCCGAACCCTTTCTCGTAAAGAATCGGGTTCGAGTACGAACTGAATACTGGAGCAATATAAAACCACCACAAAGGTGCCTGTCCCCTTTGTGGCGGTTTTGGCCTAGAGCTAGAGCGTGTGGCCGTAGGCGTTGGCGGCCTTGATGGCGGCGGCGAACTTTTCGTCGGTGAAAGGCTCGGGATTGCCTTGCTTCCACTCGTTGGTGGCGTGTGCGAACTCGCACAGGGCAGGGATATCGGCCTCGGAAAGGCCGACCTGCTCAAGCGTCACGGGCAGCCCCATCTGCTTGTTAAAGGCGGCGTAGCGCTCAAGGTTCTCGGTATCGCCCGTATAGGCAAACAGCACGAGCACGCCCAGGCTCACGACCTCGCCGTGCAGGTAGGAGCCCTCGCGCGGGATGCTGCACGTGGCGTTGTAGAACGCATGCGCCACGCTCGAGTTGTAGTAGTAATCGTTTTGGTTGGTCAGGTTCGAGACATAGCCCGTGTTGACCACGATGTCGAGCGCGATCTGCTTGACGGCCTCGCTCGACAGGTCCTGGCGCACGTCCTCTAGACCCTGCACGCCATAGGTAAACAGCGGCTCGGAGCAGGTGTGGGCGAGTGCCAGGCCAAGTCCGGTGGTGTGCTCCAGGTTGCCGGCGCTCGTGGCGTACTCGACCTCGGGCTGCTTGGACAGGGCATCGCCCACGCCCGCCCAGAAGTACTCCGCCGGAGCCTCGGCGATGATCTTGGGGTTGATGAAGATGTGCGCGGGGCGGTTTGGGTACGAATAGCCCTCGAGCGAGCCGTCGTCGTTGTAGACAACGGCAATGGCGGTCGCGGCCGAGCAGTTGGAGCAGATCGTCGGTACCGTAAAGACGATCTTCTTGAGCTCGATGGCCGCTGTCTTGACGGTGTCGAGCGCCTTGCCGCCGCCGCATGCGATAAGAACGTCGGCTTCTTGGCAGGCAGGGGAGTTCACAACCTTGGCGATATTGGCACGCGTGCTGTTGGTGCCGTAGACGCGCGTCTCCAGAATCTCGACGTCGGTACCTGCCAGCGCAGCTTCGATACCGGGAAGTGCTGCGGCCAGTGCTCGTTTACCACCAATGATGGCGACCTTGGTTGCTCCGTACTCGGCCAACGCGCCGTGCAGCTCGTCAAAGCAGTCTTCGCCAACGGTATAGTCGCTCATTCCGATCGTGCGCATAGCAATCTTCTTTCGTTCGATAAAGTGCTTACAGGTATTTTGCTCCAAGAGAAGGTCCACGGCCGCAAGAAATTTCGAACGTATAAAACCAGTGTTGAGGGTTTTTCGCCGGTGCGGAACGTGCTAGCATACTCCGCATAAGCGTTGATGGGGACGAGTAGTCGGCCGTCCGCATGCTACAGAGAGCGGGGAGCGCTGAGAACCCGTGCATGCGACCGATGAAAATCACCCCGGAGCTGCGGTCCCAACGGACGCGCCGTACAGGCACGTCTTAGTAGACATCGCCGAGATGGTCGTCGATACAGACCAGCCGAGTAACGGATGCGAGCGCGCGAATACGCGGGCGAGGGCATCTAAGCTGGGTGGTTAAGCGAAGAGCTTTTGCGGGCGTGCAGCCCGTTTGTGGCGCTTCGTCCCAGCTTGTAGGGACGGGCGCTTTTTTGGTGCCCAGAGGGCGTGCGCGCCCACGACATGAAAGGGGTACCGTGGCAAACGAGTACAAGCAGACGATGAATCTGCCCAAGACCGGTTTTCCCATGCGTGCCGGTCTTTCCAAGTCCGAGCCCAAGCGACTCAAGGACTGGCAGGACAACAAGGTCTACGAGCAGGTTCTGAAGAAGAACGAGGGTCACAAGAAGTTCGTGCTGCACGACGGCCCTCCGTACGCCAACGGTCCGATCCACATCGGCCACGCCATGAATAAGATCTCCAAGGACGTGATCAACCGCTACTGGATGATGCAGGGCTATGAGGTTCCCTACGTCCCCGGTTGGGACTGCCATGGTCAGCCGATCGAGCACAAGGTCGAGGAGAAGCTCGGCACCGAGAAGTTCAACCAGACCTCCACGGCTAAGATCCGCGAGCTCTGCAACAAGTTCGCTGTCGAGAACATCGAGCTGCAGAAGGCCGGCTTCCGTCGCCTGGGCGTGCTCGGCGACTGGGACAACCCCTATCTGACGCTCTATCACCAGCATGATGCCGCCGACATCGAGGTCTTCAAGGCCATGTTCGATAAGGGCATGATCTATCGCGGCCACAAGCCGGTTCACTGGTGCAAGCATTGCCACACCGCACTCGCCGAGGCCGAGATCGAGTATTCCGACGAGACGAGTCCCTCCATCTTTGTTCGCTTTGAGATGACCTCCAAGCCCGCCGGCCTCGAGAACTTCGACGGCCCGGTCGACTTCATCATCTGGACGACTACCCCGTGGACCATCCCCTCCGATCAGGCCGTTTCCCTCAAGCCCGGCGCCGCCTATGTCGCCGTTGAGCACGACGGCCGCGCCGAGGTCATGCTCGAGGACCTTGCTCCCAAGTGCTGCGAGGAGTTTGGCTGGGAGTACACCCCGGTCATGGTCGACGGCAAGCCCTACGTGGTTCCCGCCGAGACCTTCCACCACATCCACTACAAGCAGCCGATCTTTGACGGCGTTGAGGGCGTGGCGCTGCTGGCCGATTACGTCGGTGTCGATGACGGTACCGGTATCGTCCACAACTCGCCCGGTCACGGCGTCGATGACTACTTTGCCTGCCTCAAGGAGGGCATCACCGACATCTGCATGCCGGTCGATGACGACGGCAAGTTCTACACCGGCGAGGAGTTTGGTACCGGTGGCCCCTTCAGTGGCATGGATACCGACGAGGCCAACCCGCACATCATCGAGTTCCTGCGCGAGCGCGGCACCCTGGTCCTCGAGAAGAAGATCACGCACAGCTATCCGCACTGCTGGCGCTGCAAGCACCCGGTGCTCTTCCGTGCTACCGACCAGTGGTTTGTCTCGATGGACAAGACCGGTTTGCGCGAGCAGGCCGGCAAGGAGGTCCGTGAGAACGTCAAGTGGTATCCGGCCCACGCGGCCAACCGCATCGGTGCCATGGTCGAGCAGCGTCCCGACTGGTGCATCAGCCGCCAGCGCAACTGGGGCGTGCCTATCCCCAGCTACACCTGCGCCGACTGCGGCGAGAAGGTCATGAACGACGCCACGCTCGACGCCGTCATCAAGCTCTTCCACGAGAAGGGCTCCGACGCCTGGTTCACCGACGCTCCCGAGAGCTATCTTGGCGAGGCCTGCGTCTGCCCCAAGTGCGGCGGCCATCACCTCAAGGCCGATAAGGACATCCTCGACGTGTGGTGGGATTCCGGCGTCTCCTGGAAGGCCGTCTGCGAGTACCGTCCCGAGCTGGAGTATCCGGCGGATGTGTACCTCGAGGGCTCCGACCAGCACCGCGGTTGGTTCCAGAGCTCGCTGCTCACCTCGGTGGGCGCCAACGGCCACGCTCCGTACAAGGCGGTCGTCTCGCAGGGCTTCACCCTCGACGGCCAGGGCCGTAAGATGTCCAAGTCGCTCGGCAACGTCATCGACCCCAACAAGGTCTGCGACGAGATGGGCGCCGACATCATCCGCCTGTGGGTTGCCTCCGTCGATACCAGCTCCGACGTGTCCATCGACCACGAGATCCTTGCCCGTACGTCCGATGCCTACCGTCGCTTCCGCAACACGCTGCGCTTCCTGCTTTCTGAGCTCGAGGGCCAGTTTGAGCCCGAGACCGATGGCGTCGCTTTTGCCGACCTGCTGCCGCTCGACAAGCTCATGGTTGCCCGTCTGACCCAGGTCCAGGCCGAGGTCGACGACGCTTACTCTTGCTACGAGTTCCCGCGCGCCTACCGTGCGCTTTACGACTTCGTGGTTACCGAGCTTTCCAACGTGTACCTCGACGCCCTGAAGGATCGTCTGTACTGCGACAAGCCCGGTTCGCTCGAACGCCGCAGCGCCCAGACCGTGCTCGCTGAGCTCTTCTCGATGCTCATGCGCGATCTGCAGCCGATTCTGTCCTACACCGTCGACGAGGCCATGGCCTATGCGCCTGCCGGCTGCGTCGATCACCAGAAGTACGCCGCGCTGCTCGATTGGTACAAGTCGCCCATCACGGTCGACGAGGCCAACGAGTTTGAGGGCGTGCTCGAGGCTTCGCTCGAGCTCCGTAGCGCCGTGACCAAGGCCCTTGAGGACGCCCGCTCCGCCGGCACCTTCACTAAGAGCCAACAGGTCCGCGTCAAGGCGGTCGTTCCCGCCGAGATGTATGCGCTGCTGACCGGCGACAAGGCCGTCGACCTGGCCGAGTTCTACATCGTCTCCGCTGTTGAACTGACCCAGGGCGAGGAGCTCTCCGTTGCCATCGAGGCTGCCGAGGGCGAGTGCTGCGACCGTTGCTGGAACTACCGCACCACCGTCGGCGAGTACAACGGCCACGCTCACATCTGCGAGAGGTGTGCGGAAGCCCTTTAGGTTCCGCCGTTCTACCGAACGGCGGACCTGCCGACGCTGCGCGGGCCGCATTTGGACAATCTGACGTTCAATTTCAAGGGCGCGACCGAAAGGTCAGCGCCCTTTCATTTCACGTCACCTTGTCTCAAATGCGACCCGCTCGCTCATTTATGCTCTACCTGCGGTGTTTCCGTTCTTGGGAGATTTGTCGCTTCTTGCTTGCGTCAATGTATGATTATCTACTGCGTTAAACGGAATTCGATTGTTTTGAGGGTAGGGGATTTCTTTGGGTCGTGGTGCGGATATGACGCCGCCTTTGCGTTGGCGGTTGAGTGTTGCTGGTGGGGTGGCGCTCGTTGTGCTGCTTGTTGACCAGCTGACCAAGCTTGCGGTTCGTGCCGTCGGCGATGCTCTACATGTGACTGTTATCCCCGGTGTGATCGACTTCCTTTTCGTGCGTAACATCGGTGCTGCCTTTAGCATGGGCGAGGGACATGGCCTCGCGTTTGCCGTGCTGGCGTTTGTCGTTATCGTTGCGATCGCGGTGTACTTGCTTCGCGCGCCCCAGCTTGCTCGCTTTGAGGTTGTGGGCATGGCTATGGTCGTGGGCGGCGCCATTGGCAATGCGATCGACCGTCTGGCTTTTGGCTTTGTGACCGATTTTATTGCCACCACCTTCATCGACTTCCCCGTCTTCAATGTGGCCGATGTCGGCATTACGGTCGGTGTGGTGCTTGCCCTCATCGGCTACATGTTCTTGAGTCCTGCGGCCCGTGAGGTCGACGCGACCGCCGAACTCAACGCCCGTGACGAGGCCCGCGCTAAGCGCAAGGCCCAGCAGCGTGGGGAGCGTGCCCGCAAGATTCGCGAAAGGAGCGAGCGCTAATGGCCGACATCCATATCCTTGTTGCCGACGATGCCGCTGGTCAGCGTCTTGACGCCTATCTGGGCGCTAATGACGGCTGCCCTACGCGCTCTGCCTGCGCGCATCTGATCGAGGGCGGTGCCGTTGCCGTCAACGGCGAGACATGCCTGTCAAAAAAGTATGCCGTGCGCTCCGGCGACCGTATTTCGGTCGATTTGCCCGAGCCGCACGATCCCACCGATGTGATTCCCGAGGCCATTCCCCTCGATATCCGCTACGAGGACGACTACCTCATCGTGCTCTCCAAGCAGCGCGGTCTGGTGTGCCATCCCGCCCATGGCCACGAGAGCGGCACCCTTGCGAACGCCTTGGTCTATCACTGTGGCATTGACCATCTGGGCACCGTGCAGGGCGAGGACCGCCCCGGCATCGTGCATCGCCTGGATCGTGACACCTCGGGCCTTATGCTCGCGGCAAAAGACGACGACACCCAGCGCGCGCTCCAGAATCTCATCCGCACGCGCACGCTCGACCGCCGCTACATTACGCTCGTCCACGGCCACATTGCCATGGACGAGGGCACCATTAACACCGGCATTGCCCGTTCTACGCGCGACCGTGTCAAGATGGCGGTTTCGGACGATCCTTTCGCGCGCCAGGCCATTACGACCTTTAGGGTCCTCGAGCGCTTCGATTCCACGCGTTTTGACGATGGCTATACGCTCGTCGAGTGCCACCTGTTTACGGGTCGCACGCATCAGATTCGCGTGCACATGCGCCATATCAACCACGCCTGCGTGGGCGATCCGCTCTACGGTAAGTGCGATGCGCGTGCCGACCAGGGTTTGACCAGGCAATTCCTCCATTCCTGGCGTGTGGCGTTCGATCATCCCGTGACGGGAGAGCGCATTGAGTGCCGCGACGAGCTGCCGTGGGATCTCGCCGCCGTCCTCGACGACTTAGCCCCGCGCTCGCTCGGCCGCACTGCCGCCGGCGACGAAATCGTTCCGCAGCTCGGTCTGCTCGAAGCCTAACCAGTATTAGGTGGTTTCTTGAACTCGGTTAGCCTACGGTAAGATATACGGTTGTTTACGTAACGCGTTCTCGGGAGCCTGCATGCTCGCCTTTTTACAAACTAACACGCCCATCGTGATCTTTAACCAGATTGTGGTTACGCTACTCACGGTCTGCTTTCTGTACCAGGTGGTCTTCTTTGTCATTGGCGCTCTTCGTGGCGAGGTCGCGCCTCCCAAGGCCAAAAAACTCCACCGCTATGCCTTCTTTATCGCGGCGCATAACGAGGAGGCCGTGATCGCCAACCTCGTTCGCTCCATCAAGGACCAGGATTATCCGTCCGAGCTTATCGAGGTCTTCGTGGTCGCCGATGCCTGCACCGATAATACGGCGCAGCTCGCGCGCGAGGCGGGCGCCATCGTTTATGAGCGCAACGACCTGGCCCGCAAGGGTAAGAGCTGGGTCATGGACTTTGGTTTCGATCGCATTCTCAACGAGTATCCCGACACGTTTGAGGGCTACTTTATCTTCGATGCCGACAACGTTATCTCCCGCGATTACGTCTCCAAGATGAATGATGCCTTTGACCAGGGCTTCCATGTGGTTACGAGCTATCGTAACTCCAAGAACTTCGGCAGCTCGTGGATTTCGTCTGCCAACGCCACCTGGTATCTGCGTGAGGCCCGCTTCCTCAACAACGCGCGCAACATCTGCAAGACGTCTTGTGCCGTCTCTGGTTCGGGCTACCTCATCTCCGCCAGCGTAATTGAGGGCATGCACGGCTGGCAGTTCCATACGCTGACCGAGGACATCCAGTTCACTACGTTCTGTGCCATTCACGGCATTCGCATCGGTTATGCGCCGGCGGAGTTCTTTGACGAACAGCCCGTGACGTTTAAGGCGTCCTGGAAACAGCGCATGCGCTGGACCAAGGGCTTCTACCAGGTGTTCTTTACCTACGGTAAGCACCTGGTCAAATCGACCTTCCGCTATCATCGCTTTGCCGCCTACGACATGTTTATGACCATCGCCCCGGGTATGCTGCTGTCCTTGATCTCGATGCTCGCTAATGCGACGTTCTTGATTGTGGGTGGCCTTTCGCATGGTTTCTTGGCAACCGAAGTCGAGATGCAGGCGTGCGCCGCTTCGCTCATTATGACCTTCGCCATGATGTATCAGACCTTCTTTATCCTGGCGCTGCTCACGACTATCTTCGAGTACAAGCACATCCATTGCGCGCAAAAGTGGCGCCTGGTGACCAACCTGTTTACCTTCCCGATCTTTATGTTCAGCTATATCCCCATTACGGTGGCTGCGTTGTTCCTGAAGGTCGACTGGGTCCCGACGCAACACGCCGTCAACGTTACCCTCGACGAGGTCATGCAGGGCGCTAAATAACCACCACCAAAACCACCACGAAGGGGACAGGCACCTTTGTGGTGGTTTTTGCTTTTGAGTGACTGCCCCGGGAGGTGCATGATGTTCTACATCCCATTTTGGATCTGCGCTTTTGCCGGCGCGGTGATTGATGCCCGTGAGCGGCGGTTTCCCAATGAGCTTGCCGGCGTGTGTGCGGTGGCGGCGCTTGCAGGCGTTTGGCTCGACAGAGGTGTTAACACGGCGCTTGACCACGCCGGTCTTGCGGTCATCGTCTACCTTGCCCTTGTGCTCACTGAGTCGCTCTGGCGTCGTGTTCGCCAAGCCTCCGGCATCGGCATGGGGGATGCCAAGGCGCTCTTCGCGCTTTGCACGCTCGACCCTCTGGGGGGCATCGTGGCATTTGCCGTCGCGCTCCTGGTCCTGGCCCTCTCCTGCCTCTTCACAAAATCGCGCTCCCTGCCATTGCTCCCGTTTTTTGTGCCGATTTTTGCCATAATCGAGGTCGTGGGCTGCACATTGTAACCGATTGCGCATCCTTTTTAAGGAGCATGCCATGGCAACTAATCAAGAAACGGCCGTCATTAAGGCGCGCATGGACCGCATTCCCGCGGCGTTGTCGCCCGAGCTGGTCGAGCGTATCGCCGCCGACCGCGCCTCGGGTGTCGTTAATCCTTATCGATGCGGCGATGACCAGGTCATTCGTCGTATTGATCGCGCTGCCGACAAAGGCACGCTCATGCGACCGGCATTTATGCGCGACACCGAAAAGATCCTTCATCTTCCTGCGTACACGCGTTATGCAGGCAAAACGCAGGTCTTTAGCTTTCGCAGCAACGACGATCTGTCGCGGCGCGGCCTTCATGTGCAGCTCGTCTCGCGCATTGCCCGCGATATCGGCCGTGCCCTGGGCCTCAACTGCGATTTGATCGAGGCGATTGGCCTGGGCCACGATTTGGGCCACACGCCCTTTGGCCATGCCGGCGAGCGTTTCCTCAACGATATCTATCACGAGCGTACGGGTCGTTATTTTTTCCATAACGTGCAGTCCGTCCGCGTGCTCGACGAGCTGTACGGCCGCAACGTGTCGCTCCAGGCGCTCGACGGCGTGCTGTGCCATAACGGCGAGTACGAGCAGCGTGTCTTTGAACTCTCGGACATGGCGTCGTTTGACCAGTTCGACCGTACCCTCGAGGACTGCATTGCCACGGGCTATGGCGCGATCGAGCACCTGCGCCCCATGACGCTCGAGGGCTGTGTGGTCCGCATTTCGGATATCCTCGCCTACGTTGGGCGCGATCGCCAAGACGCCATTGCGGCGGGCCTGTTGTCACCCGACGCTTTTGACGATGGCCTGGGCGGGGCTTACAACAGCTGGATCCTCACGCACGCTTCTATCGATATCGTTGAGCATAGCTACGGCAAACCGCGTATCGAGATGAGCGAGGACCTGTTTGAGGAGATCCGGCGGGCGAAGCGCGAGAACTACGAGAAGATCTATAGCAAGGGCGGTATCGAAGGCGACTCCGAAGTGGAACTGCGCGAGGCCTTCGAAAAGCTCTACGACCGTTGCCTGCAGGATATAAACGAGGGTGACGAGTCCTCCTACATCTTTAAGCACCACATTTCGCGTGTTGAGCAGCAGCTTTCCCACTACGATCGCGCCTATGCCTGGCAGGATGACAAGGATCAGGCCGTCGTCGATTACATCGCAAGCATGACGGATGGTTATTTCTGCGAGCTGACGAGCAAATTGTTCCCAGGTCTAAAGTTTCCGCACCGCACCTATATTAACGAACGGTAGTTCGTATCCTTTCGGTATACTGTTGGTCAACAACGATTTTGATTGATGCACGGGATGGCTATGGACGACCTTTTTTCTGCTTCGACGCGCGAGCGCTCCTTTAAAAATGCGCCGCTTGCGGTGCGTATGCGCCCCAATTCGCTCGACGAGTATGTGGGCCAGCAAAAGGCCGTCGGTAAGGGCTCGTGGCTGCGCGCCGCGATTGAGCATGATGTGCTGTCGAGTGTGATTCTGTACGGCCCCGCCGGTACGGGCAAGACGACGCTGGCCCATATTATCGCCAACCATACCAAGAGTGAGTTTGTCGAGGTCAGCGCCGTGACGGGCACCGTGAAGGACCTGCGTCGCGTGATCGACGAGGCAAAGACGCGCCTGAATACGTACGACCGCCGCACCATTCTTTTCATCGACGAGATTCATCGCTTCTCTAAGTCGCAGCAGGATGCCCTGCTGCATGCGGTCGAGAACCGCATCGTCATTATGATTGGCGCCACGACGGAAAACCCGTACTTTGAGGTCAACTCCGCACTGTTGTCGCGTGGGCGCGTGGTAGAGCTTGAGCACCTGAAGGACGAGGATATCGCCACGCTCATTGAGCGTGCGCTCGAGGCGCCGCAGGGTTTAAACGGTAAGTTCTCGGCCGATGAGGATACGGTTAAAACCATTTGCACATTGGCCGCGGGCGATGCTCGCTCAGCACTCACGACGCTCGAGCTTGCGAGCGAGATTGCCGTTACGCGTCCCGATACCGAGGGAACGCCAGCGCCGGCGGCGGGGGAACGCTATCCCATTACCGTGGACGACGTGAAGATCGCCAATCCGCGTCGTGGGTTTTCGTATGACAAAAACGGTGACATGCACTATGACATTATTAGCGCGTTCATCAAGTCCATGCGAGGCAGCGATCCCGATGCCACCATTTATTGGCTTGCGCGCATGATTGATGCGGGGGAGGATCCCAAGTTTATCGCTCGCCGCATTATGATTCAGGCTTCCGAGGATGTTGGCAACGCCGACCCGCAGGCGCTTTTGGTGGCACATGCCGCATTTAAATCTGCCGAGGTCATTGGCTATCCCGAGTGTCGCATCAACCTGGCTCAGGCTGCGCTCTATGTGTGCCTGGCGCCTAAGTCCAACGCGTGCGAGGCCTCGATCGATGCGGCGCTGGCCGATATCCACAGCAGTGGTCTTCGCGAGGTGCCCAGCTACCTGCGCGATCGTCACCGTCCCGGCAGCGACGAGTACGGTGTATACAAGTACCCGCACGATTATCCCGAAGGCTGGGTCGATCAGCGCTATTTGCCCGAGGGGTTGGAGCGCGGCGCGTTCTGGCAGCCTGCCGGCCGCGGTTGGGAAGAGTGGCGTGTGGAGCAAAGCGAGCGCGACCGTAGCGGCAACGCTCCCAAGTAGGCCATTGGCGCCTCGCGCATTCCCTTTGGGTATCTTTGCCCTTCTTTGGGGTACCATGAAAAACGTCTGTATTTCGATTCCTTCGGGAGGCTTGCATGAGTCCCATTCAAATCGCCCTGCTGGTGCTCGCCGTTGCCGGCGTGTGGGCCGTCGTTGAGCTTGCGCTCACGCTGCGCAAGACTCGCACCGTCGTCGACTCGCTCGACAAGACGGTGAGTGACCTTAACAATACGCTCGCCGAGGCACAGCCTGTGGTGGCAAAGCTCGATGGCGCTGTCGATGAGCTCACCCCCGCGCTGGCACAGGTTGAGCCGCTCCTCAAGTCGAGCAAGACTGCCGTTGATGCTCTGACGTCTAACCTCGTTGAGGTTGAGGCGGTCGTTCGCGACATCTCCGAGGTCACGGGCAGCGTGGCCGAGGCCAGCAATGCCGTATCGAGCGTGACTGATTCTGCTGCTGGCGCCGTGCAGAAGCTCTTCAATAAGGTGAAGGCTCCTGCAGCCGACGCCGATCGCAAGCTCGCCGCTGCCGCCGCCGAGGCCGAGCAGCCTACTGAGCGCGTTCTGATTGGCGATGACGATGCCGCTGCTGACGACGATGATGTTCAGAAGCCCGCTGCTAAGCCCGCTCAGTATTACACTTATACGCCCGCCGAGACCTCCGAGGAGTCCTGCGATGAGTAGCGAAGCAACCTGTCCCATCACGCTGAGCGTTGCCGGTGATCCGCGTCTCGCGCGCTTGGTGCGCATGACGGCCGCCAACGTCGGCGCCCTGTGCTCTATGTCTGTCGATCGTATCGAGGACATCCGCATGGCTGCCGAGGAAGCCTTCATCTTTGGGTGCACCGCGGTCGACTGCGACGACATCACCATTCAATTTGATGTGGACGAATCTCACGTCGGCATGTCCTTTACCTTTGGGGAACAGGCCACCGTCGACGAGGATGACCAGGCTGCTGTGTATGCCGAGCTCATTCTTGCAAGCGTGTGCGATTCCTACGAAAAGACTGCGGCGCCCCTAACGCTTTCCCTCGACCTCAAGGCGGATATCTAATATGACCGAACGTTCCCGGAGCGGCAAAACCGCTTGGGACAAGGAGAAAACCCGCGAGCTGTTTCGTCGTTATAAGGAGACCGGTGATCCGGATGCTCGCGAGCAGCTCGTTATGTCCCATATGAACCTGGTAAGGTTTCTTGCCAACAAATTTAAAAACCGCGGTGAGCCGCTCGATGACCTTTTGCAGGTCGGCTATCTGGGCTTGCTCAAGGCTATCGACCGCTTTGACCCTGAACGCGGACTTGAGTTCACGACGTTTGCCACGCCCACCATCCTGGGCGAGATTAAGCGCCACTTCCGCGACAAGGGCTGGAGCGTGCGCGTGCCCCGACGTTTGCAGGAGCTCTCGGCCAAGGTCAACCAGGCTACCGATAAGCTCACCAACGAGCTACAGCGTTCGCCCAAGGTTGAGGAAATCGCCGAATACCTCGACGTGACTGTCGACGAGGTGCTCGAAGCCATGGAATCGTCCTCGGCCTACACCTCGGTGCCCATCGAGGCTCCTGGCGCGTCCGATTCCGACGATGCGCCTTCGATTCTTGACCGCTATGCCGACGAGGACAATGAGCTCGACTTTACCGATGACCGCCTGGTAATCGAGGAAGCCATCCGCGATTTCTCGCCTCGCGAGCGCGAGGTTATCGAGTTGCGCTTCGTAAAGGGCATGACCCAGATCGAGATCGCCAAGAAGCTGGGCATCTCGCAGGTGCAGGTCTCGCGCCTGCTGCGCCGTACCCTTAAGAAGATTCAAGATAAGATCGACCCCGACGGAGTGATGATTCGTTCATGAGTGAGCACCCCCAACAAATCGACCGCACGCTTCGCGATACCCGCATTCTGACGCTGCGCATTTGGGGCGTCGTCGGCTGCATTGTCATCGCTGCCGTAATCTTTAACCTTATGGGCATCCTGGCACCGGTCATCGAGTTTCTCGCTCATATGACCCAATCCACTGTCAAGGGCCACAATGGCCCCGCCGACCGCTTGCAATCGGTCGGCGGGGCCTGCCGTTAAACCCGTCCCGGTCCGCCCCCGGCATGTCATCGACGCCTTCGGCTCAGTCTCATATCCGCGGATACCGCTCCGGCGGCCCGCAATCCTCTCCTTCGGCGGGGTTCCCCTAGTCTGTCTTCGCGCATGCGGCGGCCGCCGCGCGCACAGCGAGAACGGGGGTGTCCCCGAAGGCTGCCCGGCTCGCCGGGACGGGGGCTTATGTCTATTCCGCGCCCTCCCGGCACATCGTGCCGAGGGCCCACAGCCACCTCACGAGCTCGGCCGCGGTGGCCGCGTTCGCCTTCGCCTGCGGCATCCCGCGGGCGATCATCTCCTCGCGGCGGCGCAGGAGCCTCTCGGACCCCTTCCTCCCGTGCATCCTTATCTCGAGGGGCACGCCGGAGCCCTTGGGCATCAGCTTCGGCTGGTGGCCGGCCTGGGCATAGCACCAGGACCCCTCGACAGCCAGCTTCCTGACGAGCGCGTTGCCGGCCCCGCTGATTCCGCCGAGGCGCACGGAGTCCGCGCTCGACCTCTGCTTCGGGGCGAGGCCGAAGTAGGCCGTCACCTGCCTGCCGGAGCGGAACCTCGAGAAGTCGCCGACCTCGGACGCGAAGGCGGCGGCGAGCGCGAACCCGCACCCCTTGATCGACTGGAGCGCCTCGACCTCGGCCGAGAGGGGGCCCGCCGCGACGGCGGCCCTGTATTCGGCGAGGAGGGCCTCCCTCGTCTCGTCGGCCGCCTCGACCTCGTTCCTCAGCGCCGCAAGCGCCCGGATGCCTCCGTCGTCGGCGGGGTGTATGCCGTCGAGCCACCTGAGGAAGCCGTACGTCCAGTACTTCCGGGGGTTGCCGGCCGGCGTCGTGCCGCCGTAGACATAGCCGCGGCGGGCTAGGAACGCCAGGAGCCGCTGCTTCGCCGCCGCGAGCCTCGCGGTCGCCGCGTCGTGGGCGGCGGCGAGGTCCCTGAGCCCCTCGATCTCGGGGGACGGCACCCATACCGGGGTGACGTCGTGCGACAGTATCGCCTTGGCCATCCTGGCCGCGTCGTTGCGGTCGTTCTTGGACGAGAGGTCGGCAGCCGACCTCGGGACCTTGGAGACGGCCGCGACGACGCAGTCGACGCCGAGCCCGGAGAGCTCCCTTTGCGGGGCGAAGCCGAGGTAGCCGCTCTCGTAGGCGGCGAGCGACGGGCCGGGGAAGCCCGACATCCACTCCGCGACCTCGCCCCAGGGGTTGCCGCGGAACCTCCTCGTCACGGCCTCGCCCGTCTCCGCGTCGAGCGCGCAGACGGTGGTGGACCTGAGGTGTACGTCCATTCCGAAGGCGGTAGAATATCTAGGCACGGGAGCCTCCCAACCTCGTTGCGGCGCGGCTGCGCCTCTGGCACTTCAACAACATTGTCGCAGCCCCGACCCGCGGTCACGAGCGGGGGCTCCTGTCGTTTCCGTGCCCCTGGATTGGGTCATAGTGTCTGACTTATGCTCAACCTGCGGCGCCATTTTGCTTGAAGGCACCTTGCTCGCTCTGGCGGGCTTTCGCTGTCCGTCCTCTACCTGCGGCGTTGCCCTGGTTGGCACTTAGGGACGTTCCTCTTGTGCCGGCACTTGGGGACGGTCCTAGCCGCCTGGGGTCTACCGGTGCATTGGGGGTTTACGCCTTCCATGCATGACAGTCGTCTCTTTTATGTTTCCTTTAGCCGTCGCTGCCTAGGATGGGGGTTAGTCGGTAGGAAGGGAGCGTCTGTATGGACGACGCGAGCGATCGTGCAATCGAAGAGGATATGCTCGATCAGTTCAACTATTTTGATGATGAGGACGAGGAATTGATCGATCGTCGCGAGCCGGCGGCGCTCGATGCTTTCGACCTTGTTGATGAGGGGCCCGACGAGGACGAGGTCGAATCGACGGAACCCCCACAGCCTTCGAGCCATGATTCGCTGCTCTCAAGAGCCCCTCTGCACCACGGTGTTCGTGCCGGCGCCCTCCATATGAAAACCGACTGGTGCCAGATCGTGACGGCAGGCGATGAGCTTGCCGTCGATGCGCCGCTCACCGATAAATCATCCATCATTTGCCGCACCGGTATGCTTATGCTCGCGAGCGGAACGGGTGCCTGGCGTGTACGCGATACCATGAATCGCGTCGCCGCCGTACTCGGTGTCACCATCCACGTTGACTTAAGTCTCCTATCGTTTGAGTGTACTTGTATCGAAGATGGTCACTGCTTTAACGAGGTCGTCAGCTTGCCCACAACGGGCGTCAATACTCATCGCATTTGGATGATGGAGAGCTTCTTAAAGGAAATCGAGATTTACGGGCGCCGGTTTACCGTGCACGAGTACCACGAGATGCTCAAGACCGTTGAGAGTTCAAAGCCCGATTACGCTCCCTGGCAACAGGGCCTTGCGGCGGCCTGTGCTTGCGGCGCCTTTGTCTTTTTGCTCGGCGGCGGCCCTATCGAGATGGCCTGCGCGTTCGTGGGCGCTGGTGTTGGCAACTTTGCTCGTTCCCATATTCTCAAGCAGGGCCTTGGCCAGTTTAGCGCGCTGACGATCGGCGTTGCGCTCGCTTGCGTTTCGTATCTGCTGGCATTGCTCGGCCTTGGCCAGGTCATACCGGGGGCAATGTCGCACCAAGAAGGCTATATCGGCGCCATGCTCTTTGTGATTCCCGGCTTTCCCCTCATTACGGCAGGCCTTGACATCGCTAAGCTCGACATGCGAAGCGGTATCGAGCGTCTTTCGTATGCCGTATCGATTATTGTGATGGCGACCCTCGTAGGTTGGATGGTTGCCGAGTGTGTGGGACTGGCGCCGGATGACTTCGCCCCGCTCGGCCTCTCACCGTTGGCTCTTACACTCTTGCGTGTGGCGATGAGCTTTGTCGGAGTATTTGGCTTCTCGGTTATGTTCAACAGTCCGATAAAGATGGCCGCGGCGGCAGGGCTCATCGGCGCCGTGTCTAATACCTTGCGCCTTACGCTCGTCGATGCACCGACGCTGCTTCCCTTCTTGGGCCTGAGTGCAGGCATGCCTCCCGAGGCGGCTGCGTTTACCGGCGCGCTGGTATCGGGGCTGCTCGCGAGCTTAGCCGAAATCAGGCTCACCTACCCACGTATCGCCCTCACGGTGCCATCGATTGTCATTATGGTGCCGGGCTTGTATCTGTATCGCTCGATGTATTACATGTGCACCTTCGACACGGTCAATATGCTCGGCTGGTTTGTGCGTGCAGTGCTCATCGTGGCGTTTCTGCCCGTTGGCCTGGGTGTGGCGCGTACGCTCACCGACCCTCGCTGGCGCCACACCAGCTAATTGGCGCAAGTGAAACTGATCCGCATAACATGAACGTGGATAATCTCCCGTTTTTGGCCTGTTTACGGGCTCAAAACGGGAGATTATCCACGTTCATGGAATGGGTGTCCGAAAATCCACGCTCGTTGGGCCGATGCAGACGCACCTGGCGATTCCTTTTTTGTAGACGTTGTCGCGCGGCTACGGGCAGGAAAGGTCCCAACGGTTAACATATACTCCATATGGGTAAAGAGACCAAAGCGCTGCCGCGGGGCGGCGCTTTGCGTTTGAAAAAACTAGCTCGTCTAAGAGGAACTAGCATGTTAGACCGTTTTACCGATCGCGCGCGCAAGGTCATGTCCATGGCCAAGCAAGAGGCGCTCGATCTACACTCAAATAAGGTGGGCACCGAGCACCTGCTGCTCGCGCTTGCCAAGGAGGACGAGGGCATTGCCGCCGAGGCACTGCGTTCGCTCGACATCTCCTACGATGACATCATGGATACTCTCAAAGAGGTCCAGACCACGGTTCCCGAGCCCAGTGAGGAGACCGAGGCGGCCAAGCTCGCCTTTACGCCGCTCGTCATTAGCGTGATGGAGCGTTCATTCCGCGTGGCGCGTGAGAACAACCAGACCTACGTGTCGACTGAGCACTTGCTGATCGGCATCGTCGAAGAGGGGAACGGCATGGCCATGGACATCCTCATGCGCCTGGGTGTGTCGTCCGCTTCCATTAAAAAAGCCATCGAGAAACTCACCGCCAAGGACCAGGACAAGAAGCGTCCGCTCGCCGGCGCCGGTGCCGGGCGTCCCGGCGCGGGCCTGCCGTTCTTTAGCGGTTCGGACGCCTCGCAGCAAAAGGGGAGTGGCACCGATACGCTTAAGCAGTTCGCCACCAACCTCACGCAGAAGGCGCGTGACGGTGAGCTCGACCCCGTGATCGGTCGCGAAAAGGAAGTCCAGCGCATGATGGAGATCCTTTCGCGCCGCACCAAGAACAACCCGCTCATTCTGGGCGACCCCGGCGTGGGCAAGACGGCCATCGTCGAGGGCCTGGCTCAGCAGATTGCAGCCGGCAACGTGCCCGAGAACCTCATGAACCAGAATATCTGGACGCTCGACCTGCCGGGCCTCGTTGCGGGCGCCAAGTATCGCGGTGAGTTTGAGGAGCGCCTCAAGAACGTGATCCAGGAGGCCACCGAAGCCGACGACGTCATCCTGTTCATCGACGAGATGCACACCATCATCGGTGCCGGTTCTGCCGAGGGCTCCATCGATGCGAGCTCCATGCTCAAGCCCGTGCTCGCGCGTGGTGCCTTCCAGATTATCGGCGCCACCACGGCCGAGGAATTCCGCAAATACCTCACCAAGGACCCGGCTTTCGAGCGTCGCTTCCAGACCATCGATGTCGAGGAGCCGAGCGTCGAGGACACGGTCAAGATCCTGACCGCGCTCAAGCCGCGCTACGAGGAGCACCACCATGTGCGCTATACGCAGGGTGCTATCGAGGCCGCCGCGAACCTTTCCAACCGCTACATCCAGGATCGCTTCCTGCCCGATAAGGCCATCGACCTCATTGACGAGGCCGGTGCTCGCGCTCGCATCGCCGCGAATCGCGCACCTGAGCCGGTGCGCGAGGCCGAGCATCGCATCGAGGAGCTCAAGGCCGCCGCACAGGAGGCCACCGAGAGCGACGACATGAACAAGGCTGCCGAGATCACCGAGCAGCAGAAGGCTGCCGAGATTGAACTCGCCGAGGCCAAGGCTGCCTGGACGGCCGAGCTCGACGCCAGCCCGCTCACCATCGATGTCTCCCAGATCGCCGATATCGTGTCCGTGACCTCGGGCGTGCCGGTGTCCTCGCTTACCGAGAGCGAGAGCCGTCGCCTGCTGCAGGCCGAAAGCGTGCTCAAGACACGTATCATCGGTCAGGATGAGGCTGTCGAGGCAGTTGCCAAGGCCGTGCGCCGCAGCCGCTCGCCGCTCAAGGATCCGCGTCGCCCCGGCGGCAGCTTTATCTTCCTGGGTCCCACCGGCACGGGCAAGACCGAGCTCGCCAAGACGCTCGCCGAGTACCTCTTTGGCAGCAAGGACGCGCTCATCAGCTTCGACATGTCCGAGTTCGGTAGCGAGTTCGAGGTCTCCAAGCTCATCGGTAGCCCTCCGGGTTACGTCGGTCACGACGAGGGCGGCCAGCTCACCAAGGCCGTTCGTCGCCACCCGTATTCGGTCGTGCTGTTCGACGAGATCGAGAAGGCGCACCCCGATATCTTCAACATCCTGCTGCAGGTGCTAGAGGAGGGTCGTCTGACCGATAGCCAGGGCAAGACGGTCGACTTCCGCAACACCGTGATCATCATGACATCCAACGTGGGCGCCCGCGAGATTGCGCAGGATGCAAGCGTTGGCTTTGGCACCACCGGCGAGCAGGGCCTCACCTCGAGTGAGATCCGCGGCCGCGCCATGGGCGAGCTCAAGCGCCTGTTCCGCCCCGAGCTGCTCAACCGCATCGACGACATCGTGGTGTTCCAGAAGCTCTCGGGCGAGAATCTCACCAAGATCGCGCACCTGCTGGTGGACGACCTGCGCCAGCGTTTGATTGCCAACGGCATGAACATCAAGCTCACCGATGCGGCCTATGACAAGATCGTGGCCGAGGGCACTGACCTCACCAACGGTGCGCGTCCGCTGCGCCGTGCTATTCAAAAGCTCATCGAGGACCCGTTGTCCGAGGAGCTGCTGGCCGGCGAGTGGGGCGAGGGCGATACCGTCCTGTGCGACGTGGCCGACGGCAAGTTCGTCTTTAGCCACGGCACGGGCGAGATCCCGGCACCGCGTCCGGCAGGTACGCTCGGTGGCGATACCGCCCCGGCGGCACCGCACGCCGGCAACGCCGCGCCCGTGAGCGGCGGCGTGACCTCGGGCCCCGGCGGCATGATGCAAGCCGGTTCCGGCGCGCTGTAGGGCGTAACAAAACCTTGTATCCACGAGGGCGTTCCAAAGGAGCGCCCTTTTTCTGTTGGAAAGGCCCCTTCGTTCAAAGTAGATCTCATTAAACATATCAATGGCGTATGCATAAACGTTGATCAAGCGTTGAGGTTGGTTGAAGGGTCCAATGTCCCTTCGGCACGGCCCGTCTAGCCTGCTTTATCTTAATAAAGTGGCGTTTCCCCGCCGTTAGCCGATGATGCAAGGGCGCTCGGCGTTTTCGACTGGTTTATGCACGCAAAGTCTGGGAATATACAAGTCGCATGTCTTACTGTCTAACCAGTTGCGCCAAGGAGGCACCATGGATTACAAGATTACCGGCTACGAGCCCGCCCAGCTGTTCCATTTCTTTGAGGAGGTCAGCGCGATCCCCCGTGGGTCTGGCAACGAGAAGGGCATCAGCGATTTCCTGGTTGCGTTTGCCAAGGAGCGCGGCCTCGATGTGTACCAGGACGAGGTCTACAACGTCATCATTCGCAAGCCCGCTTCTGCCGGCGCCGAGAATGCCCCGACCGTGATGCTGCAGGGCCACATCGATATGGTGTGCGACAAGTTGGGCTCTGTTGAGCACGACTTTACGACCGACGGTATCGACCTGGTCGTCAAGGACGGCGTCCTCACCGCTAACGGCACCACCCTGGGCGCCGACAACGGTATCGCCGTCGCTCTGATGCTCACTGTTCTCGATGACGATTCGATCGTTCACCCCGCCCTCGAGTGCGTATTCACCACCGACGAGGAGACTGGCCTGGTCGGCGCCGAGACGCTCGACAAGTCCCAGATTAGCGCCCGCACCATGATTAACCTTGACTCCGAGGAAGAGGGCGTGGCCACCGTTAGCTGCGCCGGCGGCGTCGTCGTTACCTACACCTGCCCCATCGTGCGTGAGCACAAGACCGGCAGCACCCTCACGCTCGACATCTCCGGCCTGCTGGGCGGTCACTCCGGCAGCGATATCCACCTGGAGCGCGGCAACGGCAACCTCATCATGGCTCGCATCATCGACCGTCTGATGGTTGCCGGCGAGCCCGCCATCGTTAGCTTTAACGGCGGCACCAAGGACAACGCCATCAACCGTGAGTGCAAGGCTGTTCTGGTCTACGCCGACCACGCTGCCGCCGAGGCCGCGGCCCAGATCGCAAAGGGCATCATCGCCGACGTCACTGCCGAGCTCGAGGTCTTCGACCCCGGCTTTGCCTGCACCGTTGAGATTGCCGACGACGCCGAGGTCGAGGCCATGGACCAGAAGTCCGCGCTTGCCCTCATCCGCGCCCTGCGTCTTGCCCCTAACGGCGTGATTCGCCGCAACGTCGCCACCGACGGATCCGTCGAGGTTTCCTCCAACATCGGTGTGGTTGCCACTTCTGACGACGAGGTCAAGATCATGCTGTCCCCGCGCTCCTCGATCACCTCGCTGCAGAACGAGTTCAAGGACCGCCTGCAGACGCTGGCCGATGTCCTGGGCTTCGACGCCAAGTTTGAGTTCGAGTATCCCGGCTGGAGCTATGCCGAGCATTCGCCGGTCCGTGACGTCTTTGTCGAGAGCTATCGCGAGCTCTTTGGCTCCGAGCTGCGCATCGAGTCCATTCACGCCGGCCTTGAGTGCGGCCTGTTTGCCGAGGCCCTGCACGGCCTGGACGCCATCGCCGTGGGCCCGACGCTCTCCGATGTCCACACCCCGGACGAGAGCATGGAGCTCGCTTCTGCCGAGCGCTTCTACGAGCTGCTCATCGACGTCCTCAAGCGCCTCGCTGCGTAAAGGTTGCGCTAGCAGCAGTCCGAGCCACGTGCCAGCGGATTGCAAATGACATTACGAGAGGGGGCATCCGAGCCTTTGCGACGGGTGCCCCCTCTCTTCTTTTAAGAAATGGGAAATTGATTGGCGTCTAGCCCATATCCGCCCTGATGAGGTCGAGGGTTCGCTGGCAGTTTTCGCGGACGGGGCCGAGCATATGCTCGCGCAGGTCCGCCATGCCGGGCAGATCGGCGTATTCGTCCATGACCTCTTCCATGCAAATGGGTACCTCGTAGGCGAGGTCCATCATGGTTGTAAAACAGAATTGCTCGGTCAGCCCGGCATCAATAAGCGCCGCTTCCAGCGCGGGGTCGTCCATACCGTGATAGCGGCGAATCGCGTTAGGCCCTATGCGCCCCACACAGTTTTCTCCGCCAACGCTCATGGCAAGGCGCGCCCGGCACCGCATGCGCTCATACGCCAAACCCGATGCGACGTCGTACATGCGGGCCATCATGGCCGTGCTGTCGTTTCCGAGTAGCAGGGAATAGTTTTTCGCGTGCGCGTCCGGAGCACCGATGACGGCGTTGAAGAACAGTATCTGCGTAAACAGATATAAATTGAGATGATGATGGCTTGTAGTTATGAGAAGCTCTTGAATGTCGCGCGTGGTCGGACCGCCGTCTGCCGTGTACTTTTGAGCGGGCATTACCCCAAGAGCCTGACAGAGGTCTTCTTGATGTAGACGCCTGATCGTTCCATCTTTGGTTTTTACGCGATCGTAGCGCTCAACAATGAGGGCGGGTTCGTCCTCAAACATGCGATATTCAACATTTGCCGTTGCGATACCGGCGCGTTGGGCGCTTTTCATGCAGACAAACTCATTAAGAGCCTCGAGCTTAAATCCGATAACGCCATTTTTGAAAATATGCGTCGTGGGCGAGGAACCCGTGCATTCGCACCAGTGGCCGTTTATGAACGCGAGCGCGAACTTGCCCTGGTTGCCTCCAAGCGACCAACTTTCATCTAGACCTATCCACGATGCGTTGCGGTCATCTCTGATCGACTTGAGACGGAGAGCAATTTCATGGTCGTCTATAGGGCGGTATTCGCCAGCGCGATGCAGGACTGCGTCGGCATCTTCTTCGGCACAAAACTGCACTCCGCCCGGACAGTCGAGTCCGATACGGCTGAGCAACGCAACGGGATTGTTGGGCCTAACGTCGAATTCGGCGGCAATCGCCTTTCGTTGATCCTCGCTGTCGGGTAGAAGACCAAACAAGTACGGATTCATGACCCGTTGGCTGTATGTGCGATTTGATACGGGCATGTTGGTCGATAGGGCCGGCCCATCATAGTCTTGATCGTAGACAAAGCTGACAAGACCGTTCTCGTCTTGCGTGAGCGTTCCCGCTGGCACGCCGCAAATAATAGTTCGAAGCGATGTTGTGGCCATTGGCTATTTCCCGTCAGGCTTTACTTGGACAGATGCGTCTGCGGCAATCGAGACTCCGAGATTGGACATGGCGAAATCTGCGAAGGCCTTGTCGTAGAGCTCGGACGTAAAGGGGGAATCTGCAAGTACCGGAATGGCGGTGCCGCGACGGTTGCTGTGAGAGGGGCGTTGAGCGTGATGGCGCCTTGGGGTACTGCGGGGCTGCAGGTCGGCATGCGGAACGTTGGCTGACTGCTCATTTTTCGTTTCGGCGATATCCCCTTGAGCGGCGAGCGCCAATCCGAGAGCATCGAAAATCACCAACAGCTTGTCGAGCCGAATACCGGTAGCGTCTCCCAGCTCGAGCGATGCGAGCAAGCGCTCCGAAACGCCGGCTTTTTTGGCGAGGGTCGCACGAGTGAGCCCCTGTGCTTCGCGTGCCTGGCGAACGTAGATGCCAGCTTGGCGCGGCGTGGTGATGGGAAGGGTGTCCATGGCGATCTCCAAACGTGCAGACTTTTGCATATTAGTATGACCTGCAAAAGTCTGCACGTAAAGGCCTCATGCAAAACTCTGCATGAGGCCTTTACATTGACGCTGGACCTATGAAGGATGTTTTACAGCGCGAGAATCCCCAGATGCTCAAGCAAGATCTTAAGCCCGATGAAGATGAGCACGACGCCACCCACGATGGTGGCAGGCTTTTCGTAGCGCGCGCCAAAGGTGTGGTCGATCGCTACGCCGGCGACGGAGAAGATAAAGGTCGTGATGCCGATGAGCGACACGGCGGGCATGATGTCGACCGAGAGCGCGGCAAATGAGATGCCTACGGCTAGGGCGTCGATTGAGGTGGCGATGGCGAGGATCAGGTACTCGCCCAGGTCAATCTTTTCGGCATCCTTGCCGTCGCCCTCATCCTCGTCCTCGTCCTCGGTAAAGGCCTCCCACAGCATTTTGCCGCCAATGAAGGCGAGCAGGATAAAGGCGATCCAGTGGTCGATGGGGCCGATGATGCCCATAAACTGGCTGCCAAGTGCCCATCCGATTACGGGCATGCCGGCCTGAAAGCCGCCAAAGAACAGACCGAGCACCACGGCGACTTTAAGGTTGATCTTCTTCATGCCAAGGCCCTTGCAGATGGATACGGCAAAGGCGTCCATCGAAAGGCCAACGGCGAGCAGCACGAGCTCTGCGAGTCCCATAGTCTGGCTCCCTCTCTGCGGGCAGGCCCGCGTGTACCTCTTGGGGGAGCAACAAAAAGACTATCCTTGGCACATGGTTGAGTGGGTAGTCAAAAGAGCCCGTCCCAAATTAGCTATCTTAGCGGTGTTCGCTCATTCTGTAAGCATCGGATTTCGCGAGCGCCGCGGGGACAAACCGTGAGAAACTATTTAGCGTTTATGGAGCGTATACGATGGGAGCGATGCCTTGGATAAGAACGAGCTGCAAAAGCGTATGGAACAGGCCATCCGTCTGACGGCACCTGGTCAGCCGATCCGCACTGCCCTCGACATGATCATCGCCGGTCACCTGGGCGCCCTTATCTGCGTTGGCGACACCGAAAACGTGCTCGCTGCCGGTAACGACGGCTTCCCGCTCAACATTTCGTTCACCTCGAACCGTCTGTTCGAGCTCTCCAAGATGGACGGCGCCATCGTCATCGACGGCGACCTCACCCAGATCCTGCGCGCCAACTTCCATCTCAATCCCGATCCCTCGCTTGCCACGAGCGAGACGGGCATGCGTCATCGCACCGCCGCTCGCATGTCGGTGCTCACCGATGCCATTGTGATCTCGGTCTCGGCCCGTCGTGCCGTCGTCAACGTGTACGTTCACGGCAAGAGCTACGAGATCCAGCCCGTCACCACCATCATGAGCTCGGTCAACCAGCTCGTCGCCACGCTCCAGACTACCCGTCAGTCGCTCGACCGCTCCTTGCTGCGCCTGACGGCCCTCGAGCTCGACGACTACGTTACGCTCGCCGACATTACCGGTATTTTCTCGAGCTTCGAGATCATGCAGCAGGCAAAGACCGAGCTTAAGGATTGCATCGTCAAGTTGGGCAACCAGGGCAAGCTCGTGCAGATGCAGCTCGAGCAGCTCGCGGGCTCCAGCATGGATACCGAGTATGATCTGATGATCCGCGACTACGCAAGTGATTCTTCCGAGGCTAATGCCGAGAAGATTCGCGCCAACCTAAGCCGTATGACACCTAAGGACCTGTCCGACCCACAGCATGTGGCGGCGGTTCTGGGTTACGACGACCTGGACGAGGACTCCGTCATGACGCCGCTGGGCCTGCGCACGCTTTCGCGCGTCTCCGTCGTGCGCGACGGCGTGGCCGAGAAGATCGTCGACGAGTACGGCTCGCTGCAGGAACTCATGGACGACATCAGCGAGGATCCGGAGCGCCTGGGCGACTTTGGCGTTAACAACCCTGCCATTCTTGCGGACTCCCTGTACCGCATGAAGGGCACCAAACAGGGGAACGCATAATGGCGCCCGTATGCGCCGTGGTCGTTGCCGGTGGCAGCGGCCAGCGCTTTGGTAACCCCGGTGGCAAGCAGCTCGTTAACGTGGCGGGCCGTCCGCTCATGAGCTGGTCCATCCGTGCGTTCGATCGTAGCGACAAGGTCGGCCACATCGTGGTGGTGTGTCCTGCCGAGCGTCGTGCCGAGATGCGCCGCCTGGCCATCGACCCGTTTGACTATGACACACCCATCAGCTTTGCCGATGCCGGCGATACCCGCCAGGATTCCACCCGTGCCGGCGTGCATGCGGTTCCGGCGGGTTTCGAATATGTCGCCATTCACGACGGCGCTCGTCCGCTCATTACTACCGAGGCCATCGATCACGCTATCGACGTGCTCGTGAGCGACCGTGCCCTCGACGGTGTTGTGTGCGGTCAGCCCGCGATCGACACGCTCAAGATCGTCGACGGCGATAATATCGTCGAGACGCCGCCGCGCGAGCTCTATTGGACCGCACAGACGCCGCAGATCTTTAGCGTCGACGCCATGAAGCGCGCTCACGCCGCTGCTATCGCCGAGGACTTTATCGGTACCGACGATTCATCGCTGGTTGAGCGCATGGGCGGGCGCGTCCGCTGTGTCCAGAGCCCGCGCGATAACCTTAAGGTGACGGTGCCCGAGGACCTGCGTCCCGTAACCGCGATTCTGCTTGGCCGTATGGCCGAGGGAGAGGACCTTCCCCATGTTCAGTAACCTGCGCATTGGCCACGGCTACGACGTCCACCGTTTGGTGGAGGGGCGTCGATGTATCATCGGCGGGGTCGACATTCCCTACGAGCGCGGCCTGCTGGGTCACTCGGATGCCGATGTGCTCGCACACGCCTTGGCCGACGCCATTCTGGGCGCCTGCCGCGGGGGAGACATCGGCAAATTGTTCCCCGACACCGATCCCGCCTACGAGGGTGCCGATTCGATGGTGCTGCTCGCTCGCGTGATGGACTATGCGCGCGAACTGGGCTTTGAGTTTGTCGATGCCGATTGCACCATTGCCTGTCAGCAACCCAAGATCACTCCGCACCGCGATGCCATGCGCGCCAACCTTGCCCATGCCCTGGGCGTTGACGTCGAAAACGTGGGCGTCGCCGCCACTACGACCGAAAAGCTCGGTTGGGAAGGCCAGGGCGAGGGAATCGGTGCCTGGGCCGTCTGCCTGCTACAGAAAACCGTTAAGGAGTAACGAATGCGTATCTACAACAGCGCTACCCATAAAAAGGAAGAGTTCCAGCCCATCGAGTCCGGCAAAGTCCGCATGTACGTGTGCGGCCCCACGGTCTACGACAACATCCACATCGGCAATGCCCGCACGTTCATCAGCTTTGACGTGATTCGTCGCTGGCTCATCGCGAGCGGCTACGAGGTCACGTTTGCCCAGAACCTCACTGATGTCGATGACAAGATCATCAAGCGCGCCAACGAGCAGGGCCGAACGGCCGCCGAGGTCGCGACGGAGTTCTCTGACAAGTTCATCGGCGTCATGCGCGCCGCCAACGTGCTCGATCCCGATGTGCGCCCCCGCGCCACCAAGGAGATCGGCCCCATGATCGCCATGATCAAGACGCTTATCGAGCAGGGCCACGCTTACGCCGCCGATAACGGCGATGTGTACTTTGCCGTGCGCAGCGATCCCAACTATGGCCAGGTCTCGGGCCGCAACATCGATGACCTTATGGTTGGTGCGCGCATCGAGGAGAACGAGGACAAGAACGACCCGCTCGACTTTGCCTTGTGGAAGGCCGCCAAGCCCGGCGAGCCTAGTTGGCCGAGCCCCTGGGGCGAGGGCCGTCCCGGTTGGCACACCGAGTGCGCCGCCATGGTGCATCGCTACCTGGGCACCCCGATCGACATCCACGGCGGTGGCTCCGACCTTGCCTTCCCGCACCACGAGAACGAGTGCGCCCAGGCCACCTGCGCCTGGCACCAGGGCTTCTCCAACACCTGGATGCACACGGGCATGCTGCTGGTAGACGGCGAGAAGATGTCCAAGTCGCTCGGAAACTTCTTTACGCTGGCCGAGGTGCTCGAGCAGCACTCTGCCGCAGCCCTGCGCCTACTGATGCTGCAGACGAGCTACCGCTCGCCGCTCGACTTCTCCTGGGAGCGCCTGGAGGGTGCCGAGAATTCGCTCACGCGTATTGCCGGTACGGTCGAGAACCTGCGTTGGGCAGCGAACCACGCGACGGCCGACGCCGATGAGGCAGCATCCGAGGCGTTTGCCGCCAAGGCCGCCGAGACCCGCGCCGCCTTTAAGGAGTGCATGGACGACGACTTTAACACCGCCGGTGCCATGGGTGCTGTCTTTGGCTTTGTCACCGAGTGCAACCAGTACCTGGAGCAGGCGGGCGATGCTGCCGACAAGGCCGCAGTTCTGGCTGCCGCCGATACGCTGGTTGAGCTGCTCGACACATTTGGCGTCGAGCTTCCCGAGCCCAAGGTCGAGCTGCCGCTGGGCCTGCTGGGCGTTGCCGCCGGTTTGGTTGCCTACGCGGGTGACGACGTGGACGAGGCCGCTGCCAAGATTCTCGAGGCCCGCGCCGAGGCCCGCGCCGCCAAGAACTGGGATCTGGCGGATGCCATCCGCGATCAGCTCAAGGACCTGGGCCTCACCATTGAGGATACTGCCGCGGGCACTCGTATTAAGAGTCTCTAGTATTTGTCGACCGTTCGAGGCGCGGCAGATTGCCTTGAAAGAGGAGGGCATAGACCTGGTGGTCATGCCCGACGATTGAAAGGCAGGGTGCCGTGGCGCGGACGGTCGATTCTTGTTCGTTATCTATTTAAGGAGGCCGTCTTATGGCCGACAACCGCAAGCATGCTCCGCGTGGTGGCAAGCAGACCGCCTCTGGCTCGCGTCCGATTCGCCGCAACGACCGCGCTGCCGCTCCCAAGGGCCAGCGCGATCGCGCCCAGGCCGCACGTCCGCAACGCGATCGTAACCGCGACGCTGTCCAGGTTCCCAAGGGCGAGTTTATCGAAGGTCGTCGTGCTGCCGCCGAGGCGCTGCGCACTGGTTTTCCCATCAAGTGCGCGCTCATCGCCGAGGGCGGGGAGCGCGATGCTGCCTTGTCGCGCCTGGTCGATGACCTCAACGCTGCTGGGGTCCGCATTAAGTACGTGCAGCGCGCGCAGCTCGACGCACTGTCGAGCCATGGCGCTCACCAGGGCATCGCACTCGAGGTGGGCAACTTCCCTTACGCCGATGTCGCCGACATCCTCGACCGCGCAGGCAAGGGCCCGGCGCTTGTCGTGGTGCTCGACCATGTGACCGACGACGGCAACTTTGGCGCCATTGTGCGTTCCGCCGAGGTTGTGGGCGCGGCCGGCGTCGTCATTGCCAATAAGCGTGCCGCCGGCGTGACCGTGGGCAGCTATAAAACCTCAGCCGGTGCCGTCATGCACCTGCCTATCGCGCAGGTGCCCAACATCGCCCGTGCGCTCGACGACCTCAAGGCCGCTGGCTTTTGGGTGGGCGGTGCCTCCGAGCACGCCGAGGGCAGCTGCTGGGATGCTCCCTTCGAGGGCCGCGTTGCGCTCGTCATGGGCTCCGAGGGCGACGGCATCTCGCGCCTGGTACTCGAGAAATGCGACTTTTTGACCAAGCTTCCCCAGCGCGGCATGACCGAGAGCCTCAACGTTGCCCAGGCGACTACGGCGCTGTGCTTTGAGTGGCTGCGCCGCAACGCCGGCGAGCTTATGGGGGAGGAGTAGCGCATGTCCAAGAAGAACCGCGCCAAATCCAAGGCCAAGCGCTTTGGCGAAGGCTCGGCCAAGCCGATTGTTTCGGCCGCGACCTATGGCGTGGGCGGCAATGCGTTTGCACAGGCTATCGCCGATCCAGTCTCGACGGTGCACTCCAACAAGCCCGAGCTGCTTGTGGTTGACGGTTACAACGTGATCCACTGCACGCCGCGCTACGAAAAGCTCGTATACGACCATTCCGACGATCCGTATTCCAGCGACGTTCACGATATGGCGCGCACCGCCCTCATCAACGACGTCGCCGCCTTTGCCCAGGGCCGCTACGAGGCCGTGATCGTGTTCGACGGCGCGGGCAATATCTCCAGCGAGCGTCCCAACCTGCCGGTCCGTGGCGTGCGCATCGAGTTTTCGCCGACGGGCGTTTCTGCCGATACCGTGGTGCAGAAGCTCTGTATCGAGGCACGTGAGGAGGGCCGCGCGTGCTCCGTGGTATCGAGTGACGGCACAATTCAAGCCGTCGTCATGGGCAAGGGTGTCACGCGTATCTCGAGCCGCATGCTGGTGGACGAGATCAAGCAGATTGACAACGACGTGCACGAGGCAGAGGAAGCTCCGCAGATCAAGATGACTTTGGGCAGTCGTCTGAGCCCCGATGCCCTGGCCAAGCTCAAGGCGTTGCGCGGGAGGTAAGGGAGCTGACGGCGCGACGCTGTCTCGCTAACTCCATTCAGCGATGTCGATCATTCTGCGGAGGCGCCATGTAAGCGCCTCTTTTAGATATGGCAGCCTTGCCGTGAGCGCGTCGTTTCTGGACAGGGTCTCGATTGCCTCGTCAACGAAGCCTTCGAGTTTGTCGCCGTCAAACCAGCTCATATCCTCAACAAGCAGCATTTGTTTCGCGGGGCTTGAATGAAATTGTGCACTGGTAAAACTGTGCTCTCCCGCCCTAAGCTCCTCTAGTGATATGTTGCACCAGAGTGATGAGCCCGAATCGAAGATGGGGGCTGGTCTACAGACCAGTGAGTTGACGTTTCGCACGAGGCCAAAGTTGCGCCAATGGCGATCATAGTTGGCAATGATGTCATCGCATACAATCATGCGGTCAAGGGCGTCTTTTATATCTGTCGCTCCAAGCTCCTCGCAGTTTGCTACATACCGTTCGTAATCGGTTAGTCGTTCGTCTGCATTTGCATGCTGGTTTACATAGAACGCAGGGACATATTCTTCTTCGTCAGTTAAGAAGACATTGCATGTGCTCAAGGCAGAAGTACCCGCGCCTTCGAGCGAATAGGGTACATAATCGCAAGCGTTTAGGATGCGACGGTGAAGTGCAGTCGCCACCATCTCGTTATAGGGTTCCTGGTTTAGATGCGCACCTGCCTTGTGGAGGATTCGACGGTCACCCTCGCATGTCCAGTACTTTTGAAGATTGCCGTCCGAGGTGTTGTCGGGCTTTGCGGCAGCCGCCTTGCCCTCTGGGGCGAAGGGCGCGATGGACAGAGAGACGTCGTCAAAAGCATTATTGAAGAAATTGATATCTTCCCACGCGAGACCGGAGTCTTGTGGCCTTATCCAATACTGGTCGGATAAGGAGAGGCCAAGATTTCGCTGTACGAGTTCATCGGGAACATCGACTGCGGCTTCTGCAAGCAGGGAGGCTAGCCCAATGCGTGCGAGCGGGATACCGCGGCCGCGCCACCAGATGCGGAAGGAGTCGAGCGATATGGGGCTATTAGGGCCAAATACTCCAATAGGGGCGTGGGCGTAATCGATGTCGGCACCGATGTGGGTAAAGTCTTTTCGCGATGTGCTGTAGACCAGCTGAGCGACCTCGTGCGTGCGATTCATGAGGGTGAACGCGATCTCGCTCTTACCATGGCCGCGGCGGGGGCGTCCCCCCGTTTTGGTCACGGAGCGGAGTCGCGTGTCGATGCTGTCTTTGTCGATAAGCCATACGCCAGAAGCCTTGCGGGCCTCAAGTGCTCCGTTTTTTATGAGCTCCTGCACCCTGCGCGGAGTGATGTCGAGCAGTTCGGCGGCTTCCTTGGTAGTTAACATCGCGAAACCCTTCGCCAGAACGAACAGTTTTATCTATACCATTGTAATTAAAACTATTCGTTTTGACGAATAGTTTTGAGATGTAGTCGGTCAAAGGGCCTGTTGCGCCCCGTCCGTAATTCCTTTATCCTTAACAAGCTTCGCGCGAAAGCGCCAAGTGTGCCAGTGTGGCGCAACGGTAGCGCAACTGATTTGTAATCAGTGGGTTGCAGGTTCGATTCCTGTCACTGGCTCCATGAGTTTTCGCAGGTCAGAGGCGATATAGCCTCTGATTCTGCCTTCTCATGCAACAGCTCATGCAACAAATATGCAACAATTAAATCTGAAAGTGCACTTGTGTGTTTTGCAACCGATGCTCATTGTCAATAAACGCGTGCAATGAGGCGGGAAAAGCCAAGCTTACAGTTGCTGTCTCCATTAGAGTTTTGGGCTTTGTGTCTCCAACTGGGATAGAGTGGAAAGTGACCAAGGCGCTGAGAGCTCCGATGCCGCTTCTCGAAAGATCGCACGCCGTGCACGGCTCTCTTTCCTGTAGCCCATGGGTATTACTATAGTCTAGATTTAATTCGGCGCGAGAAGTCAAGAGCGACAAGGATTTCCCGTCGTTTGTGAGCAAGGCGATTGAAAGGACCCATGATGATTAATAGCGTAGAGGACCCAACGGTTGCCAATATTCTGTCGACCGATATGCTAAAAATCTATGACATTCCTCGTTACCAGCGCGAATACACTTGGAATCAGCGCGACTGGGCGAATCTCTATGATGACATCACCCAAAACGACGCCGGTTACTTCCTGGGCTCGTTTATTGTCGTGAACGGGACCGTGAATTCCAAGATGGATACCATTCACTATGAAGTTATCGATGGCCAGCAACGCCTGACGACGCTCAGTCTTCTCCTTGCCGCCCTCTATACTCGCATCATGGAGCATAAGGATTCTATCGATGACGACATGATGTTGGACGATATTCGACCCCTGCGCAATCGTCTGATCTTGAAATCTGACAAGTCAATGACACGCGTTATTCCTCAGGTCCAGAATCATAACCTTGAGGATTACCGTTGGATCTTGAAGGAACATATCGGCCTAGATGCGATTATGCAAAAGCCGAAGTTCCTTGGTCTGAGAAAGATGTCTAAGGCATTCAACTATTTTTACGATCGACTGGGTGAGGATGTTGGGGGCAGGGACGGAATCGAGTGCGTTCGCTACCTGCTTGATATCTGCAGGTTGGTGTGTTCGGCGGTCGTGGTCCAGATTACCGTTGATAGTCATGCTGACGCTTACACCTTGTTCGCGTCCCTTAACAACCGCGGTGTTCCCTTGAGCGCCGTCGATCTTATCAAGAATATGCTTCTCGGCAAGGTTGCCGGGGTGGATGACGGGCAGCTCGACTATTACTTCGAGCGCTGGCAGGAAGTGCTCCACAATCTCGGCGATGACTACAAGACGCAAGAGCGCTTCTTCCGCCAGAACTACGACGCCTTCCGCCGGGAGGTGAACAAGCCATTTATCGGCGAATCTGGTTCCCAGCTCCCCCTCGGTTCCGTTGCCACGCGGTCCAACCTTCTGAAAATCTACGAGAAGCGGATGGAAGCTGATGGCGGCGCCCTTAAGGTGCTGGACGAGCTGACCGAGAATTCTGCGCTCTACTCGAAGATCATTGGGCTCGATCAAGAGAGCCTGGATTCCGAACTTTCGCATCAGCTTTTGGAGCTTTCGAGAGCGCAGGGCGTCGCATCTTACCTGATGCTGCTGTTCCTTTTCAAGAAGAAGGACCAGTTGGAGTTAAAAGATGAAACCCTCGCGCTTCTTGTCAGGCTCCTCGTCTGCTTCTTTGTCCGACGCAACCTCACCGATACACCTCCCACACGTGATCTTGAGAGACTCTTCATCAGTATTTGTGAGAGCCTCGAAAGTGAGGGACTCAAGGGCATTGCAGCCGCGGAGTACATCAAGAAGCGCCTCGTCGATGTGTCTGCCAGCGACACTTCCTTCAAAGAACGTCTTGAGGGGCCGATTTACGATGTCAATCCCGATATGACGCGCTACATCCTTACTGTTATCGCATCTCCAAGCGTTACGAAAGAGATGAAGCCACTTTGGGAACGATACGCCTCCGGAAACTACGTCTGGACAATCGAGCACATCTTCCCTCAGGGCAAGAACATTCCAGATGAATGGGTGAAGATGGTTGCGGACGGCGACATGTCTAAGGCGATTGAGGTGCAGGAGAAACAGGT
Source organism: uncultured Collinsella sp. (assembly GCA_937966215.1). Taxonomy (GTDB): domain Bacteria; phylum Actinomycetota; class Coriobacteriia; order Coriobacteriales; family Coriobacteriaceae; genus Collinsella. Next base: position 12,800 of record CALCKK010000019.1, on the reverse strand, counting down.
CCACACGCTTGGAAATCTAACCATCACCGGGTATAACTCAAAGCTGAGCAATATGCCCTTTGTGACCAAGCGAGACCGCAGGGATGTTTACGGAGCGAATGTCGGATATCGCAACGGGTTGAATCTGAACGACGAGTTGGTAAACACGGACACCTGGACCAGCGAGCAGATTCAGGAGCGCACAGACAAGCTCGCTGGACTCACTTTGAAAGCTTTTGACTTTGACGAGATTAAGTTCTAGTGACCGCCAGCCAATATCTTGGGGGCATTCAGCCCAAACGATTCAATCTTGATCTGTAACATCTAGACCGGTATTTCTCTTCAAGCTGTTACAGATCGAGATGTTAAGACGGGTTGGTGGGTAATATCTCAATCTGTAACACGAAGAGGCTGAAAACCGTTCAAGCTGTTACAGAATGAGACGTAAGCTGGAATCTCTGCTTAATATCTCGATCTGTAACAGATAGGGGAGGAATAACCCTCTTACTGTTACAGATCGAGATGAAAACGGTGAAGCCCATGGTCTGCTTGATGGAGCGAGGATTTTCGGACGAACGAGCGTGGAAAATCTCCCGCTTAGTGAATGAGCGTGGATAATCTGCCACTTTGGCCTTGGGGGCACACCAAAAGTGGGAGATTATCCACGTTCGATTTCAAACGGGAGATTATCCACGCTCAATCGTGCCGTGGAAGCCCGATCGTGACCTATGTAATAGTGCGAGAGGGTCGCTATCGAAGGTCGATGCTGCCGCCGTACTCCACCGTGCCAAAGTGTTACCTCGGGAAACGTCACCTCAGTATCCAAATCCACTGTCCATCATATCTAAACTCAGGAAAACCGCAGGTCAAAGGTATATAGATACGCCCGGAACCGTGTATCTAGAGGTTTTCGTTGACAGCCCCCAAGGTTGCATCGTATTATCTTCTTCGTTCGCGGGGGCGGCGGTCCAAAAGACCAAAGAACCTGCGGATACTTGAACGATTGGGAGTTTGCCCGAGTGGTTAATGGGGACGGGCTGTAAACCCGTTGGCTCTGCCTACATAGGTTCGAATCCTATAGCTCCCACCCGTCAAGTGCCTGTATAGCTCAGTCGGTAGAGCACTTCGTTGGTAACGAAGAGGTCACCAGTTCAAGTCTGGTTGCAGGCTCCATCCGGCGGTGTAGCTCAGTTGGTTAGAGCACACGGTTCATACCCGTGGCGTCACTGGTTCGAATCCAGTCACCGCTACCATAGGTAACACGGTGGCTTCTCAATAGTATGTTGAGAGGCCACTATGGTATAAAGGCAAAGTCCCGTCCGGGGACGACCTGTTAAGAGGAGGGCTTTATGGCCAAAGAGAAGTTTGAGCGCACTAAGCCGCATGTTAACATCGGCACTATTGGTCACGTCGACCACGGCAAGACCACGCTGACCGCTGCCATCACCAAGGTTCTCTCCGAGACCGAGGGCTGCAAGGCTGACTTCACTGCGTTCGAGAACATCGACAAGGCTCCCGAGGAGCGCGAGCGCGGCATTACGATCTCCGTCTCCCACGTTGAGTACGAGACCGCTTCCCGTCACTACGCTCACGTTGACTGCCCGGGCCACGCTGACTACGTCAAGAACATGATCTCCGGTGCTGCTCAGATGGACGGCGCTATCCTGGTCATCGCCGCTACCGACGGCCCCATGGCTCAGACCCGCGAGCACATCCTGCTCGCCCGTCAGGTCGGCGTTCCCTACATCGTCGTCTTCCTGAACAAGTGCGACATGGTTGACGATGACGAGCTCATCGACCTCGTCGAGATGGAGACCCGTGAGCTCCTCTCCGAGTACGATTTCCCCGGCGACGACATCCCCGTCATCCGTGGTTCCGCTCTGGGCGCTCTTGAGGGCGACGCCAAGTGGATGGACGCCATTCGCGAGCTCATGAACGCTGTCGACGAGTACATCCCGACGCCTGCTCGTAACAACGACCTCCCGTTCCTGATGGCCGTTGAGGACGTTATGACCATCTCCGGCCGTGGTACCGTTGCTACCGGCCGTGTCGAGCGCGGTGAGCTCAAGCTCAACGAGCCCGTCGAGATCGTCGGCATCAAGGATACCCAGAACACCGTCGTTACCGGTATCGAAATGTTCCGTAAGTCCATGGACTTCTGCGAGGCTGGCGACAACGTCGGTCTGCTGCTCCGCGGCATCAAGCGCGAGGACATCGAGCGCGGCCAGGTTCTCTGCAAGCCCGGTTCGGTTACCCCGCACACCAAGTTCACCGGCGAGATCTACGTTCTGACCAAGGAGGAGGGCGGCCGTCACACCCCGTTCTTCGATGGTTATCGTCCTCAGTTCTACTTCCGTACCACCGACGTTACCGGTACGGTCAAGCTCCCCGAGGGCACCGAGATGGCTATGCCTGGTGACCACATCACCATCGAGGGCGACCTCATCCACCCGATCGCCATGGAGGAGGGCCTGCGCTTCGCTATCCGCGAGGGTGGCCACACCGTCGGTTCGGGCATCGTCTCCACGATCATTGAGTAAATTAGCTCTTTGATATAGCTGACTTAGAGAACCCGGCACTTATATGGGTGCCGGGTTCTTTTCTGCAATGGATATTGAGCCGTTGCTGGTGTCGAGAGGATCGATAATGGTCCTGGGTGCACCGTCGATTAGATCTCGCTGGCTTCATTGATGTGTTCCAAATATGAATGGATTCAGCGAGAACCAATTGATTCGAGGTTTTCATTGACAGCACTTACATAGAGCTGATAAAGTACCATCTCGTGCCCGTACGGGGCGGATATGAAAGGTTCAGGATACATGCGTACTCTAGTTACTCTTGCGTGCACTGAGTGCAAGCGCCGCAACTATACGACCACCAAGAACAAGGCGAACATGCCTGATCGTATGGAGATCAAGAAGTATTGCCCCTGGTGCCGTCACCACACGCTGCACAAAGAGACTCGCTAGTCTTTAGTCATATACGCCAGTAGTTCAATTGGTAGAGCATCGGTCTCCAAAACCGAGTGTTGAGGGTTCGAGTCCTTCCTGGCGTGCCAGTCATTATTCCGTAAGCTCCCAATTGGGGGCTTACGGTTTACTCATGTATAAGCGCATTGCGCGGAGGTAACCCAAATGGCCAACAAGAAGAACAAGAAGGCTGCGAAGCCCAAGAAGAACGAGAAGCCTGGTTTCTTCGCCCGCACCAAGAAGTATTTCGCTTCGGTGAAGTCCGAGATGAAGCGTGTCACGTGGCCCGATAAGAAGGAGCTCGTGAACTACTCGGTCGTCGTTTGCGCTTCTCTGATCGTCGTCGGCGTCGTCATCGCTCTGCTCGATGCTGGCTTTGGCGAGGCTCTTGCTCTGTTCTCTGGATTGAGGGGCTAAACCATGTCTAAGCGTTGGTACGTCGTTCACACTTACTCTGGATACGAGAACCGCGTTAAGTCCGATCTCGAGCATCGTATCGAGACCATGGGCATGCAGGACCGTATCTTTGATATCGAGATTCCTATGGAGCGCGTCACCGAGATTAAAGAGGGTGGCAAGCGTGAGACCAAGGATTCTAAGATCTTCCCGGGTTATGTTCTGGTTCGCATGGAAATGGATGACGACGCTTGGACGTGCGTTCGTAACACGCCTGGCGTCACCGGTTTCCTGGGCGGCAACGGCAAGCCCGCTCCGCTTTCCCGTGACGAGTACAATAAGATGACTCGTCGTCCCGGTAAGGGCGATTCGCCCAAGCGCACCTCGGTTGATATTCAGGTCGGCACGTCCGTCCGCGTCACCGATGGCCCGCTTACCGACTTTGATGGCAAGGTCTCCGAGGTTAACACCGAGGCTGGCAAGCTCAAGGTCACGCTGATGATCTTTGGCCGCGAGACGCCGGTCGAGCTCGACTTTAACCAGGTCGCTGTCATTGCTTAAGTTTTTGTCCGTTCGCGCGAGCGTGCTTCTTCTGTGACTGCTCATCTCAGGAGTGCTTCTAACACGTGCGTGCTTACGATATAGCAAGTACTTCACACTCGTGATTCGAAAGGAATGACCATGGCTGAGAAGAAGGTTGCCAACGTCATTAAGCTCCAGATTCCTGCTGGTGCAGCTAACCCCGCTCCTCCCGTCGGCCCCGCCCTGGGCGCCGCTGGCGTGAACATCATGCAGTTCTGCCAGGCCTTTAACGCCGAGACGCAGGACAAGAAGGGTGACATCATCCCCGTTGAGATCTCTGTCTACGAGGACAAGTCCTTCTCCTTCATCACCAAGACCCCGCCGGCGGCTCACCTCATCAAGAAGGAGCTGAACCTCAAGTCTGGTTCCGCTAAGCCCCAGGCCGACAAGGTTGGTCAGCTCTCCCAAGAGCAGCTCACCAAGATCGCCGAGATCAAGATGCCGGACCTCAATGCCAACGACATTGACGCCGCCAAGAAGATCATCGCCGGTACCGCCCGCTCCATGGGCGTCACCATCGCTGAGTAGCGATTTCTTTAGGTAATGACGGGTGCTCCGACCGGGGCGCCCGTTATATGTGTGCAATAGGGCACACGATACGATGTGGGAGGGCTCACGCCCGTTTAACCACAGGAGGTAATGCACATGGCTAAGCATGGTAAGAGCTATAACGCCGCTGCCGAGAAGATCGACCGCGCCACGCTCTACACCCCCCTTCAGGCTGCCAAGCTCATCAAGGAGCTCGACACCGCCAAGTTCGACGAGACCGTCGAGGCCCACTTCCGTCTGGGCATCGATACTCGTAAGGCTGACCAGAACATCCGTGGTTCCATCTCCCTGCCCCACGGCACCGGCAAGACCGTTCGTGTTGCCGTCTTCGCCGAGGGCGAGAAGGCCCGCGAGGCTGAGGCTGCCGGCGCCGACATCATCGGTTCCGACGAGCTTGTCGCCCAGATTCAGAAGGGCGAGATCAACTTCGACGCCGCTATCGCTACGCCGAACATGATGGCCAAGGTTGGCCGCATCGGTAAGATCCTTGGTCCCCGTGGCCTCATGCCGAACCCCAAGCTCGGCACCGTGACCATGGACGTCGCCAAGATGGTCTCCGAGCTCAAGGCTGGCCGCGTTGAGTACCGCGCCGACCGCTACGGCATCTGCCACGTGCCCCTGGGCAAGAAGTCCTTCTCTGAGCAGCAGCTCGTCGAGAACTACGCTGCCCTGTACACCGAGATCCTGCGCGTCAAGCCCTCTTCTGCTAAGGGCAAGTACGTCAAGTCCATCTCCGTGTCTTCCACCATGGGCCCTGGCGTCAAGGTCGATCCCGCTATCCAGCGCGACTTCCTGGCTGAGTAACTAACAGTTACTGCCTGAGCAAAGCAAGCATTGCTAAAGAGACCCGGTTCTGCCTCGTGCAGGACCGGGTCTCTTGCTTTTGAGTCAACGAAACCACCACGAAGGGGACAGGCACCCTTGTGGTGGTTTTACTTGTGTTGTACTTTAGCGCGATGTAGTACTACCCGAGGCCGAAGGGAGCCCAACATGTTTAAGAACACGCAACAGCTCCTAGGCCTAGCGCTACTAGATTGGATAGCGCGCTAGGGTTGTAATCTCGCTATAACGATTTGTTGTACCCGGGTGCGCTATCGTCTGCCGCTTTCAGGCGTGATGAGCGACACGGGTATTTTTCTATCTCTAGGCCTTCTCTCTCTCCTGAAAGCCATCTGTCATAAAACGGTCAATCAGGAGGAACATATAAGCCGCAAAATCACAATCTTTGACGCCACCCTGTGCGACGGTGAGCAGTCGCCGGGCGCCAGCATGAATACCGAGGAAAAGCTCTTCATCGCCCGCCAGCTGGTGCGCATGAACGTGGACGTTATCGAGGCGGGCTTTCCCATCTCGAGTCCTGGTGACTTTCGCTCCGTACAGGAGATTGGCAAGATTGCGGGCGACCGATGCACGGTATGCGGCCTGACGCGCGCTGTCGACAGGGATATCGAAGTGGCTGCAGAGGCGCTCAAAACGGCCCAGAGGCCCCGTATCCATACAGGGCTGGGTGTGAGCACCAGTCACCTGCGCGACAAGCTCCATATGACTGAGGAAAGGGCAATTGAGTGAGCGATCCATGCCGTCAAACATGCTCGCAAGTTCGTTGACGATGTTGAGTTTTATGCCGAGGATGCCGGCCGCTCCGATCAGGAGTTTCTGGTGCGCATTATCGAGGCGGCCGTAAAGGCCGGTGCCACGGTCGTGAACATCCCCGATACGATGGGCTACAACATGCCGTGGGACTTTGGCGCCCGCATCCGTGACCTGCGCGGGCGCTGCGGGTGCGGCCGGTCAGCGTGCGGTCGACGTGATGGAGTATCGCGAGTACGAGATTGAGCGCATTGCGCGCCAGGCATTTGAGGCGGCGCGCAAACGTCGCGGCAAGGTGACGAGCGTTGATAAGCGCAACGTGCTGGAGACGAGCCGCATGTGGCGCGAGATCGTGCATCGCGTGCAAGACGAGGAGTACTCCGACGTGGAGCTTGAGGACCTGCTCGTCGACAACGCCGCCATGCAGCTCATCAGTCGACCGGCAGACTTTGACGTCGTGGTGACGGAGAACATGTTCGGCGACATCCTGTCCGATGAGGCGGCTCAGATTACCGGATCGCTCGGTATGCTTGCCTCTGCCTCGCTGGATGATGGCGTATCGCTGTTTGGGCCGAGCGCTGGCAGCGCTCCTGACATCGCGGGGCTCGGCGTGGCCAATCCGCTGGCTCAAATCTTGTCGGTGGCGATGCTGCTGACCTACGCGCTCGACATGGGCGAGCAAGCCGCGTGGATCGAGAGCGCCGTGGCGCGCGTGCTCGACGAGGGCTGGCGCACCCGTGACATCGCCGATGTCAACACCCCGGCAGATAAGATCCTCGGCACCACGACGATGGGCGACAAGGTCGTCGCCGCGCTGTAGGCGATGCCGATTCAAGCTGTCAAATATCTCAATCTGTAACATCTAAGGGGCAAAATCGTTCCTACCTGTTACAGATTGAGATTTTCGGCTGAGCATCCGTGGTCTGTCTCGATCTGTAACAGCTAACCGATTATTTGGGCCCTACCTGTTACAGATTGAGACAAACCGTTGGGACAGGTCGGACGAGTCAGCAAAACCACCACAAAGGTGCCGGTCCCCTTCGTGGTGGTTTTTAGCGCAACGAGGTGTTCCCAGCCGACCATACGGGCGGCCTTGCGCTCACGCTGCTCGATGACAGCGCATCTTTAGACGCGAAGTGCGGAACCGGGTGCATATACGAGCCGCGTAGCGTTACGAATTCATGGGAATGACCGTATCGCCAATTTGTACGCTTGCAATCTTGTCTGTGTCACAAACTTGCGAGAACGGCCAGGTCTTGTGGACATCAGTGGTGCCGTTATCCAGTTTATTTGCGAAATAGCCGCTGTGGCTGGTTGCGTCCTCAACATGACCGTCTTTGAACGTCACGATGAGGGGTATGTTGCCAACGGCATCCATAGACTCCTCCATGTTTTGAGACATCTTGCCGCTGTTGTTGTCGTGTTCGATGGAACGATCTATGTTGTAGCGGACTGAAACGCCAACGCAGGATACGGTGGCCTCTTGAATCGTCGCCTTGGTGCCGTTAAAGTTGACCGATTTGGGCGCGGGAATCGTAACGGATGTATCTTCGTAATTCAGCTGGAACTTAAGATCCCATGGGCCCGTAAGTATTTTCTTATACTCGGGAAGCTCTTTGCCAGCACGTGGCACAACGAGAGAGTTGATATGCGTGCGGACGGTCCTGCCCATAAGGCCGGGTGATTCAACGCTGAACTGTGCAAAGTATTGAATGCTGGAGTCATTGGGGTTCTTGTCAATGAGCCATGATTGGCCTTGGCCGCCATGCTCGCCATCAACGTATACGTTTCCATCGACACTTCCGGCGATAGTTCCGTTCTCGCCCGGCTCGGAAAGCTTTTTCAGGGCAGCGGGATCGTCGAACGTAAGCGTATAGGCGATGGTAACCATATCCTTGTCGCCCATGATGGCGTCGGCGGTCACGGTGACTCCGTTGTTGGAGCAGCTAGCACCGACGGGCCGGCCAATACGGTCGATGATCTCGGTTTGAGAAGCAGGTCCGTCAAAGATGTCGGAAAGCATGTCAGAAGGAAGCGGCAGGACGCCTGTTGCCATAGCCGTGCCAGCGCCTCCAATGACGATAGCGAGGACTGCCGTTACAGCGGCAATGCGAGCGACTGTTCTTACGGGATGGCGGGCGATGCGCGGCTTGCGTCGCGTGCCATTAAAGTTGCTTTGAGCGGTCGCCGCATCGCTTGAGGCGACGGACTGAGCAATCGAGTTTGCCATGTGCTGCTTCGCATTATCGGTAAACGAAATGTGCTCCAGGGCGTGGCGATAGTCATTCGAATTCGTAGTCATTGTGGTCTCCTTTCAAGGAAAGCCGAAGTGACGCACGTCCGCGGCTAAGGTGCTGGGCGGTTGCAGCTGGCGTCGCGTGAACGGCGTCTGCGATTTCCCCGATGCTCATGCCTGCGTAGTAGTGCAAAAAGATGGCGATGCGCTGTGCTTGAGGCAGGGCCGTGACAGCGGAAAGAATGGCGCAGTCGCGTTGCGCGAATTCTTGCTCGGTATGTGTTACGGGTGCGCAGAAATCGGGGAGCGAATCGAGGTCGACAACCGGGTGATTCGCGTGCGTACGGCCGATATCGCGACATGCGTTCAGTGCGACTCGGATCACCCAAGCACGTTCGTGTTCGAGCGAGTCGAACGGTTGAGTGCGTTGGAGAATCTTGATCAGCGTGTCCTGGCAGATGTCTTGAGCGTCGTCAGCGGATCCAAGGGCCGAATAGCACAATCGAAGGATGAGGTCGGAATACGTGTCGACCAAGCGCTTTGCTTCCCGCTCGATCTGATCGGCATCGCATCGGAGCGTGCTATTGCGGTTACGGCGTGCAGGCATAGTGTCACCTCCAATTGGTCGTGGTGGATATAGGGAAGGCGTCTCGCGAGGTCCCTCTACATACAACACGGTCGAGACTGCATAAGTTGACAAAAAAAGACGGCACGTGAGCGCCGTCCTTACAAAACAATGAGTGTTCTCGTTAATTACACAAGCACCGTGATGGACAGGTCGGACGAGTCAGCAAAACCACCATAAAGGTGCCTATCCCCTTCGTGGTGGTTGTTGGCAGTTACCAGGGGGTTCTGGCGGTTGAAGACTCGATTGCTTCGTGGCGTTTGAGCTCGCGGCGCATGGTTTGCGAGTTGATCCAAGCGGCCTTCCAACCGCGCGTGGGGTAGCGTGCCTCGTCAATTTCGATCTTGGTATAGCCGCAGGCGTTGACAATCTTCGTTCCGCATGGGTGTTGGCGCTCGCGTTGAAAGTTGGGGCCGTAGCTTTGGTGCACATGCCCGTGAATCATATAGTCGGGACCCCAAGACTCAAGAGCCGCATTAAAGCACTCGAATCCTCGATGCGGCAGGTCGTCCAGGTCGCCCATGCCTGCGACGGGTGCATGGGTAAGTAGAATATCGCATCCGTCTACCAGTGCGATTTTTCGCGATAGCTTGCGCATGCGTTTTGCCATCTCGCGCTCGGTATACATGTTCGCGCCGTCGCGGTAGCGCATGGAACCGCCCAGACCCGCAATGCGAATACCTCGGTACACATATACGCTGTCCTCAACACAAATGCACCCGCCCGGTGCATGGCGCGCGTAGCGGTCGTCGTGGTTGCCACGAACGTACACAAGCGGTTTGTTGATGACAGTGACCAAAAACTCAAGATAGTCCGGATCCAGGTCGCCTGCGGATAGAATCAGGTCAACGTCCTCAAAGCGCTCCTTGCGAAAACATTCCCACAGGCAGCGCTCCTCTACATCGGCAATGGCTAGGATATTCATAGGGCACGGACCTCCGGCTCGTTATCGAGCTGCGGAATCGAGCCTATAACGTTGTCAGCCAGCCAGTTCATCTCGACAATCTGCGTACTCGGCAGGGGAGGGAAGCCCTCAATCTGAACCACGCCGTCCTGGCTGTGGAGCTCGCCGCCAAATGGGTTGATGGAGCCCTCGACAATGCCGTTGCGAAGCAGCTGCACAAGTTTACGCGTCTGATAGGGTAGGCCCGGAGCGTAGCGAATATCGATGACGCCGGAGCTCATACCGTACCAGTAGTTGACGGCGCGCACCTGCTGGTCATCGGCGGTCTCGTCCCATGTGCCGTGCAGTAGGCTGCGTACGATGAGTTCGTAGTAACGGCCCCAGTTCCATACCGGCATAGCAATACCGGTAACTTCCTTGCCGTTTACCAGACGGTGAAGCCCGTAGGCGGTGGGGTCCTCGAGAGACTTGGACATATCGGCGCCGGTCATGACGCTCACGCCCTCGCGACACATGGCTTCGGCAAGACCGCCGGCGGGAACATCTCCCCAAGTGAGGATAATCTGCGCGCGGGGGTCGAGCAGCGAGGCGCCGATGGCAAAGGCGTTGATCTCGCTAAGCGCGCCCGACGCAAAGACCGACGCGTGGTAGCCAATGCGATGGTTGTCCGCCATGCTGGCCGCAAGGGCGCCCAGCAGAAACTTTGCCTCGTACATCTTTCCAAAATACGAGCGCACGCTTTGGTGGGGAAGGCCGATGGAGCAGTTGAGGAACCGAACCTGGGGATACTCAACGGCTGCCCTGAGCGTGTATTCCATCAGGCGATGCGAGGTCGAGAAGATGACGTTGTCTCCATGTTTGACAGCCGTTTCCACGGCGGCGTAGAACACGTCTGGATCGTGGCAGTCCTCGAACGCCTCGGTGCGCACGATACCGCCAAAGTGCTCATCGAGATACTGGCGCCCTTGATCGTGCAGGCTGTCCCAGCTCGACGTGGCACAGGGAAACTCGTGGATAAAGGCGATGCGCATGGGATTGGCAGTGGAGTAGACGGTCTTGCTCATAAAGAAGTTGAGCACGCCCGAGGTAGCTTTTGTCGGTGCGCCCTCTTTCTCGTTGGGCTGCGGCGCTTCGACAAGATCGACTTTGTCCTCGTCGCTTTTGCCGGCAATGACAAGCTCGCGCCAAATCTTGCACAGACGGTTGACGACGATATCCGTCGGCGTATCCAGCAGACGGTCCTGGTTGTAGACGTTGAGGTAGACGAGCATGGCATCGGCAGGCGTAATGTCCAAGTGGTCGCCGCCCGCGCGAAGATAGGCGCGCTTAAAGAGCAGGAAGGTGTGACGTAGGTAGTCGACCTTCTTTTGAGGCCATTTTTCGACAAGATCTTGGCCGAGCATTTTGGCAAGCATCTCGTAGCTGCCCTCGCGCGAAAACTCAATCTCGTACAGGGGGCATACGTACCAAAAGGCGCAAAACTCACCGTACAGGCGGCTCTCGACGGAATCCCACTTACCGGGGTACAGACGCGTCACCTTGGCCGAAACCGTCGGAGCGTCAAGGAATTTGAGGACGCTGACACGCTTGTTGCCCTCTTGGACGTAAAAGCGGTGCATGAACTCGGTGACGATGATGGGGTCGCGGTAGCCCTCGGAGATTTGGATATCGTAGAGGTTGGACCATTTGCGGGCGAATTCGGTATTCCAGGGGAGCAGCGGCATAAAGTTACACGAAAAGGCGGACTGGCGACCTTTGGTAACCGTGCCGACGACCATTTCGAGCGGAATGTCCCGCAGGCCGATGTTCTCGCGCTGCCCGCAGGGAAGCTGGGCGACCAAGCTGTCGAGGTCCGTAAGATATGGATGCTCGCTTTGGCTGATGGCGCGACGGCGTCCCTGTTCGCCGCGCTTGCGCGCTTGACGATAGGCCTCTTCCATGGTGTCTACTCCCTTAGTCGTTTAAACAACGATATGAACCATGGTACCACGATGCGAAACCACCACAAAGGTGCCTGTCCCCTTTGCGGTGGTTTTAGGCGATGATGGGGGCGATGGCGCGGATGCAGGCGTCGGCTGCCGTAAAGGTGGTGCTGTCGTCACTGACGATAAAGATGATCTTACCCTTAATGCCAAAGTCGCCGATCTCGCTAAAGAGCACGTAGGGTTCCTTGTCAAAGCCCGAGATGGGTGAAACGGCGACCTTGGTGGCACAGGCGAGCTCGTCTGCCAGCGCATCGAGCGAGTCCCACTTTGACGTGTCCTTCACCGCGACGGGAACGACAACGCGTCCAAAGGGCATGAGGTGCACGAGTGTGTTCTTGGAGATGTTGGAGTTGGGGACGATGATGGTCTGTCCGCAGGCGTCCTCGATGGTCGTGTGGCGCCAAGTGATGTCCTGGACCACGCCCGACACGCCGCCGACCTCGATATTGTCGCCGGGCTTGATGATGCCCATAAAGGTCACTTGCATGCCGCCGATAAGGTTTGATAGCGTGTCCTGAAAGCCGAGCGAGATGGCGATGCCGCCGACGCCAAGAGCAGCGACGAGCGCGTTTGCGTTAATGCCAAAGCAGTTGTCGAGGATAAAGCTGCCGCCGATCATCCAAATGACGGCACGCGCGATGTTGATGAAGATGCTCGATGCGGGAAGCGGGTTGTCGTCTCGGTTGAGTAGGTGGCGCAGGGTCTTGGATGCCACCTTGGCGGCGATGGCGGTGACTATTACCAAGATGACGGCCCAGATGATGTTGTGGACCCAGCGCTGCTCAAAGAAATGAAGAATCGGTTCAAACAATTCCATGTAGGGAAAACCTCCTAATGATCATTCAACCATGATACCCACCAAAAAGCCCGTCCGATCACATCGGACGGGCTTCTGCGCTCGATATAAGGGTTAACGAAAACCACCACAAATGAACTGCGTCCCGAATCTTGGCCTTCTTTTATTAGAAGCGAACACTAGGACGCT
>CALCKK010000018.1:0-221744 GCA_937966215.1 uncultured Collinsella sp. | reverse complement strand
ACGAGCCGGAGAGCACTTAATGTGCTCTCCGTGCGAGCAGGACTGTCCGAGCAGGCGACTTCGCATGCCGCCGGGCAGCCGGGGCCGACACCCCTCAAAGATTTTCAAAAAAGTTGTTGACGCGCGCGTAACGACTCGTCTAATATATCCCTTGCGCGATGGACCTGTAGCTCAGTTGGTTAGAGCGTCCGGCTGATAACCGGGAGGTCACAAGTTCGAATCTTGTCAGGTCCACCACTTTCTTTCGCAATAAACACCCCAGCGAGAGCCGAGTCGCCGCTGGGGTGTTTATTACTGTCTCCGTGGGGGTTTAGCTCAGCTGGGAGAGCGCGGGCTTTGCAAGCCTGAGGTCAGGGGTTCGATCCCCCTAACCTCCACCATGATGGACCTGTAGCTCAGTTGGTTAGAGCGTCCGGCTGATAACCGGGAGGTCACAAGTTCGAATCTTGTCAGGTCCACCATCAAAACTGTGAAGAGCCCTGGGGCGTTGCCTCGGGGCTTTTTTCTTACCTACTGAAAGTAGTCAAAAAAGCCCCGCCCCAAATTAACTACTTTGATTTTGTGTGCTGTGCGAAAGTTTGGGTAGTATAGCTATTCAATGCGGCGGGCTGCCGCGTGTTAACCGCTACGTACCGGAGGTGTTCCATGGTTCGTGTCGACATAGAGACCATCGTCATGGCCGCCGGTCCCGTGCCATCGCTTATCGTACTTCGTGAGCGCAGCAGCAAATCGGACTCGCCCGCGCCGCTGCGTTCCCTTTCCATTCAGACTGGTTCGTTTGAAGCTGCTGCCATCAGCCGCGGCATCGATAGCGGCCGCGCCGAGCGCCCGATTACCCATGACCTGCTGCTCGATACCGTTGACGCCTTGGGCGCCAAGCTCGAGCGCATCGAGATCGTTCGCGCCGAGCCGCCGGTGTTCTACGCGACGATCGTCGTGCTGGCCGATGGCGAGGAGCGCAAGATCGACGCCCGCCCCAGTGACGCCATTGCCCTTGCCGTGCGCAGCAATGCCCCCATGTTTGTGGAGGACGACATCATGAATCGCCTGGGAACTGTTTCTACCCACGCCGAGGAAGTCGACGACGAGCAGGAGTTCGAGAAGTTCGACGAGTTCGTCCATACGCTCTCCCCCGATGATTTCTAAATGTCTGGCACGCGAGCGGAGAGGTCGCTGATGGGTACCCGCGTATCGACTGAGGCGGCCGCCATCGCGCGTGAAGCCCAGATGCGCTCGGAAGCATCCGAGGCGGCCCGCCTCGCCTATGTGACACAGGCCCGCACGCTTCGCGAGCGCCGCGGCTCGTTTATCAAGATGGTTGTCATCTCCGCCCTTGTCGCGGCAATCTGCTCGCGCCTTCGTGGTACAGTTGGTGCGCTTGGGTTTTCGATCTCTACGGGCCTGGTGATCTGGGGCGTGGTCGACGCGGTAATGCTGGCCAGTCAGATCAAGGTGCTCGACAAGCGTGCGGTGGATATGATGCACGCCCGCGACGCTGCCGCCAAGATCGCTGCTGAGGCACAAGAACTGTAACGACGCCGGATTCGATGGGAAGGTCTAAAGATGGCACAGGATATGCAGGACGCCGGTAACGTCTCCGCCGAGCTCGACGCCATGGTGTGTGACCTGATTGGTGCGTTCTTGGACGACCTTGCCGCCGGCGAGAATCCGGGCGTAGTTGTGGCGATCGAGGACGCTGCTTCCAACCGTTATCTGGCGGCGCTCGATGAGGATGGCGAAGGGGCGTGCCTCGAGGCTGCCACCAACTTTATCTCCGAGCACAAGATGGGTCTTAAGGACGAGGGGCTGGGCCGCATCGCCCGTTACGCCATCGGCTACACCGGTTGTGTCGAAATTGACGGCGGCTATCACGACGCTCTGCTCGTGAGCTTCTTTGAGACTACGCTCGAGAGCGGTTTTTCGGCATATGTGCTGTATGAGGGCATGGGCGCCGGCGATGGTTTTATGTGGAGCGACCCTGAACCTGCAGGTGAGGAAACCCCTCTCATCTAAAATCGCTAAAATAAACGAGTTTTCGGTAAAAGGCTCAATATTCCCGCTGAGCGTTGTGTCGCTGGGCGGGCCGCATACGCGTGCCGTTTGTATATGGATAGAAGATAGGGGAACTACATGCGCGTAGACAATCTGAGGAACATCGCCATCATCGCCCACGTCGACCACGGCAAGACGACGATGGTCGACAAGCTCCTGCGTGCCACGGACGCCTTCCGTGCCAACCAGCAGGTCGAGGACCGCGTCCTGGACTCTAACGACCAGGAGCGCGAGCGCGGCATTACGATTCTCGCCAAGAACATCTCTATCGAGTACAAGGACGTTAAGATCAACGTCATCGACACCCCGGGCCACGCCGACTTTGGCGGCGAGGTCGAGCGTGTGCTGCGTATGGCCGACGGCGCCCTGCTGCTGGTCGACGCTTTTGAGGGCCCCATGCCCCAGACCCGCTTTGTGCTGCGTCACGCTATCGACACCGGCCTTAAGATCATGATCGTCATCAACAAGATTGATCGTCCGGGTGCTAACCCCGAGAAGGCCTACAACGACTGCCTCGACCTTATGGCCGACCTGGGCGCCACCGACGACCAGCTCGAGTTTGCCATGGAGCACGTCATCTACGCCAGCGGCGTCAACGGCTTTGCCCGCCTCGATCCCAATGACGGCAACATGGATATGTATCCGCTGCTCGATATGATTATCGACGATATGCCCGCGCCCGAGGTTGATGAGAACGCCCCGCTGGCCATGCAGTGCGTGACCATCGACCACTCCAACTTCGTTGGCCGTATCGGCATCGGCCGCGTGTACTCCGGTACCATCCACCAGGGCGACCAGATCCTGGTTGTCAAGAACGACGGCTCCAGCGCCATCGCTACCGTCAAGCAGCTCTTTACCTTCGACTACCTGGGCCGCACCGAGTGCCAGGAAGTCGGCGCCGGCGACATCGCCGCCGTCGTGGGCATCGACCGCACCGATATCGGCGATGTCTACACCGACCCCGAGAACCCCGTCGAGCTCGAGCCCATCGAGATCGACCCGCCGACCCTGTCCATCGTCTTCGAGGCTTCGACCTCCCCGCTCGTCGGCCGCGACGGCGACATCGTGGGCGCCCGTCAGCTCAAGGAGCGCCTGTTCAACGAGGCCGAGAACAACGTGACCATGAAGATCGAGGAGCTCGAGGACAAGAGCGGCGTCGAGGTCTCGGGTCGCGGCATCCTGCACCTGTCCGTCCTGATGGAGTCCATGCGTCGCGAGGGCTTTGAGTTCCAGGTCGGCCGTCCCCGCGTTCTGTTTAAGAAGGACGAGAACGGCAACAAGATGGAGCCCGTCGAGCAGGCTGTTGTCGAGTGCCCGGACGAGTACTCGGGCAAGGTCGTTGAGGTCTTCGGTACCTCCGGCGGCATCATGACGAGCATGGATACCTCGGGCATCGTGACGCACCTCGAGTTTAAGATCCCGACCCGCGGCATCATGGGTCTTAAGAACCGCATCATGAACGTCACCCACGGCGAGGGCGTGTTCTACCACACCTTCCTGGAGTACGGTCCCTACGCCGGTGAGATCGGCAACCGTCAGAACGGCGCCATGATCTCCATGACCACCGAGAAGGCCGTTGCCTACGCCCTGGGTACGCTGCAGGAGCGCGGCCAGCTGTTTGTTGAGCCGGGTACCGAGTGCTACGAGGGCATGATCGTGGGCGAGCGCAGCAAGGCAGGCGACATGGTCGTCAACATCGCCCGTACCAAGAACCTGGGCAACCAGCGTTCCTCGACCTCCGACATCTCCGTGCAGCTGGTGCCGCCTCGCACCTTTTCTCTGGAAGAGGCGCTGGAGTACATCGCCGACGACGAGCTGGTCGAGATCACTCCCAAGAACATCCGCCTGCGCAAGCGTCTGCTCAACGCCACCGACCGCAAGAAGGCTGCCGTCCGCGCCGGCCAGGTCAACAAATAGGCGCTGGGCTTTATAGCGACTAACAAGAAAGGGCGTCGACCGCGATGGTCGGCGCCCTTTTTGGTGCAAGGGGGACAGGTTCGCTTGCACCACCACAAAGGTGCCTGTCCCCTTTGTGGTGGTTGGCGGCTAGGCGGTGGGGAGTTCCGGCGTATTAGCCGGCTGTTGCGACTTGAGGTGAGCGTTGCGCCAGATGATCTGGATAACATAGCCGAGCGTGAAGACAAAGGCCACGCCGCTGATGAAATCGCCTACGAGGGGGATTGCCGTAAGCGCGCCCGCGGCCACGCCGCCCGCGGCTGCCATGGCGTAGCGGTTCTGGTTGTGTCCGACCATGCGGGCGATCGCGCACCCCGCAAAGGCGCTCGACACCAACGCGATGCCAATAACACCGCACATGAGGGCTCCGGCAAGCGACAGACCAGCGATAGAGATAATTAGCAGTAGGACGGCGGGGACGATAGCAATCGTGCCCAGAAGACCGCTCACCCACAGGGGCATGGGGCGCTGGTGGAGCATGCCGGCGGCGCTGGCGGTTGCGCGCGGAAAGACGAGTTCGAGCAGTAGGGCGACAAAGCAGGTGGAAAGCGCCGCGGCGACGATACCGCCGATGACATCGTTAACGGTGGAAGTATCTTCGTTCTCGGTGCGGTCGATCTTGAGCGCACCGACCTCGGCTCCCGCGGCGCGCTCGGGGTCCTCGGAGACGTGCGCGTTCACGGTGCCGGTGATGTGGGCGTTCTTGCCCAGGATGAGCTTATCGGCCCAAACCTCGACATCGCCCTCGACGGTGCCATCGATAGTCACCGTATCGCCCGCAAGCGCTGCCGACTTGGTAGAGCCGCGCAGGGCAACCGTCTCGCCTATCGCATAGAAACAGTTGGCGGTGCTGTCGGAATTGAGCACGACATGCTGGCCGGCAACGGTCACGCTGCCATCAACCGTAGTCTTGGCAATGTCGATGGTGCGCGCCGCCAAGCGGACGGCGCCGCCCACCGTGCAGTCGCGGATGGAGAGGCTCTCGCCTGCTGCAATTATGTCGCGGCCGATGGACGCATCGTCCAAGTTGAGGGCCTGACCTGCCCAGTACAGGTCACCTTCGACGCCGGACGAATTGGCGTCATTGTCGGTCGCAAGTACGTTGCCTGCGGTGTCTGTGCCGGCGAACGACGCCGTGGGAAGCGCGGTGATCGCCAGCGCGATGAGTGCGAATAGGATGGTGATGCGGCCCCACGCTTTACAGCGCTGGGTCGACGGGAATTGATTGCGGGGCATAGTGAATCCTTCGTTAGATGCTCGATATGCATCTAACAGGGTACCCAACGCGTGGGCGCTCTAAAAGAACCTCTCGGTTGTATTTCGAAGGATGAGCCCGCGCAATCTACTTTTTGC
Source organism: uncultured Collinsella sp. (assembly GCA_937966215.1). GTDB lineage: Bacteria > Actinomycetota > Coriobacteriia > Coriobacteriales > Coriobacteriaceae > Collinsella. The sequence goes on along the minus strand of CALCKK010000018.1, from coordinate 216,383 downwards.
GGTGCAAAAAGCGCGCGATGTCCTCTTCGGTGGGGCTTTTGATGTCAAAGCGCAGCGAGAGCCAGCGCAGACCCATGGTCACGACAACGCATACGACCAGCGCGGCGACATTGCTCATGATGCCGCTCATAACGAGACACACATAGCTTGTCGATCCGGCGATGGCGGCGATGGCATAAAAGTTAGTACGTTGGAAAATGCCCGGAACCACGCCCATAAAGCCGTCGCGCAACATGCCACCGCCCACCGCGGTGAAAAAGCCCATCATGATGCACACCGCCGGCGCAAAGCCGTAGACCAGCGCCTTGTCTGCTCCAGTGGCGGCGTAGATGCCGACCGAGATGATGTCGAGCAGGGGAATGAGTTTTTCGGGCTTGTCGACGATTGCCGGGAAAATATAGATGATGGCTGCCGTGGCAATGGAAAGCGGCAGCGCCATTGGCTGGTTGAGGATGTAGACGTTGCCCACCTGCAGCGTCATGTCGCGTAAAAGACCGCCGCCCAAGCCACAGACCACGGCGAGCGCAACTGCACCCACCAGGTCGAGTTTGTGCTCGCGCGCGACCAACACGCCCGAGATTGAAGCCGCGACGACGGCGAACATTTCGAGCCAAAACGGGATGGCGACCATGGCATCCGTGGCGTGTGAGGTAACGGTCATAGCGGCGACGACGGGCAAGATGGAATCCTTTGAGTTGCAGGTTTGGACAATGCCCGTACATAGTACATGGTTGGCGGCGATTGAGACCCTATTGCTCGGCAAACGGTAGGGGTTGGGTGCGGTCATAGGTTCCAAACATGTATACCAGCCTCCAAAGATGTCGAAAAATGTCGTTTTTGGCGGATGATGTACATGTTTTGGCGCGCGCCGAGCGGGCGACGTTACTCGGAGGGCGTCTCTATGTCCTTCGTGCCCTTCCAGTTGCGGATAAGTGCCTTTCGCAGTTCGTTTTGCTTTCGCTGATACTCGGCATCCGTGCAGCGGGGCATACCGAGTGCTTCGCGGATATTGTTCATGGCACGGTGAAAAGCGAGTTGACTGGCAAATTGCGCTGAGGTGAGTGTGACAATGCGATAACCCATTTGGGCGAGCACAGCTTCGCGTTCCGCATCTGCTCCCTTACGGCCAGTCTCGTCGTGAAAGCCACCCTTATATTCGATGCCGAGCTCTCTGCGCTTATAGGTAATGAGGGCATCGATTTTGAGTGTTCGGGCTTTGGTGCAATGCCAAAGACGTTGAGGGATCTCGAGCGGTCGGTTGAGCTCGATGCCTCGAATGCCAACGCCGCCTTCGCTTGTTGGAAGTGAAAGTGCGATTGCCGATGCAGCCTCCATAGGCGAGACCGAGTGGTCGTAGACATGTCTGAGCGCGAGTCGCGCGCGTGTGGCACCGGGTTTGCCAGGGTGTTGATCGAGCAGTTCGACAATTTCGTCCTTGGAGGTGGTTGCTGGTTGCTCGGTATAAGGGTCAGAGGGATTAAGGCCCATGCGATAGTCGCCGCAAACTTCGTAGCCATACTCGAGGTATTCGATTCTATCCATCCACTCGGCGGCGAGCACGAAGGTGAAGGCTTCGTCGGTGATAAAGATGCCGGGCGTAAGCTCGTCAATATGGCCATAGGGTAGGCTTTGGCCGAGAACATGGCAAGTGACGCCGTTGGTGCGAATTCGCTCGAAAGCAAACACTACGGAGATATCGATAGTCTTGAACATATCGGGCGGAATGCCGCAGTCGGTGAGGGCCTGTCGTATGCGCGCGATGCGTTGCTGGGTGGAGAGACCTCTTGCGCCTATCTGGTAGTCGTGTTGCGCGACCGCTTGAACCCGGCCTTGCGGCGCGTGATGGACGAGCCATGCAGTTTTATGCGAAATGAGAACAGGGGTATCCATTGGGGACCTCTCGCTCTGAGTCGATACCCAACTCTTATGTCCGTTGAGGTGGGGAAATATACCGAATGCGAGTAAGCCGACTCATGCACGGCGTGTGTCATATACAAACGTGTACACCACCCTCCAAAAACGACATTTTTTGACATCTTTGGAGGGTGATGTACATGTTTGGGATGTTGGGTTGGGATTGAACGTGATGGGGGTGTGGGTTGAAGAGGAGGGATGTCTAAATTTTGAGCGGAGCTCAAAATTTATTCGGTCGGCTTGCGCCGACCGCGCTGCGCTAAAAACGCGCCACTGGCGCGTTTTCTTTACGCTTTGCGTCCTGACGGGTTCGAATCCCTCCTCCTCCGCCGTATTTGCTCGTAAGGGACTCTAAACAAAAAAAGCCCCCGTTTTCGGGAGCTTTCTCAACCAAAATGGCGGAGGAGGAGGGATTCGAACCCTCGTGACCTTATACAGGCCAAACGGTTTTCGAGACCGCCGCATTCAACCACTCTGCCACCCCTCCGCGTGGGGTAAAAACAAAGCAGGCTCGAAGGCCTGCTTTGGAATTAACTGGCGGAGAGTCAGGGATTTGAACCCTGGAGACGCTTTTGACGCCTACACGATTTCCAATCGTGCTCCTTCGGCCACTCGGACAACTCTCCGTTAAATGCGAAAGTCAGTATACACGAGGAACTGCAAAGTGCAAACAGAAAAGTTGGCATTTTTTAAAACGCTTGGCCGCGCTTGTCGTTGCAGTGGGGTTTGAGGTGCCAAAAAACGGCTTCCGACCAGCGTGGTTGATTAACTCAATTGTTCAAAAGGGGTATTCATAAGCGACTTGGCAATGAATTTAAAAATCTTTGGGTGGCGCTGTGGACCACTGGTATGCATTTTGCGACCACAGCCTTGTGCCCGTTGACCTGTGGCTTGGCTCAGCTTGTCCCCGCGGCGTCGTATCTTGTCCACAAATCCGTCAAGCACTTGGTCAGCATTTGGTTGGAAGACGCATGAAACGTCGTGCGAGTATGGGCATATGTGGAGGTCATGAGGTTGTAGCTGCATATTCTTGCGGCCTAGGAGGTTGAAAGATATTATTACCAAGTCTTTTCCTGCTTCAGGCGCACCTTCACGACCTGAAGCCACATTTGCCCAGAGGAGGTGACAATATGAAGGCTTATGAACTGCTGTTCTTTGTTGACCCGTCGCTCGACCCCGAGACTCGTCTCGCTGTTATGAAGCGTATCGATACCACGATCGCTGAGGGCGCTGGCAAGGTCGACTCCGTTGACGACTGGGGCAAGCGCAAGCTCGCCTACGAGATCAACGACCTCACCGATGGTGACTACACCCTCATCAACTTCCACGCAGATCCTACCCAGATCGCCGAGCTTGATCGCATCCTGCGCATCACCGACGCTGTGGTCCGCCACATGATCGTCCGTCGCGACGACCAGGAGTAAGACTGTCGTTTTGGACTGGGCTTGTGCCCCAAGAGGAAGTAGTGAGTTATGAGCATCAATCGAGTGAACATCACCGGTAACCTCACCCGCGATCCCGAGCTGCGCGCCACCGCCGGCGGAACCCAGGTTCTGTCCTTTGGCGTCGCTGTGAACGATCGTCGCCGCAACGCGCAGACTGGCGAGTGGGAGGATTATCCCAACTTTGTCGACTGCACTATGTTCGGCACCCGCGCCGAGGCCGTGAGCCGTTTCCTGGCAAAGGGAAACAAGGTCGCGATCGAGGGCAAGCTGCGCTACAGCTCTTGGGAACGCGACGGCCAGCGCCGGAGCAAGCTTGAGGTCATCGTTGATGAGATCGAGTTTATGAGCTCCCGTGGTGGCCAGGGTGGCTACGATCAGGGCGGTTACGCCCCCGCAGCTCCTGCGCCCACAGCACGTCCTGCCGCACCGGTGGCTACGCCGCCCGCGGTCGACGTCTACGATGAGGACATCCCGTTTTAAGGGTTGTTCACCTATTTTTGAGTGAGAGGCGGCTTCGGTTCGCCGAAGTTGCCAAATGAAAGGTATTTTGACATGGCTAATGATTTTTCTGCACGTCAGCCGCGTCGTAAGTACTGCCAGTTCTGCAAGGAGAACACTGAGTTCATCGACTATAAGGACACTCAGCTTCTCCGTAAGTACATGACCGACCGTGGCAAGATCAAGCCCCGTCGCGTCACTGGCGCTTGCACGCAGCATCAGCATGACATCGCCAACGCCATCAAGCGTGCCCGCGAGATGGCTCTCCTGCCGTACACCGTCCCCGTGGTTTCCTCTCGTGGCAACCGCGACCGCGGCTAAGAAGGGAGACGCATCATGAAGGTTATTCTTCTCGATGAGATCAAGGGCAAGGGCGGCGAGGGTGACGTCGTAGAGGTCGCTCAGGGTTACGCTGAGAACTTCCTGTTCCCCAAGAAGCTCGCTGTTGCCGCCACCAAGGGCAACCTCAAGCAGCTTGACGAGCGTCGCAACAACATAGCCAAGCGCGAGGCCGTCCGTCTGGCTACCGCCAACGAGACCAAGGCTGCCCTCGAGGGCAAGCAGGTCACCGTTGACGTCAAGGTCGGCGACGAGGGCATCCTCTTTGGCTCCGTTACCGCCGCTATGATCGCTGACGCCATCAAGGATCAGCTCGGTATGGACATCGACCGCAAGCGCGTCGAGCTCGGCAAGCCCATCAAGGTTGCCGGTGCCCACACCGTTGCCATCTCGCTGTACCGCGAGATCAAGGCCGAGGTTGTCGTTCTCGTCGGCGTTACCGCCGAGGAGCTCGCTGCCGATGCTGAGGTCGAGGAGGCCGCTGAGGTCGCCGAGGCCGAGACCGCCGAGGTCGAGACCGAGGCTGCTGCCGAGTAGCATTTGCTGCAACGCAACAATCTTGTTCTAAGAAGGGCGCTCTGAGAGACCGGGGCGCCCTTTTATTTTTTGCGCTGAGTGGGTGTCACGTCATACATTGAGATGCAGTCCCACATAAGCGTTGTGTTAGACCACTTTGGATAAGTGTCCTGCACGCAGTACACGCGACGGGGCCCCGGTTGCGACAATTCCATCATCAGGAGAGATGGAGGTTGCAATGGAAGACGTGCTCACCCAGCTGACGAGGCAGTTCCTCCCGCAGATGACGGCTGCCGAGAAGAGCAGGGCCCTGAGATCGCTCAAGGCGCTGATAGACGCGGAGCTTTTCGAACTCGCGGCAAGCGAGGGGGCGGAAGACGATCCCGACAGAGCCTGCCCCTGGTGCGGCTCCCCGCATTACGTGAAGAGGGGGCGAGACGGGAGCGGCCGTCAGCGGTTCCTCTGCCGAGGGTGCGCCAGGACCTTCACCGACGCCACCATGCGCATCTTCTCCACCACCAAGCTCGACAGGTCGGCCTGGATGAGGTTCGCGGAGTGCCACGTGGACATGCTCCCGCTGCGCGAGTCGGCGGAAAAGTGCGGCGTGTGCCTCAAGACGGCGTTCTTCATGCGCCACAGGCTGCTCGAGGCCATGGCCAAGCGCATGCCCGCCTTCCGCGTGGAGGCCGGCGGCGGGGCCGAGCTCGACGAGTGCTTCTTCAGGGAGAGCTTCAAGGGAAACCGCTCCAGGTCGGAGTCCGGCATGCCCAGGAAGCCCCGCACAAGGTCGCAGGGAACCGACGGGCACGAGAAGATATGCGTGCTCACCGGCATCAACGACGCCGGCGACATCTTCTACGAGATCGCGGGGAGGGGCGGCCTCGACGAGGCGGCAGCCAGGGAGCTGCTCGCCGACAAGCTCGCGGTCGGCGCGATAATCTCGACGGACCGTGCGCACGTGTACCGCCGCGTCCTGCCCGCCCTCGGCGTCGGCGCGCACATCGCCAGCAAGAGGGAGGAGCACGCCATCAACAGGGTGAACAGCCTCCACTCCCAGATGAGGCACTTCATCGGCAGGTTCCGGGGTGTCTCCACGAGACGCCTCGAGAACTACCTCGCCTGGTTCAAGTGGACATGGTGCTTCAAGGTCCGCAGGAGCGCGGACGAGCTCGCCGAGCTCATAGTGAGGCAGGCAGCCCGCGGCACGTACGAGAAGACCTGGCGCCAGTACAAGGTGACCCCCTATCCGTTCTACGAGTACTGGATCAAGCAGGCGAAATGGGACTCGCGTGCGCGGAGGGCCATATACGGCGTGGCGTGATGTCCAGGGCGGTCTGGCGCAGCGCATCTGCGGCAAGCGCTGAAGTCGTGCCCCGATGCAAATAGCAACAGCTAGCGATATTCTTCGGGAACGTCGAAACCGTACTCACGGCATAGGAGCATGACATCGTGGGCGTCGTGCTCGTCATGCTGATAGCCCAAGTGAAACAACAGCTGGCTTTCGGGGTCGATGCACGACACCTCCACCTCGCCGATGCGCCCCCTCCCCGAAAAGACCTCCCCGGGAAAACGATCTCCCTGATACAGAATATCGCCATTCTCGGCGAAATCGAAGCAATGCAGGTCGACGATGCGCCCCGCCTCGTCTTGCCACACCGTGTGATCTTCGGTGGTGAAAGATGCAGCCACCTCGGAAAACCCCTCATCAGCAATTAGATCCACGAACCTTTGGTAATCCCCGCGCTGAACGAACAGGTCGATGTCGTTATGAGCCCTGGTCTCACGCCCGACAAGCGCATCGATGCCCCAGCCGCCATCAAGGTATACGCCAATGCCCGCACCTGCGGAAAGGCCGATTATCCAACACGCATCATCCTTGGTGACCATAGGAGCTCCTTCGCTTTCGCCTGCTATCTAAGCAAGAAAGATTATAGGAAAAGTCCCAGTATCCAAAGCGTCTAACACAACGCACATAAGGGACCGTTCATCCGTTTGGTTCGGTGATGATTGTTAAGGCGCGCCTCGATTTAAAGCTGTGGCTGATACTATGGATGCTCGCAAGCGATATGAATGAGGATGCTCATGGCATATGACGATAGGGAGACATGGCTGACGGTCGAGGACCGCGGCTCCAAGTTGGGTCTCCCCCAAAACCAAGATGCAGAGGCCAATGTACTGGCCGCTATGCTGCTATCGCCCGAGGTGGTCGAAGAGGCCCAGGTCGAGCTGCAGCCCGATGACTTCTACCGGCCCATTCATAAGACCATCTATACCGCGATGGTCGATATGTACAACAGCCGCATTCCCATCGACTCCATCTCGCTGATCGATTACCTGCGAAGCATCAACAAGCTTGATGCCGTGGGCGGCGAGGCGTACATTTTGGAGCTGATGGGTCAGACCCTGTCGCTCGTCAACTGGCAGCACCATGCCGCCATCGTTCGTCGCGATTCGATGCTGCGTGAGCTGATTGGTGCCACCAACGAGATTAACGCGCTGGCCTACAACGCCCCCACCGATACCAAAGAGGTCGTGGAGCTGGCCGAGAGCAAGCTGCTCAAGGTTACGGCGCGCGAGGTTAAGTCGAGCTACAAGACACTGACCGAGTTTATGGTCGAGGCCTATAACGAGGCCGAGGAAGTGTGCCAGGCCGGTGGCCAGGCAGTGGGCGTTCCCACGGGCTTCCCGTCACTCGACCGCATGCTTATGGGCTTCCGTGAGGGCCAGCTCATCATTATCGGCGCCCGCCCCGCCGTGGGTAAGACCTCGTTCGCTCTAAACCTGGCGCTCAATGCCGCCGCTGCGGGCTACACCGTCGGCTTTTTCTCGCTGGAGATGTCGGGCAAGGAAATTGCCCAGCGCCTGATTTGCGCCTATGCCATGATTTCGATCAGTGACTTCCGCATGGGCCGCATTAGCCCCGAGCAGTGGGCCAATATCAACGAGGCCACGCAGACCTTGTCCAAGCTCGATATTCTGATTGACGATACGCCCGGCACCACAGTGACCGAGATTCGCGCCAAGAGCCGCCGCATGCTCCACAACAAGGAGAAGGCCATCATCATCCTGGACTACCTGCAGCTGGTGAGTCCTCCGCCGGGACGCCGCTCCGAGAGCCGTACCGTCGAGGTCTCCGAGATGTCGCGTGGTCTGAAGATCATGGCCAAGGAACTCAAGATCCCGCTCATCGCGCTGTCGCAGCTCTCGCGTCAGGTCGAATCCCGTACCGGCAAGCGCCCGCAGCTTTCCGACCTTCGTGAATCGGGCTCCATCGAGCAGGACGCCGATATCGTTATGTTCTTGGACCGCTCCGCCGACGAGGCCGAAGCCTCGCGCGACGATCGACCCGACGAGGGCGTTACGCGTATCGTCGTGGCCAAGAACCGTTCGGGCCCGATCGGCGACGTCGACCTGATGTTCCTGCCGGCATCCACCAAGTTCTATGAGCTTGATGGGGCACATGCCGAGGAGTAGGACAGGCGCCCGTTGCACGGGTATACTGGGAATGTTTTGTGCTTCTGCGTGCCGGCGTGGCGCGTAGACAGTCCATGAATGTAAGGAGTAAACATGCCGTCAACCGTTTTGGTCGGTGCCCAGTGGGGCGATGAGGGCAAGGGTAAGATCTGCGACCTGGTCGCCGGCGACTTCGATGCCGTCGTGCGCTACTCGGGCGGCAACAACGCCGGCCACACCATCGTCGTCAACGGCAAGAAGTACGGCCTGCACCAGGTGCCCTCCGGCATCATGTATTCCGACCATGTGTCGGTGATCGGTAACGGCTGCGTCGTCAACCCCAAGGTTGTCCTTGAGGAGATCGACATGTTTGAGGCCGACGGCATCACCACCAAGAACCTCAAGATTAGCGGCAACGCGCATGTCATCATGCCGTACCACATCGACCTGGATGGCGCCTTTGAGCAGAAGCTCGGCAAGAAGAACATCGGTACCACCAAGCGCGGTATCGGTCCGTGCTATCAGGACAAGATGGCCCGCATTGGCCTGCGCATGCAGGATATGCTGGACGAGGCGCTGTTCCGCGACAAGCTGGAGACCGCTCTCGCCCGCGTGAACCCCGAGCTTGAGCTCATCTACAACCTGCCCACCTACACCGTGGACCAGATTTGCGACGAGTACCTGCCCATGGCCGAGCGCCTGCGTCCCTACATCACCGAGACGAGCCTGCTGCTCAACAACATGATCGATGAGGGCAAGGACCTGCTGTTTGAGGGCGCCCAGGCGACGTTGCTCGACATCGACCACGGCACCTATCCGTACGTGACGTCTTCCAACTGCACCGCCGGCGGCGCCATCACCGGCTCCGGCGTGGGCATGAAGAACGTCGACCGCGTGCTGGGCGTCATGAAGGCCTATATCACCCGCGTCGGTTCGGGCCCCATGCCCACCGAGCTTTCCTATGAGTCCGAGGCCGGTCACACGCTGACCGAGGAGGGCTATGAGTACGGTGTGACCACCGGTCGCCGTCGTCGCTGCGGCTGGTTCGACGGCCCCATCGCCAACTACGCCTCACGCGTCAACGGCCTCACCGATATCGCCCTGACTAAGCTCGACGTGCTTTCGGCCTTCGACACCATCAAGGTGTGCGTGGCCTACGACGTCGATGGCGAGCGCTACACCAGCGTGCCCGAGCATCAGGTGCGCTTTGAGCATGCCAAGCCCATCTACGAGGAGCTCCCCGGCTGGAAGTGCGACATCACCGGTTGCCGCAGCTTTGATGAGCTGCCGCAGGAGGCTCAGGACTACGTGGCGTTTATCGAGGATCTGGCACACACCCGCGTGACGTTCATTGGCGTCGGCGCCGGTCGCGAGCAGATCATCAACCGATTCTGGAAGTAATCGGGACTATTTGGTTATTGCGATATACCCCTTTGCAGCCCAAGCGGGCGGCCGAGGGGTATATTTGCTTGCAAAGGGCTCGCGCGGAGCGGGCCGTTAATCCATAGAGGAGGCACCCTTGAAGGCGGACACTCAAACCATCGACATCCTGTTGTTGGGCAGCGGCGGCCGCGAGCACGCTCTGGCGGCCAAGCTCGCAGCATCACCGCGCGCCGGCAAGCTCTACATTGCGCCGGGCAACGGCGGCACCGCGAGCTGCGGCGAGAACGTGGTTCTCGACGATTGCGATCCTGCGGCCGTGGCGGCGTTTGCCCAGAGCCACGGATGCGGACTCGTGGTGATCGGCCCCGAGGCCCCGCTCGTGGTGGGCGTGGCCGACGCCGTGCGCGCGGCGGGCATCCCGTGCTTTGGCCCGGGTGCCGAGGGTGCCCAGATGGAGGGCTCCAAGCTGTTCTCCAAGCAGCTCATGGAGCGCGCCGGTATCCCGACGGCAGCCTACGGCTCGTTCACCGACGAGGCTTCGGCTCTCGCCTACGTGCGCGAGCAGGGCGCCCCGCTGGTCGTCAAGGCCGACGGCCTTGCCGCGGGCAAGGGCGTCATCGTGGCGATCGAACTTGAGCAGGCCGAGGAGGCCGTGCGCGAGTGCTTTGGCGGCACCTTTGGCGATGCCGGCAATACTGTGGTCATCGAGGAGATGCTGACCGGCCCCGAGTGCTCGCTTTTGGCCTTTACCGACGGCAAGACCGTGCGCCCCATGGCCACCTCGCAGGACCACAAGCGCGCGCTCGAGGGCGACAAGGGTCCCAACACCGGCGGCATGGGCGTCTACAGCCCGGTGCCCATCGTGACCGACGAGGAGCACGCCACCATGGTGGCGGTCATGGAGCAGACCGTTGCCGAGCTTGCTGCCGAGGGCATCGACTACCGCGGCTGCCTGTACGGCGGCTTTATGCTTACCCCCGCCGGCCCCAAGGTGTTGGAGTTCAACGCCCGCTTTGGCGACCCCGAGACGCAGGTCGTGCTGCCGCGCCTTAAGAACGACCTGGTCGAGGTCATGCTCGCCTGCGCTAACTGCGAGCTCGACCAGATTGAGCTCGATTGGCGTGACGAGTGGGCCGTGGCCGTTGTCCTGACGAGTGCGGGCTATCCCGGCAGCTACGAGAAGGGCAAGGTCATCACCGGTATCGAGGATGCCGAGGCCATGGAGAACGTGACGGTGTACCACGCCGGCACCGCCGTGGTGGACGGCCAGCTCGTGACCAACGGCGGCCGCGTGCTCGCCGTGACCGCGCTGGGCGACACGTTCGAGAACGCCCGCAACCTTGCCTATGAGGCCTGCGAGAAGATCGATTTTGAGGGCAAGACCCTGCGTCACGACATTGGTCTGCGCGCGCTGCGCGGCCGCGACGCCTGGGATGCCTAAAATCCGGGAGGAATGAGACGGATGGACGATAAGAACGAAGAGCTCGTGGACGCGCAGATCGTCGAGGAAGACAGCCGCGCGTACGGACACGCAGAGGGCGAGCCGGGCGGCGAGGTTGCCGATGAGCCGGTGCTGGTGCTGGGGGACGAAGACCCGCATGACGCGCTGCTGCACGAGAAGATTCTTTCGGAGGAGTGCGCCTGGAAGGGCAAGATCCTCGACGTCCACCGTCTTGAGGTTGAACTGCCCAACGGCCACCGCAGTGCCCGCGATGTGATTCGTCATCCTGGCGCGGCGGCCGTTGTCGCGCTGACCGAGACCGGCAAGATCGTGCTGGTGCGTCAGTATCGCACCGCTATCGACCGCGTGACGGTCGAGATTCCCGCCGGCAAGCTCGACCCGGGCGAGGACCCGCTCGATTGCGCCAAACGCGAGCTGCATGAGGAGACGGGCTTTAGGGCCGGCCGTATTCGCTTTTTGACGTCGATTGTCACGACCTGCGGTTTCTGCGACGAGATTATCCACATCTACCTGGCCACCAAGCTCGAGTTTGATGCGCCCAACCCCGACGATGATGAGTTTGTCAACGTGGACCTGGTGCCGCTGCACGAGCTGATCGACGCCGTGCTCGACGGCAAGATCGAAGACGCCAAGACCGTCGTAGGCGCGCTTGCCTGCGACAGCATCGCGCACCGCTTGGGTGGGGCCGAGCTCTAGGTTACGCGGTTTTACCAAACCGCGTAACGAGTCGACGCTGCAAACGCCCCTAAGCGGCAATCTGCCTTTCAATCGTCGCTCGCGTACCGAAGTACGCGTCGCTCCTCTTTCAAGGCACCTTGCTCGCTTAGGGACGTTTTCGCTGACGCTGCCAGAACATCGGCGTTATGCTTGTTGGGACGCTTTGTTTTCAGCCTGACCGGTTCAACCGGATTTCTCACGCTATTTATTTCTCTTCGAGGATTGCATGTTTAAAAGGTTTCTCTCGTATTACGAGCCCCAGACGGGGCTTTTTGTTGCCGATACTGTTTGTGCTCTGGTGCTTGCTGCCATTGACCTTGCGTTTCCTATTATTCTGCGCAATCTGACCGGCGGGTTGTTTACCCAGGGTCAGGCTGCCATTATGCAGGCGCTCGGTATGATTGCGGTGGGACTGGTGCTGATGTATGCCATCCGCTGCGCCTGCCGCTACTTTGTGAGCTACTGGGGCCATGTGATGGGCGCGCGCATGGAGTCCAAGATGCGCGAGGACCTGTTCGATCAGTACGAGCGCTTTAGCTTTGCATACTTCGATCGCAACAGCTCGGGCGACATGATGAGCCGCGTGGTCAACGACCTGTTCGATATCTGCGAGGCGGCGCACCATGTGCCCGAGTGGATCATCATCTGCGGCATCGAGATTATCGGCTCGTTTGTGATCCTCTTTACCATCGCCCCGGTGCTGGCGCTTGCCATGGCTGTGGTGACAGCAGCGTTTGCGGTCATCATGTTTTGGCAGAACATGCGCATGCGCGAGGTCTTTAGCGACAATCGCAAAAAAATCAGCGGCATCAATGCGCAGCTGCAGGATTCGCTGGCGGGCATGCGCGTGGTCAAGAGCTTTGCCAATGAGGAGACCGAGCGCTCTAAGTTCCGCGCCTCCAACAATCGCTACCTTTCGTCCAAGGAAAACATGTATCACGCCATGGGCGTCTATACTGCGACGTATGGCCTGCTCTCGGGTGTGCTCTATGTGATCGTGGTACTGCTGGGCGGCTGGCTGGTCGCCCAGGGACAGCTGCAGGCGGTCGATATGGCGACCTTTGCACTCTATATTTCGCTGTTCTGCACGCCGCTCGAGACGCTCGTCAATTCGGCCGAAACGTATCAGAAGGCTATCGCCGGCTTTAAGCGTATGGACGAGGTGCTCTCGACCGTGCCGGATATCCAGGACAAGCCGGGCGCCACGGATCTGCAGGTGACTGCCGGCGCCGTGGAATATCACGACGTGTGCTTTAACTACGAGGACGTTGAGCTGGGCGAGGGCGATGCCGAAGAGCGTCCCGTTATCGACCATATGAATCTGTCCATCAAGCCCGGGCAGACCATCGCTTTGGTTGGCCCTTCGGGCGGTGGCAAGTCCACGACCTGTTCGCTGCTGCCGCGCTTTTATGACGTGGCTGCCGGATCCATTAGCATCGACGGCCAGGACGTGCGCGATGTGACGCAGCAGAGCCTGCGTCGCGCCATCGGCCTGGTGCAGCAGGATGTCTATCTGTTTGACGGCACGATTGGCGAGAACATCGCCTACGGCAAGCCGGGCGCTACGGCAGGAGAGATCGCCGAGGCCGCCCGTCGCGCCAACATCGATGCCTTTATCGAGTCGCTTCCACAGGGTTATGACACGGTCGTGGGCGAGCGCGGCAGCCGTCTTTCGGGCGGACAGAAGCAGCGTGTTGCCATCGCGCGAGTGTTTCTCAAGAACCCCAAGATCCTTATTTTGGATGAGGCGACGAGTGCTTTGGATAACGAGAGCGAGGAGGCGGTGCAGGAGTCGCTCGAAGAGCTGGCACGCGGCCGCACCACGATTATCATCGCCCACCGTCTTTCGACCATTAAGCATGCCGATGAGATCGCGACCGTTGAGCATGGTCGCGTTGTGGAGCGTGGCACGCACGAGGAGCTTCTCGCCCGTGGCGGCACTTATGCCCGTTACTATCGAATGCAGTTCGAAGGTGCGCGTGCGCACGAGCTCGACTGATTGATATGACAGGAAGTTTATGGCTGACAAGAACCCTTTGACTCCGGAAGAAGTGACGGAGTTATTCTCCGAAATCGATGCATCCGGTGTCTTGGATCCCACGCTTGCCAAAAAGCGCACCGAGCGCATGCGTGAGAAGGAGGCTGCGGCCAAGCGCGGTGACAAAGCGGCGCTAGCGCAGCTGCGCAGCGAGGACCGCGCGAGCCAGGCAAAACATATCGACCCGCTGTCCGAGGACGACCCTTCGGGCTCGCAGGTGAGCCATACCATTACGAAGACTGCCATGGCCGTGGTCATTGGCATCTTGGTGCTGATTGTGGGCATGCAGATTGGCTACGGCGTGATGCGACGCCTGAACACCGCCAACCTGTCCGAGAGCGTTTCGGTGGATACCGTTTCGACGGCGCTGAAGGGCGGCCTTGAGTGGGGCAACGGCTTTACGCAGTTCCCGCTCGACTTTACCGTCGATGAAGCTGATGAGCGTACGGGCACGGTCGAGGTGACGGTGTTGGACACATCGTCTGCCAACGAGCTCGAGCTGCTGTCCAACGGGCAGATTCAGGCCGCTGCGCTTGCGACCAACGCGCTGCTCAACGATAAGATCGACCGCGTGGTGTATAACGTTCACGCCTATATCGACGAGGATAGCAACATTCAGCACGATTCCTTCTTTGGCATGTTTCCCGCGCGGGGTCATCAGAGCGCCATTTTGACGTTTGTGTGGACCAAGAGCTCATCCAACGCCACGAGTATCGACTGGAAGATGCGCATCGTAAGCATGGACGACACCATTGCCGAGCGCATTCAAAAACAGGTGAACTCGGTTTCGTCGCTGATCGAGGACCCGGTGGTGAGCCAGACCAAGATTGACGAGGAAAAGGCCGAACGTGACCTGGAGCATCGTCTGCATGGCCGCGAGATTTTCCGCGGCGGCAAGCCCGATCGCTCACCGTCCGATCTGCTGGAACAGGACAAGCAAAAGTAAGAGGCCATTATCCCGCGTGAGCCACAAGCCCACGCGGGATAATTTTTCTGGGACGGGGATTAAATAATCATTATGCATAGAAAGTCATAATTATCATTTCGTAAACATTTCGATGAAATTAACGCCATGAGGCATGCTTGCGGTTACAATACCGCGAGGCCTAACTACACACCTTTAAGCCGGTCCTGTGAGACCGGGAAGGAGAATTATGGCGAACAACCATACCGCGGGCGCTGCCGCCCGCACCTTCGCGCCCAGCGAGCTTTGCCAGCGTATGCTGGCCAAAACCAGCAAGGGCACCTGCGGTCCCTGTATCCTGTATCTTGAGGATGGGACCATTTTTTATGGACGTACATGCGGCGCCGAGGGCACCGCGACCGGCGAAGTCTGCTTCAACACCTCGCTCGAGGGCTACTTTGAGGTCATGACCGACCCGAGTTATGCCGGCCAAATTGTAACCATGACCTATCCGCAGATCGGCAATTACGGTATCGACGAGACCGATGTCCAGTCGGCCTTCCCCGGCGACGCCGTGCGCCCTGCGAGCGCTCCGGCTATGCGCGGCATGATCGTTCGCGATATGTGCGCCACGCCTTCTAACTGGCGCTCGGCCGTCAGCGTGCCGGAGTACCTGCGCGCTCACGGCATCGTCGCTATCGAGGGTATCGACACCCGCGCTCTGGTGCGCCATCTGCGCGACAATGGTTCCAAGATGGGCATTATCTCGACCGAGATCTTCGACGTCGACGAGCTTGCCGAGCGCTTGTCCGCTGCGCCCACGCTGGTAGGCGAGAACCTGGTCAAGACCGTAAGTTGCCCCGCGCCTCACGAGTTTGTGGCCGCCGACCTGCCTGCCACGCATGACTTTGCGCTTGCGGCTGCCGCTCCTGCCCGTCACAAAGTGGTCGCCTACGACTGCGGTGTGAAGCGCGGTATTCTGGAGGGCCTGGTCCGTGCCGGCTGCGATCTCACCGTCGTGCCGTGGGATACGCCCGCCCAGCAGGTGCTCGACATGAATCCCGATGGCGTCTTTTTGTCCAACGGCCCCGGCGACCCCGATGCCGTGGTGGAGACCTATGAGCAGGTACAGCAGCTGATCGGCAAGGTGCCGGTCTTTGGCATTTGCCTCGGTCACCAGATGATCAGCCTGGCCTGCGGCGCCCAAATGGAAAAGCTTAAATTCGGTCACCGTGGCGGTAACCAGCCGGTTATGAATCTGGTGAGACGTCGCGTGGAGATCACCGCGCAAAACCACGGCTTTGGCCTGCTGTTCCCCAGTCTGGGCAAACTGATTCCGGAGCTTTCCGGCGGCGAAACCGAGCATGCGGCCGACGGTGACCTGCGCGCCTGGGTGCGTCGCGGCATCGCGCCGGTCGTGATGAACGAGCGCTTTGGTCGCATTCGCCTGACACATGTGAACCTCAACGACGGCACCGCCGAGGGCATCCAGCTGCTCGACGCCCCGTGTTTCTCGGTCCAGTACCACCCCGAGGCTTCGCCTGGCCCCACCGATGCCCACTATCTCTTTACCGCCTTTACGCGACTCATGGACGGCGAGGAGAACTACCTGGACATCGACACCGCGAAGGACCGCCTCGCCGGCTGGAATTTCGCCGAGTCCGAGAACGCTGCGACCGAGGAGAACTAACATGCCTAAACGTACTGACATCAAGCGCATCCTCGTTATTGGTTCGGGCCCTATCGTCATTGGCCAGGCCTGTGAGTTCGACTACTCCGGCGCACAGGCCTGCAAGGTGCTCAAGGAGGATGGCTTTGAGGTCATCCTGGTCAACTCCAATCCGGCGACCATCATGACCGACCCGGGTCTTGCCGACCGCACCTATGTCGAGCCCATCACCGCCGAGTTTATCGAGCGCGTAATCAAGAAAGAGCGCCCGGACGCGCTGCTGCCCACGCTGGGCGGCCAGACCGGTCTGAACGCCGCCGTCGAGCTGGCAAAGGACGGCACGCTCGACAAGTACGGCGTCGAGATGATCGGCTGCGACCTGGCCGCTATCGAGCGCGGCGAGGACCGCAAACTCTTTAACGAGGCCATGGCCGAGATCGGCCTGGAGGTTGCGCGCTCGGGCTATGCCTACAGCGTGGCCGACGCCGAGGCTATCGCCGAGCGCGTGGGATATCCCTGCGTACTGCGCCCGAGCTTTACCCTCGGTGGCGCCGGCGGCGGCATCGCGCATACCCACGAGGAGCTCGTCTCCATCGTGAGCCAGGGCCTTGAGCTCTCGCCTGCCCATGAGGTGCTGGTCGAGGAGTCCATCGAGGGTTGGAAAGAGTATGAGATGGAGGTCATGCGCGACCACGCCGGCAACGGCATCATCGTGTGCTCCATCGAGAATCTCGACCCCATGGGCGTGCACACCGGCGACTCCATCACCGTGGCGCCGGCGCAGACGCTCTCCGACCTTGAGTACCAGCGCATGCGTGTCGCCTCGCTCGCCATCTTGGGGAAGATCGGCGTCGAGACCGGCGGCTCCAACGTGCAGTTTGCCGTGAACCCCCAGACCGGCCGCCTGATCGTCATCGAGATGAACCCGCGCGTGAGCCGTTCGTCCGCACTGGCCTCCAAGGCCACGGGCTTCCCCATCGCCAAGGCCGCCGCTCGCCTGGCCGTGGGCTACACGCTCGACGAGATCGTCAACGACATCACCAAGGCAACGCCCGCCTGCTTTGAGCCCACAATCGACTACTGCGTCGTCAAGGTGCCGCGCTTTGCCTTCGAGAAGTTTAAAGGCACTGATCCTACGCTCACCACGCGCATGAAGGCCGTGGGCGAGATTATGGCGATCGGCCGCACCTTTGAGGAGGCCTTCGGCAAGGCCATGCGCTCACTGGAGGACGGTCACCAGGGCATCTGCGCCGGTGGCAAGGAGGGTGCCGACAAGCTGAGCGACGATGAGCTCGCTCAGGCCGTGGCAACCCCGACCGAGCATCGCATCTTCTTTGTGGTCGAGGCCCTGCGCCGCAGCTGGGACGTTGCGCGTATCCATGCCATTTGCGGCATCGACCCGTGGTATCTCAACCGCATCAACGACATGGTGCAGGTCCAGGAGAGCATCCGCGGCCTGCGTGTGGAGGATATCGACGCCGACGCGATGCGCCTGCTCAAGCAGTACGGCACGAGCGACGCCGAGATTGCCGCGCTGACCGGCTCGGACGAGCGCTTTGTGCGCGCCTATCGCAAGGGTCTGGGCGTGGTTCCCAGCATGAAGACGGTCGATACCTGCGCTGCGGAGTTTTCGAGCGCCACGGAGTACCACTACAAGACGTACGAGAACATCTACCGCACGAGCCCGGATGCCAAGAAGTGCGTGGCTCCCGACGAGACCACGCCGGCGGACAAGCCCAAGGCGATGATCCTGGGCGCCGGCCCCAACCGCATTGGCCAAGGTATCGAGTTCGATTACTGCTGCGTGCACGCGAGCTACGCACTGGCGGCTCGCGGCTTCGAGACCATCATGGTCAACTGCAACCCCGAGACCGTTTCGACTGACTACGACACCTCGGACCGCTTGTACTTTGAGCCGCTCACCTACGAGGACGTCATGGACGTTATCGATGTCGAGCGCCCCGACGGTGTCGTGGTGACGCTCGGCGGCCAGACTCCGCTTAAGCTGGCGCGCATGCTCGAGGAGAGCGGCGTGAACATTATGGGCACCAAGCCCGATGCCATCGACTTTGCCGAGGACCGCGAGCGCTTCGCCGCTCTGCTCGACAAGCTGGGCATCATGTACCCGCCGGCGGGCCAGGCCACCTCGTTTGAGGAGGCCGAGGCCGTGGCCGCGCACATCGGCTATCCGCTGCTGGTGCGCCCGAGCTATGTGCTGGGCGGCCGCGGCATGATGATCGCCTACGATGCCGAGCATCTGCGCGATTACATGGCCGAGGCCGCGCGCATTAGCCCCGACTACCCGGTGTATCTGGACCGCTTCCTGGAGGGTGCGATTGAGTCCGATGTCGACGCCCTGTGCGATGGCGAAGAGGTATACATCGGCGGCATCCTGGAACATATTGAGGAGGCCGGTATTCACTCCGGCGACTCTGCGACCTGCATCCCACCGTTTAGCTTTAGCGAGAGCCTACAGGCGAAGCTCCGCGAGACCACGCGCCGCATCGCGATGGCGCTGGGCGTACGCGGCCTGGTCAACGTGCAGTATGCCATCAAGGGCGAGACCGTCTACGTGATCGAGGCCAACCCGCGCGCCAGCCGTACCGTGCCGTTCATCTCCAAGGCCACCGGCGTGCCGCTGGCCAAGTGCGCGGCGCGCATCATGGCAGGCGATTCCATCGCGAGCTTGGGCCTGCCGAGCGACGAACGTCAACTGGACTGGTTCTGCATGAAGGAAGCCGTCATGCCCTGGGGTCGTTTCCCGGGCGCCGACGTCATCCTGGGGCCTGAGATGAAGTCGACGGGCGAGGTCATGGGTATTGCCAAGAGCTATCCCGAGGCATACGCCAAGACGCAGCTGGCGATTGACTACAAGCTGCCCGACCCGAGCGTCGGCAAGGTGTTCATCAGCGTGTGCGACCGCGACAAGCGCCACATCCTTTCGGTCGCCCGTATCCTGCGCTACCTGGGCTTTGACATCTGCTCCACCGAGGGTACGGCGCGCGTGCTGCGTGGAGGCAACGTGACGTGCGAGGTCGTGGAGAAGATTAGCGGCCCGCACGACGGCGAGCGCCCCAACATCGGCGACCTCATCGCCGATGGCAAGATCGCGGTGATCATCAACACGCCGTACGGTCCGGGCTCGCGCGGCGACGGCTATCTGCTGCGCACCGAGGCAGTGCGACGCGGTGTGACCTGCGTGACCGCGATGTCTGCCGCCAACACGTACGTGAGTGCCATCGAGGCGGTGCGTGAGGACCAGCAGGGTCACGGCAGCGCCAACGACATGGGCATGGACGTCATCGCCCTGCAGGACCTGCCGCAGTACACGGTGTAGTGTGACCTGGTCGGCCGGGGCGGGAGGGGCCGAGATTTCCCCCTTTCGCTCCGGCTGCAAGCAGAGTCGCTCAGGAGGAAACTCGGCCCCTCCCGCCCCGGCCTGCGGTGACTTGGCCGCACCGTGTGCTGCGGAAGGGGCTTTGCGTGATGACTAGGGCTGAATAAAAAGTGAGCGTGGGATCCGCCGTTCGTTCGAACGGCGGATCCCACGCTTTTATTGCAGCAAACGTACGTCATAGCAATTCCCGGTAGGTCGAGGGTGCCCCGCGGCGGTCTGGTGTTTTCATCTGAACGACTTTGCGAAGCAACCGGAGTGAAGATGAAAACACCAGACCGCCGCGGGGCACCCGCAGACCGCAGGGACGGGAGCAGCTATACTACTCTCAGTAGTTAAGGGTCGCGGATTCGCTGCGTCACCGCTCTCAACAGGAGGTCTATGTTTATGGCAGATCAAAAGCCGGTTGTCGGGATCATCATGGGTTCCAAGTCCGATCTGGGCGTTATGGAAGGCTGCACCGCCGAGCTCGAGGCACTGGGTGTGCCCTATGAGCTCGTCATTGCGAGCGCGCACCGCACGCCGGCGAAGGTCCACGAGTGGGCTTCGACTGCCGCCGATCGCGGTATCAAAGTGATTATCGCCGCCGCCGGCAAGGCCGCTCACTTGGGTGGTGTCGTGGCTGCCTTTACGCCGCTGCCGGTTATCGGCGTGCCTATGAAGACGAGTGACCTGGGCGGCATGGATTCGCTGCTATCGATGGTGCAGATGCCTTCGGGCGTGCCCGTGGCCTGCGTTGCCATCAACGGCGCCAAGAACGCCGCCATCTATGCCACGCAGATTCTGGGTGCTTGCGACCCCGAGTACCGCAAGGTTATCGAGAAGATGAAGCAGGAGATGGCTGACGCCTAAGCGTTCCGCCGTTTCACCGCAGTATAAGGAGAGCCATGTCCGATTATCAGGGAAAACGATTCAAGGCTTCTCAGATTCCCGATCCGTCGAAGCCAGGTGCTGCCCGTGCGGCACAGCAGGGTCGGACATCCTCTCCTCAGCAGCCGCGCGCGCCGCGCCCCGTGACACCGGCGACGCATCGTCGACAGGACGCGCCGGCCGCATATCGTCCTTCGTCTTATAGCTCCGCTAAGAAGCCGCCCCGGTCCTCATCGCATGCCGCGCCGTCGGATCGCACCGAGCCGCCGCGCAAAAAGCGCCACTCCATTATTCCCATTCTGCTCATCATCATCGGTATCGGTCTGATTGTCGCCGCCGCCGCTATTTTTATTAATGCCCAGATTGGCTATAAGCAGGCGAGCGATTCGTATCAGAAAATCGAGAAGCAATATGTAAGCGATAAGGACGCCAGCGGCGTGCCGATTATCGACTTTGATGCGCTTGCTCAGACGAACCCCGAGATTGTGGGTTGGATTTACGTGCCGGGAACCAACATCAACTATCCCGTGGTGCAGACCAACAACAACTCCAAATACCTCAACACGCTGTTCGATGGCACGTCTAACGCCTCGGGTGCCATCTTCTTGGATAGCGATGACACCGCGCCGGGAATGGTCGACCAGCAGACCACGATCTACGGCCACCATATGAACGATGGGTCGATGTTCAACGTGATTTCGGATACGACTGACCAGGCAACGTTCGATAGCATTGAATATGTGTACTACATCACGCGCGATGCGACGTATAAGTTGCGTCCGCTGGCGACCAAGGTGGTCGAGGACACGTATGCCAAGGCGCGCACGACCAATTTTGAGGGCGACGACGGACTCAAGAACTACCTGTCCGAGATGCTCGACGGCGCTTCTGCCGTGGCGAGTGATGCCACCGATCGTGCCGCTTCGGCAACTAAGGTTGTAACGCTTGTGACCTGTCGTTCGCTGTCGCTGAGCAACACACGCGCCGTCATGGTGCTCACGCCGGTCGAGGAATAAGTTGTTCGAGAGTAGCTAAAAAGGCCCCGTCCCAAATTGGCTACTCGACGACGGTAAGGGAGAAATGATGCTCGAGAGTGGCAAATTGATGCCTTCGATTGATGCTTGGCTGCGCGAGGCCAAGGCCGATGCTTCGGCGGCAGGCTGTGGGATGTATCTGACGCATAACGGTGTGGTGCGCGCGACGCCCAAGGCTGAGGTGCGCGGAGTCGAGACCGATGGCGTGGCGCCTGGGCATAAGGTGGGCGGCATGGTGTTTGGCTTCGATGCTCAGAAGGTGCAGGCTGCTATCGAGGCGACGCGTGCGATGCCGGGTATCGGCTATGTGCGTGTGTGGCTGGCAAGCGGCGAGCTTGCCGTAGGTGACGACATCATGCTCGTGCTCATCGGCGGGGACATTCGCCCGCACGTGGTCGATGCGCTGCAGGCGCTCGTTGGCACCATTAAGAACGAATGCGTGAGTGAGGTCGAGCGCGAGGCGTAGAGGCTTGCGTCGATAGAAGGATCGTTTATAAAAATGCCCACCGGTACGTGTGATACCGGCGGGCATTTTGCGTTTTGGGCGCGGTGGGCGCTACACGCGCGTCGCATCCTTGGGGCTCATGGTCATGCTCTGGAAGCGGTTTTCCATGTACTCGTTATCGAAGTGCTCTCCGTAGAACTGTGCGACGGGAATGTCCGGCTCCGTGCCGTTAACGCGCTGGTACCAGTAGTCGAGCGACTGCAGAGTCATGACGCCGTCGACCAGCATGATAACGGTAAAGATGACGGTGGCCGAGTAGCGGCTCTTCCAGGGGATCTTGTTGATAAGCTTAAGCAGCCTCGGCAGCAGCAGCTTGATCCAGATGAGGCCGCCCAGGCCCCACAGGCAGGCGAAGCCCGTGCAGGTGCGTCCGCCCGTGAGGACCACGAGCGGATCGGGCAAACCGAACAGCGTTATGTGCGAGTAGCTCCACGAGACCACGCCAAACGCGGTCTGCATAAACCAGCCCACGAACACCTCAAAGCTGGCGCCGAGCAGGGCGCTCACCAGGAAAATGATGATGGGGTTCTTTTTGTAGAAGCGGTTAAGCACCATGGTCATGAGCACGGCGCCAAATCCGTAGATGGGGCTGAAGGGGCCAAACAGCATGCCGGCGCGGTTCTGATAGACGCCCGGGTCGTCGACCGTCATGTGCCAGATGTCCTCGGCGATCAGGCCGAGTATGCAGCAGACAAAGAACACCCAGAACAGGTTGAAGTAGTTGAGCTTGATGTAGCCCTCGCCGGTTTCATCGCGGCCGAGCATGCCCTCGGCGGCGGCGTCGCGGTCGAGCATCTCCTGCAGGCGGCGCTGCAGTTCGCGCTCCTGACGCAGCGTGGGGTCGACGGTTGCCGAAAGTGCAACAAGGATGCCGAGCTGGATCGCGGGACGCAGCAGGAAGGGCCCGATGCCCTGGAGCATCACGTCGACCAAAAGCTCGACGACGGTGAATGCAATAAGGATGTAGGACAGGCGGGCGGCGTTGCGGCGCTGGTTTTTGATAAGGTCCAGGCCAAAGATGATTAAGATGACGGCACTTGCCGCAGAGAGCATGATGCCGGCGACGATAAGGCCGACTGCGACGAGCGTGTTGTCGCCGAGCTTTTCGGTGGCGTTGCCGTTAACAAGTGCCGTGATGACCTGCCACATAAAGGCAGCGACCGACGGGAGCGTGCCCACGCCGGAAAGGATGCACAGGACGGCGTACACCTTAATGATGAGGGGAATCTTCTTGACCTCTGTGGCGCTGGGGACGCTGGGGTCGAGTTCGTTTCGATCCATACAGAACCTTTCTCGCTTTGTTGTAGGTTATAAGGATACGCCGCCGACCTGCCAAAAGACAGGGCGAACGTCCCAATTGCAACTTTGTAATCCCCAACGGCGGACGCGGCGGCCATCTGGGGGCGCGGGCACTTACACTGGACAGACCGATAAAATGTTTGGCAACAAAACTGATTATTAGCTCGGTGGGCTTTTAAAAAGCGCTGCTCATGCGCTGGGGAGCACGTCGCGCCGTGCGTATAATAAGGCGGGTAACGCCAAAAATACGAGGCTCTGAGGGGATACCATGTCTCAAGAAACCATCCGCGCGGCCGAGCGTGCCGCGGGACAGGTGAACACCATGTCGACGTATGATCCGGACTCCGACCAGCTGCATGAGGAATGTGGCATTTTCGGCGTATGGGCGCCCGATCGCGACGTGGCTCGACTGACGTACTTTGGCCTGCGTGCGCTGCAGCACCGTGGCCAGGAATCGGCTGGAATCGCCGTGGGTGACGGCGGCACGGTTATGGTCCGCAAAGATCTGGGCCTGCTCGACCGCGTGTTCTCCAACGCCGACCTGTCGACGCTCTCCGGCCAGCTGGCCGTGGGTCATGTGCGCTACGGCACTGCCGGCGCCAAGAGCTGGGAAGCCTCTCAGCCGCACCTCTCTACCATCAATAGCGTCATTATCGCGCTCGCGCACAACGGCACCCTCGTCAACACCGACGAGCTGCGCCGTCAGCTGATCGAGCTGGGCGTGCCGTTCCTCTCCAATTCGGATTCCGAGGTCGCGACCAAGCTTATCGGCTACTTTACCCAGCGTACGGGCCACCTGCGCGAGGGTATTCGCAAGACCATGGAGCTCGTGCGCGGCGGCTACGCCATGACGCTCATCAACGAGCAGGCGCTCTACGCATTCCGCGATCCACACGGCATTCGCCCGCTCGTGCTGGGCAAGCTGGTGGACGAGGGTCTGGACCAGGCCGATGCCGCAGCCGTTTCGCAGCTGCCGTCGCAGGACGGCGCCGCGACGGTCGACTCCGCCGTCCGTGTCACGCGCGCCGGCGGCTGGGTCGTTGCTTCCGAGACCTGCGCACTCGACATCGTGGGTGCCGAGTACGTCCGTGACGTCCGTCCCGGCGAGATCTTGCGCATCAGCGCCGAGGGCCTGGTATCCGAGCAGGGCGTGCCTGCAGCCGAAGAGCCCGCCAACTGCATCTTTGAGCAGGTCTACTTTGCCCGCCCCGACTCCATCATGAACGGCAAGAGCGTCTATGCCTGCCGTTACGACATGGGTCGTCAGCTGGCACATGAGGAGCCTGTCGAGGCCGACCTGGTCATCGGCGTGCCCGACTCCGGCCTGCCGCCTGCGGAGGGGTATTCGCACGAGAGCGGTATTCCCTTTGGCGAGGGCCTTATCAAGAACCGCTACGTGGGCCGTACGTTTATCGAGCCTACGCAGGAGTTGCGCGCCATGGGCGTGCGCATGAAGCTCAACCCGCTGCGCGACAACATCGAGGGCAAGCGCCTGGTCGTCATCGACGACTCCATCGTGCGCGGCACCACCATGGTGCAGCTCGTCAAGATGCTGCGCAACGCCGGCGCCAAGGAGATTCATATCCGCATCAACTCGCCCGAGGTCATCTGGCCGTGCTTCTACGGTATCGATACCGACGTGCAGTCGCAGCTTATCAGCGCCAACAAGACGGTCGACGAGATTTGCGAGTATATCGGCGCCGATTCGCTGGCCTTCCTTTCGGTCGAGGGCCTGCTTAAGGTCATGCCCAAGGGCGGTTACTGCGATGCGTGCTTTACCGGCCGCTACCCCGTGGCGATTCCCGAGAGCTTTGGCCGCGACAAGTTTATGGAGGGCTTTAAGCCCCGCAACCTGGACAAGCCGCTGCACTTTGACGACGACGCCGTGATCGAGAAATACGACGACCGCAGCTGGGAAGAGGAGCACGGCGAGGCATAAAACCTGCCATATGGGGACAGGTTTATTTTGGTAGGTTTTACCTGCTGTTTTGTTGATATGACGGCGCGTGCTGTTATGGCGCGCGCCGAAATGAACGCAACTATGAGCACCGTTTGGCGCCCGTGCGGCGCCACGGTAGTGGGAGAGGAAGGCTCAGATGAGCGACAGCAAGCATGTGACGTACGAGGACGCCGGCGTCGACACCGCCGAGGGCGGTCGCGCCGTCGACGCGATTAAGCAGATGGTCAAGGACACTAACCGTTCCGAGGTTATCGGTGGCATCGGCGGCTTTGGCGGCCTGTTCTCGGCCGCCGCGCTCAAGGATATGGAAGACCCGATCCTGATTAGCGGTACCGACGGCGTGGGCACCAAGCTCGTGCTCGCCCAGATCATGGACCGTCACGAGACGGTTGGCCAGGACCTGGTCGCTATGTGCGTCAACGATATTCTGGCTTCGGGCGCCGAGCCGCTGTTCTTCCTGGACTACGTTGCCATCGGTCACATCGAGGCCGAGCACATGGCAAAGATTATCAAGGGTGTGGCCGACGGCTGCAAGCTCGCGGGCTGCGCGCTCGTGGGCGGTGAGATGGCCGAGCACCCGGGCGTCATGGCTCCTGCCGACTACGACCTTGCCGGATTTACCGTGGGCGTCGTCGACCGTCCCAAGATGCTCGACCCCGCAAACGTCCGCCCGGGCGATGTGATCCTGGGCCTGCCTTCCACCGGCGTGCACTCCAACGGCTACTCGCTCGTGCGTAAGGTCATTGGCGTCGACGGCGTTAAGCCGGGCACGCCCGAGGCCGTCGCTAAGGCCGAGGAGCTGAGCCGTCCGCTCGAGGAGCTCGGCGGTGCATCGCTGGCAGACGCTCTGTTGGCCCCCACGCGCATCTACGTCAAGCCGATCCTGGAGCTGCTGCGCGGCGGCGCCAACGTGCACGCCATCGCCCACATCACTGGCGGCGGTATTACCGAGAACCTCAACCGCGCGCTCGCCGACGACGTCGACGCCGTGGTCACCCGCAACGGCGCCGAGATGGGATGGGACGTTCCGCCCGTCATTACTTACGTGTCGCGTCAGGCCGAGCTCGCGCCCAACGAGGCATGCAAGACCTTCAACATGGGCGTCGGCCTGTGCCTGATCGTCGCCCCCGAGGACGAGGCCGCCGTGACCGAGGCCCTGGTCGCGCTGGGCGAGAAGCCGTTCCGCGTGGGCGAGTGCGTCGAGGGTTCCGGTAAGGTCGTGTACTCCGATGAGCGCTAACGAGCAGATGGCTGCTGGTGAGGGCCTGGGCTATGTGCCCTACACCCGTCCGACCGGCACTGATACGGCTGAGCCGCTCAAGATTGGCGTGCTCATCAGCGGTTCTGGTACCAACCTGCAGGCGCTGATCGACCTGATCGCTGCCGGCAAGCTCAACGCTTCGATTGAGCTCGTGGTGTCGAGCCGTCCTTCGGCCAAGGGCTTGCAGCGCGCCGAGCGTGCGGGCATCCAGACACTCACGCTGTCCAAGGATGTCTATGCCGACCCCATCGCGGCTGACGAGATCATCGCGCACGAGCTGCTCGAGCGCGGCTGCGAATATGTGGTCATGGCCGGCTACATGCGCATGGTGCACACGCCGCTGCTGGCGGCGTTCCCCAATCGCGTGGTCAACCTGCATCCGGCGCTGCTGCCGAGCTTTACCGGCGCGCATGCGATTGACGATGCCTTTGCGCGTGGCGTCAAGGTGACCGGCGTGACCGTGCACTTTGCCAACGAGATTTACGACAACGGCCCCATCATCGCCCAGCGTGCGCTGACTGTCGAGGAAGGCTGGGATGTCGACACGCTCGAGGAGCACATCCACGCGATTGAGCACGTGCTGTATCCCGAGGTCGTGCAAATGCTCGCCGACGGCCGCGTCCATGTGCTGGACAGCGGCAAGGTCGCAATTGATCCGGCACGCTAGTCGTGTGTAAGAGGGCTCATTGAGCGTTCTTTGGGACGTAAGCGATCTAGAAAATCTGATAGGGCCCTGTCCGTGCGCGGGCGGGGCCCTTTTGTGTGGTCTGCTCTGTTTGCTATACTGCTAGCAAGTAGAGAGGAGCCGCTATGGGTACAGCAACGGTGCAGCTCAACACACGAATCGACCCTATGCTCAAGGCCGGTGGCGATGCGGTCCTGACTCGTAATGGGCTGGGGCCGAGTGACGCCATTCGTGCGCTTTGGACCTATCTTGCCGAGCATCAAACGTTGCCGGGATTTATGGTGACGGATAAGTGCGAGACGCCCCGTGCGAAGAGTCTTGCCGAACAGGGGTGTGGTCTGGCTTTTTCCTCATTGGGGTTGAGCTTCTCAGATTTTGCGCCAGGCGAATCATCGGCGGACAACTGGGATGCCGTACGCGATGATATGTATGACGCGATGATTGCCGACATAGAGGCGAATTGCCGATGATTGAGGCAAAGCGGCTCTTGGTGGACACGAATGTTTGGCTTGATTACTACCTGCAAGAGGGCGCATTCGACAACGTGAGAAGATTGGTTGAACTGGCCGAAGCGGGAAAGATCGACCTTCTGTACGCGCCAACGACGGCAAAGGACGTGTTCTACATCTTGCCTCGGCGTCTAGCTCGACGGAATGTGAATGGGATTAACGCTTCGTTCGGTCCGGCTGCATGGGCATGCGTCGAGCATATGATGCAGGTGGCAACGGCTTCCCCGCTTTCGATGGCGGAGTGCGAGATGGCGCGCATGCTTGGCAAGCGCATGCCGGACCTCGAGGACAATCTCATTATCGCCTCGGGCGATACGGCGGATGTTGACTACGTAGTCACGAGCGACCGACGCATGTTGGAGACGATGCCCGAGGTATGCTTGACGCCCGCGCGCGCACTCGAGCTCATCGGGATCCTCGGCTGACCTTGCATACCCCGTTTCGCTATCATATTGAGCATTGTGGCCCTCATGCAACTTTGGAGGACGGTATGGCGGATAACGAAGCACTGTTTACGCCTGAGCTGGTGTTTTTTGATTGGGAGTGCGCGACGCCCGCCGAGGTGTTTGCGCGACTCGAAGGCGAACTTGCCCCACGCGGCTACATTGGCACCGGTTGGCTCGACGCCGTCCGCACGCGCGAGGATGCCTATCCCACGGGGCTTGCCATGCCGGCGGCCAACATTGCCATCCCGCATACCGATCCGGGGTTTGTGGCTAAGCCCTACATCGCGGTGGTGAAGCCGGCCACGCCCGTGACATTCAATGCTATGGCGGGCATGGGTGCCCCTGTGCCGGCGCAGATCGTCATCAATTTGGGCATTGCCGAGCCGGGCGGCCAGGTCGAGGCCCTGCAAGCGCTCATGAATATCTTTATGGACGCGGACGTCGCAGCCGATGTGCTCGGCCAGACCACGCCCCAAGGCATGGTCGACGCCATCCGCCGCCACTTTTAAAGCCGGCACTTGGGGACTGTCCCTAACTGCCGGCAGAAAAGGAACGTCCCCAAGTGCCAGGGTTGCCCCTTTGTCGCGGGGGCTGCGTTGTGACACAATGGCGTTTGTTCGATTCGTGATGCGAAAGGCCAACTATGGCAAACAAGAAAAAGAACTCCGAGGCCGTACCGACGCCCGAGCAGCAGGCCCGCGCCGCGTCGAGCTCTCGCAAGAAGCAGCGCAAGACCCGCGTGTCCAAGACCGTCAAGATCGTTCTGGTGGTCATCGGCGTGCTGGCAATGCTACTTTCCGTCTCGGCCATGGCGTGCTCCGGCCTGATGTCGCAGGCCGAGGACACCTCGGGCTACAAGCTTACCGGCGGTGTAGCTGCCACTATCAACGGCACCAACCTCACCGAGGACACCGTGACCAAGCAGATCATGAGCATGCGCACGTCCTACGGCTACACCAAGGACAAGGACTGGGCACAGTATCTGGTCGACAACGACCTCACGCCCAAGAAGTACCGCAAGCAACTCATCGACTCCTACACGCAGCAGATTCTGCTTCAACAGGCACAGAAGGAGAACGGCGTGACGGTGTCGGACGAGGAGGTCGAGAAGGCTTGGAAGGACGCGTGCAAGAGCGCGGGCGGTGCCAAGGCCTTTAAGAAGACCCTTAAGACCTACGGCTACACCGAGGACACCTACAAGGACTCGCTCAAGGAGAGCCTGGCGCAGCAAAAGCTTAAGGATGCTGTGGCGCCCACCAGCAAGCCCAAGGACAGCGAGATTGTCGATTACATCAACGAGAACCTGTCCAACTACAACGATGCCCGTCGCTCGTCGAACATCCTGATCAAGGTTGATTCCGACGCTTCCGACGAGGACAAGGCTGCCGCCAAGGCCAAGGCGCAGGAGTGCCTGGACAAGATCAACTCCGGTGAGCTGAGCTTTGAGGACGCCGTTGAACAGTACTCCGAGGACACCGGATCCAAGGAGAAGAAGGGCGATGTGGGCTGGGATAAGCTCACCACCTTTGTCGACAGCTACCAGACGGCGCTCGAGGGGCTCAACAAGGGCGACGTGAGCGAAGTCATCGAGTCGACCTATGGCTACCACATCATCAAGTGCACCGACTACTTCCATGTCGATAATCAGGTTGACGACATCAACCAGGTGCCCAAGGCCATCAAAAAGTACGTCTCCAACGTGGTGAAGACGCAGACGGCAAGCACCGCGTACAGCGAGTGGCTGGAGCAGTACAAGAAGGATGCCGACATCACCGTCAACCCCATGCCCAAAGACGTGCCATACAACGTCAGTCTGAAGGGCGTCACCAAGAGTTCGACCGACGATTCGTCGACGACTGAGTAATCATGGGGCGGTGCTCGCGCGAGTGCCGCCCGCGCTATTAGAGAGGATTTGCAGATGACCAACGAAGAGCTGCAGAAAGAAATGATCGCGGCCATGAAGGCCAAGGACAAGGTTCGCCTGTCCATCATTCGCCAGGTTAAGGCCGAGGTGAAGAATATCGAGGTCAACGAGCGCCGCGATGTGACTGAGGAAGACGTCAACAGCATGATCAAGCGTCTGATCAAGCAGACGAGCGAGACGCTGGAGATGTCCATCAAGGCCGGCACCGACCAGGAGCGTACCGACAACCTGACCGAGCAGGTCAAGATTCTGGAGAGCCTGCTGCCCGCGCAGGTTTCGGGCAAGGAGCTCGAGGCTCTGATCGAGCAGGTCATCGCCGAGCTGGGCGCCACGTCCAAGAAGCAGATGGGCCAGGTCATGGGGGCGCTCGGCAAAGCCACCGGCGGCAACTTCGACAAGCCTGCCGCGGCCAAGATCGTCGGAGCAAAGCTCGCGTAATTTGTTATGCGGTTTTACCAAACCGCATAACGGCTCGACGCTGCAAACCCGTACACACGGCAATCTGACGTTCAATTTCAAGGGCGCGACCATAAGGTCTGCGCCCTTTCATTTCACGTCACCTTGCTCGCGTGTACGGGTTTTCGCTGACTTATGCTCAACAAGGGCGGTTGAGCGCTCATTGGGGACAGACTTAAATGAGTGCCCAATGAGCAGGCACTCATTTAAGTCTGTCCCCAATGAGTGGGTGGAAGATTGCGGGTTCTTTACGGGAATGTAGTGTGGGCTGCGGAAACGTGGTTCTTTCCGTACAATAGTTCAACTCGTGTAAACGCAGGGAAGGGACATTCATGGCAGACATGATCGAGATCAAGCATCTCAACAAGTACTTTGGCGACCTGCATGTGCTCAAAGATATCAACCTCACCGTCAAGCGCGGCGAGAAGCTCGTAATGATCGGGCCTTCCGGCTCGGGTAAGTCGACGCTCATCCGTTGCGTCGATTATCTGGAGGAGCCCACGTCGGGCGAGGTCATCATCG
Organism: uncultured Collinsella sp.; assembly: GCA_937966215.1. Taxonomy (GTDB): domain Bacteria; phylum Actinomycetota; class Coriobacteriia; order Coriobacteriales; family Coriobacteriaceae; genus Collinsella. The sequence continues at coordinate 185,180 of CALCKK010000018.1, read as the reverse complement.
ACGGTACGCCGCTTACCAAAAAGAACCACCTGGAGATGGCTCGCAAGTATAGTTCCATGGTGTTTCAGCAGTTCAACCTGTATCCCAACATGACGGTGCTCGGCAACCTGACGCTCGCGCCCATCAAGCTGCAAAAGAAGAGCAAGGAGGAGGCGACCGAGATTGCCATCGCCGCACTCAAGCGCGTCGGCATGGCGCATAAGGCCGGCGAGTATCCGCAGAATCTCTCGGGTGGTCAGCAGCAGCGCATCGCCATCGCCCGTGCCCTGTGCACCAAGCAGCCCATCATCCTGTTTGACGAGCCGACTTCGGCGCTCGACCCCGAGATGGTCCAGGAGGTTCTGGACGTTATGATTGAGCTCGCGCAGGAGGACATCACCATGATCTGCGTGACGCACGAGATGGGCTTTGCGCGCCAGGTGGCCGACCGCGTCATCTTCATGGAGGACGGCCGCATCCTGGAGGAGGGCACGCCCGAGCACTTCTTCGATAACCCCGAGAACCCGCGCTGTCGCGAGTTCCTGTCCAAGATTCTGCACTAGGTGCGGTGATGGACATGACGGATATGACGAGGGCGGCTGTATCGCGCCGTCACTTTTTGCAGCTGGCGGGCGCCGGCATGCTCGCGCTGACGGGGACCGCGCTTACCGGTTGCGGCAACTCCACCAGCGGCGAGGGCTCCGACAAGGGGTCTAAGCTTGCGGCCATCAAGTCGCGTGGCCATCTGAATGCCGGCGTTAAGAAGGATGTTCCCGGCTACGGCTATTACGACACCGCCAAGGGTCGCTTTGAGGGCATGGAGGTCGATCTGTGCTACCAGATCGCCGCTGCCGTCTTTGGCGTGAGCTACAAGGAGGCCCGCGCCCAGGAGCTGGTCGAGTTTACCGACGTAACGCCCAAGACGCGCGGCCCGCTGATCGATAACGGCCAGCTCGATGTGGTCGCGGCGACCTACACCATCACCGACGAGCGCAAGAAGAGCTGGGATTTCTCGACGCCGTACCGCACCGACTACGTTGGACTCATGGTCAAGAAGCGTTCGGGCTTTACCTCGATTGAGGATCTGGACGGCAAGGTCATTGGCGTGAGCCAGGGTGCTACCACGCAGGGCCTGATCGAGCAGATGATCAAGGACAACGGCTTTAGCTGCAAGCCCGAGTTTAGGGCCTTTAGCGGCTACCCCATCATCAAGAGTTCGCTCGACGCCGGCAATATCGACGTCTTTGCCATGGACCGCTCCACGCTGGCCGGCTACATGAACGAGACCGTTGAGCTGCTGCAGCCCGAGGTCAAGTTTGGCGAGCAGGGCTACGGCGTGGCGACCAAGAAGGGCTGCGACCTTTCGGCCGTGGTCGATCAGGTGATTTGCGATCGCCTGGCCGATGGCTGGCTCGACCAAGAGGTCAAGACCTGGGGTCTTGTATAGGCGCATCGTCCAAGGAAGGAATCAAATGCTCGAAGGATTATTTGACGCCGACCGTTGGTCGACGACATTTCAAAACATGGGGCCCTTCTGGGAGGGCTTTGGCGTGACGCTGCAGGTGGTTGTTGCCGGACTGCTGCTGTCGCTGGTGCTGGGCACGCTGCTGGGCGTGTTCTCGACCACCCGTTCGCGTGTGCTGCGTGGCATTAGCCGCGTGTACGTGGAGTTTTATCAGAACACCCCGTTGCCCGTGCAGGTACTCTTTATGTACATGGCCGGCCCGCAGTTTTTGCAGGCCATGACCGGTGCCGACCAGCCGGTGCGCATCGCGCCGTTCGTGCTGGGTTTCTTGGGCGTGGGCCTGTATCACGCGGCCTATATCTCGGAGGTCATCCGTACCGGTATCGAGGCTGTCCCGCGCGGTCAGATGGAGGCGGCTCAGAGCCAGGGTTTCACCCGCGCGCAGGCCTACTGGTACATCGTGCTGCCTCAGACGTTCAAGATCATCCTGCCGCCGCTGTGTAACCAGGCGCTCAATCTGGTCAAGAACACGTCGGTACTGGCGCTCGTGGCCGGCGGCGACCTTATGTATCGTTCCGACAACTTTGTGAGTCTGTACGGCTACCTGCAGGGATACATCGTCTGCTGCCTTATGTACTTCATCATCTGCTTTCCGCTCGCCATGCTGGTGCAGTGGCTCGAGCGCCGCTCCAAGGAGCGTCCGCGCGGCGTGAGCCTGGCCGAGCTGGGGCTCGACAACGTAGAGGAGGCCTAGCGCATGGAAATCTTCAACGCGACCAACCTGCTCTACATTTGGGGCGGTTTTGTTAAGACCATCGAGATCTCGGCGCTGTCGATCTTTTTCTCACTCATCTTTGGCACGGTGCTGGCGCTTGTTAAAAGCTATGCGCCCCGCCCGTTCCGTATTTTGGTGAGCGCCTATATCGAGCTGTTCCGCTGTACACCGAACCTGCTGTGGATCCTGTTTATCTACTTTACGGTGCAGGGCTTGGACATCGTGATCTCGACCATCGCCTTTACGCTGTTTACCAGCGCTGTTATGGCCGAGATTGTGCGCGGCGGCCTCAACTCGATTCCGCGCGGCCAGTTTGAGGCGGCGCAGAGCCAGGGCTTTGGCTTCTTTGCCACCATGCGCTACATCATTCTGCCGCAGACGTTTAAGACGATCATTCCGGCGCTGTTTAGCCAGTGCACGACCGTCATTAAGGACAGCTCGTATCTTTCGGGCATTAACGTGGCCGAGCTCATGTACACGGCAAACGTTGTGATGGCCCACGCGATTGATCTGTCGCAGGTGCTTATGCTCTACGGACTGGTGTTTGCGATGTACTTTGTGCTCAACTTTGGTATCTCGCTGCTGGTCCGAGCTTACCAACGCCGCATCGTAGCCGCATAGCCTGGCTTTCCCTGGCACCCAACCTTGGCCTTCAAACCGTCGCTCGCGTACCAAAGTACGCGTCGCTCCTCTTTCAGGCCAATCTTGGGCACCAGGAAAACCCAGGTACGGTATCGTGGGAATAAGAGATAAACAGCCCTTTTCTCATTTGTTAGAAAGGAATCGCGATGAGCGATCTGGAGAACAAGAAGAGTCCTGTGGTCATTACCATCGCGCGCGACTTTGGCGCCGAGGGCCACGAGATTGGTCGCATGCTTGCCGACGAGTTGGGGATTCCGCTGTATGACAACGAGCTGCTGGTGCGTGCGTCGCTGCGCACGGGCGAGTCGCTCGATAAGATGGCCGCCTACGACGAGCGTCTGGCTGTGGAGAACATGGCGTTCCTGCCCGACCGCTACGATGCGCGTTCGTACTCGGATAAGTTGTTCCAAAAGATGAGCCAGGTGATCTTGGACCTGGGCGAGACCGAGAGCTGCATTATCGAGGGTCGTCTGTCCGATTATCTGCTGCGCAATAATCCCAACCATATTGCCGTGCTGGTGACCGCCCCCTTTGAGGACCGCGTCGAGATTGTGCGCAAAAAGCGTGGTCTCAACAAAAAGAAGGGCGCCAAGCTGGTCAAGCAGCAGCAGAAGGCGCGCGAGGCGTTCTATAAGCGCTATAGCGCCGGAAAGTGGAAGATGACGAGCGGCAAGGATATCGTCGTCAACCGCGCTAAGCTGGGACGCGAGGGCTGTAAAGACGTCATCGCCGCTGCCTACCGCTACAAAGTGGCTCAACTCGAAGGCTAGCCGACCAAAAACCACCACAAAGGGTACAGGCACCTTTGTGGTGGTTTTTGTTTTAGGCCGAGGGGAAGGCCTTGGCGGCAGTGCCTATCCTCGGCTTTTGCATAGTCTCGATCTGTAACACCAAGCCAGCGAAAATGGCTCTAACTGTTACAGATTTAGATGAACTGTTCAGCCGCCAACCTAACGTCTCGATCTGTAACATGTAGCGAGGAATTTGGCCTCTAACTGTTACAGATCGAGATAAAGCGGAGGCGGCTGGCGCAATATCTCGATCTGTAACAACTACGATGCTCAACGGGCTCCAGGTGTTACAGATCGAGACAAACTAGTCGGTCAGGCCCCCAACCACCACAAAGGTGCCTGTCCCCTTTGTGGTGGTTGGGGCGGCCGGCATAGAAAAAGTCCCCGCCGGGCGTGTGCTCGACGGGGACTTTGCCGTTTGGTGGCTAGCACTGCAGGTGATTACTCGCCCAGCAGGCTCTTGGTGATGGAAGCGGCGGCCTTCTTGCCGGCGCCCATCGCCAGAATGACCGTAGCGGCACCGGTGACGATGTCGCCGCCGGCCCAGATACGGGGATCGGTGGTCTGGCCGGTCTCCTCGTCGGCAACGATGTAGCCCCACTTGTTGAGCTCCATCTTGCCGCCGATCTTCTTTGCGAAGGGGTTGGCGTTGGTGCCGATAGCCGAGATCGCGACGTCGCAGGGAATCTCCTCGATGGCGCCCTCGATGGGCACCGGGCGACGGCGGCCGGACTCGTCGGGCTCGCCGAGCTCCATCTTCTGGACCTTGACGGCGCACACGGAGCCGTCCTCGCCAGCGACAAACTCGAGCGGGGAGACGAGCGGCAGAACCTCGACGCCCTCGGCCTTAGCATGGTGCAGCTCGGCGCGACGGCAGGGCATCTCGTCCTCGGTACGACGGTAGGCGATGATGGCGTGCTCGGCGCCCAGGCGCTTGGCGGTACGGACGGCGTCCATAGCCACGTTGCCGCCACCAAAGACGACGACGTTCTTGCCGTGCTTGGTGGGGGTGTCGTACTCGGGGAACTTGTTGGCCTTCATCAGGTTCACGCGGGTGAGGTACTCGTTGGCGAAGAAGACGTTGGGCAGGTTCTCGCCGGGGACGTTGAGGAACTTGGGCAGGCCAGCGCCGGTCGCCACGTAGATGGCGTCGAAGCCCTGCTCGAACAGCTCCTCGGCCGTGGCCATGTTGCCCACGACGGAGTTGTACTCAAACTTGACGCCCATGTCCTCCAGGCCGTCAATCTCGCGCTTGACGACCGCCTTGGGCAGACGGAACTCGGGGATGCCGTAGACCAGCACGCCGCCGCCGGTAAAGAAGGCCTCAAAGACGGTGACGTCAAAGCCGTTACGGGCGAGCTCGCCGGCGCAGGTGATGCCGGACGGGCCAGAGCCCACGACGGCGACCTTCTTGCCGTTCTTGGGGGCCATCTTGGGCGTGGAGGCGAGCTCGGGGCGGTCACCCAGGAAGCGCTCGAGCTGGCCGATGGCCACGGGCTCGGACTTCTTACCACGGATGCACTTGCCCTCGCACTGGTTCTCCTGCGGGCAGACGCGACCGCAGATGGCGGGAAGCATGGAGTCCTCGCGGATGGTATCGAGAGCGCCGCCGAAGTCCTTCGCGCGGATCTGCTCGATAAAGCGGGGAATGTTGATGTTGACGGGGCAGCCCTCAACACAGAACGGCTTCTTGCAGTTGAGACAGCGCTCGGCCTCGGCCAGCGCCATCTCCTCGGTGAAGCCCTTGTCGACGGGGCGGAAGTCGCAGGCGCGCTCGGCAGCCGGCTCCTCGTTATCGGGGGTGCGGGGCGACTTCATATCGGCAACGAAACGACCGTTAACTAGTGGCATGCGCAGCTCTTTTCCTCATAGGCCTTGAGGGACGCGCCCTCTTCGGAACGGTAAGCGGCCTGGCGGGCACGAAGGTCATCCCAGTCGACCAGGGTGGCATCGAAGTCGGGGCCGTCGACGCAAGCGAACTTGGTCACGCCGCCCACCTCGACGCGGCAGCAGCCGCACATACCGGTGCCGTCAACCATGATGGGGTTGAGCGACGCGGTGATGGGGGTGTCGTACTTCTGGGCGGTGAGGGTCGAGAACTTCATCATCGGAACGGGGCCGACGCAGAAGACCTGGCTCACGGCCTTGTCCTGCAGCAGGCGCTCCAGCGGAGCGGTGACAACGCCCTGCTCGCCATAGGAGCCGTCGTCAGTGGTGATGTGGATGTGGTCCTCGTCGAGGAGCTCGCGGAACTGGTCCTCCATGAGCAGGAGGTCCTTGGTGCGGGCGCCCATGATGGCGTGCACCTCGTGGCCGGTCTCGACCAGGTGCTTGGCGACCGGGAAGGCAATTGCCAGGCCGACGCCGCCGCCAATGACGGCGCAGGGGCCCTCAGCCATCTCGGTGGGAACGCCCAGCGGGCCCACGACGTCGCGCAGCGACTCGCCGGCCTCGTAGGTGGAAAGCATCTCGGTGGTCTTGCCGATCACCATGAAGATGAACTCGACCCAGCCCTCGTCACCGTTCCAGCCGGCCAGGGTAAACGGGACACGTTCGCCCGTCTCGTTGGCGCGAACCATGAGGAACTGTCCAGCGTGCGCATGCTTGGCGATTGCAGGCGCCTCGATGCGGAACTTGAACACCTTCTCCGAGAACTGCGTCTTCTCCAGGATCTTATACATAGAACCCCTCTCTTGTTAGGGCCGCCGAACCGTGCCTCCACGGAAATGGACGGTAGCCCGAATAAAACCGTACGCGCACAGGCGTTGTGCAGACATACGGTGCAAATTATACCCTCATGGACATGTCGCTTACGTGTGTCTTCGGCGGTCGGGAAAAGGGTTTATCCACTTCGGCCTACCAAAGGGGGAGAGGTTTATTTTGGCAGGTTTTATCAGGCAAAACGGCAAAGGGGGCCGGCCTCGCGCATCGGTGAGGCCGGCCCCCTTTGGGGCGTTATGCATGTATGGTGGCAGCGTGTTTATTGCGATGTGCCGACTGCGGCGTTTACGCAGATAAAACCTGCCGAAATAAACCTGTCCCTAAATGGTAGGTTTTAGTGCTTGCCGTTGGCGGAGGCGGAGCCGTTGACGTGGTCGCGGGCATAGATCACGCCGTGCACGATTGCCAGGCCGGCGGCGTCTGCGGCGCGGGCGCAGGTGTCCTGGAAGTCCTCGGCCTCGCGGGCGCGCAGCTGCTTGAGCACGTAGTCGGCGACAGCCATCTTGCCGGGAGGGTTGCCGATACCGGTGCGGATGCGGCTGAAGTCGCGGCTGCCCATCTTGTCGATGATGGAGCGCAGGCCGTTGTGGCCGGCGTGGCCGCCGCCCACCTTAACACGCACATCGCCGGCGGGAATATCGAGCTCGTCGTGGATTACGAGCAGCTCCTCGGCCTTGATTTTGTACTCGCGGCAGAGCTTGGAGATGGGGCCGCCCGAGGTGTTCATGTATGACTGCGGCTTGACCAGCACAATCTGGCGCTTGCCGCCCTCTTCCTCGGCATCGTTGATATTGATGAGCGCGACCTCGGCGCCGGCCTGGTTTTTCCAGTACGTGACGCCGGCCTGACGGGCCAGCTCATCGATCGCCTTAAAGCCGGCGTTGTGGCGGGTCTCGGCATATTCCTCACCCGGGTTGCCGAGTCCGGCAACCATGCGAATCTTAAGCGGCTGTGCAGCTGCCATAGGCTTCCTTTCGTTACATAAGTAGTTCGTTCAACGACAAAGGCTACCACGCCCGCCGAAGGCGAGACTTCGTTTCAGCGAAATCCCACCAGACAAAAGCGCGGCCGCGGCAGAGCGAGCCGCCGGAACAGAAGAAACCCCCGCGCGACCTTTGCGAAGCAAGGGGGAGCGCGGGGGTTTCTTCTGTTCCGGCGGCGATGCGCCGGGTTGCAAGGACGATGCGACTACAGCGCGAAGTCGCCGCCGACGAGCGTGGAGACGGGCTCCTCGTGGTAAACGGCGGAGATGGCCTGAGCGAACTCCTCGGCGACCGAGATAGTCTTGATCTTGCCGCCGACCTCGACGGGGATGGCGTCGGTGACGACGCACTCGACGATGGGGGCATCGTTCAGGCGCTCGATGGCCGGACCGGAGAAGATGCCGTGGGTGGCGCAGACGTAGATGTCGCCGGCGCCCATAGCCTTGAGCTCCTTGACGTTGGCGCACAGGGTGCCAGCAGTGTCGATCATGTCGTCGTTGATGATGCAGGTCTTGCCCTTGATGTCACCGATGATGCCCATGACCTCGGCGGCGTTGTGGCGCGGACGGCCCTTGTGGGCGATGGCCAGGTCGCAGCCGAGCATGTCGGACAGCTTCTTGGCGGCCTTGGCGCGACCCACGTCGGGGGAGACGACAACCAGGTTGTCGGTGTCGAAGTGCATGTCGTTGTAGTACTGGCCAAATAGCGGCAGTGCGGACAGGTGGTTAACCGGGATATCGAAGAAGCCCTGGATCTGGCCCTGGTGCAGGTCGAGGGTGATGATGCGGTTGACGCCGGCACGCTCGAGCAGGTTGGCGACGAGGCGGGCGGTGATGGGCTCGCGCGGGCCGGCCTTGCGGTCCTGGCGGGCATAGCCGTAGTGGGTGATAACGGCGGTGATGGAGCGGGCGGATGCGCGCTTGGCAGCGTCGGTGGCGATGAGCAGCTCCATGAGCATGTCGTTGACGTTGCCGCCGGCCACGGACTGAATCAGGAAGACGTCGGCGCCGCGGACGGTCTCGTCGTAGCGGGCGTAAATCTCACCATTGGCGAACTGCTTTAGCGTAAGGCCCGAAAGCTCGACCCCAAGGTACTCAGCAATCTTCTGAGCGAGGGGACGGTTGGAGGAACCGGAATACACGCGGATGGACTTGCGCATATTCTCCGACTTCTCGGGATCATTAATCGGCATTACCCTTCTCCTTTATACATCGAATGCCATATAGATGCCTTGTTGCATTGTAACCGCGCGGCGGGGTTTATCGGGTCTTGATAACGTCTTTACCGCCAACGGACACGAACCGACCACTCATCCGGTTGCGCAGGTCACGATAGAAAAAGGAGCCGCCCCCATGGAGCAGCTCCTTTTGTGCTTGGTAAAACGTTATACCTCGTCGTCCTCGTGCAGGCGGCGGCGGTAATCGGCGGCCCAGCCCTCAATATTTACCTGACGGGCGCGGCCCAGACCGAGCGCGTCTGCCGGGACCGGCTCGGTGATGACGGAGCCGGCGGCCACGAGTGCACCGTCGCCGATCTGGGCGGGCGCGACCATCATGGTGTCGGAGCCAATGAAGGCGTCCTTGCCGATGACGGTCTTGTGCTTGTGCACGCCATCGTAGTTGCAGGTGATGGAGCCCGCGCCCACGTTGACGCCGGAGCCCATGGTGGTGTCGCCGATGTAGGACAGGTGGGGCACCTTGGAACCCTCGCCGATCGTGGACTTCTTGATCTCCACGTGCGTGCCGGCCTTGGAGCCGTCGAGCATGTGGGTGCCCGGGCGCAGGTAGGCGCGCGGGCCGCAGTCGACGCCGTTCTCGATGACGGCCTCAATGGCGATGGTCTCATCGATGGTGCAGCCGCTGCCGACGGTGGTGTCGGTGAGGCGGCTGTTGGGACCGAGCTGGCACTCCTCGCCCACGGTGACGTGGCCGATCAGGTGCGTCTGCGGCCACACGACGGTATCGCGGCCGATAACGGCATCGGGGCCGATCCAGGCCTGTGTGGGGTCGATGAAGGTAACGCCCTCGGCCATCCAGTGCTCGTTGATGCGGTCGCGCGCGATGGCGGTGAGCTGTGCGAGCTGGATGCGGCTGTTGACGCCCAGGCCGTCGCGGTAGTCGTCGCAGTGGAAGATGGAGACAGCCTGGCCGTGGCCTTTGAGGATCTCGAGCATGTCGGGCAGGTAGTACTCGGATTGCGCGTTGTCGTTGCCGATCTCGTTGATGTGGGCGGCGAGCTGCGTGCCGTCAAATGCGTAGCAGCCGGCGTTGCACTCCAGCAGCGTGGCGGCCTGCTCGGGCGTGCAGTCCTTCTGCTCGATGATGCGCTCGATCTGACCATCGGCGCCCAGCTTGATGCGGCCGTAGCCGAAAGGATCGGGCGGGGTCATGGTCATGACGGTGCAGGCGAGCTCGCCGGTGGCGACGGTTTGCGCGAACTTGGCGACGGTGTCGGCGGTGATGAGCGGCAGGTCGCCGTTGAGCACGACGACGGGGCCTTGCGTGATGCCGCAGGCCTCGAGCGCGACCTTTACGGCGTGGCCGGTGCCCAGGCGCTCGGTCTGCTCGACGCACTCGACCTTGGTGGCGCTGTTGGCGTAGGCGCCGTCGATGAGGGCGCGCATCTCGTCGGCGTGGCTGCCGATGACGACCACGACGCGGCTGCAGCCGGCCTTGATGGTAGCGTCGACGATCCACTGGACCATGGGCTTACCCAGGATCTTGTGCGAAACCTTGCAGTGGTTCGACTTCATGCGGGTGCCCTCGCCGGCAGCGAGGATAATTGCGGTTGCGTCCATGTGATCTCCTGTTACGTTATAGAGACGTGTGTTTGGAAACGATACACGGCGCAATATGATACCGCAGGCATATGACGAGCGCGTAACGATTGGTTTGCGGCGGTTGAGGCTTGCGCCGCCGGCGTGGCGTTTGCACTGCGTGCGTGCGGCGTTGGCGGTGCTGCGGAGCTGTTGTTTGAGCGAGGGAACGGGGGTGCCCGTGGATAACATACGAGAGGAGTTTGGCGGCGGGCCCGTCGCGGCATTCTCGATGTCGCATCCGGCTGTGCCGGCACTCTATATAGTGCTGACGCTGGGGCTCACTATGTTCTCGATGCAGCCGGTACTGATCGCGCTGTCGCTCGCAGGCGGGCTGGCGTATGGATTTGCGACGCGTGGGGCTGCCCGCACGCTGGGCGCGCTCCGCTGGCAGCTGCCGGTGATTTTGATCGTCGCGCTGCTCAATCCGCTGTTTAGCGCCTCGGGTTCGACGGAGCTGTTCCGTATTGGCATGCGCGCGGTGTATCTGGAGAGCATGGTATACGGCCTGTGCATGGGCGGGCTGTTTGTGGCGAGCGTGTTGTGGTTTGAGGCGGCGGCATCGATGCTCGAATACGACAAGGTACTCGCGCTGCTGGGCAATGCCGCGCCGGTGATTGCGCTCATGATCTCGATGTGCATGAGGCTTATCCCGCAGTTTTTGCGCCGCGGTCGTACGGTGCTGGCGGTGCAGGATGCGATTGATGTGCCGGGCAGCGCGCCGGCCGACCCCGTGCGTTCGCGTTTGCGGGCATCGAGTGTGTTGATGGGCTGGGGCATGGAAGATTCGCTGGAGCGCGCGGACGCGATGCGCTCGCGCGGGTGGGGTGCCGCGACGCGTCGTACGACGTATGCGCGGTATCGACTGGGGCGCAGCGACGTTGCCGCGCTGGCTGGGCTTGCGGTGTTTGGTGCCGCCGCGGTGGCGGTGGCATGGACCGCGACAACGCAGTATTCGTTTTATCCGCAGCTCTCGGTGCCGGCGCCGTGGCGGGGCTATGTCGTGTACGCTGCCTGGATGATGCTGCCTTGCGCGTCGCACGCGATTGATGAGAAGAGGTTTGGCTGATGGCTCGGTTGGATAGGGGCCCGGTGTCGGGCGCGGCGTGCGGCCCGGATATTCCGGCGATTGAGGTGCAGGGCCTTAGTTTTGCCTATCCCGGGGCCGAGGCACCGGTGCTCGAGGGGCTTGATTGGCGTGTTCCCCAAGGTGCATTTGCGCTGCTTGTTGGCGGTACCGGTTCGGGCAAGTCGACGCTGCTGTCGCTGCTCAAGCCCGAGATCGCGCCGGCGGGCGAGCGCACTGGTGATGCGCGCGTGCTGGGCGAGAACGTTGCCGACATGGACGTGCGGGCATCGGCGGAGCGCGTGGGCTATGTGTTCCAGGATCCCGAGAACCAGATCGTGTGCGAAACCGTGTGGCACGAGATGGCGTTTGGCCTGGAAAACTTGGGGCTAGCACGTGATGAGATGCGCCGTCGCGTAGCTGAGACCAGCTATTTCTTTGGTCTGGAGGACTGGCTTCATCGCGATACCGATACGCTTTCGGGCGGCCGCAAGCAGCTGCTGTCGCTTGCCGCCGTCCTGGCGCTGCGTCCGCGTGTGCTGCTACTCGACGAGCCCACGTCTCAGCTCGATCCCGTTGCCGAGAAGAATTTTCTGCACGCGCTGTTTCGCGTGAACCGTGAGTTGGGCTGCACGGTTGTTGTGGCTACGCATCAACCGCGTCCAATGCTCGAGTATGCGACGTGTGCGTACCGGATTGAGGACGGTCGCGTGCGCGAGGTGGCGGATATGGCTTCTTTGGGACGCCGAGAATCGTTGTTTTCCGACGACATGTTGGGGTGGGGTGCCGTCCGATGTGCAAAAAACGGAGTATTCAGCAGGCGTGAGGACAATTTGGGCTCTCTGGAGCCGCCCGGGGACGTATCGAGCGCGAAAAAAAGTTCGGAATTGGACAAATCGTCCGAATTTGTGGCGCAAACGTCGCTCGAGAACGGCTCGGAAGCCTTCCCGCGCACGGATGGGAGCAGAATACTCCAAAAAATGCACGGCGGGTCGGCTACCACCCTGGCAGGGAGCTGGTTTCGCTACGATCGCGCGGGCGGTTGGGTGCTGCGCGGGCTCGACGTGGCGTTTTCGGCCGGTGCGGTGCATGCGGTCGTGGGCGGCAACGGATGCGGTAAGTCGACGATGCTCTCGGTGCTGGCGAAGACCGCCAAGCTGCAGCGCGGCCGCATGGTGCGCGGAGCGGCCTCGGCGGCGCTGCTGCCTCAGAACCCCAAAGCATTGCTGGTTGCCGAGACGGTTCACGATGAGCTGATGGAATGGGCCTCGACCTGCGGATATGACGAGAACTTGGCGCGGGAGCGTGCGGCGCAACTGGGATTGGACGGCCTGGAGACGCGTCACCCCTACGACCTCTCGGGCGGACAGCGCCAGCTGCTCGCGCTGGCAAAGCTGCTGCTGATTGGCCCCGAGCTGCTGCTGCTTGACGAGCCCACGAAGGGCTTGGACCTGGAGAGCCGCCGCATCATCGCTCGCGCCCTGCGTGACCATGCGAAGGCTGGCGGCACCGTCATCATGGCAACGCACGACCTGGATTTTGCCGAGCAGGTAGCCGACGACATCGCCATGATGTTTGATGGCGAGATCGCCTGCATGGAGCCGCCGACCGACTTCTTTGCCGACAACGTGTTTTATAGGGCGTGAGCGGGTTCGCGGGCGAGAACGGTCTTACTGCTTGAGCGCCGTGTACTGCTGAAGGAGCGCCATGAGCCCAACGCGGCTGTTGACCTGTGTTTTTCGAAAGATGTTCTCCAGATGCTTTTTAACGGTGCCAGTGCTGATGGAGAGCTCTTCGGCGATGGCCGCGTTGTCCATGCCCGATAACACGCAACGACACACATCGATTTCGCGCGCTGAGACGTCGTAGTCGTGAGCAAATACGATTTCAGACGAGCTGCGGTCGGCGCGCACACGCCATTTTGATAGTCGGTTCGTGAGGTGTGGTTCGATGAGCTCAAGGATTTGAACTTCGCGATCGCTAAAGTCGCCCTCTTCTTTCTTGCGATTAAGATTGAGCGATCCCAAAAAGCCCTCGTCATTAAAGAAACTGACGTTGACGACGTGGCGGCCGCCAAGATAATCCTTCATATAACTGCTGTCGATATCGCCAGGGCTGAGCTGATCGGACTCGCGCAGCACCGTCGAGCGCGTAAGATTGCGGTGGGCGACGATCATGTCCTGCTGCCAGTACTTTTCGGTGTAGAGCTCGAGCATCCCAGCGGGGACATCGATGCCAAGAGGGTCAAGAAAGACGCGCGTTTTCCATTCTTGCGGGGTGGATACGAGATCCCTGGAAAGGTCGCTCAGGAAAAATGCAGCCGACTCGTAGGGGATGAGAAAACGCAGCTTTTTGAGGACGGTCGAGCGAAACTCGCGGTCGCTGTCGATGGAATTAATCGAAAGCACGAGATCGTTTAAGCAGAGCCATTCAGAATCGGACAAAAAGCTCAAGATGACCTCCGATGAGATTGCGTAGTGGTTTAGCTGGCATTTTAGTTAATTTGCGTAGAGATACTACTCCTTTTTTCGAATGATGATAAGCCGTTAGCCGAATGGTTTCGGTGAGGGGCCAATCGCAAAATATGAATACCTAAGAGCCAGGGCCCGGTTCTCCAAGCTGTTTGATTATTCCGACTTATTAAAGGAGTCATCATGGAAGAGAAGCTTCCTTCATGGCGTTGGGCGATTGTTTCAGTCGTTTGCTTGCTGTGCTTTATGGCTAACTACATGCAGTACCAGGTCTCAGCACTCGCCGTCGAGGTCATGCCTATGCTCAATATCGATACCGTCGGCTTTTCGATGCTGTTCCTCGTTCCTATGCTTACCGCCGTTTTCTTCTCAATTCCGCTGGGTGCCCTTGGTGACCGTATCGGTTCTAAGAAAGTTGTCACGGTTTGCACCGCAATTTCGGTTGCCGGCGGTTTTCTCCGTTGCTTTACGCTCGATTCGTTCACGATGCAGATGACATCGATGTTCCTGATTGGCATGGGAATCTCGGCACTCAACGCCAACCTCATCAAGGTGCTCGGCACCTGGTTCCGTGAACAGACTGGTTTCGCCATGGGCTTGTTCTACGCGGCTTCGTGCGTTGCCATCGTTGTCGCTCAGATCTGCGCTGGCTTGTTCGGCAGCGTCTTTAACTCTTATATGGTCGCTGCTGTCGTCATGACCATTTCCTGGGTTCTTTGGATTGTGCTTGACCGAGATGTGCCCGAGGGGCAATCGCTCCCCGAGCCCGAGCCCGTGCTCGACTACATCAAGGTTGCTATCAAGAGTCCTGGCGTGTGGCTAATCTCCATCGGCGTCGGTTTTGGACTTGCCTCTACCACTGCCTATGCCGGTTTCCTGCCTCAGGCGCTTCAGCTTGGCAAGGGCATAGACGTCGCCACTGCTGGTTTCATGGCCGCAATTGTTACCGTTGGCAGCTTTTTCGGCTGCATCGTTGGGCCTGCGTTCTGCGATAAGCTTGGAAAGTTCAAGGGTTTTCTCATCGTCACTACTCTCATCGGTGCCATATCGATGTTCGTGACGTGGTACACCCCGGTTGGTTTCCTTCTGTGGACGATTTTGGTCATCAATGGCTTCTTTACCGCCATCAACGGCCCGATCATGCAGTCCATGCCTGTCCTCCTTCCCGAGATTGGTGATAAGTATGCTGGCTCCGCTGGCGGTATCGTAGGCACCATTTCCCTGCTCATGAGCTATTTCCTGCCTATCGGTATCTCCGCCATTGCCGGTGCCGATTACACTATGAACATGGGTCTCGAGAGCCTCTGCTTCCTGCTTTCCGTGGTTCCGGTTTTCTTCCTGCCCGAGCTCGGCCGCAAGGCCATGCAGGCTGCCGCCGCCAAGGACGGTGAGTAGCCATGGAATCGGTGGTTCCCGCCGATATCGTCCTTAAGACGACGGCGCTGTTTACGGCCGAGGAACTTGAGCCTCGCGCTGGGTGCGTTGCAGTTCGCGGCAGCGAGATTGTGGCCGTGGGCTCTCCCGACAAGGTGCAGCCGTTTATCGGTCCCGATACTGAGGTTATTGACGCCGGCAACAAACTGGTCATGCCCGGATTCAACGATTCACACATGCATTTTGCGCTTGGTTCAATCCAGAAGGATGAAGACTTCTGTTGCGATCTGATGTTCCTGCCGAGTGAGCAGGCTTGCGTGGATGCTGTGGCAAAGTTTGCTGCCGAACACCCTGACAATCCGTGGATTTACGGCCAGGGTTGGTATTCGCCTGCATGGGAAAACCCGATTGACCCTGATTGCCGCAGCCTCGATGCGCTCGATATCGACCGCCCAATCGTGCTTTCGGATTTTTCGATGCACGTGGTGTGGTGCAATACCGCCGCGCTTAGGGCGGTTGGTATTGATCGCAATACCCCGACGCCTGAAGGTGGCCTTATCCGCCACTTTGACAACGGCGAGCCCAATGGCTTTCTGTCTGAGCCCCAGGCGACGAACATCTTGCTCGATGTTGTGCTCAACAAACCGGACCTTGATGCGTCGTTGCTCAAGTCGATGCGCAAGTTCAACAAGCTCGGCATAACTTCGATCGGTGATATGTATCCTTTGGGCGTGACCACGCCCGGCGTGTACGACATCTATGACCGTCTGGCGAGCGAGGACCTGAGTACGCTGCGTATTAGCTACTATTCTGCGCTCGACGCTCCGATGGCAGAGTCGCAGGCCCTGCGTGTGCGTCATCACGGCGAGCGCGTCCGAATGGCGGGTCTCAAGTACATTTTGGACGGCTGTCCCGAGGCGTACACGGCCTACATGCATGAGCCGTATCTTAACGCTCCTACGGGGAAGGACTTTCGCGGCGAACCAGCATGCAACCAGGAGACGCTTGACCGCATGATGCTCGAGGCCAGCAAGAATGGCTTCGATGTTCGTATTCATGCCATCGGCGACGCATCGGCCACGATGATTATCGATGCCGTCGAGCGTGCCGAGGAGGTGTGCGGCAACAAGGGGGCGCGTTTTGCTATCGAGCATACAGATAACCTGAAGCTCGAGGATATTGCTCGCATGAAGCGCCTGGGCATTAATGCTGCGGTCCAGCCGCAGCATCCCATCGGAGGCCTTGGGCAGGGCGTGTACGAGGAGTCTCTTGGCGAAGAGCGCATGAGCCACATGTGGCGCTATAGGGAAGAGGCCGATGGCGGAATCCACTTAGGGCTTGGTACTGACTGGCCTGCGGTGATGTCAATCGATCCTATCGATACCGTGTATGCTGCGGTGACGCGTAGCGAGTTTGACGGGCACCCGGCGGAGGGATACTTCCGCGAGAATGCCCTGACGCTCGGCGAGACGCTGCAAGCGCACACGCTCGGCTCAGCATATGTCGAGGGCTTTGAGCGCCGTTTGGGCAGCCTTGCCGCCGGCAAGCTTGCCGATATCGTCATCCTGTCGGGCAATCCGTTTGAAATGAACCCGATGGCGCTTCGCGATCTCGAAGTCGAGACGACGATCTTTAACGGACGCGTCGTCTATCGCAAGGATGAAGCATAGATAGGGTGATGAACGTGAGCAAAGGGACGGTCGAAAAATATGCCCTGCTGTTTGTGGTGTGCGGCATCGTGTTTGCTGCGAACTACGCGCAGTATCAGGTGTCGGGATTGACACATCTGGTTGTGTCGGACCTGCATCTGACCTCGGCCGAGTTTTCAGCCGTCCTGTTTGCCCCGTTTGTTCCTGCCGTTGTATTCGGCATGCCTGTCGGCGTTTGCGCCGATCGATATGGCGTGAAGGCGCTCGTATTCATCGCGTCGGCGATTTCTGCAATTGCAGCGGCTGCTCGCGCGGAGTGCGCATCGTTTGCGACGCTGTTCACGGCGACCATGCTTCTGGGTGCGGCACCATGCGTCGTGAATGCCATCGTTCTAAAAGTGCTTGGTTCCGCTTTTGGCGGAGAAACCGATAGGGCCATGGGATGGTTCTACGCTGCGGGGTCGGGCGGAATCGCCTGCTCGCTTGCAACCTCTCCTCTCTTTGCAACGCCCGGACGAGCATATGCCCTTGCCGCGGTTTTGTTTGCCGTGTTTGGATTGCTGTGGCTGCTGGTTGCGCCGTCGGCAGATGTTCTGCAGGCTGCAGATGGCTTTGGCGTTCAGGGCGCGGAGCCTGCTGCATCGTCGGCAAGTGCGTTTGCGGCGGTAATCAAGATGCCGATAGTTTGGCTCGTGGCGATACTGCTTGGAGTTGCCCTTGCATCGGCTACGGCGTACTCGGGTTATCTTGTTTCAGCGCTTGAGGCTTCAACTGAACCCAAGGCTGCTGGACTTCTCGCCTCTTTCGTGACGCTTGGATCGATTGTCGGCAGCGTGGCTGGACCCTATGTGCGGGCGCAATTTGGCGATTATCGCGTGTTTATGGCCATCTCCGCAATGGCGGGAAGTGCCCTTATGTGGGCAGGAGAGGCTTTTGTCTCCCATCCTTCTGTGGGGCTGATGTTTGCGATCGGCGTTTCGAGCTCCGTCGCTGGTCCGGTCGTTCAGTCGCTGCCCTACATGCTGCCCGAGGTGCGCGAGGGACTTGCGGGAAGCGCCGGCGGCGTGGTGAGCACCGCTTCACTGGGACTTACGTTTTTGATTCCCGTGGCCCTCTCCTTCTGCATTGGCGAGAGCTACGAAACGCTGCTTTTTGGGTGCGCTGTTCTGTTTGGCGCGACGGCGCTGGTGTCGCCATTCCTGCCGTCTCCCGATTCACTTATGTAATATTCGCTTCCGCCCTTTGGGCCTGGCCGACAAGGGCAAAAGGAGTTGGTCTACTTGACACTAAAAAAGAGTACCGCTGTGACCATTCTCAACGGCATCGTTAATCCTCTATTCATGTGTTCATTTCTGCCGATTGTTGAGGGAAAGCCTGGCTTAGATTTTCAGGGACTTACTGGTTTCTGGGGGCAGCTTATTCTGGCCATCGGTATTGCACAGTTCGTGGGTTTTTTGCCGCTCTTTGGCAAAGCAATTGAGACGTGCGTTGAGTTTTTTGGTTTTGATCGGAACACTCCGGGCGCACGGATTTGCGGAACCGTTGTGGGCGCTACTCTGCTCTTCTGCATTATCGGGCTATTTGAAGTCGCGTTTCAGTCAGGCGTTGGCGTTATCGACGGTGTGCCGTTTTTCTCGCGCTGGGTTCGCCTCGTGGTGGGCGGATGGGCCTTTGTCGTTGTGGGCGGCTTGCTGTTTGATCCTTTTGTCGCGGCCATTGCCGCTAAAGTTACGGGCGAATAGCGCCAAGACCGGTCGCGTGGCGAAAGCCTGATCGACTGGCAGCCAAGGTCGGCCGGGGGATTGGTCGGCCTCATTTTGCCCGTGCTACCATAAACGGACATTCGTTTGATGGGGGCTGCCGTTGTCACGCGTCTTGCAACATATGGAAATCCCGCTGCTGCTGGCGGTTCCTGCGGTGATGGCTGCGGCGTTGCTGGCGGGCGTTGAGCAGGCAGCGTTGGCCATGCTGGTTGTGGTGGCGCTGGTGCTTGCGCTGTTCTTTGCGGGTTACGAGGCTTCGCGCCCGGGCCTGCGCCAGATTATGCCCACGCTGGTGTTGGCGGCGTTGGCCGCGGCGGGGCGCATCTTGTTCGGTCCCATTCCCGACTTTAAACCGGTGAGTGCCATCGCCATTATCGCGGGGGCGACGCTTGGTCGCCGCAATGGTTTTATGGTTGGCGCGCTGGCGGCGCTGACCAGCAATTTCTTTTTTGGACAAGGCATGTGGACGCCGTGGCAGATGTATGCCTGGGGGCTGGTTGGCTATGTTGGCGGCGCGCTAGCGTATGCGGGTGCGTTCGACCGCGTCGACGGCACCGTGCGCATGCCAGTACTGCTGGCGTACGGCTTTGCGTCGGGCCTGCTCTATGGCGTCGTGATCAACGCATATGACATCATTGGTTTTGTACAGCCGCTTACTTGGGCGGGTGCCGTGGCGCGTCTTGCCACGGCAGTGCCGTTCGATATTACGCACGGCCTTGCGACCTGCGTGTTTTTGGCCGCCTTGTACAAGCCTTGGTGCCGTCGCATTAACCGTGTCGTCGTGAAATACAGGCTGTAGGGCTGGTTGCGTCGGGGCGGGAATCAATACTGCCGAAGTGTCATTTCAAAACTATGCCGGTTTACGGGGCTAGATTGGCGCAGGCAGACCATGCCGGCTTTTTTCGAAATAGAGTAAGCCGTTCACCTGCGGTTTTATTATCTCGGAATTGCGTATGGTTGGGGGTTCGCGATTCAGCCCCGTAAACCGGCATAGTTTTGGAATGGCCGGCTGATATGACGGGCATCGTGGCCCTCAGAGAGCCAAATTGATCCATTTTCTTCCGTCCCCAGATGTCCCCAGGGAATCAGTTGACGGCGCTTGCCACGAAACTGGCCCATCTACTACGTTTAGCTTGATACTCCCGACCATGACCGCGTTTTATGAAAAACCGCAGGCTTTCTACCTGCGGTTTTCTTTTTGCGTTGTTCGCTGTGGTTGAGGGTGGTGGCTTAAACGTAGTAGATGGGCGTGTTTCGTGGCGGATGGGTCACGCGGACACCCTCACGAGGCCCAAAATGATCCGTTTTCCTTCGTCTCCGGGGGCAGCTGGAGTTAGAGCTCCAACGTAAGGGTGACGGGGCAGTGGTCGCTGCCGAAGATGTCGCCGCGGATGCCGGTGTCGCGTACGTTGTCGGCGATTGCGTCGCTTACCAGGAAGTAGTCGATGCGCCAGCCGGCGTTGTTCTTGCGGGCATTAAAGCGATAGCTCCACCAGCTGTAGACGCCCTCGACGTCGGGGTTTGCCGCACGCCAGGTATCGGTAAAGCCGGCGTTGAGCAGCTCGGTAAACTTGCCGCGCTCCTCGTCCGAAAAGCCGGCGTTGCCGCGGTTGGACTTGGGGTTCTTAAGGTCGATCTCCTCGTGCGCCACGTTAAAGTCGCCGCAGGTCACGACGGGTTTGCCGGTCTCGCGCTCGAGCGCGTTCAAAAAGCCGCGGTAAGCATCGTCCCAGGCCATGCGCACGTCGATGCGGGCGAGTTCATTTTGGGCGTTGGGTGTATAGACGTCGACAAACCAGAACTTGTCGAACTCCAGCGCGCAGACACGGCCCTCGGTCGCGGCTTGGGCAACGAGCTCAGCTGCCTCACCCTCGCCGGCGTAGGGCAGCAGCGCATCGGCGTGCAGCACGCGCAGCGGTTCCTGGCGGCTAAAGACCGCAGTGCCCGAATAGCCTTTACGCTCGGCGTAGCTCCAGGTTTGGTGATAGCCGGGCAGGTCAATATCGACCTGGCCTTCTTGCAGCTTGGTCTCTTGCAGCGCCAGGATATCGACGTCGAGTTCTTGCGTGATCTGGATAAAGCTCGGGTCCTTTTTGAGCACGGCGCGCAGGCCGTTGACGTTCCACGAGGCGAAAGTGTAAGTCTGAGGCATGGTGTCCTTTCGACGGGGTTGGCAGGCTTAAGATTAGCGCAACAGGGGCGGGGTGGGCTCCGTGGGCGACGGCGCAATCGCAGCCGCCCCGACCAACATGGACGGAGGACAAACATGACGCAAGCGATAACAGATCCCAAGCAGGCCTCCGCCGCGCTGGCGGAGCTGTTCAATACCCACAAGCGCATGGTGTTCTTTGGTGGCGCTGGTGTTTCCACGGCAAGCGGCATTCCCGATTTTCGCAGCGTTGACGGCCTGTATCACCAGCAGTTTGCCTACCCGCCCGAGACCATGCTCTCGCACAGCTTTTACGAGACGCATCCGGCGGAGTTCTTCGACTTTTACCGCACCAAGATGATCGCGCTTAACGCTAAGCCCAACCGCTGTCACACCAAGCTCGCCGAGCTGGAGCGAGCTGGCAAGCTCGATGTCGTGGTGACGCAAAACATCGACGGCTTGCATCAGATGGCGGGCTCGCAGCGCGTGTTTGAGTTGCACGGATCGGTCCATCGCAACATTTGCCAGTCGTGCGGAGCGGTCTATAGCGCCGAGTGGATTTGCTCGCGCGAGCACGAGGACGCCGCGGGCGTGCCCGTGTGCCCCGCGTGCGGTGGTCGCATCAAGCCCGATGTGGTGCTCTACGAAGAACCGCTCGACGAGCATGTGTTGACCGGTGCCGTTGCCGCCATCGCCGCGGCCGATGCCCTCATTGTAGGCGGGACCTCGCTCGTGGTGTATCCGGCGGCGGGCCTTACACGCTACTTTACCGGCGATACGCTGGCCATTTGCAATCTTGCCCCCACCGATCAGGATGCAAATGCCGACCTGCTGATTTCTTGCGACATCGCGGCCGCGTTTGCGTTCTAGCCCGCGTGCGCGGATACAATAGAAAGACTGATTGCAAAGCGACCACGCCGCCAGCGCCCGAGCGCGGCGGCGTGGGCATTTTAGGAGGATGTTCATGGCGAACGACAGCAAGACATGGCGGTGCGGAAAGTACGAGCTCAGCTTTGACCGTCCGCGCATCATGGGCGTCCTCAACGTGACGCCCGATTCGTTTAGCGACGGCGGGGAGCACTTCGACCCGGATGCCGCCATCGAGTACGGCCTGGCGATGCTCGACGCCGGCGCCGACATCATCGACGTGGGCGGCGAGTCCACGCGCCCCGGATTTACCCCGGTCAATCCCGATGAGGAGGCTCGCCGCGTGCTGCCCGTGGTGCGCGCGCTGGCCAAAGAGGGCGCCATCGTCTCGATCGACACGCGCCACGTGGCGGTTGCTAAGGCGGCCGTGCGCTGCGGCGCCTCGATCGTCAACGACGTGACCGGCTTCACCGACCCCAAGATGGTCGAGTTTGTTAAGACGAGCACCTGCGGAGTCATTGTGATGCATGCCGGCGAGGTCGCCGTGCCCACCCGCACGCACGCAACGGTGCAGCTCGATACCTCGGCAGCGGCGTTTGTTGCCGAGAAGGCGCGCGAGGCGGCTGCCGAGGCCGCGCGTGAGGCCGAGAAGCCGGCTCGTCGCCGTCGCGGCAAGTTGCTGGGTGAGCCTAAGCCGGAGGCCAAGCTTCCGGGTGGCGTGGTGCAGCCCTCGTTGCCGTTTGGCGAACCTGAGCCCGCGACCGAGCCTGCAAGCGAGCAGGAGACGCCTGCCGCCGAGCAGGCTGCTGCCGCCGAGACCGTCGCGCCCGCGCCCGAGGCCGCGCCCGCAGCCACCGAGGCCGCATCGGAGCCCAATGATCACCTGGCGGCCATGATGCGCCGCAGCGCCCGCCGCGAGGAGGCCTACGTGCCCACCTCTCAGCTCCGCCGCTTCACCCTGCCCGATTCGGCGCCCATCATGCGCCGCGTTATGGGCTTTCTGTCCGACCAGGCCCGCACGCTCATCCACGCCGGCGTGTCGCGCGACCGCATCTGCATCGATCCTGGCCCGGGCTTTGGTAAGTCGGCTAACGAGGACATCGTCATCCAGCGCGAGACTGCCAAGATGGCGTCACTGGGCTATCCGCTCATGTGCGCCGTATCGCGCAAGCGCTTTGTGGGCGCCGTCTCGGGCGTGACCGAGGCCGCCGAGCGCGATGCCGCTACGTTTGGCGTGTGCCTGGGCGCCATCCAGGCCGGTGCCAACATCGTGCGCGTGCACGACGCCGCGGGTTTTGCGCAGTTCCTGAACGGCTACTGGGCGGTTGCCAAGCCGCAGCCGCGCCGCGCGTTTGTGGCCGTGGGCTCCAACCTGGGGCATCGCTGTGACAACATCCGCGCCGCACGCGACATGATCGCCGAGATTCCACTCACCTGCGTGTCCAACTCCTCCAAGATCTACGAGAGCGAGCCGGCCTACGAGACGCGTCAGGACGCGTTTGCCAACGCCGTCATCGAGATCAAGACCGAGCTGGCGCCGTTGGTGCTGCTCGACGAGCTCATGAAGATCGAGGCCGAGCTGGGCCGCGACCGCTCCAAAAAGGCCAAGGCCAACGGCCCGCGCACCATCGACCTGGATCTGCTGTGGATGGACGGCGAGACCCACGGGGGCAAAAAGCTGCGCCTGCCGCATCCGCTGATCGGCGAGCGCGACTTTGTGCTGGTGCCGCTCGAGGATCTGATGCACGATCCGGCGCGGTTCTTCCGCTACAACGGCGTCGAGGTCAAGGGGCCCGAGGACCGCGTGGGCCATATCGTGGGCGAATTGGGGCGCATGTAGATGATCGAGATGAATGCTGTTGCCGCCGGCACCGAGCTCGACGCGGCGCGTGACGCGGGCCGCGAGGGCGTGTCCGCGGGCTGGTGCGCGTGGAGCGCGGGCGATGCTTCGCTGACGTTTTCGCTGGTCGTTCGCCCCGACGTGAACATGCACGCCTTCCACGGTCTTCCGTTTGTGGCCGCGATGGGCATGATGGACGCGCTCGTGGGCACGACGTCGACGCCGGGCCTGGGCCTTGCCGGTAAGGTGGGTATCCAGTGGCCGAGTGACATCGTGTGCGGTGCGCCTGCGTTTGAGACGTCACTCGCGCGTGTTGCCGTGAACGGCGGTGCCGGTGCTGCGGGCATGTTTGCCGCGGTGACGGTTGATATTGAGCGTGCGGCGCTGGGTGAGCTTGGTGTGGATATGGCAGATGAGGCGCTGATCGAGGCATTGGCCGCCGCCGTGCTGGTCCGCGTGGACACCTGGGCGGTTGCCGCCAACACACCACAGGGCGCTGCCGGCCCGCTGGCTCCGGTGCTGGGCGAGTACTTTGACATGGTGCCACTGTTGGGTCGTCAGGTCGCGGCGGTGTCGCCCAACGGCTTGCCGCTTGCGGTCGGTGTGTTTGCGGGCCTGGACATCTGGGGCCGCGCGACCATCAAGACCGATGCCGGCGAGCAGGAGTTTCCGCCCGAGGCCGTACGGATTCGCGGACTGTAACGCGAGGCGCCCGCGCTCAAAGATAGCGATGACAACAAGACCCTCCTCGGCTGCCGGGGAGGGTCTTGTTGTCTGGGGAATGGGCTGTCAGCACCCTATTCCTCAAAACTGAAAAATTTTCGATTTTGAGGAATAGGATTGGCGGCTGGTTGCTGCGACCTGGCGTTTACTCTATCCCAGCTCCTGCATGCGGCGGTAGATTTCGCAGATGCCCTTGATGGTGAGTTGCCCGTCGACCACGTCGAAGGCATCGGTCGAATCGGCGACAATGCCGGCGAGACCGCCCGTGGCGATAACGGTGGCGTCCTCGCGGCCCAGCTCGCGCTTCATGCGCGTGACCAGGCCCTCGGCCATGGCGGCGGCGCCCATCACGGCGCCGACCTTGATGCACTCTTCGGTGTCGCGACCGATGGCGTGCTCGGGCGCCTCGAGCGGCACGCTGGCGAGCTTGGCGGCACGGGCGGCAAGCGCGTCCATGGAGATGCGGATGCCCGGCGCAATCGCCCCGCCAATGTAATAACCGTCCTCATCGATGACGTCGATATTGGTCGCGGTGCCAAAGTCCACCACGATTGCCGGCGCGCCGTAGAAAGTCTCGGCCGCAACGGCGTTGGCTACGCGGTCGGCGCCCACGGCCTGGGGGCGCGCCGCGCGCAGCTTGGTCACGGCGGCCGTCTGCGGCCCGATGACGATGGCGTCTGCCGCGATGCGGTTGGCCACGGCGTGCCATTCGCGCGAGAGTTGCGGCACCACGCCCGCAAAGGCGATCGCGTCAACCGTATCGAGCGAGAGGCCGTACATCTTAAAGAAACCCATCAGGCGCACGTGGATCTCGTCGGCGGTATAGGAGCGGTCGGTGGGCATACGCCACGACTGCACCAGCTCGTCTCCGTCAAACAGGCCCATGGCCGTCTGCGTATTTCCCATATCGATAGCGAGCAGCATGTCTACTCCCGGTGTTGGCATAAAAGGACGCGCACCATTGTATACGTGCCGTCGACGGCGCTCGGCTGCAATTCGTTTACGGTGATAGGGGCTGAGGGGTTTAAATATGAAGGAATTATGCTCTACGAGATTTTCCTTGCCGTTTACCGAACTCCCGCGTAATATTCTTTCTTGCGCACATGAGGCGCCCAGACATTGCGGGGTGGAGCAGTCTGGTAGCTCGCCGGGCTCATAACCCGGAGGTCGTAGGTTCAAATCCTGCCCCCGCGACCAAGAACTTGCAGCTCGGAAGCAAAATTGCTTCCGAGCTTTTTCTTTATCGGTTTACTTTGCGGGTGAATTGCGGGTGAATCCTGAGTCAATTTATTATGTGAAGCAAATAAACCATTGATAATCGCGGGCCGGTCGGCTTGACTTATCGACCGATAAACTCCAATTGGGAGGAGTTTCGGCGGTCCTTAGCTTAATAATAGTGGCGGGGATGGACCGCGCCATCCCCGGACCCCTGCGCGCCAAAGGGACGTGTCCCCTTGGAACCCCGCCTATTCTTCTCAGCACAGAAACGGGGGAGTATGGATTACAGGTTGTAGGATGCCGACAGACAAGCACCATGCTGCCTCAAATCCGCATGGAGCTTGGCCGGGGCCGTCTCTTTGCCTCAAGGCGGGCAGTGAACTCAGGCAATCGAACCTCTTCGCATTTGTTCTCTAGGAACTGAGTGACACGCTCCTCCCAATTAATGTTGCCGAAGCATGCGGAATATCAGAAGAGAGATTGCAGGGCGTAAGTCAGCGCATGAAGAGCTGCCCGTCGTTTTGATAATGACATAATTAAGTGGCAAACTAAAGCGATCGGAGCGACCATGATTCTTGACAGCCTGCGTAACAGCGCGTCTTTTAATGAAACCGACCGAGCCATTGCTACCTATCTGCTCAATCATACCGGCGACCTTAAGACCCTCACTATGGCAAAGCTCGCACAGGAGACTTACACTTCGAACGCGACTATCATCCGCTTTTGTAAGAAATTGGGCCTAAGCGGCTATCGAGAGTTGATCATGCAGCTCATCCAGGAGATAAGCGGAGACTATCTTCTGGCTGCCACTGTCGATCACAATCGTCCTTTTGGCAGTACCGATTCAATTGAGGCCATCGAGGGCAACCTTGCAAATCTCTTGAAGGGCGTCATAGATCAAACGAAAATCGAGCTCGATAGCGCCAAATTGAGCATAATCGCCAAGGCAGTTCTTAGCGCCCCGCGAATTTACATCTTTGCTAAAGGGGAAAGCTATCTGGCGGGATGTATCTTTCGCAACAATCTTCTCAAGCTCGATCGTCATGTCACCATGGCAGACGACGGGGGCCTGCAGACGCTGCACGTTAAGAACGGTAGGCCCGGCGACCTGTTTTTATTCCTAAGCTACAGCGGCATTCACTATGATTATTCCAAATACGCCGCCGCTCTTTCCGAGCGCGGAATCAAGCCGTGTTTAATCACGGCGTTTTCTGATTCGGCGCTCGCCAGGCAATGCGACACTGTCTTGCTCATTCCAAAATCAGAGCGCGTGATTGGAAAGGTTGCCAATTACTCTTCCATGATCTCGCTCACGTATACGCTTCAGGTTATTTATTCGCTTATATTCAATCAGGATTATCAAGAGAACTATCGTGTAAAACACGAGGCCGATTCGTTCATCTTTACGAGTTTTGCGGAGATTTAGTCATACAAAAGGTGACCCCAAAGCATTTTGCCTTGAGGCCACCTTTTGTGCTTGTGCTATCTGGATGGCTTCTCTACTTCAGCTCAGGCCAATAGCCCTTGTTCGCCTCGATCATGTCGTCCAAGACTTCCTTAGCCACGCGCGCTGAGGGAATCGTGCGATTGAGGGTGAAGGCCTCGAGTGCCTTCTGGTAGGAGCCCTCGATAACGGCCTCGACCACAAGGCCCTCGCAGGCATCCTGCTGCTCGATAAGGCCCTTGTAGAAGCGGGGAATCTTCCCGACGCGGATCGGTTCGGCTCCTCGATCGGTGATGTACGCCGGAATCTCGACGGTCGCGTCGTCCGAGAGATTCTCGATTGCGCCATTATTGGGCACAATCACCAGCTGGCGATGGCGCAAATCCTTCGCCAGGGACTTGACGACATCGACAATGAACCTGCCGTGGACGCCTACGTAGAACTGCGTGAGATCGACCTTTTCACCGCGCTTAAGCGCCGCAGATGCGTCGAAGATACGCTTTTCGCGGCCGTTTACGACCTGCATGCCACGCGTGTTATTGATGTCCATGTACTCCACGCAGGCATCGGGCAACAGGTAATACTGGTAATAGGTGTTGGGGAGGTAATCCTGGAATAGCGTAGAAATCGTTGCCGCATTCTTGAAGGTGTGGGCCCAATCTGGGTCTTTTACCAAGGCGTCATTGAGACTTGCCTCGGAAATGTAACCGTACTTACGCACGTGCTCTTTGAGCTTGTCCGTAACGTCGACGCCCTTGCAGCGTACGCTGGTATACCACCCAAAGTGATTGAGGCCAAAGTAGTCGACTTCAATGTCGTCGAGTTCGCAGCCCAAAATCTCCGCCATGCGGGCTTCAATCTCTACCGGCATATCGCAGATGTCGAGAATGCGAGCGTTTGGACGCAGCTTGTGCATCGCCTTGGCTACGATGGCAGCGGGGTTGGAGTAGTTGACGATCCAGTAGTCCTTGCAGGCGTACTCCTCGCAGAAATCGACAAGCTCGCACATGGGGAAGATGGTCCTCATGCCATAGGCCATGCCACCTGCTCCGCAAGTCTCTTGGCCGACTACGCCATGGCGCAGGCTGATCTGCTCATCCTGGATACGCATCTTGAGCCCGCCCACGCGCATCTGCGCCATAACAAAGTTCGCATCTGTAAACGCCTCTTTGGGGTCGACGGTTACATGCAAGGGGATCTCGGGAGCAAGGTCATCGATAACCGCTTTAACCACCACGGCGACTGTGTCTTGGCGCTCCTCGTCGATGTCATAGAGCCAAAGCTCGCGTATTCCTAATTCATCCTTTTGGTCGATCAGGTCTTTGACGATGCCAGCGGTATAGGTGCTGCCGCCGCCGCAGATGACAATCTTGTATCCGTTCATGTTGTTCATGCCTTTCAAATCAAATTGAGCTGCAGACAATCTTGGTTACTATCTGCACGAAGTAGGTGGCGATGTTGATGACCGCCGCCATGCCTGCAATGCTGCCTGCGTCCGCGTGCCTTCCTGAACGCCGGGTCCAAACCGCAGCGAGTAGACCCAGGAGCGGCCAGATAAAACCACATGCGAATGCAGCCATAAGTACGAGAAGACCCCTTGTCGACTTTTCTTTGTACATGTTGAGCAGGCGTTCGAACATGCCTTGGATTGAATGAAACGTTTTGGTCAACATGAGGTCCCCTCGCTTATCGCTTATCGCTTATCGCTTAAGCGACTGTTAATCTTCCAGATTAAGGATGGGACGCAGCAGGTCGTAGACGGAGTGCACGTTGGTTCCCACGATAATCTGGACATTGGTGCCGTTCTTAAACAGGCCCTTGTCGATAGCCTTCTTGATGGTCTCTTCGTTGACCTTGTTGGGATCTTTGACTTCGACACGGAGACGAGTCATGCAGCAGCCCATGGTGTTGATATTGTCCTTGCCGCCAAGGCCGTTGATGATGTTCTGCACCATCTCCTGCTGTTTTGCGTCGACTTCCGGAGTTCCGGAGGACTCGAGAGCATTGTTGTCTCCGGAGACCTCTGCAGACCACTCTGCGGAACGGCCGGGCGTCATGAGGTTGAGTTTCTTGATCACCATCGCCAGAACGATGAACGAAACGGCGGCAAACACGATGCCCAAGACGATGTAAATCGGGAACTTGGTGACGCCCATTGGCAAAGGCAGGCCGAGCGTGAGCAGCTCGATGCCACCGTACATGTTAAGCAAGCGGACTCCCAGGACAAACAGGAGCATCTCGCCCAGTCCGTAGAACAGGCTGTAGGCAACCCAGAGAATCGGAGACGCGAACAGGATCATGAAGTCGAGCGGCTCAGTGATGCCGGAGAGCATGGCGGTGATGTAAATGGGCACCAGCATGGCTGCGACAGCTTTTCGATTCTCCGGACGGGAAGTCGCAATCATTGCGAGCACAGTGCCGAGGGTTACGAATTCCTTGCCAAAGCCGAACATGGCAAAGCGGACAGAGGGGTCGACTGTGGTGAGGGATCCGTCGGCGATATGGGGAAGCTCGGCATAGAAGATGTTTGCTGCGCCGGAAACACTCTGGCCGGCGACGACCGCCGTGCCGCCAATCGCGGAGTAGTCAAACGGCATCCACATAAAGTGGTGCATGCCGAGAGGTACGAGGACGCGGTTCAGGAAGCCGTAAATGAAAACGCCCAGACCACCCGAGGCTGCGATGAATGAAGAAGCGTTGCTGATGGCGTTGGCGATAGGGGGCCACACGATAGTCGCTCCGATGCCGAAGACAATGCTCAGCGGAACCATCGCCAGAAGGGCCAGGCGGGGTCCGCCGTAAATCCGGATATACTCCGATACCTTTACGTCGATCAGTTTGTTATAGAGCCAACCGCAGAAGCATCCGATGAGTACGCCGCCGAAGACGTTGACATCGGTAACTTGAAGACCCAGTACCGTTGCCTGGCCAGTGCCATACAGACCCATCGCGCCAGCTTTTGCCAGCTGATCGGTGAGCGTCAGGTAGGCGTTGTTGACATACAGGAACATGAGGTAACTAATAAGTCCAAACACTGCCGCGTTGGATTTTTGCTTCTTTGCGAAGCCTGCCGTAAGGCCGACTGCGAAAATCACCGGCAGGTTGCCGATCACCGCGGAGTTGGTTGCCGCGGAGAGCAGCGTGCCCAGATCTGCGACAACTCCGCTGCCGAGCGAGCATACCGTGGCGATGGCCAAAATGATGCCCGTCACCGAAAGGTACAAAATAGGGTCGACGATAACGCGGCCAAAGTTCTGGAAGGCCGTTTTGACTTTATCCATCTCTTCCCCTCTCCTAACTAATCTCGGGGGCTTGCCCCTTAGGCAGAGACGACACTCGCATACTTGCCGGCGTTGGATGTTGATGTCTACCTCTGTTTACTGGCTTCATGATAGTTAGAGTGTTCACAAAACATGTGGGACGGAACAAACGGTGCTTAAAACGAGCTCGGCTAGTCTTTTTCGCTGTTACCATCTTTCCATTTCGGCCAGCGGTATACATTTTTAGGCAAACGGCTTTGGGTGCGAACGGCTAGCCGTGTCTTGATTTGCCAGGTCCGTCTCTATTCGCATTGGGCTTGCGTGAAGTTTGGATATTGAGGAGACGTTCCGACTCTTGCCGTCCGGGCATCCTGGATGAAAGGAGGAGGGGCAGCCGGAAAAGGGATGAAATGTCCGGAATTGCGGGGTTGACACGCGCTCGGGTTGCTGTGGCCCTCGATATGACGGCGGGGCGATGCCGTCGGCCTGTCCGCTTTTTCGCTCGGGCCTCTGCTCTCAGCCTCTCAAACATAATCTCGATCTGTAACAGGTGGACCCGATTTGGGCGGCTAGGTGTTACAGATTGAGATCTTTCGGCAGGACGGTCTCCGTTTGTCTAAATCTGTAACACGAGGGACGGATTTTGCCGAGTTGTTGTTACAGATTGAGATTATCTTGCAGGTGGGTCCCGTTTGTCTCGATTTGTAACATCTGGGGCCCATTTTGCCGAGTAACTGTTACAGATCTAGATCTTTCGGCAGACGGGATTGGTTTGTCTCGATCTGTAACAGTTAGGGTTGGTTTTGGTCTGTAATTGTTACAGATTGAGATTTTCCGCCGGGACGGTTTTGGTTTGTCTCGATCTGTAACAGGTGGAGGCCAAAAGTGGGCCTAACTGTTACAGATCGAGACAAACCGACGGGCCGCCCCGCCCCTTCCACCTGCCGCTACCTGCTGTCTGCCGATTTCCGTTGCACCACTGTGCTCCCATGTCATATCCTCTAGACAACTACGCGGCATCATCGCCGCCGCGCCTACAAGAGAGGAATGTCCATGACCACACCTGCGTCCAAGCTGTTTCAACCCATTACGGTTGGCCCCCTTGAGCTCAAAAACCGCATTATGTTCCCGCCGCTGACCACCGGCTACGAGGAGCGCGACGGTTCCATCGGCGAGCGCAGCCTGGCCTTTTACGAGCGTCTGGCCCGTGGCGGCGTGAGCTACATCGTCATCGGCGACGTCGCTCCCGTTATGACCGCAAGCCCCACGCCCAAGCTGGCGACCGACGCTCAGATCCCCACGTTTAAGGCGCTGGCCGACGCCGTCCACAAGCACGGCGCCAAGATCGCCCTGCAGCTGTTCCACCCCGAGTACGACGTCCCCGGCGTCGGCCGCATGGTCATGGGTTCCATGGCCGCCGCCAAGGCCGCGCAGGAGGCCAAGGCCGCCGGCGACGAGGAGACCTTTGCCGCCAAGATGGCCGAGTCCAACGAGATCCGCAAGCAGGCATACGCCAAGCTGCACCACGACATGCAGCACTTTGTGAACGAGGCCACCGTGGAGCAGCTCACCCAGATCAAGGAGGCTATCGCCGCCTCGGCCGCCCGCGCGCAGCAGGCCGGCATCGACGCCATCGAGGTCCACGGCGACCGCCTGGTGGGTTCGCTGTGCTCCGCGATCCTCAACAAGCGCACGGACGAGTACGGTGGCTCGTTCGAGAACCGCGTCCGTTATGCGCTGGAGGTCGTCGCCGCCATTAAGGAAGCCGCGCCGCAGCTGATGGTGGAGTACAAGCTCCCCGTGATCATGGAGAACCCCGACGGCACGCCGCGCGGCAAGGGCGGCCTGCTGCCCGACGAGGCCTGCGAGTTTGCCAAGCTGCTCGAGGGTGCGGGCATCGACATGATCCAGGTCGCGCAGGCCAACCATACCGGCAACATGGGCGACACTATTCCGCCCATGGGCGCCATGCCCTACAACTGGACGCTGCCCGTGGCCGAGCGCGTCAAGGCCCTGGTCTCCGTGCCGGTGGCAACCGTCGGCCGTGTGGTCTCGGTCGAGGCCGGCGAGAAGATCCTGGAAGACGGCGCGGCCGACATCATCGCCTATGGCCGCTCGCTCATGTGCGACCCCGACATTGCGCTGAAGGCCGCCACGGGTGAGCCCATTCGCGAGTGCCTCAACTGCAACAAGGGCTGCGTCGACGCGATCCAAAACCGTCAGTACATCTCGTGCGTGCTCAATGCCGAGAACGGCGACGAGGCGACCGTCGCCATTAAGCCGGGCGAGGGTGACAAGAAGATCGCCGTGGTGGGCGGCGGTATTGCCGGCCTGGAGGCCGCGCGCGTGGCGGCCAAGCGCGGCTACGACGTGACCGTCTACGAGGCGAGCGACCATTTGGGCGGCCAGATTGTGCTGGCGGCCGCGCCTCCGCGCAAGGACGAGATCATGCGCTCGGTGGAGTACTACGAGAAGATTCTGCCCGGCCTGGGCGTGAAGGTTGAGCTCAACCACGCCGCTAGCCCCGCGGACCTCAACGCCGCCGACGCCGCGATTGTGGCCGTGGGCGCGCACGACGTGGTCATTCCCGTTCCGGGTGCCGACTCGGAGAAGGTCGTCTCGAGCTGGGACGTGCTGGCCGGCAAGGTGGAGCTCAGCGGGCGCGTCGCCGTCATTGGCGGTGGCCTGGTGGGCACCGAGACTGCCGAGTACCTGCTGCAGCACGGCTGCGAGGTGGCGATCGTCGAGATGCTCGACAAGATTGCCGCAGGCGAGTCCGAGACCATTCTGCCGCTGATTATGAGCGATTTTGCCGAGCATGGTGTTGAGCAGCATGTTAAGACCCGTCTGACCGCCATTACCGACGAGGGCGTGGAGGCCGTCCGCACCACCGAGGACGGCGCCGAGGAGCCGGTGAAGATCGCCTGCGATTACGTGGTGATGGCCGTGGGCTCCAAGGCCAACGCGTTTGACCTGGAGGGCGTGACGGTACCCGTGACCTGCGTGGGCGACTGCTCGGGCGAGCGCACCGCCGACATTGCGAGCGCCATTCGCACGGCGTATCACGCGGCCAACGAGCTGTAGCTGAACATCGCGGCCAGGCGGGACGGTAGCACGGATCCGTCTCGCCCGGCTGTGTCCCGTCGGGTGTCAACCGGTGCGGGGCCTGCAAGCGCAGCAGGCCCCGCCCTTTTTGTTTTGCTCCGGTGGATGGCAATGCGCGGTAATCATGAGGAGTAAGGACGTCTACTGCCTTGCCGATTACTCAAAATAATTGGGGGAGGGGTTAATAATCATATCCGCTATAGCAAAGGACATAAAGAGATGCCAATTTTGTTGACAAGCGAATGACGATTGGCTGCGAGTCAGCTACCAGCGTAAATAATCGATAAAGAAATGTCGTAAATTGGTGCCAAATGCCCAGATAACACCGCGTCTATTTTAATTAACTGCTTTGAGCAAACAGTAAAATGCTACTATCTAACTTGCACGTAAGAAAGCAGATTAACGGTTAAGGCTAAGAAGTGGCAGGTATGTCGGAAGCAACTAGGACTCGCACGCATGCGCCCGAGGTTAGGCAGCGCGCCGTCGAGGTCCTCCAAGAGGGGGTCGGTCATCGCGCCCTCGCCGCGGAGCTTGGCATTCCCCAGGCCACGGCTCGTCAGTGGGCCCGCGCGTATGCCGTGGGCGGTGCCGACGCCGTTCTCAACGCCGGTTCGCATCATCACACCTATTCGTACGAAGTTAAGCTCGCCGTGGTCAAGGACCGCTTGGAAAACGGCTTAACGGTTCGCGAGGCCATGATCAAGCACAAGATTCCCAGCGAGTCTTCGGTCAAGGCTTGGTGCCGCCAGTATCGCGAGAGCGGTGAGTCCGCGCTGGTTGATAAGCCGCGCGGTCGCAAGCCGCGCGTTAAAAAAGCGGAATAGCGAACGGGATGGTGCGCCCACAGGGGCGCATTTTTCTTGCCGCGCCAACTTTTTGGACCGTCGTGAGCCTACTGGAACATCCTCCAAAGTGGTTAATAAACCGCGCGCAGTGGCCCGTGCGCCCGCCGCCGCGATAGGGGGAGCGTCGCCTCTCTGCTCCAAAGCGGACAGACTCCTTACCCCGTACGCCTAAAACTCCCCAGTTGACCGAAAACCCGCCGTCGCTACTCCTCAACTGAGCTATAACGTTAAACAATTGCAGCGTTTTTGCATGGGGGAGTGATGGTATGACGCTACTGTATTTCCTTACCCTGTTTCCGCTGGTACCGGCGCTGGGCATGCTGCTCGCGCGCGGTGACCGCGCCCGCGATGCGGTAGGGCTTGTAGGCTCCGGCATTATTATGGCGGTGACAGTTGTAGTCGCCGTCATGTTTTTTGGCACGGGTCCTCAGAGCTTTGAGGTCGCCCCCGGCACCTCGCATGTGCTCTCGATCATCAGCTCCGTCATCGACGTAATTCTGTGCGCCGTCATCCTGTACAACGCGTTCAAATATAGGAACGCGCTTACCGGTGTGCTCGGCGTGGTGCAGCTGGTGGGCTCGCTCGCCTTTGCAGCTATGACGCTGCCCGCGACCGAAGCCGTCACGGCAACGCCGCTCTACCTGGATTACATGAGTGTGATCATGGTGCTTGCCGTCGGCATTGTCGGCAGCCTTATCTGCGTGTACGCCCTGGGCTACATGAAGGACTTCCAGGCCCACGACGAGCACGAGGCCGCGCTGCGCGGGCAGGCGGCGCCCGACCGACGCCCGCAGTTCCTGGCGCTTATGTTCCTGTTCCTCTCGGCCATGTTCGTCATCGTGACAAGCGACAACCTTGAGTGGCTGTTCTGTGGCTGGGAAATCACCACCGTGTGCTCGTTCCTCATGATTGGCTACACGCGCACGCCCGAGGCCATAAAAAACGCTTTCACCCAGATCATCCTCAACATGCTGGGCGGCATCGCGTTTTTGGCCGGACTCATATACCTGCACGTTAACGGCATGCCGCTGACCATCTCAGGCATGATCGAGCTTTCCGGCGCCGGAACCGCGCAATCCGCGCTGCTGGTGATGCCGGTCATCCTGCTGTCGCTCGCCGCACTCACTAAGGCCGCGCAGATGCCGTTCCACACCTGGCTGCTGGGTGCCATGGTTGCCCCCACGCCCACGAGTGCCCTGCTGCACTCGTCAACCATGGTCAAAGCCGGCGTGTTCCTAATGGTCAAGCTGAGCCCGCTCTATGCCATCTATCCCGTGACCGGCTTTATGGTCACGAGTGTGGGTGCCATCACGTTTTTGCTCGCTGCCCTCATGGCCATCTCGCAGAGCAACGCCAAGCGCGTGCTCGCGTACTCCACCATTTCCAACTTGGGCCTCATCAGTGCCTGCCTGGGTGTCGGCGCGCCCGAGGCCGTGTGGGCCGCCATCTTCCTAATCCTGTTCCACACGGTGGCAAAGTCGCTGCTGTTCCTGTGCGTGGGCACCGCCGAGCATCATATCGGCAGCCGCAATATCGAGGACATGGACGGTATGTTCAGCCGTATGCCACACCTGACGCGCTTGATGATGCTGGGCATCATGGGCATGTTCGTGGCGCCGTTTGGCATGCTCGTGTCCAAGTGGGGCGCTCTGGTGGCGTTTGCGCAGACCGGCAACGTGCTCATGATCATGGTGCTTGCCTTTGGCTCGGCCGCGACGTTTTACTTCTGGGGCAAGTGGCTTGCCAAGCTTTCGGGCGTCGACCCCACGGCTCAAAACGTTGAGGTCAATGTCCATAAGACTGAATGGATGGCGCTCAACACCATCGCCGCGCTGCTGATTCTGTGCTGTGTGGCGTTCCCGGTTATCTCGAGCGGCCTGGTGTCGCCTTACTTGGCCATGGTGTTTGGCCGCGTGCCGTACGTTATTGGCAAGGACGCCATGTATCTGATGGTGGTTATCGTGGCGTTTATCGCCGTGGTGCTGCTGACGTCGTTCCGCGTGAGCAATAAGCCGCACGTCAACGTGTACCTTTCGGGCGTGGGAACCGACAAATATCGCCATTTCCGCGGCTCGATGGGACACGAGGTGAAGGCCGAAAAGCGCAATTGGTACTCGGAGGACGCCCTTGGCGAGAAGCGTATTGGCCCCGCGGGTAGCGTCGTGTGCTGCAGCATTATCTTGTTTGCGCTGCTGTGTTGCGCGTGGATTGGGCCCGAGCGGCTTGCCATGAGCGCGCCCTCGGTGCTGCGTGGCAAGTATTTTGAAGGTTCGGGCGTCGTGGGCATCTTTATAGGCACCGTGGCATTTGCCCTGATTGCGCCGCTTGTGGGCGGTTTGATTGACGGTCTTGACCGCAAGCTGTCCGCTCGCATGCAGGGTCGCGTGGGGCCGCGTCTGCTGCAGCCCTTCTACGACGTTGCCAAGCTGCTGCGCAAAGCCCCTGCCAGCGTAAACACCATGGACGATACCTACATGGCGTGCGCGCTCATCTTTACCGTCGTGGGCGGCGGCATCTTTGTGTCGGGCTCCAACACGCTGCTGTGCGCCTTTATGGTGACGCTCGCCGCGATCTTTGTGGTGCTGGCGTCCGCCTCGACGCAAAGCCCGTTTGCCCAGGTCGGCGCCGATCGTGAGTTGCTGCAGGTTATGAGTTACGAGCCCGCCGTTCTGCTGATGAGCGTGGGCTTGTACCTTGCCACCGATAGCTTCGATTCCATTGCCGTGACGGGGCAGTCGGCCCCCATCATCGTGTACAGCGCGCCCATCTTCCTCGCGCTGCTCGCGGTGCTTACCATCAAGCTGCGCAAGTCGCCGTTCGATCTTTCGTATTCACATCACGCGCATCAGGAGATCGTCCAGGGCGTCGCCACCGAGATGAGCGGCGGCACGCTGGCCAAGATGACCCTTATGCATTGGTGCGAGACCGTGCTGTTTTTGATGTGGGTGGGCATGTTCTTTGTTTGGGACAACCCGGTGAGCTGGGTGGTCGCCCTGGTCGTGATGGTCGCGACGTATTTTGTCGAGGTGCTGATCGATAACACCTTTGCCCGCAGCACCTGGCGCAGCTGCTTTAAGCTCGGATGGAGCGTGGCGCTGGTGTTTGGCCTGCTCAACCTTATGCCCATTCTCGTCGACGTGTTTATTTAGGAGGCGGCATCCATGGATCATAAAATGTCGCGCTCGCCGTGGGTTATTCATTACGACGGTTCGAGCTGCAACGGATGCGATATCGAGGTGCTGGCCTCGCTCACGCCGCTGTTCGATGCGGAGCGCTTTGGCGTGGTCAATACCGGCAACCCCAAGCATGCGGACATCTTTTTGGTGACGGGTTCGGTCAACGCTCAGAATCTGCCCGTCGTGCGCCAGATTTACAACCAGATGCTCGAGCCCAAGTGTGTGGTGGCCTGCGGTATCTGCGCGTGTTCGGGCGGCGTGTTCCGCGATGCTTACAACGTGATCGGCGGCGTGGACCGCGCGATTCCCGTGGACGTGTACGCGCCCGGGTGCGCCATTCGCCCCGAGACGGTGATCGATGCCATCGTGGAGGCGTGCGGCATCCTGGACCAGAAGGAGGCCGTGATGCGCGCCGGCGGTGACCCGCTTACCGTGGGCGGTGCCGCTACCTGGGACGGTGGCGTTGAGCTGGGCGAGGACGGGTTTGTGGCTGCGGGGGCCGGGGCTGACGGTGCCGGTGACGCGCCTGCCGGGAAGCCCGCCGCGCCCGTCGCTGGCGACGCATCTGCTGAGACGCCCGCCGCTGCAAAGGAGGCCGAGTAATGCAAAAGGCTATCTATACCACCGTCGGGATCGACGAGCTCCTGTCGCATGTCCAGGCGCTCAAGGGCGTCGGCGCGCGCTTTGTGCAGATGCACGCCGAGCGCAAAGTCGACGACGGCACGTATCGCCTGGTCTATACGTTTATTAACGTTCGTGCTGCTCAGGAGCAGAGCGCTCAGGACGGCAGCTATGCGATCGAGAACCTTGTGGTTGAGGGCATCGACCAGAATCAGGAGATTCCGTCCATCAGCTCGTACTATCCGGCGGTGTTCCCGTTTGAGAACGAGGCACACGATCTGTTTGGGCTTGCCATTGCCGATATGCAGATCGACTTTAAGGGCTTTTTCTACCAGGTCTCGACTGCCGAGCCCATGAGCGTTATCACACCCGAGGTGAAGGCCGCGCGCGAGAAAGCCATGAAGGTCCGTGCCGCCGCAGAGGCCAAGGCGCGCAAGGCTGCGGCCGAGAAGGCCGCTGCCGCCGCTGCTGCGGGGGAGGGCGCCGCAGGCGCCGGCGATGCTGCGGGCGCTGCCGTCGCCCAGTCCGCTGCGACTGCCGGCTCCTATACTCAACACGATGAAGCTGCTGCGAAGGCCGCGCTCAAGGCCGCCGAGCTGGAGGCAAAGCTCGCCGCCATGGATCCCGAGAAAGCGGCCAAGGTCCGCGCGGCGCTTGCCGCCAAGGCCGCCCGCGACAAGCAGAAAAAGGAGGCGTAAGGTCCATGGCACATCGCTCCGTTATTCCGTTTGGCCCGCAACACCCGGTGCTGCCCGAGCCGCTTCATCTGGACCTGGTGATCGAGGACGACCGCGTCATCGAGGCAATTCCGCAGATCGGCTTTGTGCACCGCGGACTCGAGAAGCTCACCGAAAAGCGCGACATGCACCAGTTTGGCTACATCGCCGAGCGCATCTGCGGCATCTGCGCCGTGGGCCACAGCTATGGCTATGCCAGCGCCTGCGAGCGCATGCTCGACATCGAGGTGCCCGGCCGCGCGCAGTATATCCGCACCATTTTGCACGAGCTTTCGCGCATCCACTCGCATCTGCTGTGGCTGGGCCTGCTCGCCGATGCCTTTGGCTTCGAGGCGCTGTTCTATCGTTCGTGGACGCTGCGCGAGCAGATTCTCAAGATCTTCGAGAGCACGTGCGGTGGTCGCGTGATTCTGTCGATCAACGAGATCGGCGGCCTTAAGCACGACATTGAGGACTCCGAGCTGGCGGGTATTGTCCAGACGCTCGATGCCATGCGTCCCGACTACGAGGCCCTGGTGCATACGTTTTTGGACGACAATAGCTGCGGCGAGCGCCTGCATGGCGTGGGCGTGATCAGCAAGAAGGACGCGCTGAATCTGTCGATGGTCGGCCCGTTCGGTCGCGCCTCGGGCGTGGATTACGACGTGCGCATGTTTGGCGACGGTGCCTATGCAGGCCTGGCAGCATTTGAGCCCA
This sequence comes from uncultured Collinsella sp., assembly GCA_937966215.1. Taxonomy (GTDB): domain Bacteria; phylum Actinomycetota; class Coriobacteriia; order Coriobacteriales; family Coriobacteriaceae; genus Collinsella. Next base: position 146,005 of record CALCKK010000018.1, on the reverse strand, counting down.
TCGTTGCTACCGACGGCGACTGCTATGCCCGCTGCCAGGTGCGTTGTGCCGAGGTCACGCAGGCCATGGACATCATCAAGGAGCTTGTGGGCAAGATCCCGCACGACGGTATCGGCGGGCGCACCAAGCTCACGCCGGCCGACGGCGCGCGCGGCGAGGTTGTGATTGAGCAGCCGCGCGGCGAGGCGTACTACTATGTGCGCGGTAACGGCACCAAGAATCTGGACCGTTTTCGCGTGCGAACGCCGACGTCGCAAAACCTGGCGGGTCTGACACATGCGCTGCAGGGCGTGCTCCTTGCCAACGTTCCTATGATTATCCTGACCATCGACCCCTGCATTAGCTGCACGGAAAGGTAGACGCGGCATGAGTTTACTGACATTTGCCAAGACGGCCTTGGGCTCTATGGTCAAGCAGCCGGTCACGGTGTGCTATCCGCAGGAGAAACTGACGACGCCCGAGCGCTTGCGCGGACATATCGTTAACGACATGGACGTGTGCATTTGCTGCGGCATGTGCGCGCGTCGCTGCCCGGCGGGCGCGCTCGCGGTCGATCGCAAGGGCGGAACGTGGTCGATTGACCCATATGCCTGCGTGGTGTGCGGTGAGTGCATCGAGAGCTGCCCCAAGCACTGCCTGACTATGGACACCGCCCGCACTCCAGTCGCAGCGGACAAGACTCCCACAGTAGAAACCAAACCGGAATAGCGCTGGAATAGAACTGGAATAGGGGCCGGTGGGGCAAAAATGCCCCACCGGCCCCGCGCGTGAACGCGTGTGCGGGCCGCCACGCGACCCGTCCAGCCCGAAAATGACCCGCCTGCCACGAAATGGGCCCATTTACTACTTTTGGGCGCCAATCCCCAACCACGGCAAAAAATGTGAAAACAAAACCGCAGGTAGAACGCCTGCGGTTTTCCGGAAAACGGGGGTATGGTCGGGGGTATCGAGTCAAACGTAGTAGATGGGCAGGTTTCGTGGCGAGCGGTTCCAGCTGATCCCTTGGGAACGGAGGAAAACGGATCATTTTGGTCTCGCGAGGCTTGCGGAGGCGCTCGTGCAGGGCCGCCCGAACAAAACTATGCCGGTTTACTACGATGAACTCGACATTCCCGACCATGACTGCATTTTTCTAAATATCGCAAGCGTTCTACCTGCGGTTTTGGAAGCGCGCAATTTGCCGTGGTCGAAGGTGGGCGATTCATCGTAGTAAACCGACATAGTTTTGAAATGGCATTAAATCGATAGCAGCCATTTTGCTATGCCGGGGTGGTCGGTTGTTGGGTAATTACCCTCGCAGGTAGGCGATGGCGATCTGCGTGCGGTTGCGTAGGCCCATTTTGGCAAGGATCGAGCTGATGTGGTTGCGCACCGTGCCTTCGCCCATGTAAGCGGCGGCGGCAATCTCCTTGTTATCGAGGCCGCGGGCGATGAGCTCGGCGACTTCGAACTCACGGTCGGTCAGGCTGGCAAAGGCGGCGGGTCGGCGAGGCGTGCTGGCATCGGCGCCTGTCCCGTCAAAATCGATGTCCTCGATCGCCTTGCCCTCGAGCACGCGTTTGCCGTCCATGACCTGCGCCAACGCCGGTGGAATAGCGGCGACATCGGTTTTGATCAGGTAGCCGCGGGCGCCCAGCTTGAGCGCCGACACAATGTACTCGTCATCCGAGAATGTTGTCAGAAACACCACGCGCGCCGCAGGGTCGCGCTCGAGGATCTCGCGCGCCGCCGATAGGCCGTCGCGTCCCGGCATCTGAATGTCGAGCAGTGCAATATCGGGTGCGTGTTCGGCATAGAGCGAAACCGCGTCGTTGCCGTTGGCGCCGGTGCCCACTACCTCGATCTGCGGCTGGGCGCCCAGGATAATCTTGAGCGAATCGACCACTAGGCGGTCGTCGTCGACAACAATGAGCCTCATCGGGCCTCATCTCCTTGCTGTTTGGGGACGGTGGCAAACACGCGCCAGCCGCCGACGCCGGCGCGCGGGCCGGCGGTGAAGGTGCCGCCAAGCGCCTCGACGCGCTCGCGCATGGAGCCGAGCCCCATGCCCTCGGCGGCGCCGCGACCGCCCGTCTGGGTCCCGCCCATGCCATCGTCGGTAACGATGAGCTGGTAAAACGATGGATGCTCCATGCATCGCACAGCAACGTTTTGCGCGCGGGCGTGGCGCATGGTGTTGGATAGCGCCTCGCGCAGGACCGCCGCAAAGCAGTTGGCGACGTTTGCGGGCGCATGTTCGGTCATAACTTCAAGCTCAATCTGCGGGCCGCCGTCCGAGCGTGCGCCTTCAACAATGCGTTCGAGCTGCACGGAAAGATCGACGGCGTTGTCGTTGAGCGCGTGGACGCTGGTGCGCACAAGCTGGAGCGCCTCGTCAACGGTGTGCTTGACGTCGGCGAAATCGGCGGCGACGCCGGGTTCATCGGCGTGGACTATGCACAGGGCCTCGGTCTGCAGCGAGGTACGCGTGAGCTGGTGCCCGACGTTATCGTGGATCTCGCGCGCGATGCGGGCGCGTTCGGCGAGCGTCGCGAGCTCGACTTCGTAGTCCTGGCGATCGGCAAGATCGCGGTTGCGCGCTTCGAGCGCGAGGGCTCGTTCCTGCAGCTCGTCGCGGGTGCGGCGCATGCGCTGCTGCTCGCGTTCCAACTGGGCGGTGCGCAGCGATAGCAAGGTAGCGGCAACCGAAAGGATGGCAGTCAGCAGGAGCGTTCGGGCGGTGAGCGCGTCGGTGCGAAGGTCCGCGACAAGCGCAAAGACAAAGGTGGCGCCAATGCCCAGCGCGGCCCAGGCGTGCTCACGGCGCACCCGCCGCGCGATGTCATAGAGGGCGAGAGGCGCAAACGGCACAAACGGCGGCACGAAGACAGCCGCGATGATGTAAGCGCAGCTCGCGGTCTCGCTCGCGCGCCGGGCGCTTTTCCCCTGCGCGAGCTCAGCCAGCGAGGTGGCAATAACGCCAAGGCAAAACGCCGCGACCAGGCGAGCGTCCACAGCAAGGCCCAGAGCGGCTGCGATACAGCACGCCAGCACAATCGATTTGTCGAAAAGCCTGTTCATACGGGTATTGTACGCGAAGCCGCGCGTGGTGGAGGGGCCGCCCGGGGCAACCGTGACATTCCTCCCGCGCGGCAAATCGGCGTCGATCGCTCGCGCGAGCGGGGGTTTCGCCTCCGCCCCCCTCACTCGTGACAAAGCTCACTGGTGCGCGCCGCCCGCTCCTGCGATGATGAAATCGTACCGGGCCACGACCAACAGAAGGGCCGCCTCATGACAGACATCGTCCATGTCGAAAACCTCGTCAAGCGCTATGACGATCTTATTGCGCTCGACCACTTTAACCTGAGCATCGCCCCCGGCGAGATCTTTGGCCTGCTGGGCCCCAACGGCTCGGGCAAGACCACGTCCATCAACTGTATCCTGCAGCTGCTCGCCTACGACAAAGGCACCATCGAGCTGTTCGGCGAGCCCATGACGCCCGCCCGCTACGACCTCAAGCGCCGCATCGGCGTGGTGCCGCAGCAGGTGGCGGTGTTTGACGAGCTCACGGTGCGCGAGAACATCGACTATTTCTGCAGCCTCTACGTTAACGACCGCAAGCGCCGCCGCGCGCTGGTGGACGAGGCGATCGACTTTGTCGGGCTGGGCGACTTTACCAAGTTTCGTCCCGGCAAGCTTTCGGGCGGACTGGCGCGCCGCCTCAACATTGCCTGCGGCATCGCACACAAGCCCGAGCTCATCTTCTTTGACGAGCCCACGGTGGCGGTCGACCCCCAGAGCCGCAACGCCATCCTGGAGGGCATCTGCCGCCTGCGCGACGAGGGCGCTACGGTGGTGTATACCAGCCATTACATGGAGGAGGTCGAGCAGATCTGCAGCCGCATCATGATCATGGACGGCGGCCGCGTGCTGGCGCAGGGCACCAACGACGAGCTTAAGCGCATGATCCAGATGGGCGAGCGCGTGACTGTTGAGGTCGGTGCCGTCGAGGCCGCCACGGTCGAGCGACTGCGCGCCCTCGAGCACGTGCTTTCGGTCGAGCTGTCCGGCGGCGAGCTCGTCTGCACCTGCGAGGCGAGTCCGCACAATCTGGTCGACATCCTCGACACGCTGCGTGCTGCCGACGTGGCGCTCGGCCGCGTGTGGAGCGAACCGCCGACCCTCAACGACGTGTTCCTCGAGATCACCGGCCGCGAGCTGCGCGACTAGGGGGCAGCCATGTTCAACACCATCATCACTACGGTCAAGACGCTGCTGCGCCGGCCGAGCACGTGGGTCTGGGGTGCTCTCTTTCCCGTCGCACTTTCCACGATGTTCATGTTTATGTTTGCTAACCTCAGCTCCGACGGCAAGATCGACCCGGTGCCGGTTGCCGTCGTGGCGGACGAGGCTTGGGACGCTTCGACCTTTAAGGGCGTGGCGACGTCGCTTGCCAAGGAAGACAACGATCAGCTGCTCGAGATCCACGAGTGCGAGGATGTGGACGCCGCGAACCGTGCGCTCAAGTCCGGCGAGGTCGCGGGCATCTATACGGTTGATGCCGCGGGCACGCCCAGGCTCACGCTGCTGTCGAGTTACGACAGCTCGCGCGCCTCGTCGGTGCTCACCGACCGCAGCATCCTTGAAACGGTGGCAAGCTCGTATACGCAAAATGTCGAGCTCATGCGCCAGATTGCCCAGGACAACCCGGCGGCGCTCGCCGATCCGGCGGCGGTTGCGCACGCCCTGTCGCTCGAGGGCGGAACCCGCCGCATGAGCCTGACTCGTGCCACGCCCGATGGCACGGTCATCTACTATTACGCGCTTTTTGGCCTGGTCGCGATGATGTCTGCCGAGTTTGCCGCCTTGAGCGTCGTCGATTTGCAGCCTAATCTGTCGGGCCTTGGCGCGCGCCGCTGCGTGGGCGGTCTTTCCAAGACGGCGTCGCTGGCCGGCATTTTTGTCGGCTCGTGGCTGGTTTCCTTTGCATCGATGGCGGTTGCGATCGGCTACGTGCGCCTGGTCGTGGGCGTCGACTTTGGCGGGCGCGAGGGGTTGTGCCTGCTGGGCGGGGCTGCATCCGCGCTTGCCGCCACGGGCCTGGGGCTTTTTGTGGGCACGCTTCCCGTTAAGGGCGGCAAGGCATCCAAGTCGGGCATCCTCACGGGCTTTGCCACCACGTGCGCCCTGTTTGCCGGCCTCTACGGCGAGCCGGCGATGGCGCTTGCCGACGACGTCGCCCGCGCTTGTCCGGTCGAGTGCTGGCTCAACCCCGTCAAGCTCATCTGCGACATGTTCAATCGCCTGTATTTCTTTGAGGACCTGGGGCCCTTCGCTGTTCGCGCCGGCGCGCTCGTCCTGATGGCCCTGGTGTTTGTCGCCGCCGCTACGCTGATCTTTGGAAGGAGCCGCTATGAGCACCTTTAAGACCGCGCTTCGCATGGCGCTGGCGCACCCGTTCTACCTGCTCATCTATACGGTGTTCATCTCGCTCATGGGCGTATTCATCGCGGCTTCGGTGAGCTGGAACTCGTCGCAGCTTACCGAGTACAAGCCCTACGACACCAACGTGATCGTGGTCGACCGCGACAATAGCGACCTTTCGCGGGCGCTTACCAAGCACCTGGGCTCACGCTTTGACCTGGTCACGGGCGTCGGCGACGACACATACGACCTTGCCGACGCGCTCTCCAAGAGCAACAGCGCCAAGGGCAGTGCCGATTGCGTGTTCTTTATCCCGGAGGGGTTTGAGGACGATCTTGTTGCAGCCGCCCGTGCGGGGGAGGCCCTGCCCAAGCTCGACGTGACCTATGGTTCCGGCACCATGGCGGCGGCGCTTTCGTCCGCCGAGGCCTCGCGCTGGATCTCGCTCGCGGGCGCTGCGGCGGCGCTTGAACCCGCTGCCTCCAACGGTGACGTCGCAAGGGCCGCCGAGCACGCGGCCGCAAAGCGCGCGGAGGTCCAGATCGAGCAGGTCAAGGTCGACTCGACTGCTGCTACCACGCTCGAGTCGTACTTCAACTTTGGCGCGTACGCGATCATCTCGTCGGTCATCGTGTCGGTGGGACTGGTGTTTTCGGGCGTGAACGAGCCCGAGCGCGTGCGCCGCATGGATGCCAGCCCGGTCTCTGAGCGCCAGCGTTCGCTCGCTGTGTTCGCGGCCGCCGCCGTGCTCGCCGTCTGCATCTGGCTCGTGTCGAGCATGATGGGCGTCGTGGGCTTTGCCAGCGCGGTTGCCGAGGTCGGCGTGGGTCGCGTGTGCCTAGCGCTGGCGGCAACGTTTGCCCTGGCGTGCACGCCGCTGGCTGTTGGCTTTATGCTGTCGAGCCTGGGTGCGCGCGAGGAGCTGCTCAACGGTGTGGGCAACTTACTCGGCATGCTCATGACGTTTTTGGGTGGCGCCTGGATGCCGCTGTCGCTGATGGGTTCGGCCGTGCAGACGGTGGCGCACTTTGTGCCGACGTATTGGGTGAACGACGCGATCGGCAAGGCGCTTACCTCTGACCTGACGTCTGCCGCGCTGGACGACATCGCCTGCGACCTGGGCGTCACGGTGCTCTTCGCCGCCGCCATCGCCGCCGTAGGCCTAGCCCTCGCCCACAACAAATCCAGCGTCTAGCCACCTAGTCATTGGGGACAATCTTTGCCGATCCGCCGGCAGGGCTGGCAGGGACTGTCCCAATATGTCGGCACTTGGGGACCACTCATTGGGGACAGACTTAAATGAGCGATTTCACTCATTTAAGTCTGTCCCCAATGAGTAGGTTGGAAAATAGTTCGCGCACGTCGCTTAAAAATAGTTCGCCCGGGTTTACTATTAGCCTAGAAAAGTAGCAGAAGGCTAACAACGGGGGATAGCATGGCGACAAAGCGTGCCTACGTCCAGGTCAACGGACTCAAGAAACACTACGGCGACGGCGATGCGCGCCTGACGGTACTCGACGGCATCGACACGTCCATCAACCGCGGCGAGATCTGCGTCATGCTGGGGCCCTCGGGCTCGGGCAAGTCGACCTTTCTCAACCTGATCGGCGGCCTGGAGGATGCCGACGGCGGCTCCATCATGGTGGACGGCTGCGATCTCACGGCGCTCAAGCCCGCCGATCTGGGCGAGTACCGACGCCGCGAGCTGGGCTTTGTCTTCCAGTTCTACAACCTGGTGCCCGACCTTACCATCAAGGAAAACATCGAGGTCACGGCGCACCTGTCCAAAAACCCGCTCAATGTCGACGATCTGCTGCGTTCGCTGGGCCTCTACGAGCACCGCAACAAGTTTCCGCGCCAGGTCTCGGGCGGCCAGCAGCAGCGCTGCGCCATCGGTCGTGCGCTCGTCAAAAACCCGGGCCTGCTGCTGTGCGACGAGCCCACGGGCGCGCTCGACTACAAGACATCCAAGGAAATCTTGCAGATCATGGAGGACGTCAACCGCACTTACGGCTGCACCATCATCATTGTCACCCACAATGCCGCCATCGCGCGCATGGCAAATCGCGTGCTGCGCCTGCGCGACGGGCGCATCGTCGAGGACGAGCTCAACGAGTCGCCCGTCGCGGCCGCCGAGCTCGATTGGTAGGCGGCGCCATGACACCTCTCGCAAAACGTCTCCCGCGCGAGCTGCGCCGCAATATCGGCAAGTACCTGGGCATCTTTTTGCTTATGTGCGGAAGCATCGCCCTCACGTCGGGCTTTTTGCTCGCGGCGCATTCCATCGGCTGCCTCATTGACGACATGCGCGACGACTACACGATTGAGGACGGCCGCGTGACTACCTCCTTCGAGGCCACCAAAGATCAGCTCAAGGCTGCCGAAGACGCGGCTGAGGACGTCGGCGGCGTTACGTTCTACAAGAATTTCTCCATCGACGCCATCATCAAAAAGGCGGCTGGCGACGACGGCACCAAGCGCACCCTGCGCACCTACGCGCATCGCACCAAGGTTGACATTGCGTCCTACTGCGAAGGCAGGCAGCCCAAGACGGACGATGAGGTGGCAATCGACCGTGTCTTCGCCACCAACAACGACCTCGCCGTGGGTGATAAGGTCGAGCTTGAGGGCCGCACCTACACCATCTGCGGCATCATGACCCAGCCCGATAGCCAGGCGCTGTTCCTCGACAATTCGGACTTTACGGTGAACACCATCACGTACGGCGTGGCCGAGGTCACCGACGCCGGCTTTGCCGCGCTTGAGGACGCCGGCGGCGCGCCTGCCTACACCTACTCCTTTACCTTTACCGATCGCGACCTCCCCACCGCGGATCGCATCGATGCGGAGCAGGATATGGTCGAGGCGCTGACCGATGCCGATGCGCGCGTGGACGATCTGATCGATGCCGATTCCAATCAGGGCATTGGCTATGCGCGCGACGACGTGGACGGCGACTCCATGATGTGGATGACGCTGCTCAACATTATCATCGTGATCATGGCGTTTGTCTTTGTGGTGCTCACCGACGCCACCATCGAGGAGGAGAGCGCCATCATTGGCACACTGCTCGCCAGCGGCTATCGCCGCCGCGAGATCGTGCTGCACTACCTGGCACTTCCCGCCATCGTGGGCGTGGTCGCGGCGCTTTTGGGCACCGCGCTCGGCGTCGCGTTCTTTACCGAGCCCATGCGCGGCCTCTATTACGGTTCGTACAGCCTGCCTCCCTTCCAGGTGTACTGGAGCTGGGAGATTTTTGTGAAGTGCGCCGTGGTTCCCGCTGCCGCGCTCATCCTCATTACGCTGGTGGGCCTGCTTCGCAAGATGGGCAAGACGCCGTTGCAGTTCCTTCGTCACGAGGCGAGCGGCAAATCGGGCACCAAGCGCGGCCTGCAGCTGCCGGAGCGCATGGGCTTTGTCTCGCGCTTTCGCCTGCGCATCTTCCTGCGCAACCTGGGCAACTTCGCCACGCTCTTCGTGGGCATTGCGTTTGCCTCGCTGCTGCTGCTCTTTGGCCTGGCGATTCTGCCCACGATGACGCATTACGCCGACAACCTCGAGACAAGCCTGGTCGCCGAGCACCAGTACACGCTCAAGGCTCCGCTAGAGCTTGAGGGTACTGCCGAGGAGCGCGGGCAGTGGGCGGCGCTCGAGCGCTTGCGGTCGGTGGATGGTGCGCTGCTCTCCGCCGCTCAGGATGCCAGCGACGAGCTCGATGACGCGGCCGATGCGGCGCAGACGGCAGCCGATGCCGCGACCGCATCTCCGTCTGCCGAGAGTCTGGCCGCAGCGCAGGATGCGCTCGCCAAGGTCCAGGACAAGAAAGATACGCTTTATACGCGCCTCGATGACCTTGCCGATGCCCTCGGCTGCGACCGCGACGAGGCTATCGACCTGATCGACAAGGCCTCTAAGATCGACACTGACAACGACGACATCCACCCGGTCAATTCGACCGACAACGGCGCGGGCGCAATCGCGCAGGCCGAGAAATATGCCGTCTACCAGCTGCAATACGACCGCGGCGATGGTAATGGCGAGGAGACGATTTCCGTCTACGGCATCTCGCCTGATTCGCGCTACTGGAAGGGCCTCAACATCGGCGACGGGCACGTCGTCTTTGGCGGCGGCCTGCTCGACAAGTTTGGCTGGAGCGAGGGCCAGAAGGTCGAGCTTCGCGACAAGTACGAGGCTCGGGATTATTCCCTTGAGTACGCGGGCAAGGGCTGCTCCTGGGGCTCAAAGTCGGACATGAATATCTATATGAGCATCGATGACTTTAACGAGCTGTTCGACAACGATGCCGCCTACTTCAACGGCTATGTGAGCAACGAGAAGCTCGACCTCGACGCGCGCTACTTTGCCGGCGACACCACGCCCGACGACATGCGCGCCGTGGGCGACCAGTTTATCGGCATGATGAGCAAAATGATCGGCATGATGGTCGGGCTCGCGGTGTTTATCTTCCTGCTGTTTATGTACCTGCTGACCAAGGCGGTGATCGACCACAGCGCCCGTTCGATCAGCTACATGAAAGTCTTTGGCTATCGCGATAGCGAGATCTCGCATCTGTACATCCGCTCGATCACGCTGTGCGTGGCGGTGTCACTCGTGCTGAGCCTGCCCGTGATCATTGGCTCGCTGACCGCGATTTTCCGCTCGATGCTGCTCGCCTACAACGGCAATATCGAGATCTACGTGCCCGCTTGGTCCATGGCTGCATGCATCGGCATCGGCTTTGCGACCTACCTGGTCGTGGCGCTGCTACACACGCGCTCCATCAAGCGCGTCAGCCTGGCCGAAGCCCTCAAGGTGCAGGAGTAGTCATCGGGGACAGTCTTTGCCGATTCGCTGGCCGGGCGGCAAGCACTCATTTAAGTCTGTCCCCAATGAGTGCCTAGCGACTCGGCGTTGTGCTTGACTTCAACCCCACTTCAACGGGTACCATCCTCTATGTCTGTAACGCCATATAGACCGAGGGGATAGATCTATGACCGCAACCGCACCCGCAGCACCGGCAAAGGTGTACTTCACCAACCTGCGCACGCATGCTCGCGAGAGCCAGCTCGACAAGCTCAAGCGCCTCATCCGCCGCGCTGGTATCGAGCGGATCGACTTTGAGAACAAGTTTGTCGCCATCAAGATTCACTTTGGTGAGCTGGGCAACCTGAGCTTTTTGCGCCCCAACTACGCCCGAGCCGTCGCGGACGTCGTGAAGGAGCTGGGCGGCAAGCCCTTCCTTACCGACTGCAACACGCTCTATGTGGGTAGCCGCAAAAATGCGCTCGAGCACATCGACACCGCCTACCAGAACGGCTTTACCCCGTACGCCACGGGCTGCCAGATCATCATCGCCGACGGCCTCAAGGGCACCGACGAGGCGCTCGTCCCGGTCGAGGGCGGCGAGTACGTGCGCGAGGCAAAGATCGGCCAGGCACTCATGGATGCCGACATCGTGATTAGCCTCACCCACTTTAAGGGCCATGAGCAGGCCGGCTTTGGCGGCGCCATGAAGAACCTGGGTATGGGCGGCGGTAGCCGTGCCGGCAAGATGGAGCAGCACGCCGCTGGCAAGCCGAGCGTCGATACCACCAACTGCGTTGGCTGCCGTGCCTGCGAGAAGATATGCGCGCACAGCGCCATCACGTTTGACGGTACGCGTGAGCGCGAGCTTGCCAACGGCAGCACTCGCACGGTTCATGTGGCTGCCATCGACCACGATCGCTGCGTGGGCTGCGGACGCTGCATTGCGGCGTGCAACCAGGACTGCATCAAGCCCGACTATGATGCCGCGGCCGACGTACTCAACTACAAGATCGCTGAGTACACCAAGGCCATCGTCGACGGCCGCCCGAGCTTCCACATCTCGCTCGCCATGGACATCAGCCCCAACTGCGACTGCCATCCCGAGAATGACACGCCCATCGTCAACGACATCGGCATGTTCGCGAGCTTCGACCCGGTCGCCATCGACCAGGCCTGCGCCGACGCCGTCCTGGCGTCCGAGCCGCTGCCTAACACCGAGCTTACCGACAGCGCGGCCAAGATGGAGCATAATCACGAGCATCTGGAGGGCGAGCAGGCCAAGGATCCCTTCTGCATCACGCATCCCGACACCGACTGGCGCGCGTGCATCGCGCATGCCGAGAAGATTGGCCTGGGCACGAGCGAGTACGAGCTCATCGAGGTCAAATAGCGCCTAGCTATTGGACATATCAAGCGCTTTTGTAGCGCAACGTTAGTAAAAACCGCCCGTGAGCACAGCGCCCACGGGCGGCTTTTTGGAAGTGCTAGGGGCCAGATAGACCAGTAAACCGTACTATTTGCTTAAAAATTCTTGTCGAGGAACTCGTCGACCGTATTCCAGTAGAGCTCGGGGTCAACTTGCGCGCTCTTGGCGTGGGTGGCGCCATGGATGGTGAGCTTTTGCTTGACCTTGCTGGCGCACACGTCGTAGTTTTGGTCGAGCATGTCGTACGGCACAAAGGTGTCCTGGTCGCCGTGGATGAACAACATGGGAACCGTCGCGTGTTTGAGTTGCTCCACACTGCTCGCCTTATGAAAGTCGTAGCCCGCGCGCACGTTGCACACCAAGTTTGCTACATCGAGCAAGGGAAAACTGGGCAGGCCAAATACATCCTTGAGCTGCAGGGAAAACTCGTCCCAAACGCTTGTATAGCCGCAGTCCTCGATAATGCATTTCACATTTGCGGGCAGAGATTCCCCCGCTACGTTCATGGCAGTCGCCGCGCCCATCGACTCGCCAAAGACCAGGATGCGCGCCTTGGGATCGGCCGCAACAATCCGCCCGATCCACGCGACGACATCGAGTCGCTCGGGCCAGCCCATGCCGATGTAGTCACCGCCGGAACGCTCGTGGGCGCGGGCGGCGGGTGCGAGTACGTTCATGCCGCGGTCGTGGAATCGCTTGACGTATCGGGCCATACCGATGGGCTCGTTGGTATATCCATGCAGGCAGACGGCGTAGTCGTGCGTGCTCTCCGACGCAGCATAATACCAGGCGGCAAGCTCGGTCCCGTCATCTGCGGTGAGGCTGCTGCTCTCGCGGTTTTCCTTAAACCACGCCCGTGCCTCGCCCTCCTCGGCGTCAATCTGCTCGCCCTTTTCGGCGTCCTTGCCGTCCTGCATCATCTTCATGGTGTATGGCGCGCGGGGATTCAGCGCGAAGTCAAACAGAAAGTTGCCGGCAAACCCCAGCAGCGCGACAACGACTACCAACGTAACAATGCCGGCTATCTTGAACTTTCGATGGGGGCGTGCGCTTTGAGGCATTTACGGTTCTCCTTAAAGATGTTAATACATCAACATTTAATGCAAGCGCATTATGGACGTTCACCGTTGATGCGTCAACAGGCAAAGAATGGGTAAACAAAGGGTCACGTATGGTGCAAATTTCGCACGCACCCAGACGCTTTGATATAGTGTTGAGAACTCTTTACGTTGGAGGATGTAACCGGCATGTCCGATTCGAGCGACAGTTCTAAGCCGCGACCCAAGACCGCGGCCGTTCCACACTACACGGTGGGTGAGGAGATCATGAACTCCGTCACCCATGGTGTCGGCTGTCTGCTGGGTATCGCGGGCCTGGTGCTCCTGATTGTATTCGCTGCCCTGCGCGGCGGAGGCCCGGCCCACATGGCTGCGGCAATTGTCTATGGCGTCAGCATTATCCTCGAATACCTAGCCTCCACGCTCTACCACGCGATTCAGCCCGCGCGCGCCAAGCGCGTGTTTCGCATCATCGACCACAGCTGCATCTACTTGCTTATTGCCGGCAGCTATACGCCGTTTTGCCTCATCACGCTCGCAAACGACGGCGGCCCTGCGCTGTTCTTTGCCGTATGGGCCATCGCCATTATCGGCATCGCCCTCGAGTGCTTTATGCGCGAACGTCAACCGCACTGGGTAAGTGGCCTGGTCTACTTGCTGATGGGCTGGCTCGTTGTCTTTAAGCTGCCCGAACTTGTGGCACTGCTCAACCCCGTGGCACTTGCCCTGCTCGCCGTCGGCGGCGTGTGCTACACCGCGGGCGTGCCGTTCTATATCGCCAAAAACGTGCGCTATCTGCACAGTATTTTCCACTTGTGGGTGCTCGCCGGCAGCATCTTCCAGTTCATGGCGGTGATCCTCTTCGTAATCTAGCGACCGCGCCCATGCCCTCGCTTCCACGGGCGACCGGCGCAATTGCCCTATCCGTCACCTACGCTTACTACCCAACGTCCCGAATCTTGGAGGTTCGAGAAACTCCCGATGGACATAACCATCTCCCTTATCACCACCCTCGTTTTGACCCTCATCAACGGCTACTTCTCTATGTCCGAGATGGCGCTCACCACGGCCAAGCGCGCCGTGCTGGAGCATGAGGCCGAGGAAGGCGACAAGCGCGCCGAGCGTGCCATTAAGCTGGCTGCCGACTCCGACCAGCTGCTCGCCACCATCCAGGTCGCCATCACGCTCGTGGGCTTCGCCTCGTCCGCCGTTGCCTCGACGAGCCTGTCCGACCCGCTCGCCACGTGGCTCATGAGCTTTGGCATCGCGCCGCTCTCCGCCATCGCGCGCGGCCTGGCGCCGGTCATCATCACCGTCGCGGTCGCCTTCGTGTCCATCGTGATCGGCGAGCTCGTCCCCAAGCGCATCGGCCTGGCCAATGCCGAGGGCGTGTCCAAGCAGGTCGTGGGACCGTTGTCGTTTTTCCAAAAGATCGCCCGTCCGCTCGTGTGGCTGACTGGCGCTTGCTCCGATGGCCTGGCCCGCATTCTGCGCATCAAGAGCGCCGACGACCGGCAGAACGTCTCGGAAGAAGAGATCAAGTACATGGTCTCGGAGCAGGACGACCTGCTCGACGAGGAAAAGCGTATGATCCACGAGATCTTCGACCTGGGCGACACCGTTGCCCGCGAGGTCATGGTGCCGCGCGTGGACACCACCATGTGCGAGGACGACGAGACGGTCGCCGACGTGCTGTCTACCATGCGCCAGACCGGCTTTAGCCGCATCCCCGTCTATCACGAGGATCCCGACAACGTCGCGGGCATTGCGCACATCAAGGACCTGATCCAGCCCGCGCTCGACGGCAAGGGCGACCAGCCCATCGCCGGCTTTTTGCGCGACGCCACCTTTGTGCCCGACACCAAGGACATCCTGCCGCTGCTGTCCGAGATGCAGACCTCGCACGACCAGATCGTGGTCGTCGTGGATGAGTACGGCGGCACGGCCGGCATCATCACCATCGAGGACATCGTCGAGGAGATCGTGGGCGAGATCGAGGACGAGTTCGACCCCGACAACAAGTACCTCACGCGCCTTTCGCGCCGCGAGTGGCTCGTCGATGGGCGTTTTTCGTGCGATGACGCGATTGAGCTTGGTTGGCCGCTCGAGGAAAGCGATGATTATGAGACCATCGCCGGCTGGATTTTGGAGCTTTGCGACTCGGTGCCCGACATCGGAGAGGTGTTTGAGGTCGCGGGGTACAAGTTTAAAGTGCAGTCGATGCGTGGCCAGCGCATCTCGCTCATTCGCGTGATCGCTCCGGCCGAAACCGATAAGAAGGATTCCGAGTCTTCGGTAGACGAGCCGACGACGTCGGGTGCGGGTTCCGCGAATCCGCACGACGGCGACGAGTAGGACAAGGAAGAGTAGGGGAGAGTTATGGCAGGCCTGTTCAACATCCTTAAGGTCACCGTCAGCGAGGACAAGATCTGCGCGCACGTGCTGGTGAACCCCGGCATGCCGCTCATGACCTCGGAGGATATCGAGGCCACGGCGCGCGTGTACTACCTGGTGCCGGCGATTGCCAAGCACCTGTGCCTGGGCGATTCCGGCCGCGAGTTCCAGGACTGCATGGGTCAGACCGAGCTATGCCACCTGCTGGAGCATGTGACGGTTGAGCTCATGAACGAGACCGGTCTTGCCGGTAGCATCTCGTGCGGCCGCACGCGCGTAAGCGAGCATGACGAGCGTGTCTTTGAGGTCGAGCTTTCGTGCCCCGATGACGCACTGGCCATCGGTGCGCTGTCGTCGGCCACCTTTATGATGGACTGGGCGTACCTGCACGCCGACCAGCCTGCCCCCGACGTGGAAGGCACGGTCGCGGGCCTACGCAACCTGGTGCTGGGCATGCGCGCCGAGGCCGAGGGCAAGGATCCTCACGAGGCCGTCGCCGCTGCGAACGGCGAAGATACTGCCGAGGACGAGGGCGCTGACGAGGGCGATGTGCCGGTTGACGCCGAGCCCGTTGCCGATGCGACCGCCGAGCCCGTTTCCACCGAGCCCCAGGGCGTCCCCAACTTTGACGACGAGCCCCAGGTGGCGATTGATACCGAGGGCGCGGTTGCCGAGAACCACGAGGCCTCCGCTGCCGTCTTTGGCGGTGCGGCGACGGTTCCGGCGGGACCTGCGCATGAGGGCGGCCTGCCGCTCGTGGACGGCGCCGGCGAGGACCCGGGTGCCACGGTGGCCATGCCGGCTATGCCTCAGGAGTAGGCCTACGCGTTTATCACCATCACGTACCTGCGCCTTTGCCGTACGCAGATGAGCGGAGCGGCAAGTGATGCGCTGCGGGTATAATGGACAGCATTCAAACGGTGGGCACCGACGTGCCCGCAGGAGAGGAATGATCATGGGTAAGACTTTCAGCTTTGTCTCCGGCGCACTTTTTGGTGCTGCTGCTGGCGCTATTATCGGCGTTGCTCTGGCCCCGCGCTCGGGCGCCGAAACCCGCGCCATGGCTGCCGATATCGCCAACGACGCCTGGGACAATATGCGCGACACCTACGAGCACGGCGCCGAGGAGGCCCGTGCTGCGGTGAATGACTTTGGCCCGATGGTCGACGCCAAGACCGACGACCTGCGCGCCAAGGTCGACCTGGCCCGCGAGCGCATGGACCAGCTGCGCGAGCAGCTCAACGACGCCATTTCGGGTGGCAACGTGACGCCTGCCGCCGACGTCGTGGTCGAGAACGCCGTCGAGGCTGATGCCGGGGCTGCGGAACCCTCGACCGAGGCATAATGCGCGCTGGGGATTTTGTCGGCGCCAAGATCTATCGCAAGCCTACCGAGGACAAGCGCACCAAAAAGGACGGCACGCCGCGCAGCCCCAAAAAGCTCGGAAAGATTCACTTTCCGGTCTTTACCCCGGGCGGTACGCGCGTGGTCGGCTTTATGGTCCGCCAGTCCGATATCGCGGGCATGATCGAGCGTCCCGACCGATTCGTAGCGCTCGACGCCATTGGTGTCTACGAGGGCGCCATTGCGGTCGATGACGTCAAGGACACGTACGATGCCGCCGCCGCCAAGCGCCTCGACATCAACCTGGACGATTGCATCATCTGGGTCGGTATGGACGTGCGCACGGAATCGGGCGACGTCGTGGGCTATTGCTCGGACGTTGAGTTCAAGCCGCGCTCGGGCATCGTGCAGGCATTCTATGTGACCGCCGGTGCTGCTTCGAGTGTTTTGGTTGGTGACACGCAGGTGCCGCCGACGATGCTGCGCGGCTACGAGAACGGCGCGATGGTCGTCTCGGACGAGGTCAAGTCGCTCGGGTATTCGGGCGGTGCGGCTGCCAAGGCCGCCGAGGCCAGCGTCGTGGTGGGCGACAAGGTCAAAAAGGGCGCCAAGGTGCTCGACGACAAGGGATCGGTCGCCGTGGACAAAGGCAGTCGCGCACTGGGCAAGCAGCTCGGCAAGACGCGCGGCATGTTCAAGGCCTTTAAGGACGAATACCAAAAGGCGAGCGGAGGCTCGTCAAAAGCTACAAAATAGCGACGTACCAAATGATGGGAGGCAAGCCGGAGACCTGTTGCTCCGGCTTGCTGTGTTTATGGGGGAGGGCACATGCGCCAAAACGGATCCAACTTAAACGGGCGTTCGGGTGCGCGTCCGACGGCGCGCCGCGACCTGGGGCAGCTGCCCAGCGGTCAGCGCCGTCGCCGCCGTAAGCCCGGCGCGATGTACCTCAACCATAGCCGCGGGTTTAGCGACCGCAGCGCGCGCATCGGCAACGGGCGCTCGCCGCGCCGACCGTCCCGTCTGCCCTATGCGCTCATTGCCGTGGGCTGTGCGCTCGTGCTGTTTATCGCTGCCGTCGTGGGCTACGTCAACCGCAGCGTGGACGTGGAACTCAACGGGCAAAAGACCGCGGTGCGCGTGGGCTCTACGCTGCAGAATCTCATCGACGACCAGGAGTTGACCGATACCTACGACGCAGGCGACCTGCTGGCCGTCGATGACAGCGTGCTCAAGCGCCATGGCGGCGAAAAGCTGTCGGTTAAGGTGGACGGCAAGCGCATAAAACAGGGCAAATGGGATAGCCGCGAACTTGAGGGCGGCGAGAAGGTGACGGTCAAGGATGGCCGTAACACCTACGAGAAGCACGAGGTTCAGGCTACGGTTATCGAGCCCAAGCTCAAGGTCGAGGGCACGGGCGCTATCGAGTATGTGCAGACATGGGGTGTCCAGGGCCGCTCCGAGGTGTGGGTTGGTGAGCAGTCGGAAAAGACGCAGGACCGCGGCGAGGTTGTGCCCGCCACCGATTGCGTCGTTGCGTGCGCCAGCGTGGCGCCCAAGGGCAACAAAAAGTACGTGGCGCTGACGTTTGACGAGGGTCCGAGCGGCGCCACCAAACAGATCTTGCAGGTGCTCAAGGAAAAGGGCGTTACCGCGACGTTCTTCCTTTCGGGCGATGCGGCCGAGGCCTCGCCTGCCACGGCCAAGGCGATTGTCGATGCCGGGTGCGAGATCGGATCCAACAGCTACAGCGACGATTCGCTCAAGGGTCAGGACCGTGAGACGGTACGCGAACAGATCACGAAAGGCACCGATGCGATTAAGTCGGCGACCGGCGTGAAGACGATGCTGCTGCGTGCTCCCTACGCTGCCTTTGACGAGCAAAACTGGATTGATGCGATGGACCTGGTCTCCGCCGTGGTCTCGTGGAATATTGACTCGGGCGACTGGCTGCTCAACGGTGCCGACGAGCAGGTCTCAACGGTGCTCGATTCGGTGACGCCGGGCAATATCGTGCTGCTCACCGATAGGGACGAATGCGCCGAGCAGACGCTCGAGGCGCTGCCGCAGATCATCGACGGCCTTGTCGCCGACGGCTACAAGATCGTGACGCTCAGCGACCTGGTCAAGACGGACACGTCGCTGAGCAAAAAGCTCACCTCGCTGACGAAGGTCACCATGCCCAAGGACGCCGTGTTCCCCCAACTTGCCGAGGACGATGACACCACAGAGTAGTCATTGGGTAGTCGTTTAAGAACGTCCCCAATGGCTATGTCACGGATACGTCAGCGTTTGGTATGCCTGCAATGTGCAGCGCATAAATTCGATGCCGCAGGGCGATGCTGATGCTATAGTTACTGCGGTTAATGAGGGTCAAGAGAAAGGTTACAGGTGAAATCCAAACCTCGACCATACAGTCGATGACCCCATGCAGGTGCTTTTTGCGCATGCACGGGGTGTAAGCGTCGAGCGGCGTGCCGCCCGCGCATGCGTATACATATCCAGAAGCCCCCGGACGCCGCACGCGCGGCCGCGTCCGGAGGAATAATGATGGGGAGCACCATTGAATTATCTGAGTGAGATGCTCAAATTGCCAGTCTTGGACGTCGACGGCGAAAAGCTCGGCGTGGTCAACGATTTTGGCATTGCAACCGGCGAAGTTTTTCCGCACGTGACGTCGCTCGCGTTCCGCGGTCCCGGCAAGACGCCGTTCATGATCAGCTGGCGCAAATGGGTCGACCGCATCGACGAGACGGGCGTGTATCTCAATACGTCTGCCACCAATATTCGCTTCTCGTACCTGCAGCCGACCGAGCTCCTGCTGGCGCGCGACGTTCTCAATAAGCAGATCGTCGACACGCAGGGCATGAAGGTCGTGCGCGTCAACGACATCAAGTTTTCCATGTCGGGCGAAAATCAGCTGCGCCTGCTGGGTGCCGAGGTCGGCGCCCGCGGTCTGCTGCGTGCAATCAGCCCCGCGCTCGAGCACGTCGTCGAGGGCTTTATGAAGCACCTGGGCAAGCCGCTCAGCGAGGACATTATCGCCTGGTCCTACATGGACCTGCTCGACCGCTCGACCAAGAACATTCAACTCTCGGTGTCGCACAAGACGCTCGGCGAGCTGCACCCTGCCGACATCGCCGACATTATCGAGCAGCTCGACCCGCGCTTGCGTGCGCAGGTGTTTGCGCAGCTCGATACTGCCCAGGCCGCCGAGGCCATCTCGGAGTTCGATGACGACGAGCTTATGACCGAGATGCTCGAGGGCCTGTCCGACACCGACGCATCGTCGATGCTGGCCATGATGGACCCGGACGACGCTGCCGACCTGATCGACGAGCTTGATTACGAGAAGGCCGAGAAACTCCTGCGCCTGATGGGCGTCAAGGAGGAGAAGGCGATTCGTAACCTGCTGGGGTATGAGGACAACACCGCCGGCCGCATCATGACCTCGGAGTTTGTCTCCCTGCCCGCTACGGCAACGGTCGGTGACGCCATCGAGGCGATTCGCGAGCTCGACGAGGACTTCGAGAGCGTCTATTACGTCTATACCGAGGATCCGAGTGGCATGCTGACCGGCGTGCTTTCGCTGCGCACGCTGATCGTAGCCGACCGCGACGCCACGCTGGGTCAGTTGGCCTATCGCGACCTGGTCTATGTGTCGCCCGACGAGGACCAGGAAGACGTGACGGACGAGATGACCAAGTACGACCTGGTTGCCATCCCTGTCTGCGACGAGAACCGTCATATCCTTGGTATCGTGACCTTCGACGACGCCATGGACGTTATCGCCGAGGAGCATCAGGAGGACCTGCAGATCGCCGGTGTCGGCTCGGGCGATAGCGCGTCGGACGACTCGACGAACGTGCTCAGCTGGTTCGTGCATCGCCAGTACTGGGTTGTTGTATGGGGCATCGCGTCGTGCATCATGGCGACCGTGCTGGGAACGGCGCTCGGCTCCGCGCATCTGGTGGTGTTCCCCATGTGCGCCATGCCGCTCGTGCTGCTGGCGGCCTCGCGCATGGTGTCGTTCGTCAAGAACTACTTCCTGGAGTATGACGGTCACGACGACGAGCCCAAGCCGTATCTGGGATTCTTCTTCCAGAGCACGGGCATGGGCCTGATTCTGTCACTCGTGACCTACCTGTGCGCCCAGCTGGTGCGCACCGCTGCATTCCCCGATGCCTCTATGTTTGAGGAGCAGCTCTTTACCGGCTGCTTTAACATTGCCGCCATCATTTGCCTGGTTGGCAACATGAGTGCTGTGATTTACCTGATGGTGCTGTTCTGGCGTGACGAGCATGACCTCAACACGTCGGGCACCGCCATGAACGTTATTGCCGTCATGATCTCGTGTGTGGCGTATTGCATCGCCGCGGTGCTGCTCGCCATGTCAGTCATGGGCTAGGTGGTCGCGTGCAAAATACCAAGCAAAAGTCGGGCACCAAGCAAAAGCTGACCATCGCGGCCATCTTTGGCGCTATGGGTCCCGGTCTGCTGGCGGCGCTTTCGGGCAATGACGCCGGCGGCATTGCAACGTATTCCAGTGCGGGTGCCAGCTATGGCTACAAGATGCTCTGGATGCTTCCCGTCATGACTGTGCTGCTCATCGTGACGCAGGAGACCGCGGCGCGTTGCGGCTGCGTGACGGGCAAGGGCCTGGCATCGCTCATTCGCGAGCGCTTTGGCGTGCGCAAGAGTGTACTTGCTATGGCGGCGCTGTTGATCGCCAACACGGCTGTGACCATTTCGGAGTTTGCGGGTATTGCGAGCGGCCTTGCCCTCTTTGGCGTGCCGGCGAGCATCTCGGTGCCGTTGGTGGCGCTGCTGGTGTGGATGCTTACCATGTCGGGGAGTTTCCAGCGCATCGAGAAGATTCTGCTGCTGGTGAGCTGCGTGTTCGTGACCTACATCGTCGCCGCGTTTATGGCTGGCCCCAACTGGGGTGAGGTCGCGGTCGACCTGGTCGTGCCTAACATTCAAAATGACCCCAGCTACGTGTCGCTCGTGGTCGCAACGATCGGTACCACCATCGCGCCGTGGATGATTTTCTTGGCGCAGAACAACGTGGTCGATAAGAACGCGGGCGAGGACGACATCGTGCTGCAGCGTATTGATACCGTGAGCGGCTCGCTTGCCGCCGATGTTATTGCCGGCTTTATTATCATCACGACCGGCACGGTGTTGTTCCCGGCGGGTATTCAGATTAGCGATGCTGCCGATGCTGCCCGCGCGCTGGAGCCTATTGCGGGTCAGTGGTCTACGGTACTGTTTGCCTCGGGCCTGGTCGCGGCGAGTTTCTTGGCTGCCTGCGTGCTGCCGGGCGTTACGTCGAGCGCTATCTGCGAGGCATTTGGCTGGGAGCGCGGTGCCGACCGCAGCTGGGACGAGGCCCCGGTCTATCGCGGCATCATTACGGCCATCATCGGTATCTCTGCCGTGCTGGTGCTTATGCCCGGCGTCGATCTGTTCCAGATTATGATGACCTCGCAGGTCATCAATGGCGTGCTACTGCCCGTGGTTCTGGTGTTCCAGGTGGTTATCGCCGCCGACCGTCACATTATGGGCGCCAACCGCAACGGCCGCGTATGGAACGTGCTCACGTGGGCGACTATCGGCGTGATTACGGTGCTCACGGTCGTCATGTTTGTCCTGCAGGCGATGGGCTACAGCGCTTAACGCCCACTTTTGCTTCCGAACAGGCCGCAGCGATGGACTGCGGCCTGTTTTTTGCCCGCTATAGGGCATTAGTTATATGGCAGTGGACAAAAAATGCCAAATATGAGTACTGTTGCTAAGTGAATAGCATTTACATCCAAGAAGATAATGGACATAGCCGATAGTATGTTCATTAAAATTGGCTCCAATATGTCTTAAACCAGTCAGGTTGGCTGCTTTAGGGGGTTGTAGGGGTCGCTCGGACGTCATTTTGGGTGGTTTTGCCTGCTACTAAAATGGTAACAGTACTCATATTTGCCCCTTTTTGTCCACGACCCCTTGGAGCCGGCTCGAAAAGAGTGATTTTGGGTTGTTTGCTGCGGGTGTGGGCTTGGAAACAACGTTCGGGGTGGCGAGGCGCCCAGAATTTGGTCGCAAGGAGGGCGTTCCTCGGCTGTGTCAGGAGTGTCCCTGGGTGCCGGCACATAAGGAACGTCCCTAACTGTCGGAGGGGGTGCCTGCCGTGGCGCACCCCTCCGGATGTGGGAAGTTTGCGCTGCAGGTTACTTGTCGGTGCCCAGCTTGTGCGGCTTGAGAGCGAGCGCATTGACGAGCGCGTCGGTGGCAGACTTGACGGCCGCCGGCTGCAGATCGTTGACGTGATCCTCGGGATGCACGGGCAGGTCCTTCTTGACTGCATCGTGGATCAAGTTGAGGTACTCAGTCACGCCAGTGGTCGACAGGTGCGTGCCATCGCCATCGAACAGGTCGTTGCGATTGGCACTGTATCCGTACCAGTCGATAACGCGCACGTTCTTGTAGCGCGTAGCAGCGTTGGCGATGGCCTGGTTGGTAGAGCCAACCCACGGCTGCGGGCTGCGCGTGTTCACAAACACCACAATACGCTTATCTCCTGCATCGGTCATGATGGCGTCGATCTGGTCGTCGGTTACCAAGCCGTTGGTGCCCAGTGCAAAGACCACGATCTTGCCGGCAAGGTTCTGTTGGAGATAGCCCTCAAATGTCGCGCGGCCCGCATCAAACTGGCGGCCCTTTTCGGCATCGATATGGCTGTGCGGGAACACGCCGTCAAAGGAATCAACGGCGCGCAGCGACACGGAGTCACCGATCATCAACAGGTCGTAGGAGCCATCGGGGAAGCCGTCGTTGTCCTTGTCGGTGTCGTCGGCCGCCTGTTGGTCTGTGGGCGCGGTGTTTTTGGCTTCCTTGTTGAGGACTTCGGCGCCCTCACCGCTCAGTGCGGAGGTCTCCGGCACAAAGATCAGGCCGCCCAGTGCAACGACCAACACGACAGCGCAGGCTGCGCAGACAGGGACGTGCGCGCGCACCCAGTTGGCGGGCGCGGTGGTGCCGTCGCGGAACTCGGATACGGTGCGCCCAAAGGCGCCCTTTCTAAACGGCGTCTCGATAAAGCGATATGAACATTCGGCTACGGCGACCACCAACAACACCTGCAAAATGTACTGCCACCACGGCGTATCGTTGATGTTGGCGACCGGGTTCATGAGCAACAGTAGCGGATAGTGCCACAGGTAGATGCTGTACGAGCGCTTGCCAACCCACACGAGCGGCTCGGCGGACAGTGCGCGGGCAACCATTCCCTGGGGCTGCACGCAGGCCGCGATGACCATGAGCGTGAGGATGGAGCATAGCAGCGTGCCGCCGCGATACTGGAACGCGGTGTAGCCGTTGGTGAGCGCGACCATGGCGGCAAGGCCAACCAGACCCACGACGCCCAACACATCGATGGATGCGGGCGAGGACCAAAAGCGCACGAGGGCGCTCGGCTGTGCCGGGACGGTCTCGGCTGCGTTGTCGGCCTTCTCGCCAGGCTTGCCCTCGGCGTTCTTGCCGTGCTTGGCGGCGCCAGCCAGGCGATTGAGCCCCAAACGATGAGCGAGACGCACCGGCGCCAGGTCGCGATCGGGGATAAAGGCCATCCAGGCGCCCAGCAGCAGCGAGAAGACGCGGGTGTCGGTGCCGTAGTACACGCGGCTGGGGTCGGCGGCAGGGTTGTAGAGCACCATCATGGCAAGGGCGGATACCGCTGCGAGTCCCAGGACCATACGGCGCGTGTTGGGTTTGCTCACATGCATGGACACCATGGCAAACAGCAGCGGTGGCCAAACCAGGTAGAATTGTTCCTCGATGGCGAGCGACCAAAAGTGCGTAAGCGGCGAGGGGTCGCCCAGGGCGTTGAAGTACGAAACGTCCTGCATAATCTGCCACCAGTTGTTAAAGAACAGCAGCGACGGCAGAATGTCGGGACGCATCTTGGTGAGCATCACGTGGTTGAAGACGGTGCACAGCGCACAGGTTACAACCACAACGGTCACCACGGCGGGGACCAGGCGACGGATGCGGCGGATCCAGAAGCTCTTGAGGTCGATGCGGCCGGTCTTAGCGACTTCGTTGAGTAGCAGGCGTGTGATCAGATAGCCCGAAAGCACAAAGAAGATCGTGACGCCAAGCAGGCCGCCCTGAGCCCACGTGAGGTTGAGGTGATAGAGCACCACCGCGACGACGGCAAGCGTGCGCAGGCCGTCGAGCGCAGGGATGTAGCGGGACTTGGGGCGAGCAGGCGTCTGCTCCGCGGCGGGAGTGTTGGCGCGGCCAGCGTTGTTGGCAGAAGCGCGATGGGGGCTCGCGGTGCGTCGCGGCTCGTTGGCACGGCGCTCGCCCTTCACGCGTTCGTGCGGCGCCGGCTCGTTGCCCGTGCGGCGTCGACCGCGCGAGCCCGATTGCGAGAATTGTTCCATAAAACATCATCCAATGACGAGAATAATCAGCACGTATTCATTGTAGCTGCCTGCCCCTGTGAATGCTTGCTGCTGGCGCAAGCTCAAGCGCGCGTCCACATCAAAGTGGACTAAAGTTATAGGGGGTGCGAGAGTGCACAATCGTTGGTCGATGGTGGGCGCAAAGCCCGAAGACGAGGAGGTTTCCATGGCGGATCACAGCATCGTTGCGGTGTTCGGCAGCATGAACATGGACCTTTCGGTGGCGTGCGAGCGCATGCCGCGCGCGGGCGAGACGGTCGATGGCAGCGGTTTTATCACCAACGCCGGCGGTAAGGGAGCCAATCAGGCCGTTGCCGCTGCGCGCATGGGTGCGCGCACGTGCATGATCGGCGCTGTTGGGCGCGATACCTTTGGCGATGCGCTTGTGGCAGGGCTCCAAGATGCCGGCGTGGGCGTTGAGTCCGTGACACGTCTCGACGACGTGGAGACCGGTACTGCGACTATCATTCGCTGTGAGAGCGACAACCGCATCGTGCTGTCGCCGGGCGCCAACCATGCGCTTGCGGGCGAGGACGTTGCCCGCGCACTGAGGCGCTTGGTGGCCGACGAGCTCGACGGCGATGCCAGCGAGATTGCCCCGGCTGCTGGCGGCGTCTTTATCGCCCAGGGCGAATGTGACCTTGCGGCGACGGCCGGGGCGCTTGCTTGCGCTCACGAGCTGGGGTTCTATACGATCTTTAACCCGGCGCCCGCCTGCGACCTGCCGGCAGGAGCGTGGCCAGCGGTCGACCTGGTCTGCCCCAACGAGACCGAGTGCCAGGTACTGACGGGCATTCTGCCCACGGATGATGCGAGTTGCGTCGCCGCGCTCAATGCGCTGCTCGACAAGGGCGCCGGGGCTGCGGTCATCACGTTGGGCGGCGCCGGCTCGGTTACGCTCGGCGATGGCGGTGAGCCGCTGCGCATGCCGGCGCTTTCGAGCGCGGTGGTCGATACGACGGCCGCGGGCGATACGTTTATCGGCGCGTTGGCGGCGGCTCGTCTGGAGGGCCTGCCGCTCTTTGAGTGCATGGCGGCGGGTGCTCGCGCCTCGGCGGTGACGGTGTCGCGCCTGGGCGCTCAGCAATCAATTCCCACGCGTGCGGAAGTCGAGCACAAGTTTGGTTTAGACGGTTTGGATGTAGACGGAGAAGCGGAGTAGAACAATGGCAACCAAGAAGCTGATCCTTGATCTGGATATGGGTGTGGACGATGCGATGGCGCTCGCCTATGCCATCGCGAGCCCCGAGGTGGAACTCGTGGGCATCACCACGTGTTTTGGCAACGTGCGCGTCGACCAGTCGGCGCATAACTGCCTGGCGGTGCTCGACCTGTTGGGTCGTCCCGAGGTGCCGGTGTACCTGGGTGCCGACCGTCCTCTGCAGGCGACTGAGCCTTATACGCCGCCGGCGTCCACCGCGCTCATTCACGGCAAGAACGGCATCGGCGGCGCGAGCGTGCCCGCGTCTCCCTACGAGCCGGTGGGGGCGACCTCGGCCGACGGCAACGCTGCGGTCGATTATCTAATCGATGCCGCGCGCACCTATGGTCCCGATCTGATCTACGTAGCGACCGGCCCGCTCTCCAACCTGGCGCTTGCCCTGGAGCGCGACGCAGCGGCGGTGATGTCTATCGGCCGCGTGGTGGTAATGGGCGGTGCCTTGACCGTGCCCGGTAACGTGAGTGCGGGTGCCGAGGCCAACATGGCAAGTGATCCCGAGGCGGCCGACGCCGTGCTGCGCTCGGGCCGCAAGCTCACCATGGTGGGCCTGGACGTGACGCATCGCGTGGTGCTCACACGTCGCGACGTTGCCGGCTGGACGGGCTCGGGCACTATGGCTGGCTGCGCGTTTGCGAGTATGGTCGAGCACTACATTGGCTCGTACGAGATGAACGCCCCTTACCTGGGCGGCTGCGCGCTGCACGATCCGCTTGCCGTTGCCGTGGCGATTGATCCCACGCTCGTGGGCGCACTTGGTTGCAACTTGCGCGTCGACCTGCTGGGCGAGTATCGCGGCCGCACCATCTGCGACGAGCATCGCCTGTCCGATCCGGATAAGAGCGCACTCGTGGCACTCACCGTGGACGCCCCGCGCTTCCTGTCCGAGTTCAAGACACGCATGGCCCGCATCCTAGGCTAGGCTCGGGATCGAAGCACGCCCATCTGCTCGATGTGGCCGCTGGCGGGCCGACATCTACCGTTCGCCAGCCCGATGGTCCCCGGGGCGGGGAGAGCGCTATAATGCATTCTGCATCTTGGATTGTTACTCCTGTGTGGAGGCATGCCCAAGAGCAATACAACACGGATTGTTACGTAAGGCATGACCGCAATAGCACTGCTATTGGCTATCATGCCTTTTTCTGTGAGTGTTCTTGAAAGGAGGTTCACCATGCTTGCAATTAAAAAGCTTAACAACAACGCGGTTCTTTGCCGTGACGGACAGGGGCGAGATGTCATCGCCATGGGCAGGGGCGTCGGTTTCGGCGGAGATTTTCCTCGAGAGCTCCCTCTTTCTAAAATCGAGCATACGTTTTACGACATTGATCCTAAAGGACAAGATGTCATGAGGGATCTTCCCTCGGATATCGTGATGTTTGCGGCGAAAGTTATGGACATCGTTGCCAACGAACTGCCCTACGACCTCTCGACCAATGCGACGCTGTTCATGGCTGATCACCTGTCGTTTGCCGTTGCGCGAGCCCAAAAGGGGGTCCGCATCGCGATGCCTCTTGCCTATGAAGTGCGGGAGACGTATCCGAAGGAATACAAGGCTGCCCAGTTTATCGTCATGCGACTCGAGAAGGAGCTCGGAGAGCGGCTTCCCAAGGATGAGATTGCCAGCATTGCCATGAATCTCGTCAATGCGCGGGTTGTTCAGGCCATCGAGACCGCGAGCAAACCCACCAAGCAGTTTGACGATATGCTAGAAGATGTCACTGAGATCGTCGAGAGTGATTTTCGCATCATCGTTGACCGCGATTCCTACGATTTCACTCGCTATGCCACGCATCTGCGGTACCTGTTCAAGCGCATTCAAGCCGGCGAGTCGCTGAACAGCGCCAACATGCAGATGTACAAGAACTTTCGTGAGGAGTTTCCGCAGTTGGCAGAGTGCGTGAAGCATATCGGTTCCTATTGTCGTGAAACGTGGGACGCCACGCTCTCCGAGGAGGAGGAACTCTATCTGATGATCCATCTCAACCGGATCATTTCCAAAAAAGGATTGTAACCCGTAGCCATTCGGGGCATGACCTTTGCCGATTCGAACAGTAAGCCAAGATTGTGCAAAGGAGCCAATGATGGCAAATTACAAAAAGGTGGCAGAGCAGATTCTCTCCACTGTGGGCGGGGCGGAAAACGTGGCTTCGGTTACGCATTGCATGACGCGCCTGCGCTTCAACCTCAAGGATGAAAGCCTCTCGAATGATGAGAAGCTTGAGGACATCTCGTCTATCATCAGCGTCGTGCACGCCGGAGGGCAGGTGCAGCTGGTGGTCGGGCCCACGGTCGACAAGGTCTACGACGAGGTTTGTAAGCAGGGCGGATTCGAGGTCACGGTATCGATTGACGAGGAACTCGATGGCCCTCAGCTTAGCTGGAAGGAGCGCTTGGCGCCCAAGCACCTCTTCAATCAGCTGCTCGATGCCGTGAGCGGCGCTATCACCCCGATCCTTCCGATCTTTTGTGTCGCCGGTATCTTCAAGATGCTCGTTATTCTGTTTGGGCCCGAAGGCGCCGGTTTTATGTCCGAAACGAGCGACCTGTATCGGATCCTTTCCCTGGTGGGCGATGCGGCGTATTACTACTTCCCGGTGTTTGCCGCCTATAGCTCGGCTAAGAAGTTCAAAACGAGTCCTGTGCTGGCACTGCTCATCGCTGTTGTGATGATTTATCCCGACATGCTCGTTATTGTTGAGGACGGAAAGCCTTTCAGCGTCTTCGGCATCCCCATGCAGCTCGTCAACTACACCAAGGCTGTTCTTCCGGTCATCTTGATCACCTGGGCCCAGTCCTATGTTGAGCGCTTCTTTAAGAAGATCTCGCCTGATATGTTGCGCATTCTGATCGTACCCGTGGGTACGGTGCTCGTGATGTTGCCGGTCGCGCTGTGCCTCTGCGGCCCTGCCGTCCAATTTGTCATGGGCCTTGTGGCCGATTTCATCATTTGGCTCGCCTCTGTTGCCGGTCCCGCTGCGACCGCGGTTATCGGCGCATTCTGGAATCTGATCATCGCCACCGGCATGCACGTGCCGATCTATACCGCCATATTGCCCGCCGCGCTCCAGAACGGTTACGACGCCATCTTATACCCCGGCACCGCGGTTGTAGCCTACACCACGCTTGCCATCGCGCTCGCCTATGGCCTGCGCACTAAGGACAAGGAGAGTCGAGCCACGGGCTGGAACTTGTTCATCACCTATGCCTTCGGTCGCGTGAGTGAGCCCATCATCTACGGCATCCTGTTTCGCGACAAGAAGGCTCTTGCCTGGAACATGATTGGTGGTGCTGTCGGTGGTCTGCTGGTAAGCCTTCTTCATGCCAACGTCTATATCTTCACTGGCGTTGGTTTCCCATGGATGAACGTGCTCATGTTTGCTCAGGATATCATCCCTGGCACCATCGGGTGTCTTGCTGGCGGTGCCGTGACGTTTGCGTTGGCGATGATTTTTGGATTTGAAGGACAGGAGAAGATGCCGTTGAAGTCCAAGAGCGGCGATTCTGAGGCCGTTGAATCCGTCGAGGCATAAGAGGCTACTACATAAATATGCTCCCCAGCCGTTGCGCGGTCCGACCCCTTGGCCGCGCAACGGTACTGTGCTGTTGCGCGGCACTTGCCGAGTCCGTTGCGTTCGACAGTGTGGGCCGGGAATTTGATAGAAAGGACGACACCATAATGTTTAGAGAAGATTTTTTATGGGGCGGGGCTCTGGCTGCAAACCAGTGCGAGGGAGGATGGAACGAAGGCGGTCGCGGTTTAGCCAATTCCGACATGCTGCCGTTTGGCGATCAACGCATGGACGTCATGCGGGGAGACCTTGATCCGCGTGCGTTGGCACCCGACAGCTTCTATCCCGCTCGCAAGGGCATTGATTTTTACCATAGGTACAAGCAGGATATTGAACTGTTTGCCCAGATGGGTTTTAAATGCCTGCGCTTATCAATCGCCTGGAGCCGCATTTTTCCCAAAGGAGACGAAGCCGAGCCCAATGAAGAAGGCCTTGCCTTTTACGAGGATGTTTTTAGGACGTGTCGCGCGCATGACATTGAGCCTTTGGTGACGCTCAACCACTATGATGTCCCCATGCATCTCGTCGATGCGTATGGCGGATGGCGCGATCGCAGGTTGGTCGACCTGTTCGAGCGATATTCGCGTACCGTGTTCGAGCGCTATCGGGGATTGGTCAATTATTGGCTGACCTTTAACGAGATCAACATCATGACGCAGGCGTGCTTTATGGCGGCGGGGATCATCTTCGAGCAAGGGGAGAATCGCTATGCAACGGTTCACACGGCCGTGCACCATGTATTGGTTGCGAGCGCCCGTGCGGTCGGGGCGTGTCATGAACTGTGCCCTGGGGCGAAGATCGGTTGCATGCTCAACGCAGGTGTCTTCTATCCGGCTACATGTGATCCGGACGATGTGCTGGCTGCGCAGGCTGAGAATCGCAGCCATTACATGTTTACCGACGTCCAGGTGCGCGGTGCGTACCCGAGCTATGTTCTCAAGGAATACGCCCGCCATGGTTTTGAGGTGCCCTATCGGGATGATGACCGCGAAGTACTGGCTGCAAACCTGGTCGATTTCGTCTCGTTTTCGTATTACTCGACGCGCGTCGCAAAAGCGCATGCGGAAGGTCAGTTCGATTCGAACCTTCTTCGCTCGGCGCCTAATCCGTATCTAAAACAGGAGCCTTGGGGGAGGTTTATCGACCCCAAAGGGCTGCGCGTCACCATGAATGAAATCTGGGATCGCTATCAAAAGCCGCTGTTCATCGTCGAAAACGGTTTGGGTGCTCCTGATGTGCCGGAAGATTCGGGTGAAATAGAAGACGACTATCGAGTTGAATACCTGCGGGCCCACATCGAGGCGATGAGGGAGACCGTCGAGCTCGACGGGGTGGAACTCATGGGATATACCTGTTGGGGCCCGATCGATTTGGTTTCGGTCGCCACAGGACAGATGCGTAAGCGCTACGGGTTTATCTATGTCGATCGAGACGATAGCGGTGCGGGCTCGTTTGAGAGACGTAAAAAGAAAAGCTTCGAATGGTACCGACGCGTAATAGCAAGCAATGGCGAAGACCTTGCGTAATAACGTTAAGATGGACAAATGCGCCCGTTGGGGGAATAGTCGTGCCACTTCGCTTGACAACAGGCTAAACTAGCTATTAAACATTTACTATTCTGTTTAGATTGAATTTGCGGTCGTTTATTTGCCGAGCCATCGAGTTGCGATGCTCCGCCACGGCCGTTGCTAGGGGGAACAATGGCCAAAGCAAGTGTTCGCGAGATCAGCCGCATCACCGGTTTTTCGCCTGCGACCGTGTCCAACGCGCTCAACCGCAAGCGCAGCGTGAGTGAGGAGACCGCCAAGGTCATCCTGGAGTGCGCGCAATCGCTTGGCTACCAGCAGTCGACGCAGCTCGAGAGCATTCAGTTTGTGCTCGCGCGCAAGACGGGCGCCATTTTGGACGAGAGCACCTTTCATCCCGCGGTTATTGAGGGCGTGGAGCGCCAGGCGCGTCGTCACGGTATGAGCACGAGCTTTGTCTCGCTCGACTTTAGCGACTTGGACGCCGTGCGTCCGCAGGTCGAGGGCCTGATCGCCGATCCATC
This sequence comes from uncultured Collinsella sp., assembly GCA_937966215.1. GTDB lineage: Bacteria > Actinomycetota > Coriobacteriia > Coriobacteriales > Coriobacteriaceae > Collinsella. Next base: position 114,277 of record CALCKK010000018.1, on the reverse strand, counting down.
CGCCGCTATCGTGCTGATGGGTACCGAGCTGGGTGAGGAAGACTATGCCTTGTTCGCCAACGCTGCCGCCCACCTGATTGTGCTCGATGGCTGGAGCGATCGTCAGTACTTCGATGCCGTAGTCATTGCCAACACCGACTCGGTGCTGCGCGCCGTGGACTACCTTATCGAGAAGGGTCACAAGCAAATCGGCTATCTGGCAGGCGACCTTCGCATCCGCAACTTTAAGGATCGCGAGCGCGGCTATCGCCAAGCGCTTGAGGATGCGGACCTTGAGGCCAACCCGACATGGCGCGTCACACTGGGCACCACGCTCGAAGGTGCTTATCGCGACATGGGCGCATGGCTCGACAGCGTCTCGCGCGACGACCTGCCGACGGCTTTCTTTGCCGAAAACGACGTGCTCGCCGTAGGCGCCATGCGCGCGCTGAACGAGCACGGCATACGTGTCCCCGAGGATGTCTCAATCATCGGCTTTGACGATCTGTCTTTGGGCGCCTTCTCCAATCCGCCGCTCACCACGGTGCACGTTCCCAAGCACGAGGTGGGCGAGATCGCGGTGCGCCGCCTGGTGGGCAACATCCGCAATCCCAAGAGCTATACCTGCAAGACGGCCGTGTCGACCTATTTTGTCGAGCGCCAAAGCGTGCGCGAAATCTAGGCAAAGGCAACGCTAGGCCGTAGGGAGGCAAAGCTCGCTAAGGCAGCCATACATAACGCTACTAAGAGAGGGTCCTTCGGGGCCCTCTTTTTGATGCCCTTGTATGTTCAGTTTGTTTACATATCGTTTAGGCTGATTTCTCTACCGTCTACGGGTATTTCGCGTTAAACTTCTAAACAGTAGAGTAAAACATTTAGTAAACAGAACAAAACGAAACATGCGTCTGTTTACTGAACATGTGATTAGGGGAGGACGTACATGGACAAGATCAAGCTCGGCTTTGTGCCCACGCGCCGCAGTATCTTTAGCGCGCCGGACGCAATCAAGTATCGCGGCCTGACGGCTGATCGCCTGCGCGAGATCGGCGTCGACATCGTGGATATCGACGACATCAATGACGAGGGCCTGCTGTTCGACGACAGCCATATCGAGCCTATCGTGAAGAAGTTCCGCGCCGAGGGCGTCGATGGCATTATGCTGTGCCACGCCAACTTTGGCACCGAGTACGTTTGCGCTCGCCTTGCCCGCGAGCTCGGTCTACCCGTACTGCTGTGGGGTCCGCGCGACGAGCGCCCCGAGCCCGACGGCACACGCCTGCGCGATAGCCAGTGCGGCCTGTTCGCCACCGGCAAGGTCCTGCGCCGCTTCCAGGTTCCCTTCACCTACATGACCAACTGCCGCCTGACCGACCCCGAGTTCGAGCGCGGCGTTTGGGACTTTTTGGCCGTTTGCAACGTGGTCAAGACCTTCAAGCACACCCGCATCCTGCAGATGGCCACCCGTCCATTCGACTTCTGGTCGACCATGTGCAACGAGGGCGAGCTGCTCGAGAAGTTCAACATCCAGCTTTCGCCTATCCCCATGACCGAACTTGTCCAGGCTGTGCGCGACGCCCAGGCCGACGAGCAGGCCATGGCCGCCATGCTTGCCCACATCAACGACAGCTTTGAGATCTGCATCCCCGAGGACAAGGTCCCCGCGGTCGCCGGTCTTGCCATCGCCATGAAGCGCTTGGTCGAGAAGTATGGCTGCAACGCCGGTGCCATTCAGTGCTGGAACGCTCTGCAGGACGAGCTGGGCATTATGCCCTGCGCCGCCAACGCCATCCTCAACGAGATGGGCATTCCTATCGTATGCGAGACCGATATCCACGGCGCCATCACCGCGCTGATGGTCGAGGCCGCCGACCTGGGCCGTCACCGCGGCATGTTCGCCGACTGGACCGTGCGCCATCCCGATAACGAGAACGGCGAGCTGCTGCAGCATTGCGGCCCCTGGCCCTGCAGCTGCGCGGCCGTCAAGCCCAAGCTCACCTACCCGCTGGCTTTCGATCACCCCGGCGCGCTGACGGCCGAGGCCAAGCACGGCGACCTCACCCTTGCCCGCTTTGACGGTGACAACGGCGAGTACTCGCTGCTACTGGGCAACGCCCGCGGCATCGACGGCCCGGCCGGCATGGGCACCTACCTGTGGGTCGAGGTCGACAACCTCAAGCGCCTCGAAGCCAAGATCGTCGAGGGCCCCTACATCCACCACTGCGTCGCTATTCACGCCAACGTGGTGCCGGTGCTCTACGAGGCGTGCAAGTACATCGGCATTGCCCCCGACCTGTACGACCCCATCGAAGAAGACGTTAAAGCCTACCTGCGAGGAGAGTAGAAATGGCAACTATCGAAGAGCTTGAGTCCCTGCGTTGGGACCTTCGCCGCGATTGCGTCGATATCATCATGGCTGGCGCCGGCGGCCACATCGGCGGCGACATGTCGGTGATCGACGCCCTCATGACCCTCTATGCCAACCACCTCAACATTTCGCCCGAGACCGTCGACGATCCCAACCGCGACCGCTTCGTGCTTTCCAAGGGCCACGCCATGGAAGCCTACTACGCGGTGCTCTGCCACGAGGGCTATCTTGACCTCGACGACGTCAAGGCCCGCTTCTCCAAGTTCGGCAGCCCCTACATCGGCCACCCCAACAACAAGCTCAAGGGCATCGAAATGAACTCGGGCTCGCTGGGTCACGGCCTGCCCGTGGCCGTGGGCATGGCGCTCGCCGGCAAGATGGACGGCCGCGATTACCGCGTCTACACCATCATGGGCGATGGTGAGCTTGCCGAGGGCTCGGTCTGGGAGGGCGCCATGAGCGGCGGCAACTACCAGCTCGATAATCTGTGCGCGCTCGTGGACCGCAACCGCCTGCAGATCAGCGGCAGCACCGAGGACGTTATGAAGCAGGACTCGCAGGAGGAGCGCTGGGCCGCCTTCGGCTGGAACGTGCTCTCTATTCCGGGCAACGACGTCCGGGCCATCGACGCCGCGCTGACGCTTGCGGCCGAGACCTGCGGCAAGCCCACGGTCATCATCCTCAACACGGTGAAGGGCTACGGCTCGCCCGTTATGGAGGACAAGGCCGCCTGGCATCATCACCTGCCTAACGATGAGGAATATGCCCAGATCATCGCCGATTTCGCTGCCCATAAGGAGGCCATCAATGGCTAACAAGATCGCCAATCGCAAGGTTATCTGCGACACGCTGCTCGAGGCCGCGAAGACCGATAAGGATATCGTCGTCCTGTGCTCCGATTCCCGCGGCTCCGCATCGCTCACGCCGTTCTTTGATCAGTATCCCCAGCAGTCCGTCGAGGTCGGCATTGCCGAGCAGGACCTGGTGAGCATCGCCGCCGGCATGGCTTCGTGCGGCAAGAAGGCCTGGGCCGCCTCGCCGGCGTCCTTTGTGACCACGCGCTCGTATGAGCAGTGCAAGGTCGACGTCTCGTACTCCAACACCAACGTCAAGCTCATCGGCATCTCGGGCGGCGTGTCCTACGGCGCCTTGGGCATGAGCCATCACTCCGCGCAGGATATCGCCGCCATGAGCGCGATTCCCAACATGCGCGTGTATCTGCCGAGCGACCGCTTCCAGACCGCCGAGCTCGTGCGGGCCCTGGTCGCCGACAACAAGCCGGCCTACATCCGCGTGGGCCGCAACCCGGTCGAGGACGTGTACGCCGAGGGCGAGTGCCCGTTCCAGATGGATCGCGCCACCTGGGTACGCCGCGGCACCGATGTAACGCTCGTCGCTACCGGCGAGATGGTCCGCCATGCCGTGGACGCTGCCGACCTGCTGGCCGAGCAGGGCATCTCGGCAACGGTGCTCGACATGTACTGCGTCAAGCCGCTCGATACCGAGGCCGTGATCGAGGCCGCCGGGGCTACGCGCGCTGTCGTGACCGTCGAGGAGCACAGCCCCTTCGGCGGCCTGGGTTCCATGGTCGCGCAGGTCGTGGGCGAGCATTGCCCGCGTCCGGTCAAGTGCCTGAGCCTGCCCGACGCGCCGGTCATCACCGGCACGAGCCCCGAGGTCTTTGCGCACTACGGCCTGACGGGCGAGGGAATCGCCAAGACGGTCGCCGAGTTCCTGCCCGCAGAGTAACTGGAATGTGACAAAGGGACCGTCCCTTTGTCACATTCGTTTTGAAAGGGGTGGCCATGGGCCGCTACATCATCGGTATCGACCAGTCCACGCAGGGCACGAAGGCGCTGCTGGTGGACGAGGGCGGCCATCTGATCCATCGCGCCGACCGCTCACATCGCCAGATTGTCAACGAGGCCGGCTGGGTGAGTCATGATCCGGCCGAGATCGCCGCCAACGTGCTGGCCGTGGCGCGCGCCGTGGTGGAGGAGACTGGGGTCGATCCGGCCGACATCGCCGGCATCGGTATTTCCAACCAGCGCGAGACTACCGTTGCCTGGAGGCGCACGACGGGCGAGCCGCTGTGCGACGCCGTGGTGTGGCAGTGCGCCCGCGCCCGCGAGCTGTGCGACGAGCTGGCCGCGCGCGAGGGCGTGGCCGAGCTGGTGCGCGACACGACGGGTCTAGTGCTCTCGCCCTACTACCCGGCGGGCAAGATGGCTTGGATCCTCGAGAACGTTCCTGCGGCTGCCGAGGCCGCTGCAGCGGGCGAGCTGTGCCTGGGCACCATCGATGCCTGGGTGGTCTGGACGCTCACGGGCGGCGCGGAGTTCCGCTGCGACTGGTCCAATGCCAGCCGCACGCAGCTCTTTGACCTGCGCCGTGGCTGCTGGAGCGAGCCGGTGTGCGAGGCTTTTGGTGTCGATCCTGCCTGCCTGCCGCAGGTGACCGATTCCGATGGCCTGTTTGGCACAACGGACCTGGGTGGCTTTTTGCCGGCTCCCGTGCCGGTGCACGGCGTGCTGGGCGATAGCCATGCGGCCCTGTTTGCGCAGGGCTGCCACAGCCGCGGCATGGCCAAGGCGACCTATGGTACCGGCAGCTCGGTCATGATGAACGTTGGCGACGAGTTCGTTGCCAGCTCACACGGGCTTTCGAGCTCGCTTGCGTGGCGTATGGACGGCGTGACCGAGTACGTGCTCGAGGGCAACGTGAGCTACGCCGGCGCCGTTAAGACATGGCTACGCGACGACCTGGAGCTCATCAACAATCCCGAGGAAGTCACCGACCTGTGCTACGCCGCCAATCCGGCGAGCCGCGTCTACTTTGTGCCGGCGTTCACTGGCCTGGGCGCGCCGCACTGGGCGAGCGATGCCGAGGGCTGCGTCTTTGGCATGACACGCACCACGGGCCGTGCGGAGTTCGTGAAGGCTGCCGATGAGTCGATCGCCTATCAGATCTTCGACGTCATCGATGCGATGGTCGAGGATTCGGGCGCGGCGCTGGCCGAGCTTCGTGTTGACGGCGGTCCCACGCGCGACGCGTACCTGATGCAGTTTGAGAGCGATCTGGTCGGCTCGCCCATCCGCATTGCGAGCAACGACGAGATGAGCGGTCTGGGCGCGGCCTGGGCCTGCGGCATTGCGCTGGGCATGTACACGCGCGACGTCGTTGACGTCTACGGCGCCCGCGGCATCGTGGAGCCTGCCATGTCTGCCGACGAACGAGCCAAAAAGATCGCCGGCTGGCGCCATGCCGTCAAATCAACAATTGCATACACTGCCTAGGCGGCTGCGCGGCACCCAAGGATTTTTCTGGGGATTAAACACTCATTGATCCCCGTCCCGGGCAGCTCATTTGGGACGGGGCTTTTTTGACTGGTATGATTGGTGCGACCATTCGAACCAGCTAAAAGTGCCCCGTCCCAAATTGACTACCGAGAGGATCTGCCATGGAGCGCATCGCGAGTTTTTCCGTTGACCATCTGCTGCTCGAGCCCGGCGTGTATGTGAGCCGCATCGACCGCGATCCGGCGACCGGCGCCGCCGTCACCACCTTTGACCTGCGCCTGACCACGCCCAACAAGGAGCCGGTCATGAACACGGCCGAGTGCCACACCATCGAGCACCTGGGCGCGACGTTCCTTCGCAATCATGCCGAGTGGTCGAGTCGTATCGTTTACTTTGGCCCCATGGGCTGCCGCACGGGCTTTTACCTGGTTGTCTTTGGCGAGCTGACGAGCGAGGAGATCTTGCCGCTCGTACGCGAGCTGTTCGAGTTCGTCGCTGACTTTGAGGGTGATGTCCCCGGCGCCGCTCCCGAGGAGTGCGGCAACTACCTGGACCAGAACCTCCCCATGGCAAACTGGCTCGCGCGCCGCTATCTCGACCGTGACCTGGCCGATATCGACGAGAAGCACCTGCACTATCAGCAGGCATAAGGGCTTTATCGCCCAAAACGCGCGCATTGAGCGCCTTCGCTTGCGCGGGGGCGCCTTTTTGTTAAGTGGTCGGGATGAGCGTTTAAAATCGCTCATGTTTGTTCTAGAATGTTCGTACTGTCACATAAACGAACAGGAGTGAACATGCATATCTACTCTGTCAACGATCCCGAGTTCAAATCCTATGGCAACGTTTGGGATAACGTTCCGTCCGAGCTCACGTCGCCCGTGCTCGAGGCGCTCTCTGCCACGCCCATTCCCGAGGGCAGCAAGTACGTAGCAAGTGCGCCGGAGCTCGAGGGCGTCAAGGATGCCGATAAGCTGGGCTTTCTCATGTTTGGCGGTCGTCCCTTCCAGCTCGGCTGGTGCAACGGCCACAACACACGCCTCAACTGCCTGGAGTATCACCGCGCCAGCGAGTTTAACCTGGGCGCCCGCGACTTTATCCTGCTCGTGGCGCATCGCTGGGAGATCGAGGACGGCAAGCTCGACACCGCGTGCGTCAAGGCGTTCCGCGTGCCGGCGGGTACGGTCGTCGAAGTCTTCAACACCACGCTCCACTACACGCCGTGCATGGTCGACGATGGCGGCTTCCAGGTGATGGTTGCGCTGCCCGCCGGCACCAATGGTCCGCGCCCCGAGGCTGCAGCCGACATGCCTGCCGCCGGTGACAGCTACTGCTACTGGAAGGCCGACAAGTGGGTCCTCTGCCACGCCGACAGCCCCAAGGCAGCCGAAGGCGGCTACGTGGGCCTCGTCGGCAAGAACCTCGACATCGCCGTGGACTAGAATCTTCCGTCTCGATCTGTAACATCTAGCGGGCTAAATCGTCTCTACCTGTTACAGATTGAGATAAACCGGGCCCAATCCACCTCAAAGGTACCTGCCCCCATTGTGGCGGCTGCCTAGAGCTGGCTGCGCAGGTAGTCGACCATATATGGAACGGCGAAGCGCACGTAACCGCGACGCGCCTGCTCGATAACGCCGGCGTCGATGAGGCGCCGGCGATACTTTTGCGCATAGTCGGGCGTGACTGACATGCGCTCCGCTATATCGGAAATGCGCGACACAGCGTCTTCGTCGTCAGTCATTGCGGCGAGAAACGCGACGTCTTGGTCTGATAGCGCGGCAAGTGTCGTCTCGCAAACGTCATTTTCGAAATCGACTTTCGACGCCTCGATGGCTCCATCGATTTGCTCTTGCGCCGCGCGTTCTCCTGCCTGGCAACGATTGGCGATGTTGTAGCCGATGAGCTGCAGCATGTAGGGCGAGCCCTGAGTTGCGCGAGCGGCGTCCAGCCGAAGATCGCTTGGGATATCAAGGCCGAGTTCTTCGAAAGCTCGCTGATAGCAGGCATCCACATCTCCGACTGAAAGCGGTTCGAGCGTGACCTTGCGTGCGCGGTTGAGAAATGTCAGTACGCGGTCGTTGAGTGTCGCGGAGACTGCTCCCGGGAGCCCTGCCATAACAAGCGCGACGTTGAGTCCCTCGCCGACGAGCTCTTGATAGGCGGTGACGAGTTGTCTGATTTCGGCTGAATTGGCCTGGAGCTCATCGATGAGGATGAGGATGCCATGTCCTTGCTCGGTCAGTTTGCGCGCCAGCTGCGTGAGCTTGAACTGGAAGCTTTTGGTTTCCTGCACATCGCGCGTGAACTCAAGGCCGGCTGAGAAGCCGAAGACGCTCAGGCTGCCACTCGTGAGTTTAGGAAGATGGCGTTTGTTAGCATAGGGCTCGCCTGCCTCTTGGATTTTTTCAACAATACGCTCGAGCATGTCCTCGGAGGCTACGGTGGGTGTGGCAACAACGAAGCCGAGCTTGCGGGCGCGATCGGCAAGTTCCCACAGGAGAACCGTTTTGCCGCTGCCTCGCTGGCCAAGCATGAGCATGGCACGGTCTCGATTGCCCGGCTCCTGCTCAAGGCCGGAGATGAATGTCGAAATCACGCTCCCACGCCCCACCAGATAGGACGGGCGATTTCCAAATGAGGGGGAGAAGATGGTTTCTGTCATAAGTCTCCTTTCCTTTTTTTCCTATTTTTTCCTTTTTTTCCTATTCGGTCAAATGACCTGCTGCCGAGGGCGGCTACGTAGGCCTCACGGGCAAGAACCTCGACATCACCGTGGACTAGGGTCCTTGTCTCAAACCACCACAAAGGTGCCTGTCCCCTTTGTGGTGCGCCTTTGGTTGCCTTTGCCTGGGGGGGTCAAGGGATGAACGGTAGAAAAACAGGGGCGAACGGTAACTTCTATAAAATCACTTTAATAACCCAGCAAAACCTCTATACTGGCAGCTGCACCGCGTTACTCCTCGGGAGGCGCCACGAGCACATGTCATAGCAACCACCGACTCGAGAGCCGGTGTGGCGAGATGTCTAAGTGGAGCCCAGGGGAGTTTTTTCATGCTGATAACCAAGGCAATAAACAACAACGTTGTCCTTGCGGAGGACGATGCCGGGCGCGAGCTCGTGTTGTTTGGCAAGGGCCTTGGCTTTCGCGGCGCCCCTTCCTATATTGAGGACGAAAGCGCCATCCAGCGGAGCTTCCGCGATATCAGCCCTGAGATGTACGATGCTGTCGCATCGCTTTCGGACGATGTCATCATTATCGCGTCGGGTATCGTGGATATCGCACGCAACGAGCTCAACTGCACGCTCAATCCCAATCTGGTCTTTACGCTCGCCGACCACCTTCAGTTTGCCATCGACCGCGCCCGCAAGGGTGCTTCGATCAAGAACCCGCTCTACGAGGAAGTCCGCCTCGTCTATCCGCGCGAGGCCGAGGTCGGTCGCCGCGGCGTCAAGCTCGTTATGGCTGTGGCCGAGGACGTTGATTTTCCTGAGACCGAGGCCGCTTCGATTGCGCTGCATATCGTCAACGCCGAGATGGTCGATGACGAGAACGCGGGCGCAAAGGGCAACATGGACTTGGTCGTAAAGAGTACCGAGGTCATCGATGCGGTCACCGGGATTATCGAGCGTACGCTTGGCGAGACCATCGACCGCTACTCATATAGTTATGCGCGCTTTGTGACCCATATGCGCTTTCTTATCAGTCGCCTTATCAAGGGTGAGGACGAGGAGACGCGCAATAGCGATCTTTTCAAACGAGCGACCAGCGAGTTTTCAGACGCGTACGCCTGTGCACGCGCAATCGACGAATACATGAGGGCAACCTGCGGCTGGCACTGCACGGACGAAGAGCTGCTCTATCTGATGATGCATATCAACCGGCTCTGCCCGGGACATTGATACGGCGGCCGGGCACCCGTCTAACTGCCCAACTGGCCGGCTTTGCGTCGGCAGACATCGCGGCATCGCCGCGCAACCTGCTGTTAAGCTCCAAGGCGCCGGGGCTGCAGATATCTTTGTAACGAGTGAAACAAGGAGGTTTCACATGGCACGCGATTACGAGGCTCTCGCCCGTACCATCGTTGAACTCGTCGGTGGCGAGGACAACGTCAAGTCCGTCACCCACTGCATTACCCGTTTGCGCTTTACCCTCAACGACGAGAAGAAGGCCCAGACCGAGAAGCTCAACCAGACCGAGGGCGTTATCTCCGTTCTAGTGGCCGCCGGTCAGTACCAGATTGTTATCGGCAATCACGTTACCGACGTGTATGACGCCCTGCCCAAGGTTTCCAACATCCAGCTTGGCGGCGAGGTCGAGGACGAGGCCGGTGGCAGCATCGTCAACCGCGCCATCCAGCTCATCAGCGGCATCTTTATGCCGATGCTTCCCGCCATGTCCGCCGCCGGCCTTCTCAAGGCCTTTGTGATCATGGCCAACTCCTTTGGTTGGCTCGCGGCCGAGTCCACCACCTACCAGCTGCTTTACGCCATCGGCGACGGCGTGTTCTACTTCATGCCGGTCTTCCTTGCCCGCACTGCGGCCAAGAAGTTCAAGTGCAACGACTGGACGGCCATGGCCATCGCCGTTGCGCTGTGCTACCCCACGCTCTCCACGCTCTTTAGCGCCGGCGACCCGGTTGACCTCTTTGGCATCCCGGTAACGCTCATCAGCTACACGAGCTCGGTTATCCCCATCATCTTTGCCGTGTACGCGCAGTCCTGGATCGAGAAGGGCCTCAATAAGGTCGTCCCCGATATCCTCAAGGGCTTGATCGTTCCCGTCGTGACCCTCGTCGTGGCCACCGCGCTCACCCTCTACATCATCGGCCCCGTCACCGACTTCATCGGTGGTCTCATCGCTAACGGCCTGGTTTCCCTGCTTGAGGTTGCCCCGCTGCCCGCAGGCTTCCTCATCGGTCTGCTTTGGCCCTGCCTCATCATCTTTGGTATGCACTGGGCCTTTATCCCCATCATCCAGATGAACATCGGTATGCTCGGCTATGACGTCATCCTGCCCATTACCGTCGGCACCAACTTTGCCATGGGTTTCGCGGTCCTTGCCATCTTCCTCAAGACCAAGAACACCGAGCTCAAGGAGCTCGCCGGCGCTGCCGCCATCTCTGCGCTCCTCGCCGGCATCACCGAGCCCGCCATCTACGGCGCCGTCCTCAAGTACAAGCGCCCGTTTGTGATCGCAATCGTCTCTTGCGGCATCTGCGGTGCCATCGCTGCCACTTTTGGCCTGCACCAGCCCGCGCTCATGACCACCTCGCTCATCACCATCCCGGCCATCATCGGCTCGGTGGGTATGGAGGACGTCATCGCGCTCGCCGTCGCCTCCGTCCTCGCCTTTGTGGGCACGCTGATCTTCGGCTTCAACGACGACATGATCCTCGAGAACAACTAGTTCTGGGAAACCGGCGTCTTTGGACGCCAGCGCACGGGGCGCGGCGCCAGATGCGCCCCGTGTGTCCTTATGGGAGGGCGCTGACCCCTACACGAATCCGGCGTCCTCCCATAAGGGCACACAACAGAAACGAGGTAGCCATGAAGCAATCCGAGCTCGTTGACCTTTTGGGGCGTATGACCCTGCGCGAGAAGATCGGGCAGTTGGTGCAGCTTGACGGTGGGTGCTTTGGCACCGATGCCGTAGCGGTTGGTCCGCGTGCCAAGCTGGGCGTGACGCAAGAAGATGTTGACGTATGCGGCAGCGTGCTCAACGTGTTGGGCGCCGAGGAAGTGCATCGTATCCAAGATGCATATCTTGAGCGCAGCCGTCTTAAGATCCCGCTCGTCTTTATGGCCGATGTGATCTATGGCTATCAAACCTGCTATCCAATCCCCCTGGGCCTGGGAGCCACGTGGGACCCAGAGCTTATCCGCGAGGATTACAAGCTTATTGCCGAAGAGGCCGTGGCCGATGGCTGCATGGTGACCTTTAGCCCGCCGGTGGACGTGGTACGCGATGCCCGTTGGGGTCGCTGCCTGGAGATGCCGGGCGAGGATCCGTACCTAAGCAGCCGCTTCGCCCGCGCGATGGTCGAGGGCTTTAAGGGTGACGGTGCGCCGCAGAAGAGCCTGGCCAGCTGCGTCAAACACTTTGCGGGCTATGGTGCGCCCGAGGCGGGTCGCGAGTACAACACGGTGGATATGAGCGAGTGGCGCCTGCGCAACGAGTACCTGCCTCCGTACCGTGCGGCGGTCGAGGCTGGTTGCGATTTGGTGATGACGAGCTTCAACACCATTGATGGCATCCCCGCCACGGCAAACCGCTGGCTCATGCACGACGTGTTGCGCGACGAGTGGGGCTTTGACGGTCCCATCATCACCGATTACGCGGCGATCGACGAGCTCAGGGCACACGGTGTGGCGGCAAACCGTCGCGAGGCGGCCAAGCTCGCCATAAACGCCACGGTCGATATCGACATGAAAACGCCCTGCTATGCGCATGAGCTCGAGGGCCTGGTTAAGGCAGGCGAGGTCTCGATAGAAGCAATCGACGCCGCGTGCCTGCGCGTGCTTGAGCTCAAGAACAAGCTGGGCCTTTTTGAGGACCCGTACCGCACCTGCTCGCCCGAGCGCCGTGCGGAGGTCACTTGCACCCCGGAGCGCCTCCAGAGTGCACGGGATACCTGCGACGAAGCGCTCGTGCTCCTCAAGAACGAGGGCGGGCTGCTGCCGCTTGCGACGGGTGCCGAGGCGCCGCGCGTGGCGCTCATAGGCCCCTATGCCAACAGCCACGACATCATAGGTATGTGGGCGATCCACGCCGACAAGTCGCATTCCGTGACACTTGCCGAGGCCTTTGCCGAGGTGCTGGGCGAGGACGGCTTTGGTTGGGCACAGGGCTGCCCCATGCTCGACGACTACAGCGAGCTGGGCGAGTTTGGCAAGATTCCGGCGTTTGGCGCGCCGACGGGAGAGAGCACGGATCCGGCGGCCATGGAGGCCGAGGCGCTCGAGCTGGCCGCATCGAGCGACGTGGTGGTCATGGCGCTCGGAGAACACATGCTGCAGAGCGGTGAGGGCGGAGCGCGTACGGACATTACCATACCGGCTCCGCAGAAGCGCCTGCTCAAGCGCGTGCGCGCGCTCGGCAAGCCTGTGGTGCTCGTGCTCTTTAACGGGCGTCCTCTTGCCCTCACTGACGTGATCGATGATTGCGATGCAATCGTAGAGGCGTGGTTCCCCGGTACGGCTGGTGGGCGTTCGGTAGCCGACGTGCTCTTTGGAACGGTCAATCCGAGCGGCAGGCTCACGGTGAGCTTCCCACATAACGTGGGCCAGGAGCCGCTCTACTATGCGCAGCTCTCCACCGGACGTCCCGCTAAGACATCAACGCATAGCGGTCGCTTTGTGAGCCGCTATATGGACTGCCCTAACGATGCGATGTTCCCCTTTGGCTACGGCCTCTCGTATCATACGGCGCGCTACGATAACCTGCGCCTGAGTGCGGACGAGCTTACGGCGGACGGTGTCATCGAGGTCTCAATCGACGTGACCAATGAGGGCGATATTGCTGGTACTGAGGTCGTGCAGCTCTATATCCACGACAAGGTGGCAACGCGCGTGCGCCCCATGCTCGAACTGCGTGACTTTGCGCGTGTTGAGCTTGCGCCGCGTGAGCGCCGCACGGTGACGTTTATCCTGCGCGAGGAGGCTCTGCGTTTTTGGACGCCCGAGCACGGCTGGGCAAGCGAGCCCGGCGCGTTTGAGGTCATGGCGGGGCCTAACAGCCGCGACCTGTTGGTGGGGGAGTTCGAGCTCGTCTAGCTGCATTTGCTTAACGAATGGTGCACGCGGTGCGCGGCAGGCGTTCGGTCTTGTCGCCGGCGCCCGTCCGGTACCGTGCCCGATATCGATAGGAGGGGTCTGACATGGCTCATATCGCAACCAATCCGTATCTGCCGGGATGGGAGTATATCCCCGATGGCGAACCGCATGTCTTTGGTGACCGAGTCTACGTGTATGGAAGCCATGACGCACCCGAGGGCACCGCATACTGCCCGGGTGACTACGTGTGCTGGTCAGCCCCGGTGGACGATCTGGGCTCCTGGACGTTTGAGGGGACCATCTGGCGCAAAGAGGATGACCCGGCCAATGTCGATCGAACCGGGTACGGCGCGCCCGATGTGTGCCAGGGTGCCGACGGGCGGTTCTATCTGTATTACTTCACGCTAAGCATGACGAGCGGTTGCGTCATGTCGGTCGCCGTGTGCGATGAGCCGGCGGGACGCTACCGCTATCTGGGCCCTATTGCCAAGCCCGACGGCTCGCCGTTTGCGGGCGAGGAGGGCTGGGGCATGCCCTTTGACCCGGCAGTCCTTCCCTGCGGGGACGGGGGCTGCTGGCTCTACTATGGGTTTGGCGCCAAGAAGCCGAGCTCGCGCATGCCCGCATGTTCCATGGAGGGCGGCTACGTGGTGCGGCTCGGCGCCGATATGCGCACGATGGCCGCGACACCCAAGCATCTGGCTCCGGCAGTGACGCAGGCGGCGGACACGGGTTTTGAAGGGCATGCCTTCTTTGAGGCCTCGAGCATCCGCGTGCTCGACGGGCGCTACTACTTTGTCTACTCGAGCGAAAACGGACATGAGCTCTGCTGGGCCACGATGCCAACGCCGGAAGGTCCGGTAACCTACGGCGGCGTGCTCGTTTCCAACGGCGATGTGGGCCTGCCCGGGCACGAGGCCGAGGACGCCGCTGTGATGGACCTGGGCAACAACCATGGCGGCATGGCGCGCATTGCCGGGCGCGACTACATCTTCTATCACCGTCATACGCACGGTGCGCAGCACGCGCGCCAGGGGTGCGCTGAGCCCATCGAGATTGCTTCCGATGGACATATCGAACAAGTAGAGATAACGAGCTGTGGGCTCAATGGCGGAGCGCTTCCTTGCGGGCGCGCGTACCCGGCGAGTATTTGCTGCTACTTGGTGGGGCCGGCCGGCGCGGTTCACTATTCCGGCAATCTGGAAATCGCCGATAACCATCCGGTGATTACCCAGGAAGTCGATGCGGGCTGTATGACTTCGGCACGTACCTATGTGGCCAACCTCTGCGATGGAGCGGGCGTGGGCTACAAATACCTGGCGTTTTCCGGTGCGGAGCGCACGGTGGAGCTCGAGGTGCGCGGGGATCTTGCCGGTGTGGTGAGTGTGCGCTTGGACGCGCCGGATGGCGCTGAGTTGACGCGCGTCGAGCTCGTGCCAGGCGAGGGCTGGTGCACGGTGGTCGCATCCCTGACGAAGACCGTTGCCGGTGACCATGCACTCTACCTGGCTATCGAGGGCGTCGGTTCGGTCGATCTCGCCTCGTTTGCCGTCCTTTAACCCATCTCCCATCGGAGGGGCGGCTCGCATGGACGACAGGTAGGCCCTGGTCGCGCGTCCGGTGCTCTCAACACGGCTCGGCCCTCAGGGGGTTGAAACAAAACGGAAGAATGGAGTTGCCATGGCGGAAATTCCGCAGTTGTACACCTGTGCTGGCGGCGGGCAACGCCTGATGGTGGACGGCCGGCCTTATACGCTGTTTGCGGGCGAGTGCCATAACTCCGCCTCGGGTGGGCGCCGCGCTTTTGCGGATGCTCTCGATCGCGCGCGGGCGCTCGGTATGAATACCGTGCTCGCCCCGGTTACCTGGGAGCTTTTGGAGCCCGCAGAGGGCGAGTTTGACTTTGGCCAAGTGGACATGATGCTCGAGCTTGCCCGCGAGCGCGGGCTGCGCCTGGGCGTGCTGTGGTTTGGCGCGTACAAAAATGCGCAGTGCTACTATGCGCCCGCGTGGGTCAAACGCGATATCGAGCGTTTTCGCCGTGCGCAGATGGTGCCCGGGCAGAACAAGGTTCGCTATGCCGAGTTCCATAACTTTGAGATCACGGCGCTTTCGCTCTATTGCGAGGAGACGCGCGCGGCGGATGCCGGCGCCTACGCGGCTTTGATGGCGCACCTGCGCGAGGTGGATGCGCAAGATCATACGGTGATACTCGTGCAGGTAGAAAATGAGTGCGGCCAGATGGTCGCGGCACGTGAGCACTCGCCTTGGGCGGATGCTGCCTTTGCGGAGAGCGTGCCTACGGAGCTGATCGAGGCGCTTGCGGTCGATCCTACCTCCCTGGCGTCTGAGCTTGCGGAAGCCCTTGAAGCGGGCGCCGGCTCTGGTTCGTGGGAACAGGTTTTTGGCGAGCATGCCGAGGAGATGTTTACCACCTACCACATGGCTCGCTACGTGGAGGCGGTCGCCGCAGCGGGCCGCGCCGAGCATCCGCTGTCCACGGCCTGCAATTGCTGGCTCGACAAGGGTCACAAGCCTGGGCGCTTTCCCACGGGCGGTCCCAACCTGCGCGTGATGGGCGTGTGGAAGCATGCCGCCCCGAGCATCGACATGCTGGGCCCCGATATCTACATCCCGGCGTTTTGCAAGGTCTGCGACGGATATGCGCGCGAGGACAACCCGCTCTTTATCCCCGAGACCGCGACGCACGCCTACGCCGCCGCGCGCCAGGTCTGGGCGGTGGCCCATCACCATGCCCTGTGCTTCGCTCCTTTTGGTTACGAGGAGATGGGCGAGCCCTTTGGCGATTCGGCGGGTATTCTCTTTGGCATGGATACGAGCGACCCCGCTTTGCTCGCGCCTCAGGACCGGGAGGAATATGCGGAGGTCACGCGTGGGCTGGCTCAGTTATTTGAACTTGCCGAGGACGATGCCGCGTACGCGACGCTCGATGCCGTGACGAGTGAGGTGGCAGCCGAGGGCCTGCTCGATATGGGTTCCATAGCAATTAAGGTGAGCTTTGATGAGGGTGCCCTGCCCGGTGCGTGTGCGGCCCTTCGCGCCGCCGACGGCGCCGTGTACCTGCTTGCGCTTCGTTGCGGCTTGGCGCTCGAGTCGCACGCGGCGGGTGAGCCGCATGTGGATGTGGCGTCGCTCGAGACGGGGACCGTTGAGAACGGCGCGTGGGTGCGCGACTGCCGTCTCAACGGCGACGAGGTCGCCATTATGCGCTATAGCTCTCCCGTGCTTCTTCGTTTGGAGGCCATCACGTACGCTTAGCCGCAGTCATTGCCGCCCGGCCCCTCACTTCCTTTCCTCCCCGGGGACGGGTTCCTGTGGAGGAAAAACCTCGAGAGGCGAACCTGTTGCTAGGGGACGAAGCGAGGTATCAGGAAGTGTCAGTCGCTGCGGGCGGATGAGGCCGTTGGGGCGAAAAGAAGTTTCGAGCTGTGCCGTTGCCGTTGAGCGACGCGCTGTTTGTAGAGATACTGAACCTATGACAATTATCGTGTGAAAGGATTGATGCATGGCTTTCCGTAAAGACTTCCTGTGGGGCGGCGCGACGGCTGCCAACCAGTGCGAGGGCGCTTACGACGTGGATGGCCGCGGCCTAGCCAACGTGGATGTGGCACCGCACGGCCCCGAGCGCTATGCGGTGGTCTCCGGCCAGCGCAAGATGCTCGACTTCGAGGACGGCTATTACTACCCCGCGCAGACTGGCATCGATTTCTATCACCATTACAAGGAGGACATCGCCCTCTTTGCCGAGATGGGCTTTAAGACCTTCCGCATGAGCCTGGCGTGGACCCGCATCTTCCCCAACGGTGACGAGACTGAGCCCAACGAGGCCGGCTTGGCCTTCTACGAGGACGTGTTCCGCGAGTGTCAGGCGCACGGCATTGAGCCGCTCGTGACCATCACGCACTTCGACTGCCCGATTCACCTCATCAAGGAGTACGGCGGCTGGCGCAACCGCAAGCTCATCGACTTCTACAAGAACCTCGCGACCACGATCTTCACCCGCTACAAGGGTCTGGTGAAGTACTGGCTTACCTTCAACGAGATCAATATGATCTTGCACCTGCCGTTTATGGGTGCCGGTCTGGTCTTTGAGGAGGGCGAGAACAAGGAGGCCGTCGAGTACCTGGCCGCCCACAACGAGCTCGTCGCCAGCGCTTGGGCAACCAAGATCGCTCACGAGATCGACCCTGAGGTCAAGATCGGTTGCATGCTTGCCGCAGGTAGCTACTACCCCTACAGCTGCCGTCCGGGCGATGTGCGCCAAGCGCAGATTGACAACCAGAGCAACTATTTCTTCGTCGACGTTCAGAGCCGCGGCTACTACCCGGCCTATGCCGTCAAGAAGCTCGAGCGTTTGGGCATCGATGTGGGCATGACGGATGAGGACCGCGAGATCCTGGCCGCCAACACCGTCGACTTCATCAGCTTTAGCTATTACAGCACCCGTTGCTCCGCCGGTGCCGATAACCCCGATGTCGAGCGCACCCAGGGCAACGCCTTCGCCGGCGCCAAGAACCCCTACCTGCAGGAGAGCCAGTGGGGCTGGGCCATCGATCCGCTGGGCTTCCGCATCACCCTCAACGACCTGTACGACCGTTATCAGAAGCCGCTGTTTGTGGTCGAGAACGGCCTGGGCGCCAAGGATGTTGTCGAGGAGGATGGCTCCATCAACGACGACTACCGTATCGACTACCTGCGCCAGCATATCGCCGCGATGCGCGATGCGGTGACCGAGGACGGCGTTGACCTGCTGGGCTACACCACCTGGGGCCCAATCGACCTGGTGTCTGCCGGCACGGGCGAGATGTCCAAGCGCTACGGCTTTATCTATGTCGACCGCGATGATGCGGGCAACGGCACCCTCAAGCGTTCCAAAAAGAAGAGCTTCGACTGGTACAAACACGTCATCGAGACGAACGGCGAGGACCTGGCCTAAGGCTTCCCAACAACCATAGCCTCCTAACCAAAACGCCCGGCGAGCAGTTAATGCCCGCCGGGCGTTTTGTTAAAAGAAGTGAAAGCACTCATTGGGGACGTACTTAAATGAGCGCCCGCAGAATGAGAGTGGATAATCTCCCGTTTTTAGCCTGTTTGTGGGCTCAAAGTGGGAGATTATCCACTCTCGCCATTTGGGCGTCCAAAAATCCTCGCTCGTTTTGTCTTAGTCATTGGGGACGTTCTTAAACGACTAGTCGCTGGCGACGTCCCTCGCCGTCGGCGGATTTTGGGACATGTGGCCCGCTTTTTGGGCCCGCCTGTCGGTACACTAAAAGCACTATGGGTACCTGCGAGCGACATATCGGCCACGCGGCCGCCCGATCCGCACCCGTGGCGGATCCCAGGGGCGGCAGGCTCTTCGCCATGCCGCGATTCCTTGTTGGCATATCGCATGGCGTGTATCGCCACCGCGTCTTTGTTATCGCCGGCGCCATTACCGCGCTGTTCCTTATGCTTTTGGCAGTCTTGCCGGCACTGTTCGCCTCCGACCCCAAGCTTTCCAACACCGTGCCCGCCTATAGCGAGGTGTCCGAAGAGGTCGTGGATGCGCTCGTTCACTCGAGCTCTCTCCCGCTGCTTGTCGCCGCAATTGCATTTTCAATCTGGGGTGTGTTGGCGTACCTACGCTGCTTGGACTACGTCTTGCGCCGCCGCCTTGTTGCCATCGCCGCCATTTGTGCCCTGTGGATGATCGAGGTCATCCTCAAATATAAGTCGTTCACGCCGTTCTATGCCACCGTGCTGTGGTACCTGTACTACGTGCCCATGACGCTTATTCCGCTGCTCTATCAGCTCTGCGGCCTGCGCCTTGCGGGCCTGGAGCAACACCGCCTGGGTCGCCGCTACTGCGCTGCGCTGTGGATTGCGGCCATCCTGCTTATCGGATTTGTGCTCACCAACGATTTTCACCAGCAGGTCTTCCACTTTGACCGTACAAGCGACACCTGGAGCAACGATTACACGTACGGCTGGGGTTATTTCGCCGTCCTCGTGTGGACGGCCTTTGACTTCGTGGCCTTTTTTATCCTGGTTGGTCGGTCCTCGTCCTTTCGCATCCAGCGTTTCTCGGGCACGGCGGCGCTCGTACTGCTGGGTGGCGCATTCTTTGCCATCTCGTATGCGTTGCGTGTGCCCTGGGCATGGAGGCTCAATTTTTCGCTCGTCTATTGCATCCTGTGCGTGGTGGCGATGGAAATCTGTCTCGATTGCGGTGTCATTCCGTCGTATCACGACATCGCCGGCATCTTCGACACCTTGCCGCTCGACCTCAAAGTTCTAACGCGCGACCTGCAGGAGGTCTATGCCACGCCGGTGTCAAAGCCAATGCCGGTAGGCGTGCGTGAGGAGTTGCGGACCCAGGAGCACGGCCGCGCCCATGCCTTTGCCGTGGCGTCCGATCCCGATGTGATGTACCGTGCCTTTCCACTGCTGGGCGGATCGGCCCTGCTTGCCCAAGACGTGTCGGAGCTCAACGAGCTTAACCGTGAACTGGCACATCGTCGCATGGAGCTGCAGCGTCAAAACGAGCTACTCGCCGCCGACTACGACCTTAAGACGCATTTGGCAGATCAAGAGGCCGAGACCTTGCTGGTCCAAGACGTGGACCAGGCGCTTGCCCGCGCACTCGAAGGGATGTACGACCTGCTGAGCTCGCTGCCGCCGTTGACCGATGAAGTATCTTCGCACGAGCGCTACCGCATGCTGCAGCGCGCCAAGATGCTCGTCGCCTATTGCAAGCGCAAGGGGTCGCTCACGTTGGCGCAGCACGGGGAGAGCGGTTTTGACCGCGACCGTATTCAGCTCATTGCCAACGAGCTCGCAAGCGACCTGCGCACCATCGATATCGATTGCGCCTCGATTATCGCCATACGGCGCCCGATGCACGCCAGTACGGTAAGCGCCCTGTACGACTGCGTGTATGACTTTGCGTTTTTTGCCTACACCACCGATCATCCGGCGCTTATGTATCACCTGAGTGACCATGATCGGTGCAGCGTCGAGTTGCGTGCCACGCTTTTCTCCAACGACGAGGAGGATCTTTCGCAGACACCCGCTGCGCAAGAGCTCGAAAGCGCTTTGCAAGGGCGCAACGTGGCATACCGCCTTGAGGGCGAGCCCGGCCAGCTGCGCATGATCGTCTTGATGCCGAGGGTGGGTGAGTGACGATGCAGATTTCGCTCATTCTTCCCCAAATCGTTGCGCTCGATGTTGTCTTTGCCCTGGCTGCGTGTCTGCAGACGATCCACGTCCCGCTCATCGCATCGCGCCGCTCGTCCTATAACCGTAAGGTGATTTGCGCCTACGAGGCGAGCCTCGTGCTTCACCTGGTGGTTTCGGCGCTTATCCTGTTCGCGTCGTCTGGCTCGTATCTGGTGGCGCCGCTTGACGTTTGCGCCAGGGCAATGGGCGGAGTGCTGTGGCTCAATGCCGCAATCTTTGCCTATGGCGTGGTGCTTATGGTGCACTATCGTCGCCCCGTCATGCTGGTCGAGCTGCTGCTTGTTGTCACCGTTACACCGCCGGTGGTTTTTGCCATGGGCTCGGCGTGGACCGTTGTCCTTATCGCAGAGGGAGCGTTCTTCCTGTTCCGTTCCATCGCGGCGCTCTTGATGGACGTCCGTAACCGCCAGGAGGATATCACCGCGTTCTCGACGATCGAGACCATCAACGTGATTCCCGTGGGCATCCTGTATCTGGACCCGAGGGGCCGTCCGCTGCTCATGAACCGCTGCATGCGCAAAAACCTGGTGGAACTTCATATGCCCACCGATCTAGGTGACATGAGCGACACATGGAACGACTTGCGCAAACTTAGCATGCAAATGCCCGAAAGCAGCACTAATCGCGCCCATATCGACCTTGATCGCTTTGGTAGGGATCGCGCCGTGGTCGAGATCTCTCCTTCCGAGATTCGTCTGTTCGTGCGTGACTCCGTTACGGTCTCGGGCCGTCCGTTCGAGCGCGTCGTCGGCCTGGACGTGACGGAATACGCACACGCCTACGACCGCCTGGCGCAAGCCAACCACCTGCTTGAGCTTGCGGGCCAAGAGCTCCAGGCCCAGATCGAAGAAGTTAAAAAGGTTGCCGACAATGCGGCCTACCTACGTATGCGCGCCCGCGTTCACGATGTGATCGGGCAGCGCCTGTCCATTCTCCATCGCTATTTGGAGGAGGGGCGCCTGGACGACGAGTCGCTCGAGCAGATTGACCCGTTGCTGCGCTCAATTGCCGCCGATTTGCGCAGTGGCGGTGCCAGCGAGCCTGCAGAGCAGCTGGGTGATATCGTCCATGCTTTTGGCCTGGTGAGTGTGCAGATCGATGTTGAGGGTGCGCTGCCTGAGGACGCGCGTGTCGCCGCCGCATTTTTGCAGATTATTCGCGAGGCCTCGACCAATGCCACCAAGCATGCGCAAGCGCATCGGGTCCATGTGCGCCTGTGGCAGGAGGGGGCGGATGCTGACGGCATCGCGCACATGACGATTTCTAACGACGGGTCCCCGGCCCCCGTATCGTATCGCGAGGGAACGGGTATCCCAGGTATGAGGCATGTCGCGCAAGATCTGGGTGGCAGCCTAGAGGTCCATACTGCCCAGCCCTTTACGCTTGCGGCGTCCATCCCGCTGAGCTCCAACGCCACGGTCCAAAGGAGAAGTTCATGATCCGCGTCCTTATAGTCGAAGACCAGGCCATCCTGCGCGAGAGCCTGGCGCGCTCCGTTGGCGACCAGCCCGATATGACCGTTGTTTCCGCCATCGCCGATGCCTCCGAGGCCTTGGGTGTCGCGCTCAAGGAGCGTCCGGACATGATACTGATGGACGTATGCACCGAGCATGATTCCAGCGGCATCGTGGCGGCGGCGCGCATCAAGGAGCAGCTGCCCGAGTGCCGCATCATTATCATGACCGGCATGCCCGAGATCACCTTTGTCGATCAGGCCCGCGAGGCGGGCGTCGATAGCTTTGTTTACAAGAACGTCGGTATCGACGAGCTGTTCGCCGTGATGCGCTCCACGCTGGCGGGCTATTGCACGTTTCCCAAGCCGCCCGAGAGTATTTTTTCTGGTACGGCGGCACTCGACGATGCCGAGCTGTCGATTTTGCGCCTTGCCTGCGAGGGCAAAAGCCGCCGCGAGATCGCGGCCGAGCTGTTTATGAGCGAGGGCACCATCAAGCGCCGCATCTCGGAGATCCTGAGCAAGACCGGCTACGACAACATCATGCGCCTGGCCGTGCATGCGGTGACCGAGGGCAGCATCGTTCCCAACATGGAACGCCCGTAATCGACGCGCTCATCCGTGTTCTGGCGCCGTAAAGATAGACCACCCGCCGTTTCGCATCTAAAAACGGCGGGCGGTCTGCTTGTATGGGCAGTGCTGTTGGCATGAAGCGGCGGGGTCGCAGGATCATCTCCTGCGGCCCCGCCTGGCATGTGCGCGGATGTGTCCGCCAATCCGCGGCTGACGTTACGTGCCGTTACGCGATGGTTGCGGTGTAAGAGGCGACGTCCTCGTAGGAATCGGTCAGATAGGCGTCAATGCCGATGGTCGTGTTAACCAGGTCGTCAAGGCTGTCAAGCTCGCCGTTCGAGAACGTGAATTCCTCGGTGGCGTTGGTGCCGGGCATCAGGTGAGCCGAGAACCAGGGTTCCTTCATGGTGCCGTTGACGTTGGTCTTGCCGGAAGGAGCGTAGAAGGTCAGGTCCTTGTCGCTCTTGTTGGTGATGTTGACGACAAAGCCGATGTCGCCCCAGTCGTCCTTGAACTTCTCGGTGATGGTGATGGTGCACAGGTCGTCATCGGCGACGGTGACGGCGGGGGAGATTTCAATCTTCTGGACGTCGTCGTCTTCGACGGCCTCATCGATCTCATCTTCCTTCTCAGCCGCCTCGCGATCCTTCTTCACCGTACCGGACAGGTCCTTGTCGGACTTGGTAAAGACAAGATTGCCGTCATCTTCTTCGAGGATGAGTTTTCCGTCCTTGAGCTTCATGTCATGCGACTCGTCTTCGGCGGTGATGGTTACGGTGGTGGCGTCCTTTGCCTCCCATTTAAGGTCGACGACTTCAAGGAACAGATCGAGGGCGCCTGTACCGTCCTCATCGAGAATCAGGACGCAGTGGACACCCCAATCCTCGAGCATCTTCATGTACTCATCGGTCAGCTCTTCGCCCTCCAGGGTTCCACCCGAGAGTTCCCAGCTGCCGACGAAGTTGGCCTTGGGGTCTTTGCCGCCGCCGCTGCAGCCCGTCAGGGCAAAGGCGAGCGCAAGGACGCATGTCAGAAATGCGAGTACGGACTTTTTGAACGTTGTCTTCATGGTGTCCTCCTTTATCGAACGAAACCCATAGAAGCAAATGCGGGGGTGGCGGATCCCCCGCCAATTACCAGATAGAGGGGCTAGGGCCTGGGCGTTCCGCAGTTGCTGCAGAACTTGCCGCCGTTTTCGCTGCCGCAGTTGGGGCAGAACCACTTGGCCGGTGCCGGGGCGGGTGCGGGACTGCCACACTCGGAGCAGAACTTGCCGGTGTTGGTGGCGCCGCAGCTGCAGGTCCATGTGCCGGCCGCGGGAGCAGCGGCAGGAGCCGGTGCGGGAGCGGGTGCCGGAGCCGGCTGCGGGACGGCCTGCTGCTGTGCCTGGCCGGCGGCGAACAGCTGGCTGGCGTTCATGCCGCCCATGCCACCTGCCATGCCCATGCCCATAAAGCCTGCCATCGCGCCGTTGGGATTGGCGGCTGCCGCGCGCATTGCGTCGCTCTGGGCGCTGGCAATGTTGGCTGCCGCCATAGTGGGATCGCGCATGACGGCGGCCTTCTGCAGGTCCTTGATCATCTGCTCGTCTTCTTGCGAGGCTGCGATGGAGTTGACGCCAAAGCTCACGATCTCGACACCACGCAGGTCGCGCCAGTCGGCAGAGAGGACCTCGTTGAGCGCACGAGCGAGCTCGGTGGTGTGGCCGGGGATGGCGCTGTAGCGGATGCCCATCTCCGAGATCTTGGCGAAGGCGGGCTGCAGGGCGGTGAGAAGCTCGGACTTAAGCTGGCTGTCGATCTTGTCGCGCGTGTAGCTATCGGTCACGTTGCCGCATACGTTGGTGTAGAACAGCAGCGGGTTGGTGATGCGGTACGAATACTCGCCGTTGCAACGCACGGAGATGTCGACGTCCAGGCCAATGTTGTTATCGACCACGCGGAAGGGCACAGGCGAGGCGGTGCCGTACTTGTTGCCGATGATCTCCTTGGTGTTGATGAAGTAGACACGCTGGTCCTTGCCCGCGTCGCCGCCAAAGGTAAAGCGGCTGCCGATATTGGCGAAGGTCTCCTTGATGGAATCGCCCAGGTTGCCGCTAAAGACGCTCGGCTCGCTGCCGGTATCGAAGACGAACTCACCGGGCTCCAGCGCGACTTCGATGATCTTGCCGTTTTGCACCACGAGCATGCCCTGGCCGTCGTTGACGGCGATGACCGAGCCGTTGGAGATGACGTTGTCCTCGCCGCGCGTGTTGGAGCTGCGGCCACCGGTGCGTTTGCTGCCCTTGCAGGCCAAGACGTCAGCAGGCATCGATTCGCAGTAGATAAATTCCTTCCACTGGTCGGCCATGACGCCGCCGGCAGCTCCCAATCCAGCTTTCAAGAGTCCCATGGTGATCTTCCTTTCTCGTCAAAGGCCGGGTGGTATTGGTCGGATTGCTTAGTCGTCCTTGTCGTCTTTCATGACAACGGTGGTCTCGGTGTGGTTGAAGGTGTCGTGCTTCTCGGTCAGGTCGAGCTCGCCGCAGTACTCGTCGGCGTGGGTGGCCTCGTTGGCCGTCTTGAGCTGGCCTACCAGTAGCACGTCTCCGATAATCACGATGATCAGCGGCGCGACGATGTTGATGAGGATGCCCTCGATATCAAAGGCGAGGTAATCCGGATCGAAGGCGTTCTCACCCATAAAGAGAATCTGGGAGAGGATAAATCCGATCACAAAGAACAGCACCGAGGCAATAGCGAGCTTGGGCTTGGAGCAGGGGAGCTCGCCGACCAAGCGGCCGGTCTGGCCGTTCATGGCAAACAGGTAGCTCTTGCCGTTCCACGAGGTGGAGAGCATCCAGACGGGGAACAGGGCGTAGTCGCTGTCTTCCCAGGTGTAGTCGAGCTGCTTGCTTTCGACCGTGGCATCGTCGTATTCGTCGACGACAGTCTCGCGCAGGGCCGAGATCGTGCTTTCTTCCATACGGCGCTCGGCGCGCGCCTTGCAGGTCTCGCAGTCCTCGTCGTAACGGTTGGCGATGTAGCCGGGCATATATGCGACCGAGAACGGACGCAGCGCGTCGTAGTCAAACGGCTCGATGGCGTCCATGTGGCCGTCGGGCATCTTGGACGATCCGTCGACGGGCACGCGCTTAAACGAGATATTGCCCTTGCGATAGGCATCGTAGTGGTCGGTGGTCGTGACGGTGCGGTCGGATTCCTCGGTCACGGTCTCGTTGGTCGCGTCAAAGTACACTTCGCCGTCCACGCGGGCGCCGTAGAGCCAAAACGGCACGTAGACACCTTGGACCTCGTCGATGTGGTTGCCGGTGACAAAGCTCTTGGGCAGCAAGATCTTGCCCTTGTAGTGTTCCTTGAGTGCGGCCGTGACGTCGTCGCGCCCGAGCTTAAACGGAATCACCAGGTCGGGCGAGAAGTCGCCAGAGAGCTGGCCGGGCGCCACGGCGGAGTTGCCGCAGTACGGGCAGGTGGTGACGGCGACGGTGCCGTCGGACACGAGCTCGGCGCCGCACGACGAGCAGATGTAGCCGGCGTTTTGGGCGAGCTCCTGCACGGCATCGTCGGCAGCAGGTTTGGGAGCTGCGGCTGCGGCATCGGCTTTGGCATCTGCCTTGTCCTGGCGCTCGCGATAGAGGGCCTCGACTTCTTCGACTTCAAAGCGTGAGTCACAGTAGTCGCAGACAAGCTTTTGCTCGGCGCTGGCAAAATGCAGGGGACCACCGCAGGCAGGGCACTGATAGTTAACGCTCTCGAAGGCCATGATCGGTCCTTTCCGTGCCGGAGGCTATGCGCCGATGGCGCCGCCGCAGTATTCGCAGCGCCCACTGGCATCGGGAATGGTGGTGGCTCCGCAGAAGGGGCAGGTCACCGCGGTCTTGGGGGCCTTGGCGGCCGCGACGCTGTCGCGCGTCTCCTGGCGCAGCTGCACCAGCGCGTCGCGGACCTCGGTTGCCTGGCGCTTGGCCTCGCGGTATTCGATGGAGCCGCGCTGATCGATGGTGGAGTCGTTCACGCGCAGGTTGATCTCGGTAAAGTACGGCGTGTTGACGTGGATGGTCAGATTAAAGTCGTAATCCAGGTCGTAGCGCGGCGGGTTGTAGCTCTCGCGCTCGCCGTCCTTGGTCTCGCGATAGATTTCGGTGCGATGCTCGTCGATATCCATATCGCAGCCGAGTACCTGCGAGAACTCGATGATGTCGGGATTGGCGTCGCGCCAGCGGCTCTGCGAGGTAATGATCAGCAGGCCCGCGTCCTCGTCGAGCATGATGTTGGTGCGCCCGGCAGAAAGCGTGCGCGTGGGGTTGAACGACGCCAGGCGCTCGGCATTGGCCTCGCGGTAGGCGAGCTGCTCGCGGATATCGTCCGCGGTGCTGGAGCGATAGCCGTGAAAGTAGGGGGAGAGCTTGCCGGCGCACTCTTTGCACAGGTAGCCTTCAGTGATTTTTGTCTTACCTAGAAGTCCCAGCTCGGTACCGCAAATCGCGCACTCTTTCTTCTCGAACATCTTGTCAAAGAAGCCCATGGCTGCCTCCCATCAACTGGTAGCGTGTGTCACTTTTGATGATGGGGGAGTGCGCAGCCTTTCACGATACCCAGACGGCTCAACGAGTCTCCACAACTGGGACACATGGCTCATTTTTCCTACTCATTGGGGACACTCTTTGTCGAATGCGGCGGCTGCCGAATGTGGGCGCCGTTCTTGCTATGCCACGGTCACGGCGATCTGGGCGTAGCGGGTGCAGGGGCGCTCGGCGCGCGTCTGCACGGTAAGCGTGAGTACGAAGCGGTCACCGGGCTGCGCGTCGGCGGGCACGATGAAAGCGGTGTCCACCGTGCATTCTTGCCACATCGACAGATCCTGGACGCCTGCATAGCTCGATGGGTCTACGGCCACATCCCAATGTGCATCGAAGCCCTTGTCGTCGGGGTCGACGATGGTTGCCGCAAGGGCGACGCGCTCGCCGGCTGCGGCGCTACGGTCGGCCGTGACCTCGACAACATGTGCCGGATGCGAGCAGATGGCCGGATCATGGGCGCACCATTGCGCGCGGGCGGCAAAGTTTTCCTGATAGGCACGCAGATAGGGATTGAGATTGTCGTCTGCGGGCGTGCCGATGGAGGCAAAACCGGCGGGCGCGCTCGCATCGGGGTGTCCATCAAGAAACATGCGGCCCAGCAGCGTATCGAAGTCGCGGTCGTCGATGCCGCGCAGGCCAAACGGCAGCAGTGGAATATAGGTCATGCTGTCGCCTTCGGCCATAAAGTCGCCGCGCTCAAACTGCACCGCGGGCATGCCTTCCAGGCCCCAATCCAGGCGGGCATGCTTGCCAAACTGAAAGCGCTCGGGTTCGTTTTCGTAGACCTTACCATCGCCATAGAGCATATAGCGTGCCATGAGGGGGCCGTTGCCCTGCGTGAGATTCTGCTCGGGCCAGGGAGCCTTAAACAGCGGCAGCGTATCGGGCTGAGCTGTTTTGGCGTCGAAATAGTTGCCATACATATAGGGCGTACGCCAAAAGATGAGCTCGGGAAAGAGCTCGCGCCCATGGTCGAGCCACGAGTTGTCCTGTCCCACGCCATCGGCAACGCCCATCACGCGCACCTTCTGATAGACCTGCTGCTGCACGGCGGGCCACTCGGGCGTGGCGCGATAGCGCTCGGCAATACTCATGAGGGCGCGAACGATCGTATTCATACCACCCCAGCTGAGCAACCATAACGTACGCGGATCATCATCCAGAATCGCCTGCGCAATTACGCGAGACCCCTCAGTTTCCTCAGTCACATCACCTTCAAAGGCAACATTTCCCACAAAGGTGCGCTCGATCATCTGGGCGGGCGTGGGAAACGGCGGCTCACCGGCAGCGGCCGCATTTGCTTGCAACTGCGGCCAAGCCTGGGCATATTCATTACTCCAGAGACTCTCAATCCAATGCTCGGGAAACGGCCGATACTCACGAAGCTCGCCGGCTAGCGGATCGGGCTCATGAGGCACAACAGCCCACTCATAAGAGCGCCGCCCTTTGGTCCGCCAATGCGAATTCACCTCGCCGAGCGTATGAACCCCATCCCCAAGAAAGTGATACTGCGAAGCCGTATACACCACAGCCTGAACATCAAGCAAGTTGAGATACAGAGCCAAATGAACAAGCGAGTTCATATCATCGACTTCCATATCAGTGGTAACAATCACCCGAGTCAACTTCTGGGACATAGGAACAGCTCCAATCAAAATCAATTCAGCCAGTTACGCGCAAGGCAAGACGGGACCCATACCCCCATCGCCACCGACCCGGCGGCCCGCTAGAAGCGGCCGGCCAGGGTCACAGCAACGTCAACGCAGCGGAGACCGGGGTTTAGTCTTGCAAACATTCCGCAGGGGGCATGGGCAGGCGCAGCGCGAAGCGCAAAGCGCCAGCCCATGCATGCCCGAGGACGTTTGCAAGACTAAACCCCGGTCCCCGCGATGGGAGGGCTTAGCGGTCGACCCTGGCCGACCACTCCCAGCAGCCCACCGGCTCGCCGTCGATGAGTACGTTGCCCCCGTCGAAGTCTTGATAACACAGGTCGTTGAATTGGTGGATCCACACGCCGTGGTTGAACGTCTTCTTGGCCGAGCCGTCGGCCTCGCGATACACGCCGGTCAGGTCCTCGACATGGCTAAAGTAGGTGAGATGCACGTTGGCGCCGGCATCGCGCAGGCGCGCGAACAGCGGCAGCACGGTCTGTTGCGGGTGCACGAGCTCGTCGCCCTTGGAGTGCGTAAACCACAGCGGCGTCTTGGCGAGCGCGGCTACGTCCTCGTCCGTGGCGTTGTACCACGGGGCGCAGCAGGGAAGGCCCGCGGCGAAGAAATCGGGGTAGTCGGCGCACAGGCGCAGGGTCATAAAGCCGCCGTTGGAAAGACCGGCGACCACGATGCGGTCGGTGTC
The DNA here is from genome assembly GCA_937966215.1 of uncultured Collinsella sp. Classification (GTDB taxonomy): domain Bacteria; phylum Actinomycetota; class Coriobacteriia; order Coriobacteriales; family Coriobacteriaceae; genus Collinsella. The sequence goes on along the minus strand of CALCKK010000018.1, from coordinate 84,662 downwards.
GATGCGGTCGGCATGCTCGGCGACAAACTCATCGATAAGTGCCTTGAGCACGGGGGAGTAGATGCTCTGGTTGGAGTGACCAAGCTGCTCGACGCCGTTGTCCATCCAAAACGTGGGCGACTGCGGCACGAGCACCCAGGCAAAGCCGCCAAAGTAGCGCTGGATCTGCGCCTGGCTGATGGCCGTCACGCGGTTGCCGATATAGGCGCGCGTGGCGCCTTCGCCCTGCGTGGCGCCCTTGCCCTCGCCGGCGCCGTGCAGATACACCACGAGCGGTGCCTTTTGGGGCATGGCCGTGGCCTCGGGCGCAAAGGGGTTGAAGCATGCCGAGTCCTCGGCCTTAAAGCTGGGCTCAAAGAAGCCGTATTCGAGCGCGATACCGTCGACGGCGGTCTTTTGCGTGGCGTTGCTCCAGCCTTTGAGCGCGGGGCAGATATCGCCACGGCAGGTGTCGAAGACCAGGCCGCAGGTGGGATCGTCGCCGTCGTTGCCGGGAAGAGCTGTGAGCTGCGTGATGCGCAGCTGGTCATCGAGCATGCGCGAGCCCATGACGCCGCCTTCGATGGTCTTGGTCAGGCGCTGCTCGGCGACCTCGAGTGCCACATGGGTGCCCACGGCGAGCTTACGTCCGTTCTCGTCGCACGGATATGCGGCGAGAATGTCGATGTAACCCACGGAGGGCGCGGCATGGTCGGCGCCGCGCTCCTTGCGCATCAGAACCTCGCCCGAGCGCTCGTGACGCTCTACATATATATGGAAGGTGTTCGTGTCGATGTCGTTGGCGCGCACGGTGCAGGGCAGGTCGAGTACGACCTTGCTGATCCAGGGGCCAAAGTCGCCCAAGGTGGTGACGGTTGCGTAGGTACACAATTTGAGTTCCATGAGCTGCCTCCCTTGCGCCGCGAATGCCTGGCATCTGCGGCAATACAAACTAAACATGTTTAGTGTAATCTAGAATTGAAGAATAACCAGATGAACTCGGTAAACGGCAAAATTGAACATGTCGTGAACTACTAAACGTATGTTTACTAGCTTCTAGCAGGGATTCTGTTGATGAGTTAACAGATCAGTGAGGTGTTCATCAAAATAAAATCCCACGTAAATGGCTATATATCAATAGAGGGTCAAAGAGACCATCTCCCGCCATTCAAATACGCTCACCCCCGATTTCCTACCGTTCACCGGACTGTAGACGGCAAAATTGCCATAAATTCGGCGCTCCGTGTAAACTAAAGCCCGTAAACGTTCAGTAAACACCTTGTTTACAAAAGCGTATCCAAGGGTTCGGTAACCGTAAGGGGTTATAGTCGCCGGGCCAAAGGCGTGCCTACGCCCAAGCGGGTAGGCACACGAAGATATGGGGAGGGGTCCCATGGCAGTAGATAACAAACAGATTGCCACCGATGTCCTCGAGCTCGTGGGCGGCGCGGAGAACGTTACCGTCGCCACCAACTGCATGACGCGCCTGCGTCTGACGCTCAAGGATAACAGCAAGGCCGACGTGGAGAAGATCAAGAAGGTGAAGGGTGTTCTGGGTTGCCAGTTCGCCGGCAGCCAGCTCCAGGTCATCATCGGCCAGAACGTGCCCAAGGTACTCGCCGAGTTCGTCGCCATTTCCGGCGTCAAGCAGGGTGAGGCCGTTGACGAGAACCTCGATGCTCCCAAGGAGAAGTTCGAGCTCAAGAACCTGCCTAACATCATCCTCGACTATCTGTCCGGCTCCATGACCCAGCTCATCCCGCTGCTCATGGCTGGCGGTCTGTTCCGCACCATCGCGGCCGTCCTCGGCCCCACCATGCTCGGTGTGCTCTCGGCCGACGACCCGACCTATACGTTCCTCTACACCACGCTGTACGAGGCAACGTTTACCTTTATCCCCATCTACCTGGGCTATGCCGCCGCTAAGAAGCTCGGCGCCTCTCCGGTTCTGGGCATGCTCCTCGGCGGCGCTCTCATGGCCCCGTCCGTCGTGAGTGTCGCGACTCAGGAGGGTGGCGGCATCATCTCCGTCTACGGCATCCAGATCGCCGCTGCCAACTATCAGCAGTCCGTCCTGCCGATTATCCTTTCGGTGCCTGTCCTCTACTTCGTCGAGAAGTTCTTTAAGAAGGTCATGCCCGACGTGCTCTCCACGGTCTTCACGCCGTTCTGCACCATGATCGTTACCATCCCCATCGCCTTCATCGTCCTCGCCCCCATCGGCAACGAGATCGGTACGCTGATCGCTAACGCGCTCTTCGGCCTTGCTGACCTTGGCGGCATCGGTATCCTGATCGTCATGGCCGTCCTCGGCGCCTTCTGGCAGCTCTTCGTGGTCTGCGGCATGCACATGCCCGTCATCCTGCTCGCTCAGGTTCAGATCATCGCTGCCGGCTACGATCCCTTCGTCTTCGTTTCCACCAACTGCGCTATGGCCGCTGTCTGGGGCTGCGCCTTCGGTGCCTTCCTCAAGATGAAGAACCCCGACGAGAAGTCCCTTGCCATCGGCTACGTCATCTCCGCTATCGCCGGCGGCGTCACCGAGCCCGCGCTCTTCGGTATCCTCATGCGCTTCCGTCGTACCATGTTCGGCATGTTCATCGGCGGTGCCATCGGCGCTGTGTTCTCCGGCCTCATGGGCGTCACCTACTACCTCGCAGGCGGTGCTTCCAACTTCCTGGTCTTCACCAACTACCTGCAGGGTGGCCAGATGAACACCGTCTGGGCTATCGTTGGTATGGCAATCTCCTTTGTCATCGCCGCTGCCGTCGTCTTTGTCTCCGGCTTCTCCAAGGAGGAGCTCGCCGAGATGGAGGCCTAAGGCCAAGCCATTCGGTCACATATGACCTCACCTACACGACAGGGCCCCGTCAGGCGTAAGCCCGGCGGGGCCCTTCTTGCAAGGTAGACTGATGGGGCGGGTGAGCTTCGCCCGCGAGGGTTTGCCAAGCGGCGGAGGCTTTCGCGCGGGGTTATCGCGAAAGCCCCCGGCGGTTCGCAAATCCTTTATCAAACGAAAGGACACGCAGATGAGTTTGGGAAAGCTGACCGTCAACGGTCGTGAGGACGGGTTTCTCTGCGACGGCAAGCCGTTCTTTTGGTTTGCCGACACGTGCTGGAGCGCATTCACGAGTATCACCGAGGCGGACTGGGACTACTATCTGACCCGCCGCGCCGAGCAGGGCATGAACGTGCTGCAGGTCAATACCCTGCCGCAGTGGGACCGCTGCCTGCCCGACCTGGGCATCTGGCCCTACGCGAGCGAGGACGGCGTGCACTTTGACTGGAGCGCGCCCAACCAGGAATACTGGGACCGCGCCCGCCGCATGTGCCAGGCGGCCGTGGAGCACGGCATTCGCCCGGCGCTCGTGCTTATGTGGTGCAACTACGTGCCCGGTACCTGGGGTGCCAAGATCGCCGAGCGTTGCGGCGCCGAGGTTATGCCGCGTGAGGAGGTCCGTGCCCACGTTGCCCGCGTCGTCGAGAACCTGGGCGAGTTCGACCCCGTCTACGTAGTGACGGGCGATACCGACTTTGCCGGTGACGAGGCGATCGTCTATTACGAGGACGCGCTCGACGAGGTCGTCAAGCGCGCGCCCGAGGCACTGCGCACCATGCATATCAACCGCGGCAATCGTACCATTCCGGCGCAGTATCTGGGCCGTCTGGACTTTTACATGTTCCAGCCCGGCCACAACTACGAGGGCCAGCCCGAGGCATGGCGTCTGCCGCAGGACTTTATCGCCAACTATCCCAAAAAGCCGATGGTCAACTCCGAGCCTTGCTACGAGCAGATGGGTGCGTCGCGCAACGTCTACTGGCGTTTTACCGCGCAGGATTGCCGCGCGAGCGTATGGTCGTCGATTCTTGCCGGCGCCAGTGCCGGCGTGACCTATGGCGCGCACGGCGTTTGGAACTGGCAGACATCGCGCAGCCAGGGTTCGGTCCTGGGCGAGGGCTTTGACATGCCCTTCCGCTGGCAAGAGTGCCTGCAGTTTGCGGGTGTGTGGGACTTTGGCGCGATCGAGCATGTGCTTGCCAGCCTAGGCGCTACTGCCGGTGACGATGCGCTTGCCGTGGTTCCGGCGCAGGAGCTGCTCGATGACGCGCGCGAGGCCATCCGTGTGGCGCGCGTTGGCGATCGCGTCGTCACGTACCTGCCGCGCACCACGGCGCTCAAGTTTAAGCTCGACGGCGCGCGTGGCTGGACGGCGACGGTCCTCGACATGGAGGACAAGCGCATCGCAAAACTGCCCGTCCGTGACAACGGTGACGGCACCGTGCGCGTGGCGCAGCATCCCTTTGAGCACGACGCTCTGGTGATCCTGACACCCGAGCGCTAACGGCTCTTCTCCAACATTTACAACCCAGTCCCTTTCATAAGGCTGCGACGGAATGGTTCCTGCATGACGGCTTTAAGCTGTCAAGGGGAGCCATTCCGCCGCACTCATTGGGGACGTACTTAAATGAGTGGTTTAACTTGATACGGGACTTTTTGACCGCCTGATGGGTCGCGCGCCACGATTCGGGCGTCACAGCAGCTCGCCGTGGCGGGCAATGTAGCGGCGCTTTGCCAGCTGAGTGAGCGCGATGTAGGCGGTGACGATGCCGATGAGCAGCGCGAAGAAGCTCGCCGGCAGCGGCAAGAGGCCGAGCGCATCGGCGATGGGGCTTGCCGGCAGCCAGGTGACGAGCGCCAGGCCCAGTACGGTGAGAACGCACAGCGCGGGCGCGGCGTGGTCGCGCGGGCTCGGCAGGCGCGGGGAGCGCAGCATGTGGATCACGAGCGTCTGCGACCACATGGACTCGACAAACCAGCCGCTCTGGAAGAGCGCCACAAAGGCCGCCATGCCTGCGGCGTTGCCCGTCCCGGCGAGCTCGGACCAGCTTGCGCCTACGGTGGCAGGGCACACCACAAAGAAGAGCGCGGCGAAGGTTACGATGTCAAACAGCGAGCTCACGGGACCCAACTCGAGCATAAAGCCCTTAATGGACGCGGCGTCCCAGGCGCGCGGACGGGCGGTCCAGGCGTCATCGACGGTGTCCCACGGCAGCGCGATACACACGATCTCGTAGACCAGCGACAGCAACACCAGCTGCAGGGCGCTCATGGGCAAAAACGGCAGGAACAGGCTCGCGACGGTCACGGACAGTACGTTGCCAAAGTTGGAGCTCACCGTGGTCTTGAGGTACTTGAGCAGGTTGCCGTAGGTGCGGCGGCCTTCGATGATGCCGCGCTCGAGCACACCCAGGTCCTTCTGAAGCAAGATGATATCGGCGGATTCCTTGGCGATGTCGACGGCCGAATCGACCGAGATGCCGCAGTCGCTCGCGCGCATGGCGGCGGCGTCGTTGATGCCGTCGCCCATAAAGCCCACGGTGTGGCCGAGCAGCTCGCGCATGACGCGCACCAGACGCGCCTTCTGCAGCGGCGAGAGCTTGGCGAAGAGGTGGGTGTGCTCGGCGCGCTCGGCAAGCTCGGCGTCATCGAGCGCATCGATCTCGGAGCCCAGCAAGACATTGCTCGCGTCGATACCGATCTGCTCGCAGACGGTGGCGGCGACGCGATCGTTGTCGCCGGTCAGGACCTTGACCGCCACGCCCTTGGCCTCGAGGGTGGCGACGGCGCCCGCGGCACTCGCCTTGGGCGGATCGAGGAAGGCCAAAAAGCCCATCAGCACCATGTCGCACTCGTCGGCGATGCCAAACTCGCCCACGCAGCGCGGATTGGTCTTCTGCGCCACGGCAATCACGCGCAGGTCCTCGGCGTTAAGTCCGGCGACCTGCTTTCGAATCTGGGCGAGCCTCTCGTCGGTGAGCGGCTGAGCGATGCCATCGACCTCGACAAAGGAGCAGATCTCGAGCATTTCCTCGGCAGCGCCCTTGGTAACCATCTGGGTTTTGCCTTGGGCGTCGGCGACAACTACGCTCAGGCGACGGCGCGAGAAATCGAAGGGCACCTCGTCGACCTTGGTATAGCGGTCGCGCAGGCTCTGGCCCAGCATGGAATCGGGCACGACGGTCGAGGGCGTCACATCGGCACGGTCGATGACGGCCAGGTCGATAAGGTTTTTGAGGCCGGTCTGGAAGAAGCTGTTCAAAAACGCATGGCGCAGCACGCGTGCATCCTCGTTGCCGTCGGTGTTGAGGTAGCGCTCGAGCACGATGCGGTCCTCGGTGAGGGTGCCGGTCTTGTCGCAGCACAGGACGTCCATCGCGCCGAGGTTTTGGATCGCCGGCAGTTCCTTGACGATAACCTGGCGACGGGCGAGGTCCTTGGCGCCCTGCGACAGGCTCGTGGTCACGATGACGGGAAGCATCTGCGGCGTGATGCCCACGGCCACGCTCGTGGCGAACAACAGCGCATCGATGACGTTGCCCTTGGTGGCGGCGTTGATGGCAAAGACCGCCGGCGCCATAACGAGCATGAGGCGCACGAGCAGCATGGAGACGCTCGAGACGCCGCGGTCAAACGCGCTCTTCTCGCCGCGCCCGTTGAGCATCTTGGCGATGCCGCCCAGGTATGTGTCCGAGCCGGTGGCAACGACGAGTGCCATGGCGGTGCCGTTTTGCACGGAGGTGCCGGTAAAGACGATGTTCTTGCAGGCAGACAGCGGCAACGCGGAGCTGTCGGCGCCCTCAATGACAGCTGCGGCAGAGGTCTTCTCGACGGCCTCGCTCTCGCCCGTGAGCGCGGACTCGATCACAAACAGGTCGCGCGCGGTGATGATGCGGGCATCGGCCGGCACCATATCGCCGGCAGAGAGACGGATCACATCGCCGGGGACGAGCTCGTCGAAGGGGATTTCGAGGCGCTCGTCGTCGCGCAGGGCGCAGCAGGTGTTAGAGACCAGGTCCTTGAGGGCCTCGGCCGCATTGCCGCTGCGGGCTTCCTGGATAAACTTCATGCCGCCCGATACCAGCAACATGATGCCGATGACGATGACCGTGGAGGGGTCGCGCTGCGGCTCGGGCACGGCGAGCACGTCGATGTAGAGCGAGACCAGCGCGAGCGCGGCGAGGATGCCGGCGAAGGGGTCAACGAATGCGTCGGCGATGCGGCGCACAAGCGTCTTGGTCGGCGCCTCGATGGTGTTGGGGCCGACGGCGTTCAGGCGCTCGGCGGCATGCTCGGCAGTGAGTCCGTCGGCCGTGGCGTCGAGCAGCACGAGGGCGTCCTCGGCGCTATGGGTGGCGGCGAATATGATGTTCTTGGACATGCCGGCGCGAGCGGCGGGGCGCGCCGTGCGGCGGCGCTTGGAGATGGCTTCGAGTACCGTGGCGGTTTTGAGCATCAGCATAGGGTCCTCCTTGTTGAAGGGAGTTAGCGTACGTGTCGTATTTGCTTCAAAAAACCTAGATGTCGCTCACGTCATGCTTTCAAACCACCACAAAGGGACAGGCACCTTTGTGGTGGTTTTGACGATCGGTTAGTGGCGCTTATGCGTGCGCGGAATCCTCGCGGCGTGCCGAGGGCGACATGCAGGTTTTTCGACTATGGCTGCCTTCCATGGCACACCCCCTTAAGGCCGGGCGCGGCGCGCTTTGGGTATCTCGTACCCGTTTTAATCCGCCCGTATTTTTGATGAGGGGGTTTGCCGTGTCAACCCCTTTGTTTGGAAAACCATTGCCCCTGACAAAGCCTTTACAGAATGCTGAGGCCCCAAAGCGCGCCCGCAACGCGCCTTGCCTGCGCTAAACTGGAAGACACGTACGCGATTACGAGAGGAGCCCGCATGGAGGCTTACAAGCAAGAGTTCATCAAGTTTATGGTCGAGTCCGATGTTCTTAAGTTCGGCAGCTTTACGCTCAAGAGCGGCCGTCAGTCCCCGTTCTTTATGAACGCCGGCGCTTACGTGACGGGCTATCAGCTCAAGAAGCTGGGCGAGTATTACGCCCAGGCCATTCACGATAACTTTGGCGACGACTTCGACGTGCTGTTTGGACCGGCCTACAAGGGCATTCCGCTGGCCGTCGTGACCGCCATTGCCTACCACGAGCTGTACGGCAAGGAGGTCAAGTACTGCTGTGACCGCAAGGAGGCCAAGGACCACGGTGCCGACAAGGGCAACCTTTTGGGCTATGAGCCCCAGGACGGCGACCGCGTGATTATGGTCGAGGATGTCACCACCTCCGGCAAGTCCATCGACGAGACCTACCCCAAGGTCAAGGCTGCTGCCGATGTCGAGATCAAGGGCCTTATCGTTTCCCTCAACCGCATGGAGGTCGGCAAGGGTGGCGTGACCACCGCGCAGAAGGAGATCGAGGCCAAGTACGGTTTCCCCGTCGCGAGCATCGTCTCCATGGCCGAGGTCGTCGAGACCCTCTACAACCACGAGATCGACGGCAAGGTCGTCATCGATGACGAGCTCAAGGCCGCTATCGACGCCTACTACGAGCAGTACGGAGTTAAGTAGGTTACGGCGTTTTACCAAACGCCGTAACCGGCCGACGCTGCGCGGGCCGCATTTGGACAATCTGACGTTCAACTTCAAGGGCGCGACCAGAAGGTCAGCGCCCTTTCGTTTCACGTCACCTTGTCTCAAATGCGGCCCGCTCGCTGTCGTTGCAAAGACATCGGCACTCCCGTTGCTGGCGATGCGGCATCTGGGGACACTCCTGATGTAGTCATTGGGGACGTTCTTAAATGACTACTTAGGATGAGCGTCCAAAATCCGCGCTCGTTCGATTGGCGCATGTCTACGCAGCGTAGGTTGTCGAGCCTGGCCTTCAAATGGATACTGACTGTCGAACCGGTTCACTCCATTTCTTCAATTTGATTGGACAGCCCATGAACCAGACACGGCAAACCAATGCCTCCCATACTTTTTTGGCAGCGCATGCCATTAAGCAGCTGCGCGAAGAGCGCGGCCTCACCCAGCGCGCCCTGGCGGAAAGCCTTGGTGTGACCGATAAAGCCGTCAGCAAGTGGGAATCCGGCCGCGGCCTTCCCGACATTTCCCTCGTTGAGCCTTTGGCCCAGAGACTCGGCATAAGCGTGGCTGAGCTTTTGGCTGGTGACATTCGGGCCAACGCCAACCGTGCAGGCAATATGCTCAAAGGCGTCTTTTACGTTTGCCCTATCTGCGGAAACGTTGTGCACGCGCTCGGAGAAGGCAGCTTTAGCTGCTGTGGCTCCACGATGTTTCCCCAGGAGGCCGAAGAGCCGGACGCGGACCACGCCTTTTCCATCGAGCGCATCGAGGACGATTGGTACGTCACGCTCGATCATCCCATGACCAAGGATCACTACATTAGCTTTGTGGCATATGCGACTATGGACGGCGTCTGCTTTAAGAAGCTCTATCCAGAGCAATCGGTGCAGCCGCGCTTCCATATTACCGGGCGCGGCAGGATATATCTTTACTGCAACCAACACGGGCTCTTTACGTCGCTGACGCCTCGCAAATAACGGCTGTCTATCCGCCCTCCTCATGCGTTTCCCAGGGGACCCAAAATGAGCGTGGATAATCTCCCGGTTTTGGCCTGTGTGCGGGCTCAAAGTGGGAGATTATCCACGCTCGTTATCTGAGTGTCCAAAAATCCACGCTCGTCGTTACTTGAGCCCGGGCAGGCGGGTGTAGGGAAACGACCGCTCGAGGAACTCGGAACAGCGGGCGTAATCTTTGGCAAAGTAGCTGCTGTAGAGCGAATCGAGCACGTATTGCACGGCGATGTGGCTGGCGAACTGCGTGATGCGGTGCGTCATACTCTCGTGGTCGCTCACCATGAGATAGGCGGCAAAGCCGGGGTGAATGCGGGCGCAGTACGGTGTGCCGATGACGATGACCGGGACGCGTCGACTGCTGAGGATCGGCAAGATCTCCCTGAGGTTGGGGGCAAGGCCGCTGTAGGAGATGACAATCGCCACATGGTCGGGGCCCGAGGCGAGCGCCGTACGCACCTGCGCCTCGACGCTGCCGTAGCACGTCGCGCTTTTACCGGCGGAAAGCAAGCGATCGCGGAACATTCCCGCTGGATACAGGTTATGCGAGCCCGTGTAGATGTCCACGGTGTCGGCGCGCATGACGAGCTTGGCGGCGTAGTCGAGCTGTGCGGGGTCGAGCAGTTCCTGCGTTTCGGCCAAGGTGGTCTGGTAGAGCCCCTCCATGCGCTCCATTACCTGTGCGGGGGTGGAGGTGGCATCGAAGGGAAAGTTGATGTCCACGTCGCGCCGATTGCCCGCCTCGGTCGCCTGGCGGATGAGCTCGACCTTGAGGTCTTTGAATCCCTCGAGGCCGAGCTTTTTGCAAAAGCGGTGCACGCTCGCGACCGAAACGTTGGCGCACGCGGCAAATTCCTTAATGGAAAGCCCGCGCACATCCTCGCCCATGGCGAGGGCCGTTTGCCCAAGTTGTTGCTCGGTGGGGGTGAGGCTTTTGCCCTGCGTGATCTTTCGCCTGATATCCATATGGCTCCTATGCGTTTGCGTCGCGATAAACCAATCATAACGATAAATAAAACGTTCGGCTTGGCTGGGAGTTTTGGTCCGCCGGTCTATGAACGACGGACCGCTCGACGCCGTGCGGGCTCAACATGGGGGCACTGTCCTTGTTGGGCCGTTTGCGCCCGGGGCGTTACCCGAGCACACGTACGGGCCCCAAGAGGCCGCTGGGCTCGGAGGGCTCGGTCATGCCGAATATGTCGGGGACGGCGTGATCGAGGGTGTTGATGATGTCGATCGTAAGCGCGTGCTCACCGGCCAAAAGCGCGCCGACCTCAAAGCGGTAAGGCGGACAGATACGGGTGCCGAGGGATTTGCCGTCGAGGGCGACGGTTGCGGTCTCAAAGACCTCGCCAAGGTCGATGACGGTGCTGGTGACCGCTTCGCCCAGGACAAAGGAGGCCTGGTAGCGGAATGTGCCGGCCTTGCCGGGGAACTCGGCCGAGGAAAGGTCGTGCAGGTCTGCAAGCTCAACAGGCTCGCCAAAGGCATCGGTGCCAGGGGCAGAGAAGGCAACCGCCCAGGGCCCGTCGATGCATGCGGCTTCGTCTCCAACGGTTGCCGCGCCGGCGGAACCTGTAGCCCCAAGGACCACGATGCAGCTCTCGTAGGGAGCCAACTCGAGCGTGCCGTCAAAGGCGGCGGGCTCGGTGCCGTTGAGCAGGTCGAGGCGCGCGCCTGCAACGGGTGTGCCGTCGGCAAGCGCAACCTGAGTGGAGATACCCTGCTTGGGATGCTCGTTGACGAGCATCAGATAGCTCTCGCCCGCCCGCTCGTAGCGCAGTGCGCGCAGCCAGGGCTGGGGCTCGGCGCAAACCACGGTCTGCATGCCGGTATTGGCAAGTGTGCCTGCGAGCCCGGTGGTCGCCAGGAGTTTGATGCCGGCGAGCGCGGTTGCATCCAGGGAGGCAAAGCCCTCGCGGCCTGCAGTGTCGCCGTCGTAGCGCTTGTTCGGCAACTTATCCAGCGCGTACACGGCAACGCCCGCGGCTGCGGCGCGCGCGGCAAAGTCGAGCACGGCTCCGCCGACAAACTCGGCTCCGGGCATCACCAGGCAGCGGTATGCCTGGCCGTTCACGCTAAAGCCGCTACCGTCTGCGGCAATTTCAACGGCATAGCGCCCTGCGTCCTCAAATGCCTCTGCTGGCACGATGTCAAAGTCGACCTGCGCGCGCATAAGCTCGGAGGCGGCATGCTGCATAAAGTTCGCCTCGCCTGCCCACTCGGCGTCCGCATGGTAGAGAAGCGCCGCCGGGGTCGTTGCACGCCCGCCGCTCAGCAGACTCGCCGTACGGTTCATGTAGCTCATGAGCTGCCCAAAGTGTGCAAACTGGGGGTTTTGGCCATGCGCATAGAAATGCGGCGGGCAGTCCCAGTCGGGGAAGGCGGCCATGCTAAAGGCATGCGGCACAAACCAATTGACGCCGCGCACCAAAAAATGATCGGCGATCCACTTCATCTCGCGCAGGCCTTCGTGCCATCCAAATGCGCCAAAGACCTCGGCCATGCAGCGCCCCTGCTTTTTGGGGTCGAGGTGTGCTGCCGAGGAGCCCAGCTTGGGCAGCACGTAGTTATAGAACTCGAGGTCCCATACGCCGCGTCCGTAGCTGTGAAGGCCGCGGTCCATGCCGGGTACCAGCTGGTTGATCACGATGTCGACGCCCGCCATGTCCTGACCGCCCACGGCGCGGAAGTAGTGCCCGGCGCCCACGCCCAGGCGCGCGTGGCAGTCCTTGTCCTCGATAACGTGGCCGATGTACTGCACGCCGCGCGCGCGGCACCAGTCTCCGAGCTGGTCGCAGAAGCACTCCTTATAGAGGGTGCTCGCGATGTCCATATAGACGTGGCGTACGTGCGCGCCGGCCGGCTCGCGGTCCCACAGGTGCGGGAGCTCGGCCAGGTAGCGCTCGCCCAGTGCAGCGCGTAGGCGACGCTCAAGCTCGGCCGACCAGGGTAGGGGCGCGGTGGCCTTGCCGATGAGCGTGTCCGAGATGCCATCGGGGCCCGTGGTGCCCTTCTCGTTGGCAAATCCGGGCTCATCGGAGAAAAAGCCCAGGATCGTCTTGCCAAACTCATCGCCCAGATGCTCAAAATGCGGCTCGTAGACAGCATCGATGAGCTGCGCCACCGAGGCGCGGTCGACCATATTGATGTAGTCCTCGTTGTAGGAGGTCTTGCCGCTCGTGAACATCACGCATGCCTGCGTGAGGCCCGCAGGTGCATCGAAGACCAGGCGGCTGGGGTTGCCGTCTGCATCGTCGATTACTCGGTAAGCGACGTCGACGGGGCTGCCGTCCTGCATAAATGTCACGCCGTAGAAGCGCTCCGTTTTGTCGAGCATGTTGGCGAGCGCGATGCTCGCGGCGGACGTGGGGCCCACGATGTCGAACGTGCGGTGCGTGAGCACGATCTTGCGGAGCTCGGGCACGGCCTCCTCGACGGCGCCGTTGGCAAAGCCCGTGGGGAAGTGCGCATCGTCCAAGATCCAGAGCTTAAGGCCCAGCTGCTTGCACTCGTCAATGACAAAGCGCAAGTCGCGCCACCAGCCCTCGCCGCAAAAATCGGGGTGTGGGCGGCTTTCGAGACAGACCTCGTGGATGTCGGCGCCGGCGATCTTTTCCAGATACTCGGCAATGGTCTTATGGCTCTCGCCCTTCATCCACAAAAACGGAAGCACGTGGTTGTCGTATGTGCCCTCGAGCACCTGCTGATAGTACGCGGTCATGGATCCTCCTTGGCTCGATCGGTCTGCTGCATAGCACAGATTATGGACGCGTCGGCGCGTTCTGCTAATATCTGAATCACGACGAACTATGACCAAATCAACGATTGGCAAGCCATGGAGATCGACGAGCTCGAGCGTAGGCTCAGCGAACTGAGCACCAGTGAGATCGCTTATAAAGACGGCATGGCATTTGATTGGTCGATTATGACCGAGCATGTCGAAATCGACGGATGCCCAGTGCGCAAGATTGGGCAGCCAGGGTTTGCCTATGCCCAGCCCGGCATGCCGCGTGGCCTGACGATAAGGAAAAACTCGCGCTTTAATGCAGTTCCCGAGCACGTGCATGATTACGTGGAGATGAGCTATGTGTATCGCGGGCGCTGCCCGCAGACGGTGGCGGGGGAGAGGCTCGAGTTGCGCCGCAACGAGGTGCTTTTGCTCGACGCCCTTTGCCCTCATGCCGTGGCGGCGCTCGGCGAGGACGACATCATGCTGAGCATGACCGTTTCACGCTCTTTTTTGCGCCGGAGTCTCGAGTCGAGCCTCTCGCGCGAGAGCGCGGTCTCGCGGTTTTTGTTCAACGCGCTCAACAGCGAGACGGACCATCGGGGCCATGTCCGTTTTCATTGCGGCGAGAGCCGTCGGATTCGGCGCTACATGCAGGAGATGCTCTGCGAGCTGTACGACCCGAGCCCCAACGGTTCCGAGATCGTCCTGCGTCTGTTTCAGCTGTTTTTGGCCGAGCTCATGGATTGCTACGAGCGCGAGCTGGTGCGCGGCGCGGCGGACGGCGCGGCGGGGCCCACTGCCCTGGTGACGGGAATGCTTGGCTATATCGATCGCGAATTCGCTGCATGCTCCCTCGAGGGGATGGCGGCGGAGTTTGGCTTGAGCCCTAATTATGCGACGGCGCTCCTCAAGCGACATGTGGGCAAGACCTTTAGGCAACTTGTGCAGGAGCGACGCCTGGTGCGTGCGGCCGAGCTTCTGCGCGGTGGCGCCACGGCCGGGGCGGCTGCGCATGCGGTGGGCTATGAAAACATGAGCTTCTTCTACCGTAAGTTTCACGACAAGTATGGCTGTACCCCCGCGGCATACCGCCGGTAAGCGCGGGGCGGATCGTCTTCGCTCCTTCGGTGTCAAAAAGTTTCAGCTGCAGCGCTGTTGCAGCGCGCGTCTGCGAAAAGAAGTGTCCAAATCGGCGCCTTCGCCCTGGCCTGGAGCGACTCGGCGGCATACTCGTTTCATCAGCAACACGCATGAGCGAGGAGACACTTATGGGATTCCCCGAGGGTTTCTATTGGGGTGGCGCTACCGCCGCCAATCAGTTTGAGGGCGCTTGGAACGTGGACGGCCGCGGTCCGTCGGTCGACGACCACTTCTTGGGCGGCAGCTACAAGGAGCCGCGCCAGATTACGATCGACATCGACCCTAATCGCTTCTACCCCAACCATGACGGTATCGACTTTTACCATCACTACGAGGAGGACATCGCGCTGTTCGCCGAGATGGGCTTTACCATGTTCCGCATGTCCATCTCTTGGAGCCGCATCTTCCCCAACGGCGACGACGCCGAGCCCAACGAGGCCGGCCTCGCCTTCTACGACCGCGTCTTCGACTGCCTGCGCGCTCACAATATCGAGCCGCTCGTGACCCTGTCGCACTACGAGATGCCCTATCACCTGGTCGAGAAATACAACGGCTGGGCGAGCCGCGAGCTCATCGGCTTCTTTGAGAAGTACTGCCAGACCGTCTTCGACCGCTATCAGGACAAGGTCAAGTTCTGGCTCACCTTCAACGAGATCAACTGCGGCACTCAGGACATGGGCAACCTCTTTGAGACCAGCATGATTCAGGGCTTTGAGGGCCCGGCTTCGGCGGTCCATGCTACGCCGCAGGCTCGTATGCAGGCGCTGCATCACCAGTTTGTCGCCAGCGGCCGCGTCGTGCGCTATGCCCACGAGCATTACCCGCAGTTTAAGATGGGCAACATGGACTGCTTCATCCTCTCCTATGCCGCCACGTGCGATCCGGCCGACGTGTTCGCCACGCAGCAGGAGATGAATACCATGAACTGGTACTGCTCCGACGTGCAGGTGCGCGGCAAGTATCCGTTCTATGCCAAGCGCTTCTGGGCCGAGAACGATGTCGAGCTTGTGATGGAGGACGGTGACCTGCAGGATATCGCCGACGGCAAGGTCGACTTCTACACCTTTAGCTACTACATGTCCGGCACCGTGGGCACCCACAAGGATCACGAGATGACCGAGGGCAACATGACCTTTGGCGGCAAGAATCCCTATCTGGAGTCCACCGACTGGGGCTGGCAGATCGATCCGCTGGGTCTGCGCATCGCCCTCAACGAGATTTACGCCCGCTACGAGATTCCGCTGATGGTGGTCGAGAATGGCATGGGCGCCTACGATGAGGTCGAGGAGGACGGTTCCATCCACGACCCGTACCGCATCGCCTACTTGCAGAGCCACATCAAGGCCATGGGCGAGGCCATTGCCGACGGCGTCGACCTGATCGCCTACACCTGGTGGGGTCCCATCGACCTGGTGTCCGCCGGCACCGGCGAGATGCGCAAGCGCTATGGCTTCATCCACGTCGATAAGTACGACGACGGCACCGGTACCTACGAGCGCCGCCGCAAGGACAGCTTCTACGCCTACCAGAAGATCATCAAGTCCAACGGTGCCGAGGGCCTGGATTAATCGACAATATGAGCGCCACTGGGGAAAAGGTTTTGGGAAGGGCTTGGAAGGGCTTGCGATTCGAACCCTCACCTTAGTATTTTGGCCATTTGGCACTATAATCACCATAGGCATGCGCAAAACGTTGCGCTTAATCAAGAGGAGAAATCGTATGGGTCTGTTTGACATGTTCAAGAAGAAGGCTGAGCCCGCGGCTGCCGCTGCTCCGGCCTCCATCTCTGCTTCTGCCGGCGCCGACGTGCTGTGCTCGCCCGTCAAGGGCAAGGTCATCAAGATGGCCGACGTGCCCGATCCCGTCTTTGGTGGCGAGGTCCTGGGCAAGGGCTGTGCCGTGTGGCCCGAGGACGATCTGGTCTACGCTCCCTGCGACGGCAAGGTGACCGTCACCATGGGTCACGCCGTGGGCCTACAGTCCGATAGCGGCATCGAGGTTCTGGTGCACGTTGGCGTCGATACCGTCAACATGAACGGCGATGGCTTCGAGGGCTTCGTCAAGGCCGACGACGTCGTGAAGGCCGGCCAGCCCATGCTCAAGATCGACCGCGCCAAGATCGCCGCCGCCGGCTACAAGGACTGCGTCGTCGTGGCCGTGTCCAACACCGCCGAGTTTGCCGATGTCGAGCTCGCCGTCGAGGCCGACTCCGCTGTCGCCGCCGGTGACGCCATCGTTAAGGTCGTCCGCAAGTAAACTGCGGCATCATAAGGATGTGCAAGGGTGGTCGGGTTGTCCGGCCACCTTTTTTATTGCACCGCGGGGAAGCGTTTTATTGCACGTTGGGCGGGCTCGCAAACCGTTCGGACGCTAAAACGAACCGACCGCGCCTTCGTGCCGTCGAGGGTGTTAATAAGTTGATAGTATGGGCTTACTTATTACAACGTGCGCCGCGTCCGGGAAGCGCGGTGCCGCTCATTGGGAGGAACAACATGAAAAAGAAGCTGCTGCTTGCGCCCCTCATGGCCGTCTTGGTTGCATGCGTGGTCGTGCTTTCCGGCTGTGGAGGTCCTTCGGTTGAGGAGCTCATCACCGAGGATCTTACGACGCAGTTTGACGAGGTCAAAAACGGTGGCGACGACTTCCTCTCTGGTCTGGAGGAGGCTTCGGGCGACGAGTTCGAGCAGCTGGGTATCGATCCCAAGGAGTATGCCAAGACCTATCTCGAGGGCTTTGACTACAAGATCGGCGACGTGACGGTCGACGAGGACAAGGGTGTCGCGACCGCCGAGGTTTCTATCACATGCAAGTCTATGAACAAGATCGTCGAGGACTTCTCCACCCAGTATCAGGAGAAGGTCGCTGCGCTTGACACGGTTCCTTCCGATGACGAGCTGTACAAGATGGCCGGTCAGGTTATGGTCGATGTGACCAAGGCCACCGAGCCCAGGAAGACCACGGTTATCTTCAAGTACACCTGCAACGACGACGGCGAGTGGTCTGCCGACGACTCCGTCAACTCCGAGATGATGGATGCAATGCTGAGCTAGGGGAGTTACGCGGTAGTTTGTTACGGCGTTTTACCAAACGCCGTAACTGCTCGACGCTGCGCGGGCACCAGAGCGACAACTTGTCATTCAAAGAGGACGGCATGACCAGAAGGTCTATGCCGTCCTCTTTTCATGCCAATTTGTTCGCTCTGGTGCCCGCTCGCTGTCCGTCCTCTACCTGCGGCGTTGCCATGGTAGTCATTGGGGCGGCACTTGGGGACGTTCCTTTTCTGCCGGCAGTTGGGGACACTCCTTGCGCCAGCGTTGCATCGAATGCTCGGGAAAATACGAGCCGGTATTTGGCCGAATAGCGGGTCACGGTTTCCGGATGGCGTGGGTTGCGGAAAGTGCGACCCGGAATATTGCTCTGAAACGGGATGCCGTTTCCCCGACAAGGCTCAACCGGAAAGCGCATCCCATTCTGAGGCGGCAAAACGGGATGCGCTTTCCGCGCGACAGAATCTATCCAGCCGTGTTGAGCGACAGCCCCGCTACTCGCCCAGAATCAGCGCCGAGAGCTCGTCTTGGGTGTCCACCACGTAGTCGGCGCCGGCGGACTCCAGCTCTGCGCGGCCGCGGAAGCCCCAGCTGACACCGGCGCTCTTGAGGCCGGCATTGTGACCGGTCAGGACGTCGACATTGGAATCGCCCACATAGAGTGTGGTTGCCGGGTCGGCGCCTAGCTCTTTCATCACATGCAGCGTAACAGGCGCCTCGGGCTTGGGAGGAAGCGCATCGACGCGGCCCTGCACCAGCGCAAAGCGCTCGGAACCAAAGTATTTCTCGATAAGCGGAGCGGCCGAGACGTGGTCCTTGTTAGTGAGCACGGCAAGCTGCACACCCGCGGCGCGCAGGCGGTCGAGCATCTCGATCGTGCCGGCGTACGGTGCGGTGTGGTCCTCCTTGTGCTCGCCGTAGTAAGCCCTAAACTCGGCAAGCGTCTGCTCAAACATACGGCTGTCGCCCGCGTACTCGGCGGGCATAAAGCGCTCAACCAGCTTGAGCATGCCGTTTCCCACCTTGTAACGGTACTCGTCAACGGCAAACGTGGGCCAACCGTGCGTCTCGCAGGTATGGTTGCCGGCGGCCGCCAGGTCCTCGAGCGTGTTGAGAATGGTGCCGTCCAGGTCAAAGATCACATGGGAAAAAGCTGCTGCCATGGGTGCTCCTGCCGCTTGAGTTGTAAAACGCACCCCATGATACTGGGCATGCGTGCCGGGCATGTTTGGAATCTGAATATCTTTAATAGCCCTGAGCCTTTGTCGTTAGCAAATCCTCGGCAGCTGTTCTCCCACGAGCATGTCGAGGATGCGGGTCGAGCCCCAGCCGGTGCGTACGCGCACGGCGGGACGGGCGCCCTCGGCAAGTGGCAGCACGCGACCGACGATGGCGGCATTCTCGCCGTAGCGGGCGGCGCGCATGGCGCTCAGCGCGGCATCGGCTTGCTCGGTCGGCACGACGGCAACCATCTTGCCCTCGTTTGCCACCTGCAGCACATCGTAGCCGAGCATCTCGCAGGCGGCCTGCACGTCGGGGCGCACGGGCACGGCATCCTCGTCGACCTCCATGGCAACGCCGCTGGCCTGCGCAAACTCGTTAAGCGGCGAGGCCAGGCCACCGCGCGTGGGGTCGCGGAAGCAGTGTGTGTCGGGTGCTGCGGCAAGCACATCGGCAATCAGGTGGTTGAGCGGCGCGGCATCGCTTTCGATGGTGCTCGAAAACGCCAGGCCCTCGCGTTGGCTCATGATGGCGATGCCGTGGTCGCCGAGTGTGCCCGACACCAGGATGACGTCGCCGGGCCGGCAGTTGGCACCGCTGAGCGTCACGCCTGCGGGCACCTCGCCTACGCCAGCGGTATTGATGTAGACGCCGTCGGCACCGCCACGCTCGACCACCTTGGTGTCGCCGGTGATAATCTTCACGCCTGCCTCATGTGCCGTTTCGGCCATGGTCTGCACAATCTGGCGCAGCTTGTCCATGGGATAGCCCTCTTCGAGGATAAAGCCGCATGAGAGGTAGCGCACATTAGCGCCCGAGGTCGCGACGTCGTTGACGGTTCCGCACACGGCGAGTCGGCCGATATTGCCGCCGGGGAAGAACTGCGGCGAGACTACAAAGCTGTCGGTCGACATGGCGATGCGCCCGCTCGCGGGCAGCGCAGCGACGCCGGCATCGTTGCCCTCGAGCAGTTCGGGCGACCCAAAGGCATCCAAAAAGACCTCATCGATGATGCGTTTCATCATCTGGCCGCCAGAGCCGTGGCCCAACAGGACAGTGCTATCGGTGGCAGTACGGGACATATCGAAAACTCCAATCGTGGGGGGTCGGCAATAGCTGAGTGTGGCAGAATCGATGTTAAGTAAAAGTCAGCGAGCGCCATTCAGGCGAAGTGAGTTGCCTTGAAAGAGGAGGCTGCTGGGCTTTTGCCCGCAGCCGACGATTGAAAGGCAAATCGCTCGCCTGAATGGCGCGCAGCGTCGACCGGTCCGCCGTTCGTTAGAACGGCGGAACCTAACAGCCTCGGTAGCGGAAATATGCTGCACAGCTGCCCTCGGAGCTCACCATGCACGGTCCGACGGGATGTTCGGGCGTACATGCGTGGCCGAACAGCGGGCAGTCGCTCGGCGTGATGGCGCCGCGCAGCACGTCGCCGCAGCGGCACCCGCGTGGTTCGACCGTCGGTTCAATGGGTACGTCAAAGCGGGCGCCGGCATCAAAGCGCGCGAATTCGGGCCGGATGGAAAGACCCGAGTTGGCAATCGGTCCCAGTCCGCGCCACGTGGTGTCGCACGGCTCAAATACCTGCTCGACCAGCTGGCGCGCTACGGGGTTGCCGTCAGCGTTGACGCCACGGCGGTAGGCGTTGTCGATCGCCGGCCTTTTCTCGACAACCATCTGGACCAGCATGCAGATACCTTGCAGGATATCGACCGGCTCAAACCCGGTGACTACGCCGGGGGTCTCGAACTCATCGACCAAAAACCCAAAGGGTGCCAGGCCCGTGATGGTAGCGACGTGTCCCGGAAGGATAAAGCCGTCGATAGTGGTCTCGGGATCGTTGGCGATGGCGCGCAGCGCCGGCGGCGTGGTCTTGTGGGCGCAATAGACCGAGAAGTTCTGGAGTCCGCGTGCATCGGCCTCCAAAATGGCGGCGGCGATGGTGGGCGTCGTGGTCTCAAAGCCGACGCCCATAAAGATGACCGGGCGATCGGGGTTGTGTTCGGCGATATCGAGTGCATCGAGCGGGGAGTACACAATGCGAATATCGCGCCCCGCCGCCTTTTGCGCGGCGAGCGAGGTAGACGACCCGGGCACGCGCATCATGTCGCCAAAGGTGGTGATGATGGCGCCGTCCATCTTGGCGAGCGCGATTGCATGGTCGATATCGCGGTTGGCGGTAACACAGACGGGGCAACCCGGACCGCTCAGCAGTTTGAGCCCGGCAGGCATAATGGAGCGAAAGCCATAGCGACCGATGCTCACGGTATGCGTACCGCAGACTTCCATAAGGTTGATGCTGCGGTTGCCGACAAGCTCATGAATACGATCGATGAGCTCGCGAGCCAGCTTGGGGTCGCGAAATGCCGAAAAGTCGATACCGGAGCGAACCGGCTGCGCCGCCGCCACTAGTATGCCTCGGCCGGGTTAGTGGCGAGCTGGTCCTCTTCGGCCAGCTCGGTCATGGTATTGACGAGCTCGAGTGTCTCTTGGGCTTCCTGCTCGTCGACAATCTGAATGCCAAAGCCGGCGTGCACGAGAATATAGTCGCCTACCTGTGCCGTCGGCACGAGGCGCAGCGAAACGGGGCGCTCGATGCCCATCATGTCGACGGTCGCCTTAAGGTCGTCGTCGCGTTTGACCACTTTACCGGGAACGGCAAGGCACATAATGTTCCCCTTTTATACGTTTTGCGCTGGATAGGCGCCTAATTACCCATCAGTTGATGGTAGCGCTCGCGGGAGTCACGAGCAAACGCGTTACACCTGTGAGACGGCGGCGCGCAGGCTGGCAAAACGCCTATCGCGATGCTGTCTGCGCGAGGCGAGCGCGAGCGATGGCGGCCTGACCGTAGGCGATGCAGCCGTCGTTGACGGGCACAGTATGGGGGACCAAGACGGCAAGACCGGCGTCTTTGAGTTCGTGGGTAAGGAGCTGAAGCAAAAGCCGGTTCATGAACACACCGCCCGAGAGCGCGACGGTATCGAGGTTTTCGCGATTGCAGATCTCGCACGCGATGTGGGTCGTAGCGTGCGTAATGGCGATGTGAAACTCGAGGGCGAGCCTGTCGGCCGGCGTGCCTGCCTCAATTCCATTCAGAAGAGATTCGATGAGCGGTTGGGGGTCCAAGATGGGGGAGTCGTCGGCAGACGTGAATACGCCTGCATGATTGCCGTCGAGACGAACGGTCTTACCGCCGAGCGCGGGCCAGGCGGCGGCTTCGAGTTCGATGGCGGGCTCGCCCTCGTAGGTTGCCTTGTCGCAGATGCCCAGAATCGCTGTCGCGGCATCAAAGAGACGCCCCATGCTGCTGGTACGCGGGCTGTTGATGCCGCGCTCGATCATGGTGGCTGTCACGCTGCGCGTTTGCTCGTCGAGGCTGTCCAAAAGACGAGCGGCGCCTGGGTGCTCGAGCAGACCGAGCTCACTGAGCAGGGCAAAGGCGTTGCGTCGAGCGTCGCGTACGGACGCTACGCCACCGGGTAGGGCCCAAGCGCGCAGATGCGCTGCGCGCTCAAAGTCAGCAAGGCCGGCGACAAGAAACTCGCCGCCCCAAATGGTCCCATCGGTGCCGGCGCCGGTGCCGTCAAAGGCGATGCCAAGGACGCGCGCGTCGGTTGTAAGCTGGCCCGGGGCGATGGCCTCGGCCATCACGCTCGCGATGTGCGCATGATGATGTTGAACTTCAACAAGCGGCATACCCTGTTTCTGCGCCTGTTCGCGCGCCCACTGGCTCGACAGATAGCTGGGATGCATGTCGCATGCTAAGGCGGCGGGCGCCAAGTCAAAGAGGTTTTCCAAGCGCGTGCGCGCGGCGTTCCAGGCATCGAAGGTCCCGCCGTTTTCAACATCGCCGATATGCTGCGAGACAAAACAGGTTGCCTCGCCGTTCGTCCCTTCACGCGTGAGCGCAATCGTGGCCTTTTGTTGTGGCCCGCAAGCGAGCACGCAGGACGGAGCGCCGTCGAGCGCCGGCAACGGCAGCGGCTGGGGTGCATATCCGCGAGCGCGGCGCACGGGCATAACAGCGCCGTCGACCACGCGCACCACGGAATCGTCATAGCGCGAGAGAATCGCGCGGTCGTTACCGAGCAACGCGTCGGCAATGCCGGCGGCAACGAGGTGTTCCCAGGCAAGGTCGTCGTCGGTCTCGATGGGTTCTTCGCTCAGGTTTCCGCTGGTCATGACGAGCGCGTGCATGCCGCGGGTTTCTGCCGCGGCAAGCAACAGATGCTGAAGCGGGGTGTAGGGGAGCATAACACCAAGCTCGGGCAGGTCGTGCGCGACGGACGGCGCGAGTGCGAAGGCGTTGGGGGAGCCGCCGCTCTCGCAAACAGCACGTCGGCGCAGCAGCACAATGGGGCGAATGCTGCCGGCCAGCAAGCCGCGCTCAACGTCGCTGACATGGCATAGGCGTTCAACGTCGGCAAGGTCGCGCACCATGACGGCAAGCGGTTTGTTGCTGCGGCGTTTGCGGCGGCGAAGCTCGGCTACCGCCTGCTCGTTGGAGGCGTCGCATGCCAAGTGAAATCCGCCCAGCCCCTTGATGGCGACGATGCCACCGCTGACCAGCAGCTCAACGCAGCGCTCGATAATGGCGTCGCTGGCCTCGCGTGTGGTGCCGACGGCCAGCGACGCGGCAGCTTCGCCCGGCTCATCGCCCACGCTCGCCTCGCGCCACGTAATATGCGGCCCGCAATCAAAGCAGGCATCGGGTTGCGCGTGAAAACGCCGGTCGAGTGGGTCGGCATACTCCGCGGCACACTTGGGACACATGGGAAAACAATCCATCGGCGTGGCCGCTCGGTCATAAGGCAACGATCGGATGATGGTAAAGCGTGGGCCGCAGTTAGTGCAGTTGATAAAGGGGTAGTGATAGCGTCGGTCGGCGGGATCGAACAACTCGCGCAGACAATCGTCACAGGTAGCGATATCGGGCGAGACGAGCGTCGTGTGCGCGGTCTGGTCCTGCGATGCCACAATGCGAAAGCCCTGCTCATCGGCAGCGCTCCAACCGCCAGGCCCCAAGTCCACAACCTCGACATGCTCTACGCGAGCCGCCGCGGGCGCATGCTCAGAAAGCGCGGCAACAAAAGCATCGAGCGCATCGGCCGGAGCGTGCGCCTCGATATGCACGCCGTCGCCCGCATTGAGCACCCATCCGCAAATGCCATGCGTCATGGCCTCGCGATACACAAATGGTCGCATGCCAACGCCCTGCACAATGCCCGTCACATGAATATGCACATGCCGCATGCGACACTCCTCATCAAAACCGACCAAATAGGGACAGGTGCGCTACAGCCCCAGGCTCTGCTTGGTGGCGGCGCACGTGAGCTCACCGTGCTTAACGCCGCGCAGGCCCAGCAGGCGGTCGGCTAGTTCGTAGACGCGCTCGCCGCGACCCTTGAGCGCCAGAATCTCTAAGCAGTTGTGGTGATCCAGATGCACGTGCATGGTCGATACGATCTCGTCGGTGTAGTCGTGCTGCACTTCGTCCAGACGGCGCGTCAGGTCGCCGGTATGGTGGTCGTAGATCATGGTGAGCGACCCGATAACATGCTCGTCGGGCGTGCGCATCTGCTCCTTGGCGATCGAGGCGCGAATCAGATCGCGTACGGCCTCGGATCGGTTAGCCACGTCACCGCGGCGCGCGATCTGCTCGTCAAAGCGGCGCAGCAGGTCGTCGGGCGCGGTGACCGAAAAGCGGACCAGCTCGGAGCTGGAGCCGCTGTAGCGGCAGCTTGCATCGTCGTCCGCACCGTGATTGTGCGCGTGCTCGTGCTCGGCCACGTTACACCAGTTTCACAGAGCCGACGGAGTTGTGGTCGGCCTCGATGGCCTCCTCGTAGCCCTCGAGCGCATCGTGCGCCTCGTGGAGTGCCGCCATGGCGGCCTCGAGCTTGGCGCCAATGCGCTCCATGTCAAAGTTCTCGGTCGCATGCAGCAGCTGATGGCTCCACTCGTGAGCGAGCTCAATGGTGTCGTCGACCTGCTTGACGCTCATGGCAAGCTGGCTCATGTTCATTCCGACGTCATGCATGGGGAGTCTCCTTTTGTACGGGGCGATATGGTGGTTCAGATTCTACTACGCCCGCCTTGAGCGCCGCCGCATAAGAAAACGGGTGCGAGTCCGTCTGACCCGCACCCGTTCACTGGGGGCTGTTTGTATCTACCATACTATCCGTGGTCGCATACCTTGCGTTTGGCACTCCGGCGAGCGGTGTGAAACCGCTCATGGACGGCAGATGGGTAACAAGCGTATTACAGATGTTTCTCCAGCAGTGCCTGAAGTCTTGCCTTGGGCAAGGCGCCGACCGAGCGGTCGACCTCCTCGCCGTTCTTAAAGACGATCAGCGTGGGGATGCTCATGACGCCAAACTTCATGGCCAGGTCCTGGTTGTCGTCGACGTTGCACTTGGCCACAGCCAACTTGCCGGCCAGCTCGTCGGCAACCTCGTCTACGATGGGCGAGAGCGAGCGGCAGGGGCCGCACCACGGGGCCCAAAAATCAACCAGTACGGGCAGGCTGTCGTTAACGATGGAATCGAAGTTCTCGGGGGTAATCTGCTTAATGTCAGCCATGGTGACCTCCATAATACGACGCGGCTCGGCCGCGTAAAACTCAGTACGACCGTGCTTATACCCAGCGGCCCGCAAAGCAACCACTCGCGGGCGGCTCTTTTATATAATGGTGGGCACGATAACGATTGGAGAGCGCATGCCCACGTCACAAAGCCAGAAAAAAGAAGCCATCGCTCAGGCGACCGAGCAGGAGCTCGCGTCGCTTGCAGGTCGCGGTGTGCGTATCGCGGGCAACGCGTGCTCGCCGATTGTGCTGGTCAAAGGCGATTTGGATGAAGCCGAGTGCTCGGGCGGCGAGCTGGCTGCCGGCGCGGATGGCGCCGCGTTGCGCAAGGCGCTCGGCGCCATCGGATATGCCCCCGAGGACTTTTGCGTGCTGGCAAGCGTCGCCGGCGCGGGTGACGGAGCGGTCGCGGTGGGCGAGACTCTGCCGTGCGACCTGTTCCGCGAGGCGCTGGAGGCTCTGGACCCCGAGGCGGTGCTGCTGCTCGACAACAGTGCGGCCGATGTCATGCGCGAAACCTACGCCGATATGCTCGTGGCGATTGATGACTTCGACACCGCCATGCTCAAGCCCGGCCTGGTCGCCCATGTGCAGGGCCGCCGCGTGCTCGCGCTCGATGGCTTTGAGGCGGCGCTGACCGACAAAGCGGCCAAGCAGCGTATGTGGGCCTACATCAAGCAGCTGACCCCGGCGGTCGCTCCACTGTAGCGGATCGGCACCGGCGAGCGATTGCCTGGCGGGCGAGGCGCGCCGCGAGATCGGCGCCGTACTTCTACATCACAGCGCGCAGCTCAAACCGATCGCCGTTAATGCGGAACTGGCAGTTGCCGTTCATGCGCTCCACGGCAAGTTTGATGCTCTTGGTTCCAAAGCCGTGGCCCGCATGCCGGGTCACGGGCATGCCGTCGACCATGCGCGGCGCGCGGTCAAACGTGTTGGAAACTAACAGCAACAGCTGGCCGTCCTCAAGTCGCAGGTCAAGGTCGACGAATCGCTTTCCTTGGGGTGCGGCGCTTGCGGCGGTGATAGCGTTTTCCAAGGCATTTGAGAGCACGCTAAACAGGTCGGCGTCACCTACGTGGACGGTTTCGGGTACGGCGGCGCGCAGGTTGGCGGTAATGCCGTTTCTATTGATATCTGAGTTGAATGACGAAAGCGCGATGTTTACGGTCTCGTTGGCGCAGAAGCGGCGTACGGCGGTGCGGTCGCCGGCTTCGCAGAGTTCGTCGATGCGGTTGAGCGCCTCGTCGGTGTGGCCCTCCTCAATTAAAGTGGCCAGGCCGCGTAGGAAGTGGCGCATATCGTGGCGAAGAATCGACAGCTCGCGCCCAGATTGACGCCAAGCCTCGAGCTCTTTGATGGCGGCGCTGTCGCGGGTTTCGAGCATCCAACGCTCTCGCTCGGCGGTTTCCTTTTCTTCGTATTCGCGCAGGTAAACGGCAAGAAACATAAGATAGAAGGCACAGAGCGCAAATGCCAAAAACTCAACTGTCACCACCGAGCCCGAGTGGAACAGCGTGGTGTAGACGTTGGTGGCGTAGTCAAAGATGTAATAGACGAGCGGCAGGATTAAAAGGATGCCCAGCTCGGTGGGGCTTTTAATCGCCAGGCGGGGTCCAATGTCGCCGGCCCAATGCAGCAGGACGGCAAAGACGCCGAGCGTGGTAGCGATGCGTGCCAGATAGTACGCGATCTGAGAATCGGTTGCGGCAAATGCGGCGATGCCCATCCAATTGCTGAACTGGCAGCTCAGATAGGCGCTGGTGACGCCCAACGTCGCGAGTAGCGGACTCAAGTGGTAGCGCGCGCATAGGTAGACGGTAAGCGGCAAGTGCACGACGAGCGGATAGACCTGACGGGCAAAAAGCTCTCCGCCAACGACATTGGCGATCGAAAAGGCAGCGCCGGTTGCGGCTCCGACCCCCACCAACTCGAGTGCATGGCGTCGATTGATTTCGATACCGCACAGCGCCGCCGAGGCAAAGACGCCAAAGAGCAGCGTCGTGGCGTGGTGGATTGCCCAAAGGACCATTTCGACCGAGGAGATCATCAGCGCCTCCCGCCCTCAAAGCGCACCGCAAAGTAGGCGTCTTGGAACCCCTGCTTGCTGCTGCGCGACAGCGGAATGCACGCGCCCGAGCGCATGACGATGTCTGTGCGATCGAAGTGGTCGATGTTGCGCAAGTTGACCTGGTAGCTACGGTGGCATTTAAAGAAGGTGGCATTTT
Organism: uncultured Collinsella sp.; assembly: GCA_937966215.1. GTDB lineage: Bacteria > Actinomycetota > Coriobacteriia > Coriobacteriales > Coriobacteriaceae > Collinsella. The sequence continues at coordinate 57,280 of CALCKK010000018.1, read as the reverse complement.
GCGCCAAACGGTCCTCGACGCTGCGGAACGATTCGAGTACCTCGATATCGCGTCCGTCGCGCAGATGGAAGACCACGTGCTTGTTGCGCGCCTCGGCATATTCGATGTCGGACAGGCGCAGGGCGTGGTAGCCAAAGGACGTTTTGATCACGAGCTCGTCGGTTGCCGCCGGGCGCATGCTCGAAAGTTCGTCGAGTAACTGCGCCAGGCGTTCGTAAGTCACGGGCTTGAGCAGATAGTCGAAGGCGCGGACCTCGTAGGACTCCAGTGCAAACTCGGGCGACGAGGTGAGGAACACCAGGCGCACGGCGGTGTCGGCCTGGCGCAATTCGCGTGCGGTGTCCATGCCGTTGACGAGCGGCATGATCATGTCGAGCAGGATGATGTCGGCGCGCGACGCGGCATGGCGCGCCAGCAGGTCCTCGCCGCGCGTGACGAGCGCAACATCGACCGCCGTGCCCGTCTCGATCGACCAACGGTCGATCATCCGGTGCAGTCTATCTAGAAAAGCGGCGTCATCGTCGCAGGCAATAATCTTGAGCATTCTGAGCCCCCTTAGTAGTTCGATTTTGCCACATTGGGCGCGGACCACTCGCGGGGGAGCGCCCGTTCGTGCCTCACGGTGCGCAACTCGCGCCGAGCGGTATTGCGGTGGCGAAAGATGCCTCCTGCGCTATCGAGAGCTCGGCTATCCTCAGCTTGCCAGTTCGAAAATGGACCTGCCGCATGATTGAATCTTTATTTCAACCTTACACCTAGGTTTACAGCTGTCTTGTCAGCTGTAAACCTAGGTGTCATACTAAAGCCCCAAGATTCGCCAAAAGAGAGGGGCCTTGATGGCACAGAGCGCGAACATGGATGCGTCGGAGCTTGCACGCGATATCGCGGCCGGCCTAGCATCGGCAACGACGGCAACGGAGCGCGCGGCATTGGTGCCCGCAGAGCTCGTCGAGGCCATTCAGCAACTAAAAACCCAACGTGACGCGGTGATTTTGGCGCACTACTATGTGGCGCCCGAGGTCCAAGCCGTTGCCGATTACGTCGGCGACAGCTTCTACCTGGCAAAGCTCGCCAAAAGCTTGCCGCAGCAGACCATCGTGCTGTGCGGCGTGGAGTTTATGGGCGAGAGCGCCAAGCTGCTCAACCCCACCAAGACCGTGCTGCTGCCCGAGCCGGGCGCGGACTGCCCCATGGCTCATATGGTCAAGCGCGAGACGGTCGACGCGGCGCGCGCCGAGTACGGCGACGATCTGGCCGTGGTCTGCTACGTCAACTCCACGGTCGAGATCAAGAGCTGGAGCGACGTGTGCGTCACCAGCTCCAACGCCGTCAAGATCGTGTCCGAGCTGCCGCAGCAGCATATCCTGTTTATCCCCGATCAAAACCTGGGCCGTTTCGTAGCCGAGCAGGTGCCGCAAAAGCACGTCATCCTCAACAACGGTTACTGCCCGCGCCATCACATCATCACCGTCGAGCAGATTGTCGACGCGACGGAGGCCCACCCCGCCGCGCTCGTGCTGGCGCATCCTGAGTGCAAGGCCGACGTCCTGGCCGAGGCCGACTACATCGGCTCCACCGCCGGCATCATCAGGTATGCCGAGGAGTCGGACGCCAGCGAGTTCATCGTCGTGACGGTCCGCGGCGTGCTCTACGAGCTCGAGCGCCGCTGCCAGGGCACCGGCAAGAAGTTCTACTTCCCCGCGGTGCAGCCCACCTGCGTCAACATGGATCTCATCACGCTCGAAAAGCTCGTGCGCTGCCTGGAGACGGGCGAGGGCGAGGTGCAGATCGGCGTGTCGGACGAGGCCGCCGGCCAGGCCAAACTTACGCTGGATCGCATGCTCGAGTACGCAGCGCGCTAGAACAATGCGGCATGAGGGACGGCCCCTTATGTCACATTCAAGGGAGAGGATTCCTGTGGAAACCAAACAATACCCCGATATGGAGTGCGACGTCGTCATTGCCGGCTGCGGCGTGGCGGGCCTGTATGCGGCCCTTAACCTGCCGACGAGCACGCGCGTGATCATGCTCTCCAAGGGCGCTGTCGACGAGTGCGATTCGATGCTCGCGCAGGGCGGCATCTGTGTGCTGCCCGAGGGCTCGGACTACGATGCCTTCTTTGAGGACACCATGCACGCCGGCCACTACGAGAACCGCCGCGAGAGCGTCGACATCATGATCCGCTCGAGCCGCTCGGTCATCAACGACCTGCTGGCCATGGGCGTGGACTTTGAGCGCAAGGCCGACGGCAGCCTCGACTTTACCCGCGAGGGTGCGCACAGCCGCCCGCGCATCGCCTTCCATGCCGACATTACGGGCAAGGAGATCACGACCAAGCTGCTCCAGGCCGTTCGCAAGCTGGATAACGTGCAGATTCTGGAGCACGTGGCCATGACCGACATCCTGACGGGCGAGCGTGACGGCGCCACGGTGTGTGCCGGCGTCATCGCCGTTCCCGTGGACGAGGACAACTCGGTTCGTCCCGCCGACGAGCTGGCAAATGCCGCCGAGGGCGTGCATACCGGTGAGCCGTTTAAGATCCATGCCCGCCACACGCTGTGGGCAACGGGCGGCATCGGCGGCGTGTACGATCACTCCACCAACTACCCGCAGCTCACCGGCGACGCCTGCTACATCGCGCAGGAGCACGGCATCACGATGGAGCACCTGGACTACGTGCAGATCCACCCCACGGGACTGTTCTCGCCGCAGCCGGGCCGCACCTTCCTGATCAGCGAGAGCTGCCGCGGCGAGGGCGCGGTTTTGCTCAACGCCGCCGGCGAGCGTTTTACCGACGAGCTGCAGCCGCGCGACGTGGTCGCCGCCGCTATTCGCGAGCAGATGAAGCTCGACGGCACCGAGCACGAGTGGCTGAGCTTTGCCCCCGTCGAGCGCGACGTGGTGACCGGGCACTTTGCCAACATCCGCGCGCGCTGCCTGGAGGACGGTCGCGACATCTTGGACGAGCCCATTCCCGTTACGCCCACGCAGCACTACTTTATGGGCGGCGTGTGGGTCGACAAGGACGGCCGCACCTCGATGCCCGAGCTCTACGCCGCCGGCGAGACGGCCTGCAACGGCGTTCACGGCAAGAACCGCCTGGCTTCTAACAGCCTGCTCGAGGCGCTGGTCTGGGGTCGCCGTGCCGCCTGGTACATGCGTACCGGCGAGTCGCTGGCCGTGGAGCAGGCGGGCGAACCCGCGCTCGATGGCCGCCATCGCGCCCTGAGCGCCGACACCCTGGCAATCGATGATTTGGCCCGTGCCGCCGGCACGCAGGCCGTGGAGGAGTAGACCATGAATCCCATTACCATGAAGCTCGTCGTCGATGATCTGATTTTGCAGGCCCTGCGCGAGGACATCACGTTTGAGGACGTGAGCACGGCGAGCGTGTGCCCCACGGCGCGTCCCGCTACCGTTGAGCTTATCGCCAAGGCCGACGGTATCATCGCCGGCTTGGATGTGTTTGCCCGCACCTTTGAGCTGCTGGATTCGCAGAGCTCGGTGCTGTTTGATGTTGCCGACGGTGACGAGGTGCACGCCGGCGACCATGTGGGCCAGGTGCGCGGCGATGCGCGCGTGCTGCTTTCGGGTGAGCGCGTGGCGCTCAACTACCTGCAGCGCATGAGCGGCATCGCTACCTACACGCACAGCATGGCCGCGGCGCTCGAGGGAACCAAGACCGTGCTCGTCGACACGCGCAAGACCACGCCGGGCATGCGCGTCTTCGAGAAGGCCGCGGTCGAGATCGGCGGCGGCAGCAACCACCGTTACAACCTGTCGACGGCCGTCATGCTCAAGGACAACCACATCGACGCCGCCGGCGGCGTGATGCGTGCGATCGAGATGGCGCGCGCCCATGCATCGTTTACCACGACGGTCGAGATCGAGTGCGAGAACCTGGACATGGTGCGCGAGGCCGTGGAAGCCGGCGCCGACATCATCATGTTCGACAACATGACCCACGACGACATGGCTGCCGCGATTGAGCTTATCGATGGCCGCGCCAAGACCGAGTGCTCGGGCAACGTGGACGCCAGCAACATTCGCGCCCTGGCCGATCTGGGTGTCGACTATATTAGCTCGGGCGCCCTGACGCACTCTGCGCCGATCCTCGACCTCTCGCTTAAGCACCTGCGTCTGCTGGACGGTAAATAATGAACGCCCGCGAGCGTCGCCGTGCCATCATGGGCGTGCTCGAAGGAGCCAAGGAGCCCGTTTCGGGCAGCGCACTTGCCCGCGAGGTTGGCGTGAGCCGTCAGGTCGTGGTTCAGGATATTGCCCTGTTGCGTGCCGATGGGCACGATATCGTGGCGACCAACCGCGGCTACGTGCTGCAGGAAGCCGCGAGTAGCCCCGCCGTGCCCACGCGTCTTGTTAAGGTGCGCCACGGCGTGGAGCAGGCGGGCGACGAGCTTACGAGTATCGTCGACGCGGGTGGCGCCGTGCTCAACGTGATCGTCAACCATCGTGTGTACGGCAAGATCACGGCCGACCTGGACATCCGCAATCGTCGCGATGTTGAGCGCTACCTGCACGATATCGAGAGCGGCAAGAGCTTTCCACTACTAACGGTGACGAGCGGCTACCACTTCCATCGCATCGCGGCGGAGGACGAGCAGACCCTCGACGAGATCGAGGCCATACTCAAGGAGAAGGGCTACCTTGCCGATTTAATGCCCTACGAGGATGATTTGTCCTAACCCGATACTGTCTTTATAAGTTGCGGTGAAATAGTTCCTACAATCGGCACCTAAGCAATGAGCCAGGAACTATTCCACCGCAACTGCCAAGGTAGCCCCGTCCCCAATTAGCTGCCTGTACAAACAAAAGGAGGCCTCCGCGGCGATGCGGAAGCCTCCTTTTTTGTGCACGGTGTACTCTTGAGTGTGCAAGTGGGGGAGTTGTTACTCCTCGACGATCTCGGTGATCGCGCCAGCGGGGCAAGCGTCCTGGCAAGCGCCACAGGCGACGCAGGAATCCTCGTCAGCGACGGTAGCGACGTCCTGGAGCTCCAGAACGCCAGCGGGGCAGGAGTCGACGCAAACGCCACAAGCGATGCACTCGTCGGCATCAATTACGGGATGAGCCATGGTAGTTTCCTCTCTGTTGACCGACGCTACAGACGATGCGCGCCGGTTTGATTCGGGCAAAAACATACCACGGGAGCGACCGTTTGCAATACCCTCTGGCCGGCATCTTCATACCGTTCGCCGAGTATGCCAAGGTTTACTAAAAAACGCGCAGGTGGGGCCGCTGAGCTGCGCAAATGTTAGCTAAAGGTGACTTGAAATATTGACCTATTGAGCGCGCCTGCGGAAAGGGCATCCCGTTATTTGGCCGAAAACCGGGTCGCAGTTTCCGGTTGGGCCCGCTAGCGGAAACTGCGACCCGGTATCAGCTCTCAAAACGGGATGCGGTTTCCGGTTGAGCCTTCAGACGGAAACTGCGACCCGGAATCCACGCTCAAACCGGGATGCGCTTGCCGCAAGACGGCCCCCAGGCACCCCCGGACGCAAACCTCAGCCATCTCTACATAGATCTCAATAGATTTGCCGAGAACTCATTCAGCGCATCTACCTGCGCATTTAAGAACCTAAACTCTCAGCAATAAGAAATCTTATATGAATTGACTTAGATTTTGTATATTCCGGCCCATAAGGGGATACACTACATCCTGAAAGACAAGCCGAAGCGCCGCGCGACAGATCGTCGAGGCGGCGCGAACGCAAAAGAGAGAGGGAATTTCTAATGAGTAAGATTCTTGGTATCGACCTTGGTACTACTAACTCCGCCATGGCCGTCCTCGAGGGCGGTTCTCCGACCATTATCGTGAACGCCGAGGGCGACCGCACCACCCCGTCTGTTGTTGGCTTCCGTGCAGACGGCGACCGCGTCGTGGGTAAGGCCGCTAAGAACCAGGCGGTCACCAACCCCAAGAACACCGTGTTCTCCATCAAGCGCTTCATGGGCCGCAAGTACTCCGAGTGCACCTCCGAGATCAAGACCGTGCCGTATGAGGTCAAGGAGGGCCAGGGTGGCCGTGCCGTCGTCGATATCGAGGGCAAGGATTACACCGCCGAGCAGGTGAGCGCCATGACGCTCGCAAAGATGAAGGCCGACGCCGAGAAGTATCTGGGCGAGACCGTCACCGACGCCGTCATCACCGTCCCGGCCTACTTCAACGACGCCCAGCGTCAGGCCACCAAGGATGCCGGTAAGATCGCCGGCCTCAACGTCAAGCGTATCGTCAACGAGCCGACCGCTGCTGCTCTGGCCTATGGCCTGGACAAGCAGGGCACCGACCAGCGCATTCTGGTCTTCGACCTGGGCGGCGGCACCTTCGACGTCTCCATCCTCGACCTCGCCGACGGCGTGTTTGAGGTTCTGTCCACCTCGGGCGACAACCACCTGGGCGGCGACGACTGGGATCAGCGCGTCATCGACTGGATGGCCGATAAGTTCCAGCAGGAGAACGGTGTCGACCTGCGTCAGGACCCCATGGCCCTGCAGCGTCTGAAGGAGGCCGCCGAGAACGCCAAGAAGGAGCTCTCCGCCGCCCAGCAGACCACCATCAACCTGCCGTTCATTACCATGAACCAGTCCGGCCCGCTGCACCTCAACTACACGCTGACCCGCGCCGAGTTCGAGAAGATCACCCGCGACCTGCTCGAGCGCTGCAAGCAGCCTGTCACCAACGCCCTGCGCGACGCCAAGCTTAAGCTCTCTGATCTGACCGAGGTCATCCTCGTCGGCGGCTCCACCCGTATGCCCGCCGTCCAGGAGCTCGTCAAGACCATGACCGGCAAGCAGCCTAACATGTCCGTGAACCCCGACGAGGTCGTTGCCGACGGCGCTGCCGTCCAGGGCGGCGTGCTCACCGGCGACGTCGAGGGCATCCTGCTGCTCGACGTTACCCCGCTGTCGCTGGGTGTCGAGACCATGGGCGGCATCATGACCAAGATGATCGACCGCAACACCACGATCCCGACCTCCAAGACCGAGGTCTACTCCACCGCTGCCGACAACCAGACCAGCGTCGAGATCAACGTGCTCCAGGGCGAGCGCGAGCTTGCTCGCGACAACAAGTCGCTCGGTAAGTTCCAGCTGACCGGCATCCCGGCTGCCCGCCGCGGTGTGCCGCAGATCGAGGTCACCTTCGACATCGACGCCAACGGCATCGTCAAGGTCTCCGCTAAGGACAAGGGCACCGGCAAGGAGCAGCAGATCACCATTTCCGGTTCCACCGCTCTGTCCGACGACGAAGTCGATCGTATGGTCAAGGACGCCGAGGCTCATGCCGAGGAGGACAAGAAGCAGAAGGAAGAGGTCGAGGTCCGCAACCAGACCGACAGCCTGTGCTACTCCACCGAGCAGACCCTCAACGAGCTGGGCGACAAGGTTTCCGCCGACGTGAAGTCCAAGGCCGAGGCCGCTATCGCCGACGCCAAGAAGGCGCTCGAGGGCTCTGACGTCGAGGCTATCAAGGCCGCCGGCGAGTCCCTGCAGTCCGTGGCCTACGAGCTGGCCCAGGTTGTCTACGCCGACGCTCAGCAGCAGACCGACGGTGCCGCTGGCGCCCAGCCTGCCGACGATGACGTTGTCGACGCCGACTACGAGGTTGTGGACGACGAGGACAAATAATCATGTCCGCCCGTAAAGCTCGCACGGAGGCGGCCGCCACTGGCGCCGCCCCCGTTGACTCTGAGGAGAAGGACGTGAAGATTCCCGTAGAGGCCGTCGACGATACCGAGGCCAACGAGGCCCCGGCCGCCGAGGCTGCCGAGAACCAGGTAGAGGATTCCAACAAGGAGGCGACGATGACCGAGGACGAGATGGTGGAAGCCGCTATCCGCGCCGGTGAGGAAGCCGCCGACAACGACTTTAAGCTCAAGTTCGAGCAGGCCCAAAAGGAGCTTACCGACGTGCGCAGCGAGCTCGATGCTGCGGCAGAGGCTCAGAAGGCCGCCGAGGACAAGGCAAAGGACGCCACCGAGCGCACTGCCCGTCTACAGGCCGACTGGGAGAACTTTCGTCGCCGCACCGCCAACGAGCGCATCGCTGAGCGCGAGCGCGCGACCGAGAAGCTTGTCACTGCGCTGCTGCCGGTGATTGACGATATCGAGCGCGCGATCGACCATGCCCGTAGCCAGGAGCTTTCCGACGATTTTAAGCAGTTCGTCGATGGCGTCGACGCGGTGCATGCCAAGCTGCTCGATGTGTTTGCGCACGAGGGCGTTGAGCCCATCGACCCCAAGGGCGAGGCGTTCGATCCGCTCGAGCACCAGGCTGTGGGTCGCGTCGAGGACGCATCGCAGTACGACGAGACCGTCAACGACGTGTACCAGAAGGGCTACCGCATGGCGGATCGCATCCTGCGTTCCGCGATGGTGACGGTGACCTACGGTGGCGAGAAGCGCCCCGCACCGGAGCCCGAAGCGGCGCCCGAGGATGCTTCGGCCGATACGGCCGAGAGCACCGAGGAGTAATTGAGAAGGGCCCCGGGGCAACACCCGGGGCCCTTTCTGGCCTAGTGCCATATGAAAGCATGAGCCGTCGTCTGCATGGGCGGCGGACGTAACAGGAGAGGAGCTACGATGGCTGCAGGCAAAACCTTCTATGACATCCTGGGCGTATCCAAGAGCGCCTCCGACAAAGAGATCAAGAGCGCGTTTCGCAAGCTCGCGCAAAAATATCACCCCGATGCCGGCGGCGACGAGGCCAAGTTTAAGGAGATCAGCGAGGCCTACGAGACGCTTTCGGACGAGAAGAAGCGCAAAGAGTACGACCAGATGCTCATGTTCGGCGGCATGCCGGGCGCGGGCGGCGCGTATGGCGGCGGCTACGGTGCCGGCGCGGGCGCCAGCGGCTGGGGCGATATCTTCGACAGCATCTTTAGCGGCAATGGCGCCTGGGGTAGCGATTGGGGCTCGGGCTTTGCCGGGGCTGCGGGCGCTGCCGGTGCCGGCGCGGGTCGCAGCCGCGCTCGCAAGGGCGGCGACCTATCGCTGACCGTCGATGTGACGGCCGAGGACGCGTTTCGCGGCGTGACGCACAAGGTCACCTATCGCATTCCCTCGACAGGCGAGCAGCAGACCATCACGGTCTCGGTGCCCGCGGGCGCGGTCGATGGCGGCAAGCTACGCTACAAGCGTCGCGGCGAGTATGGCGTTGCGGGTGGCGAGCGCGGCGACCTGGTCGTGACCACGCATGTGGAGGAGCACCCGCTGTTCAAGCGCAAAGGCGCCGACGTGACCATGGAGGTACCGGTCTCGGTCTACGAGGCGGCGCTCGGCTGCACGGTGGACGTGCCCACACCCGGCGGTGCGACGGTCCGTTTGAAAGTGCCCGCGGGTACTCAGACGGGCAAGAAGTTCCGCTTTAAGGAGATGGGAGCGCCCGACGTTAAGCACCGTGGCCGTACGGGCGCGCTGCTCGTCGAGATCAAGGTGCAGGTCCCCACGAACCTATCCGATGACGAGCGCGATGCCATGACCAAGCTGCGCGAGGCCGACACGCGCGACTATCGCGAGAAGGTCAACCGTTACAAGGCGACGTACTAGGAAGGTCGCGGCGCGCGCCCGCGCCCGCGGGCTTATGATGGACGATAACGAGACGGAAAGGGGTCAGGTAGCATGGCCGAGGACAATAGGAACAAACCGCTGTACATGATCAGCGTGGCGGCCGAGTTGACCGGCATGCATCCGCAGACTCTGCGCGTCTACGAGTCTAAGGGCCTGGTGAACCCCCAGCGCTCGGGCGGTAACACGCGCCTGTATTCGCGTGCCGATATCGAGCGTCTGGAGCTCATCAACCAGCTGACTGACGAGGGTATCAACCTTGCCGGCGTGGTGCGCATTCTCGATATGAAGGAGCGTGCCGAGGAGCGCGAGCGCGAGAACGAGAAGCTCCGCGCTCGCGTGCGCCAGCTCGAGGATGAGCTGCACGAGTACAAGATGCAGAAGAAGATCACCGCCCTGGCCCCGCGCGACGGCTCAGTCAACCCCGAGCAAGTCATGCGCAAGCTGCTAGGTACGGGTAGCGACCTATAGCTCCGCCGACGCTGCCGGGCACTCATTGGGGACAGACTTAAATGAGTGCCCGCAGAATGAGAGTGGATAATCTCCCGTTTTTGGCCTGTTTGCAGGCTCAAAGTGGGAGATTATCCACTCTCGTCATTTCGGCGTCTAAGTCTGCCCCCGGCACCCAACTCGTTCTTTGCTTTACTGAGATAAAGTGAACGTGCAGATTCGTAACCCACTCGCAACCGTTCTATGGCACGATATTGAACGAATGTATGCTATGCGCCCAAATCGTTTTGGGCAGAGTGGGAGACAGTATGGTCAAGCTGTACGAGGACGGCATCTACCTGCGCGGCGGCAGCGAGGTTGTGCCTGCGGCCGAGGCTGCCGAGCGCGGTATTACGCAGACGCCCGAGGATGCCAAGCGCGGCACCATCGCGTATTCGATCCTCCAGGCACACAATACGTCCGGAGATCCCGAGGCACTCAAGATTCGCTTCGACGCCATGGCGAGCCACGACATCACCTTTGTCGGCATCATCCAGACGGCGCGCGCCTCGGGCATGGAGCAGTTCCCGCTGCCTTACGTGCTCACCAACTGCCATAACTCGCTGTGCGCCGTGGGCGGCACCATCAACGAGGACGACCACGTCTTTGGCCTTTCGGCTGCTAAGAAGTACGGTGGCATCTTCGTCCCGCCGCACATCGCCGTCATCCACTCCTTTATGCGAGAGAACTTCGCCGGTTGCGGCAAGATGATCCTGGGTTCCGACTCGCACACCCGCTATGGCGCCCTGGGCACCATGGCCGTGGGCGAGGGCGGCGGCGAGCTGGCAAAGCAGCTGCTGCGTGATACCTACGACGTCGCCTATCCCGGCGTCGTTGCCATCTACCTCACGGGCGCCCCGCGTCCCGGCGTCGGCCCGCACGATGTGGCGCTCGCCATCATCCGCGCCGTCTTTGCCAAGGGCTACGTCAAGAACAAGGTCATGGAGTTTGTGGGCCCCGGCATTGCGAGTATGACGACCGACTACCGCAACGGCGTCGACGTCATGACCACCGAGACCACCTGCCTGTCGAGCATCTGGGCCACCGACGAGGATACGCACGCGTTTTTGACCATGCACGGCCGCGGCGACGACTACCGTGAGCTCAAGCCCGCCGATGTCGCCTACTACGACGGCTGCGTCGAGGTCGATCTGTCGAGCATCAAGCCCATGATCGCGCTGCCGTTCCATCCTTCCAACGGCTTTGAGATCGACGAGCTCAACGAGAACCTTGAGGACATTCTGCACGAGGTGGAGCTCGAGGCTGCCAAGATCGGCGAGGGCAAGACGCACTTTAGCCTGCTCGACAAGGTCGTCGACGGCAAGCTGCACGTGCAGCAGGGCGTTATCGCCGGCTGCTCGGGCGGCAACTACGACTCCGTGGTCCAGGCTGCCCGCGTGCTCAAGGGCGCCAACACCGGCTGCGGCGAGTTCTCGCTGTCGGTCTATCCCACGAGCCAGCCCGTGGCGCTCGAACTTACACGCCGCGGCTACATCTACGACCTCATGGAGGCCGGCGCAATCGTGCGCACGGCATTCTGCGGCCCGTGCTTCGGCGCCGGCGACACGCCCGCCAACAACGGCCTTTCGATCCGTCACACCACGCGCAACTTCCCCAACCGCGAGGGTTCCAAGCCGGGTAATGGCCAGCTGAGCGCCGTGGCCCTGATGGACGCCCGCTCCATTGCGGCAACGGCTGCCAACGGCGGCGTCCTGACGCCGGCGACCGACCTGCCCGAGGACACTTGGGACGAGGCCTGCGAGTACACCTTTGACGACGCGCCGTACAAGAAGCGCGTGTACTGGGGCTTTGGCAAGGCGGAGCCTGCCGACGAGCTGGTCGAAGGCCCCAACATCAAGCCGTGGCCCGCGATGGAGCCGCTCGGCGACGACATCCTGCTCAAGGTTTGCTCCAAGATCATGGACCCGGTCACCACGACCGACGAGCTCATTCCCTCGGGCGAGACGAGCTCCTTCCGCTCCAACCCGCTGGGCCTGGCTGAGTTTACGCTGAGCCGCCGCGACCCGGCCTACGTGGGTCGCTCCAAGGAGGTCGACGCTGTGGAGAAGCGTCGCGTTGCCGGCGAGTCCGCGGGCGACCTGGCGGCGTTCGATGCCGAGCTTGCCGGTGTGTTTGAGGCGCTGGCCGGCGCGGGTGTCGCGGCCGATGCCAAGGCGACCGAGTTCGGTTCCATGATTTACGCCAAGAAGCCTGGCGACGGCAGCGCCCGCGAGCAGGCCGCGAGCTGCCAGCGCGTAATTGGCGGCCTGGCCAACATCGTCCACGAGTACGCCACCAAGCGCTATCGCTCCAACGTGATGAACTGGGGCATGGTGCCCTTCCAGATGGAGGCCGAGCCCAACTTTGAGGTGGGCGATTACGTCTTTGTGCCGGGTATCCGTGCCGCGCTCGATGGCGACCTGAAGGACATCGCCGCCTACGTGGTGCGCGCCGATGGTGCGGTCGAGCAGATTGAGCTCTACATTGCCGATATGACGGCAGAGGAGCGTGCCATCGTCAAGGCCGGCTGCCTGATCAACTACAACAAGTTCAAGGCCGCTGCCGAGTAGCGCACTTAATTGTCCGCCCGGGGCTTACCCTTTCCCGCCCGCTCACGCGCTTCACGAGGGCCGCGTTCGGGAAAGGGTAAGCCCCGGGCTACATTTCTGCGTTCTCGTTGGGTCTTGAGGGACGCTAATAAATAGACTTGCTTGATGCCGCCTCTGTTATCGGGGCGGCTTCTTTTTGTTGAAAACCACCACAAAGGGGGCAGGCACCTTTGTGGTGGTGGGGACGAGCTCGATGCTGTTGTGATCGTTGAGCGGCATGTTAATGGGCGGCTCTACAGAATTTCATCTGGGCTGGCGGGTTTGGTTGTTTTGGGGATGCCGAGTTTGGATGACGCGAAATCGTCAACATTGTCCTTAATTCCGTCTTTGGTGTAGACAGTGACCATATAGGTGCTGTGTCCGAATTCGCCCTTGTCGCGTGTTGCCCAGGCATCCCAGTAGGCGGCCCCGTTTCGCCCTTTGATTTTTCCGACACGGCGGAGTTCTGTTCGCTTTAATTTCTGGTTGCTATAGATGGTTCGACCGGCCTCCTCGGTGAGCCCGCACTGTCCAAGCATCTTGTCGAGGACTTGGTTCATGTGGCGCTCATCGGTGTTTGGTGCGTAGTCGTAGGCGAGGGTGATGAAGTCGAGTGGCTGGTCGTCGATTAGATAGTTTAGCGTCTGAGGTCCAAGGCAGAAATAGGGGGAGCATCCGTCGATCTGACCGAGCAGTGGCAACTTTGACTGCCAACTTCCGGTGGGAATTCCATCTTCGTAAAACACGCCGCGACAGATAAAGGAGAGCGAGGTGGCACGCGAGCTGGCGTCGACCATTCCGCATAAATCGAAGGGCGAGGTGATACCAAGGGAAAAGGGCGTGATGACGATAAGGAAGAGCATCACGATGGGTATGGCGAGAATGGCGATGACGTTGCGACCGGTGGAATGAGGCGGCTTCATATGCGCTCCTCGAGACAAAGATCTGTTGAGGATAGGCAGAAATGGATATGTTCAGAGAGCAATTCAAGTTTAATCTCATTGCGCGAGATGGTCGACCGTTAGCGTCGAAAACCACCACAAAGGTGCCTGTCCCCTTTGTGGTGGTGAGGAGCGCGCGGCTTCTTTTGGTAATAGTGTTAGCTGGCGGTATCATTAGTGCAGGTGGCGAAGGTTTGCATTGTGGGGTGTTTTGCCGTGAGCCGTTCTGCCCGTATTGGATTGATTGTCTTGGCGCTTGCGATCGCTGTGGTTGGCGCGGGCGCTGTCGGTATGGCATTTCTACCTGCTGCGGTGACGGAGCCGGTGGTCAAGCCTGTGACTCAATCTGTCGAACTTCTGACCGGCGACGACAAGCCCGAGACCATTACCGTTGATTTTGATGAGCAGCCGGCTGTGCTGGGTATTAGTAATTATCCGCGTATTCAGCTTGGGGCCATGCGCTATACCACGGATACAAGCCTGATCGATAGGGCGTCCGAGCTACTCAAGGGCAAAACATTTAAGCGTTGGTACGGATATGCGTCCTATCGGGCAAAAGCGAACGACATGGTTGGCGGATGCCACTCGTCCATCGAGCTGGACACTGCAAACGGCGCAAAGTTATGTGATGTCTCGTACGATCCGGGCTACGAGGGCAATGAGGGTCCGGGCATCTACATCATGGACGGCGATGTCGCCTATGTCATGGAGGGCGACCAGAGCGAGCTCAACGATTTTATGGGTCAGTGTATCCAAGATGCCTATAAACAGACCTGCTTGCCTGACCCGCAGACTGCACGCGATAGTGGGTCTGCCCGTACATGGCTGTTCGAGGATGAGATGCCCTGGACCGTCGAATCGGGAAGTACGGGTTCGGCGAAGGAGTAGAGACCGCGACCACCACAAAGGTGCCTGTCCTCTTTGTGGTGGTTTTCGGTCTGTCTCGATCTGTAACATCTAGGATCAAAAATGGCTGCTAGATGTTACAGATCGAGACGGTAGCGCGCCTGGGCAGCGGCGGGCTGACATCTCAGTACCCTATCCGTAATTCACTCAGAAAATCTTATATATAGAGACTTAGATTTGTGTATAAGATCGCGTAAAGCTGGCAACAATACTTCTCGAACAACGTGAAGCCGCCCCGTAGGGCGGCCGCCCCAAGAGAGGTGATTCCATGAGAATCGATAAGCTAGCAATGACGTCGCGCGAGGCGCTGCAGACCGCCATGAGCACGGCTGCCGATGCACAGGCCGGCGCGGTGGAGCCGATCCACCTGCTGTCTGCCCTGCTCGGTGCCGGCGAGCGCAATATCTCCGTGATCATCGAGCGCATCGGTGCCGACCCGGCTCAGCTCGCACGCTCCACACAAGATGCCATCGACCATGCGCCCAAGGTGTCGGGCGAGGGTCAGCAGATGGGCCTGTCCAACGAGCTCGTTCGCGTGATCGAGAAGGCCGAGAAAAAGGCCACCAAGATGGGCGACAGCTTTGTGGTGACCGAGCATCTGCTGATGGCACTTGCCGAGGACAAGGGTGAGGCGGGTCGCGTGCTGCGTGACGCCGGCGTGACCAAGGAGCGCATCGAGCAAGTCTACGAGGAACTGCGCGGCGATGACCGCGTGACGTCTGCCGAGGACAAGACGCAGTTTGAGGCGTTGGAGCAGTACGGTCGCAACATCTGCGATCTGGCTCGCGCCGGCAAGCTCGACCCGGTCATCGGCCGTACCGACGAGATCCGTCGTACTATTCAGGTTCTGTCCCGCCGCACCAAGAACAACCCCGTGCTTATCGGCGAGCCGGGCGTCGGCAAGACGGCCATCGTCGAGGGCATTGCTCAGCGAATCGTGGCCGGCGACGTACCGAGCACCCTGCGCGACCGCGACCTCATCGAGCTCGACATGAGCGCGCTGGTCGCCGGCGCCAAGTACCGCGGCGAGTTCGAGGACCGCTTGAAGGCCGTGCTCAAGGAAGTGCAAAAATCCGAAGGCAAGGTCATCCTGTTCATCGATGAGCTCCATACCATCGTGGGCGCGGGTGCCACCGAGGGCTCCATGGACGCCGGCAACATCCTCAAACCGGCGCTCGCTCGTGGCGACCTGCACGCGATCGGCGCGACCACGCTCGACGAGTACCGCAAGTACATCGAGAAGGACGCGGCGCTCGCCCGTCGTTTCCAGACCGTGATGGTCAGCGAGCCTACCGTCGAGGACACCATTTCAATCCTGCGTGGCCTGAAGGAGAAGTACGAAATCTTCCACGGCGTACACATCACCGATAGCGCGCTCGTGGCTGCCGCCGACCTCTCCGACCGCTACATCGCCGACCGCTTCCTGCCCGACAAGGCTATCGACCTGGTCGATGAGGCCGCGAGCCGCCTGCGCATGGAACTCGACAGCATGCCGGTCGAGATCGACGCCACCACGCGTCAGCTCACCCAGCTGCAGATCGAGGAACAGGCGCTCATGAAAGAGACCGACGACGCCTCTAAGGAGCGTTTGGAGGCTCTGCGCCAAGAGATTGCCGAAGTCCAGGAAAAGCTCAACGTGCAAAAGGCCGGCTGGCTCAACCAAAAGAACGCCATCGACCACGTGCAGGAGCTTAAGGGCCAGCTTGACGCGGCCAAGAGCGAAGAGGAGCGCGCGACGCGCAACGGCGATCTGGGCCGTGCGTCCGAGCTTCGCTATTCTGTGATCCCGGGTCTGCAGCAGCAGATTCAGGATTCCGAGGCTGCGCTCGAGGCGCAAAAGCAGCAGGACGGCGAGGGCCTCAACGAACAGGTGACCTCCGACGAGATCGCCGAGGTCGTGAGCGCCTGGACCGGTGTGCCCGTGTCCAAGATGATGCAGGGCGAGCTCGACAAGTTGAAGGGCTTGGAGGGCGAGCTGCATAAGCGCGTTATCGGTCAGGACGAGGCCGTCTCCGCTGTAGCCGCGGCCGTGCGTCGCAGCCGTGCGGGTCTCTCCGACCCAGACAAGCCCATCGGCAGCTTCTTCTTCCTGGGCCCCACCGGCGTAGGCAAGACCGAGCTCGCCAAGGCGCTGGCCGAGTGCCTGTTCGATGACGAGCGCGCGCTCGTGCGTATCGACATGTCCGAGTATATGGAGAAGTTCAGCGTCCAGCGTCTGATCGGTGCGCCCCCGGGATACGTGGGCTATGACGAGGGCGGCCAGCTCACCGAGGCCGTGCGCCGTCGTCCCTACTCCGTGATCTTGCTCGACGAGATGGAGAAGGCTCATCCGGATGTCTTTAACGTGCTGCTGCAGGTGCTCGACGACGGCCGTTTGACCGACGGTCAGGGTCGCCAAGTGTCCTTCAAGAACACGATTATCATCATGACGTCCAACGTGGGCTCCAAGGCTATCGCCGATCTGTCCGGCAAGGACGAGGAGGAGATGCGCCATCAGGTTGACGGGGCCATGGCTCAAACCTTCCGCCCCGAGTTCCTCAACCGTATCGACGATATCGTGGTGTTCCATCCGCTCGGCATGGCGCAGATCGAGAAGATCGTCGACATCCAGCTCGCCGACGTCCGCGCGCGTCTGGCCAAGGAGCGCATGACGCTGGCCATCACCCCGGCGGCCAAGCAGATGCTCGCCGTGGGCGGCCTGGACCCGGTCTTTGGTGCCCGTCCGCTCAAGCGTCTCGTGCAGCGCGAGGTCGTGGATGCCATTGCCGCCGCTATCATCGACGGTACGGTGCGCGAGGGCGATCAGGTGACGGTCGATGTCGACAAGGACGGCGGTTTTACCGTCGTGTGCGACAACACGCCGACGCCGATATACGAGGCGCCCGAGGAATAGCTGAGCTCAAGCAAAGGGGCGGCGGGATTTACCCGTCGCCCCTTTTTCATGCTGCGTCGAATGTGCCGGGCAGTCTAGGCGTAGATGATCTCCAAGTTGGGGGCAAGCTCGGCAAGTCGCTGCCTCGTGTCCGCATCGACACCGGTGTCGGTGATCAGGCAGTTAATCTCATTGAGGTCAAGGGCGTGAACCAAGCCGATGACGCCGATTTTCGATGAGTCCATGAGGGTTATGCGTCGGTCGGCAGCGTTCGCGATGGCGCTCACCATGTTCGCCTGCTCCAATCGATGCGCCATAAATCCTTTTGAAAACGAGAAGGTATTGGTTCCCATGAAAGCAGTGGGAACAAAGTACTCGTTAAGCAGCCGGATAGTCTCGTTGCCCTGTGTGTAGTGATAGCCAAATCTCAGTTGTCCGCCCAGGAGAATGACCTCGCTGTCCACCAGCAATTCTTCGGCAAGTATCGCGTGAGATAGGTCGTTCGTGAGAACCGTGAGATTCTTGCGGCCCTTGAGAGCGCGTAGCATGCAGCCCGTTGTTGTTCCCGATTGAAGAAAGAACGTGTCGCCGTCGCGCACCATTTTCGCCGCAGCGTAACCGATGCGGCGTTTTTCGTCTTGGGCCGTCGAAGAAGCGTCTTCAAACGAAAGTTCGCGAGAATTGGGGTTCGGTAAGATCGCGCCGCCATGGGTTCGCCTGAGAAGTCCTCTGCCTTCGAGAGCCCGCATATCCTTTCGAATGGTCGCTTCCGAAACACCGAAGCGCTCGCTGAGGTCAACAATGCGAACAGTGCTGTTCGCATTGAGTAAGTCGAGTATTTCTTCCTGCCGTTCTTCCAGGTAATAGGGACGCGGTTCACTCATAAGAACTCCCAGGGCTTGTTGTGGGACAAGGCTTGTTACCTTCAGTTTTACCAGAACAACAATTCCTGAAATGAAATAAAACAACTCTAAACAAAACATATCGAACGTTCGGGGCAGGTTTTCGACCGTTCGCGGTAGCAGACGTCAATTCCGAAACAAAGCAAAACAAAACGCAATATAATGAACTCGCAAAATGTTGCGTTTGGAGAAAGCCAAACAGCGATGGTCTGCCTGAGGAAAGGAGAACAGATGCTCGTCAGTATGAGAGATATCTGCAACATCGCCGAACAGAACAATATGGCGGTCGCTGCAGTAAATTCCGCGAGTCTTGAGGCCGTCCGCGCCGCTGTGGACGTGGCGGAGGAAACAGGTTATCCGATTATCATCCAGCATGCCGAGGTTCACGAGTCGCTGGTGCCGATTGACGTGGTGGCTCCGCTGGTTACAGCACTGGCTGAGCGCTCGAGTGCGCATATCTGCCTGAATCTGGATCATTGTGAGAATCTATCCTATGCTCGTCGTGCGTTGGAGCTCGGTTTCACGGGCGTCATGTTCGACGGTTCTGCACTTTCCTACGAACGTAATGTTGAGCTTTCCCAGTACGCTGCCCAGATGTGCGCCGACTTTGGTGCAGGCCTTGAGTGCGAACTTGGTTCTATGGGGTCGCGTGAGGGTGGCGATCCTGATGCTGGGTCCACGGCGGAAGAGGCGGGCGCCATCTATACCGATCCTGACCAGGCGCGTGACTTCGTTGAGTCCACGGGGCTCGATATCCTGGCCTGCTCGTTCGGAACGGTGCACGGCCTGTATAAGGGCGAGCCCCATTTGAACATTGACGTTCTGACCGACATTCGCAGCTGTGTGAACGTGCCACTTGTCATGCACGGTGGCTCCGGTGTTTCCGACGAGGATTACGCTCGTGCCATCAATGCCGGCATCCGCAAGATTAACTACTACACGTATGGCGTTAAATATGCCGGCGATGCCGTGCGCGCCATGGTTGATGAAAAGACTGAGGGACATCCGGATGCTCCGATCTATTGGCACGATATGACGGCAGTCGCGTTCGAGAGCCTGCGCAGCACATTCGAGCATGTCGTGCGAGTATTCGCCAATGGCGCGGCTCCTTTGGCTTAAGGGGTGTGCTATGAAGAAAATTTTAGTTGCAACCCACGGACGCCTAGCAAGTGGCGTCAAAAGTGTGGCTGAGGTGCTGCTTCATGATGATAGCGCCATAACCGTCGTTGATTGCTATGTGGACGAATCGGATCCCAATGAGCAGATCGCAGAGTTTATCGATGGCGTGAGGCCAGAGGACGATGCGTTGATCGTTACCGATCTTTTGGGCGGGAGCGTCTGCAACATGGTTACGGCCATGCAGCCGGAAAAGCACGGCATCGTACATGTGACCGGTTTCAACATCGCGTTAATTCTCGAATGCCTGATTACGGGCGAGGCGTTCACGCCCGAGTATATCGACAGCGTAATCGCGCAGGCATCGACCTCCATGCGGCGTGTGGTCCTGCGGGCAGGCGGGGCGACAGATACCGATGACGATTTCTTTGGATAGGAAGTGGTCCGCTTTGGCGGGCGGAGCGAAGACGAAAGGAGAACGAAATGATCGTTCAGCTGCGAGTGGATGACCGCCTGGTTCACGGACAGGTCACGCTCATGTGGGGAAAGGAGCTGAGCACCAAGGGTATTTTAGTCGCGAATGACGCTGCGGCCCAAAATGAAACCCAGTCGTCGACGCTCAAGATGGCTTGCCCGAGTGGGCAGAAGCTTCTCATCCGTACAATAGACGACGCTATCAAGATTGCTAACGATCCGCGTGCGGGCGAGATGCGCATCTTCGCCCTTACTGGGAACATCGCCGATGCACTCAAACTAGTGAAAGGGGCTCCCGGTAGGATCGGCAGCGTGAACGTTGCGAATGTCGGCCGCTTCGATCGAAGCGACGATGCAGCCAAGGTGCTGCTGACAACGGGTGTAACGCTCAATCCAGACGAGGTGGCTGCAGCGCGCGAGCTGTGTGAGCAAGATCTGCCGGTGTTTCATCAGGTCGGCGTTACAGACGGTAAGGTCAAGGTTTCCGACCTGCTGGCAAAGCTCTAAGGAGGGATTGATATGCTGACGACTGCGCTCTTGGCATATTTGGCAGCTTTTATCTGCTATTTCGTCCAATGGACGTTTGGACAGCCCATGATTGACCAGCCCCTGGGCGTGGGTCTTGTGGCGGGCATTATCTTTGGCGATGTTACCGCAGGCATTATCATCGGTGCTGCGCTCCAGGCTATTTTCATCGGAAGCGTCAACGTGGGCGGTGCGACTTCGGCTGATACGGTGGCAGGAACGGTGCTCGCTGTGTGCTTCGTGGTCGTGTCTGGCATGGAGCAGGGCGTAGCGATTCCGCTCGCGGTGGCTGCGGCTATTTTTGCGAACATCATCTACTCGCTCGTTCTCAACGTGCTCATGTCTTTCTGGGCTCCTGTTATTGATTGGGCCGCGAACTCGGGTGACAGTAAGAAGCTCTTCATCTGCCATTTTGGCGGCGCCGTAGTCATGAACGGTCTATTCGCCATCCCGACGTTTTTGGCGGTGTGGGTCGGTGCCGAGCCGGCATCGCAGCTTATGAATATGGTGCCGCAGGCGGTCCTGAACGGGTTCAATGCTGCATCCGGCCTGCTTCCCGCCGTGGGCATGGCGCTACTTCTGCGCATGCTCTGGGATAACAAGATTGCAATTTATTTCCTGCTCGGCTTCGTGCTCTTCCAATATCTCAACATGCCCATGGTCGCAATTGCCGCCGTCGGTGCAGTGATCTTGGTCGTTACGGCCCTGCGTGACCTTGAAAATCTCGACCTGCGCAACCAGATTAAGGCCTTGCGCGAATCGGGCGTCGCAGCTGGTGCCCAGTCCGTCGCCGAGCTCGAAGAGGAGGATTTCTTCGCATGAGTACCACCGATACCGCAAGCGAGAAGATCAGCATCTCCACTAAGGATCTTTCCGCTGAAGACCGTAAGATGCTGCGCGGCATCTTCTTCCACTCGTTCAACGTCTTTGCCCATTACGGCGGCGGCGCTCGCGGAGGCGCTTCAGGCTTCATGTGGTCCATCTGGCCTGCCATCGAGCGTTTCTACCCGGATAAAGAACAGCGTCGCGATGCCCTGGTACGCCATTCGACCTGGTATAACATCACGTCAAATGTCGGTACGTTCTGCATGGGCCTTGTTGCCTCGATGGAGAAGGAGAACGCGGCCGAGCCTGATTTCGATACGCATTCGATCGACTCGGTCAAAGCTTCGCTCATGGGTCCCATGTCGGGCATCGGCGATGCAATCTTCTGGGGCGTTATCCGTGTTATCGCGGCCTCGGTCGGTATGGCGCTGTGCTCTCAGAACGGATCGCTTCTGGGTCCGATCGCGTTTCTGCTCATTTACAACATTCCGTCGTGGATTACGCGTTGGGTGCTGACGGTTCTTGGGTATCGCGTCGGTTCGAGCTTCATCACCAAGATCTACGAGAGCGGCTTGATGGGTATTGTAACCAAACTCTCAAGCACGCTCGGCCTGCTGATGATCGGCGCCATGGCTGCCTCGTTCGTTAAGTTCAACTGCGCGATCTCAATTCCGATGCCCGAGGGCGATCCGGTCATGATCCAGACGTATCTCGATACGATCTTCATCGGCCTGATTCCGCTGCTGTACACCCTGGGTTGTTTCAAGCTGCTCAAGAAGAACACCAACGTGAACTGGATCATTATCGGCACCATGATCATTGGCCTGGTGCTTGGCCTGACGGGGATTTGCTAGTTGCTGCAAGTTTCAAGACGATGTTTACCCGCCCGAGTGTGCCTAAGGTGCGCTCGGGCGGGCTTGCGTTGGGTTTAAAGCAATGTATACACTGTCTGCGCCGATACGCGTAGACGATTCGTAAGCACGTGTGCGCTCTGGATACCGCATCCCGCGGTATCCATGCATTACGATGGCCGTAATCAGTCATAGTGTAAGAATGGAATTCAAGCCACACGGAAAGGTGCATGCCATGGATAGCAAGGACGAGTGCAAGCAGCCCCTGCGCGAGAAGAGGGAGACGAAAAAGCCCACCGATCCCTACATTCGTGCCGAGAACGAGGATGACGACGGCTACGATCCTTATAGCGATCGTCGCCCCGAGCGCGAGCCCCTCTTCGAAGCCGACCCCTGGCGTTAAGTAGCTGATTTGGGACGGGGCTTTTTTAGCTACTTTGTTTTCGGCTAGAGGCGTTCATGCCTGCCCCCTCGGCCGCTCGATATCCTCCGGGAGGGGCCACTAATAGAAAACTTGCTTATCCATTAATCAAGATACGCATAATCTTGCTCTCCTGCTAATCAAGAATCGTTATAATCTTGATTAGCAGGAGAGCAAGATTGGAGAATTATGGCATTCAACGACTTGGTGGCTCAAAAAATAAAGGACTTTGAGCAACAGGGGATTCCGCAGGTCTTTGAGCGCGACCTTGATCTGGGCAACCCGCAGGAGCCAAAGCGCGACAACATCGTATATGTGATTGTGGGCGCCCGTCGTTGTGGAAAGACGTATCGCCTGTATCAGGAGATACGGCGGCTTCAGGGCCAAGGCGTCGAGCTTGACCGGATGCTATATTTCAATTTTGAGGATGAGCGCTTGCGTCCGTATGAGCCATCGCTACTAGCGGACGTGCTCGATACATTCTATGCACTATATCCTGCTGCTCGAGGCGAGGGCGCCTACCTTTTCTTTGACGAGATCCAGGAAATACCCGAATGGGGTGCGTTTCTGCGACGCGTGGTCGATACGGAGAAGGCGACCGTTTACGTGACGGGATCTTCTTCTAAGATGCTGTCCTCAGAACTTAAGAGCGAGTTCAGGGGCCGTTCTCTTGTGCGAGAGCTTTTTCCGTTGAGTTTTTCGGAATACGTCCGATATAAGACGGGGAGCGTTCCTGAGTCGAACGCGCCCTTCTCCTCAAGCGCTGCAGCGTTGCTCCGACACCATCTGGTCGGATATCTCGAGCGAGGGGGATTCATCGCGACACTTGAGCAGACGCCCGCAGACGCGATTCAGCTGCTACAGGAATATGCGTCGCGAACGGTCGCTATGGACGTTGTGGAGCGTTACGACGTCAAGAGCCCTCGTTTGGCCTCACTGTTTCTGACGCGGTGTATGGCATCTTCGGGACGAGAGCTGTCGGTGAACAAGGTGTACAACGAGTTCAAGAGCAGGCAGATACCCGTCAGTCGTAATTCGCTCAGCGACTTACTTGAGTATTACGAGGACGCCTACCTGCTGTTTTCTGTGCCGGAGTTTACGCGTTCACTTGCAAATAATACGCGGTCTGCGTCTAAAGTCTACGCTGTCGATCCTGCGATGTTTGGAGCATTCTCTCCCGCATCGGCATTGGACCAGGGCCAGAGGCTCGAGACTGCGGTGTTCAATGCGCTCAGAAGAAGGACTCCTGCGGTGCGGGTCGGTTCGGTCTGCCGCCTACTGGTCAAGGAGAAGAATAAAAGCCATGAGGTTGACTTTGTGGCTGGGGATGCACTTCTCATGCAGGCTTATAGCCTGACTCAGGTGAGTGTGGATATGGCAAGCGAGAAAACGCGCGAACGCGAAATTGCAGCCCTCGATGCCTCGATGGCCCAGTTTGATCTTGGCGAGTCGGTAATCGTTACTATGGATGAACAGGCCGATATTCCATGTGAACACGGTGTGGTACACGCTGTGCCCGCATGGAAGTGGCTCCTTGCCTAATCATCTACGGATCTGTGGGGCCAGGACCTCCTGGCCCCTTCATCACGGTTGGGGAGTACCATGATGCGCCCGGCTAGTCCTGGGCCTTGATGCTCGGCAGCAGAATCTGGGCGATGTAGTCGCATTCGAGCTTGGTGGCAGCGTCGGCCTTGCCGTCTTTGCCGACCAGCACGCTCTTGATCTGGCTGTAGGTGTAGCGGTTGCCGGTCGTAAGCTCGACAAGCTCAATGGCTGTGTCCATGGGATAGGTCGACACGGGGTTCTGCGTGCGCCCGTTGATGGTCTGGGGCACCACGTACGGATAGACGGGGCCGCTGGCGTAGACGGTATAACCGTTGCCTAGATTGGCCGCACCCAAAACCGTATCGCCCTCATCGGGCGTAAAGCTCTCGCCCTCGCGCACCGCGACGAGCGTCACAATCGGCGTATCGCTGTCGCCGGCAAGATAGATGCATAGCGTGCTGCCATTTTGCCAAGTCTCGACCTTGCCGTACCATTCGACGGGGATATCGAGCTGGTAGAGGTCGGTTGCCTTGTGACGGGCGTCGGCATCACGGGCTGCCTGTGCCTTTTGCGCGCTCAGGGCATTGACGGCGGCGTCGCGCCGCGCGGTTGCCGCCTGCTGGAGCACCTTGGCGGTGGCGGCGGAGCTCGCGCCTCCCTCCTCGGCATATTTGGCGGCGGCATCGATCTGGTCGTCGGTTACCGTGTCGGCCGAAGGCACCTTGAGTTTAAAGGCAGCCTGGGCACTTAAATCCTGTCCATCGCTCTTAACGGTGACCTGCGTCTTGGTGGTCGGGACGGTATAGATGGTGCCGTCGGCCGCGATGGGGGAGGCAGCGATGGAGAGCGTGTAATCGCCGGGCAGCAGTTTGATGCCGCGGCCGTGCTCGTCAACGTAGAGCGTTTCGCTCACAGAAGAGCCGTCGGAGTCCTGGCCACTCACCTGCACGGGGATCTTTGAGCCGGTGGAGCAGTCGAGTCCCGCGGCATGTACGCCAATTTGCACCGACATCATGGTATGGGCGTTTGCGGCAACTACGGCGGCCTGCTCTTGCTGGTATCCGTTCCAAGCCGCATAGCCCGCGCCGCCGGCGACGAGCGCGACGGCCACGACACCGGCGACCATCAGATTGCGGCGCTTGGGCGACATCTTACGATGACGAACCTCGGCTTCGTGTGCCGAGGGAGCGGACGGCAGGGGAATATCTCCCATGGCGATGGTCTCGTCGACGACTGGCGCAGAGCCCAAGCCGGGGAGCTCGCGGGTGAGCGATTCGTCGACGGGCAAGTCGCCAAGCAGGGAGGTCTCATCTCCCGCGTTGGGTTCCGGTTGGCCATTGCCCTCGTCATCGCCTTTTTCGACATCGGCTTCATCGCGAGCATCCTCGACGTCGTCGCCCGTATCCGGTATGCCATCGCCCGCCGCGTCCTGCATGTCGACGATTGTCTCGTCAAACGCAACTTCGTCCAGCGAAAACCGGTCTAGGCTCTCCAAGGCCTCGGCGCACGCCGCTGCATCTTGGGCCGCGTCCTCTTGGCCCCTCGTCTCATTTTCCATATATCCCCCAAGCTCAATATCGGGACAACAATGTACCCAAAATTAAGGTCACATAGAGCTGGCGTGCAGTCGGAAATTCGATTTTATCTGCGCGATACATTGTGAATATGTGCATGAATGCACGCGCGACAGCAAAAAGCCCCCGGAAAGCAAACGAATTGCTTTCCGGGGGCTGCGCATAACGCGAGATTACGGAGCCAAAGAGACGCGCCTACATCCAAATGCGGACGGCAGCGAGCGCGTTACTCGGCGTGCGCGTAATCAACCTTGGCGCGGCGAGCGGTAGCCTTCTCCCAATCGCTGGTGCCCTCAAAGACGTCCTGCTTGTAGGGATTGCGGCCGAGCTTCTTGGCACGGTAGACGATGTAGATGATCGCGGCGACGTTGGCGACCAGCGCGGCGATCGAGACCGCGGTAGCGGCGCCGGGGTCGAGCATGGAGTGGGTCACAAAGATGGACTCCTCCTGGAAGTACGGGAATACCTGGGCAAACATGCACCAAATAGCCAGCGTAAAGGCACGGTTCTGGATCCAGCCGCCCTTGTTCCAGATAAAGGCGGCGACGGTGGGCGCCAGCAGCAGTGCAAAGCCGCAGAACCAGGAGTGGGTGGGCAAGCAGTTGTAGGTGTAGCAGAAGTTCCAGATATCGTAGGCGATGATGTAGACCCAGGTCATGTCGGGCCACAGCATGTCGGTCTTGTCCTCAGAGGCGTAGACACTCCACCAACCGGTCATGCAGAAGATGTTGATGATACCGGCGATGCCGTTGAACACGTTGTTCCAGCCGGCGAGCTGCGTGGCGCCCTCGGAGGTGACCCAGGTGGACTCGCCCAGGACAAAGAAGTGATAGGCGCTCTCAAAGTCGGACACGACGGCGATCATGATGTTGATGGCGACGATCACAAACGGCCACGCGCGGAACCAATGCGCCTTGCCGATCTTGCCCCACTGGTACTTAATGGCAATGAAGCCCCAGCAACCGGCCAGCGCCGCGTATACCTTGGCGTAGTGGAACCAGCTGTTCTGGTACACATGGGTGGGGTTGGTGAGCGCCCACTCGGCACCCTGTGAGACGCCGATGGCGATAGCGACGCAGTAGATGGTCATGGCCAGCGGAGCCACGCCAAAGATGATGGCCGCGCCCAGCTTGGTGCGGCGGCCGACCTCGTTGAGCACGATCAGGCCAATAAAGACCATGGCCCAGCCGGCCCAGTGGATAAGGGTATTGCTACCCTAAACATCGAACAGCATGCTGCTCTCCTTTCACAAGCCCGCGGCCCCTCTTCTGATCGCGGGCAGTTTGGCCAAATGTCGTCAGTTCTGGGGCTTGCGCTCCTGATACTTGGCGGTATAGCCCTCGATATGGAGCGTCGAGGCGATGATTTCCTTGACTGTCTCGTCGGGCACATCGGGGTGCGTGCGGATATACATCAGCAGCCCCATGATGAGGGTGTAGAACGTCTCGTAGACATGGTCGATGCGTAGCTCGTGATGGGCGACAAAATCCACCACGGTGGTATCGCAGATATACTGCGCCACGCGCTGGACCACGTTGTGCAAAAAGCCGCCGTAGAGCGCGCCGCTGCTCGAGGTGAGCGTGCTCGGCAACTCGTGGCCGCTCACGACCAGGCGCTTAAAGAGCGGAGCAACGGTGTCGAGTGCGCCTTCGATGTCGCCAACCGTGCGGCTGGCGTTCCACTGCTCGAGCTCGGCGATAAAGCCGTCGATTGCCTCGTCCATAACGGCGGTGACGGCGGCATCCATATCGGCAAAGTAGTGGTAGAACAGCGAACGCGCGCAGCCAGCCCGCTTGGTCACGGCCGATACCGAAAGATGGGACACACCAAGCTCGGCGCTCACGGCGCGCACAGCGGCGAGGATCTCGCGACGGCGCTCGTCGCCCGTCAGGCGTTTTGCCGCGCTATCGGATGCGGGGACGGCATCGACCACAGAGATATCTGCTGCGTTGTTGCCCATGTTTTGCCGCCTTTCATCCTCTTTTGCCTGACCGTTCGCCTAACAGTCTTGAATATTGTTGACGGTTCGTCAATACTGTTTTTGACACAATGTCAACAATAGCGGGTGAACGGCATGGGGGCATGTCGAACCCGTACAAAGAGGGGCGCCGCGGTCTCGCCGGGCTGTGGCAAGAGAAGGGACGACTATGATTCTCAGCGGACCGGGGATTAGCTATACCGAGCCCGATATCGGCGCGGAGTTCGTGCCGCCGATACCGGAGCATCCGCGCGAGGCCATCGTCAAACTGTGTGAGCACTGCACCAACCGCCTGCTGCACCGCGACGAGCTGCTGGGCTACGAGTACTGGTCGTTTGCCGAGGCCGCAACCGACGAGCAGGCCGAAGTGCTCTGCAAGATGAAGATGCGCCGTCCCTATACGCTGCCCGAGATGGTCAAGCTCACCGGCATGCCCGAGGCCGATATCGAAAAAATGCTCGACGACATGAGCTACACGGGTCTGCTCGAGTACAACTGGGAAAACCCCGAGCGCGCCAAGCAGTGGGTGCTGCCCATGCTGGTGCCGGGTTCCGCCGAGTTCCTCAACATGCGCGTGAGCCAGCTCGAGGAGCATCCGGTCTATGCCAAGTTCTTTGAGCAGGCGTCCAAGGGACCGCTGTCCAAGGCCACGCCGATGGTGCCGCCCGGCGGTGCCGGCATCGGCATGCATGTCATTCCGGTCGAGAAGGCCATCGATGCTGCGAGCACCTCGGTGCCGATCGAGCATATCGAGCATTGGCTCGACAAATACGAAGGTAAGTATGCCGCTAGCACCTGCAGCTGCCGCGCGAGCCGTCGCGTGATGGGAGAGGGCTGCGCCGACGACCCGGCCGATTGGTGCATCGCCGTGGGCGATATGGCCGACTACGTGGTCGAGACCGACCGCGGCCATTATGTGACGCGCGAGGAGGTCTACGACATCCTGCGCCAGGCCGAGGACAACGGCTTTGTGCACCAGATCACCAACATCGACGGTGAGAACAAAATCTTCGCCATCTGCAACTGCAACGTCAACGTGTGCTACGCCCTGCGCACTTCGCAGCTGTTCAACACGCCCAACCTGTCGCGCTCGGCCTACGTCGCCAAGGTCGAGAAGGACAAGTGCGTGGCCTGCGGTCGCTGCGTTGAGGTGTGTCCGGCCGGCGCCGCCAAACTGGGCCAGAAGCTCTGTAGCAAAAAGGCTGGCGGACAGGTGCCCGAGTATCCGCGCCAGGAGCTGCCCGATGCCACCAAGTGGGACCACACCAAGTGGTCGCCCAACTACCGCAACGACAACCGTATCGAGACGCATGAGTCCGGCACCGCTCCCTGCAAGACGGCCTGCCCCGCGCACGTTGCCGTTCAGGGCTATTTGAAGCTCGCGGCGCAGGGCCGCTATGACGAGGCGTTGGCGCTCATCAAGCGCGAGAACCCGTTGCCCGCTATCTGCGGCCGTGTGTGCAACCGCCGCTGTGAGGATGCCTGCACCCGCGGTCGCGTGGACGAGGCCGTGGCCATCGACGAGGTCAAGAAGTTTATCGCCCAGCGCGATCTGGATGCCGCGACTCGCTATGTCCCACCTGTGGTGACCCCGACGCGTGCCGGCGGCTTCGACCAGAAGATCGCCATCATCGGCGCCGGTCCGGCCGGTCTGTCCTGCGCCTTCTATCTGGCCGAGAAGGGCTACAAGCCCGTCGTGTTCGAGAAAAACGAGCGCCCGGGCGGCATGCTCACCTACGGCATTCCCAGCTTTAAGCTGCAGAAGGACGTTATCGAGGCCGAGGTCGAGGTCATTCGCCTGATGGGCGCCGAGTTCCGCTATGGCGTGGAGGTCGGTCGCGATGTGACGCTCGACGAGCTTCGCGCGCAGGGCTTTAAAGCCTTTTACGTGGCCATTGGCTGCCAGGGTGGCCGCCTTGCCGGTATTCCGGGCGAGGATGCCGAGGACGTGACCGTGGCCGTCGACTTTTTGCGCGAGGTCAACAGCGGCAAGATCGACGCGCTGCCCGGGCGCACCATCGTGGTGGGCGGCGGCAACGTGGCCATCGATGTCGCGCGCAACGCCTGCCGTCTGGGTTCCGAGCACGTTGAGATGTTCTGCCCGGAGAGCGAGGTCAAGATGCCTGCCAGCGAGGAGGAGCGTCGCGAGGCCATTGAGGACGGCGCGCACATTAGCTGCGGCTGGGGCCCCAAGGAGATTCACCTGGACGAGGCCGGTCGTGTGTGCGGTATCACCTTTAAGCGCTGCACGCGTGTCTTTGACGACGAGGGCCGTTTTGCGCCCGAGTATGACGAGAACGACTTGCGCCGTGTCGATGCCGACCGTGTCGTCATGTCGATTGGCCAGTCCATTGTGTGGGGCGACCTGCTGGCTGGCTCCAAGGTGGAGCTCGGCCGCAGCCAGGGTGCCCTTGCCGATCCGCAGACGTACCAGACCGCCGAGCCCGACATCTTTGTGGGCGGCGACGTCTACACCGGTCCCAGCTTTGCTATCGACGCCATCGCCGCCGGTCACGAGGCCGCCGTGTCCATCCATCGCTTTGTGCAGCCGGGCTCCACGCTCACCATCGGCCGCAACCAGCGCCGCTACACCGCGCTTGACCGCGACGATGTTGTGATTGAGAGCTATGACAACGCAAGCCGCGAGGTGGCACGTGTCGACCGCGAGCGCGAGAAGGCTGCGCCCTTTAGCGAGTACGTCGAGACCTTTACCGAGGAGCAGGTGCGCGCCGAGACCGCTCGCTGCTTGGGCTGCGGTGCCTCGATCGTCGACCCCAACAAGTGCATCGGCTGCGGCCTGTGCACCACCAAGTGCGCGTTTGACGCCATCCATCTGGATCGCGACCGCCCCGAGTGCTCCACGATGGTCAAATACGAGCAAAAGCTCCCCAGCCTCGGCAAGTACGCTTTGAAGCGTGCGATCAAAATCAAATTTGGGAAGAAATAAAAAACGCAACAAACAAGAGAACGGCGTAGAGAACGGTTGGACAGCGAGCGAGTCCCAGGCGTGGCGAGGTGCCTTGAAAGAGGAGGGCATAGGGCTTTTGCCCATGCCCGACGATTGAAAGGCAGATCGTCCGTCTGGGGCTCGCGCAGCGTCAAGTCGACCGCCGTTCGTTAGAACGGCGGAAGAAAAAGTGCATGAATTAGGAATCGTCTATCACATCATTCGCGATGTCGAGAATGTGGCGCGCGCCAATGGCGTGAGTCGCGTTTCGAGCGTGACGCTGCTCCTGGGCGAGGTCTCGGGCGTCGTTCCCGATCTGCTGCTTGATGCTTGGCGCTGGGCGGCAGATAAAAAGCCTATCACGCAGGGCGCGGAGCTTATTGTGGAGCCTGTCGAGGCCGTGACGCATTGCGAGGCGTGCGGCTGCGACTACGCGACGGTCGAGCACGGCAAGACCTGCCCCCATTGCGGTAGCGGCGAGACCTATCTGCTGCAGGGCCAGGAGGTCATGATCAAGCAGATCGAGACCCCCGACGAGGACCCGACAGACGCTGCCCCCGACGGCCTATCCGATGCCCCCGATGCCGTCGACGCCGCCAACCCCCTCCACATCGCCTAACTTAGTCGTTGGGGACGTTCTTAAACGACTAGTCATTAAAGAACGTCCCTAACGACTACTTTGCTAGATCATATTTCTTACCATTAGTCAAGCACCATCTGTTTAAACGAAATAGCCTCAACGCGAGCACATTTGTGTCTGTTTAAAACCGGCAATAATGAACAGCGTGCTCAATTCGGTCATGTAAATAGATCAGCTATCAATCCTCAGCAGCAAATCAGCCAAAATACTGGAATGTAATCAGCTTGTAACAAAACAAGACGTTTAAACAAATAATGCTACCTTTTGCAGTTTTTCAAACAATTCTGCTGTATTTGCAGCTATACTCCATAACTGTCGTGTAGGAATTACGTAGACAAAAAGGAGGTTATGTGATGGTAAGTATTGTTCTTGCTAGCCATGGTGACTTGGCGGCTGGAATCAAGCAGACGGGCTCGATGGTCTTTGGCGATCAGCCGTCTGTTGCCGTGGTCTCGCTCGAGCCGAGCATGGGCCCCGACGACTTCCGTGCCAAGGTCGAGGAGGCAATCGCTTCCTTCGAGGACCAGGAGCAGGTGCTCTTCCTCGTTGATCTGTGGGGCGGCACGCCGTTCAACCAGATCAGCGGGCTCATCGAGGGCCACGATTCCTGGGCTATCGTCACCGGTGTCAACCTGCCTATGCTCATCGAGGCATATTCGCAGCGCTTTGACGCAAAGAACACTGCACATGCGATCGCAAAACATCTCGTGACTGAGGCTAAGGCCGGCGTGCGCGTCAAGCCCGAGTCTCTGGAGCCCGAGGAGAAGAAGCCGGCTGCGGCCGCCGCTGCTCCTGCGGGTGCCATTCCTCCGGGAACGGTGATCGGCGACGGGCACATCAAGATCGCCCACGTCCGTATCGACACGCGCCTGCTGCATGGTCAGGTGGCCACCACGTGGACCAAGCAGATCAACCCCAACCGCATCATCGTGGTCTCCGACGGCGTTGCTCACGACGAGCTCCGCAAGACCATGATCGAGCAGGCTGCCCCTCCGGGAGTCCACGCCAACGTCGTGCCTATCAAGAAGATGGCCGAGGTCGTCAAGGACACGCGCTTTGGCGACACCAAGGCGATGCTGCTGTTCGAGAACCCGCAGGATCTGCTCAGGGCCATCGAGGCCGGCGTCGACATCAAGGAAGCCAACATCGGTTCCATGGCCCACTCCAAGGGCAAGGTCGTCGTCACTAACGCCGTCGCCATGGGCGATGACGATGTCAAGACCATCGAGGCTCTCAAGGCCAAGGGCGTCAAGTTCGAGGTCCGCAAGGTTCCTTCGGATTCCTCCGAGGATCTCGACGCCATGTTGAAGAAAGCTAAGGCCGAACTGGCCGCTCAAGCATAGTAAAGGAGGGTCCGATACATGTCTGCAATCACTATTCTGCTTGTTGCGATTGTCGCGTTGCTTGCCGGTATGGAAGGCATTCTGGATGAGTTCCAGTTCCATCAGCCGCTCGTGGCATGCACGCTTATCGGTCTCGTAACCGGTCACCTTCAGGAGGGCATCCTCCTGGGCGGTTCGCTCCAGATGATGGCCCTTGGCTGGGCTAACGTCGGCGCCGCCGTCGCGCCTGACGCCGCTCTGGCCTCGGTCGCTTCTTCGATCATCATGGTGCTCGCCCTCAACGGTGGCGCCACCGATTCGGCCAAGGCCGTTACCGCCGCCATCGCCGTCGCCGTCCCGCTGTCGGTCGCTGGTCTGTTCCTGACCATGATCTGCCGTACCCTGGCTACCGCTATGGTTCACGCCATGGACGCCTGCGCCGAGAAGGGCGACTTCGCCGGCATCGAGCGTTGGCAGTACGCCGGCATCCTCATGCAGGGTGTTCGTATCGCCATCCCGGCAGTACTTCTGTGCATCATCCCGGCCGAGGCCGTTACCAACGCGCTTAACGCTATGCCCGATTGGCTGTCCGGCGGCATGGCTGTCGGCGGCGGCATGGTCGCTTCCGTCGGTTACGCCATGGTCATCAACATGATGGCCACCAAGGAGACCTGGCCGTTCTTCATCCTCGGCTTTGTCCTTGCTGCCATCCCTCAGCTCACGCTGATCGCCCTTGGCCTCATCGGCATCTCCCTTGCCCTCATCTACCTTGGCCTTAAGGATCTGGCCAAGCAGGGTGGCGGCATGGGCGGTGGCTCCGGTGACCCGCTCGGCGACATTCTGAACGATTACGAGTAGGAGGGGAGTGATACATATGGCAGAGAACAAGATTCAGCTCACCAAGGCTGACCGTAAGAAGGTTTGCTTCCGTCATCAGTTCCTTCAGGGCTCGTGGAACTACGAGCGTATGCAGAACGGCGGCTGGTGCTTCGCAATGATCCCTGCGATCAAGAAGCTCTACACCAGCAAGGATGACCAGATTGCCGCTCTTAAGCGCCACCTGGAGTTCTATAACACCCACCCCTATGTTTCCGCCCCCGTCATTGGCGTTACCCTCGCCCTCGAGGAGGAGCGCGCCAACGGTGCTCCGATTGACGACGTCGCCATTCAGGGCGTCAAGGTCGGTATGATGGGCCCGCTCGCCGGCGTCGGCGACCCCGCCTTCTGGTTCACCCTTCGCCCGATTCTGGGCGCACTGGGCGCTTCCCTGGCCCTGTCCGGCAGCATCGCCGGTCCGCTGCTGTTCTTCTTCGCGTGGAACATCATCCGTTACGCCTTCCTGTGGTACACGCAGGAGTTTGGCTACAAGGTCGGCTCCTCCATCGCCAAGGACCTCTCCGGCGGTCTGATGGGCAAGGTCACCGAGGGCGCTTCCATCCTGGGTATGTTCATCATCGGCGCCCTGGTCGAGCGCTGGGTGTCCATCTCCTTCACCCCGGTCGTCTCCAAGGTCACGCAGTCCGCTGGCGCCTATATCGACTGGGCCAACCTGCCCGCCGGTTCTGAGGGCATCAAGCAGGCATTGACGATGTACAGCTCTGTCGGTGCCAACGCACTCGACCCGGTGAAGGTCACCACGCTTCAGGCCAACCTCGATCAGCTCATCCCCGGCCTTGCCGCCGTGTGCCTGACCCTTCTGGTCTGCAAGCTCCTCAAGAAGAAGGTCAGCCCGATTGTCATCATCCTGGCTCTCTTCGCCGTCGGCATCATCGGTCGCGTCTGCGGCTTCATGTAAGCACGCTTCGGCTTAAGACCGAGAGTTGCTAGGCAAGGGCTTTTGAGCCATTGAAACGGACCGCACCCGGTGGGTACACTGGATGCGGTCCGATTGTTTTTATTGGAGGGCGAGGCGCGTATGGCGCAATCTCAGAACAGCACGGTCGATTTGGCAACGCCGGCAACCTGCCTGATGGGGCTTACCAGCCACGGTAGCGTGATGGTGGGCAATAAGGCGTTTGAGTACTATAACGAGCGTAATCCCGAGGATTATATCCAAATCCCGTGGGACGAGGTCGACTATATTGCCGCCGAGGTTTTGCGCGGCACCAAGAAGATTACGCGTTTTGCCATCTTTACCAAAGAGAATGGCCACTTTACGTTTTCGACGCGCAATGACAAGGAAACGCTTCGCGCGGTGCGTAAGTACATTGACGAGGACAAGCTCGTTCGTTCGCCCGACTTTATCGATGTGACGGCCAAGGGCGCCAAGAGCATCCCCTCCGTCATCAAGAACCTTTTCCACAAAGGCAACTAGTCATTAAAGAGCGCCCCCAAAGCGGGGCGCAGTTTCCCATGGGACTCGATCGGGAAAGTGCATCCCAGTTCGAGCGCCGATTGCGGGATGTAGTTTCCGGAACGGGCCCGTTTGGGAAACCGTGTCCCGTTTCGAGCCGAAATTCTGGGACACAGTTTCCCGGCTAGGTCTCATGGGGAAAGTCTGACCCAGAATTTGCCTGGATAGTGGGGCGCACTTTCCGGAGGGCTGTTCCACCGCAACTTCGAAGAGTGGCTATACGTAGCATTACAGCGGCGTAAATCTGCTACACTAGTACAACATGCCTCCGTAGCTCAGGGGATAGAGCACCGCTCTCCTAAAGCGGGTGTCGACGGTTCGAATCCGCCCGGGGGCACCAGAGATTTGCCGAGCCCGGTACCACCACGGTGCCGGGCTCTTCTGGTCTAAGGGCAGGATTCGGACCGTCGACACCCGCGTCACTCATTTCCCCGCGGGGGGGAGTTTTCGAATCCGCCCGGGGGCACCAGAGGAATATCGAGCCCGGTACCGCTACGGTGCCGGGCTCTTCTGGTTCATGCCATGTCAAAAATGAAGCGCCCGCTTGCTGGGGGAGCAAGCGGGCGCCTGTGAGCGAATATGTTTGCGGCGAGAGCCGTAATGAGCGGTTGGGTGGCGACTAGTTGGTCG
Source organism: uncultured Collinsella sp. (assembly GCA_937966215.1). Classification (GTDB taxonomy): domain Bacteria; phylum Actinomycetota; class Coriobacteriia; order Coriobacteriales; family Coriobacteriaceae; genus Collinsella. The sequence continues at coordinate 21,800 of CALCKK010000018.1, read as the reverse complement.
TACCGGAATCGCCGCCCGTACCCGAACCCGAACCCGAGCCAGAAAGTGCAACCGTCAGCGTAATCGTGCTGTCGGTGGACTGCTTGCCGGTGGGGGAGACGCCCGTAACGGTGGCATCCTCGTTACCGCTCACGGGATTGCCGTTCTGGTCACAGAAGCCAATGTTATAGAACCCGGCGTTGTTGAGCGCGGTGACGGCGGCGGAGATGCTCTTGCCGTACAGGTTACCCGGAACGCTGGCCTTGCCGGACTTCTTGGCAATGACGACGGTAATCGTGGCGCCGGGCTTCTGCTTACCGCTGGGGTTCCAGCTGATCACGGTGCCCTCGGTAACCGAATCGTTCTCCTGGTAGCTCACGTCGACGCCAAAGCCTGCCATATCGAGGGCGTTGCGCGCCTGGGCCTCGGTCATGTCGGTCAGATCGGGGACGGAGGTGGTGTCAGGACCGCTGGAGACCTTGTACGAGATGGTCGTGCCCTTCTCGACTTCCTTACCGGGTTCGGTGCCCTGCTCAAAGACCTGGCCCTCATCGGCCTCGTTGGCCTCCTCGGAGGCGTTGCCCTTCAGGCCAACGCTTGCCAGCGCGGCTTCTGCCTGGTCCTTGGTCAGGCCGACAAGCCGGGGAACCTCAACCTTCTCGGAGGGCTTGGGGCCCTTGGAGATTACCAGGTTCACCTTGGTGCCCTTGGCCTTCTTGGTTTTGCCGTTGGGCGTCTGCTCGGCGACCTTGCCCTCGTCGATATCGTCGTTGTAGCTTTGGTCGATGGTGCCGACCTCGAGGCCGGCTTCCTTGATCTGCTCGACGGCAGTCTGCTGGTCCTTGCCCAGCACATCGGGCACGGTGACCTGCTCGCCGCCAAAGAGTCCTGTGGCAAAGGCCACCACGATACCGATGACGGCAACGGCTGCCACCACGGCGGCGATGATCTTGTTCTTGTTGGATTTGGGCTTTTCGACCTCGTAGGAGCCGGTGGAGCCCGAAACCGAGCTACGGGCGGTATTCTGGCCGCTCACGCCCGAGACGGGACGTACCATGGCGCGCGTCTGATCGGAAAGCTCGCGAGTCTTGGTGGCGCCCAGTTCACCGGGTGCACCGATGATGCGCGTGGGCTCCGAGATGTTGACGGCACGGCCCGACAGGTAGCTGTTGAGCACCTGACGCAGCTCGTCGGCGGTCTGGAAGCGGTTTGCCGGGTCCTTCTCCATGCACTTGAGGATGATACGCTCAAGGTCGGCGTCGACACCGGAGTTGATCTGGCTCGGCGGAATAGGCAGCTCGTTGACCTGCTTGAGTGCGACTGAGATGGCGTCATCACCGTCAAAGGGCACGCGGCCGGTGGCGCACTCGTACATCACGACGCCCAGCGAGTAGATATCCGAGGTGGGGCCGAGGTCCTGACCACGGGTCTGCTCGGGACTGACGTAGTGGGCGGTTCCCAGCACGTTGTTGTCTTGCGTGAGGTGGCTGTTCTTGGCGCGCGCGATGCCAAAGTCCATCACCTTGATGTTGCCGTCGGGCAGCACCATGATGTTCTGCGGCTTGATGTCGCGGTGGATGATCTCGTGCTTGTGGGCGACCGAAAGCGCGGAGCTGATCTGCGAGCCGATCTGGGCGACCTTCTTGGGGTCGAGGGCGCCGTGGCTCTTGATGCCGCTCTTAAGGTCGGTGCCGCGCAGGTACTCCATGACGATGTAATATGTGTCGCCGTCCTTGCCCCAATCGTAGACGCCCACGATATAGGGGGAGGAGAGACCGGCTGCTGCCTGGGCCTCCTGCTTAAAGCGTGCGGCGAAGGTTGCGTCGCCAGCATACTGCGGCAGCATGATCTTGACGGCAACCGTGCGGTCGAGGACCTGGTCCTGTGCACGGTAGACGGTCGCCATGCCGCCTGTCCCCACCTTATCCTTGAGGAGGTATCTTCCCCCGAGGACCCTCTGTTCCATTCCTGCTCCTAACATAACTATTCGCTCAACGATGTGTGTAGTACCTACGATGTGGCCGCTGGGGCCGTGTGGCGCGTTGCCGCTAACTCTTCGGCCGCGGCGCGCCTCGGGTGTCCGATTCAATCATGGGCATCACGCTCCCTGTGCGGCGAGCGCCGCGGTCAGGACGATGCCGGCAATCTTGGCCGCCTTGACGTCGTGCTTGTCGTAATCCTCTAAGGCCACCGAGATAGCGACCGTGGGTGAATCGTAAGGTGCAAAGCCAACGAACGTCGAGTTGACGTTGGTGCCGCCGGTCTCGGGCGAGCCGGTCTTGCCGGCGACCTTGACGCCGGGGACCTGGGCATCGGTGCCGGTACCGGACTGGACGACGGCGAGCATGGCCTGCTTGACCTGGTCGGCCGTGGCGGAGCTGACGGCCTGACCCAGCGAGCGGGACTGCGTGGTCTTGACCACAGTTCCGTCCGGGGCGAGTACCTGGGCTACAAAGTACGGGTCCATGACCACGCCACTGTTAGCGATGGCGGCGGCAATCACGGCGCTTTGCATGACGGTGGTCTGCGGGCCGGGCGTGTGGTCCATGCCGACAGGCTGGCCGGCGCCGGCCCAAGCGGTCTCCCACTCGGTCATGAGCGACGGGTCTGCCATGATGGAGGCCGCGGAGGTCAGGTCCTGGCCGAGCTTTTGGCCGTAGCCAAAGGCGTTGGCAAACTGCACGAGCGTGTTTGCGCCAACTTCGTTTGCCACCTGGCCAAAGACGACGTTGGAGGACACGGCAAAGGCCTGCTGCAGGCTGATGGTGCCGTAGCTCTCGTTGGCATAGTTGGTGACCGGTGCGTTGCCGATGTCCATGGAGCCGGGCGCCTGGTAGGTGCTGGTAAGGCTGGCGGTGCCGGTCTCGAGTGCCGCGGAAAGCGTAACGACCTTAAACGTGGAGCCCGGCGTGTACAGCGCGTCCATGGCGCGATTGTACATAGAGCCGTCCTCGCCGCCGCCAGCCTGCAGTAGGGCGTCGATGTTGGTGTTGTCGTAGGTGGGCGAGCTGGCACATGCGAGCACCGCGCCGGTACGCGGGTCGATGACCACTACAGCGCCCTTAAAGCCCTTGAGTGCCTGCTCGGCCGCCGTCTGGATGCGCGAGTCGATGGTGAGCTTGGCGGTGTTGCCCGGCTGGGTCTGGCCCGCGAGCGACGCGATGGCGTTGTTCCAGCTGGAGTAGTCCTTAGAACCGGTGAGCGTGTCGTTCATGACGCTCTCGATGGCGGTGGTGCCATACTGCTGGCTCACGTAGCCAACCACGTGCGCTGCCAGGTTACCGTTGGGGTAGGAGCGTACGTAGGTGCCGTCCTCCTGCTGCAGCGACTCGGCCAGCGTCACGCCGTCGGACGTGATGATGGAACCGCGCTGGATGTACTTGGAGCGGGCGATGGTGTGGTTGTTGGTCGGCATGTCCTGATAGTCCTTGGCCTTGATGACCTGGACATAGGTGAGGTTGCCGATAAGGATGGCGAATAGCGCCGTAAAGGCGAGCACCGCACGGGTTAGACGGTTGGCGAGCGCAACGCGGCCGAGCACACCGGATTCAGGCGTGTCGAGCAGGCGACGGCGCATGCGCGAGCCGACGGAATGGCTGCCGCTGCCGTAGGAAGACGAGGTGGCAAAGCGCGTGCCCGTCGGGGCGGCGGCAGATGCGACCTGATCATCGGTGATGGCGGCCATAGTGCCGGTGCCGGTAAGCTCGGCCTCGCGTCCGGTCGCTTCGTCACCGGCGCGCAGCAGGAGCGCGACGATGATAAAGCTCGCCAGCAGCGAGGAGCCGCCCTGGCTCATAAAGGGCAGGGTGACGCCGGTCAGCGGGATCAGGCGGGTTACGCCGCCAACGATCAAGAAGGCCTGGAAGCTGATGGCGGCCGTAAGGCCCGTGGCACTAAAGGCTGCGAGGTCGGATTTAGCGCGGGCGGCCGTGGTGAGGCCACGCACGGCAAAGAGCATAAACAGGATGAGCACGGCGCCGCCGCCCAAAAGGCCCATCTCCTCGCCGATAGCCGAGAAGATAAAGTCGGACTCGACGACGGGGATGTTGTTGGCCATGCCGTTGCCGATGCCAACACCGACCAGGCCGCCATCGGCAAGCGAGAAGAGCGACTGGACGATCTGGTAGCCCTGGCCCTGGGCGTCCTTAAACGGATCGACCCAAACCTGGAAACGCACCTGAACGTGAGACAGGAACTTGTAGGCGCCCACAGCTCCAACGGCTAAGAGCGCAAGGCCGATAACGACATACGAAAAGCGCCCCGTGGCAACGTAGAGCATCAGCAAGAAGATGGTGTAGAACAGCACGGCCGAACCCAGGTCGCGTTCGAAGACGACGACGAGCAGGCACACACCCCACACGGCAAACAGCGGCAGCAGCAGTCGCAGGCGAGGGATCTTAAAGCCCAGGATCTTGCGGTTGGAGATGGAGAGCAGCTCGCGGTTCTCGGCCAGGTACCCGGCCAGGAACAGCACGATAAAGACCTTGGCGAACTCGCCGGGCTGGATGGTAAAGCCCGCGATGCGAATCCACAGCTTGGAGCCCGAGATCGTGGTGCCAATAAAGATGGGCAGCATCAGCAGGATGATGCCGATGATGCCAAAGGTGTACTTGTAGCGCATGACCACGTCGAGGTTTTTGACCAGTGCGAGCGTTCCCACCATCAGGGCCACCGAGACAAACAGGATGATGAGCTGTGAGATGGCGAGAGCGGGGGCGAGGCGTGTCACGAACGTGATGCCGATGCCCGAAAGTATAAATACGATGGGTAGGATGGCGGGGTCGGCGCCGGGCGCCAAGATGCGCACGGCGATATGTGCCGCGGCGAAGGCGGCAAAGAGGCCGATCGGCACGGCGAGCGTCTCAAAGGAGATGGCGGCGCCCGCGGTGAGCACGTACATCGCATACAGCAGGATGACGGGGAACGCCGAGGCGATGAGCAAGAGCAGCTCGGTGTTGCGGCGACTCATAAGCGGCACTCCCTTTCTAGTTCTTTTCGGAGGCTTCGGCCTCGGCGGACTGTTCGGCGGTTTTCTCGGAATCTGATTCGGAGGTCGATCCCTGATTGGTGTTGTCGCGAATCGTTTGCGCGTCAATCACCTGGCGGGTCTGCTCCTCGTCGATCTGGTGGCGGTATTTGGATATCGTGTCCTGCGCATCGTCGACACTTGTTTGCGGAATGCCCGCCTTGAGGCGGTTTTGCGTGTCTTCGGGCAGGTCGGATAGCTTGATGCTGGTTTCGCTTTCGAGCCAGTGGAGCTTGAGCCCGAGCGGCTTGCCGGGCAGGCCGCGCCAGACGGCGACATTGCCCTGGTAGGTACCCAGGTAGTACGAGCCGGTGACACCCGTGTAGGCCCAGATGCCAGCTGCCAGCACAAAGACGAGGGCCAGAATGGCGGCGATAGTAATGTTGCGGCGACGCACGCGCTGCGCCTCGCGCATAACGCCATCGTCAACCAGGTCAACGACTACTACGGTCACGTTGTCGTGGCCGCCGGCGGCAAGCGCCGCGTCCACTAGGTTGTCGACGCAGATTTGCGCGGTTGAGGACTGCGTGGCGATGTTCTCGATATCGCTATCGGGAATCATGCTCGAAAGGCCGTCGGAGCACAGGATCAGGCGGTCGCCTTCCTCGATATGCAGAGTGAAGTGGTCGGCATACATGGCGGGGTCCGAGCCCAGCGCGCGGGTGATGACCGAACGGTTGGGGTGGACGCGAGCCTCATCTGCCGTGATCTCGCCGGCGTCCACGAGCTCCTCCACGTAGGAGTGGTCGCGGGTCACGCGGATGAGCGTGCCCTCGTGGAGCAGGTAGGCGCGAGAGTCACCCACGTGGGCGATGGCGAGCGTGTCGTTTTCGATATAGGCGCAAGTGGCTGTGCAGCCCATGCCGGGCTTGCCTAGGCCGTTCAGGGCAGCCTCGATTACGGCGGCGTTGGCGGCCTCGACGGCTGCCGCCAGGCGTGCGGCGTCGGCAGACTGCGGGGCCGTCTTGGCAATAGTCTCAACGGCGATGGAAGAGGCCACCTCGCCGGCGGCGTGACCACCCATGCCGTCGCATACGCAAAAGAGCGGCGACTGCACCAGGTAGGAATCCTCATTGTGCGGGCGCACACAGCCAACGTCGGAGCGGGCGCCCCACATGAGTTGCGTGGTGGTGCCGGCATCATAGGTCGAGTCGGTCTCGATGCGCTCCTCGGTCAGGGGCTCAAAGCTCATGGTCGAGCCGGGGTCTTTGAGCTTGGCCTCAACGGCGGCAACATCGATTTCGGCTGTGTCACCGGGAGAGACGGTGTCGGTCTCGGCGTTTGATTCGGAATCGCCGGTGTCCGGGGAGTCGGACTCCTCGGACACGCGGGCGGTCGACTCGTCGTCTTGCGGGCTGACGTCTATAGGCTCGGGCGTCGGCGTAGACGCGGACGCAACCTCGGATGCCGGGGCTATGGGAAACGCCGGCGCGGCGGGCTCGGGTGCCGCAAACACCGCAGCGCTCTCGTTGATTGCCGCGGCGACGGGCTCTGCAAAGTGAGCCGGCGCCGGGGTTGCTTCGGGCGCTGTGGGCTGTTCCGCAGCATGTGCGCCGATGGGCGCCGCTACGGCATCCTCTTCGTCCTCGTTATCGGCGAGATCCGAAATATCATGCGTTACATGCGAAAGAGGCAGGGAGAACACGGTGTCCTCGGGCTCCACGGGTGCGGAGCCCGCCGGAGCGGCGTGGGCCGGCGCAGCTGTGGCGGCGGCCGGTGCCTCGGTCATAGTTGCGGACTTGTTCTCCTCGTCGATCATCGACGGTTCACCTTCATGACCACGTCGCCAATCTGGACTTCGTCGCCCTCACGCAGCGTCGCGGGCTCCACGAGCTGGCGGCCGTTGACGAGCGTGCCGTTAAGCGAGTTGAGGTCCTCGATGATGAGCGCCGGGCCCTGCAGCGAAAAGCGCGCATGCGAGGCCGAGACGAACGGTTCGTTGATGCAGATGTCCGAAGATGGCGAGCGACCGACGATGACGGGGCCGAGCATGTCTACGTGGATGCCACGGATGCCGCGCGGGCCCTTGTCCACATCGATCGTCCAGATAGCCGAGTCGCGGCGCTGTCCGCGCACAAGTCCCACGCCGGTCTTCATGACGGCGAACAGGAAGATATAGAGCAGGGCGACCAGGACGATGCGGCCTGCAAAAAGGACGATATCGATGTTCATAAGCGACTATCCCCTAAATTCAAAGGTGCTCAGGCCAAACGTCAGCAGATCGCCGTTGCGCAGCGGGCAGCGCGTAATGCGGCGGTTGTTGACGAGCGTGCCGTTGGTGGAATTGAGGTCCTCGATCGACCAATCCGAGCCCGTAAAGGTGAGCTGGGCGTGGCGGCGCGACACGTTGGGGTCGCGCAGGGCAATGTCGGAAACTGAGCGCTCGCGACCGATAGTCACCTGTGCGGAGGTGATGCTATGGCTCTCGCCGCTCACGACGTCGACGAGCTGGGCGAGCGGGCGCTGCGGGGTGCGAGTGCTCGCCATGTTGGAGGCGATGCCGGCTGCGGCGCCTAGGCCCACGGCGGCACCGGTCGCGGCGGCTCCGCCCATGCCGGCAAGCGCGTCGCGCGAGACGGTCTGCGGCACCGGGATGGGTGCGGCGGCGGGGTCGGGGACGCTAGGCGCGAAGGGGTCTGCCACGGCAAGCGGGTCGGGAGCGGCGGTGCGAGGCGTCGGCTGCTGCTGGGGCATGGCAGCGGGGCGCTGCTGCTGCGGGGCAGCAAACTGCTGCTGGCCGGCGCGCGGGGCGCTGGCGGCACGGCTTGCCGCGGAGTTGTTCTGGCCCAGGCCGTTTTGATAGGCGCGCTCTTCCTCGTACAGGCGACCGAGCGTGGGGGCATCGACGTTCTCGGCAAAGACCGAGAACTTGCCGGCGCGCAGCTGCGGATCGATCATAAAGCGCACGAGGGGCTCGCCGACAAAGACATAGCGGCGCTTTTCGGCCTGCGCCTTCACAAACTCGCGGACCTCGCGCGAAAGCTCGGGGTAGAACGGGGCGAGCATGGGATCGTCGTCGGCGGCGATCAGGATGGTATAGAGTGCCGGCGCCGTGTTGACGCCATTAATCACCAGAGTCTGATCCTCCATGTCGCGAGCGGCCTGCTTGGCAAGCTTCTTAAAGGAGAACGGGGCACGGGTAGCACCGAAGATGCCGGCCACGTGGTCCTCGAAGATGTTCAGGAAGTTCACGAAAGATCACTCTCCGTATAGGTTCTTTGGTATCCGAGCAAATATAGGCATATCCCAACGATTATAGAGGATAGGGTTCCCGCAACCGCCGCCTTGGCGACGACCGCGGCTGCAAGGCCGGCAATTTCCATATGGTGTGCAAGACAGGACGCCGCTGCGCAGCCGATGCCGGTGACAGCGATGGCGGCGATTGCGGCAAGGTTTGAGCCCTGATCGGCACGCTTGGCATGGGCATTGAGCAGCGCGGATGACGCTGCGGCAGTTGCCGCGACCAGCACAAAGGCAGCCCAAAGGAGCGGGTCTCCCAGCGCTGCGGCAACGTTACCGAGCCCCAGCACGCCTCCGGCTGAAAGCGCGACCGTCGCCAGACGGGCAAAAAGCGCGCCCATGCCCGTTGCCGCGGCGGCGCTTGCCGGGCCGAGCCAAAATGACGCGACGCCGGCGGCGACCCCAGCTGCCAGGAAGGTATTGCCGGTCAGACAGCCAAGCGCGAGTGCACAGGTGAGCGTGGCGCTCGCGGCAGCCTCGGTGCGACCCCAGGCGATCCACCAACCGGACATGGCGGCGGCAAAGATCACCGCGACGGGCAGCATCGACAGGATGCCCTGTGCCTGCATGGTGGCGTTGGCCATGAGCACCAAAAAGCCCACAGCCGAGATGGCCGAGCCAATCTGGGGGGCCAGGCCAGCCGCCGCTCCGATCGCGATGGCCGCAATGACCAGGCCGGGAAGCGCCGCGACCCCGGCCGCTTGCATCAGCAAAAAGCTAAAGGTTCCGCACGCTAGCGCCGAGATAGCGCGCATGGTGTAGTCGCGCGCATGGCTCCAGCGCGTGCCCGCCCAGCCGAGTGCGGGGTCGACCTCTATGGCGTCGTCCTCATAGTGCGACGGCTCGATATCGTCGGGCTCCTGCTCGTCATCCGAAAGCTCGCCCACCATCTGCTCCAGGCTGCGACGGCCCTCGCGCACGCTGCCCAAGCCGGCGAGCAGCTGGTCGCAAAATGCCTCGATGCTGTTGGGGCGGTCTTGCGGCATGGGGGAGAGGGCGCTCATGAGCGTAGCCTCGGCTCCCGGGGGAAAATGCGGGATGAGCTCGCTGGGGTAGGTGGCGCCGCCGATGATGCGGCCGAGCGAGTCGCCGGGCGTGGCGGCCATAAAGGGAGCGCTGCCGCACAGGCCCTCGTAGATCACACAGGCGAGGGCAAAGACATCAGCGCGTTCGTCGACCGTGCCGGTCTCGATATCGAGCTGCTCGGGCGGCATGTAGCCGATGGTGCCGCCGCGTGAGCCGCCAAAGCCACCGGCGGACGACAGCCGCGCCATGCCAAAGTCGGTGAGCTTTACATTGCCCGAGTGGTCGATGAGCACGTTGGCGGGCTTAATGTCCAGGTGGAGTACGCCATTACTGTGGGCGAAGGTGAGCGCCTGGCCCAGGGCATCGGCAATGGCCGCGGCCTCGTCAAAGGTAAGTGAGTGGCCGTCCGCGCGGTGCAAAAACTCGGCCAGCGACATGCCATCGACATATTCCATAACCAGGTAGGCATAGGCTGTGTCGTGCGTAAAGTCGATAACCTGCACGATGTTGGGATGTTGAAGCATGGCGGCAGTGTGCGCCTCGCGCAGGACATCCATGATGTCGCTAGCGGGCATGCCGGCACCGTTGATAAGGGGGATGCGTTTAATGGCGACGCGGCGGCGCAGGTGCGTGTCGCGGCAGATCTCGATGGAGCCAAAACCGCCGGTCGCAAGTGTCTCGAGCGGCTGGTACCGCTTGAGCAGCTCGCGAGAGCTGGTGCCCTCCAAAGGAACGTCCGGCGAGAACCGGGCGGTATGTTGCGAGAAAAGCGGCATGGCCAACCCTCGTGCGTTTAAAGTTCGTTTGCGAGCGGCGGGCGCGGGGCCGAGCCGTTCGCGGTGGCATAGATGCTGCTAGTGTAGCACGCTCGGGCAGATGGCGAGGATAGCGGGATGCGAGGTGGCCCGATCGATTCGGCCCGTTTCGGCTCGTTTGGAAAGCGCATCTCAGTTTTCAGCCAAATTATGGGATGCGCTTTCCAAATGGGGTGGGCTGCGGAAACTGCATCCCAGAACATTGCCCTGGAACGGGATGCGCTTTCCGAACCGGCGTCCAAAAGGAAACCGCATCCCGCTTTGATGTGGGGACTGCGAACAAAAGCCGGACCGTGATCTGGCGCGGATTGGAGTTCGCCTGAATCATTGATGCTGGCTGGTGTGAGAACAGAGATAAACGAGCGGCTCGAGCGATATAATGACACGCTATGGAGGCCGTATGCTCTTTTCCCGCCGTTCTGCTACATTTGCCTGCGCCATTGCGCTTGTCGTAATGGCGGTCACCCCTTATCACCGGTTTTCATCTTCAATCGGCCTAGCGTCAGGTGCAATGACCTGGCTCGTTATCCTGGGCGCATGCCTCGCGGCGTTTGTTCATGGTGCTGCGCTATGCAAGGGGGGAATGAGAAGGCCGAGGCATCTCGGTGCCATCGGTGTTTTCCTTGGTGTTATTGCAACGGTTCCCGAATGGGCCGACCTGGCTTTCTATGCTCGCGGAGACTCTATTCCAATCGTGTTTGCACCGATTTGGTTGTTACATGGCGTTTCGTGTGTCTCGTGCTTTGTTGGATCGCTGCTTCTCTCATATGTTATTTGGGGCACGGCGGACTCTCCTTTGACGCAGAGGTCGACACGGACTGACGAAAGGGAAACTCGTCACCCGCAGGACGCGATTTTTACAGAAACAATAGCCGTCATGTCTTGCCTGCTGTTTTGCTGTCGAGTTTCATGGAGAGTCGTTCCCGAGCCATGGGGGATGCCCCCTGTAACGGCCGCGTCAATTGGCCTTGCGCTTTTAATTCCGTTGGTCTATCTCGCATTGACTGTGGCCCCGCCGTTTTGCCGCCCTCGTGCCTTTGGCCATGGGCGGCGCGACGTGTTTGCCTGTTCTGTGCTCGTAGCAGTTCCTATTGGTCTTATTCCGGCTGTTGAGGCGGCATACTTCGCAAGCGATGCCGTGGTCATTGCATTGCTGGCGATGGGGTCCGTTATCGCTGCTGCCTTCGTATGCATGTTGCTAAGGGGGAAACGGGACAACAATTCGGATATCGCCTGTGCGTCCGACACATTCGATGCGGGGGTGTTTTCCCCTGCCCTGTCGCCTAGAGAAGAGCAGTTTGTTCGACTGCTGCTCAAAGGGAAAACGCCGGCGGAAATTGCCAAGGAGACGGATACGAAGCCATCGACGGTGAGAACAACGCTTCACCGAGCATACGGGAAGGCGTCGGTTGCGGGCTCACGCGAGCTCGTGGCGCTGTTTGCGGGTGAGGGCGATACTGTAGGGCATGAGCTACCGCAGCGGCATGCTGACGATATAGTGGCATCAGCTCGAACGCGCCGGCTGTTTCGATACCTGCTCACATTATTCTTTATCCTCCTTGCGGCGGGGCCCTTGGTAATGGCGGATAGCGATTGGGGGTCCGGTGTTTCGCGGGCTGTCGCCTTTTCCCTCTTAAGCTACGCATTGGGTCTCGGACTGCTTCTGTCGCTACGCTACGCGGGTGGAAAAGCGAATCGTGGCGCTGCGCTGGATAGAGCGGGTGAAGCGATTTGGCTCGGAAGCCCGTACGTATGGGCGGTGCTATCTGCTGTGGAATGGTCTTTTATCTATATCGCGGCATTGATGTGCATACGCGTTCCGTTGATGGCTGTGCCGGTCCTGTTTTGCGGCGTGGCGTCTACGGCTTCGCTCGCTGTTGGGCTGCGTCCGTTTAAGGTGCATGCCCATGCTCGGGCTATCGTGCCGTTGGTGTCAATGGGCATGGTTGCCTTAATCTATGCGGTCGCTAGGGGGCGAATCCATGGACTTGCGGTGCTGACGGGGGTGCTGCTCACATATATAGTGATGCGAAGCTGTCCGCAGCGCAAAATGCTTGGGATATGGATGCTTTGCTTCGGGGCGACGGCTCCTGTTTGGGCTGTCTTGCTCAATATGGTGCAGGATCTGACGGTTTTCGAGCCGTTGTTCCTCGCGTCGTTGTTGGGGCAAAGTTCGGCTGTCAATGTCGTCGTGGCAACGGTGATTGTTTGCTGGTCTGTGCCCATGTTCGTTACGCACATCGCGCTCGCCCGCTCGGTTGAGGACGAGAAGGCCGTCTTGGAGTACCGGGCGAACGGGTCCACCGAAACGGCCCGCGTGCGCCAGCTGGCCCTGCTTACGTCGCGCTCCCTTTCTGATGTTCAGTCGCAAATTTTGCTGATGACGGCAGAGGGGGCAACGACAAAGGCCATTGCGGAGGATGTCGGTTACGCTGCATCTACGGTGCAAGCGCTGCGGTCTGCATCTTACCGCCAGTTGAAGATCAAGAATAAGGCGGAGCTAATTTTATTGTTATCGCAGGTAAATAACGTGTAAACGCCTGAGCAATCAACTCAATAGCGGGTGTTTACAGACATCTTTCTCTATTCATGCGAAGGTTGCCGTGCGTCGACGCATTGTTAACCGCTTTTGATTGGAGAAGGCCATGATTAAGCCAAGGAGCGCTATTGCTCGAATCGGAGTCGGCTTGGTGATTGCAGCTGGTCTGTCCCTAGGGGTTCCCGCTGCATCGTTTGCACAAGAGGAGTTTGACACCTCTCAGGTTTCCAGCATTACTCAAAACGCCGATACGGGAATTACGACCTGTACGAACAATGCCGATAAGGCATTTAGTTTTCAATGTGCCGGGACGAGTGCAACTGGCTACCGTCAAAAGGATGATTCCTCATCGCTCTATCTGGATATCCAGGGCCATACGGGAAATCCGCTTCGGTTATATACAGACGGTGCGTATAACACAAGCGGTAGCGGCAGCATGAATTGTACTCAGGGAACGTATCGTTCGAATCACAAGGGACAGTGGGAAATGTATAACCTCGTCCGTGAGAACGGGCGATCTGCGGCGCGACTGACTGCATGGGCGGAGTCTGGCTACGGCACTGTTATTGGTGTATGGAGCCCCGACTGCGTCGGGCATTTCCACAAGCTTCCCGCATAGTTGTTTGAAATGGCTCCCTTCCGGCTTTCTGGGTCGGAAGGGGGAGGAGGACGTATGAACCAAAAGCTCGCAAGATACGAACTGTCGAAAACGATTAGACGTCCAGCTTTTATCCTTGCTCTCTTGATTGCGGTCGCAGTTGCAATAGCTGCCGCGCTGGAGCCGTGGGCAAATTTGGAAAAAGAGCGTCACAACCTTCTTTCTTTTGGTTACGGCGTTGGCGTGCAAGCCGAAAATTATCTCGGTCAAACACGTGAAAGCAGCTTCGGTAACTGGATTGTTGTGAGCGCGAACGCGCCACTGTCTGCGTCGGTGTTTTTCTATGCACTGCCCCTGCTTGCAATGTTGGCTGGATCTTGGTCGTGTCTCTTTGAGCGTTTGAGTGGTTATGACATGCAGATATGCACGCGCGTTTCCAGAAAGGCGTACGTGAACGTAAAGATGCTGTCTGCTTTCCTCTCCGCGTTTACAGTGACTGCCATTCCTCTGCTCGTCAATTTCCTGATCGTCTCGATGCTTTTTCCTGCGTATCTTCCTCGGGTCGATGAGTCGACTTACGTAGGACTTTACCTGCATAGCTACTTCTCCGGTCTATTTTATTCGCATCCTTTGTCATATGTGCTCGCATACACGCTGTTCGATGCTGTCACGCTCGGGACTTTATCCATGGCTGTAACTGGCTTCTCAATTTTGTTTCGTAGCAGAATCAAAGCGATAATTGTCCCGTATCTGCTAATGGTTGCGTGGCATTTTGCAAATGGCTGGATCTTCGGCGTAATGGCTTGTGTGGGGTTTAACTGCAATATCCTCAACAGCATCAGGTCGGAATCGCTGAATAACTGGCCAGACATTCGAGCCGGTTTTGCGGAAATCATATTATTGACCCTTGCTTCGTTGGCTTTTTCTGGGGCGTGGAAAAGACGCGAGGTGGTCTGATGCTGTTGAGGCTGGTCGCCGCGGACCTGAGGACCGTTTTGAAGAAGAACATCATCACTTTTATTGCAATTGCGGCAGTGACCGTTGCGAACTTGGTGTACGCCTACGGATTGTCTTCTGTGTATGGGGTTAGAACGGATACCTTGGGGTTTGCGGATAATCTTGCGCTCGTGTTTGCCGGATCTGCTCCGTTTGAGCCTAGGCCCGGGGTCATGTTTGTGCCTCCGCTAGGATGGCTATTTCTCATTCTGCTTATTCTCTATACAACACTCGACTATCCGACCGAATCGTTGCACGGGTTTGGTTTGCAAGCGCTTGTTCGATGCCGGGCAAGAACCCTTTGGTGGGTCTCGCGTTTTATCTTGGTGGCGGCAGTAACGGCATTTTCACTGCTCGTGGTGGTTTGCTCTGTTGTGATTTGGAGCTTGGTGGTGAGCTCCTCGTTCAGCGCGGTCATTCATGGTGAGTCGCTTCAACTGGCTAATTTGGCGCCGTGGTTTCTCAAAGCTGCCGAGGCAGATGCGCTGCCGTTTTTCATAGGTCTCTTATTTGCTTTTGAGGCGCTTGCGTTTGCGCAGGCAGCGGTTGGGTTTGTGCTTGGGTCGTCAGTCTCGTTTGTGGTTTTAATGAGCTACCTGATCTGCTCGGCATATGCACGACATTGGGCGCTATTGGGTAACGCCTTGATGCTGTTGCGCTGGGGTGGAATTGTCAAAGAGGGAATCGCGGCGGGCTCGAGTGTCTTGTCATCAATTGGGCTTATGTCGTTATGCCTATCGTTGGGTGGACTGTGGTTTCGAAGGGCCGACCTTATAGAAAAGGGGGACAAGATATGAGTGTGATCGTAAGGGGCGTATCGAAGCGCATGGGTAAAAACGATGTCCTGCGCAACGTGTCCATCGAGGTTGACCCTGGGACTGTGGTCGGGCTTCAGGGGATAAACGGTTCGGGTAAGACCATGCTCATGCGAGCGGTTTGCGGGTTGATCAAGCCTACCGAAGGCGAAATCTCTATCGATGGCCAAAGGCTTGGGGCGGACATCTCGTTCCCGCCGAGTCTGGGGATGTTGATCGAGGCGCCTTCCTTTTTGGGATATCTGTCTGGCTACGACAATCTGAAGCTCATCGCTCAGATCAAGGGCGTTGCCACCCCCGAGGACATTCGCTCTGCCCTGCGGCTCGTGGGGCTCGATGCAGACGAAAAAAAGAAGTTCCGAGCATACTCGCTTGGGATGAAGCAGCGTCTGGGGATAGCTGCGGCAATTATGGAGAAGCCGAAGCTGCTTGTTCTCGATGAGCCAACGAATGCCCTCGACGAAGCGGGCGTTGAAATGCTCAAGCGCGTTGTGGCGATGGCGGCATCAACGGGTCGTGAGGTCCTTCTGTCCAGCCATGACGGAGAGGTGCTCGAGGAACTGGCCGATCGGGTTTACTGCATGCGCGACGGTGCCGTTGTGAAAGTTCGGGAAAGGTCGTGAGCGCGATGAAGAAGACCCTGTGGACGAGAAGATCGGCGCTCGCGCTTTTTTGCTGTGCTGCTACCGGCCTTGCGGGCATGAGGGTGAGCGTCGTTAACGGGAACCGGACGGTCATTCCTGAGAAATATTACGCGGAGGGCGAATGGCTCTCGATGGATGGAGCGTTTCTGGGGTCGAAGGATGTGGTGACTGATGGGTATTCGTTTTGCATAGACGGGGCAGAGTTGCTCACGCCGCGCGAGTATCTCAAACGAGCACATGACGATTATTCAAAATATGGCACCGTGGATACGAAAACGAGACTGAAGGATGCCGACATCACGTGCGTTATCGCCGTAAAGATGCGTGTCAGAAATAGGGATAATATCGACGGTGGAATCAAAGCGTATGTTTGGCATCTGGTTCCGGAGTCTGCGCCAAACTATGATTTTGTAGTCAATACCGATCTGATAACGCAAGCCATGCCGGTCCTTGGCGGCTCTGCTGCGTTTGCCGTGGAGGTTGGGGCAGAAAACGAGTTGCTCGTCCCATTTATGATGCAGAACACCAACGACTATTTCGAAGGTTACGAGACCGTCCGTTTTGAGAAAGCATTTCCCGGGACTTACACGATGAAGATGACCGATCTGCCGGAGCGGAGGCTCTTAAGGTTTGAAGTGAAATAGCTCGAGAGCAAGGCAAAACGGGTCCATTGGCGGTACGCGTGCCCGATTCCAGGCGCCCCGGCCCGGAATCGGGCGCGGGACGAGGCGCCTTCGGTGTCGGCCGGCCTACCGCTTCTTCTTGCTCTTCTTCTGCTTGCGCTGCTTGCCCTTGGTCTCCTGGGGCTTGTCGCCCTGTTTTGCTTCGGCAGCGGCCTTTTCTGCCTTCATCTTCTTGCGTTTGGTCTCGATGCGGAGTTTTTTGTTGATGCGCGTCTTAAGGAAGGGACCGAACTGCTCGGCATCGCCGCGGACAAAGGTGTCCTTAGGGATCGTCACGCCCTGGTCGGCGAACATGGCCACAAAGATGCGCTCGCCGTCGAGCACGTGGTCGAGCTTTTCAAACGGGAAGAACTGCGACTTGCCGCTCGTGCCCCAAACCATCAGGCCGTCCTCGTTGGCGGCGACGCGGCGATAGCGGCCACCCATGGACTCGTCGGCCTCAACGGCGTCGATAAAGTCGCGGGCGAGGGTGTGGTGCAGGTTTTTGCTCCACCAGGCCAAAAAGGCGCCGAATACGATCAAGACGACGCCAAACTTGATCCAGTTGCCGCCGGCCACCAGCATGCCGATGCCGATGAGCGCGGCAATTGCCGCGGCGACATACAGCGAGCCGCGACGCCTGGGCGAGGCGACCAGGCGGGCGAAGTCGGTGACGAGGTCGTTTTCGTATTGGTACTCGTTGAGGTACAGGATGCCGTCGTCGGCTGCGGCCTGCTCCTCGAGCGCGACCTCGACCTGGTCGGCTGCTTCGGAGGGAACGAGGTTGCTCTCTGCGTCTGCCATGCTCTTTGGACTCCTATCGCGGCGGGCTCGCCGTACGGGTTATTATGGAATGCAGTATGCCGTGCGACCGCATGGCCGCCGCGGCAACAAGACTCAGTATACCCGGGGGAGCACCCATGGAATCGTTGTACCGAAAGTATCGCCCGCTCACCTTTGACTCCGTGGTGGGCCAGCAGCATATCGTCTCGACGCTCGAGCACGCCATCACCGAGGGGCGCCTGTCCCACGCCTACCTGTTCTGCGGACCGCGCGGCACGGGCAAGACCACCATGGCGCGCATTCTGGCCAAGGCGCTGCTGTGCCGCAATGCCGAGGCGGCGCGCGCCGAGGGTGCAAGCGGCTGCATGCCCGACGGTACTTGCGAGGAGTGCGAGCTCATTGCCGAGGGTAACCACCCCGATGTCTACGAGCTCGATGCCGCCTCCCGCACGGGCGTGGACAATGTGCGCGAGGAAATCATCAACTCCGTCAACTTTGCCCCGGTGCGCGGCAAGTACAAGATCTATATCATCGACGAGGTCCACATGCTCACGACGGCGGCGTTCAACGCGCTGCTCAAGACGCTCGAGGAGCCGCCGGCACACGTGATCTTTGTGCTGTGCACCACCGACCCGCAAAAGATTCTGGAGACCATCCTCTCGCGCTGCCAGCGTTTCGATTTCCATCGCATCGGCAACGAGGATATCGAGCGTCGCCTGGCATACGTGTGCGAGCAGGAGGGCTTCGATTACGACGATGAGGCGCTGGCTATCGTGGCGCGCCATGCCAAGGGCGGTATGCGCGACGCGTTGTCCACGCTGGAGCAGCTGAGCGTCTTTGGCAACGGTTCTGTGCATGCGGACGACGCCCGCTCGCTTTTAGGCGAGGTTTCGGACCAGATTCTGGGCGAGTTTTCCCGCGCCATTGCCGATCGCGATGTTGCCGAGCTCTATGGACTGATCCGTGCGCAGGTCGAGGAAGGAAACGACCTGCTGGAGCTGACGCGCGACCTGGTGGCGCATGTGCGTGACGTGTACGTTGCCTGCGTTGCCGGTGCCCGTGCCGAGCTGTTTGAGGGTGGCTCCGAGCAGGCCGAGGCACTTGCTGCCGAGGCCGCTGCCTTTGGCGAGCATCCTGCCGACCGCCTGGCCCGTGTGCTGACAGTGCTCGACGATGCCGCACTGGAGATGAGGGGCGCGAGCGACGTGCGCCTGGTGCTCGAGATTGCCTGCACGCGTCTGGCACGTCCCGAGGCTGATTTAACGATTGAGGCATTGGCCGAGCGCGTGGCACGCCTGGAGGCCATGGTTGCCAATGCCGCGGTGCCGGCGAGCGTGGCTGCTGCTCAGGCCGCCGCGCCTGCAGCATCCGTACCCGCTGCTGCCCAACAGCCGACGCTCATTTCGGGCGCTCGTGCTGCCGCTCCGGCGGCATCCGCTGCCCCCGCTGCTACGTCCGCGCGCCAGGGCGGTATGCCTTGGGACCGTGGTGCTGCTGTTCCGGCTGCTCAGTCTGCGCCGGCTCCGACGCCTCAGCCCGTTGCAGCCCCCGCGCCTGCCACCGCTCCGGCACCTAAGCCCCAGCCCAACACCGCCGCCCAGGTTGCTGCCGCCGGTGCCGCCGAGACCCCCGCGGTCGAGGATGCCGGTGAGCTCCAGCGCAAATGGGCCGAGGTCGTCGAACGCGTCAAGGCTCGTCAGGCCTCCTACGCAGGGCTTTTGCTCAATGCCCGCGCCACAGCAGACGACGGCTCCAAGCTCACGGTCTCGTTCCCCGCGGGCTCGACCTTTGCCATCAAGATGCTCGGACGCGCCGACACGCAGTCGGTGGTCCTGCCGACAGTCAGTGCGGTCTTCGGTCGTCGCACCGTCGACTACGTCCTGGATGGAGGTGGCACGCTGGCTCCTCAACATGAGGAGCATTCTCCATCTGCACGGGCTGCGGCATCTGCGGACCCGCAACCCGTGTCCTCGGCGGCCCCTGCATCCTCGAACGTCAGCGCGACGCAGCCAAAAGCGGCACCGGTAGCGGCACCGACCCCGTCGGCGCCTGAACCCGCTGCGCCCAAACAGGCTGCTCCGGTCCCCGCGCCCAAGCCCGCCGCCGCGCCTGCGCCCAAGTCATCCGACCTGGGCAAAGCCCCCTGGCTGCGCTCCGACAACCCCGCTGGCGCTCCTGCCACGGGCAAGCTCCCGACCGAGCCCGCACCCCGAGCGCCCGAGCGCGCGTCCGCTCCCAAGGCTCAGCCGTCTGCGCAGTCTGCACCGTGGGAATCCGAGCAGGTGCCCTACGATGACGCCATGGTCGGCGGCTTCGCTGGCGATGCGAGCGGGGACGATCTGCCTCCGTTCGACGTGCCGGGTGCGACGCCCGCGCCCAAGTCCGCCGCGGCGGCATCCGCGGCCCCCACAAGCGATGACGCCCCCGCGGCTCCCTGGGAGTCCAACCCCGGTGCGGGCAGCCCCTTCGGCCATCAGGGCGCAGCCCCGAGCATCCCGCAGACCGAGGACGAGGCCAAAGCCCTCATCCGCAGCGTCTTCGGCCAGTCCACCATCTTCAAGCCGGTGGAGTAACCGTGTGGGCGGGTATACTGCTCAAGAAGAGACTTCTTTGCTTTGAACGGCGCTCGCTGGACTTAGGGCTTCTGATCCTTCGGGGAATCCTTGTCCGGGCGCATTTGTGTTTCGGACATGCGTAGCGTGGTGCCGCGTATATCGCATTCGAGCAGGCAGATGCGTGACGGTCGGCCTAGGGTGCTGAGGTCGACACGATACGTCGCGCGGCTGTCCGTGTACTCGACTTGCTCGGCGTCGAGGGTTGCTCCGATTGTCAAGAAAGCGCCTGGTTCGGCACCGACAATCTTGGAGTCCTTTATCTTGACCTTGAACTCTTGGTAGAGGGACGGGCTGTTGTAGTAAATGGTTCGGGTTCCGTCGGTGCATTCATCGGTCGTCTCCCATTTGACGACGGGCTGGTCCGAGCTGGCTATCAGCAGTTCTGCTCCAAAAGCTATGGCATGGGTGATGACAACCAGCAATGCCCAGCCGACAAAGAGATAGAGAACCACATATGCAACGGGGTGTTTTGAGCGGATGTTTTGGAGCGCGTCGGGGGCATTCATGGGGCACCTCCAAATTGCAATCTATGACAATCAAATTATACCCTGCCGCCATGTGCTCCGCCTCGAGCAGCGGTTTGGCATTTAGCTATTTAGTGGCACACATGAAATGCCGGATTCGGCTCTACTAGATTGAGTATGCGATATTATGCAACCTTGCATAATTCGGCCTTGCATAATCTTTGCGCGTGGTTTGTATTGGAGGACATGTATATCGACTGAGGTAGCGTGTCCGCCCCGCTTGCTTGCCCCGCGCCGTGGTACGATTTTTGAGTTTGAAAGTCCCGTCGCGCTCCGGCTGCCCTTGCAGCTTGTCGCGCGGCCGCACGTAAAGGAGCCATCATGGCCGGTATGAACATGCAGCAAATGATGAAGCAGGCTCGCAAGATGCAGGAGCAGCTTGCCGCCGCGCAGGAAAACCTTAAGTCCCAGACCGTCGACGCCTCTGCCGGCGGCGGCATGGTCAAGGTGACCGTTAACGGCGAGATGGAGCTCGTCAACCTCACCATCGACCCCGATGCCCTCGATCCCGAGGACGTCGATATGCTGCAGGACATGATCATGGCTGCCGTCAACGAGGCCGTCCGCGGTGTCAACGAGCTCGCCAACAAGCAGATGGGCGCCATCACCGGCGGCCTCAACATCCCGGGCATGCCGTTCTAAGACACGCATATATATGAGTGCCAACCATAGTCTGCAAAAATTGCTCGATGAGCTGGGCCGTCTGCCGGGCATTGGTCCCAAGTCGGCCCAGCGCATCGCCTATTACCTGCTCGAGGCCGATGCCGAGGAGGCGCGCCGCCTGGCCGAGGCTATCCTGGAGGTTAAGCAGGAGGTTCACTTTTGCAGCCGCTGCTTTAACTACGCCACGGCCGACGAGTGCTCCATCTGCCAGGATTCGATGCGCGATACCACTCGCATTTGCGTGGTGGGCGAGCCGCGCGATGTCCAGGCGATTGAGCGCACGGGCAGCTACCACGGTCTCTACCACGTATTGGGCGGCGTGATCAGTCCCATGGACAAGATTGGTCCCGAGCAGTTGCACATTCGTGAGCTGCTGGCACGCTTGGGCCACGAGGACATCCACGAGGTCATCATCGCCACCAACCCCAATATCGAGGGCGAGACCACGGCGAGCTACCTGGCCCGCACTATCAAGCCGCTGGGCGTTGAGGTATCGCGTCTGGCGAGCGGCCTTCCCGTGGGCGGCGACCTGGAGTATGCCGACGAGCTTACGCTTGGGCGCGCCATCGAGGCCCGTCGCACGATTTAGGTGGCGAGCCTGCTCCTGCCGTATGTCTTCATCGCGACGCACGGGGTAGCCATAATTTCCCCGTGCGACTGTAAGTTTGTTGTGCAACAAAGATGCTTTGTATCCGCTTATCGCATGGATGCTTCCACTCGCATCCTTAATTTGCCCATTCGTTGCGCAACCTTTTGGGTTCGCTGATACACTCAAATATGGATTCGAATGAATGCGCCGCTCCCGAGCGGCGTGTTTTTGTTGTTTCAAGACTTTAGTCTGCTGGCCGCGCAGCGGCCAGCTTTAAACCACCCGC